>CAXTSS010000003.1:0-122292 GCA_964247075.1 uncultured Rhizobacter sp. | reverse complement strand
TTCATCATGAGCGAGGGCTTCATCATGAGCGAAGGATTCATCATGAGTGAGGGATTCATCATGAGTGAGGGCTTCATCATGAGCGAGGGCTTCGTCATGAGCGAGTCGCTTGCGGACCCCGGTGCCGCGTCGGACCGCAGTTTCCTCGGCGACCAGTGATCGCTGGCTGACGGGGAGACTGGTCCGAAAGGCCGCCCACCTTCGCCGGGGGCGGCCTTTTTGCCCACCAGCACCGCCTAGCCGAGTCAGGCGGCTCAAGATTCGACATGATGAGTCGATTCACCGCCTAGCGACGTCATCCCGACGGCAGCGTCCCGCGAATCGACTCCCTCATGGCGAACGCCGCCCCGAACTCTCAGCCGCCCGCACCCAAGACATGGGCAGCAGGCGGCTGGGCGCGATTTCGCGAAGCGCATCTGTTTGACTACAACAACGCCGCCATCCTGTATTGGCTGTCCATCGCTGTTGTCGGGCTGGGTGCGTTGGTTTGGGCCGCCTTGGCCCTTGCATCGCGGCCGCCCGTGCACGATTGGGCCTTCTTCACGGGCATGGCGCTGGTGGCCATTGCCGCCTGCTTTCCCGTCAAGTTGCCACGCACGACGCACAGCGTGGTGGTTGCCGATGTCTTCACCTTCACCCTGCTGGCCACAGTGGGTGCGCCTGCTGCGGTGCTCGCAGCAGGCCTGGAGGCTTTGATAGGTTCGTTGCGCACATCCAAGCGCTTGACCAGCCGCCTCAGTTCGCCAACTTCCGCGATGGCAGCAATGGCACTTTGCGGCGTAACGTACTCGACGTTCCGCGCGGGCGGCGTTGGGCTGGGCCTGTCCGCTGACGGGGCTACGTTCCTTGCCCTCTGCGCAGCGGCGCCGGTACCGGCGGCAGCGACCACGGGTGCGCTGATGTGGTTGGCAGCCATCAAGCGCGGGGACCGACTGCCCCTCACCGTTTGGTTCGAATCCTCGACATGGTTCGTGGCTGTCACGCTTGTTGCCGCATTCGTCGCCGGACTCGTTCATCTGAATGTTCAGCGCTACGGCCAGATCGTCAACGTTGTCGCGATTGCGCTGGTGCTGGCTCTGGTGTTGCTGCTGCGCGTGACAGTACGACGCGAAGAAGCGGACAGGCAAGCTCAGGAGGCAATGACCGCGTCAGCCCGGCACGAAGCGGAACTCAGCCAGCAGCGCTTTGTGGCCACCTTCACTCATGCCGCCATCGGCATGGCGGTCGTCAAACCAAACGGCAGTGTGCTGCAGGTCAACCAAGCCCTGTGCAATCTGCTCTTTCGGTCCGAGGCCGAACTTGTAGGCACGACATTCTGCAGAGTCATGCACGCCGGGGATGTTCCCTTGTTCCGCCGAAAAGTGGATGCTGTCGCCAGCGGAACGGACGCATCCTTCTCGATGGAATTGCGTTGCAGCACGAGCGAGGGGCTTGATCTTTGGGTGGTGGTCCACTGCAGCCGCTATGAAGATCCAGGCGGCCTGGGCCACTGTCTCATCTACCAACTTCACGACATCACTTCACGACACGCGGCCGAGAACCGCCTGCAGCACATCGCGTTTCATGACGACCTGACTGACCTGGCCAATCGGTACTGTTTCAACGAACGGCTTGGTGAGACGGTGGAGCAGTCTCGACTCGACGCCAGCCAGCGCTTCGCCGTACTGTTCCTGGACCTCGATCGATTCAAGGTGGTCAACGACAGCCTCGGGCATGTTGCGGGCAACACCTTGCTTCGTGAGGTCGGCCTCCGGCTCGTCGAGTGCGTGCGCCCGAGCGACTTGGTAGCACGCCTCGGAGGTGATGAATTCGCGATTCTTCTGGAAGCCGTGCAGGATCCGGAGGATGGGCTGCGACTTGCGCAGCGTGTGCTCGACTCGCTCACACGGCCCATCTCGATTCTTGGAACCGAAGTTGTCGCTGGCGCCAGCGTTGGCATCACGTTCAGCGACCTGGGCTACCGCACTGCTGACGAAGTGCTTCGTGATGCTGATCTGGCGATGTATGAAGCCAAGGCAGCAGGGCGAGGCCGCGTGGTCCTGTTTGATAGTTCGATGCACGAGCGCGTGGCCCAGAAGCTGGCGTTGGAGGCCGACCTACGCAAAGCCATCGGAGATGGGCAGATCTCGGTCCACTTCCAGCCTCTCTATGACCTGCAACCCTATCGGCTTTGCGGATTCGAGGCTCTGGCGCGATGGGTGCATCCTGAGCGCGGCGCAATCAGTCCCGCGGTATTCATTGCCTTGGCCGAGGAGTCGGGGTTGATCGAATCGTTGACGGATTGGGTCATCGATCATGCAATGGCCAAACTCGCGCATTGGAAAAGAACGCTGCCTGATGCGGCCCACCTCAGTGTCAACATAAATATTTCTGGCCGGGACCTGGCCCGTGCAGATCTGGCCACCTACGTTCGGGCTGTGCTCCAGCGGCATCACGTCGATCCGAAGTCGCTGACATTGGAGATCACAGAATCCACACTCATGGGTCGGCTTGACGTGGCCACAAAGGCGATGGAAGACCTGCGCGCAAGCGGGGTTCGGTTCTCCATCGATGATTTCGGCACTGGCTACTCGTCGTTGGCCTACCTCAGCACCCTGCCCATCGACAGCTTGAAGATTGACCGATCGTTTGTCGCAGGCATGCGAGACAAGCCGCAGAACGTGGAGATCGTGCGTGCCGTGCTGACACTTGGTAAGGCGCTCGGCAGAAAGATTGTTGCCGAGGGCATCGAAACCGCTGATCAGCTTCGTACGCTGCGCGAACTTGGAGTAGACGTCGGTCAAGGCTACCTGCTATCGCGTCCATTGCGCGAGGAGCAGGTGGTCGACCTGCTGACGGTGTCAGCCGCGGCTTCTGCTCATGACTGAGTCGGGACGAACGTCTGTTTCTTCAAGCTGGGATTGACTCCTTAGGGTGGCGGCCTTTCGACCACGCCTGTCAAAGCCGACTTGAGGTCCCACCCCGTCATATCGTCCGCAGCAGCTGCTTCCTTCGGCATGGATAACGTGTGGGACGCTTGATCGCTTGTCAACGCGCGAGTGGACTGCGGGCGTCGCCCGACAAGCACACAACGATGTGGCGCACCGCGCTATCCCCGCTTCGCCTTCAGATTGACCCGCGCCGCCCGCCCGCGCGCCTTCCACACCGCCACCTGCTGCCGCCGCTCCAGCACGCTCATCAAATCGCGTCGCGCTTCGCGCAGCAGCTTGTGGAAGTTGCGCAGCCGATCCACATCGACCCCGTCGCGCACCGCGCAGCCCGGTTCGTCGTGGTGCTTGCAATCGCGAAAGCGGCATTGCGCGGCAAGCGCGTCGATGTCGGCGAAGGTCGCGGCCAGCGTGGCCTCGTCGATGTCCGGCCGCAGCGCGCGCAGGCCCGGCGTGTCGATCACGCAGGCGCCGCCCGGCAGGCGGTGCAGCGAGCGCGAGGTCGTCGTGTGCATGCCGCGGCTGTCGTGCGCGCGCACGGCGCCGGTGTCCTGCGCGGCGTGGCCGAGCAGCGTGTTGGTCAGCGTCGACTTGCCCGCACCGGACGAGCCGAGCAGCACCAGCGTCTGACCGGCGCCCAGGTAAGCCTGCAGGCGCTGCGCGGTGTCGGGATCCGTGCCATCGACGATGAACAGGTCGATCGCCGCCGGCAGCCGGCCCTGCAACGCGAGCACGCGCTCGGCGATCAGGCCGGGCATGCGCTCGGCCACATCGGCCTTGGTCAGCACGACCACCGGCTGCACCTCGCCGGCGTTGGTCAGCGCGAGGTAGCGTTCGAGCCGGCGCGGGTTGAAGTCGTCGCCCAGTCCCATCACCAGCAGTGCGGTGTCGACGTTGCTGACCACCGGGTGGCGCTGGCCATCGGCATCGCGCCGGCTGATGTGCGAGACCGGCGGCACCTGCGCGTGCAGCCACGGCTGGCCGTGCGCGTCGATGGCGACGAGCACCCAGTCGCCCACCGCCAACGCGGTGCCGGCCTCGGCGAGCGTGCGCATCAGGCGCGGCAGCACGCGGGCGCTGTGGTCGAGCGCGCCATCGGTGACGCGAACGGTCTCGCGGTGGACTTCAATCAGGCGCATCAGTTGCGGCGCGGGCATGGAGTCTGCGGAGTCGGCGGCAGCAGCCGCCCGATTCGCCAACGCGGGCGTCAGGCCCAGCGCGCGCAGGCGCTCATAAGCAATCTCGATCATGGTGTGTCTGGTCTTTCGTTCTCACGGCGCGTGGCCAGCGGCCACGCGCGGGTTCGCCTCGCGCGAATCAACGCGCGGGGCATCGTGGGGTGGGAACGTCGGCCGCTCGGTGAGCGGCGAGAAGACTCGGATCAGGTCAGATCGAGCGAACGCAGGTCAGGCAGCAGCCGACGAGAGGGCGGTGGTGAATGTGTTCATGGCGTACCTCCTGCGAATCGATGACGGCGCGGTGGCGGCGTCGGGAGCCGGAGTTTGCGCGCGGTCGCGATGTGCGTCAATCGCGGCGTGGTGCGCTTGCGAAATCGAAGGCCGGCCACACATCCGATCAGGGTTTAGGGCGCATCCGTATGATGGCGCCGCGTCCCCCGCTCTGTTGCACTGAGGAACCAACGATGAAATCACTGATCCTGGCCCTGTCGATGGCCGTGCTGTGCGCCGGCCTGGCTCCGACCGATGCGGAGGCACGGCGCATCGGCGGTGGTGGCTCCACGGGCATGCAGCGCAGCCTGCCTGCGCGCACGCCGCCGACCGCCACGCCGGCACAACCGGCCACGCCTGCACAGGCCGCACCGGCTGTACCAGCCACCGCTGCGGCAGCCGCCGCCGCGCCCAAGCGCTCGTGGATGGGGCCGATCGCCGGCCTCGCCGCCGGCCTCGGCATCGCCGCGCTGATGAGCCACTTCGGCATGGGCGGCGATCTCGGCAACATCGTCACGATGGTGTTGTTCGCGCTGCTGGCCGTGTTCGCAATCCGCTTCCTGATGCGCCGCTTCATGCCCGGCGCGGCGCCGGTCGCGGCGATGGCCACGCCGAACGCGATGCCGTTCAACAGCGCCGCGCCCGCTGCACCGGTCTTGCCCGCATCGTCGGGCTGGATCGCGCCGGCAGCGGCTGCGGCAAGCGCCCTGCCCGCCGGCTTCGACGCGCCGGCTTTCGAGCGCATCGCGAAGATGATCTTCATCCGCATGCAGGCCGCGAACGACAACGCCGACCTGAACGACCTGCGCACCTTCACGACCCCCGAGATGTTCGCTTCGATCAAGCTCGATCTGCAGGAGCGCGGCAGCGCGGCGCAGCAGACCGACGTGGTGCGCGTCGATGCCGAGGTGCTCGAGGTCGCCAGTGAGGCGCAGCGCCAGATCGTCAGCGTGCGTTTCCACGGCCTGATCCGCGAAGAAGCGAACGGCGTGGCCGCGCCGTTCGACGAAGTCTGGCACCTCGTCAAGCCGGCCGACGGGAGCCGCGAGTGGGCGATCGCCGGCATCCAGCAAGGCGCGACCGCGTGACGCTCAGACCGGCGCCACGCGCGCGCCGCGCTGCGCCACGACCGTGTTCTGCGGCGCACCGCGTTTTGCAGTGACGACGACGGTCTCGAACGTCACGATGGGGATGCGCTTGCCGGTCACCACCACCACCGGCAACTGAACCACGCGCAGTTCGCGCTCGGCGGCGCGCGCCGACTGCAGCGTGAACCCGGCAGCGCTCATCGCGGCAATCGCGGTGATCGTGGCGAGGCGGGTCAGGTGGCTGGTGAGGTTGTTCATGGCGGGCTCCTGGCGTGTGGTCGGTGTCGATGGATTGAAGTATCGGCACGCCCCCGTCACGTTCCCAGCGGCTTGCGACGAACTGCGTGCAGCGCGGTCTGAACTGCATTGGAGCCGGATCGACCCGCGCGGTGGTTTGCCACAATCGGTGCCCGACCGACCTTTCAACCGAGCACGCCCCCGCATGAGACGACTCACTTTCGCCGGCGTCGTGATCGCGATGATCGCGACGGCGTGCAGCACCGCACCCACGCGCCCGGAGGTGGTCGCGCCGAACGCCAACCTGATCGTGCAGGGCATCCCGCCGATCCCGACGAGCGTGGCCACCGAGGTCGAGAAATACACCGAGTTTCGCGGCCATGTGTTCATCGACTGGCATCCGCGCCAGCGCGAGATGCTCGTCTCGCACCGCTTGTCCGGCGCGAGCATCGCGCAGCTGTTTCGCATTGCCGCGCCGATGGCAGCGCCCGAGCAGCTGACGGACACGAGCGACCCGGTGCGCAAGGCCAGCTACGAGCCGCGCGAGGGAAAGTACATCGTGTTCGCGCGCGGCAGCGGCGGCGACGAGGCGGACAAGCTCTACCGCCTCGACCTGCCCGGCAAGCAGGTCACACTGCTGACCGACTCGAACGAGCGCCACAGCATCGAGACCTGGACCCATGCCAGCGGCCTGCTCGTGACGGTTTCGGTGCCACTGGACCGCACCGCTCAGGGCGGCTCGCGCGCCGACATCTCGCAGACGCTGTCGCTGCTCGACCCGCTGCAGCCGCAGCGCCCACGCAGGCTCGCCGAACTGCCCGGCGGCGGCTGGGAGGCCGGCGCCGTGTCATGGGACGACCAGCAAATCGCCCTCACCCGCTACCTCTCGGCCAACGAATCGCAGGTCTGGTTGCTCGACATCGCCAGCGGCCGGCTCGAACAGGTGCTGCCCGCGGCCGGCAGCACCGACAAGGCGACCCACTTCGGCGGCGAGTTTCTGCGTGACGGCAGCGGCCTGCTCGTCACCAGCGATCGCGGCAGCGAATTTCGCGAACTGATGCTGTACCGCTTTGCCGACCGGCAGCTCGTGCCGCTGAGCCGCCACATTCCGTGGGACGTGAACGGCGGCACCGTCAACCCGAGCGGCACGCTGATCGCGACGCAGGCCAACGTCGATGGCCGCGACGAGCTTCGGCTGTTCGATGCGCGCACGCTGACGGAGCTGGCCGCGCCGACCCTGCCGGCGGGCAGCCTCCGCGGGGCGCACTTCCATCCGAGCTTCGGCGAGCTCGAGTTCTCGATCGACAGCGCCGCCGGGCCGAGCCAGGTCTACGCGCTCGATCCGGCGAGCGGCCAGATCGTGCAGTGGACACGCTCTGCTGCCGCGGCCGGCCTGGACACGAGTGCGTTCGCGGACGGCCAGGTCGTGCGTTGGAATAGCTTCGACGGCCGCACGATCTCCGCCATCCTGAACGCGCCGCCGGCGCGGTTCAAGGGCAGACGGCCGGTGCTGATCGACATCCACGGCGGCCCCGAGGCTCAGGCCCGGCTCGGCTTCATGGGCCGCGCCAACTACTTCACCAACGAGCTCGGCATCGCGGTGATCCGGCCGAACGTGCGCGGCTCGGCCGGCTATGGCAAGACCTTTCTGTCGCTGGACGACGGCTTCAAGCGCGAGGACTCGGTGAAGGACATCGGCACGCTGCTCGACTGGATCGCGACGCAGCCCGGGCTCGATGCCACGCGCGTCGCGGTCACTGGCGGCAGCTATGGCGGCTACATGAGCCTGGCGGTGGCGACGACCTTCGCGGAGCGCATCGCCGGCGCGATCGACGTGGTCGGCATCTCGAACTTCCTGACGTTTCTGCAGAACACCGAAAGCTACCGCCGCGACCTGCGTCGCGTCGAATACGGCGACGAGCGCGATCCGGCGATGCGCGCCTTCCTGCAGAAGATCTCGCCACTGACGAACGCCGCCAGCATCCGCAAACCGTTGTTCGTCGTGCAGGGCCGGAACGACCCGCGCGTGCCCTACACCGAGGCCGAGCAGATGGTCGCGAAGGCGCGCAAGAACCAATCCGAGGTCTGGTACCTGCGCGCCGAGAACGAAGGCCACGGCTTCGCGCGCAAGGAAAACGCGGATTTCCAGTTCTACGCCACCGTGATGTTCCTGCGCTCTACGTTGTTGAAGTAACGGCCTGGCCCTGGAAAGCGCCGGCGCGGAAGGTCAGCACCAAGGTGTCGCGATGGCCGTCTGCCGCGATCGGCTGGATCGGCGTGCTCTCATGGATCACGCGCGCATCGTCGAGCAGCAGCGTCGTCCATGGCTCGCTCATCGTGAAGCGCAGCCCGGCCGGGCCGTCGGCCTCGAACACGCGCGTCTCGCCGCCCTTGATGCCCTGCCGGTCGATCAGGATGACGGCGACGAAATCGACACCGTCGCGGTGCGCCCCCTCCGGCGTCGGCCGGCCGATGCCATCGGTGGTGTCGATGCGGAACTGGTGCGCTTCGACGAACCAGGGCTGCGCGCCCTTCACGGCGCTGCACTGGTCGCCCAGGCCGCGCAGCAGCGCGAGCCAGGCGGGGGCCGCAACCACATCGGCGAGCATCGGCTCGAACCAGCGCTCCATGCCGCCGTGCAGCGCGTTGTACTCGAGCGGCTGCCAGTGCGCACGGTGCGCCACCGGCGTCACCGCGGCACCATCGACGATGAAGCAGGTGTGGCGGCGGCGCCGGTAGCGGCCGCCGTCGCGCAGGTGGCCGTCGGGTGGCAGGTCGCTCCACGAGGGGCGCAGCGCATCGAGCCCGCTGGCAGCGCTGCCGAGCAGTGCACGCAGGCCGGCCGCACTCAGCGCGGCGTGGCCGTGCTCGCGCAATGCGCGCGCGAGCTGCGCGGGCGGCGTGATCGGTGGCGGCAGCAGGTTCGTCGTCATGGCGCGATCACCGTGATGCGCGCGCCAGCCAGGGCCACGACCTGACCCGCGCGAATCTTGCAGGTCTTGCGCAGCTCCTCGCGGCCATCGACTTGCACCAATCCATCGGCCACCATCATCTTCGCGATGCCGCCGCTGGGGGCGAGGCCGGTCGCCTTGAGCAAGGCATCAAGCGTGATGTACTCGCCGCGCAGTTCGAACTCGATCGCGTTCATGCACTCAGCCCGAATTCCTGCGCGAGCAGCGCATACGAATGGCGCCGCACTTGCGGGTCGTGGGCCCAGGTGTTGACGACGATCTCGTCGAGCTGCAACTCTTCGCCCAGCACGCGCAGCTGCACGCCGACCTCTGCCGCCGTGCCGACGAAGGCCTTGCTGCGCATGGCCTCGACGGTCGGCCACTCTTCCGCGGTGAAGCCGCGCGCGGCAATCACGTCGGGCGCCTGCAAGGGGCCGATCGCGCCACGCAGGCGATCGACGCGCCAGCGTTCGCGGCCGAGCGCGTGGTGCATGGCGTCGTCGTGCGTGTCGGCGACGAGCGCCCAGACGCACACCGTCGCCTGCGGCGCGGGGTGGCGCTCGCTCGGGCGGTAGAGGCGCCGGTACAGCGCCAGGGCCTCGTCGGCGCCCTGGCCATCGACGAAGAAGTAGGCATAGGCATAGGGCAGGCCGAAGTGCGCGGCCAGCTGCGCGCCGTAGTTCGAGCTGCCGAGGATCCAGATCTCGGGCGCATGCGGCCCGCGCGGGTGCGCCGCGATGCCCTGGTGCTCCGGCAGCGAGGTCCAGGCTTGCAGGTCGCGCACCTGCTCGGGGAAGGCATCGGCCGCGGCGTGTGCGTTCGGGTTCAGAGCGCGCGCGGTGCGCATGTCGCCGCCCGGTGCCCGGCCGACGCCGAGATCGATGCGACCGGGCGCGAGCGCCTCCAGCACGCGGAACTGCTCCGCCACTTTCAGCGCGCTGTAGTGCGGCAGCATCACGCCGGCGCTACCGATGCGAATGCGCCGCGTGGTCGCCGCGATCGCGGCCATCAGGATCTCGGGCGCGGTGCCGACGATCGCCGGCAGGTTGTGGTGCTCGCTGACCCAGTAGCGCGCGTAACCGAGCGCCTCGCAATGGCTGGCCAGCAGCACGCTCTCACGGATCGATTCGGCTTCGCTGCGCCCGGTGCTGGCGGTGGACTGGTCGAGAACGGAGAGGCGCATGAACCGATGCTATCGCGCCCGGCACCGGGACTCCGGCGCGGGGCGATTCGTGTCCAGATGAAACCACGCTTGAAATGTGCATCTTGCACATTTATAGTTCAACCGTCGCCCGCTTAACAGGAGAACGGCATGCTGACCCGATTGAACGATCTCTCCCGCCGCCCTGTGCGCGGCCTGATGTTGCTGATCTGTGCCGCGCTCGCGATCACCGCCTGCGGAGGCGGTGGCGACAGTGGCAACGCTGCACAAAGCACGGCCAGCGGCAGCACCTTTGCCTCCGGCCCGATCACCGGCTTCGGCTCGGTCATCGTCAACGGCGTGCGCTTCGACGACAGCAACGCCAGCGTCACCGACGACGACGGCGTCAACCACCGCGGCGACGAGCTGCGCCTGGGCATGATGACGGAGATCGAGAGCGCCGGCATCACCAGCGACAGCGGCGGCAGCCTGCGCAGCCTGGCCCGGGCGATCCGCTTCGGCAGCGAGATCATCGGCCCGGTCACCTCGGTGGCCGCAGACGGCAGCTCGCTCGTCGTGCTCGGCGAGACGGTGAAGATCAACCCGACGACCTTGATCGACGACCGCCTCGTCGGCGGCCTCGCCGCCCTCGTGCCGGGGACCAGCGTGGTCGAAGTCCATGGTGTGCTCGACGTTGCCGCCGGCACCTACATCGCGACGCGCATCGAGCCCAGGCCGAACGCGCTGTTCTACAAGCTGCGCGGCGTGGTCAGCGGCATCGACAAGACCGCGCACACGCTGCGTATCGGCAGCGGCACCGAGACGATCTCGTACGACGCCATCGCCGCCAACGTGCCGGCCGCGCTCGACAACGGGTCGCTCGTGCGCATCCGGCTGCAGACGACGAAGGTCGCCGGCCAGTGGGTCGCCGTCATCGTCATCAGCGGCGTGCGCAAGCTCGACGACCATGACGAGGCCGAACTCGAAGGCACGATCACGGCCAGCACCTTCGCAACCGACAAGAAGTTCAGCGTCAACGGTATCGCGGTGGACGCGACCAACGCGCTCTTCCCGAACGGCACCACCGGCATCGTGCTCGGCGCGCGCGTCGAGGTCCACGGCAAGGCGGTCAGCGGCGTCGTCATCGCCACGCGGGTGAACGTCGAGACCGAGCACGACCGCGAAGCCGCGGGCTTCGAATTGCACGGCGCGATCTCGGCACTCGACGCGACTGCGAAGACCTTCGTATTGCGCGGCATCACGGTGAGCTTCGGCAGCACCACGATCGAGTTCCGCAAGGGCACGGTCACCGACCTCGCGGACGGCAAGAAGGTCGAGGTCAAGGGCGTCCGCTCGACCGACGGCACGACGCTGACGGCCACGCGCATCAGCTTCGAGGACTGACTTCGACCGTAGACTTCGCGCGTGACCACCCCGCCACCGAAGCGCACTCGCCCGCCTGAGCCCGCCGCGACCGACGTCGCGCCGGCGCTCGACCCGGCGGCGTTGACGCAGGCGGTGCGCGAATTGCTGGCGCCGATCGCGACCCTGGCGATCGCGCAGGGCCTGCCCTTCGGCCCCGTCGAGGACATGCTCAAGACCGCGTTTGTCGACGCCGCGCGTGCCACTCATCCTGACCAGCCCGTGCACCGGCTGGTCAGCCGCATCAGCACGGCGACGGGCATCAATCGGCGCGAGGTCACGCGCATCACGCAGGCCACGGGTGGGCCGACGCCGGCGCGAAGTTCGCCGGCCACGCGCGTGTTCACAAAGTGGGTCGCCAACCTGGCGCCGAATGCGCGCGACGGCGCCATGCGCACGCTGCGGCGCACCGGCCCGGCGCCGAGCTTCGAGGCGCTGGCCCAGTCGGTGACGCGCGACGTGCATCCGCGCAGCCTGCTCGACGAGTTGTGCCGGCTCGGCCTGGCGCGGGTCGAAGGTGACCTCGTGCATCTGGTGCGCGACAGCTTCGTGCCCAGCGACGACGGCGCACGCTTGCTCGGCTTCCTGGGCACGAACGTCGGCGATCACCTGCGCGCGGCAGCGGCCAACGTGGTCGCGAACGACCCGCCGCACCTGGAGCAGGCGATCTTCGCAGACGAACTTTCAAGTGATTCGCTTTCAGCGTTTCGCGCGCTGATGCAAGCGCAGTGGAAGTTGTTGCTCGCGGCCACCGTACCCGCGCTGCAGGCCCTGATCGATGACGACCGCGCGGCCGCCCGCCGCGCCGACCAGCGCGTGCGCGTCGGCCTCTACACCTTCCACGACACGATGGCGCCGGCGGCCACGCCGCCCGCTCCTGCTGCCCCCACCAAGCCGCGCACGAGTGCGCCGAAGCGGAGAAAGACACCATGACGAAACGGCTCCACCACGGCCACGGCGGCCGCCTTGACCGCGCCGCTCGCGCGCTCCTGCTGGCACTGATCCTTGCCGGCTGCGGTGGCGGCGTCGACAGCGGCGGCACCGGCAGCCCCACGTTCGCCAGCGGCACGATCACCGGCTTCGGCTCGGTGATCGTGGGCGGCGTGCACTTCGACGACAGCCAGGCCACGGTCACCGATGCCGACGGCACCAGCCGCAGCCGCGACGATCTGCGCCTGGGCATGACGACCGAGATCCGCGGCACGGCGCTCGCCACGGATGCGACGGGCACGGTCGTCAGCACCGCCAGCAGCATCGCGTTCGGCAGCGACATCGTCGGCCCGATCACCCGCATCGACGTGGCAGCGGGCCAGTTGGTCGTGCTCGGGCAGACCGTCGATGTCGTCTCGACGACGGTGTTCGACGACGCGAGCGTGAGCGGCGGCCTGGCCGCGCTGCGGGTCGGCGACATCGCCGAGGTCTACGCGCTGTTCGACATCGCGAACGGCCACTACACGGCGACGCGCATCGAGCGCCGGAACGTGGTCGTGACCTACGCGCTGCGCGGCGTGGTCAGCCTGCTCGACACCACG
Source organism: uncultured Rhizobacter sp. (assembly GCA_964247075.1). Classification (GTDB taxonomy): domain Bacteria; phylum Pseudomonadota; class Gammaproteobacteria; order Burkholderiales; family Burkholderiaceae_C; genus LMDS01. The sequence continues at coordinate 109,546 of CAXTSS010000003.1, read as the reverse complement.
GCCAAGGCCTTCAGCATCGGCAGCGAGCGCATCTCTTACGCTGTGTTCGCGGGCGCGTTGCCGGCCACGCTGGCCAACGGCAGCATCGTGCGCGTGCGCTTGCGCATCGCGCAGATCGCCGGCGTGTGGCTGGTCAGCGCACTGAACGATGGCGTGCAGCGGCCGCAGGACCAGGACGTGGTGCGGCTCGAAGGTCGGGTCACCGCGTTCACGTCGGCGGCCCGGTTCAGCGTCAGCGGCGTGCCCGTGGACGCGAGCGCGCTCGTGGCGACGCCGGGGCTGGCGCTGGGCGCGCGCGTCGAGGTCGAGGGCACGGCGCGCGCCGGTGTGTTGGTGGCGAGCGCCGTGAAGGTCAGAACTGATGGTGACGTGGCCGGTCAGAACTTCGAGTTGCGCGGCTTTGTCACCGCACCTGACGCGGCGTCGCTCAGCTTTGTGCTGCGCGGCGTGACGATCGTCTACTCGGCCGCCACCGAGTTCAAGAACGGCACGCCGGCCGGCCTGACAGCGGGCGTGATCGTCGAGGCGCGCGGCCAGCTGTCTCCGGACGGCACGCGGCTCATCGCTTCGCGCATCACCTTCAGGTAGACGCGGCGCGGTTCAGCCCCGCGGGTGCGTCGGGTCGATCCAGCGCACCGCCTCGGGCTTCTCGACCGGCGCGATGTCGAGGTTGACGGCGACGGCTTCGCCGTCGCTGCGCACCAGCACGCACTCGAGCACCTCGGTCGCGCTGGCGTTGATCTCCTGGTGCGGCACGAACGGCGGCACGTAGATGAAGTCGCCCGGGCCGGCCTCGGCGGTGAATTCGAGCGCGTTGCCCCAGCGCATGCGCGCGCGGCCCTTCACGACGAAAATCACGCTTTCGAGCGGGCCGTGGTGGTGCGCGCCGGTCTTGGCGTCGGGGTGGATGTGCACGGTGCCGGCCCACAGCTTCTGCGCGCCGACGCGCGCGAAGTTGATCGCGGCCTTGCGGTCCATGCCGGGCGTCTGCGCGGTGTTCGGGTCGAGTGAATCGGCGCCGATCACACACACGCCGTCGTTCTTCCATTGAATCGTCATCGGCTCTCCGGTTTTTTCGTGTACATTCGCGCCACAGTTATACGCAAGACAGTGGTTGTTAGAGTTTCTGCCCTACTTGCTTCGGTTCTCGAGGCAGGCGTCGTTAGAAATCCCCCTGATCGTTTCTTGAGTGTCGCTGCATGCGCCGCATGTGCTGCGCATTATTTGAAAATAGATAGGATAGTTTTCCATGACGACCCAAACCGGTACCGTGAAGTGGTTCAACGAGAGCAAGGGCTTCGGCTTCATCGCTCAAGACGCGGGCGGCGCCGACCTGTTCGCCCACTTCCGTGACATCCAGGGCAACGGCTTCAAGACCCTGCTGGAAAACCAGCGCGTCGAATTCGAAGTCAAGCAAGGCCAGAAGGGCCTGCAAGCTGCGAACATCAAGGTTCTGTAAGCACCCGCCGGGCTCCCGCCCAGCAAACGAAACCGCGGCTTGCCGCGGTTTTTTTGTGCCCGTCGCGCGCGCGACTTGCGGTTGCGGGCAAGCCGCCTACCATTCGCGATTCAAGCCTCACGGAGACAAGACCATGACGACCCTCGCCGCCCTCACGAACCACCAGATTCGCCTTGCCGCACGCCCCAACGGCCTGCCCACGCGCGACGGCTGGAGCTTCACGACCGAGCCGGTGGCCGAGCCCGCGGAAGGGGGCGTGCTGGTCAAGGTGCTGTCGCTCTCCCTCGATCCGGCGATGCGCGGCTGGATGAACGAGGGCAAGAGCTACATCCCGCCGGTCGGCATCGGCGAGGTGATGCGCGCAGGCGGCATCGGCCAGGTCATCGCTTCGAAGAACTCCGCCTTCGCGGTCGGCGACACGGTGAGTTGCACGCCCGGCGTGCAGGAGTACTGCCTCGTTGCCGCCGACCAGATCAAGCGCAACGGCCTGTTCAAGATCGACACTCGGCTGGGCACGCCGAACCAGTGGCTCAACGTGCTCGGCATGCCGGGCATGACCGGCTACTTCGGGCTGCTGGACGTGGGCATGCCGCAACCCGGCGAGACCGTCGTGGTCTCGGGCGCGGCCGGCGCGGTCGGTCAGACCGTCGGCCAGCTCGCCAAGGCCAAGGGCTGCCGCGTCGTCGGCATCGCGGGTGGCGCGGCCAAGTGCGGCTGGGTCGTCAAGGAACTGGGCTTCGACGCCTGCGTCGACTACAAGGCCGGCAACCTCAAGAGCGACCTGCGCGACGCCTGCCCGAAAGGCGTGGACATCTACTTCGACAACGTCGGCGGCGAGATCCTCGACACCGTGCTCACGCGCATCAACCGCAAGGCCCGCATCATCATCTGCGGCGCGATCAGCCAGTACAACAACACGACGCCGGTGAAGGGTCCCGCCAACTACCTCTCGCTGCTGGTGAATCGGGCGCGCATGGAAGGCATCGTGGTGTTCGACTACACCGAGCGCTTCCCCATCGCCGTGGCCGAGCTCGCCGGGCTGATGAAGGCCGGCAAGATGAAGAGCAAGGAAGACGTGGTCGTCGGCCTCGACACCTTCCCCGAGACGCTGCTGAAGCTGTTCAACGGCGAGAACTTCGGCAAGCTGGTGCTGCAGGTCGCGCAGGCCTGATCAGGGCCGCGCGACCAGCCCGCGCTGCTTGAGCATCGGCGCCACGGTGGGCTCGCGGCCGCGGAACGCGCGGTAGGCGGCCGCGGGCTCGAGCGAGTTGCCCGACGAGTAGATGAACTGGCGCAGCCTGAGCGCGATCGCCGGATCGAACGGATCGCCGGCCTCGACGAACGCGTCGAAGCCGTCGGCCTCCAACACCTCGGCCCAGAGGTAGACGTAGTAGCCGGCCGCATAACCCGAGCCCGAGAACAGGTGCTGGAAGTGGCACAACCGATGGTTCATGCCGACGCTCGCGGGTGCGCCGATGCGCGCGAGTTCGTCGCGCTCGAAGGCGATCACGTCGGGCGCCTGCGCGTTCGTCTGCGCGTGAGCTGCCATGTCGATCAACGCTGACGCGGCGTAGCGCACCGTCTCGTAGCCCTGATTGAACAGCCGCGCCTGGTGCAGCTTCTCGATCAGCGCATCGGGGATCGCGTCGCCCGTCAGGTGGTGGCGCGCGTGGCGCTTGAGCACGTCGGGCTCGCTCAGCCAGTGCTCGAAAAGCTGCGACGGAAGCTCGACGAAGTCGCGCAGCACCGCCGTGCCCGAGACGCGCTCGTAGGTCACGTTCGACAGCAAGCCGTGCAGGCCGTGGCCGAACTCGTGGAACAGCGTGCGCGCGTCGTCGAAGCTGAGCAAGGCCGGCTCGCCCGGCCCGCCCTTCGCGAAATTGTTGTTGTTGATGACGATCGGCAACACGCCTTCGCCGTGGCGCGACTGCCGGCGGAACGAACTCATCCACGCGCCGCTGCGCTTGGTCGCGCGCGCGAAGTTGTCGTGCAGAAAGATGCCGATCACGGCACCGTCGGCGCCGCGCACCTCGTAGACCTTCACGTCCGGGTGGTACGCCTTGATCTCGGGTTGCTCGACGAAGCTCAGGCCGAACAGGCGCCGCGCGCAATCGAACACCGCCTCGACCATGCGCCACAGCGGGAAGTAGGGTTTGATCGTGGCTTCGTCGAGGTCGTAGCGCTCCTGCCGCACTTTCTCGGCGTAGAAGCGCCAATCCCAGGGCTCGAGCGCGACGCGCTCGCCGCGCGACAGCGCGAGCGCCTCCAGCGCCAGTTGTTCTTCGGCCGCGCGCGCCTTGGCGGGCTCCCAAACCTGCTTCAGAAGCTCAGTGACGGCGGCCTGGCGCCCGGCCATCGTGTCGGCCAGCGCGTAGTCGGCGTAACAGGCGAAGCCGTGCAGGCGTGCCTGCTCGTTGCGCAGGGTGAGGATCTCGCGCGCGACCTCGCGGTTGTCGTGCTCGCCGGCATGTTCACCGCGGCTCGTCCAGGCGCGCCAGGCCTGCTCGCGCAGGTCGCGCCGCTCCGAGAACGTCAGGAACGGCACGATGTGCGAGCGCGACAGCGTCACCAGCATGGCGTCGCCGACGCCGCGCTCCAGCGCGGCCTGGCGCATCGCGGCTCGCGCGAAGTCGGGCAGGCCGGCGGCATCGGCATCGTAGCGCAACACGAGCTGGAACGACGACTCGTCTGCCAGCACGTTCTGGCCGAAGCGCGTGGTCAGCTCGGCCAGGCGCCCCATGATCTGCGCATAGCGCTGCTGCGCCGCCGGTGCGAGCTCGGCGCCGGCACGCACGAAATCGGCGTGATAGCGCTCGAGCACGCGCCGCTGCTCCGCCGTCAGCCCGAGCGCGTCGCGCTCGGCGTGCAGCGCACCGATGCGCGCAAACAGCGCGCGGTGCATGAAGAACGCGCTGCCGTGTGCGGCCAGCACCGGCGCCATGCGCGTCTGCACGGCCTGCAGCGCCGGCGAGGTCTCGCTGGCCGCGAGGTTGTGGAACAGGCTGTCGATGCGGTCGAGCAGGCGCCCGCAGCGATCGACGGCGCCGATCGTGTTGTCGAAGCTGGGCAGCAGCGGATTGCTGGCGATGGCCTCGATCTCGGCCAGGTGCTCTGCGAGCGCAACCTCGTAAGCAGGCTCGAAATCCGCGGCGCGAATCGACGCGAACGGCGGCAGCCCGTAGGGCGTGTTCCAGGGCTGAATCAGCGGGTTGCTTGTGGCAAGGCTCATGACACTTCTCAGGGTAAGAGAAGCGCAGAGTTTAGGAGCCTATCGGCTCACTTGCTCTTCTTCAGCGCGATCTCGTCGTCCTCGAAGAAGCGGCGGTTCTCGCAGCCTTTGGCGTAGGCCTCGTGGTCGGGCTTGCCGGCCTCGACCTGCATGTTGAACGCGGTCACGCGGGCCTGGTACTCGTCGATCTGCTTGTCGCGCGCCTGGGAAGCGTCGTTGTACCCCGCCACCGCCTCGGCATTGGTGCGATCCAGCGCCTCCAGCTGCGCCTTGAGCGTGTCACCGCTGCGGCCGATCTCGTCCTTGAGGGCGACCAGCGCAGCCTTCTCCTTGGCCAGCGCATCGTCCTGCTGGGTGGTGCGGGCCTTCAGGTTGAGGCACACGCGCAGTTGCTCGCGCGTCAGGAATGCGCCGCCACCCTTGCCGAAGGCGCCCTCCTTCTTCGGCTTGTCGGCAGCGAAGGCATCGGTCGTGGCGAGCAGCGTGAGGGCCAGCAGTGCGGCGGTGAACGTTCTCATGGCGGGTCGAAGCGGTCAGTACAAAGGCATCATGCCACCGGTTCGCGCATCGTCACGAACTCCTCGGCGGCCGTCGGGTGGATGCCCAGGGTCGCGTCGAACTGGGCCTTGGTCGCGCCCACCTTCATGGCCACGGCAAAGCCCTGGATCGTTTCGCCGGCGTCCGAGCCGACCATGTGCAGGCCGACGACGCGGTCGCTCGCCGCGTCGACGACCAGCTTCATCAGCGTTCGCTCCGTGCTGCCCGACAGCGTGTGCCGCAGCGCCTTGAACTCGCTGCGGAAGATCCGTACCGCATCGAAGCGCACGCGCGCCGCCTGCTCCGACAACCCGACGGTGCCGACGCTCGGGTGCGTGAAGACCGCGGTCGGAATCAGCTCGTAGTCCATGCGCCGTTGACCCGCGCCGTAGAGGTGATCGACCAGCGTCATCGCCTCGGCCAGGGCCACGGGCGTCAGGTGCACGCGGTCGATCACGTCGCCGAGCGCGTAGATGCCGTCTGCGCTGCTGCGAAAGTGCTCGTCGACGATCACCGCGCCGTTCGGGGCCAGCGCAACCCCGACCTCGGCCAGGCCCAGGCCCGCCGTGTTCGGCGCCCGGCCGGTGGCGTAGAGCACCTGGTCCGCCGCGAAGCTGCTGCCATCGATGAGGCTGACGCGAAGGCGGCCGGCCGCGCGCTCGATGCGCGCCACGTCGGCCCGCGTGCGCAGGTCCACGCCCTTCTTGCGCATCTCGGTGGCGAGGAAATTTCGCACATCGTCGTCAAAACCGCGCAACACCTGCTCGCCGCGGTAGAGCTGCGTGACCTGCGCGCCCAACCCACGAAAGATCGAGGCGAACTCGCAGGCGATGTAGCCGCCGCCGACCACCACCAGGTGCTGCGGGAACTGCGCGAGGTCGAATATCTGGTTCGACGTGATCGCCCATTCGGCACCCGGCACCGGCGGCACGACCGGCCATCCGCCGGTGGCCACGATGATGCGGCGCGTGCGGTGGTGCACGCCGCCCACCTCGACCGTGTTCGGCCCGAGTACCCGCGCCCGGCCGCGCAGCACCTCGGCGCCGGCGTCGGTCAGCAGCCTGCCATAGACGGCGTTCAGTCGGCTGATCTCGCGCGCGCGGTTGGTTTTCAGCGCCAACCAGTCGAGCACCGGTGCCGGCCCCGACCAGCCGAAGCCGTGCGACTCCTCGAAACTCTCGGCGTAGTGCGCTGCTTGGCTGTAGAGCTTCTTCGGAATGCAGCCCAGATTGACGCAGGTGCCGCCGAGCGGCGCGTCGTCTGCGACGGCGACACGCGCGCCACGTTGCGCCGCCATGCGCGCCGCACGCACGCCGCCGCTGCCGGCGCCGACCACGAACAGATCGAACTCCTCTGATGCCATGCGAACGCTCCCGGCGCGTCACGCGCCCTGCCCTTGGTCGCCAAACTGTACGCGCGCCGATGTCAACTTGATGAAATCGGCCCAGCGGGAGGCGTGTACGTCACACCACAGGCACCCCGCACTCGCGGGGTGCACGCGGCGCGACGCGCGTGAAATACTTCTGTGAACGAATAGGCCAAACCTCGAACCGAGCCTATCGAAACCAGGATTCCCCGTCATGAAGAAGTTCCTCCTCGCCGTCGTCGCGGTCGCCGCGTTCGGCGCCCCGCAAGCCGCAACCAGCCTCGGCGCCGACGGCGCCGGCCTCGGCTTGCGCAGCACCGTCGCGGCAGCCACTTTCGCCACCACCGGCTCCGGCTCGAACAAGTTGGTGCCCGCTGCCGGTACGACCGACAGCGCCGTTGGCGCGGAGCCGTCGACCTACGCGATGATGTTTCTCGGGCTCGGCCTGATCGGGCTTTCGCTGCGCAGCCGCCGCAACAGCCGCTGAAGGTTCCCGCCTTCAGTTGGCAAGAGGCTCCGATGGAGCCTCTTTGCATTTCAAAGCAAGGCTTGACGTAACGCGTCGGCAACGAGCCCGTTCAAGCCGCCGGCGTGCGCAGCGGCACGCTCGTGCAGGCGCTTCACCACATCCGCCGGCAGCTTGCACGCGAACGGCACCAGTCCGGCCGCGGCGTCGCGACGGCGTTGCTCGCGCCGATCGATCAATTCGCCCGCGCCCTGGCCGAACCGGCCCGGCACGTCCGCGGCCTTCATGCGGCCATCGAGCTTCTTGGCGAGGTTCTTGACGAGGTCGGTCTTCTTCATGCTCATGGCGGGCCTTCGGCTGCGGGTGTGGCCGAGATTGTCTCTGGTCTAATCACGGGCTCACTCCGTCACCCTCACCATGGCCATCAAGGCGACCATCTACAAGGCCAATCTGCAGATCGCCGACATGGACCGCAACGTCTACGTCGATCACGCCGTGACGATCGCCCGCCACCCGTCGGAGACCGACGAACGGATGATGATCCGGCTGCTCGCGCTGGCGCTGAATCTGCCCGCCAGCGCCGACCACGGCACACTCGAACTCGCCAAGGACCTGTGGGAGACCGACGAGCCCGCGCTCTGGCACAAGGACCTGACCGGCGAGATCAAGCACTGGATCGACGTCGGTCAACCGGACGAGAAACGCCTGCTCCGCGCCAGCGGCCGGGCCGACCGGGTCAGCGTGCTGAGCTACAGCGCGAGCACGCCGATCTGGTGGGCCGGCATCGCCAACAAGGTCGCGCGCGCCGGCAATATCGAGGCTTGGCAGATCGAACAGGCGCAGAGCCAGGCGCTGGCCGGCCTGGCCGCGCGCACGATGCAACTGCAGCTGAGCGTGCAGGATGGCAGCGCCTGGCTGGGCGACGGCGATCGTTCGATCGAGATCACGCCGGTCCGCCTGAACCCACCCTGACGGGCCGGCCAGTCATCGGCGCGGCGTCACAATATGCTCATGGCGAACTTCACCTCCCCTGGACCGCTGACGATCGAGCACGTGCCCGATCGCGGCCGCTTTGAAGTCGCCGTCGATGGTGAAGCGGGCGAACTCGAGTACCGCATCGATGCCGGCGTGATGAGCATCACGCACACCGGTGTCGCGCCCGCCCTGGAAGGCCGTGGCATCGCCGGCGCGCTGACGCGTGCCGCGCTCGCCCATGCGGCGGCGGCCGGTTGGAAGGTGCGTCCGATGTGCTCTTATGCGCGCACCTACATGCAACGCCACCCCGAGACCAGCGCGTTGCTGGCCTGATGCGCGGAGAATAGAGCGGCGCGCTCCTTGAGTCGCGCAGACAGACGTGAAGCAGCGAAGAGGCCTGGACGCCATGCGATACACCGAACCGAAAGATCGAAGCGCCGAGTTGCTCCGCCTGGCACTCGGCCACATGGGCAAGCATGCGGCGGCGTTCAACCCGCTCACCTTCACGCTGTGGTACGAATACGTGGCCGGGACCAACGCGCGGCTGCAGACGGCGGTCGACCAGTTGCTGGCCGACAAGGCGAGCCTGGATGATCCGGCCGTCGCCCGGCTCCACGCCGATCACATCGCACCGGCCGACGACGCCTCCCTCCGCCGCATCAGCGGCGAGATACAGCGGGTGATGGGCAGCATTGCGCATTCGGCCTCGGCCGCCGGCGACCGCGCCGGCCTGTTCGGCGCCCAGCTCGACGACCTCTCGGCAGCGCTGCAGGCCAACGACGTGGCGCGGCTCTCGCCGCAGCTCAGCGAGGCACTGGCCGGCACACAGCAGATGAGGCAATCCGCGCAGGCGCTGCAACAGCAGGTGGAGGCGAGCCAGAACGAAATCGCCCAGCTGCGCACCGACCTCGACCGCGCCCGCGGTGAGGCGCTGACCGATCCGCTCACCGGCATCCTGAACCGCAAGGGTTTCGACCAGCAACTCAACGCGCTGTTCGTCCAGGCGCCGGACGCCGGACGCCAGCACTGCCTCGTGATGTTCGACATCGACCACTTCAAGAAGGTCAACGACACGCACGGTCATGTGATGGGCGACCGTGTGATCCAGGGCTTGGGCGAGATCCTGCGCCAGTCGCTGACGAACGCCGCGCATGCGGCGGCGCGCTATGGCGGCGAGGAGTTCGCGGCGGTGCTGCCGAACTGCACGCTGGCAGAGGCCGCCGCGTTGGCAGAGCTGATGCGCACGCGCGCCAAGGCGATGAAGATCCGCAACCGGACCACCCAGGAGGTGATGTTCACGATCACGATCTCCGGTGGCGTGAGTGCGCTGCGGCCCGATGACGACGCCTCGGCGTTCATCGCGCGCGCCGACGCCGCGCTCTACCAGGCCAAGAACAGCGGCCGCGACCGGGTGAGCGTGAGCGCGGCCTGAGGGGTCTTTGCTCGCAACTCAGGCCGCGAGGTGGCCTCGCGTCAGATGGAGAACGCGGTCGCAGCGTGCTGCCAGTGACTCGTCGTGCGTGACCAGCACGAACGCCATGCGCTGACTGCGCGCAAGACTCAGCATCAGTGCAAACACGCCGTCGGCGGTCTCGCGATCGAGGTTGCCGGTGGGCTCGTCCGCCAGCACGCAGGCGGGCGCGCAGGCCAGGGCGCGCGCGATCGCCACGCGCTGACGCTCGCCACCCGACAGCTGCGACGGCCGGTGCCGCACGCGCTCGGCCAGCCCGACCTGCGCCAGCACCTCGGCGGCACGCGCGCGCGCCTCGGCATGGGTCTGGCGGCGGATGCGCAGCGGCATCGCGACGTTGTCGAGCGCACTGAACTCCGGCAGCAGGTGATGAAACTGGTAGATGAAGCCGAGTTGCTGGTTGCGCCAGATACCCTGCTCGGTAGCGCTCATATCCGCGAAGTCACGGCCCTGCAGTTGCACGCGGCCCTCGGTCGGCGCGTCGAGCCCGCCCATCAGGTGCAGCAGCGTGCTCTTGCCCGAGCCCGAGGCGCCGACGATGGCCAGCGTCTCGCCGCGCTTCACGGTCAGGTCGACGCCTTGCAGCACCTGCACGTCGAGCGCGCTGTTGCCGCTGCCTTCGGTGAAGCGCTTGTGCAGGCCGGTCGCGCGGATCACCACATCCTGGTCACTCATAGCGCAAGGCTTCGGCGGGTTGCACGCGGCTCGCGCGCCAGCTCGGGTAGAGCGTGGCGACGAACGACAGCAGCAGCGAGATCACGACGATCGGCACGATGTCGGCGCTCTGCGGATCGCTGGGCATGTGGTTGATGACGTAGATGCTCGCGGGAAGGAAGCTCACCCGGAACAGCATCTCCAGCATCGCCACCAGGCTGCCGACGTTGAACGCGATCAGCAACCCGAGCAGCACACCGGCCACGGTGCCGATCACGCCGGAAAGCGCGCCCTGCACCATGAAGATGCCCATCACCGAGCGCGGGCTCGCGCCGAGCGTGCGCAGGATCGCGATGTCGGCCTGCTTGTCGGTGACCGTCATCACCAGCGTCGAGACCAGGTTGAATGCGGCCACCGCGACGATCAGCGTCAGGATGATGAACATCATGCGTTTCTCGAGCAGCACCGCGTCGTACCAGTTGGCGTTGGTACGGGTCCAGTCGCGCACCGCATACGAGGGGCCGAGCGCCATCTGCAGCGCGCCGCCGACCTCGCGTGCATCGTTGACGTTCTTCAGCCGCAACTGCACGCCGGTCGGGCCTTCGACGCGGAACAGCTTGGCCGCATCGTCCACATGCACGAGCGCGAGCGTGCTGTCGTATTCGTAGTGGCCGGCGTTGAAGGTGCCCACCACGGTGAGCTGGCGCATGCGGGGCACCACGCCAGCGGGCGTGACCTGCCCGCCCGGCAGCAGCAGTGTCACCTTGTCGCCCTCGCGTACACCGAGCGATCGCGCCAGCTCGATGCCGAGCACCACGCCCCAGTTGCCCGGCACGAGCCGCGCGAGCACCGTGTCCTTCAGCTTGGCGGCGATCTCGGTGACAGTGGCTTCGTCGTTCGGCGAGATGCCGCGCACGATCACGCCGCGCATGTCGTCGCCGCGCGCGATCAGCGCCTGCGAGGTGACGAACGGCGCGGCGCCCAGCACCTGCGCGCCGACGTCGGGCACGGTGCGGATCTTCGCGACCGTGTCGCGCCAATCGGGCAGCGCGTTGCCATCGGCGGCCATCACCTCGACGTGCGCAATCACCGAGAGCATGCGGTCCTGCACCTCCTTGCGGAAGCCGTTCATAACCGAAAGCACGATGATCAGCGCCGCGACGCCGAGCGCGATGCCCAGCATCGAGACGCCGGAGATGAACGAGATGAAGCCGTTGCGTCGCCCGGTGCGACCGGCGCGCGTGTAGCGCCAGCCGATCTGAAGTTCGTAGGGCCAGTTCATGGGGGTGGGATGCTACAGGAGGCGATTTCGTTCACACGCCGTGACCGCGCCGGATAATCGACGCATGCATTTGCTGATCCCTTTCGCGTCGGCGCTTTCCGAATCGGCCACGCAGGTGCTGCGCGATCTCGAACTGCCGAACCTCGCGCCGTTGCTCGCGCGCCTGACGCTGGCGCATCGCGACGATGCGGATGCACTGACACTCTCGCCGCCGCACGAACGCGCCTGGGCCGCTGCGCAAGGCTGGCACGGCGCCGATGGCTGCCTGCCGTTCGCCGCGCAGGCCGCGGCCGCCGACGGCATCGAGGTCGGCGGGCTCGCGTGGGGCTTGGTCACGCCGTCGCACTGGCACGTCGGGCGCGACCACGTCACGCTCGCCGACCCGGCCGCGCTGAACCTCACGGCCGATGAATCGCGCGCCGCTTTCGCCGCGGTGCGCGAGCTGTTCGAGAGCGAAGGCCTGCGCGTCGAATGGGGCGCACCGATGCGCTGGTATGCGGCGCACGACCGGCTGGCCGAGCTGCCGACGGCCTCGCTCGACCGCGTCATCGGCCGCAACGTCGAACTCTGGATGCGCGGCACGCAGGACAAGCTGATTCGCCGCCTGCAGAGCGAGCTTCAATTGCTGCTCTACCCGCACGCGCTCAATGACGAACGCGAGCAGCGCGGTGAACTGACGTTGAATTCGTTCTGGCTCAGCGGCTGCGGCTGCGTGCAAGCCGCACCGAACGCCGTGCAAGTCAACGAGAGCCTGCGCGAGCCGCTGCTCGCGGAGGATTGGGCGGCGTGGGCTCAGGCTTGGCGCGCACTCGATGCGGGCGACGTGGCCGCGTGCCTCGCCGCGGCGCGTGCCGGCGAGCCGGTGACGCTGACGCTCTGTGGCGACCGCGGCGCGCATCGCTTCGAGTCACTGCCGCAAGGGCTGTGGCGGCGCGTCAGCACGCGCTGGAAGACGAGCGAACCGCACACCTTGCTGGAGGCGCTCTGATGGCCGCGCCGACGATAAAGCTGCGCGACGCGCCGCCGCGCGCCGTCTGGGCGCTCGAGCAGGCCGGCGTGCACCCGCTGCTGGCGCGCCTGTTCGCCGGCCGCGGCGTGCGCGCACTCGACGAGCTCGACGACGGCCTCGCGCGCCTGCTGCCACCCGCCGACCTGCTCGGCGTGCAGGCCGCTGCGCGATTGCTCGCCGACGTCATCGCGAACAAGCACCGCGTCTGCGTCGTCGCCGACTACGACTGCGATGGCGCCACGGCCTGCGCCGTCGCGATCCGCGGCTTGGCACTGCTCGGCGCCGCGCCCGGGACGCTGAGCTACGTCGTGCCCGACCGCGCCGTGCATGGCTACGGGCTGACGCCGGCGATCGTCGATCTGGCGCTGGCGCAACGGCCGGATCTGCTGCTCACGGTGGACAACGGCATCGCCAGCATTGAGGGCGTGGCGCACGCGCGCGCGCTGGCCTTGAACGTGCTGGTGACCGATCACCACCTGCCGGCGCTGGTCGCCGACGAGATTTTGCTGCCCGATGCCAACGTGATCGTGAACCCGAACCAGCCCGGCTGCGGCTTCGCGAGCAAGAGCCTGGCCGGCGTCGGCGTGATGTTCTACGTGCTGCTCGCGCTGCGCGCCGAACTGCGCGAGCGCGGCGTGTTCACGCAAGCGACGCAGCCGCGGCTCGATGCGCTGCTCGATCTGGTCGCGCTCGGCACCGTCGCCGACGTGGTCAAGCTCGACGCGAACAACCGCCGCCTCGTCGCGCAAGGCCTGAAGCGCATCCGCGCCGGCCAGATGCACGCTGGCGTGGCCGCGCTGTTCAGCGCCGCAGGCCGCGATGCGCGGCGCGCCAGCGCGTTCGACTTCGGCTTCGCGCTCGGGCCACGCATCAACGCGGCCGGTCGCTTGTCCGACATGACGCTGGGCATCGAATGCCTGCTCACCGACGACACCGGCCGCGCCGCCGAACTGGCGAAGCAGCTCGACACGATCAACCGCGAGCGCCGCGATGTCGAGGCCGGCATGCGCGAGCAGGCCGAGGCCTGGCTGGACGAGCGCATGGCGCAACTCGCCGACACCGCGCCGCCGGCGCTCGCGATCTTCGATGCCGGCTTTCACGAAGGCGTGGTCGGCATCGTCGCGTCGCGCCTGAAAGACCGCGTGCACCGCCCGACCTTCGTCTTCGCGCGCGGGCATGACGGCGCGTTGAAGGGATCGGGCCGCTCGATCCCCGGCTTTCACCTGCGCGACGCGCTCGACCTGCTGGCCAAGCGCCACCCCGAAGTGCTCAAGCGCTTCGGCGGCCACGCGATGGCGGCCGGTTGCACCATCGCCGAGGCGCACTTCCCGGTCTTCGATGCCGCGCTGCAGCAGGTCGCTGCCGAGTGGCTGGACGCGACCACGCTGTCGCGCACGCTGCTCAGCGACGGGCCGCTCGGCATCGAGCACTTCAACGCGACCACCGTGCGCGCGCTCGACGCGCAGGTCTGGGGCCAGGCCTTCGAGGCGCCGGTGTTCGTCGATGAAGTCGAGGTGGTCTCGCAACGGCTCGTCGGCGAGAAGCACCTGAAGCTCGCGGTGAAATTCGGTGGTGCGGTGCGCGACGCGATCTGGTTTGGCCACAGCGAGCCAGTGGCCGCGACCGTGCGGCTCGCCTATCGGCTCAGTGTCGATGAATACAACGGCCGCGAGCGCGTGCAGATGGTCGTCGAGGCGGCGGGCTGACGGCGGGTCGAGCGCCGGGCCGCCCCAAGCTGGTCCGCATCCCCTTGGGGGATCGGCGAACGTACCCGTTCGCCGAGGGGCTCCATCACAACAGCCGTTGCTGCCTGCTGACCGCCTTGCGCGCATACATGTCGGTGTCGGCGTGCGCCAGCAGCGCGTCGACGGTTTCGCCGTCGCCCGGGTAGAGCGCCATGCCAACGGCGCCGCTGACGGCGAGGTCGGCGTCGCCGTCGCCCTTCACGCTGGTGAGCGGCTCACGCAGCAGTTCTTCGACATGGCGGCGCACCTGGTCGGCCGAGGCCGCGTCGATGACGTCGTTCACGAGGATCACGAACTCGTCGCCGGCGTAGCGCGCCACCCTGTCGCCGGCGCGGGTCATCGCTTTCAGGCGGCCGCCGATTTCGATCAACACCTTGTCGCCGCCTTCATGGCCGAGCCGGTCGTTGAACGACTTGAAGTTGTTCAGGTCGAGGAACAGCACCGCGAACATCCGCTCGTCCGCCGCGCGGCGGTGCCTGCCGATGTGTTCGGCGATGCTGCGCACGATCACGTCGCGATTCACCAGCCCAGTGAGCACGTCCACGCGCAGGCGTTTCTGCATCGCGCGGAAGCTGTCGGCCAGGTCGCCGATCTCGTCGTCGCGATGCACCGCCAGCGCGGTGTCGAGCCGACCCTCGCCGACGGCGCGCGCGCCGTCGGCGATGCGGTGCAGATCGCCCGCCACCGAGCCCAGAATCCACAGGCCGAGCAGCGTCGCGGCGAGCACGGCAGCCGCGGCGATGGCCGCCGTGCGCGTCACGTTGGTGGTGATGCCATGCATGAAGTCGCTGCGCGGCACGGCGACGACGGTGATCCAGTCGAGCCCGGCCGTGTCGCGCAGGCGATCGAACGCGAGCTGGATCGAGCTGCCGTCGGGCGCGTTGAAGCGCAGCGTTTGCGCCGACAGCGTCGCACCGTTCGCCGCGATCGCTTGCCGCACCTGCGCATACGCCGCCACCTGCACCGCGTCACCGCTGTCGGCCGCGTTCAGGCGCTGGTTCTTGCCGTCGGCACCGAGCTTGACATTGGCGCTGCGCGACGAGGCGATGAGCTGGCCGTCCGGTTCGATGATGAAAGCGAGCGCGCCCTCGCTGACCTGCAGCCGGCGCACGAAATCGTTCAGCGCCCGCAGCGACAGATCGGTCGCAACCACGCCTTCGAGTTCACCACGCGCGTCCAGCACGCGCCGCGCACGCGTGGCGACGAGCTCGGCGGTGCGGAAGTCGATGTAGATCGAAGTCCAGGTGTGCGACTGGCTGCTCGCACCGGCCTTGAACCAGGGCCGCGCGCGCGGCTCGAACAGCGTTGGCTCCAGCGTCGGCTTGCCGAGCGCGCCGTTGATGCCGGTGAAGCGGTGGAGCCGGCGCGGGTCTTCGGCGCGCAGCTTGATGCGCAGTTCGGCGTCTTGTTGCGAGAAGCGCCACAACCCGAAGAACTGACCGTTGCGGCTGCCGTAGTAGACGTAATTGTTCGGGTCGAGGTGCAGCGAGGTCGCGATCCAGAAGCGCGTGCGCAGCTCCTCGAGCGCATCGTCGATCGCCTCGGGCGCGGCCATGCCGTTCGGAAACGCCGCCTCCAGCACCGCACCGGAGCCGACCACGTGCCGATCCACCGCCTGGCCGATGCGGGCCACGGTTTCGAGCAAGAGTTGGTCGGACATGGTGTCCACCGCCTGGCCGCCAGCACGGTACGAGAGCGTGCCGATCAGCACCGCGACGCCGAGGATCAGCGCGGCATAGGGCAAGGTCAACAGTCGGCGCAGGGACGCGCGTTTCAGAATTCGGGTTCTCCTCGGCCCCACGGCCCCGTTCGCGGGAGGAGTCTAGAAGGGCGGCAGCAGTGCCGCACGCCGGGCGAAGCCACGGCGCGGCAAGCCGTGACGAAGGGCCTGATCCGTGTCACGGGGCCAACACATCGCCATGACCCATCCCTGCCCCCTCGAAGGCGGCTGCGGCTGTCGCGCCGAGAGCCTGGCCCGTCGGCTCAGGCCGGAACGAAGCGCCTACGCAGTTGCACAGGCGACTCAGCGCTTCTTCGCCGCCTTCGGCGCCGAGCGCAGCAGGAAGGTGACCTTCATCACAACCCGGTACTCGACGATCTTGCCGCCGACCACCACGACGCGCTGATCCTTGATCCACGCGCCGGTGACGTCGCTGACCGAGTCCGTCGCACGCGCCAGGCCCTCTTTGACGGCGTCCTCGAAGCTCTTCTTGCTGCCCGAGATGATTTCGATCACTTTTGCAACGCTCATCACTGTCTCCTGGGGTTGTGAGAGCCCGAGTATGTCGCAGCATCGCGTCGTGCCGCTGAATTGCAGTTCGGCCCCCGCTTCCTGCGGCTCGTCGCGTCGCGCTCGATGCGGCACAACGTTGCTGGCAGACTCGCGGCATGGAACTGAACATCACCGGACTGTCGAAAACCTACGCGAACGGCGTGCGTGCGCTCGACGATGTCGCGCTGACCATCCCGACCGGCATGTTCGGTTTGCTCGGGCCGAACGGCGCCGGCAAGTCCACGCTGATGCGAACCCTCGCGACCTTGCAGGATGCCGACCACGGTTCGGTTCAATTGACCGGTGCACCGGGCGGCAATATCAACGTCTTGCGCGACAAGGACGCGGTGCGGCGCGTGCTCGGCTACCTGCCGCAGGACTTCGGCGTCTACCCCAAGGTCAGCGCCGAGGACATGCTCGATCACCTCGCGCGCCTGAAGGGTCTGGCAAACAAGGCCGAGCGTGCGGAGGTCGTCGCCGGGCTGCTGCGCCAGACCAATCTCTTCGACGTGCGCACCAAGGCGCTCGGTGGCTTCTCCGGCGGCATGCGCCAGCGCTTCGGCATCGCCCAGGCGCTGCTCGGACGCCCGTTGCTGATCATCGTCGATGAACCCACCGCGGGCCTCGACCCGGAAGAACGCACGCGCTTCCACAACCTGCTGGTCGAGATCGGCGAGGAGGTCATCGTGCTGCTGTCCACGCACATCGTCTCCGACGTGAGCGACTTGTGCCCGAACCTGGCGATCATGAACAAGGGCCGCGTGCTCGTCACCGGCACGCCGCAGCAGCTGATCGCGTCGCTGGCCGGCCGGGTCTGGGCGACCTCCGTGGCGCGCGCCGATGTGGCCACGGTTCGCGAGCGGTACGCGGTGATCTCGACCCGTCTCTACACCGGCCAGACGCAGATTCACGTCATCAGCGATGGGCCGCCCGGCCCCGGCTTCGCGCCGGTCGAGGCGACGCTGGAGGATGCCTACTTCGCCGCAATCGGCGGGCACCTCGTGCGCGACCCTCTGTAGTCACTGCCGGCACCACACGATGTTCACGATCGCCGGTTTCGAGTTCAGGTCGCGCCTGAAGCTGCTCTCCACCTGGGTCTACTTCGCCGTCTTCTTCGCGCTCGCGATGCTGTGGATCGCCGCTGCGGGCGGGCTGTTCAAGGACGCATCGATCTCGTTCGGCAGCGGCAAGGTCTTCGTCAACTCGCCGTATGCGCTGGCGCAGACGATGAGCGTGCTGGGCATCCTCGGCACCACGGTGATGGCGGCGATCATGGGCCGCGCGGTGCAGCAGGATGTCGAGTACCGCACGCAGAGCTTCTTCTTCACCGCGCCGATCAACAAGGCGCAGTACCTCGGCGGTCGCTTCGTCGGCGCGCTCGGCGTGCTGGGCGTGGTGTTCGCCAGCGTCGCGCTGGGCGCGCTGGGCGCCACGCTGCTGCCAGGCATGGACGCCGAGCGCCTCGGCCCGAACCGCTGGGCCGCGTATGTGACGCCGCTGTTGATCGTGCTGCTGCCCAATGCGTTGCTGATCGGCGGCGCGTTCTTCAGCCTCGCGGCGCTGAGCCGCAAGATGCTGCCGGTCTACATCGGCAGCGTGCTGGTGCTGATCGGCTGGCTGCTCTCGCTCCAGCTCACCCGCGACATCGACAACAAGACGTTGGCCGCGTTGATCGACCCGTTCGGCAGCCGCGCGCTCAGCGCGCTGACCGAGTACTGGACCATCGCCGAGCGCAATGCGCGGCTGATCCCGCTCGAAGGCGTGCTGCTGTGGAACCGGCTGCTTTGGATCGCCGTGGCGGTGCTGGTGTGCGGTGTGTGCGCCTGGCGCTTCTCGTTCAGCGCGGCGGCGCAGCAGCGCACGGGCAAGGCATCGCCGCGGGTCGCGGAGGCGGAGCCGCCTGCGGCAGTCCCACTCGCGAAGACGACCGCCCGCATCGACACGTCGCACCCGCTGCGGCTGCTGCCGCGGCTCGTCGCGTTGAATCTGCGCGAGACCGTCAAGAACATTTACTTCGGCGTGCTCGTGCTTGCCGGCCTGTTGTTCATGATTTTTGCCAGCACCACCACCGGCAGCGCCTTCGGCACCAACACCTGGCCGGTGACGTTCCAGATGATCGGGCTGGTCTCGGGCAGCTTCGGCGCGTTCATGCTCGTCATCATCACGTTCTACGGCGGCGAGCTGGTCTGGCGCGAGCGCGAGAGCCGGCTCGACCAGATCGTCGATGCCGCGCCGACGCCGACCTGGCTGCCGCTCACCGCCAAGCTGCTCGCGCTGATGGCCCTGCCGCTGCTGCTGCAGGCGCTGCTGATCCTGTGCGGCATGGGCCTGCAGGCCGCGAAGGGTTACTTTCGCTTCGAGCCGTGGCTCTACGTGCAGGCGCTGCTGGGGATCGACCTGCTGAGCTACTGGATGCTGTGCGCGCTGGCAATCGCGGTGCACAGCGTCGTCAACCACAAGTACGTCGGCCACTTCGTGATGATCGTGTACTACGTGCTGGTGCTGTTCGCGAGCCCGCTGGGGCTGGAGCACAACCTGTACAAGTTCGGCAGCGTGCCGAACCCGGTCTACTCGGACATCAACGGTTGGGGCCACTTCCTGCCGCGCACGTTCGCGTTCCAGGCCTACTGGAGCGCGGCCTCGCTGCTGCTGATCGTGCTGGCCCACCTGATGTGGGCGCGCGGCACCGTCAGCAGCTGGCGCGAGCGCATCGTGGCGGCGCGTGCGCGAACGAGCCCACCGGTGCTGGCGCTGGCCGCGACGGCGTTCATCGCCTTCGCCGGCATCGGCGGCTGGATCTTCTACAACACCAATGTGCTCAACGTCTACGAGACCACCGCCGACGCGCAGCGTCGGCGCGTCGACTACGAGAACACCTACAAGCGCTACGCCACCGAGCCGGTGCCGAAGATCGTCGCGGTCAATGTCGATGTCGATCTCTACCCGCGCGAGCAGCGGGTGCGGATGCGCGGCGCCTTCGCGCTGACGAACCGCGGCGATGCGCCCATCAGCGTGTTGCACCTCAACTTCGCGGCCGGCCGGGCGCTCGTCATCAAGCGGCTCGAGCTCGGCGTGCCCGCGCGCCTGATCGACTACAACACACGCCTCGGCGTTCGCCGCTACCAGCTCGACTGGCCGCTCGCGCCGGGCGCCAGCACGACGCTGGCATTCGACCTCGATCTGCCGACCCGCGGCTTCACCAACGAAGGCTCGAACACCGCGGTGGTCTACAACGGCAGCTTCGTGAACGCCCGCCAGGTGCTGCCGAGCCTGGGCTACGAAGAGCGCGCCGAACTCGAGCGCGACCAGGACCGCCGCAAGCACGGCCTCGCGCCGAAGGAGCGCATGCGCGATCGCGACGACCCGAGCGGGCTGATGGTCAGCGCCTTCGGCAGGGACGCCGACTTCATCGCCTTCGACACCACCGTGAGCACCGAGGCCGACCAGATCGCGATCGCGCCCGGCTACCTGCAGCGCGAATGGGTGGACGGCGGGCGGCGCCATTTCCACTACCTCATGGACGTTCCGATCGCGAACTTCTTCGCCTTCCAGTCGGGCCGCTACGACCTGCGCAAGGACGTCTGGAAGCGCGACGACGGCACGGCCGGCGGCGACGTGCCGATCGAGGTCTACTTCCAGAAGGGCCACGAGTTCAATCTCGACTCGATGCTCGCCGCCACCAAAGCCGCGCTGAGCTACAACAGCCAGCGCTTCGGCCCGTACCAGTACCGCCAGTTCCGCATCATCGAATTCCCACGCTACGAAAGCTTCGCGCAGTCGTTCCCGAACACGATTCCGTATTCGGAGGCGATCGGCTTCATCGCGCGCGTCGATCCGGACGACCCGAAGGACATCGACTACCCGTACTACGTGACCGCCCATGAAGCTGCGCACCAGTGGTGGGGGCACCAGCTGATGAGCGGTGACGTGCAGGGCGGCACGATGCTGGTGGAAAGCCTGGCGCAGTATTCGGCGCTGATGGTGATGCGTCAGAAAGTCGGCCCGGCCAAGATGCGCAAGTTCCTCGCCTACGAGCTCGATCGCTACCTGCAGGGCCGCGCCACGGAGCAGAAGAAGGAGCTGCCGCTGTCGCGCGTCGAGAACCAGGGCTATGTGCACTACGCGAAGGGCAGCCTCGTGATGTACGCGCTGGCCGACTACCTCGGCGAGGACCGGCTGAACGCGGCGATCCGCAGCTTCCGCGACAAGCATGCGTTCAAGGGGCCGCCCTACCCGAGCACGAGCGAGTTGCTGGCCGACATCCGCGCCGCCACACCGCCCGAGATGCGGTACCTGATCGACGACCTGTTCGAGCGCATCGTGATCTACGACAACCGCGCGATCAAAGCCACCGCGACGCCGCTGCCCGGCGGGCGCTACGAGGTGGGCGTCACGGTGGTCGCGAAGAAGCGCGTCGCCGACGCGCTCGGCAAGGAGACCGATGCGCCGCTCGCCGACCTGATCGACATCGGCGTCGTCGATGACCAGGGCGAGCCGATCGCACTCGAACGGCATCGCATCGAGCTCGAGGAAAACAGCTTCAAGTTCACGGTGGACCGCAAGCCCGCGAAGGCCGGCATCGACCCGCTGAACAAGCTGATCGACCGGCGGCCGGGTGACAACACGATGGCGGTGAGCATCGACAGCAAGTGAAGGTGATACCGATGATCCGCGCGTTCCCGGAGCGAGCGTCCTAAAATGCAAGTGTGAACACGCCTACGCTCGCATCGAAAACACTGAATGCCGATCTGCACTGCCATTCGGCGGTCTCCGACGGCACGCTGCAGCCCGAGGAGCTGGCGGCGCGCGCCAAGGCCAATGGCGTGCAGCTCTGGGCGCTGACCGACCACGACGAGATCGGCGGCCAGCACCGCGCCCGCGCCGCTGCCTCGGCACTCGGCCTGCCCTACCTCACCGGCACCGAGATTTCGGTGACCTTTGCCGGCGTGACGGTGCACATCGTCGGCCTCGGCTTCGACGCTGACGATGCGGCGCTGAAAGCCGGCCTCGCCGCGACCCGCGGCGGCCGCCGCGAGCGCGCGATGGAGATGTCGGAGGGCCTGGCCAAGGTCGGTATCCAAGGCGCCTACGACGGCGCGCTCAAGTATGTCGGCAACCCCGAGCTGATCTCGCGCACACACTTTGCGCGCTACCTGGTCGAGAGCAGGGTCTGCGCCGACACCTCCGAGGTGTTTCGCAAGTACCTTGTCGAAGGCAAGCCCGGCTTCGTGCCGCACCGCTGGGCCACGCTGCGCAACGCGGTCGGCTGGATCGTCGGCGCCGGCGGCCTCGCGGTGATCGCCCACCCGGCGCGCTACAAGTTCACGGCGAACGAGGAGTACGCGCTGTTCAGCGAGTTCAAGGCGCACGGCGGGCGCGGCGTCGAGGTCGTGACCGGCAGCCACAGCGCGGCCGACGCGGTGCGCTACACCGAGACCGCGATCGAGTTCGAGTTGCTCGCCTCGCGCGGCAGCGACTTCCACAGCCCCGGCGAGAGCCACATGGATCTCGGCGCCCTGCCCGCGTTGCCCGACAAGCTGACGCCGGTGTGGACGGCACTGGAGGCGCAGATCCAAGCTCCGGCGTGAACCTATGTGGGTGCTCCCGACCCGGCCGCTTTGGCCGATACCATGGCGGGTTCAGGAAGATCGCCGCATGTCCCAGTACTTCGAAGTCCACCCCGACAACCCGCAACTGCGGCTGCTGAAACAAGCCGCGCAGATCCTCGATGGCGGCGGCATTGCCGCGATCCCGACCGACTCCAGCTACGCGCTCGTGTGCCACCTGGACGACAAGGCCGCGGCCGAGAACCTGCGCCGCATCCGCGGTGTCGACGACAAACACCACCTGACCTTGCTGTGCCGCGACCTGAGCGAGCTCGCCAGCTACGCGCGCGTCGACAACAAGCAGTACCGGCTGCTCAAGCTCGGCACGCCGGGGCCATTCACCTTCATCCTCGAAGCCACCAAGGAAGTGCCGCGGCGGCTCTCGCACCCGTCGCGCCGCACCATCGGGCTGCGCGTGCCGGAGCACGCCGTCACGCAGGCGCTGCTGGAGCTGTTCGGCCAGCCGCTGCTCGCGACCACGCTGATCGCGCCGGGCGAGACCGACCCGATGAACGACCCGCACGCGATCCGCGACCGCTTCCAGAAGCTGATTCAAGCGGTCGTCGATGCCGGCGCGTGCCCGATGCAGCCGACCACCGTGCTCGACCTGACGGGGCCCGAGCCGGCACTGATCCGCCAGGGTCGGGGCGATCCGCACAGGCTCGGCCTGAGCCTCGAAGCGGAGACTTGACACGCCTGCTTTCCAATACTAAAGTGATATCACTCCGAGATCATCACTGAAGGGGAAGCGAGATGGACAACAGGCAAGCGTCGGAAGAGCGCGTGGCGTCGTCGGGCAACGGCTTCATCTACGTCATCGTGGGATTGGTCGCGGTCATCGTGCCAATCGTGCTGCTGCTCGGCCGGCCCTCGCCGCTGATGCTGGGCGTGGTCGCGATCGGGGCGTTGGCCAGCCTCTGGTGCTTGTCCGGCCTGTACATGCTGCAGCCGAACCAGGCCGCGCTGCTGACGCTGTTCGGCAGCTACCGCGGCACCGATCGCAACGAAGGGCTGCGCTGGGCGAACCCGTTCTACGTCAAGAAGAAGGTGTCCGTGCGGGCGCGCAACTTCAACAGCGAGAAGCTCAAGGTCAACGACCTGCGCGGCAACCCGATCGAGATCGCCGCCGCCATCGTCTGGCGCATCGATGACACCGCGCAAGCCACCTTCGACGTCGACAACTTCGAGACCTATGTGCTGACCCAGGCCGAGTCGGCGGTGCGGCACCTGGCGCTGAGCTACGCCTACGACAACCTCGACGAGCCGAACGCCGCCGCTCCCCGCGAGGTGACACTACGGTCGGGCACGGACGAAGTCTCGGTAGCCCTGAAGGGCGAGCTGCAGGCACGCTTCGCACAGGCCGGCATCGTCGTCGTCGATGCCAAGCTGACGCACCTCGCCTACGCGCCCGAGATCGCCGGCACGATGCTGCGCCGCCAGCAGGCCGAAGCCATCATCGCCGCGCGCAGCAAGATCGTGCAGGGCGCCGTCGGCATGGTCGAGCTGGCGCTGAACGGCCTGGCCGAGCGCGGCCTGCTGCAACTCGACGACGAGCGCAAGGCCGCGATGGTGAGCAACCTGCTGGTCGTGCTGTGCTCCGACCACGACGCGACGCCGGTGGTCAACACCGGCACGCTCTATAACTGAGCCGCGGCCATGGAACGCGGCATCTCGCTGGCGAGCTTCGGTTTGCTGCTGGTCGCGGCGCTCGTGGCGGTGCCGTTGAGCGGCTCGATGCTGCCGGCGCTCGTGGCGTCGCACTTCGATGCCTCCGGCGCGCCCAACGGCTTCATGCCGCGCGGCGTCTATCTGCTGATGATGACGGCGCTCGCCGCCGGGTTGCCACTGCTGATGGTTGCATCGGTGGGCTGGCGGATAAAGCGCAACGCG
Organism: uncultured Rhizobacter sp.; assembly: GCA_964247075.1. Classification (GTDB taxonomy): domain Bacteria; phylum Pseudomonadota; class Gammaproteobacteria; order Burkholderiales; family Burkholderiaceae_C; genus LMDS01. The sequence continues at coordinate 85,585 of CAXTSS010000003.1, read as the reverse complement.
GAGCGCCTGAAGCTGCCCAACCGCGACTACTGGCTTGCGCCCGAGCGCCGCGCCGAGACGGCGGCGTACCTCGCGGTGCACATGACGCGCCTCGGCTCGGCGCTGATCGTGTTCCTCGGATACGCGCACGCGCTCGTGGTCGCCGCCAACCTGCGGCATCCGCCGGAGCTTGACCTCGTGCCGCTGCTCGCGGGCACGGCGGTGTTCGTGCTCGTGACCCTGGTCTGGGTGTGGCGGCTGCATGCGCGGTTCGCCAAACCGCACTGATCGCTTCCGCCCCCCGCGACCCATGGCGAGCCCCGAGAAGAAATCGTTCCTGCTGCGCATCGACCCTGCCCTGTGGGCCGAGATCGAGCGGCTGGCGGCGGCGGAGTTACGCAGCGCGAACGCGCAGGTGGAGTACTTGCTGCGCGATGCGTTGCGGGCACGGTCGGGGAAAGGACGCTTGGCGGTCGATCAGGGCACGTCGCGCAAACCGCCACGCTGAATCTCAATCGCGCCCGGCCGCAACCACCGCCTGCGCGATCGCCTTCGGGTCGGTGAACCACACCTCGTGGCTGCCCGAGCACTCGATGTAGCGGAACAACCCGAGCCGCTCCGACAGCCGCGGGTGCCACGGCAGGCCGTGCGGCAGCGCCACGTCCATGCGGCAGTTCACGTAGGACTTGCCCAGCGTCATCGCGGCCAGCGGCTGCGAGAGCGAGATCTTGTCGGTGAAGGTCTTGTACGGATGCGGGTTGAGCTTCTCGAACGCCGAGGTCGCCAGCGCCAGATCGGCATCGTTGATGAAGGCCTCGCGCCAGATCGGGAACGGCAGCATCACCGCGCCGTGGTTGGCGGCGGCCAGCGAGTCGAACAACCCGACATAGTGCGGCGGCACCATGTCGTTGAGCGACTCGCCCGGCTGCGGCACGAAGGCGTTGACGTAGACGAGGCGGCGGATGCGCTCGGGCATGGCATCGGCGACCTTCGAGATCACCATGCCGCCATAGCTGTGGCCAACGAGACGCACGTCGCGCAGGTCATGCTGCGTCAAGAACGCGGCGAGCGAGTCGGCGGCGTCGTTCAGGCCGATGCGGCTGCGGTCGTCGTCGGGCCGGTTGCCGGCGAGCGTCGGGCAATGCACGGTGTGGCCGAGGGCGCGGATGTGCGCGGCGGCGGGCTCGATCTCGGCGCCGGTGTGCCAGGCGCCGTGAACCAGGACGTAGGTGTCGCTCATGTTTGTCTCCTTGTTGTGATGGACGTCGTTCAATCCAGCGACAGGAAAACCCTGCCGCCTTCGATGCGAACCGGGTAAGTATTCACGCCTTCCGTGACCGGCGCACAGGTCGGCGCGCCGCCGCGCAGATCGAAGCGGCCCTGGTGCAACGGGCACTCGATTTCAAAGCCCTCGACGAAGCCGTCGCACAGCCGCGCCTGGCCGTGGGTGCACAGGTTGTCGAGCGCGTAGACCACACCGCCGGTGCGGAACAGCGCGATGTCTCGGCCTTGCGCGACGACGCTGACGCCGGCGTCGTCCCAGAGGTCGGACTCGGCCGCAGCGTCGATCCAAGCCGGGCTTGTCGAGTGGCTCATGCGCGAGAGTTTCGCGCTGCGCGCGGGCAACGTCGAGTGGGGTTTAACGCAGGGGGTTCAGCGCAAGCGCTGCGCGAACGCCTCGAGCTGCGTGATGCAGGTGTTCCAGCCGTCGAAGAAGCCCATCTTGTCGTGGCGATCGCGCGTCGCCCGGTCGGGGTGCATCACGTTGGCGACGTAGCGCGTGCCGTCGGCCTCGTCGGCCATCGAGATGACGGCCGTGAACGCCAGCCACGGCGTGGCCGGCCGCCACCCGGCGAGCAGGCAGCTCGTGAACGCGATGCGCGAATGCGGCACGATCTCGACGAAGCAGCCCGGGTTGTCGCTGGTGCCGCCGTCCGGCCCCTGCATGAAGGTGTGAAATGCGCCGCCGGGGCGAAGGTCGAAGGCGCGCACCTCGGTGGTCCAGGGCTTCGGGCACCACCACTCCTTCAGCAGCGCGGGCTCCGTCCAGGCGCGCCACAGCGTGGCCCTCGGCGCATGCACGAGGCGCGAGATGACGAGGTCGTGCGGCTCAGCCTGGTGGCTGGCGACGGGTCGATCGTTTGGCATGGGTCAAGGTCTCCTGGTGAAGTTTCTCGGCCAAGGCGGCCATACGGTCGGTGTGCGCCTCCCACGTCGCCCGCTGCCCGACCATCCAGTGCTCGGCGCGCGTCAGCGTCTTGGGCACGAGCTCGCAGGTGCGCACGCGCCCGAGCTTGCTGGAGCGAATCACGCCGCTGCGCGTCAGCACGGTCAAGTGCTTCATGAACGACGGCAGCGCCATCGAGAACGGGGCGGCCAGCCTCGAGACCGATTCCGGGCCGCGGCCCAGGGCGCTGACGATCGCCCGGCGCGTGGGGTCGGCGAGGGCGTAGAACACGTCGGAGAGGTCGGCAGTTTTGTTAGCCATGTGGCTCAGTATATGCAAGGAACGGCGGGTCTTGCAAGGGCACGGCGCGACCCACGCATGGCCCTCTTACATGCGGAGATCCGCCGAGAGATCGCTTCGGCATGTTTGCGATCGGTGCGTGCGTTGGCGCGTCGAGCGCTGCGCCGGCACCGAACGCTGTCGCCGTTCGCCACATCGGCTACTTGTCTGGCGTCGACGACGCACTCGCCGAGCGCGAATCGCTGCTCGTCCCGCTGAGAGAACTCGGATGGCGCGAGGGCGAGAATCTGGTCATCGAGCGGCGCTTCGCAAATGGCAGGCAAGAGCTGCTGGCGCCATTCGCCCAAGAGCTCGCTCGGCTCAAGGTAAAGATGGTCGTTACGAACGGCACGCCTGCCACCATGGCGATCAAGAACGTTTCGACGACGATGCCCATCGTCATGCACTCGGCCGGTGATCCGGTCGCTTCGGGTCTGGTCGCGAGTCTTGCGCACCCGGGCGGGAACATCACCGGGCTGTCGAACGTGGCCGGGGAGCTCTACCTCAAGCGCCTGGAGTTGCTGCGCGACCTGTTGCCGACGATCAACCGTGTCGGGGAATTGGTGAGTCGAGAGTGCCCCACTTTCAGCAAAGGGCGCAGCGATTACGAGCAGGCCTACCGGGCGCTTGGCATGACCCCGATTCTTGTCGACGTCAGGTCAGCGAGCGAGTTGGAACGTGCGGTCGCCGAAGTCGCTCGACAACGCGTGCAGGCGTTGATTGTCACGTCCTGTGCGTTCTTCCCTTCAAACAGGGATCGAATCATGCGAGCGGCGTTGAACCACACGCTTCCGACGGTGGTCGACACCGAATACATGCTGGAGTCCGGTGGATTGGCCTCCTACACCCTGAGCCCCTCGGAGCGAGGCCGCCGCACGGCAATGTTCATCCACAAGATTCTGCGCGGCGCCAAGCCTGCCAGTCGAGCAGCCGACTCAGTTCGTACTGGGCATCAACCTCAAGACGGCGAAGGCACTCAGACTGCAGGTCCCGCAATCGCTGCTGCTCCGCGCGGACGAGGTCGTCCGATGATCGCGTAGCGAGCGCGGGGGTCGCGGCCCAGCGTCTTCCGCTCAGATTGGACAAATGATCGAGTTCGGATTCAACTCACTGTCGTACACGCGTCCATCTTGAGCGCCGACTGGTTCTCGGCGCGCCAGAGGCCGAAGGTCACGAACCAGGTGTGCAGCAACCCCGGGTGGTACGGATCCTTGATGTTCTCCTGCATCAGCTTCCAGTTGCCAGGGATGCGCTGGCGGTTGTAGCTGAGGATCGTGAGTTGGCGTCCGTCGAACACGCGGTCGAAGTAGCCGAGCACGGTCGGGCCGAGGAAGTCCTCGAACGACTCGACATCGTGGTCGAACGACGCGAACACGACGCCACCGCGCGTCGCGACCCTCAGCTTCGTCAGGCCGTGCTCGGCCGTCTTGAAGTCGGCGGGCATGCCGCCCCGCACCTTGCCCTCCTGCCGCACCCGCGCCGGAACGGCACACCCTGCAAATCGCCTTGTAGCGTGTAGCTCCACTGGTGGTACGGGCAGACGAACTCCTTGCGGGTGCCGTGGCGCTCGCGGCAGAACTGCATGCCGCGGTGCGCGCAGACGTTCTCGAGCACCCGCACCTGCCCCGCGCCATCGCGCACCACGATCACCGAGCGCTCGCCGACCACCGTGCGCGGCCATCACGCGCGCCCTTCATTCACTCGTGGCGTTCTCTCACGGTCGCTCGATGCGAGCGTAGGCAGAATGCGCGTGAATCGACTCGAAGTTCTCGACGTCGACGCTGTAGCGCCCGATGCGCGCGTCCATGTTCAGGCGCAGGGCCACATCGCGCACCATGTCCTCGACGAACTTGGGGTTCTCGTAGGCGCGCTCGGTGATCCACTTTTCATCGGCACGCTTGAGCATCGGCCAGATCTCGCTCGAGGCAGCGTCTTCGGCAAAGCGCACGAGCTCGGCCCAGTCGATGTCCTGCAACAGCTCGACGCGGATGGTGACGTGCGAGCGCTGGTTGTGCGCGCCGTAGTCGGAGATTTCTTTCGAGCACGGGCACAGCGATTTCACCGGCACCACGACCTCGGCCCAGATCGTCACCGACGCCGCAGCGTCGGCTTGTGGCCCTTCGCCGGCGCGCGCCTCGGCGATCCAGCGACCCTGGTATTCGAGCAGGCTCTGCACACCGGTCACGGGCGCGCGCTTGCGCAGGAAGAACGGGAACTCAGCGTCGATGCGGCCCTCGGTGGCGTGCAGCTTCGCCAGCATCACCGCAAGCTCGGCGCGCAGCGCGCTCGCGTCGAGCGGCTTGTCGAGCGCGTCGAGCCAGGCCACGAAGCGCGACATGTGCGTGCCCTTCTGATCGGCCGGCAGCGCCACGTCGAGCGCCCACATCGCGACCGTCGGCGAGACGACGTTGCCGATGCGCAGCTGCAGCGGGTAGCGCACGCTCTTCACGCCGACGCGCTGGATCGCCAGATGGCGTTCGTCACGCTCGCTTTGCGTGTCGGGGATGTGCAGCGCGTCTTTCAACGCGCTGGTGACATTCGTCATGTGATTCATCTTGTCGTCACCGCACCAGCGCCGTGCGCACCAGCGCCGGCTTCGAACCGAAACGCTTCAGGATCGATTGCTCGATGCCGGCGGCGTCCAGGCCACACATCGCGATCAGCTTGGCCGGGTCGCCGTGCTCGATGAACTCGTCGGGCAGGCCCAGCATCAGCACAGGCGTCTGCAAGCCGGCTGCGGCAAGCGACTCCTGCACCGCGCTGCCGGCGCCGCCCATCGTGCAGCCCTCTTCGACGGTGACGATCGCGTCGTGCGTGCGCGCCAGCTCGGCCACCAGCTCGGCGTCGAGCGGCTTGACGAAGCGCATGTTGGCGACCGTGGCGTCGAGCTTCTCGGCCGCGGCCAGCGCCGGGTACAGCAGCGTGCCGAAGGCCAGGATCGCGACGCGCGGGCCGCCCTGCCCGACCGCGCGCACCGTCTGCCGGCGAATCTCGCCTTTGCCGAACGGCAACTCGGTCAGTTCGCCCGCGGCCACGGTGCCGGCCCCGCTGCCACGCGGGTAGCGCACCGCGCTCGGGCCGTTCTGGCGGAACGCGGTCGTCAGCGCCTGGCGGCATTCGGCCTCGTCGGCCGGCGTCAGGACGCTCATGTTGGGGATGCAGCGCAGGTAGGCGATGTCGTAGGCGCCGGCATGCGTGGCGCCATCGGCGCCGACCAGACCGGCGCGGTCGAGCGCGAACACGACCGGAAGATTCTGGATCGCCACGTCGTGGATCAGCTGGTCGTAGGCGCGCTGCAAAAAGGTCGAGTAGATCGCGACCACCGGCTTCAGGCCTTCGCAGGCCAGGCCGGCGGCAAAGGTGACGGCGTGTTGCTCGGCGATGCCGACATCGTGATAACGCTTCGGGAAGCGCTTCTCGAACTCGACGAGCCCCGAGCCTTCGCGCATCGCCGGCGTGATGCCGATCAGGCGCTCGTCGGCCGCGGCCATGTCGCACAGCCAGTTGCCGAAGACCTGCGTGAAGGTCTGCTTCGGCGGCGTCGCCGGCTTGACCAGGCCGACGGCCGGGTCGAACTTGCCAGGGCCGTGGTAGTTGACCGGGTCGGCCTCGGCGAGCTTGTAGCCGTAGCCCTTCTTCGTGACGACGTGCAGGAACTGCGGGCCTTTCAGGTGGCGCAGGTTCTCGAGCGTCGGGATCAGCGAGTCGAGGTCGTGCCCGTCGATCGGGCCGACGTAGTTGAAGCCGAACTCCTCGAAGATCGTGCCCGGCACGACCATGCCCTTGGCGTGCTCCTCGAAGCGCCGCGCCAGTTCGAACAGCGGCGGCGCGTTCTTCAGCACCGACTTCGCGGTATCGCGTGCAGTGGCGTAGAAGCGGCCGCTCATCAAGCGCGCCAGGTGGCGATTCAGCGCACCGACCGGCGGCGAGATCGACATGTCGTTGTCGTTCAGCACCACCAGCATGTCGGCGTGCGAGACACCGCCATTGTTCAGCGCCTCGAACGCCATGCCGGCGCTCATCGCGCCATCGCCGATGATCGCGACGGCCTTGCGATCCTCACCCTTCAGACGCGCGGCCACGGCCATGCCGAGCGCGGCCGAGATCGAGGTCGACGAATGCGCGGTGCCGAAGGTGTCGTACTCGCTCTCGCCGCGGCGCGGAAAGCCCGAGATGCCGCCGATCTGGCGCAGCGTGCCCATGCGCTCGCGCCGGCCGGTCAGGATCTTGTGCGGGTAGGTCTGGTGGCCGACGTCCCACACGAGGCGGTCATACGGGGTGTTGAAGACGTGGTGCAGCGCGATCGTCAGCTCGACCGTGCCGAGGTTCGACGACAGGTGGCCGCCGGTCTGCGCCACGCTCTGCACGACGAAATCGCGCAGCTCGATCGCGAGTTGCTTCAATTCGGCGCGTGACAAGCGCCGCAGGTCGGCGGGGCTGGAGATGGTTTCGAGAAGCGGGTGTTTCATGGTTCAGCTGTCGCGGTCCACGACCTTGTCGGCGAGCAGGCTCAGCCACGCGGCGTCGCGCAGCCCGCTGCGCGCCAGCGCCGCCTGCGCCTTGTCGCGCAGCTCGTCGGCGTGGCGGCGCGCGGCATCGAGGCCGAGCACGGTCACGTAGGTCGGCTTGTTGTTGTCGAGATCCTTGCCCGCGGTCTTGCCGAGGGTGCTGGAGGCTTGCGTCACGTCGAGGATGTCATCGACGACCTGGAAGGCCAAGCCGAGCGCGTCGCCGTAGTCGGCCAGCGCGGCCCATTGCGGCGCGGTGGCGGAGCCGCAGGCCGCGCCCATCAGCACGCTGGCCTGCAGCAGCGCGCCGGTCTTGCGGTGGTGCATGTCGCGCAGTGCGTGCTCGCCGAGCGGCTTGCCGATGCTGGCCAGGTCGATCGCCTGCCCGCCGGCCATGCCGGCATGGCCGGCGGAGCGCGCCAGCAGCGAGCACAGGCGCGCCTGCAAGGCCGGCGCCATGCCCTCGTCGGGCGTCAGCACCTCGAACGCCAGCGCCTGCATCGCGTCGCCCGCCAGCATCGCCTGGGCCTCGCCGAACTGCACATGCACCGTGGGCTTGCCACGGCGCAGCACGTCGTTGTCCATGCACGGCATGTCGTCGTGAACGAGCGAATAGGCGTGGATCAGCTCGACCGCACAGGCCGCCCGCATCGCGGCGTCGCGGTCCCCGTGCACGGCCTGCGAGGCAGCCAGCACGAGCAGCGGGCGCACGCGCTTGCCGCCGTCGAGCACGCCGTAGCGCATCGCCAGGCCGAGGCCGGCAGGGGCATCGGCCGGCACCCAGGACTGCAATGCCGCTTCGACCGCGTCAACCTCGGCACGCGCCCAGACTTCGAATTCCGCCAGCTTCATTGCGGGGCCCAAGCTTTCAGCTGGCCATCTTCGAGCACCTTGACCTGCTGCTCTACCGCTTCGAGCCGCGTTCGGCAAAAAGTCAGCAATTCGGCCCCGCGCTTGTAGCTTTCGAGCAAACGATCGAGCGGCAGCTGGCCGGCTTCCATCGCCGCGACGAGGCGGTCGAGTTCACCCAGCGCGTCTTCGTAGCTGGGGGACGCTGCCGCAGGGGTGGCCGTCGAGGTGGTCTTTGCCATTGCCGTGTCGTGAAACCTTTGATTGTAGTCAGTCGCGTGCGCTTGGCGCCTGGCCGGCGGGTTGCATGGGTCGCCGCCAACGGCCCCCGGCTACAATCCGCAGCCTGCCGAGCCCGGCAGCTTCACGCCGACCCGGCCTGCGCGCACCGGGCCGCATGACCACTGGAGATTCGCTGGGATCATGTCCGACCTGAGCGTCAACCTGGCCGCACTCGAGCGCAGCCGCTCGCAACTCTCAGTCAGCAGTTATTTCGATGCCGAGCTCTTCCGGCGCGAGTTGGCGTGCCTGTTCGGCAACCGCCCGCGCTACCTCGGCCACGAGCTGGCCGTGCCCGAGGTCGGCGACTACCACGCGCTGCCGCAGGAAGGCGAAGGCCGCGTGCTGGTGCGCACGCCGCAGGGCGTGGGGCTGATCTCGAACGTCTGCCGGCATCGCCAGGCGCTGATGCTGCGCGGGCGCGGCAACACGCAGAGCAATATCGTCTGCCCGCTGCACCGCTGGACCTACGACCTGCAAGGCCAGCTGATCGGCGCGCCGCACTTTGCCGACGACCCGTGCCTCAACCTGAACAACTACCCGGTCCAAACCTGGAACGGCATGGTCTTCGAAGGCCGTGGCCGCAGCGTCGCCGCCGATCTGGCCAAGCTCGGGCCGCTCAAAGACCTCGACTTCACCGGCTACGTGCTCGACCACATCCAGTTGCACGAGTGCGACTACAACTGGAAGACCTTCATCGAGGTCTACCTCGAGGACTACCACGTCGGCCCGTTCCACCCCGGCCTCGGGCAGTTCGTGACCTGCGACGAGCTGCGCTGGGAGTTCGGCGAGCACCATTCGGTGCAGACGGTCGGCACGAAGAACGAGCTCGCCCGCCCCGGCACGCCGGCCTACCGCCGCTGGCATGACGCCGTGTTGAAGTACCGCAATGGCGAGCTGCCCGAGCACGGCGCGATCTGGCTCACGTACTACCCGACGGTCATGGTCGAGTGGTATCCGCATGTCCTCGTGGTCTCGACGCTCTACCCCAAGGGCCCGCAGAAGACGCTCAACGTCGTCGAGTTCTACTACCCCGAGGAGATCGCAGCGTTCGAGCGCGAGTTCGTCGAGGCCGGGCGCGCCGCGTACTGGGAAACCTGCGCCGAGGATGATGAGATCGCGCTGCGCATGGACGCCGGCCGGCGCGCGCTGATGGAGCGCGGCGACGACGAGATCGGCCCGTACCAGAGCCCGATGGAAGACGGCATGCAGCAGTTCCACGAGTGGTACCGCAGAGAGATGGGGAACCAGCTCTGAATCTCGGCCACCGGCTGTCGGCCTCCTGGCTGATGGTGCTCGCGTCCTTCCTGTTCGCCAGCATGGGCGTGTGCGTGAAGCTCGCGTCGGCGGAGTATTCGCCTGGCGAGATCATGTTCTACCGCGGCCTGACCGGTGCTTTCCTGATCTCGTGGCTGGCGCGCACACGTGGCGTGCCGCTCAGGACCACGGTGCCGATGACGCACTTCTGGCGCAGCCTCTCGGGTGTGGCCGCGATGTTCATGTGGTTCTACGCGCTCGGCAACCTGCCGGTGGCCACGGCGATGACGCTGAACTACATGTCCTCGGTATGGATGGCGCTGTTCCTGATCGGCGGCGCGGCGATGCTCGGCAGCGCGCGCATCGACGGCCGGCTGATCTTCACCGTGCTGCTGGGATTCGCCGGCGTCGCGCTGATCCTGCGGCCGACGATCGAGCACGATCAGCTCTGGCACGGCATGGTCGGCCTGCTGTCGGGCGTGATCTCGGCCACGGCGTACTTGCAGGTCGCGGCGCTCGCGCGCGCCGGCGAGCCCGAGGTGCGCATCGTCTTCTACTTTTCGATCGGCGGCGCGCTCTTCGGCTTGGCCACGACGCTGTTCACCGGCATGCATGCGCACACGCTCAAGGGCGCGGCCTTCCTGCTCGCCGTCGGCGTGCTGGCGACGGCCGCCCAGCTGATGATGACGCGCGCCTACAGCACCGGCCGCACCCTCGTGAACGCCAGCCTGCAGTACCTCGGCATCGCGTTCTCTTTCGGTTACGGCGTGCTGTTGTTCAATGACCGCGTGACGTGGATGGCGATCGGCGGCATGCTGCTGATCGTCGGCGCCGGCCTCTCCGCCACGTTGCTGCGCAGCCGCAGCGCCCCACCCGACACGGCGAACTCGCCGCTGGAGACCTGAACACCATGAGCTTCACCACCCTGATCACCGCAGACCAGCTGCGCGCCGCCGGCGGCGGCCCCGTCGTCATCGACGCAAGCTTCGATCTGGCCGACACGAACGCCGGCGAGACGAGCTGGCGCGAGGGCCACGTGCCCGGCTCGCTCTACCTGCATTTGGACCGGGACCTGTGCGGCGCGAAGACCGGCACGCATGGTGAGTTCAAGGGCCGCCACCCGCTGCCCGAGCGCGCCGCCTTCGCGGCCACGCTCGCGCGCTGCGGCATCACGCCGAAGCATCAGGTCGTGGCGCTCGACCGCCAAGGCGGTATGTATGCGGCGCGCCTCTGGTGGATGCTGCGCTGGATGGGCCACGCCGAGGTCGCCGTGCTCGACGGCGGCGTGGCCGCGTGGACGGCTGCCGGCGGTACGTTGACGACGAACCCGACACCGGCGCCGCCCGCCACCGCGCCCTACCCTGATCGGAACACGCTGGCGCGCACCGTCGACGCCGACGCGCTGACCGCGCAGCTCGGCCGCGTGTCGCTGATCGACGCACGCGCCGGCGAGCGCTTCCGCGGCGAGATCGAGCCGCTCGACCCCGCCGCCGGCCACATCCCCGGCGCGCTGAACCGCTTCTTCAAGGACAACCTCGACCCCGCCACCGGCCGCTTCAAGCCGGCGGCGCAGCTGCGCGCCGAGTTCAATGCGCTGCTGGGCGGGGGCGGCGCGTCTGGCGTGGTGCATCAGTGTGGCTCCGGCGTCACCGCCTGCCACAACCTGCTCGCGATGGAGCATGCCGGGCTGGCCGGTTCGCTTCTTTACCCCGGCTCGTGGAGCGAGTGGTCGGCCGACCCTTCCCGGCCGGTCGCACAAGGCGCATGATTCAGGCTCCGGTTTGAATGGAGCGCATCATGTTCAAACAGATCCTTGTCCCGACCGACGGCTCGGACATCACCGCCAAGGCGATCACCGCCGCCATCGCCCTCGCGAAATCAGTCGGAGCTCAGCTCCACACGATCAGCGCCAAGGAGCCGTTCCCGTACAGCGCGATCTCGGAGATGCAGCCGACACCACCGCAGGAGTTCTTCGACGCGCAGGAGCGCATCGCCAGCCAGCGCGTCGCCGCGGTGGTCGCGCTGTGCGAAAGCGCGGGCGTGACCTGCCACGCGCACACCGTCGAGGCACTGCACCCGTGGGAAGCGATCATCGATCACGCCAAGCGCATGGAGTGCGACCTGATCGTGATGGCCTCGCACGGCCGGCGCGGCGTCTCGGCACTGCTGCTGGGCAGCGAGACCCAGAAGGTGCTGACGCACACGAAGGTGCCGGTGCTGGTGGTTCGTTAGCGATGTCGGCCCCTCGGCCAACGAATACGTTGACCGATCCCCCGCGGGGATGCGGGCCGGCTTGGGGCGGCCCGGCGCTCGGCCCGCTCGCGCTCAGACGCCGTTCGCCTTGAACCACGCGACGCAGCGCTTCCAGCCGTCCTCCGCCGCCGCCCGGTCATAGCTGGGCCGGTAGTCGGCGTGGAACGCGTGGCCCACGCCCGGGTAGACGACGAACTGCGATTGCTTGGCCGCCGGGTTCGGCGACGCGGCCAGCGCTGCCTTCAACGCCTCGACCGCGGTCAGCGGGATGCCGGTGTCCTTTTCGCCATAGAGCCCGAGCACCGGGGCCTTCAGCTGCCCGACGACGTTGATCGGGTTCGCCGGCTTCAACGCCGACGGCTCGCCCAACAGCTGGCCGTACCAAGCCACGCCGGCCTTCACCGCGGCGTTCTGCGCGGTGTAGAGCCAGGCGATGCGGCCGCCCCAACAGAAGCCGGTCAGCCCCAAGCGCGCGGCGTCGCCGCCGTTCGCGTTGGCCCACACGACGCAGGCATCGAGGTCGCCCATCACTTGCGCATCGGGCACCTTGCTGACGACCTCGGCCATCAGTTTGCCGATCTCGCCATACGACTGCGCATCGCCCTGGCGCACGAACAGCTCGGGTGCGATCGCGAGGTAGCCGAGCTTCGCGAAGCGCCGCGCCACATCGGCGATGTGCTCGTGCACGCCGAAGATCTCGGAGACCACGAGCACCACCGGCAGCTTGGTCGAAGCGGTCTTGCCCGCAGGCATCGCGCGGTAAGCCGGCAGCTTGAAGTCGCCCGCCATGATCGTGATTTCGCCGACCGTGAGCCCGGTGCTGTCGGTCTTGATCGCTTGTGCGGTGACGGGCAACACCGACGCGGCGAAGCCCGTGCCCACCGCGGCGCGGACGAAGTCCCGTCGTGCAAGATCAGTCGTTTCCAAAGGTGGCTCCAGATGTTGATTCAAGGCTCGGCGGATTCTAGGGAGGCCTGACAATCGCCGCATGGATGCCCCCATCAATTCCACTGCCCCGCGATGGCCAGGCCAACTCGCGGCCATCGACATGGGCTCGAACAGCTTCCGGCTCGAGATCGGGCAGCTGATCGACGGCCGCTACCGCCGCATCGATTACCTGAAGGAGACCGTGCGCCTCGGCGCCGGGCTCGACGGCCACGGCCTGCTGACCGAAGAAGCCGCCGAGCACGGCCTGGCCTGCCTCGCCCGCTTCGCGCAGCGGCTCAAGGGCTTCGTTCCGGCGCAGGTGCGCGCCGTGGCAACGCAGACGCTGCGCGAGGCGCGCAACCGCGATGAATTCCTGACGCGGGCGCAAGCCGTCCTGGGCTACCCGGTCGAAGTGATCTCGGGCCGCGAGGAAGCGCGCCTCATCTACGTCGGCGTGGCCCGGCTGCAGCCGTCGAGCGTGCCGCGGCTCGTCGTCGACATCGGCGGACGCTCGACAGAAATGATCCTCGGCCACGGCCGCAAGCCGGTGCGGGCCGAGTCGTTCCAGGTCGGCAGCGTGAGCCTGTCGCTGAAGTATTTCGGCGAAGGCCGCTTCACCGAAGAGGCTTTTCGACAGGCCCAGATCGCCGCTGGCGCCGAACTCGAAGAAGCGCTGGAGCCGTTCGCCGCGGCGCACTGGCAAGAAGCGCTCGGCTCGTCGGGCACGGTTGGTGCGGTCTCGCAGCTGCTCGCCGCCAGCGGCGTGAGCGACGGCCGCATCACACCCGACGGCCTGCGCTGGCTGATGGAGCACTGCCTGCGCGCCGGCCGCGTCGAGAAGCTCTTGCTGCCGGGCCTGAAAGAAGAGCGCCGCGCGGTGATCGCCGGCGGCCTCGCGATCCTGTACACGCTGGCCGCGCATTTCGACATCCGTGAGCTGCTGCCAGCGCGCGGCGCGCTGCGCCAGGGCGTGATCTTCGACCTCGACGAGCGCCGCGCCGCGATCGAGTTGCGCCAGGACGGCCATGACGTCCGCGATGCGTCGGTGCGCGAGCTGCAGCGCCGCTTCATGGCCGACACGCAGCAGGCCGAACGCGTCTCCCGCGTCGCCGCACGGCTCTACGCGAGCGTGCAGCCCCGCGCCAGCGCCGAGACCCGCCGCGAGCTGCTGTGGGCCTGCTCGCTGCACGAGATCGGCATGATGGTCTCGCACCACGACCACCACCGCCACAGCGCGTATGTGCTCGCGCACGCCGACGCCGCCGGCTTCTCGCAGAGCCAGCTGCGCCGCGTCAGCGAGCTGGTGCTGGGCCAGCGTGGTGGCCTGCGCAAGGTCGAGACCGCCCTGACCCGCGACGACTTCGCGTGGCAGCTGCTGTGCCTGCGCCTGGGCGTGATCAAGTGCCATGCGCGCGGCGAAGTCGATGACGACGCGATGCGCTTGAAACGCACCGGGTCGGTCGCCGAGCTGGAACTCGCGCCCGGCTGGCGCGAAACCCACCCGCGCACCGGACATCTGTTGGACGAAGAGGCCGCGTTGTGGGAGCGCGGCGGACCGATCCGGCTCGCAGGTGTCACAGGCGCACGAGCATGACGGTGTCGCCGAAATCGTAGGAGGTGTTGCGCGAGGGCTTGAACCGGGCCCATGCCGACAACGAAAGCATCATGCAGAAGCCGCCGCCGATCAGTACCGGATACGCCGCCAGCAGCTCGACCAGCGAGTACTTCCAGGAGAGCGACCGGCCGACGCCCATCAGCGCCGCGTAGAACCAGGTCACCGCCGAGACGGAACCGGCGAAGAGTGCAAGCACGAGGTGGTTGAACTCGAGGTTCAGCAGCGAGCCGACCTCCTTCATCAACGGCAACACGGTGCGGTGCAGGACCACCCCATTCAAGGTCAGAAGAACCACCAGACCGATCTTGGCCTGCAGTTTCGGGTTCTCGAAATAGCCCCATCCCTTGGCGGAGGCGTCGAGCGCGACGATCGCCACGCCGGTCGCCCACAGCACCGCCAGCGCACGCGAGACCGTGCGCTGCAAGGTCTCGAGGTGTTCGTTGTCCGCGACCGCGGGGACGCTGCGTTGCAAGAGCTGCTTGACCATGGCGACGTCGCTGGTCAGCACGAGGCCGATCGCAACGCAACACGCGATCAGGTGAAAGTAAACAATGACGAGACGTGAGGTTTCCATAGTCAAATCCTGGCTGGCTGCTTGAAGCAAAGGGGAGTGATGAATGACGCTACCGCCTGCAAGGCGGTACTGCCCGAAGCTGAAGCCGTGCGCACCGTCAACGGCTGGCAGGGGACTCCGACATGCGCAAGCCTAGTCGCGATGCCCGGCACATACGGTAATTGAATGTGCGATTTTCCCATTTTTACTTGCCACACATTCGCTTTCAGTTGCACCGTGTTTACCCTGGGTGAACGCCGAAAACGCGGTGTCATATCGCGCCGGCGGCGGCCCTGCGCCGCCGTCTTCTTGACACACTTGGACACTCAAAACCGGCGAATCGCGGCGCCGAGCACTCTTGGCGCGGGCTGCGACGCCTGGTTAAAGACAGTCGGGCGACTGCACCGCTTGCAGAATCACCTGCGCCGAGTCTTCGCGGTTGCGGCCGCGGATCCACCAGACCGCACCCTTCTTGATCGTCCACGGCTGCGGCAGCTCGGTCAGCAGGTAGGAGGCGACGAGCCCGAGCGTCGGCTGGTGGCCGATCACCAGCACCGGCTCGGCCGCATCGGGCCAGCGCGCGGACTTCAGCAGCGATTCGCCGTTGCCATCGGGCGCGAGTTCGTTTGCGGTCTTGAACTTCTTGCCCAGCGCCTTGGCCGTCTGCTGGCAGCGCAGTGCCGGGCTGACAAGGATGCGCGTGGAGTGCGCGAGCCTTTGGTTCAGCCACTCGGCCATGCGTTGCGCCTGGCGCTCGCCTTTGGGCGTGAGCGCGCGTTTCAGATCGTCCTCGACCTCGCGCGCCTCGGAGGCTTCGGCGTGGCGCCACAGGATCAGGTCCATCACGTCGTTCCCGAATAGCGTTGCATCAGCGCTTGCTGCGCGCTCGGGCCGGTTCGAGCCATCACGGCGTAGCTGCCGTCGGGCCCCAGCTGCCACGCATCCTGCCCGTCGTGCAGATACGGCACGAGGCACTCGTCGATGACGCGCTGGCGCAGCGCCGCATCGCGCACCGGCCAGGCGATCTCGATGCGGCCGAACATGTTGCGGCCCATCCAGTCGGCACTCGACAGGAACAGCGCCGCATCGTCGGCGCCCTCGCCCCAACAGAAATAGCTCACGCGGGAGTGCTCCAGAAAGCGCCCGACGACCGAGCGCACGCGGATTCCTTCGGCGCCTGGCCGCAGCATGCAGGCGCCGCGCACGACCAGGTCGATCTCGGCGCCGTCGCGCGCGGCCCTGATCAACGCGTGGATCAGCGGCACGTCGGTGAGCGCGTTCATCTTCGCGACGATGCGGGCGCGCTGACCGGCACGCGCCGCCGCAGCCACCTTCTCGATGTGCGCGAGCATCTGTTTGTGCAGCGTGAACGGCGCCTGCAGCAGGCAGCGCAGCGGCTTCATCCGGCCCAGGCTCGCGAGCTGCTGGAAGACCGCGTCCACATCCGCCGTCAGCTCGCGCTCGGCACTGAAGTAGCCGAGGTCGGTGTACAGCCGCGCGGTCTTCGGGTTGTAGTTGCCGGTCGAGAGATGTGCGTAGCGCCGCATTCGGCCCTGCTCGCGGCGCGTCACGAGCAGCAACTTGGCGTGCGTCTTCAGCCCGACGATGCCGTACACGACCTGCACGCCCACCGCTTCGAGCCGCTCGGCCCAGTTGATGTTCGCCTCCTCGTCGAAGCGCGCCTTCAGCTCGACGACCACCATCACCTCCTTGCCGCGGCGCGCGCCCTCGATCAGCAGATCCATCAGCGGTGATTCGCTGCCGGTGCGGTAGATCGTCTGCTTGATGGCGAGCACGTCCGGATCGAACACCGCCTCGCGCAGGAACTGCACCACGGGCTCGAACGACTCGAAGGGCTGGTGCAGCAGCACGTCGCGCTCGCGCACGCGTTCGAAGATCGAGCTCTGCCGCGGCAGGCTCGATTCGGGCCACGCCGGCTCGAACGGCGCGAAGCGCAGCGCGGGGACCGCGCCGTCGTCGCTCGCCTGATCGATCAGCTGGTTCAGGCGCACCAGGTTCACCGGCCCGTTGACCTTGTACAGCGCCGCCGCCGGCAGACTGAACTGCTCAAGCAGGAAGTCCGACAGCTCGCCCGGGCAGGTGTTCACGACTTCCAGCCGCAGCGCCTGGCCGAAATGCCGCGTCGTCAGGCCCGAGCGCAGCGCCTGGCGCAGGTTGGTGACGTCGTCTTCATCGACCTCGAGATCGGAATCGCGCGTGACGCGGAACTGCGAGAACACCTCGACCTCGCGACCCGGGAACAGCTCGGCCAGGTGCGCGCGGATCACGCTCGTCAGCAGCACGAACGCCTGGCGCTTGCGACCGTCGGCACCGACGCCCGCGAGCTTGTCCGGCAAGCGGATCACGCGCGGCAGCACACGCGGCACCTTGACGATCGCGAGCGGGTTGACGCGCCCGAACGCATCCTTGCCGCCGAGCCGCGCGATGAAGTTCAGCGACTTGTTCGCGACCTGCGGAAACGGGTGCGACGGGTCGAGGCCGACCGGCACCAGCAGCGGCCGCACCTCGCGCTCGAAGAAGCTGCCGACCCAGCGCCGCTGCGCTTCGTCACGCTGCTCGTGGTTCAGGATCACGATGCCCTGCCGCGTGAGCTGCGGCATCACCTCGTCGTTGAACGCGGTGTACTGGTCGTCGATCAGCGCGTGCGCATCGGCGGCCACCGATTCGAGATCGCGACCCGACACGCCCGAGCCCGAACGGCGTGCGGCTTCGAGGTAGTCGGCGAAGCGCACCTCGAAGAACTCGTCCATGTTCGACGACACGATGCACACGTAGCGCAGCCGTTCGAGCAGCGGCACGTCGGCACGGCGCGCCTGCGCCAGCACACGGCGGTTGAACTCGAAGATGGCGCGCTCGCGATTCAGCAGCGCCGGCATCTCGAGCGCGCCGGGCGTGCTGATGTGGTTCATGCCAGCAGTTTATGAAGGTTTTGCGACAACTTCGTGACCGAGGCGCCACTTGCGCGTCAGACACTCTTCATGCGGGGTCCGCGCTATCGAATCACCTCGTCCGCTCGCAGCAGCAGCGCTGTGGGGATGGTGATGCCCAGTTTTCGAGCGGTTCGAGTGTTGATCGACAGTTCAAACCGGGTCGGCCGCTCGATGGGCAAATCCCGAGGGTTGGCGCCCTTGAGAATGCGGTCCAGGAATGCGGCATTCCTGAGATCGCCGTCCCCGGGAGGCTCGGAGTAGGTCATCATGATTCCCTGCTCCGCGTATGACCGGTTCTCCATCATGGCCGGCAGTTGATAGCGCAGGAGGATGTCCGCAGTCCGCGCCTCATCGGCTCCTATCGTCGAGTAGTTGTTGATCAACACGGCGCTGACCTTTTGCCGCTGGAGCAGCGCCACACCGTACTCGATGTCGTCACCCTTGGAGACTTCTCGCACCGAGACGACGACCAGTCTTCCACCCCTCGCAAGCATCAGGGACTCCATGGCGGCGATGGTCTTGTGCTCGCTCTTGCGCTCAAGAATCTTCGGATGAGTCAGGTAGCCGACCACTTTGGCTTCGCCGGCTGCCTCCAGCAACAGTTGAAGGCGTTTGAGCATCAGCTCTTGCCCGATGTCGGCGCTTCCGGTCACGTTGCCGCCAGGCTTGGCAAGGCTCTCCACCAGCCCGTCTTCTACCGGATCACGTGTCGTCATGACGATCGGAATCGTAGCCGTTGCTCGCTTGGCGGCCAGTGCGGCGGGCGTTCCTCCTGTCGACCAAATCAAGTCGACCTTGAGCATGACCAACTCGGATGCCAACCCGTCCAGGCGCTGCAACTCATTGCCACAGGCGCGGCTGACAAAGGTCAAATTGCGTCCGAGGACATAACCCCGTCGCGAAAGCTCGTCGATGAAGAACTTTGCACTTGGATCGAGTGGATCCCAAAGGCCGACGCCGAGAACGCCGACGCGCATGACTCGGTCTGCCGCCGACATTCGATTCACGATGCTGGTGAGCAAGATGGCCAGCCCGACGTTCCGACGCGAAATGCTCGCGTTGGCGCGGCTGAAGCCCGCATCGAGATCGGGGTTCGTTCGACTTCCCTGGGTTGTCATGAGAACAGCGCCCCTTTGCCTCTTTCCCCATCCCCTGCCGTGATTGTCAACATTCAAGCGCACGGGTCTCAACCTACCGAGCAAACTCCTGATTCACCCCGATCACATAGACCCGCTCGCCGCGCCGCCCGAAGCGCCCCGCGCTCAGATCGACGCTCAGCGTCTCGTTGAGGCTGAAACGACCGCCGAGGCGCGAGGTCCAGTCGCCGGCAATCTTCACGCGCTCGGCGATGAACGTGAGGTTCTCGCTCGCCGCCCATTCACCCGACAGGCCCTGGCGTCGCCAGCGGGTGCCCGCGAGGTCGCGGTCGATGCCGATGTTCGCGTGGACCCATAGTTTCTCGGCGGCCCGCCAGCTGAACGGTGCGTACAGGGTCTGAGCCGGTCGGCCGTGGTTCGTCAGGTCATACGAAGCGCTCCAGGCGAGGCCGGCGCCGAGCTTGTCCGGGAGCAGATCGACGACCCACTTCAGCTGCGGGCCGAGCAAGGTGCGACCGTTGTCGGCCCCCGACGAGCGATCGAGATTGACACCGATCTCGACCGGCCCGACCCGACAGCCCGGGCCGAGGCGCGCAAAAGTCGCCCCCGAGGCCGGTGCGCGCACCACCCAGACTTCGTACTGGCAACGACCAGGGTCGAGCACCGTCGCGTCATCGACATCGAAGTGGCCACCGGCCGCATGCGCGGACGCGACAACAAGGGACATGCCGATGACGGCGAGCAGACTGCGCATGCCGCGATTGTCCCGGCGGTCGATGACCCGTCAATCTAGGCAACCCCGCGTCGCACCCGTATCCGGATCGCGCGGCGATAAACTGTCTCCCCCACGCCACGGGAGCGCCCCATGCTCAAGACCCTCGCCATCGTCATCCTGCTTGCGATCCTCGGCATCCTCGCGTTCGCGTTGACGCGGCCCGACACCTTCAGCGTGCAGCGCACGACGACGATCCACGCGCCGGCCGACAAGGTCTTTGCGCTGATCAACGACTTCCACCGTTGGGGCGAGTGGTCGCCTTGGGAGAAGCTCGACCCCGAGATGAAGCGCAGCTTCAGTGGCGCCGCGGCGGGCGTGGGCACGGTCTACGAATGGACCGGCAACAGCAAGGTCGGCGCCGGCCGCATGGAGATCCTGAAGACCGCGCCGGCCACCAAGCTCGACATCAAGCTCGACTTCATCAAGCCTTTCGAAGGCCACAACATCGCCGAGTTCACGCTCACGCCGAAGGGCGACGACACCGAGGTGCTGTGGGTCATGCACGGCCCGGCGCCGTTCGTCACCAAGCTGATGGGCGTGTTCGTCAGCATGGATTCGATGATCGGCAAGGATTTCGAGGCCGGGCTCGCGAACATGAAGGCCGCCGCCGAAAAATGACCGCCCGCAGCGGTGGATGCCGGTGCCGGCGGCTTTGACAGCGGCGCGATGGCGGACTACCTTTGGTAGGCGACGACCACCCCCGTGAGGTCACGATGTCCATCCCTTCCCGCCTGTCCAACTACCTGGCCGAACACGGCGCGCGTTACGGCGTCTACGCGCACCGCCACAGCCGCAGCAGCGCCGAGAGCGCACGCGTCGCGAACGTCAAGCCGCACCTGCTCGCCAAGTCGGTGATCCTCGAAGACGATCAGGGCCCGGTGCTGGCGCTGGTACCGGCCGACAAGTCGGTGCGCCTGAACGAGGTCTCGCACCTGCTCGGGCGGCACCGGCTGCACCTGTCCGACGAGGCGCGCATCGGCGCGCTGTTCGCCGACTGCGCATCCGGCGCGGTGCCGCCGGTCGGCATGCCCTGGGGCGTGCCAACCGTCGTCGACGCCGAGCTCGACGCGAACGAGATCATCTACCTCGAATGCGGCGACCACGAGTGCCTGGTGCGGGTCTCGAATGCGCAGTTCCGCGAGCTGACGCGCGAGGCGACGCATGGTCACTTCTGCCGCGACCGGGCACTGTCAGTGGGCCTCGTCCCAGTTCGGCCCGACGCCGACCTCGGCGAGTAATGGCACTTTCAAGTCCGCCACCGAGGCCATGATCTTCGGCACTTCGGTGCGCGCCCAATCGAGCTCGGCCGCCGGCACCTCGAACACCAGTTCGTCGTGCACCTGCATGATCATCCGCGTCGCGCGCTGCTCGCGATCGAGCGCGTTCTGCACCGCGATCATCGCGAGCTTGATCAGGTCGGCCGCCGTGCCCTGCATCGGCGCGTTGATCGCCTGGCGCTCGGCGCCGCTCTTGCGCGGGCCATTGCCGCCATTGATCTCGGGCAGATAGATGCGCCGGCCGAACAGCGTCTCGACGAAGCCGTTCACGCGCGCCGAGGCTTTCGTTTCGTCCATGTAGCGGCGCACCCCGGCAAAGCGCTCGAAGTAGCGCTCGATGTAGGCGGCGGCGGCGCTGCGCTCGATGCCGAGGCTCTGCGCCAGGCCGAACGCGCCCATGCCGTAGATCAGGCCGAAGTTGATCGTCTTCGCGTAGCGGCGCTGCTCGCTCGACACGTCACCGGGCGCGGTGCCGAAGACCTCGCTCGCGGTCGCGCGGTGCACGTCCATGCCTTCGGCGAAGGCCTTCAGCAGGCCCGGGTCGCTGCTCATGTGGGCCATGATGCGCAGTTCGATCTGCGAATAGTCGGCGCTCAGGATCGAGCAGCCCGGCGGCGCAATGAAGGCCTCGCGCACGCGCCGGCCCTCCGGCGTGCGGATCGGTATATTCTGCAGGTTCGGGTCGTTGCTGGCGAGCCGCCCGGTCACCGCCACGGCCTGCGCATAGTTGGTGTGGACGCGGCCGGTGGCGGGGTTCACCATCAGCGGCAGCTTGTCGGTGTAGGTGCCCTTGAGCTTGGCCAGGCCGCGGTGTTCGAGCAGCTTGGCCGGCAGCGGGTAGTCGGCGGCAAGCTCGGCCAGCACTTCCTCGTCGGTGCTGGGCGTGCCGGTGGCGGTCTTCTTCTTCACTGGCAGACCGAGCTTGCCGAACAGGATCTCGCCGATCTGCTTCGGGCTGCCGAGGTTGAACGGCTGGCCCGCGAGCGCGTAGGCCTCCTGTTCGAGCGCCAGCATGCGCTCGGCGAGCTGCTGACTCTGCGCCACGAGCATCGGCGAATCGATCAGCACGCCGGCGCGCTCGATGCGGCCGAGGATCGCCACCGCCGGCATCTCGATGCGCTGGTACACATCGAGCAGGCCGGCGTGCGCCTCGAGCTGCGGCCACAGGTGTTGGTGCACGTGCAGCGTCATGTCGCTGTCCTCGCACGAGTACTCGCTCGCCTTCTCGAGGTCGACCTGCGCGAACGAGATCTGGTGCACGCCCTTGCCGCACAGGTCTTCGTAGCTCAGGCCCTTGCGGCCGAGGTGGCGCTCGGCGAGGCTTTCCAGGCTGTGCGGTTTGTGCGCTTCGAGCACATAGCTCTGCAGCATCGTGTCGTGCACATAGCCTTGCACCGCAATGCCGGCGTTGGCGAATACATGCGTGTCGTACTTGATGTTCTGGCCGAGCTTGCGCGCTGCCGGGTTCGTGAGCCACGGCGTCAGGCGCGCGAGCACGAGCTCGATCGAGAGCTGGTCCGGCGCGCCAGCGTAGCTGTGGCGCACCGGGATGTACGCGGCCTCGCCGATCGCGGTCGAGAGCGAGATGCCGACGATCTGCGCGCGCATGCCGTCGAGCGAATCGGTCTCGGTGTCAATCGCAGTCAGCGCGGCGGCCTCGATCTTCGCGACCCACGCGTCGAGCGCTTCGACCGTCGTCACCGTTTCGTAGCGTTTCTCGAGGGCCGATGCGGCGTCCCGCGCGGGCGCATCGACCGGCGCCGCTGCGCCCGGCGCATTCTCGAACTCGCGCTTGAAGGACTTGAAGCCGTAGCGGTCGTAGAAGGCGAGCAACTGCGGCACCTCGGGCGGCGCGAACGCGAGCGACTCGAACGCCGGCCAGCCGGGCACGTGCGCGCTCAGGTCGCAATCGGTCGCCACCGTGACGAGGCGACGGCCCTGCGGCAGCCAGTCCAGCGCCTTGCGCAGGTTCTCGCCGGCGGCACCCTTCATCGTCGGTGCGGCAGCCATCACGCCATCGAGCGAGCCGAACTCGGTGAGCCACTTCACCGCGGTCTTCGGGCCGACCTTCTCGACACCGGGCACGTTGTCCACCGTGTCGCCGACCAGGGTCAGGTAGTCGACGATGCGCTCCGGCGCGACGCCGAACTTCTCGACCACGCCGGCCGGGTCGAGCCGCTCTTGCGTCATCGTGTTGACGAGCGTGACGTTGGCATCGACGAGTTGCGCCAGATCCTTGTCGCCGGTCGAGACGATGACGCGGTAACCGGCCGCGGCGGCGCGCCTGCACAGCGTGCCGATCGCGTCGTCGGCCTCGATGCCGGGCACCGAGAGCACCGGCCAGCCGAGCAGCTTCACCGCCTCGTGGATCGGCTCGATCTGGGCCGCGAGATCGACCGGCATCGTGGCGCGGTTCGCCTTGTACTCGGCGTACCAGTCGTCACGAAACGTTTTGCCCTTGGCGTCGAACACGCAGGCGCCGAGCGCGGCCGGGTGCTGCTCGCGCAGCAGCCTGAGCATCGCGACCACGCCGCGCAGCGCGCCGGTCGGCACGTTGTCGGGGCCACGCAAATCGGGCAGCGCGTGGTAGGCGCGGTACAGGTAGCTCGAGCCGTCCACCAGCAGCAGGGTCTTTTCACTCATGCAGACATTGTGAATCAAGCGTTTCTGCCAGCGGCCTAGAATCAACCCATGAAAGCCGTCCTCGTGCTCGCCCTCGCCTGTGTGTATTCGTCGTGCTGGTCGCAGACCGCGCCACCGGAGCGCGGCGAGCCGAACGTCAAGCGCACGGTGGTCGAGGACGGTGGCTCGAAGATTGACGAGTTGAACGTGCGCGGCCAGGTTCAATACGTCGTCGTCACGCCCAAGGTCGGCCTGACCACGCCCTACGAGATCGTCACCGCGCCGGCCGGCCGCGACCCGTTCGACGGCACCGGCGGCGCGCGCACCTCGGTCGGCAAGCGCGTCTGGAACGTCCTGAAATTCTGATCCGGGATGGCGGTCTACACCGAGGTCTCGTTCGACGAGGCGGCGTTGCTCGTGGTCCGTCTCGGCCTCGGGCGGTTGAGCGCGCTGGCGGGCATCCGCAGCGGCATCGAGAACACCAACTACTTTGCCGACACCGATCGCGGTAGCTACGTGCTCACGCTGTTCGAGCGCCTCACGTTCGACGAGTTGCCCTTCTACCTGCAGCTGATGAAGCACCTCGCCGCGCGCGGCATCCCGGTGCCGGAGCCGAAGGCCGATGCCACGGGCGCGATCCTGCACACGCTGCAGGGCAAGCCGGCGGCGATCGTCGATCGCTTGCGCGGCAGCCACCGCCTCGCGCCCGAGGCTGCGCATTGCGCGAGCCTGGGCACGATGCTCGCGCGCATGCACGCGGCCGGGAGCGACTTCGCGATGCAGCAACCCAACCTGCGCGGCCTGCCGTGGTGGAACGAGACGGTGCCCGTCGTGCGCCCGTTCCTGACCGACGCGCAGCGCGCACTGATCGACAGCGAGCTCGCGTTCCAGCAGCAGCTCGCCACGTCGGCGGCGTATGCCGCGCTGCCGCGCGGGGCGATCCATGCCGACCTGTTCCGCGACAACGCGATGTTCGATGCGACTCAGTCGGGCGACCGCCTCACCGGTCTGTTCGATTTCTACTTCGCCGGCGTCGATGCGCTGCTGTTCGACATCGCCGTTTGCCTGAATGACTGGTGCATCGACCTGGCCTCCGGCCGGCTCGTCGAAGAGCGCGCCGCGGTGCTGGTGGCGGCCTACAACTCCGTGCGCCGATTGACCTCCAATGAGCGCCGCCTGCTGCCCGCACTGATGCGCGGCGCAGCACTGCGCTTCTGGCTCTCGCGCCTGTGGGATCTGCACCTGCCGCGCGACGCCAGCTTGTTGACCGCCCACGACCCGACCCACTTCGAACGGGTATTGCGCGCGCGCGTCGCCGCGCCGTGGCACCCATGAAACGATCCCCCCGATGAGACTGAAAAGCGTTCCGGCCCGCCAGGGCAGCGTGTGGGTGCGACAAGGCTTCCGCGCGTTCTTCAAACGTCCGATGGCCTTCGCCGCGCTGTTCGCAAGCTTCATGTTCGTGGTGTTCGTGCTCGCGCTCGTGCCATTCGTCGGCACGCTGGTGCTGCTGACCTTGCTGCCGCTGGTCTCGCTCGGGTTCATGATCGCCACGCGCACGGTCGTTGGCGGCGGCCTGCCGACGCCGCTGGCGTTCGTCGAGCCGCTGCGCGCCGACGCGCCGCGGGTGCGTTCGATGATCTGGCTCGGCGTGATCTACGCCGCCGCCACCTTCGCCGTGATGTGGCTCAGCGAGCTCGCCGACGGCGGCGCGTTCGAGGCGCTGATGGATGCGCTGCCCGCCGCGCAGACCGCGCCCGACACCGTCGCCGCCAAGCTCGCGGCGCCCGGCCTGCTGTGGGGCCTGCTGCTGCGCTTCGGCCTCGCGGGGCTGCTCTCGGTGCCGTTCTGGCACGCGCCCGCGCTCGTTTTCTGGGACGGCCAGCGCTGCGCGCAGGCGCTGTTCTCGAGCACGCTCGCCTGTTGGCGCAACCGCGGCGCGTTCGTCGTCTACAGCATGACGTGGTTCTCGCTGATCATCGGTTTCGGCATCGTCGCCAGCCTGCTGTTCGCCGCGATCGGCTCGCCACAGCTGTTCGCGGTGGCGGGCGCGCCGATCTCGCTGTTCATCACGACAGTGTTCTACGCCTCGCTGTACTTCACCTTCGCTGACTGCTTCGAAGCCGCGCCCGCAGAGGCGTAGTCTTCGGTTCCGCCCACCCCATTTCAACAAAGGAAACGTTCATGAAAGTCGCCATGGTCACCGGCGCAGGCAGCGGCATCGGCCGTGCCAGCGCACTCGCCCTGCTCACCGCCGGCTACCACGTCGTGCTCGCCGGCCGGCGTGCCGACGCGCTGAACGAGACCGCCAAGCTCGCCGGCGCACTCGGTGCGAACGCGCTCGCCGTGTCCACCGACGCGACCGACCCGGCGGCGGTGAAAGCGCTGTTCGCGGCGACCCACGCGAAGTTCGGCCGCCTCGATGTGCTGTTCAACAACGCCGGCACCGGCGCCCCGGCGATCCCGATGGACGAGCTCACGTTCGAGCAGTGGAAGGCCGTCGTCGACATCAACCTGACGGCAGTTTTCCTGTGCACGCAGCAGGCCTTCAAGCTGATGAAGAACCAGCAGCCGCGGGGCGGCCGCATCATCAACAACGGCTCGATCTCGGCCTACGCGCCGCGGCCGTTCAGCGCGCCCTACACCGCCACCAAACATGCGATCACCGGCCTGACCAAATCGACCTCGCTCGATGGCCGCGCACACGACATCGCCTGCGGCCAGATCGACATCGGCAACGCCGCGAGCGACATGACGAATCGCATGGCGACCGGCGTGCCGCAAGCCAACGGCAGCATGATGGTCGAGCCGCGCATGGATCTGAAGCACGTCGCCGATGCGGTCGTGCACATGGCCGGCCTGCCGCTCGAAGCGAACATCCAGTTCATGACCGTGATGGCCACCAAGATGCCTTACGTGGGCCGCGGCTGACCCCCGTGAGCGGGGTGTGACGGACCCCCACAGGCGCGGGGCGCGGCAGCATTGCGAAGCGAACATGGCCTGCCCCAGAATGCGTCCGTGACAAGCCCGCCATCCCACTTCACCACACCCAAGCTCCAGGACTTTGAACCGCTGCTGCCGGCCGAGGCGATCCTGTTGCGGGCCGCCGCCGACGGCAGCATCGCCAAGATCGGCTACCAGCGCCCGCGCAACGCCGCGCCCGAACTGCGGCTGCGTGCCGAGTTCCTCGCCTTTCTCGCCCGCGGCGGCGGTGAGGGCGCGGTGGTGGCGGGTGACCGGTTGCAGGTGCTGGGCGCGTGCATCGTCGGCCGGCTCGACCTGAACCGGCGCCGCGTACCGGTCAACCTGTGGATGTACCGCTGCCTGTTCGCCCAGGCGCCGCTGTTCGACGGTGCGCAGATCGCCGGCAGCCTGAGCTTTCCCGACAGCGCCCTGCCCGGGCTTCACGCCGAAGCGATCCGCATCGACGGCGAGCTCGCGATCAACGCCGGTTGCCGCGTGCACGGCGAATTGAACCTGGCGCGCGCGCGCATCGGCCGCGATCTGAACTGCGAACGCATGCACCTGCAGGGCAGCACCCGGTTCGCGCACGCGCTGCCGTGCCGGCTCGTCGCCGACGGCGCGCAGATCGGCGGCGACGTGCTCCTGAGCGGCGGCGTGGACGCCACTGGCGCACTGAGTTTCGAGGGCGCGCGCATTCACGGCAACCTGCGCGCCAGCGGTGCCCATGTGAGCGCCGAGCTCGATGCCGGCGGCACGCGCGGCGCAGCATTGAACCTCGACCGCGCCCGCATCGGCGGCGACGTGCTGCTGGGCGCGGGCTTTTCCGCTGCGGGTCAGGTGCGCTTGCTGCGCACCCGCATCGGCGGCGACCTCGATTGCCGCGGCGCCGATTTCGATGCCATCGGCGATGCCGGCTGGGGCGATGCCGCCGCGGTGCTGCTCGACCGCGCGCAGATCGGCGGCGTGCTGAACCTGCAGCAGCTGCAGAGGCCGCTGGAGGGCAGCTCGCTCGTCGATACCCGCGCCGGCACGCTGCTCGACGACGCGCAGACCTGGGGCGCCCACCATTCGCTCGACGGCTTCAGCTACGCGCGCTTCGGCGCCACCGCGCCGACCGACGCGACGATGCGCCTCGGCTGGCTTGCCACCCAGCGCGCCGGCCACTTCGGCAACGAGTTCCATCCCGAACCTTGGCAACGCGTCATCAAGGTGCTGCGTCGCATGGGCCGAGACGATCACGCCACCGAGGTGGCAATCGGCCGCGAGCGTCACCTGCGCCGCATCGGCGTGATCGGCGGTGGTGCACCTGCATCTCTGCGCTGGCTGCCACGACTCGGCCACGCGCTGTTCGGCGGGCTCGCCGGCTACGGCCACCGGCCGCTGCGCGTGCTCGTCGGCGCATTCGTGCTGTGGCTCGCCTGCGCCGGAGCTTACTGGGTGGCGGACGAAAACGGCTTGATGGCGCCGACGCAACCGCAGAGCGCGCGCAGCGCCGTGCGGTTGCAACCGCTCGCCTATTCGCTCGACGTGCTGCTGCCGCTGGTCGACCTGCGCCAGCAACGCCGCTGGGCGCCCTCGGTCACCGACGGCAACCTCGCCAGCCCCGCGGCGCTGGTGCAGGCACTGAGCTGGTTCGAAGCCGTGTGCGGCTGGTTCGCGACGCTGGCGCTGCTCGCCATCGCCACCGGGCTGACCGATCGCGATCGGCGTGGCTGATCGTCGGTCCGGTCAGTCCATGAAGTCGTCGTACTCCTTCTGCGTGTAGTCGGCCAGCCCGGCCCACGGCAGACTCTTCGCCGGCGCGCTCGGCGCGATGCTGACGATGCGGCGAATGCTGTGGTCGTCGCGCTGCGACTCGACCTGAGTCGGCAGCTGCCGCACTTCGGACCAGCGCACGCGGTGGCTCCAGCCCTTCGCCTGCTCGCGCCGCCAGCCATTGCTCGGCGCACCCATGCGCGCGATCACCGCCGGCGGCACCACGAATGCAACGGCCTCCCAGCTGCCATCGAAACCGACCGCGCCGAATTCGGCGGCCGGCACGCTGACGACGACGCGGCGCTCGCGGTCCACGAAGCGCAGGCGCAACTCGCCGTTGGCCTCGCGTTGCACGAGCCGCGCCGCGCTGTCGAAATCGAAGTGCTTGTGCCCGGCATGCTCGGTCGCGCTCTCGTTCGCGTGCAGCGCGACGGCGCCGGCGGGCAGCACGCGCTCGGTCCAGACCGCATCGCCGCGCCGCACCAGCCGCTCCTGCCAGCGCTCGGTACGCGTCACACCCGCGGCCGTGACCTGGCGCGTCTCGTAGGTGATCAGCGCATCGACATCGGGCGCGGGTGCCGCCTTCGCCGCCAGCGCGGCGACGAGCAGTGCAGTGCAGGCGATCCAGCGCAGAAGTCGCGGGCCGAGCGCCGGGCCGCCCCAAGCCGGCCCGCATCCCCTCGGGGGATCGAACGATGTACCCATCGGGCGAGGGGTTGTCATCACATCAGTACCCGGCCGCAGTCTTCACGAGCGTGAAGACCTTGGTGTTGTCGATCGTGCCCTTGAAGGTCTTCGCACCCGCGCCATCGGCGAACAGCATCACGTCGCCGCCGCCGTGCGTTTCCGAACCGGCACTGCCGCGCCGGATCGCCACTTCCTGCAAATAGTCCCTACCCGTCACCACCGTGGGGTCGAGGTTCACGCGCACGTCCGGCCGCACGGCGCCGTTGCCGAACACCAGCGTCGTGTAGTTGACGCCGTTCGCATCCTTGCTCGCCACGCCGGTCGCGTAGTTGATGTTCAGGCCGAGGATGTCGGAGCCGCGCTTGCCGTAGCCATTGAACGCCATCGTGTGGTCGTGATCGGCGGTGACGACGATCAGCGTGTTCGCCAGGGTCGGGTCGATCGTCTTGACCTTGTCGATCGCGGCCTTCACCGCATCGTCGAACGCGATCGTGTCGGCGAGCGCGCGCGCCGCGTTCGTGCCGTGCAGCGCATGATCGATGCGGCCGCCCTCGACCATCAGGAAGTAGCCGTTCGCGTTGGTCGAGAGCACGTCAATCGCCTTCGTCGTCATCTGCGCGAGGCTCGGCTCCTTGGTCGGATCACGGTCGAGCTCATAAGACATGTGCCCTTGCGCCAGCGCCTGGTCGTACAGGCCGATCAGCTTGGTGCCGGCCACCACCGGCGCGGCGTTCATCGAAGCCAGGTCGCTGACGAAGCCGTAGCCCCTGGCCTGCAGCTCGGCGACGAGGTCACGCCCGTCGGGCCGGCCGCGCGGTGTGGTGGTGGCGTTGTACGGGCGCCAGTAATAGCTGATGCCGCCCATCATCACGTCCAGGCCGGTGCCGAGCGCGGCGTTGAAGCCGGCGCCGCCGGGCACGGCTTGGCGCGCGATCTCGTACTCGGTGTCGCGGTGGCACACGTGCGCGTAGGTCGCGCCCGGCGTGGCGTGCGTGAGGCGCGCCGTGGTCACCGAACCGATCGCCCTGCCCTTGGCCCTGGCGAGTTCGAGCAGGTTGGGAGATGCCGCGCCGTTGCCGCTCGCGGGGCAGTTGTTGACGGCATTGCCGACACCGGTGGTCGCGTCCTTGGTCGGCGCGATCGCCTTGGTGGCGCCGTCCATGCCGAGCACCTCGTTGCGTGTCTTCACGCCGGTCATGTAGGCGGCCATCGAGGGCGCGCTGTCGGTCGTCTGTGCGTCGAGCGAGTAGGTCTTCACGCGCGCCGTGTACGGCAGCGTGTGCATGTTCAAGGTGCCCTCTTCCTTGTACTTCCAGATGCGTGCCGCGGTCGTCGTGACCGGGCCCATGCCGTCGCCGAGAAAGAAGATCACGTTCTTCGCTTCGCCGGCTGCCATCGCTGTCGCCGGCAGCAGCGCCGCGGCCATCGCCGCCCAGACCCATGTGTGCTTGTTCATCGCAGTACTCCGTTGTCTTGTCGTCACAGCCCGGCCGCGGTCTTCACGAGCGTGAAGACACGGGTGTTGTCGAGCAGGCCATGGAAGCTTTCCGCGCCCATGCCCATCGCACCGAGAAACACATCGGCGCCGCCGTGCGTTTCGCTGCCGGTGGGCATCGGCACGGCCGCTTCCTGGTGGTAGTTCTTGTCGAACACCGCCGCGTCGGTCAGGGCCGTCATCAGCCCGCGGCCGCCGCTGACCCGGTTCTCGCCGTTGCCGAACACCAGCGTCGTGAACGGCTTGCCGTCGGCGTCCAGCGCCGGCGTGCCCGGGTCGGAGTAGCTGCGCATCAGACCGAGGATGCCGGGGTGGGTGTCGGTGGTCTTGCCGGTCAGCGCGGCGTAGCCGTTCATCACCATCGTGTGGTCGTGGTCCGCGGTGACGACGATGAGCGTGTTCGCCAGCGTCGGGTCGGTCAGCTTCGCCTTCGCGATCGCGGCCTTGATCGCGTCGTCGAAGGCCTTCGCGTCCTGCATTGCCTTGCGTGCGAGCGTCGGGTGCAGTGCCTGGTCGATGCGACCGCCCTCGACCATCAGGAAGTAGCCGTTCTTCTTCGTTGCCGCGAGCACGTCCATCGCCGCCGTGGTCATCTCGGCCAGGCTGGGTTCGGCGACCGGGTCGCGGTCGAGGTCGAAGTTCATGTGGCCCTTCGTGAACAAGCCCAGCAGCCGCGTTGTCGTGCTCGGAGTTCCGACCAGGCCGGCGCGGTCGGTGACGACGCTGTAGCCCTTGGCCTTCATCTCGGCGACAAGATCGCGCGCATCGGTGCGGCTCGATCCCGCCGCCGCGCCCTTCGCATAGAAGTGCTGCCAGCCGCCGCCGAGCACCACATCGACGCCATCGGCGAGCTTGTCGTTGTAGCCGGCGCCACCGGGCGCGAGCTGCGCGGCGATGGTGTTCTCGCCGTCGCGGTGGCACAGGTGGGCGTAGGTCGCGGCCGGTGTCGCATGGGTCACGCGGGTTGTCGTGACCACGCCGGTGCCGCGGCCCGCGGCCTTCGCCAGCTCGAGCAAGGTCGTCGCGGGCGTGCCGTTGCCGCTGGCCGGGCAGGTGCTGTCGGCGCCGTTGACGTAGGCCACGCCGGCGGTGTCGGTGGCCTGCGTGACGGTCGACATCGAGAGCACCTCGTTGTTCATCTTGAGGCCGGTCATGTAGGCCGACATCGAGGGCGCGCTGTCGGTCACCTGCGCGTCGTTCGAGTAGGTCTTGACGAACGCCGTCTCGGGGAAGGTGTCGATCGTCAGCTCGCCGTCTTCACCGGCGGCGTAGATGCGCGCCGCGGTCATCGGCACCATGCCGTAACCGTCGCCCAGAAAGAAGATCACGTTCTTCGGCGCGGCCGCCGGCGCGGGCGTGGCCGGCGAAGTGCCGTCGGAACTGCAGGCCGCGGTCAGTGCGGCCGCCAGCAGGGCGGCGGCCAGGGTGTTCAAACGCATGGGGGTTGCTCCTTCGTCGATGCGACTCGCAGGCTAAGTGTCGGTCGTGAACGGCCCGTGACCCGGGCATGACGATTGCGTGACGCGCGGGTGCGGGCGGCGCGGTTAAAGTGCGCCGTGTGACCCGGGGCGCGCGCTCCCAACCAAACGACAGAAAGTTTCACGATGGCGCACATCCACTTCATCGGCGGCGAAAAAGGCGGCGTCGGCAAATCGCTCACCGCCCGCGTGCTGGCGCAGTACATGATCGACAAGGAGATCCCGTTCCTCGGCTTCGACACCGATCGTTCGCACGGCGCGCTGATGCGCTTCTACGCCGGCTTTGCGTCACCCATCGTGATGGACCACTACGAGTCGCTGGACGTGATCGTCGAGGCTGCGGCCGAGCAGCCGGGCCGGCGCATCCTCGTCGATCTGGCGGCACAGACCCACGACCCGCTCGTCAAATGGCTGGACGACACCGGCGCCATCAACATGGCCGCCGAGATGGGCATGGCGATCCACTACTGGCATGTGATGGACTCGGGCAAGGATTCGGTCGACCTGCTGCAAAAGCTGCTCGACCGTTTCGGCACCGGCCTCAAATACGTGCTGGTGCGCAACCAGGTGCGCGGCAACGACTTCTCGGTGCTGGAGCAATCCGGCCAGCAGCAGCGCGCGCTCGAACTCGGCGCCAAGGTCGTCTCGATCCGCAAGCTGCACGACGGCGTGATCCAGAAGATCGACGCCGGCAGCAGCAGCTTCTGGAAGGCCAAGTCGCCGGGCGACCCGCACGGCGGTGGCCTCGGCCTGATGGACCGTCAGCGCGTCAAGATGTGGCTGCGCGATGTCTATCGCGAGATCGACGATGTCGGCATCTGAGCGCTCGGCTCCAACCCATCCAGCGTGATGCGGCGGCGCAGCCTGCTCCAAGGCAGCGCGGCGGTGCTCGCCGTGCCCGCGCTGTTGCGCCATGCGCTCGGCGCCGACACGCAGCGCTTCGCGCTCGGCGTGGCCTCGGGCCAGCCGCGCGCCGAGGGCGTTGTGCTGTGGACGATGCTGACCGGCGCCGGACTGCCCGAGCGCGTCACGGTGCGCTGGGAGATCGCGCACGACGAAGCCTTCACGCGCATCGCCGCGCGTGGCGAAGAGGCGGCCGAGCTGGCCTGGTCGCACAGCGTGCACGCCGAACCCGCTGGCCTGGAGCCGGCACGCTGGTACTGGTACCGCTTCAGCGCGCTCGGCCAGCAGAGCATGGTCGGCCGCACGCGCACCGCGCCGGCCACTGACGCCGCGGCGGCGTCGTTCGACTTCGTCATCGCAAGCTGCCAGCGCTGGGACGTGGGCCACTACGCCGCGTGGCGACACATCGCCGCCGAGTCGCTCGATGCGGTGATGTTCCTCGGTGACTACATCTACGAATACGGCTCGGGCGCGAAGGCACTGCGGCCGGTCGAGGGCGGCCATGTGCGCACGCTCGGCGCCTACCGCGCGCGCTACGCCACGCACAAGAGCGACCCGGCCCTGCAAGCCGCGCACGCGGCCGCGCCGTGGCTGCTGGTGTGGGACGACCACGAGGTCGGCAACGATTACGCCAACCTGCAAGGGCAGGAGCTGGAGCCCGATTTCAAGGCGCAGCGCGCCGCCGCCTATCGCGCCTACTGGGAGCACATGCCGTTCCCCAAGTCTGCGCGCCCGGTCGATGCCGACATGCGCATCGTCAGCCGGCTCGATTGGGGCACGCTCGCGCGCATCCACCTGATCGACGACCGCCAGTACCGCGACGTGCAGGTCTGCCCGAAGCCCGGCCGCGGCGGCTCGAACACGGTGGCGCTGAAGAACTGCCCCGCCTTCCTCGACCCGCAGCGCACGCTGCTCGGCGCCGCACAGGAACGCTGGCTCGCCGACGGCTGGGACGCGACCCGCCCGTGGAACCTGCTGGCGCAGCAGACGCTGATGGCGCGCTTCTCGTGGAGCGACCCGGCGGCCCCGGCCGGCGGCACCTACTGGACCGATGGCTGGGACGGCTATCCGGCCGCGCGCAATCGCCTGCTCGGCACGGTCGCGCAGCGCAAGCTGAACGGCGTCGTCGTGCTCGGTGGCGACGTCCACAGCAACTACGTTGCCGACCTGAAGGCCGACTACGACGATCCGGCCGGCGCGGTGATCGCGACCGAATTCTGCGGCACCTCGATCACCAGCCTGGGCCTGGAGCAATCGCGCGTCGAAGCGGCGCGCACCTTCAACCCGCACATCCGCTACGGCCGCAGCGACCAGCGCGGCTACATGCGCTTCGCGCTCGATGCGCAGCAGTTGCAGGTGCAGGTGCGCGTCGTCGACAACGCGCTCGACCCGGCCAGCGGCGCCGCCACGGCGGCGCGCTTCGTCGTCGAGGCCGGCCGGCCGGGCGCGAATCCGGCCTGAACGCCGGGCCGCGCGCGGGGCTCTCGGCTACCATTCGCGCACACCCAAGCCCGACCCGGAGGATGAATGAGCACGTCGCCCGACCAGAACCCGTTCGCCCCGCCGACCGCCCGCGTTGAAGACGTCGCCGCCAGCGGTGCCGAGCTCGCGGGGCGCGGGGCGCGCTTCTTCGCCGCGCTGATCGACGGGCTGATCCAGGGCGCCGTCTATTACCTGCTCGCGATCACCGTCCTCAAGTCGGTCGTGCCCAACCCGGCGAACCCGCAGGGCGCCGGCTTCGGTGCGATGGCGGGCAGCATGGTCATCAGCATCCTGCTGTTCCTGGCGATCCAGGGCTACCTGCTGGCCACCACCGGGCAGACGGTCGGCAAGAAGCTGCTCGGCCTGCGCATCGTGCGCAGCAGCGGCGAGCGCGGCGACCCGGTGCGCGTGATCGGGATGCGCTACCTGCTGATCTGGGTCATCGCCGCGATCCCGGTCGTCGGCTGGATCTTCGCGTTGGTGGATGTGCTGATGATCTTCCGCGACTCGCGCAAATGCCTGCACGACAACATCGCCGACACGATCGTGGTGAAGGCCTGACCTGATCACGCATCGGGTCAGCGACGTGCTCGCTGCCGCGCTCGATACGGTCTTCATCACGGAGACGCCTGAAGGAATCGCGCTGCCGCTGCGCCCCGCCGGCGTGACGACGCGCAGCTACGCCTTCCTGATCGACGCGCTGCTGCGCATGGTGATGCTGATCGCCGCGTCATCCGTGCTGAGCGCGATGTCGCACTTCGGCACCGGCCTGTTCCTGGTGCTGCTGTTCGCGGTCGAGTGGCTGTACCCGGTGCTCTTCGAGCTGCTCCCCGGCGCCGCCACGCCGGGCAAGCGCGCGATGAACCTGCGCGTGGTGATGGACTCGGGCCTGCCCGTCACGCCCGCGGCCTCGCTGGTGCGCAACCTGCTGCGCACCGCCGACTTTTTGCCCGTGGGCTACGCGCTCGGCCTGCTGATGCTGCTGGTGCGGCCCGACTTCAAGCGGCTCGGCGATCTGGCGGCCGGCACGCTGGTGGTCCACACCACGAGCGCCAACCTCGACGGCCCGCTGCCCGACGCCGAGCCGATGCCTCCGGCGCGCGCTCTCACCACCCGCGAACAGGCCGCTGTCGTGGCCTGGGCCGGGCGCGCTGCGCGGCTCACACCCGAGCGCCTCGAAGAGCTGGCCGGGCTCGCAGCTTCGATCCTGCCGGCCGGTGCCGGCGGTGCGCGCACGCCGCGCCTGCTGAGCGTCGCGCAGTGGCTGGTGGGCCGGCGATGACGCCGCTGCAGTTCGAGGCCGGCTACGGCCCGCTCTGGAACGAGCTCGACGCCGCGTTGACGCACGTCGAGGTCGGTCGCAAGCGCCGCTTCGGCGGGCTGCGCCAGCCGCTCGCCCAGGCCACCCCTGTCCCCGACGCGGCACGCCTCGCGGTGCTGTACCGCGCCGCCTGCGAGCACCTCGCGCTGGCGCGCTCGCGTGCCTACCCGGTGCACCTGACGGGCCGCCTCGAAGCGCTGACGCAGCGCGCGCACCAGCTCATCTACCGCCGCACCGACTACGGCGCGGCGCGCCTCGCGCAGCTCTTCCTGCTCGACTTCCCGCAGGCCGTGCGCGCGCACTGGCGCTACGTGCTGGTGGCCGGCCTGGTGTTCGGCCTGCCGCTGGTGCTGCTGGGCATCGCAACCTACATCGACCCGGGTTTCATCCTGACGATGCACGACGCGCAGACGGTGCGGGGCTACGAGGAGATGTACGGCCCCGGCGCCGAGTCGATCGGCCGTGACCGCAGCGCCGACACCGACTGGATGATGTTCGGCTTCTACATCATGAACAACATCTCGATCGCATTCAAGTGCTTCGCCGGCGGCGTGTTGCTCGGCGTCGGCAGCCTGTTCTTCCTGGCCTACAACGGCATCTCGGCCGGCAGCCTCGCCGGCTATCTGACGGCGCGCGGCCATGGCGAGACCTTCTATTCGTTCGTCGTCACGCACGGCGCCTTCGAGCTGACCGCGATCGTGCTCGCCGGCGCCGCCGGGCTGCGCCTCGGCCATGCGCTGCTCGCGCCCGGCCGCCGCACGCGCCGCGCCGCGCTCGAACTGGCGGCGCGCGAATCGGCGGTGCTCGTCTACGGCGTGTTCGCGCTGCTGCTGATCGCCGCCGGGCTGGAGGCGTTCTGGTCGTCGGCGCGCTGGGTCGCGCCGATTGCCAAGTTCACCGCCGGCGGCATTTGCTGGGCGCTGGTGATCGCCTACCTCGTCGGCCAGGGCCGGCCCCGTGCTGGCCGGTCAGGAGCGGTGCGTGCAAGTTGAAGCGATTGCCTTGCACCTGCGGCCGCGCTCGATGAGCGAGGCCACCGACCTCGGCGTGCGGCTGGTTCAAGCCAACGCGCGCTCGGTGTGGGCCACGTTCACGCCGGTCTGGGCGGTGGTCGTGCTGCTGGCACTGGCCTGCGGCAGCATCGCGCCGTGGCTGCCGAGCGTGATCATCTTCTGCACGAAGCCGTGGCTGGATCGCACGCTGCTGTTCGTGCTCTCGCGCGCGGTCTTCGGCAACCCGACTCGACTGCGCGATGTGTGGGCCGCGCAATCCGCGGTCTGGTGGCAGCAGCTCATGCTGACGCTCACCTGGCGCCGGCTCTCGCCGTGGCGTGCCTACACGCAGCCGGCGCGCCAGCTCGAAGGCCAGCGCGGTGCAGCCGGCCGCGCACGGCGCAGGCAGCTTCTGCTCGGCAAGCGCGGCGCGGCATTCGGCATGCACAGCGCGTTCGCGCAGGCCGAATCGCTGCTGCTGATCGGCGTATTGGCGTTGGTCGTCTGGGCCACGCCCGAGGGCACGCAGCGGGCGATGTTCGACTCGATCGTCAGCTCGGACAGCCCGTTGACGTCGTTCGCCATCGCAGCCGCGTATGCCGGCATCGTGCTCTTGGTCGAGCCGTTCTACGTCGGTGCCGGGTTCGCGATGTACCTGAACCGGCGCGTCGAACTGGAAGCGTGGGACATCGAACAGGAGTTTCGCCTTGCGTTCGCCTGAAATGGAACCCCCGACTGCGGCGTACCGCAGTCACCCCCCGGGGGGGTGCGCAGGCCGCTTGGGAGCGGCCCGGCGCTGGCCTGCTGAGCTGTTGCTCTGCGCCGCCTTCGCCGTGCTCGCAGCGAACCCGGCGCGCGCCGCCGAGGCCGCATCCGCACCGGTGACGGCCGAGCAGGTGCAGCGCGTCGTCGCCGAGATGAAGGCCGATCCGGCCTTGGGCGGCACGCACGCCGAGCACACGCTGCGCTGGAAGAACCGCGAACCCGACCAGCGCGAGCGCAGCAGCGCGCCGCAGTGGCTGGGGCAGCTGGTGCGCTGGTTTGCCGCCGCGGGCCGCGGCCTCGTGTGGGTGCTGGGCGCGATCGCGGTCGCAGTGTTCGCGGTGCTCGCCTGGCGCTGGGCGAGTGTGCGCTCCGAAGCGTTGCGCGTGCGCGGCGAGCTGCTGCCCAGCCACGTCAACGAACTCGACATCCGCCCGGCCAGCCTGCCCGCTGACATCGGCGCCGCGGCGCGCGCGCTGCACCAGCGCGGCGAGTTGCGCGCGGCTTTGTCGCTGCTGTACCGCGGCGCGCTGTCGCGCCTCGTGCACGACCGGCATCTGCCGATCCGCGCCGCCAGCACGGAGGGCGAATGCGTGCAGCTCGCCGGCCGCGTGCTGGCGGCGAACGGCAGCGCGTACTTCGAGCGGCTCGTCGGCGCGTGGCAGACCGAGGTCTATGCCGGCCGCCCGGCCGATGCGGGCGCGGTCGCGGCGCTGTGCGACGGGTTCGGCATGCACTTCGCCGCGGCAGCGCCAGCGATGGCGTCACCGGCGGCGGCCGCGGCATGAAATTCGAACGTCAACACGCGCTGGGCGCGTTCATCGCGCTCGTGATCTGCGCCGCCGTCATCTGGCTGGCGCTGAACACCGAATGGGTCGAGGTGCAGGTGCCCGATCGGATCAAGGCGCCCATGCCGCGCGATCCCGACCTGCGCCTGAAGCAGCTCGCCACGAGGCTCGGCGCGCAGGTCAGCGCGCCGAAGAACCTCGACCTGCTGCCACCGCCCGGCGCCACGCTGGTGCTGAGCTCGGCGCACTGGAACCTGTTTCCCGAGCGCGCGCGGCTGCTCGAACGCTGGGTCAAGGCCGGCGGCCACCTGTGGTTGCCGCAGCAGGGCGACCTGGACGAGACGCTGGCGTGGATCCCGGTCAAGTCCGAGGTGGTCCCGAAGCCGAAACCGGCGGCCGCTGCGGCGGGCGCGGCGTCCGCGCCCGATCGCGACGATGACGACGACGAGGAAGACGATACGCCAGCGCCCGCGCCCGCGCCGGCCGCAGGCGCCGACGGCAAGCCGAAGTGCCCCGGCGTCGGCGAGCCGGCGCATGTGGCGCCGGTGTTCGGCACGCACCGCCTGTTCGCGTCGTGCCTGTACACGCGCGAGATTCTGCGGGCGAGCGTGCCGGTGGAATGGGCGCTGTTCGGGCAGCATGGCCAGGTGGTGGCGCGCGTGCCGGTCGGGCAAGGCAGCGTCACGCTGTCGAGCGCGTACATGCCGTGGGGCAACAGCCAGCTGCTGCTCTCCGACAACGCGCTACTTGCCGCCGCGACCTTGCGCATCCACCCCGGCCAGATGATCTGGTTCGTGCAGGACGAAGCGCGCCCGCCGCTGCTGAGCTTCCTCTGGAGCCGTGGCACGCCGGCGGTGCTGCTGGGGGCGCTGGCGCTGGTGTTCGCGCTGTGGCGCGGCGCGGTGCGCTTCGGCCCGCGCGCGGCGCCGCTGCCGACCGCGCGGCGCTCGATCGCCGAGCAGATCCGCGGCACCGCCGATTTCGTCGCGCACCACGGCGGCGAGGCGCTGCACGCGGCACAGCTGCGCGCGCTGGTCGAGGTGGCGCGCAACCGCCTCCAGGGCTTCGATGCGCTGATCCTCGGCGAACGCGCCCAGGCCATCGCCAAGGCGACCGGGCTCGATGCGCACGCGCTGGCGCGCGCGATGAACCCGACGCTGAACGCGGCGTACAGCCGCCACCCGAGCGCCGCGCTGGCGCTGATCGAGACCGCGCGGCGCCGCTTGCTGAATGCCGCCGCCGCACCACTTTCGCATTGACGAGGATCCGCATGCAGCTCAACCCCGCCGACATCACCCGCGCCGCCGACGTGCTGGCCGCCCTGCGCGATGAAGTGGCCAAGGCCGTCGTCGGCCAGCGTGCCGTGGTCGATCAGACGCTGATCGCACTCGTCGCTTCGGGCCATGTGCTGATCGAAGGCGTGCCCGGCCTGGGCAAGACGCTGCTGGCGCGCGCGCTGGCGCAGGCGCTCTCGCTCGAGTGCTCGCGCGTGCAGTTCACACCCGACCTGATGCCCTCCGACATCACCGGCCACAGCGTGCTCGACATGACCACCGGCGGCGGCACCGAGCTCGGCGCGCTGCGCGTGCGCCGCGGCCCGGTTTTCACCAACCTGCTGCTCGCCGACGAGATCAACCGCGCCCCCGCGAAGACGCAGAGCGCGCTGCTCGAAGTGATGCAGGAGTACCAGGTCACGATCGAAGGCCAGACCTTGCCGCTGGCCAAGCCGTTCATGGTGCTCGCCACGCAGAACCCGCTCGAGACCGAAGGCACCTACCCCCTGCCCGAGGCGCAGCTCGACCGCTTTCTGTTCAAGATCGAGGTCAACTACCCGACGCTCGAAGAAGAAGCCGCGATCGTCACGCTGACGACGCTGCAGCAGGCCGGCGACGCGCTGCCGCTGGCCGGCGTGCAGGCGCGGCTCGACCAGCGCGCGGTGCTGTCGCTGCAGAAGATGGCGGCGTATGTGCGCACCGACGAGCGCGTCATCGACTATGCGGTGCGCATCACCCGTGCGACGCGCGCCTGGAACGGCTTTGCGTTCGGTGCCGGCTCGCGCGCGGCGATCGCGCTGGTGCGCGCGGGACGCGCGGCGGCGCTGTTGGGCGCGCGCGATTTCGTCACGCCCGACGACATCAAGCAGTACGCCCTGCCGGTGTTGCGTCACCGCGTGCTGCTCTCGCCCGACGCGCAGCTCGAAGGCCGGCGCATCGACGAGCTGCTGACGGCGTTGCTCGACAGCGTCGAGGCGCCGCGGTTGTGAACCACTCCATGAGCCACTGATCGGATGCGGCTGCGCCTGATTCCGTCACGCGCCAGCGTCTACGTGCTGGCGGCGCTCGCGCTCGCCTGCGCGGTGGCGCTGGTGCTGCGCGTGCCGCTCGCGAGCGTGGCGCGTGCCGCGGGCAGCGTCGCCGCCGGGCTCTTCGTGATCGCGCTGGTCGACGTGTTGTGGAGCGCGTGGGCCTGGCAGCGCGCGCCGCTGCGATGGCAACGCCAGCTGCCGGCGGCGTTCGCGATCGGCGTGCAGCGCACGCTCACCGGCAGCTTGATCAACGAGGGCGCGACGAGCTGGCGTGTCGCGCTGTTCGACCGCGTCGATGACAGCTTCGACGTGGAAGGCCTGCCGCAAACGCTGACCGCGGCGGCGCGGGCCCGCACCACGATCGAGTACCAGGTCACGCCGCGCCGGCGCGGGCCGGTGCGCTTCGAGCCCGCCGACCTGCGCCTGCGCACGCGACTCGGCATCGCCGAGTTGCTGTTGAAAGTGGGCGACACGGCCGAGCTGCGCGTCTACCCGAACTTCGCCGCCGTTGCGCGCTATGCCTGGCTGGCGAGCGACAACCGGCTCGCCGAGATCGGCATCAAGGCCGCGCCGCAGCGCGGTGCCGGCACCGACTTCAAGCAACTCGCCGACTACAAGGCCGGCGATTCGATCCGCCACATCGATTGGAAGGCGACACAACGCCACCGGCGCGCGATCGTGCGCGAGTTCCAGGACGAGCGCGACCAGCGCGTGCTGTTCCTGCTCGACTGCGGCCGCCGCATGCGCGCCGACGAAGGCGCGGCCGCACACACCGGCAGCCACTTCGACGAGGCCCTGAATTCGTTGATGCTGCTGGCGCACGTCGCGCTCAAGGAAGGCGACGCGGTCGGCGCGATGACCTTCGGCACCGACGCTGCCGATGCGCGCCACTTCGCGCCGCGCAAGGGCAGTCATTCGCTGAACGCGCTGATGGCGATGCTCTACGACATCGAGCCGCGCGCGACCCACTCCGACTACCTGCTCGCCGCCGCCGAAGCAATGCGCGTGCAACGCAAGCGCTCGCTGATCGTGGTGCTGACGAACTTTCGCGACGAGGACAGCGCCGAGCTCGAACCCGCGCTGCGCCTGCTGCGCAGCCGCCACCTCGTGCTGCTGGCGAGCCTGCGCGAGCGCGCGCTGCGCGAGCTCGCCGATCAGCCGCTGGCCGGCGACAAGAAGGCGATCGAAATCGCCGGCGCGCACCTGTTCGCGCAATCGCGCCACGATGCCTTCACGCGGCTGGCGACGCGCGACGGTCTGCTGATCGACGTCGAGCCGG
This sequence comes from uncultured Rhizobacter sp., assembly GCA_964247075.1. GTDB lineage: Bacteria > Pseudomonadota > Gammaproteobacteria > Burkholderiales > Burkholderiaceae_C > LMDS01. The sequence goes on along the minus strand of CAXTSS010000003.1, from coordinate 43,926 downwards.
CGCAGTTGCCGGCGCAACTGGTGAACCGCTACCGCGCCGTCAAGCGCGCCGGTCTGCTGTAGCCAAGAAGGTGAGAGTCTTTGGTATTCACTCTCTCTCCCTCTGGGAGAGGGTGGGGTGAGGGCCTGCGAAGCGCGACTGTGCCGGCAGCGACCCCTCACCCCAGCCCTCTCCCCAGAGGGGAGAGGGAGCAACGCCGGCCGGATCGAAAAATCGCTCGCAGTTTCAGAACAACCCAGCCTTGTCGGCCGCGTCGAGCACGCTCTTCGACAACTCGGCCAGCTGGGCATTCACGTCGGAAGACGGTGGTGCGCTGGCGCGGGCCGACCACATCAGGCGGCCCGAGGCGACATCGGTGACGCGGCCGTTGGCCGAGTAGCCGTTGCTGACCTGGCCGCCGCCGATCGGCGCCGACACGCCGACACCACCCCCCGAATTGCGGCCGAAGCCGAAGCCGCCGATGCTCAGCATCACGCCCGGGCTGACGCTCGCCGACGACGCGCCGACGGTGATGCTGAGCACCGCCTTGGCGCCGCCGCTGCGCGCGGCCGGCAGGTATTGCGCGTCGGCCGTGCCCGATTGCGCTGGCTGCGCCGGTGGCACGCTGCCCGGCGCGGCCAGCACCGGCGTGGCGCCACGCGCGCGCAGATCCGCCATCACGCGCTCTTCGCAGATGCGGCGCAGCACCTCATCGGTGGTTTCGCAGCTGACCATCACGGTGGCGCCGCGCAGATAGTTCGGCGGCAGTTCGACGTTGCGCCATTGCGCATCGACGACGGTGGAGGCGCAGCCGGCGATCGCCAACGGCAAGGCGGCGGCGAGAACAGCGTGGCGGATCGACGTGAACATCATGCAACTCCTGGCAGACCCATATGCCATTCAAGCACAGGCGCACGAGCGTCAATCGACCGGGGTCAATTTGGCCACCGACAGCGCCAGCCACTTCATGCCGTGGCGCCCGAAATTGACCTGCGCGCGCGCATCGACGCCGCTGCCTTCGAGGGTGACGATCACGCCCTCGCCGAACTTGGTGTGGAACACGCCCTGGCCCGACCGCAGGCCGTGGCTCGGCGCCTTCGGCACGATCGGTGGCGCGCTGCTGAGGCCGCTCACGTTGCCGGCGCCGACGATCGAGTGCAGCCCCGTGCCGCGTGCCCACGCCGCCTGGTAGTCGCGCGCGAAGCCCGAGCCGAAGCCCTGGTTGCGCGGCGTGATCCACTTCAGCGCAGCTTCGGGCAGCTCGTCGAGAAAGCGGCTTTTGACGTTGTAGCGCGTCTGGCCATGCAGCATGCGGGTCTGCGAGAAGCTCAGGTACAGGCGTTTGCGGGCGCGCGTGATCGCGACGTACATCAGGCGCCGTTCTTCTTCGAGGCCGTCGGGGTCGGAGGCCGAGTTCTCGTGCGGGAACAGGCCTTCTTCGAGCCCGGTGATGAAGACGCAATCGAACTCCAGCCCCTTCGCCGAATGCACCGTCATCAGCTGGATCGCGTCTTGCCCGGCCTGGGCCTGGTTGTCGCCGGCCTCGAGCGAGGCGTGCGTCAAGAATGCCGCGAGCGGAGACATGATCTCTCCGGTCTCGGCATCGGGCGCCTGCTCGACGGCGGCCGCACCGTGTTCGTCCACCGGCAGCGCGACCGCATCCTTGCCGAAGCCTTCCTGCGTCACGAAGGCCTCGGCGGCATTGACGAGTTCTTCGAGGTTCTCGATCCGGTCGCGGCCTTCCTTGTCGGTCTTGTAGAACTCGACCAGGCCGCTGGCCTGCAGCATGTGTTCGATGATGTCGCGCAAGGTCATGCCGCGCGTCTTGTCGCGCATGGCATCGACCATCGCGACGAAGGCCTGCACGTTGCCTCCCCCCTTGCCCGAGAGCGCACCGACGCTCTGGTACAGGCTGCGCCCGCTCGCCCGCGCCGCATCCTGCAGCTGCTCGACGGTGCGCGCACCGATGCCGCGGGTCGGGAAGTTGACGACGCGCAGAAAGCTCGTGTCGTCGCTCGCGTTCTCGATCAACCGCAGGTAGCTCAGCGCGTGCTTGACCTCGGCGCGCTCGAAGAAGCGCAGCCCACCGTAGACCTTATACGGCATGCCGGCGTTGAACAGCGCGCTCTCCATCACGCGGCTCTGCGCGTTGCTGCGGTAGAGCAAGGCGATGTCCTTGCGCGGCGTGCCCTCGCGGTGCAACTGCTGCGCTTCCTCGACGAACCACTGCGCCTCGGCGAAATCGCTGGTCGATTCGCGCACCCGCACCGGCTCGCCCGGGCCGGCCTCGGTGCGCAGGTTCTTGCCGAGGCGATTCGTGTTGCGCGCGATCAGCTCGTTCGCGGCGTCGAGGATGTTGCCGAACGAGCGGTAGTTGCGCTCGAGCTTGATAACCTGATCGACCTGGAACTCGCGCTCGAACGAGGCCATGTTGCCGACCTGCGCGCCACGGAACGCGTAGATGCTCTGGTCGTCGTCGCCGACCGCGAACACCGCCGTCTCGGGGCCGGCGAAGATCTTCAGCCACGCATACTGCAGCGTGTTCGTGTCCTGGAACTCGTCCACCAGAATGTGCCGGAAGCGCCGCTGGTAATGCTCGCGCAGCGCGGCGTTGTCGCGCATCAGCTCGTAGGTGCGCAGCATCAGCTCGGCGAAATCGACCACGCCTTCGCGCTGGCACTGATCCTCGTAGGCCTGGTAGACCTGCACCTGCACGCGCGAGAGTTCGTCGCGCACCTCCACGTCCTTCGGGCGGCGGCCGTGTTCCTTCTGCGCGGCAATGAACCACGTGACCTGCTTGGGCACATAGCGCTCTTCGTCGAGGTTCATCGCCTTGATCACGCGCTTCACGGCCGAGAGCTGATCGCTCGTGTCGAGGATCTGAAATCCCTGCGGTAGCGCGGCCAGCTTCCAGTGCGCGCGCAGGAAGCGGTTGCACAGGCCGTGGAAGGTGCCGATCCACATGCCGCGCACGGGAATCGGCAGCATCGCGGCCAGGCGCGTCAGCATTTCCTTCGCGGCCTTGTTGGTGAACGTCACCGCCATCACGCCGCCGGGCGAAAGCTGGCCGGTCTGGATCAGCCAGGCGATGCGCGTCGTCAGCACGCGCGTCTTGCCCGAGCCGGCACCGGCGAGGATCAGCGCCGGCCGCGCCGGCAGCGTCACCGCGGCGAGCTGTTCGGGGTTGAGGTGGTGCAGCAGCGGCGAGCTGCCGACGTCGGAATCGGATGCCATGCACGGATTGTGTGGCACGCGGCACGCGCGATCAGCGGTGATCGACCGCGGCCGCCGGCTCGTTCGGCCCCTCGCCGCGACCGAGTTGGAAGAAGATGCCGGCGCCGAGCGCTGACAGCGCCCCCATGCAGACGTAGGTGGCGTGAAAGGTGTGCAGCAGGTTGCTCGGACCGACGTTGCTGGCGATCGGGATCACGATCGGTGTCGCGAACGCCGCCAGCAGCGTGCCGGCCGCAGCCACGCCCAGGCTCATCGACAGCTGCATCACGACCGACAGCAGACTGTTACCGCCGCTGGCGCGCGCATCGTCCAGGTCGCCGAGCGTGAGCGTGTTCATCGCGCTGAACTGCAGCGAGTTGACGATGCCGAAGAGCGCGAGGTAGCCCAGGATCACCGCCTGCGGCGTGCTCGCATCGACGAGCGAGAAGCCGCCGATGAAGCCGCCGAGCAGCAGCGTGTTGATGACCAGCACGCGGCGGTAGCCGAAGCGCTTGATGACCGGCTCGGCGAAGAACTTGACCAGGATTCCGCCGAGCACGATCGGCACCATCGTCAACCCGGCGCGGCTCGGCGAGTAGCCGAGACCCAGTTGCAGGAACAGCGGCGTCAGGAACGGCATCGCGCCGCTGCCCAGGCGCGAGAACAGATTGCCCAGGATGCCCACCGAGAAGGTCGGAATGCGGAACAGGCTCGGGCTGAACAGCGGCTTCACCGCGCGCGCCGCGTAAGCCCAGTACGCCGCCATCGCGGCGAGACCGACCGTCACGAGCAGGATCGACGGCAGCGCGCTGATCGCATGCTCGCCCAGCCCCTGCAAGCCGAGCGTCACCATCGCCAGCCCGAGCGAGAACATCGCGAAGCCCGGCCAGTCGAAGCGCTGCCTGGTCGCGGAGCGCAGGTCGGGCATGTAGCGCAGCGAGGCGAACACGCCGATCACGCCGACCGGCAGGTTGATCAGGAACACCCAGTGCCAGCTCGCGATCTCGACCAGCCAGCCGCCCAGCGGCGGGCCGACGAGCGGCCCGAGGAGGCCGGGGATGGTGACGAACGACAGCACCTTGAGCAACTCGCTGCGGGGGAATGCACGCAGGATCGTCAAGCGCCCGACCGGCAGCAGCAGCGCACCGCCGATGCCCTGCACGATGCGCGCCGCGATCAGCCACGGCAACGTCGGCGAAAGCGCGCACAGCAGCGAACCGAGGCTGAACAACGCGATCGCGCCGAGAAAGGCGCGCCGCGTGCCGAAGCGATCGGCCAGCCAGCCCGAAGCCGGGATGAAGAGCGCCACCGTCAGCATGTAGGCGATGACGACCGACTGCATGCGCAGCGGGCTCTCGCCCAGGGCACGCGCCATCGTCGGCAGCGCGGTGTTGAGAATCGTGCCATCCAGCGTCTGCATGAAGAAGGCGATGGCCACGACCCAGGGCAGCAGGCGGCGCGTGGCCGGGTCGAGCACGGGCGGTGGCGCAACGGGCATGCCGGCAGTTTAGGGCCGCGTAGAATTCGTCACCGGGCTTTGGCGCCCGGTTTTTTGTGCGCGGAGCGGCAACATGGAAATCTTCGACTACGACAACGTTCTGCTGCTGCCGCGCAAGTGCCGTGTCGAGAGCCGCAGCGAGTGCGACACGAGCGTGCAGTTCGGCGCGCACCGGTTCAACCTGCCGGTCGTGCCGGCGAACATGAAGACGGTCGTCGACGAGCCGATCACCGAGTGGTTGGCGGCCAACGGCTACTTCTACGTGATGCACCGCTTCGACGTCGACAACGTCGACTACGCGCGCAAGATGCGTGAGAAGGGGCTGATCGTGTCGCTCAGTTCGGGCGTGAAGCCGGCCGACTACGCGGTGATCGACCACCTCGCGGCCGACGGTGTCGGCGCCGACTACATCACGATCGACATCGCGCACGGCCACGCCGACAGCGTCCACAAGATGATCGAGCACATCAAGAAGAAGCTGCCGGGCAGCTTCGTGATCGCTGGCAACGTGGCCACGCCCGAAGCCGTGATCGATCTCGAGAATTGGGGTGCCGACGCAACCAAGGTCGGCGTCGGCCCCGGCAAGGTTTGCATCACCAAACTGAAGACCGGCTTCGGCACCGGCGGCTGGCAGCTCTCCGCGCTGAAGTGGTGCGCGCGCGTCGCGACCAAGCCGATCATTGCCGACGGCGGCATCCGCGACCATGGCGACATCGCGAAGAGCATCCGCTTCGGCGCCTCGATGATCATGATCGGCTCGCTGTTCGCCGGGCACGAAGAGTCGCCGGGCAAGACCGTCGAGGTCGATGGCAAGCTGTTCAAGGAGTATTACGGCAGCGCGAGCGACTTCAACAAGGGCGAGTACAAGCACGTCGAGGGCAAGCGCATCCTCGAGCCGATCAAGGGCAGATTGGCAGACACGCTGCGCGAGATGCGCGAGGACGTGCAGAGTTCGATTTCCTATTCCGGTGGCACCAAGCTGATGGACGTGCGCAAGGTCAACTACGTGATCCTGGGTGGCGACAATGCGGGCGAGCATCTGCTGATGTGACGTTGCAAGGCGCTTGATGAATTTCCTTACCAAGTACAATTGGCAAGGAATTCACTTCTCCGGAGCAACCATGCTTGCCACCCTTACCAGCAAAGGACAGGTCACCCTGCCCAAGGAAATCCGCGATGCGCTGAAACTCAGTTCTGGTGCCAAGCTGGATTTCTCGTTGCTGCCCGATGGCAGCGTGAACGTCCGACCGATGCAGAATTCTGTCGCCTCGCTGTTTGGCATCTTGAAGCGGCCGGGGGGCAAGGCCTGCTCGATCCAGGAGCAGAAGGAGGCGGTCGGCCGCGCGTTGGCCGAGAAGCACGACCGCATCCTTCGCGAAGCCGCACTGCCTCCGGTTCGGGAATCAAGGAAGCGCGCGCGGTGATTGGCATCGACACGAACGTTCTCCTGCGTCTGCTGCTGGATGACGACCCCTCTCAGGTGCGGCGGGCCAGACACGCGGCGTCGAGCGCCGAAGCGGCCGGGCAGCCGCTGTTCGTCAACGACGTCGTGTTGGCCGAAACCGTCTGGACGCTCGGATCACGTTACGAAGCGACCAGGAGCGAGTTGATCGAGACGCTGCGGAGCCTGCTCGACAACGCGCGGTTGGCTTTCGAGAACCGGTCGGTAGTGAGCGAAGCCGTGGTCGGGTTCGAGCGCTCCAGCGCGGGTTTCGCCGACTGTCTCATCATCGCGAAAAACGCTGCGGCCGGCTGTTACCACACCGCCACTTTCGATCGAGCGCTGCGTCCCTTCGAGCACGCCAAGATTCTCTGACGCTGACGTCGACCCTCATCGAACGACCATGACCGAACTCGCCAAATCCTTCGAGCCCGCCGCCATCGAGGCGCGCTGGGCCCCGCTGTGGGAGCGGAGCGGCGTCTACGCGCCGACGCTCGACGCCGCCAAGCCCTCGTTCAGCATCCAGCTGCCGCCGCCGAACGTGACCGGCACGCTGCACATGGGCCATGCGTTCAACCAGACCATCATGGACTCGCTGACGCGCTACCACCGCATGCGCGGCGACAACACGCTGTGGGTGCCGGGCACCGACCACGCCGGCATCGCGACGCAGATCGTGGTCGAGCGCCAGTTGGAGCAGCAGAAGGTCAGTCGCCACGATCTGGGGCGCAAGAACTTCGTCGCCAAGGTCTGGGAGTGGAAGCAGGAGTCGGGCGCGACGATCACGAACCAGATGCGCCGCATGGGCGCGAGCGTCGACTGGTCGCACGAATACTTCACGATGGACGAGACGCGCTCAGGCCTGGTCACCGACACCTTCGTGACGCTGCACGAGCAAGGCCTGATCTACCGCGGCAAGCGGCTGGTGAGCTGGGACCCGGTGCTGAAGTCGGCGGTCTCCGACCTCGAGGTCGAGAGCGAAGAAGAAGACGGCTTCCTGTGGCTGATCCGCTACCCGCTCGTCGATGGCACGGGCTCGGTCACGGTCGCGACGACGCGGCCCGAGACGATGCTGGGCGACGTCGCGGTGATGGTGCATCCGGAAGACGAACGCTACACGGCGCTGATCGGCAAGTTCGTGCGGCTGCCGCTGTGCGACCGCGAGATCCCGGTGATCGCCGACGACTACGTCGATCGCGAATTCGGCACCGGCGTCGTCAAGGTCACGCCAGCGCACGATGCGAACGACTACGCGGTCGGCCAGCGCCACGGCCTGCCGATGATCGGCGTGCTGACGCTGGACGCGAAGATCAACGACAACGCGCCGATGGCGTACCGCGGGCTCGATCGCTTCGTGGCGCGCAAGCGGGTCGTCGCCGATCTCGACGCGCAAGGCCTGCTCGTCGAGACGAAGAAGCACAAGCTGATGGTGCCGCGCTGCGCGCGCACCGGCGCGGTGGTCGAGCCGATGCTCACCGAGCAGTGGTTCATGGCCGTCAGCAAGGTCGCGCCCGATGGCAAATCGATCGCGCAGAAGGCGATCGATGCGGTCGCCTCCGGCGACGTGAAGTTCGTCCCCGAGAACTGGGTCAACACCTACGACCAGTGGATGAAGAACATCCAGGACTGGTGCCTCTCGCGCCAGCTCTGGTGGGGGCATCAGATTCCCGCCTGGTACGGCAGCGGCGGCGAGATCTTCGTGGGCCGCAGCGAAGACGAAGCGCGCGCGAAGGCCACGGCCGCCGGCTACAGCGGCGCCCTCACCCGCGACGAGGACGTGCTCGACACCTGGTTCTCGTCCGCGATGGTGCCGTTCTCGACGCTGGGCTGGCCTGCGCAGACGAAGGAGATGGAGCTCTTCCTGCCGTCGAGCGTGCTCGTCACCGGCTACGAGATCATCTTCTTCTGGGTCGCCCGCATGATCATGATGACGACCCACTTCACCGGCCACGTGCCGTTTCGCACCGTGTACATCCACGGCATGGTGCGCGACAGCGAAGGCAAGAAGATGAGCAAGTCCGAGGGCAATGTGATCGACCCGGTGGACTTGATCCAGGGCGTCGATCTGGCCACGCTGGTGCAGAAATCGACCGTCGGCCTGCGCAAGCCCGAGACCGCGCCGAAGGTCGCCGCGCGCGTGAAGAAGGAGTTCCCCGAGGGCATGCCGGCCTACGGCGCCGATGCGCTCCGCTTCACGATGGCGAGTTACGCGAGCCTGGGCCGCAACATCAATTTCGACACCAAGCGCTGTGAGGGCTACCGCAACTTCTGCAACAAGCTCTGGAACGCGACCAAGTTCGTGCTGATGAACTGCGAGGGGCAGGACTGCGGGTTGAAGGAGCACACGAAGGCCGAGTGCGCGCCGGGTGCACCGTTCCACGGCTACATGCGCTTCAGCCCGGCCGACAAGTGGATCAGCAGCGAGTTGCAGCGCGTCGAGGCGGCGGTCGAGCAAGGCTTCGCCGACTACCGGCTGGACCTGGTGGCGAACGCGATCTACTCGTTCGTCTGGGACGAGTACTGCGACTGGTACATCGAGATCGCGAAAGTGCAGATCGCAGTGGCAAAAGAAAGCGGCAACGAAGGCGGGCAGCGCGCGACGCGCCGAACGCTGATCCGCGTGCTCGAGACGATCCTGCGCCTGATGCACCCGATCATGCCGTTCATCACCGCGGAGCTGTGGGAGTCGGTGGCACCGGTGGCGGGCCGCAAGGCCGAGGGCGCGAGCATCGTGACCGCCGCCTACCCGAAGGCCGAGCTGAATCGCATCGATGCCGCCTCGGATGCGTGGGTCGCCAAGCTGAAGGCCGCGGTCGGCACTTGCCGCGCGTTGCGCAGCGAGATGAACCTCGCACCCGGCGTGCGCGTGCCGCTCTACGCCACCGGCGACGCGGACTTCGTCGCGCAGGCCACGCCGCTGCTGCAATCGCTCGCGCGCTTGTCGGAGGTGCAGCAGTTCGACGATGCCGCGTTCGCGCAGGCCACTCGCCACGCGGCTGTCGCGGTGCAGGGCGAATCACGCCTGGCGTTGTTCGTCGAAGTCGATGTGGCGGCCGAGACCGAGCGCCTGGGCAAGGAGATCACCCGCCTGCAGGGCGAGATCGTGAAGGCGAACGCCAAGCTGTCGAACGAAAGCTTCGTGGCGCGCGCGCCGGCGCAGGTGGTGGCTCAGGAGCGCCAGCGCATCGCCGAGTTCACGGCGACAGTGGTTCGGCTGCAAGGTCAATTGGCAGGCCTGCAGTCGACGACTTGAACGCGTCGGGCGACGGCGGTGCCGCGCCCAGCAGTTCGTCGATGCGCCGCGCCACCGCCCACGCGCTGCGCAGGCGCGACTCGCGCGTCGTGCTGGCCACGCGCGGCGTGATCTGCAGGTTCTCGATGCCGAACAGCGGCCGGCCTTCGTCGAGCGCGCCGGGCTCGAGGCTGTCGAGCCAGGCCGCGGCGATGCGGCCGCTGGTCAGGCCCTCGGCGAGCGAGGCTTCGTCGAACAGGCCCGAGTGCGCGATGCTGACGATGACCTGGTTCGGCTTGCTGAACGGCAGGAAGCGCTCGCCGAGCAGACCCCGGTAGCGGCTGAAGTAGCTGAGCTGCACGCACACCGCGTCGGATTGTTCGAGCAGCTCGCGCAGGCCCATCGGCCGGACCTTCCAGCGCTCGAAGACACTGTCGCTCGCGTGCAGCGCCGGGTCGTAGCCGACCATCTTCGAGCCGAAGCCGGCGAGCATTTGCGCCATCGAGCGCGCCGCCGGCGCCATGCCGATCAGGCCGACGGTAGCGCTGCCGAGCTCGCGGCCCACCAGCATGCCATCGGAGCCGGTCACCGGCACGCGGCGCAGCAACGAGAGCAGCGCGCCGATCATGAATTCGGCCTCGGCCTGCGCGGTGGCCGTGAGGCCGCGCACGACCTCGACGCGGGCCCGCGCGCAGGCCTCGATGTCGATATTTTCGGCTCCGGCACTGACCCGGCCGACCGCGCGCAGCACCGGCGCGTAGTGCAGCGCCTGCGCATCGAGCGTGACCGGCGGGGGCACGATCATGGCTCGAACGTTGTAAAGCGCCTGGCGGAACGCACGCGGGTCGTTGGCAAGCTCCGGCGCATAGCGCACCGTGTAGCGCGCTTCGAGCCATTGCATGACCTCGGCTTCGAGTGGTTCGATGATCAGCAAGTCCATGCGCTTGTCGGCATTCTAGGTTCGGGGTTCGGCGCGGTCGGCGTCGGCGCATGCGAAGGGCCATGCCAAAATCAGTTCGATCCGATCAACGCGCACAGAGGATTGTAAGTAAATGTTAGTCACTAAAGCGATCTTTCCCGTGGCCGGCCTGGGCACCCGTTTCTTGCCCGCAACAAAGGCCCAGCCCAAGGAGATGCTGCCGGTCGTCGACAAGCCGTTGATCCAGTATGCAGTGGAAGAAGCCTACGCCGCCGGCGTGCGCGAAATGATCTTTGTGACCGGCCGCCACAAACGCCCGATCGAGGATCACTTTGACATGACTTTCGAGCTGGAGGTAGCCCTAGAACAGGCGGGTAAGCAGGACTTGCTCGACGTGGTGCGCGGCGTCAAGCCCGACGACATGGAGTGCATCTACGTGCGCCAGCCGCAGGCGCTCGGCCTCGGCCACGCAGTGCTGTGCGCCCAACGCCTCGTGGGCAACCACCCGTTCGCGGTGCTGCTGGCCGACGACCTGATGGTGGGCACGACGCCGATCCTCAAACAGATGGTGCAGCAGTACGAGGAGTGGCGCGTCTCGATCCTGGCCGTGCAGGAGGTGCCGGCCGAGCAGACGCGGCGCTACGGCATCGTCGCCGGCACGCCGATCAACGATCACCTCATGGACGTGAGCCGCATCGTCGAGAAGCCGGCGCCCGAAGACGCACCCTCGCGCCTCGGTGTGGCCGGCCGCTACATCCTGACGCCGGGGGTGTTCCACGAGATCGCGAGCCAGCCGCGCGGCGTCGGCGGCGAGATCCAGCTCACCGACGGCATCGCCGGGCTGCTGCGACGCGAGAAGGTCTTTGCCTACCGCTACGAAGGCAAGCGCTACGACTGTGGCAGCAAGGAAGGCTTCCTGCAGGCCAACGTGGAGCTAGCCCTGACGCACCCGGTGCTCGGTGAAGGCTTTCGCGAGTACCTGAAGTCAGTGCAGATCTGAACCCGCCCTGACCCCGCGTGCGGCGCTCAGCGCCGCCGCAGGAAGTGAATGAACTCGTCGTTCGTGCTCTTCTGCTCGACGAGCTCGTTGCCGGTCTGGCGCGCGAACGCCTGAAAGTCGCGCATCGAGCCCGGATCGGTCGCGACGACCTTCAACACCTCGCCGCTGAGCATGTCGGCCAGCGCCTTCTTGGCCTTCAGGATGGGCAGCGGGCAATTCAGGCCGCGGGTGTCGAGTTCCTTGGTGGCGATCGTCATGGCAGTCCTCGTGATCGTTCGATTCTAGGGTCAGCTTCGGGCCGGCAGGTCCACCCACTGCGGGGTGATGCCGCGGGCGGTCAGCCAGTCGGCCACCGCATAGCCGGTGCCGGCGCGCCAGCACTTGATGTCTTCGGGCCGGTACAACCGGTACTCAGCGAGCTCGGGCGAGAGCACGACCTCGCCGCGCGCGATCGCGTGGTAGGCCACGATGATCTGGTTCATGCGCTGGAAGTCGTAGACGCCGACGAGCTTGAGCGAATCCACCGCGAGGTTGGTCTCCTCCTTCACCTCGCGCGCGATGCCTTCCTCCGGCGTCTCGCCTGCTTCCATGAAACCGGTGATCAACGCGAACATGCGGCCCGGCCACGCGGCATTGCGCGCGAGCAGCACCTGGCCGTCCTGATCGGCCATCTCGATGATCGCCGCGAGCACCGGCGTCGGGTTGTTCCAGTGGGTCCAGTCGCAGGCGGCACAGCGCAGCCGCGCCTTCTCGCCGCCGTCTTCCATTTTCGCCAGCATCTGCAACTCGGTGGCGCAGTTCGGGCAATAGTTGAAGGCGTGACTCATGCGGGGAACACTCCCGTAGAAAGGTAGCGATCGCCGCGATCGCAGACGACGAACACGATGGTCGCGTTCTCGACCGTCTTGGCGATCTGCAGTGCGACCCAGCACGCACCCGCCGCCGAGATGCCGCCGAACAGGCCCTCTTCGGCGGCCATCCGGCGCGCCATGTCTTCGGCGTCGACCTGGCTCACGTAGACCATCTCGTCGATGAAGGTCGGGTCGTAGATCTTCGGCAGATACGCCTCGGGCCACTTGCGGATGCCCGGGATGCGCGAGCCTTCGCTCGGCTGCGCGCCGATCACGCGCACCGACTTGCTCTGCTCCTTCAGGTACCTCGACACGCCGGTGATCGTGCCGGTCGTGCCCATCGCGCTGACGAAATGCGTGACGCGCCCGCCGGTGTCGCGCCAGATCTCGGGGCCGGTGGTCTCGTAGTGGATGCGTGGGTTGTCGGCGTTCGCGAACTGGTCCAGCACGCGGCCCTTGCCCTCGCGCTGCATCTGCTCGGCCAGATCGCGTGCGTGCTCCATGCCGCCCGAGCGCGGCGTCAGGATCAGTTCGGCACCGAAGGCCTTCATGGTCTGCGCGCGCTCGATGCTCAGGTCCTCCGGCATGATCAGAAGCATGCGGTAGCCGCGGATCGCGGCAGCCATCGCCAGCGCGATGCCGGTGTTGCCCGAAGTCGCCTCGATCAACGTATCCCCCGGCTTGATGTCGCCGCGCTCTTCGGCACGCCTGATCATGCTGATCGCGGGCCGATCCTTCACCGAACCGGCCGGGTTGTTGCCCTCGAGCTTGCCGAGAATGATGTTGCCGCGCTGCGCGTTGTCCGCGCCCGGGATGCGCAGCAGGCGCACCAGCGGCGTGTTGCCGATGACGTCTTCGACGGTGTTGTACTTGGGGGGCTTCGGGCTCATGAACTCTCCTGACGATGATTCTCGCAGGACAGCGGAAGGCCCGTGGTGCCTCGGGTCGGAATCGAACCGACACTCCTTGCGGAACGGGATTTTGAGTCCCGCGCGTCTACCGATTTCGCCACCGAGGCCGGTGCTGTAGAGAGGGCGAGTTTGCCACATGCGCCGGCCCGGGAGCCTGTCGGTCGCGCCCGCCCCTTAGACTCTGGCGTTTTCGTCCTCCACCGGATCCCGCGCATGCCTCCGATGCCTCCCATCACGCAAGCCCTGCTGCTGATCAATGTCGCGGCGTTCTGCATCGACTTCATGCTCGGCGGCCTGCTGACCCGCTGGTTCGCCCTGTACCCGTTCGGCGCCGGCTTTCTGCCGTGGCAGGTCGTGACCTACGCCTTCCTGCACGACATCCACAACCTGTTCCACCTGTTCTTCAACATGCTCGGCCTGTGGATGTTCGGCTCCGACCTCGAACGCCTGTGGGGGCCGAAGCGTTTCCTGCAGTACTACGCCGCCAGCGTCCTCTCGGCCGCGGCGGCGCAGTTGCTGGTCACCGCGTTCTTCGGTGGCGGCGCCACGGTCGGCGCCTCGGGCGGCCTGTTCGGCCTGCTGCTGGCCTTCGGCATGATGTTCCCGAACCGCACGATCATGCCGCTGTTCCCGCCGATCCCGATGAAGGCCAAGGTGTTCGTCGCGATCTACGGCGGCCTCGAGCTTTTTCTGGGCGTGACCGGCACGCAGCAGGGCGTCGCGCACTTCGCGCACCTCGGCGGCATGCTCGGCGGCTTCCTGCTGATTCGCTACTGGCAAGGCCGCACGCCGTTCGGGCGCTGACCGCGTTTCAGTACCCCCGCGTCCGATCGACGGTCTGCGGCGGCGCCTCGCCACGCTGCACGCAGCGCAGCCCCGCGACGAACTGCGCCGCGATCGTCTGCGGCGACGACTGCGCCGCGATGTGCGGCGTGATCGTGATGCCGGGCACCGCCCACAGCGGGTCGTCGGCCGCCATCGGCTCGTTGCGCTGCACGTCGAGCGCGGCGCCCGCGAGCTGGCCGCTCTTCACCGCCGTGATCAGGTCGGGCTCGACCACGTGCGAGCCGCGTGCGATGTTGATCAGGTAGCTGCCTCTCGGCATCCGCGCGAAGGCGCGCGTGTCGAGCACGCTGTCGGTCTGCGCCGTCAGCGGCAAGGCGCAGACGACGATGTCGGCCGCGGCCAGCACGGCCTCGAGCGCCACGCCGCTGCGGCGGCTCCAGCCCTGCACCTCGAAGCCGACGACGCCGAGCAGCCGCGCCACCGCGCCGCCCATCGTGCCCATGCCGAGCACCACCACGCGGCTGCGCACGGCGCCCACCGGCTGGCGCTTCCAGGCGCGCTCGAGTTGCTGTGCCTCGTAACCCACCAGCCCGCGCGCATGACGCAGGGCCATCATCACGACGAACTGGGCGATGCCTTCGGCTTGCTCGGTATCGACGATGCGCGAAACCGGCACTTGCGGCGCGAGGTCCGGCACGAGCAGCTTCTCGACGCCAGCCGCGACCGCACAGACCCACTTCAGCTTCGGCAGGCGGCCCGCCACGCCGGCGGGGAAGCGCCAGCCGAGTACGACCTCCACGTCGGCGAGCTCCGCATCGGCGATGTTACGGTGGTACTCGATCAGTTCCACCTCCGGCGCGATCGCGTGGATGGCCGTCGTGAAGTAGCGCGCAGGCAGTGGGTCGGTCAGCAGCAGTGTTTTCATGCGGTCAGGCCAGCAGGCCCTGAGAAACGGTGGGATAGCGCAAACGCAGGCACAGCTCGCGCTTGAGCCGTGCGTTGCTCAGGCGGCGCGACTCGCCCATGAAGCTGAGCTGCATCGGCGACAGCTCGACGCGGGCCTGCTCGAGGCCGATGCGGCGCGGCCGCGGCAGGCCGCACAGGTCGGCGGCGAGGTCGAAGTAGTCGCCCATCTTCAGCTTGGTGTCGTCGCTGACGTGCAGCACGCGCTGCGGCCAGCCACGGTGCAAGGCGGCGACACAGGCACGCGCGAGGTCGTCGGCGTGGATGTGGTTCGTGTACACGTCGAACTCCGGCGCGAGCACCGGCGCGCCGCGCGCCAGCCGCTCGCGCGGGTGGCCGCCGGCGCGGTCGCCCGCGTAGATGCCGGGGATGCGCAGCAGCGTCACGCGCGCACCGAACGCGCGACCGTACCAGCGCAGGCGCGCCTCGGCATCGACGCGGCGACGCGCTCGATCCGTCGTCGGGTTGACGGCGCGGGTTTCGTCGAAGAACGCGCCGCCGCAGTCGCCGTACACGCCGCTGGTGCTGCCGTAGACGATGCGTCGCACGCGCCCCTTGCGTGCGAGCGCGCGCAGCAGGTTCGCGGTGCGCGCATCGGTCGTGCCGTGCGCCGGCGGCGGCGCGAGGTGCAGCACCGCGTCGGCCAAGCCAGCCAGGCGCGCCAGCGTGGCGGGCTCGTCGAGGTTGGCGATCAGCGGCTGCACGCCCGCAGCCCGCAGCTCGGCAACGCGCGCCGCGTTGGAGGTGAGCCCGATCAGCCGCCAGCGGCCGCGCAGCAAGGCCGCTGCGCGCAGGCCGATGTCGCCGCAGCCGACGATCAGCAGCGTCGGCCGCTTGAAGCGCGCGGGCCGGTCGGTCACGGGGGGATGGAATGTGCAGGCAAAATCACCGGTCGAGTTTAAGAGGTCCATCCGACATGTCCTTCACCGTCACCGTGCAGCCCAGCGGCCGCGTCTTCAGCGTCGATCGCGACGAGCCGATCCTCAGCGCGGCGATCCGCCAGGGCGTGGGCCTGCCCTATGGCTGCAAGGACGGCGCGTGCGGCTCGTGCAAGAGCAAGTTGCTCGAAGGCCGCGTGATCCACGGCGTGCATCAGAGCAAGGCGCTGAGCGCCGAGGAAGAAGCCGCCGGCTGGATCCTCACCTGCCAGGCCGCGCCGCAGACCGATGTGGTCGTCGAAGCCCGCACCGTGCCCGGCGCCGGCGAGTTCCCGATCCGCAAGATGCCGTCGCGGGTCACGACGATCACGAAGCCGGCACGCGATGTCGCGATCCTGCAGATGCAGCTGCCGGCCAACGACAAGCTGCAGTACCACGCCGGCCAGTACGTCGAGTTCATCCTGCGCGACGGCTCGCGCCGCAGCTACTCGATGGCCAACGCGCCGCACACGCAGGACGACCAGCCCGGCATCGAGCTGCACCTGCGCCACCTGCCCGGCGGCAAGTTCACCGACCACGTCTTCGGCGCGATGAAGGAGAAGGACATCCTGCGCATGGAAGGCCCGTTCGGCAGCTTCTTCCTGCGCGAGAGCGACAAGCCGATGATCCTGCTCGCCTCGGGCACCGGCTTCGCGCCGATCAAGGCGATCATCGAACACCTGCAGCACACGAAGAGCGAACGCCACGCCGAGCTCTACTGGGGCTGCCGCGGCAAGGCCGACCTGTACCTGCACGACTGGGCGCTGCACGCCGCGGCGGCGATGCCGAACCTCACCTACATCCCGGTGCTCTCCGAGCCGAAGCCCGACGACGCCTGGACCGGCCGCACCGGCTTCGTCCACCAGGCCGTGATGCACGACCACCCGAGTCTGATGAACCACCAGGTCTATGCCTGCGGCGTGCCGATCATGGTCGAGACGGCGAAGCACGATTTCGTCGTCAAGAGCGGCCTGCCTGACGACGAGTTCTACGCGGACTCGTTCACCTCTGAAGCGGACAAGCACGGCGGATGAACTTCACGATCCGCACCCTGCTCGCGACCGCGCTGCTCACGCTCGCAGCGCTCGCCAACGCGCAGCCGATCCGCCTGATCGTGCCCTACCCGCCCGGCGGCCCGCTCGACATCCTCGCGCGTGCGCTGGCCGAGAAGGTCCAACCGGTGCTCGGCACCGTGATCGTGGACAACCGCCCCGGCGCTGGCGGCAACCTCGGCGCCGACATCGCCGCGAAGGCCGCTCCCGACGGAGCCACGATCGTGATGGGTGCCGTCGCGACGCACGCGATCAACCCGTGGCTGTTCGCGAAGATGCCTTACGACGCGCTGCGCGATTTCACGCCGATCACCGGCGTCGCGCGGGTACCGAACGTGTTGGTGATGAACGCGGCCAACGCCGACAGGCTCGGCATCCGCACGCTCGCCGATCTGGTCGCCTACGTGAAGAAGAACCCGGGCAAGCTGAACTACGGCTCGGGCGGCAATGGCAGCGCCGGCCACCTCGCCGGCGAGATGTTCAAGGCCCAGGCCGGCGTGTTCATGGTGCACATCCCCTACTCGGGCGGCAACCCGGCGCAGCTCGCGCTGCTCTCGAACCAGGTCGATCTGAACTTCGACAACCTCGCCGCGGCGTCCGCGAACATCAGGTCCGGCAAGCTGCGCGCGCTGGCGGTGACCACCGCGGCACGGTCGGGCGCGATGCCCGAGGTGCCGACCATCGCCGAGGGCGGCAAGAACCTCGGCCTTGGCAGCTTCGAAATCGACACCTGGGTCGGCCTGTTCGGCCCGGCCAGGCTGCCGGCCGACGTGACGACGAAGCTGAACAAGGCCTTCGTCGACGCGCTGCACTCGTCCGAGTTGAAGGCGCGCCTGGCCGCGCTGATGGCCGAATCGTTGGCCTCGACACCGGAGCAGTTCGGCGCGTTCGCGCGCGCCGAAAACGCAAAGTACCAGCGTGTCGTGAAGGCCAGCAGCGCGACAATCGAGTAGCGGCCGAACGCCGCGCCGGCGTTCTTCTTTCCCACACATCAACCCCACAGGAAGCCCACCATGACGATCACAAAGAATCGCCTCGCCTGCGTCGCTGCGCTGATGGCATCGGCCGCACTCCTCGGCGGCTGCGAAACGGTCAAGAGCGTGACCGGCACCGGCTCCTCGCCGGCGCCCGCGCCGTCGGCCGCTGCTCCCGCACCCGCCCCGGCCGCCGCGGCCAAGGCTCCGGCGCCGGCCCCGGCCCCTGCCAGCGACACCGTGCACGTCAAGGGCGTCGGCGACTGGGAAGGCGACATCACCGGCAAGCCGGCCGCCAACAGCCGCTTCACCAAGCTCACGATCGGCATGCCGATGCGCCAGGTCACCGACCTGATCGGCCAGCCGACCGACCAGGGCGCCTACATCACCGGCAAGGCCTGGATCCCGTTCTACTTCGGCGGTGACCGCTACCGCCACGAACTGGTCTACAAGGGCCAGGGCCGGCTGATCTTCGCCGGCGGCTCGGCCGGCGACTGGTCGAACGGCCACCTGATCGGGATCATCCACAACGCCGCCGAGGGCGGCTACCGCTGACGCACAGCGCCCCCGGGCGTATCGGGAGCGTTTGCTAAACTCGAATGCTCGTTTCAGACCCGGCGCGGCCCGGCGACAGACGCCACACGGACCCTCTCACGCATGACCTCTGTCCAAACCGAACTGCAGCGCGAAGTCGCTGGCCTGCTCGTCGAGGCGCTCAACCTCGAGATCGCCCCCGAGAGCATCGATCCGCAGGCTCCGCTGTACGGCGACGGCCTCGGCCTGGATTCGATCGACATCCTCGAAGTAGCGCTGGTCGTCTCGCAGCGCTACGGCTTCCAGTTGCGCTCTGACGACGAAGACAACATCCGCATCTTCACCTCGCTCGCCAGCCTCACCGATCACATCGCCGCCCACAAGGTGTGACCATGCGGCTGCGCATCGCGGCGATCCTGTTGGCGAGCGTCGCTTACGTGCTGGGCACGCACTGGCTCATGACGCGCGCGCAGCCGTCGCCGTGGAACGTCGTCGGGGTGCTGTCGCCGATGCTGGCCGCGATCGCGATCGGCGCCTGGCGCGGCGGCCAGCGCGTGCTCGCTGCGATCGCCGCGCTCGGCATCGCCGCGCTGTGCGCACCGGCGATGTTGGGCATCACGGTCGCGCCGTCGCTGCTCTACCTGGCACAGCACGCCGGCATCCATGGGTTCCTCGCGGCCGGTTTCGCCAGCACGCTGCGTGCCGGCCACACGCCGCTGATCACGACGCTGGCGGCGCGTGTGCATCGCCAGCTCACACCCGACATGGTCGCCTACACGCGCAAGCTCACGCTCGCGTGGGTGCTGTATTTCGTCGCGATGGCGCTGGTCTCGCTGGCGCTGTTCGCGCTCGCGCCGTTCGATGCGTGGGCGCTGTTCGCGAACCTGCTGACGCCGTGCGCGATGGTGGCGATGTTCGTCGGCGAATACCTGCTGCGCTACCGCCTGCACCCGGAGTTCGAGCGCGCGAGCATCGCCGACGCGATCCGCTCGTATCGGCACGATTCGGCGGCATGAGCAGTTCACCACTGATCGCCGGCAACGCGCTGGACGCGCCGCTCGCCTGGCGCGACGGCGAGCCGCTGAAGCGCCGCCAGTACCTCGCCGACGTGCAGGCGCTCGCCGCGCGCCTGCCGGCCGAGGGGCCGATGCTCAATGCCAGCGCCGATCGCTACGGTTTCGCCGTCGGCCTGGGCGCCGCGATGCTGCGCGGGCAGAGCACTCTGATGCCACCCAACCACACGCCCGACACCGTGGCGCGGCTGCGCGGCCGGTTCCCCGGCACCTACGGGCTGACCGACGCCGTTGATCCGGGGCTCGCACTGCCGCTGATCCGGCACGATGGAAAGGTCGCGAGTGCACCGACGACCGACGCTGTGCCATGGCTGCCCGACGATGCCCTCGCCGCGCAGGTGCTGACCTCCGGCTCGACCGGCGCGCCGGTGCCGCACGCCAAGCACTGGGGCCTGCTCGTGCGCAACACCGCGGCCGGCGCGCAGCGGCTCGCGCAGCACATGGGCCGGCCGACGCTGGCCGGCGTGACGCTCGTTGCCACCGTGCCGCCGCAGCACATGTACGGCTTCGAATCGACGGTGCTGATCGCGCTGCTCAGCGGCGCGGCGTTCGACGCCGAGCGGCCGTTCTACCCGGCCGACATCGTGCGCGCGCTGGAGCGCGCGCCACGCCCGCGCATGCTGGTGACGACGCCGTTCCACCTGAAGATGCTGCTCGACTCCGGCCTGGCACTGCCGGCGATCGACCTGACCGTGTGTGCCACGGCACCGCTCTCGCCGCAGCTCGCGGCGCGCGCTGAAGATCAGCTGGCGGCGCCGCTGATGGAGATCTACGGCTGCACCGAAGCCGGCCAGGTGGCCTCGCGCCGCCCCACCGCCGGCATCGAGTGGCACACCTACGACGGCCTGCGCCTCACCGGTGATGGCGCCGAGACCGTCGTGCAAGGCGGCCACGTGCCGCAGCCGACACCGCTGGCCGACGTGATCGAGGTCATCGATGCCACCACCTTCCGCCTGCTCGGCCGCTCCAACGACCTGATCAACATCGCCGGCAAGCGCAGCTCGCTCGGCCACCTGAACTACCATCTGAACATGATCCCCGGCGTGCAGGACGGCGCGTTCTGGCTGCCTCCGCACGATGACGCGACCGGCACCGTCGTGCGGCTGATCGCGTTCGTCGTCGCGCCCGGGCTCACGCCACGGGCGCTGCATGACAGCGTGACGAAAGCCTTGCGCGAGCGCGTCGATGCCGCCTTCTTGCCGCGGCGAATCGTGCAGGTCGATGCGCTGCCGCGCGAAGCCACCACTGGCAAGCTGCCGGCCGGGGCGTTCGCCGCCTGGGCCGAGCGCGCGCTCGCGGCCGCACGCGGCTGAGGTTTCCGATGCACAGCGTTGCCTTGCACATCGCGGCCGATCACCCGGCCTTCGCCGGCCACTTCCCCGGCCAGCCACTGCTGCCGGGCGTCTCGCTGCTCGCCGAAGTGCTCGAAGCGCTGCTCGACGATCCCGCGCTCGCCGCGTTGATCGGCCCCGCACCGCGCATCGGCGCCGCGAAGTTTCTCGCGCCGGTGCGGCCGGGCGCGCAGCTCGTGATCGCGCTGGAGCCTGGCCCGCGCGGCGTGCGCTTCGAGGTCAGGGAAGGCGAACGCATCGCGGCCTCCGGGCAGTTCGAGGCCGCCAAGTGAGTACACCGGCGGAGCGCAACCCGGCCAGTTGGGCGGCCGAGCGCGAGCGCAGCAACCTGTGGGTGCTGCGGGTGATGCGCTGGATCGCCGTCGCCGCGGGGCGGCCGGTCGCGCGGCTGGTGCTGCACCCGATCACGCTGTACTACCTGATCGTCAACGGCAAAGCGCGGCGCGCTTCGGTGCTGTACCTGACGCGGGCGTTGAAGCGCCCTGCCCGCGCGCGCGACGTGTACCGCCACATCCACCGCTTCGCATCGACCATCCTCGACCGCGTCTACTTCCTGCAGGAACGCGCCGACCAGTTCGAGGTGGTGGCGAGCGGCGCCGAGCCGGTGCACGCGCTGCTGACCGCGGGCGAAGGCGTGATGCTGGCCGGCGCGCACCTGGGCAGTTTCGAGGCGATGCGCGCGAGCGCGCAGGGCCGCGGGCTGCGCGTCGCGATGCTGATGTACGAGGACAACGCGCGCCTGATCAATGCGACGCTCGCCGCGGTGGCGCCGAAAGCACAGCTGCAGACGATCGCGCTCGGCCGGCCGGGCGCGATGCTCGCGCTGCGGCGCTGGCTCGATGAAGGCGGCCTCGCCGGCCTGCTCGCCGACCGCACGCTGCCCGGCCACTCCAGTCGCTCGCACACCTTGACGCTCGATTTCCTCGGCGCACCGGCGCGCTTCTCCGACGGCCCGTTCCGCCTCGCCGCGATGCTGCGCCGGCCGCTCTACTTCATGGCCGGTCTGCATCAAGGCGGCAACCGCTACGACCTGCGCTTCGTCCTGCTCGCCGATTTCCGCCCCGAGGCGCCGACCGGCGGGCAGGGCGTGAACCAGCGCGTGCGCGCCGCCGTCGAGCGCTATGTCGCCCTGCTCGCCACGCTGTGCGTTGAATCACCGTACAACTGGTTCAACTTCTATGACTTCTGGGCTCTCGATGAATCCGTCTGACCGCCGCCGCGCCCTCGCCTCGATGCTCGCAAGCCTGGGCGCCGCGATGCTGCCGCGGCTCGCCGGCGCGCAAGCCACGTTCGACCTCGCGCCGCTGATGCAGTTGCTCGCGCAGGTCAAGGCCGGCGACGCCACGTTCACCGAGAAGCGCAGCGTGAAGATGCTGGAACGCACGCTCGAATCGTCGGGCAAGCTCAGCTTCGAGGCGCCCGACACCTTCGTGCGCGAGACGCTGAAGCCGCGCCAGGAGCGCCTCGCCGTCGTCGGCAACATGGTGACGATGAGCCTGGGGCAACGCAGCCGCACCGTGCCGCTCGATTCGGTGCCCGAAGCCGCGGTGATCGTCGAGGCGATCCGCGGCACGCTCACCGGCAACCGCGAGGCGATCGAACGCAACTTCGCCGCCACCGTCACCGGCGACGCGGCACGCTGGTCGCTCGAACTCGTGCCGCGCGTGCCGCGCCTGCGCGAGCTGGTGCTCTCGGTGCGCGTGAGCGGCCAGTTGAGTGTCGTGCGCGAGGTCGTCGTCGCGATGTCCGACGGCGATCGCTCGGTGATGAGCATCACGCCACCGACCTGATGATGTCTTTCCTTCGACGCCATGCGCTCGCGCTGTGGCTGCTGTTCGTGGTCGCCGCGGCCGGTGTCACGGCGCGAACGCATTACGTGGCCGACCTGTCGGCATTTTTGCCGCGCTCACCGAGCGCCGAGCAGGCCGTGCTGCTGGACCAGCTGCGCAGCGGCATCGCGGCGCGGCTGGTGCTGATCGGCATCGAAGGCGGCACGCCCGAACAACGCAGCGCTGCGTCGCTGCAATACGCGAAGGCGCTGCGCGCCAGCGGCGCGTTCGATGCCGTCCACAACGGCGACAACTCGCAGTTCGAGGCCACCGGCAAATTCCTGTTCGATCACCGCTACCTGTTGAGCCCGGCCGTCGACGCGCAGCGTTTCACGGTGGACGGCCTGCGTGCCGGCATCGACGAAGCGACCTCGCTGCTCGGAACGCCGGCCGGCTCGGCGATCAAGTCGGTGATCCTGCGCGATCCGACCGGCGAGACCGTCCGCATGGCCGAGAACATGCTGCCGTCGCAAGCGCCGAAGAGCGACGGCGGCGTGTGGGTCTCGCGACAGGCGCCGCGCGCGGTGCTGATCGCAACGACGCGCGCGGATGGCGCCGACCTCGATGCGCAGGAGCGCGCATTGCAATTGCTGCGCACGAGCTTCGCACCGTTCGAGGCGCAGGCGCTCAAGCTCGTCGTGTCGGGCTCGGGCAGTTTCGCCGTGGCGTCGCGCGCGCAGATCAAGTCGGAGGTCGAGCGCCTCGCGGTCGCCGGCGGCATCGCGATCGTCGGGTTGCTGCTGCTCGCGTTCGGCGGCTCGCTGCGCACGCTCTTCACCGCGCTGCTGCCGGTGGCCACCGGCGTGCTCGCCGGCATCGCCGCGGTCAGCCTCCTGCACGGCAACGTGCACGGCATTACCTTGGGCTTCGGCACCACGCTGATCGGCGAGGCCGTCGATTACGCGATCTACTACCTGATCCAGGCGCGCTCGGCGCCCGGCGCGGCGGCCGGTGCCGGGGCGCAGCGCTGGATCGTTGCGAGCTGGCCCACGGTGCGGCTCGGGCTGTGGACTTCGGTGTGCGGTTTTGCGGCGCTGCTGTTCTCGGGCTTCCCGGGGCTGGCGCAGCTCGGTCTGTTCTCGATCGCCGGCCTTACGGCCGCGGCGCTGACGACGCGCTGGGTCTTCACGCGGCTCGCGCCCGATGGCGCGCCCGGCATGGGCCTGCGGCGCCACCTCGGCCACGCGGTCGGCTGGTGCACTGCGGTGCTGCCGCGGCTGAAGTGGCCGCTGGCGGCGCTGACGGTGCTCGCGGTGGTCGCACTCGCCTGGCTGCCCTCGCCGTGGCGCGGTGATCTCTCGTCGCTGAGCCCGGTCGGTGCGGCGCGCATGAAACTCGACGCCGACCTGCGCGCCGACCTCGGCGCCACCGATGCGGGCACGCTGATCGCCGTCTCCGCCGACGATGAAGCCGGCGCGCTGTCGCAGGCCGAGTTGGTCGGCGCCCGGCTCGACACGTTGATCGACAGCGGCGCGCTCGCCGGCTATGAATCGCCGGCGCGCGTGCTGCCCAGCCCGGCGCTGCAAACGGCGCGGCGCAATGCCCTGCCCGACGCCGCGACGCTGACGGCGCGACTGGCCGAGGCCACCGTCGATGGCCCGCTGCCGGCGACGCGCCTCGGCGGTTTCATCGCCGACGTGCAGGCCGCGCGCAGCCAGCCGGTGCTGACGCGCGCCTCGCTGAAGGAGACGCCGCTGTACGGCGCACTCGATGCACTGCTCGTGCCCGGCAGCAGCGAACGCCCTTGGCGCGCGCTCCTGAGCCTGCAGCCCGGCGCGAAGCCGATCGACGCCGACACGTTGCGCGCGGCACTGGCCGACGTGCCGAGCGCGCGCGTCGTCAGCATCAAACCCGAGCTCGATGCGTTGTACGCCCGCTACCTGCACGAGGCCGGCCTGCAGGCTTTGCTGGGTGCGCTCGCGGTCTGCGTGCTGCTCGCGCTGCACCTGCGCTCGGCGCGGCGCTTGTGGCGCATCGCACTGCCGGTCGCGAGCGCGGTGCTGATGGTGCTCGCGGTGCTGAGCGTGGCCGGCATCGCGCTCGGCATCCTGCACCTCGTGGGCCTGCTGCTGACGGTCGCGATCGGCTCCAACTACGCGCTGTTCTTCGACCAGATCCGCGATCTGCAGGATCACCAGCCCACCGGCACGCCGCTGGCGATCGACAACGACACGCTGGCCTCGCTGGCGCTGGCGAATCTGACCGCGGTGATCTCGTTCTGCCTGCTTGCGGTGTCGAGCATCCCGGCGCTGTTCGCGATCGGCCAGGTGGTCGCGCCGGGGATCGCGCTGAGCCTGTTGTTGTCGGCCGCCTTCATCCCGCCACGCCGGGCCTGAGGGAATGCAGGCCTGTGTGAAAATTCGGGGCTGTTTGCAAGCCCCGACTCGATGCACGTCCCGACCACCCCCGCTCCCGTCACCAGAACCCCGCGCTGGCGCCTGCCGCTGCTGGTGAAGGCGAGCGGCGCGCTGCACCTGGGCGCCGGCGCGGCCGTGATCGCCGCGCCCGCGGTCTGGCCCTGGGCGCTGGGCGCGGTGGCGCTGAACCATGCGCTGGTCACCGCCACCGGCCTGTGGCCGCGCTCGACCTGGCTCGGCCCGAACATCCGGCGCCTGCCCGAAGCCGCGGCTGCGCGCGGCGAGGTCTCGCTGACGATCGACGACGGCCCGAACCCCGCGGTCACCCCCGCGGTGCTCGACCTGCTCGACGCGGCCGGCGCGCGCGCCACCTTCTTCTGCATCGCCGAGCACGCGCAAGCGCACGCGCGGCTGTGCCGCGAGATCGTGCGACGCGGCCACAGCGTCCAGAACCACAGCCACCGCCATTCGCACACGTTCTCGCTGCTTGGGCTGGGCGGCATCCGGCGCGAGCTGCAGCGCGCGCAAGAGGCGCTGGCGCAAATCACCGGCCAGCGCCCGCACTTCTTTCGCGCGCCGGCCGGGCTGCGCAACCCGTTTCTTGCACCGGTGCTGCACGAGCTCGGGCTCGAGCTCGTGAGTTGGACGCGGCGCGGCTTCGACACGGTGCGCCACGACCCGGCCGACGTGCTCGCGCGCCTGACACGCGGGCTGCGCGCCGGCGACATCCTGCTGCTTCACGATGGCAACGGCGCGCGCACGGCGACCGGTCGGCCGGTCGTGCTGGAGGTGCTGCCGGCGCTGCTGCAACGCTTCGAGAGGGCCGGGCTGCGCGCGGTCACGTTGCCCGAGTCGATGCCCGTTCCGACAGAGCGGGTGGCCGCATGACGGCGGTGCTGGCGGCGCGCAGCGACTGGCCCGCGCTGCTCGATGCGGCGAGCGCACCCTACCGGCGGGCCGGCCGCTTCGCCTGGCGGTTCGCGCGCGGCAAGCTCGGCATGGACCCGGTCTTTCGGCACCTGCTGCGCCACGGCCTGATCGCACCGAACGCACGCGTGCTCGACATCGGTTGCGGCCAGGGCCTGCTCGCCAGCCTGCTGCGCGAGTGCGCCGCGCTCGAGGCGCGCGGCGCGTGGCCGAGCGGCTGGGCCGCTGCGCCGAGCGGTGCGCGCGTGACCGGCATCGAGCTGATGCAGCGCGACGTGCAGCGCGCGCAGGCGGCGCTCGGCGACACCGCCGAGTTCGTCTGCGGCGACATGCGCACGACACCGTTCCCCGAGGTCGACGCGGTCGTGATCCTCGACGTGCTGCACTACATCACCGTGCCCGAACAGAACGAGGTGCTGACCCGGGTCCGCCGCGCGCTGCCGGCGAGCGGATTGCTGCTGCTGCGTGTCGGTGATGCCGCCAACGTGCGCGGGTTCCGCGTCAGCCAATGGGTCGACTCGGTCGTGCTCTTCGTGCGCGGTCACCGCATTTCGTCGCGGCACGGACGCACGCTGGCGCAATGGATCGCGCAACTCGAATCGCTCGGCTTCGAGGTGATGAGCGAGCCGATGAGCCAGGGCACGCCGTTCGCGAACGTGCTGCTGGTCGCGCGCGTCAGGGGCGACGCATGAAGCCATTGGCCATCTCGGCATCGACGTTGACGACCGCGCTCGGCGCCGGTCGTGCGGCCACGCTCGCCGCATTGCAGGCGCAGCGCAGCGGCCTCGCGCCGGTGCGCTTCGAGAGCTTTCCGCTGCCGACCTTCACCGGCGAGGTCGAAGGCGTCGATGCGGTCGTGTTGCCGGACGGCTTCGGCGCCTTCGACTGCCGCAACAACCGGCTCGCGTGGCTCGGGTTGCAGCAGGATGGCTTCGTCGACGCCGTCACCGCGGCGCGCGAGCGCTGGGGCGCAGGGCGCGTCGGCGTGTTCCTCGGCACCAGCACCTCGGGCTTGCTGCAGACCGAGATCGCCTACCGCCACCGCGGGCCCGATGGCGCATTGCCGCCGGGCTTTCTGTACGAGCCGACGCAGAACACCTATGCGGTGTCGGCGTTCGCGGTGCGCGCGTTGCGGCTCGACGGCCCGAGCTGGGTCGTCTCGACCGCGTGCTCGTCGAGCGCCAAGGTGTTCGGCAACGCGGCCCGGCTGATCGCCGCCGGGCTGATCGACGCGGCCGTGGTCGGCGGCGTGGACAGCCTGTGCCTGACGACGCTGTACGGCTTCAACTCGCTGGAACTGCTGTCGCCCGACATCTGCCGACCGTGGGACGCCGCGCGCAACGGCCTGTCGATCGGCGAGGCTGCGGCCTTCGCGCTGATCGAGCGCGACAGCGCGGCGCCCGAAGGCTGGCTGCTCGGCGTCGGCGAGAGCAACGACGGCCACCACATGAGCACACCGCACCCCGAAGGCCTGGGCGCGATCGCGGCGATGCGCGCCGCGCTGGCCGATGCGGGGCTGAGCGCCGCTGACATCGACTACATCAACCTGCACGGCACCGCGACGCCGAGTAACGACGCTTCCGAGGATCGCGCGGTGGCGAGCGTGTTCGGCACGCAGACGCCATGCAGCTCGACCAAAGGCGCGACCGGCCACACGCTCGGCGCGGCCGGCGGTGTCGAGGCGCTGATCGCGATGCTCGCGATCGAGAACGGCCTGATGCCCGCGGGGCTGAACGTGCAGCAGCGCGACGCCGCGCTGCACCTGAACTACCTGCAGGCCAACCGCCACGCGCCGGTGCGCCGCGTGCTGTCGAATTCCTTCGGCTTCGGCGGCTCGAACGCGAGCCTGGTGTTCGGGGGCCTCACGTGACCGTGCTCAAGGTCTGCGTGCAGGGCATCGGGCTGCTCGGCCCCGGCCTCACGTCGTGGGCCAGCGCGCGCGACGTGCTGCGCGGCGTGGGCGCACACGCCAGCAGCGCCACCGTGCTGCCGCCGCCGGCGCGGCTGCCGCCCGCCGAGCGTCGGCGCGCCGGCGCGGCCGTGAAGCTGGCGCTGGCGATTGCCGACGAGGCCGTCTCGCAGGCGCAGCTCGATCCCGCCAGCTTGGCCACGGTGTTCACCTCCAGCAGCGGCGAGGGCGTGAACTGCCACGCGCTGTGCGAGACGCTGGCCACGCCTGCGCCGATGGTGTCGCCGACGCGCTTCACGAACTCTGTGCACAACGCCGCCGCCGGCTGCTGGCACATCGCCGTCGCGAGCCGCGCCTCGTCGACCAGCCTGTGCGCGTTCGACGGCAGCTTCAGCGCCGGCCTGATCGAAGCCGCAACCTCGGTGCAACTGACGGGCTTGCCGGTGTTGCTGGTCGCCAGCGATTCGCCCTACCCCGAACCGCTGCACACGCTGCGCCCGCTGCCCGATCACTTCGGCGCGGCGCTGGTGCTCGCACCGGAGCCGAACGCGCAGACGATCGCGGAGCTCACGATCACGCTCGAGTCGTCGGCCGCCGACTCCAGCCACTGCGACGACCCGACCCTCGAAACGCTGCGCCGCACGATCCCGGCGGCCCGTGTGCTGCCCTTGTTGGCCGCCCTGGCCCGGCCGCGCGCGATGCAGCGCATCGTGCTCGAGTACCTGCCGCAGCTTCGCTTGCGCATCGAGCTCGCATGACACCGCCTGCCACGCTCGCACACGAGGGCATCGCGCGGCTGATTCCGCACAGCGGCGGCATGTGCCTGCTGGCGCGCATGCTCGCGTGGGACGAGCAGCAGATCGTCTGCACCGCGACGAACCACCGCGATCCGCACCACCCGCTGCGCACGCGCCGCGGCCTGCTGGCACCGGCCGCAATCGAGTACGCGGCGCAGGCGATGGCGCTGCACGGCGCGCTCGTCGGTCAGGCCACTGGCCGCCCGGCCACGCCGGGCTATCTGGCGAGTACGCGCGGCGTGCAGCTGCGTGTGCTGCGGCTCGACGATCTGGCCGACGACGAACTTCGCATCGAGGCCACGCGCCAGGCCGGTGACGCGCAGCAGATCCTCTACGCGTTCCACGTCAGCCAGGCCGGTCGCCCGATCGCCGAAGGCCGCGCCGCCGTGGTGCTGAACACGCCGATCGCAGCATGACCACCACCAGGCGCGCACTCGTGACCGGCGCCAGCGGCGGCCTCGGCCGCGCGATCGCGCAGCGCCTGGCGCGCGATGGCCTGCATGTGGTCGTGCATGCGAACAGCCGGCTCGCAGCCGCGCAATCTCTGGCTGATGAACTCGTCGCGGCCGGTGGCAGCGCCGAGGCGGTCGCGTTCGATCTCACCGACCGCGAGGCGACACACGCCGCCTGCGCGCGCCTGCTCGAAGCCGGCGCGATCCAGGTGCTCGTCAACAACGCCGGCACGCATGACGACGCCGCGTTCCCGGCGCTGCGCGCGGAGCAGTGGCAGCGCGTCATCGATGTCTCGCTGAACGGCTTCTTCAACGTGACGCAGCCGCTGACGTTGCCGATGATCCGCACACGCTGGGGCCGCATCGTCAACATCTCGTCGGTGGCGGCGCTCACCGGTAACCGCGGCCAGGTGAACTACGCCGCAGCCAAAGGCGCGCTGAACAGCGCGACCAAAGCGCTCGCGCTCGAACTCGCGAGCCGCGGCATCACGGTCAACGCGGTCGCGCCGGGCATCATCGAATCGGGCATGGCCGAGGGCACGTTCGACAAGGCCACGATCGAGCGCCTGGTGCCGATGAAGCGCACCGGCCGTGCCGAGGAGGTGGCCGCACTGGTGGGGTTTCTCGCGTCGGAGGACGCGGGCTACATCAGCGGGCAGATCATTTCGATCAATGGCGGGATGGCGTAGCCCATGATGAACAAACTCGTGATCGTCGGCGCGCTGTTGGCGTTCGGTGGTTGCGCGACACTACCTCAAGAATCCAGCCTGTTCGAGCGCATCGGCGGCCTCCCGGCGATCGACGCGGTGGTCGGCGACGCCATCGGCAACATCGCGGCCGACTACCGCATCAACCTGCGCTTCACGCTGGCCGGCCTGCTGCAGGTGAAGAAGAACCTCGTCGAGCTCGTCTGCGAACGCACCGGCGGCCCCTGCGTCTACAAGGGCGCCGACATGTCGGTTGCGCACGAAGGCATGAAGATTCGCGACGATGAATTCGATGCGCTGGTCGAGGATCTGGTCAAGTCACTCGACAAGTTCAAGGTGCCGCCGCGCGAGAAGGCCGAGTTGGCGGCGATTCTCGCGAGGATGAAGAACGCGATCGTCGGGCATTGAGCGGCAGAGCGCTCAAGGCTGGAACGGCGGTCGCCGCATCACGCGGCGCCACAGCAGCACCGGCAGCCGCAGCACGAACTCGAGCATCAGGCGCAGGTGCATCCAGGTCAGCAGCACGTTGTCGCGGCCGTACTGGAAGTGCGAGACGCCGCCCTCCTCGGCCGTCAGGTACTTGACCGGCGCGGCGATGTTGAGCGGCTTGACGCCACGCCACGCGAGGCGCACGACCGCTTCGGTGTCGAAGTCGAAGCGCCGCATCCAGGGTTGGCGGCGCATCACCGCGATCAGATCGGTGATCGGGTAGACGCGAAAGCCGTAGAGCGAATCGTCGATGCCGGCGCCCAGCGTTTCGAGATTCGTCCACCAGTTCGAGACGCGGCGGCCACGCACCCGCAACAGCGGTGCCGAGGCATCGAACACCGGTCGACCGAGCACCATGGTCTCGGGCCGCGCGATCGACGCCTGCATGAACGCGGGGATCGACTCGGCCGGGTGTTGGCCGTCGGAGTCCATCGTCAACGCATGCGTGAAGCCGGCGGCGCGCGCGGCGTTCAGGCCGTGCAGCACGGCCGCGCCCTTGCCGACGTTCTTCGGCAGCGCGATCAATTGCAGACCGGGATCGGCCGCGACCATCCCGCGCAGCACCGCGGGCGTGCCGTCGGTGCTGCCGTCGGTCACGACCCAGACCGGGTTCCACTGCGCACGCGCGGCACGCACCGTGTCGAACACGGTCGGCCCGGTGTTGTAGCTCGGGATCAGCAGCAGGTGCGTGGCCGAGGCCTTCATCGCGTGGCTCCGACTTCGTCGGCGAAGTAGCGTTCGAGGCGCTTCAGCAACCCGACGTGATCGGCCTCGGGCGCGAAGCGTGCCCCCAGCCGCGCGCTGAACACGACCGGAAACTGCGGCGGGCGCCAGATCGGCCAGCCCTTGCCGAGGTAGGGCGACGGCGTCTCGATGAAGACGGTCTGGATCGGCACCTGCGCCATGTGCGCGATCAAGGTGATGCCGGGGCGAAACGGATTGATCGGCGCGACAATCGTGCGCGTGCCTTCGGGGAACAGCACGAGCTGGCCGCCGGCCTTCAGGTTCTCGACGGCGCTGCGGATCATGCCGCGCGGCGGCTCGTTGCGGATGTAGCGCGCGAGTCGCGCACCGGCGCCGAGGAACGGGTTGCTCATCAGGCTCGCGCGCATGATGCAGATGCCGCGCGGCACGCGCGCAACGACGAGCAGCGCATCCAGCATGCTCGGATGATTCGCCGCGATGATCAGGCCGGCGTCACGCTCGAGCACATCGAGCGCGGTGTAGTCGATGCGCATCAGGCCGAGCCACTGCGCGCAGGTCCAGAACCCGCGGTAGACAGACGAGATCGCCGCGCGCCCGACGATCGTGCCCTGCCGGCGCGACAGCACCGGATAGAGCAACAGCGAGACGAAGTTCCAGGTCAGCGACATGCCGGCCAGGTGCAGCAACAGCACATAGAACAGCACGGTCTGGAACAGACGCCTGAAGATCCCCAAGAGTGCCTCAGTCGCTGGCAGGCACGAGCTCGGAGGACGTCGCCAGAATCCATGAGATGCCGAAGCCGAGCGTCAGCGCCGAGTGGCGCCGCACCAACGGGCTGTCATCGAACGCTGCACCGCGCAGGCTGTCGTAGCGCACGAAGCCGCCGACCCAGGTGTTGCCGAAGCGCCGTGTGGTGGCCGCCAGCGCCTGCCAGCCGGCGTAGCCGCCGTGCGCCTTGTAGGCCGGGCGATCGGGCGTGGCGTAGGCCGCGTCGACGCCGTAGAAGTGCTCGTGGTATTTGCGATCAGCGAACAACGGACCCGTCAGCAGCCCGAAGTTCCAGCCACCGGCGATGCCGCCGAGGTCGAGGTTCAGGTGCGGCGAGAAGGTCGTGCCGACGAACCTGGGCGAGCGCTGCAAGGTGACGGCCGCACGCAGCGGCAGGCGCAGGTCGAGGCGCCAGTGGTCCGCGACCGAGCCGGCCAGCGTGACGTTGAGGTTGGGCCCGATCTCGCCGGTGCCCGGCAGGTTCGGCATGCCGTCGCGCGCGGTGTTGTCGCTGCTGCGCGTCGGCGTGGAGGCGGCCACGCTCACATCGACCTTGACGCGCGGCGTGTCGACCAGCAGCGCGCGCGCGCCGTCGCGATCGGCCTTGAGCCAGGTGCCGCGGTAAACGATGTACGGCAAGGGCAGCAGGTAGCCGCGGGATTGGTCGGAGCCGCGGTAGTCGGGCAGGCGCAGGCCGGCAACGCCCAGGCCCAGCTCCCACAGCGGCTTCATCGCGCCGGGCTTCAGGCCGGCATCGATGTCGGGCCCGGCCTCGACCGGGCCCTCCGCGTGCGACGCGCCACAGGCCGCGGCCAGCAACGCGGCAAGAAGGCGCCGGTTCATGCGGCGCCCGCCTTGCGCGCGAAGCCGTGCGCCTCGATCTCGACCAGCAGGTCGGCGCGGCAGATGTCGGCTTGCAGGTAGATCGCTTCGAGCGCGGCCGGGCTCTGCACGCCGACCGACTGCTCGAACACTTCGCGCACCACGGCCAGATCGGCCGCGCGGCGCAGATAGAGGGTGTAGCTCAGTGCATCGGCCGGGAACGGCACGCCGGCGCGCTCGGCCGCGACCGCGCGCACCGCGGCGATGTTGACGAGGCTTTCTTCGGTCTGGCGCCGCACGTCGCCGAGGTGCATCGTGGTGTGGCCGACGATGCTCGCCGTGCCCGAGATGAACAGCAGCGTGCGCAGCGCGCCGACCTCGGCGAGCGCGGCGCGAGAGAAGGTTGGGCTGCGCGGGCCGTAGGCGTCGGGGTAGCGGTAGGCGCTGACCTGGCGTGGGTTCTCGATCGCCAGCGGCGGCGTGCGTCCGGCGAGGAAGTACACGCGCAGCGGGCCGGCCTGCGTGCCCAGCGCGCAGGCCGCAGGTGAGCCTTCGAATGCGCTGCGACGCGCTTCGATGAACGCCTGCTGGCGGCCGGCGTTGAACTGCCGGTAGCGCTCTGCCCCGCCGCCATCGGCGTTGATGCCGGGAAAGTAGTTCCACAGCCGAAGCAGATGTGGGCTGGCGCTCTCGGCAAGCATCTGGAACAGATCGGCGTAAGCCTGGTGCGCGGCCGCTTGCAGGCTCGACGCGTCGGCGATCTCGGCGCAGCCGTACAGCCACTCGCCATCGACCACGTAGCGAACGCAGCCATGGCGCCGCGGGTCTTCATCGGCGAACCAGGCGTCGAGCGTGGCGCTGGCGGGCGCGAGCACCCGTGTGCCGGTGTCGGGCCGCAGGCGCTGAAAGATGGCCGAATCGATGGCGACCGGGGCCGCGGGCGTGAGCGCCGCCGTCACGACGCCGAGGCCTCGACGTCGCGGATGTTGACGCGGCGGCGCTGCCATGCGCGCACGGTGCGCCCGAGGTGGCCGATCGAGAAGATGTAGTACAGCGCCTTCATGATCCACAACGAGCGCCAGATCGGGGTCTTGCCGAAGATGTCGCCGGCCAGCAGCGACATCAGCGCCTCCTTCACGCGCAGCGGGTTCTGCGGGTACATGAAGAACTCGCGCATCGTCGGGTTCGTGACGCGGAAGATGAACCACGAGAACTCGCGTGGCCCGAAGCGCATGCGCTTGTCGAAGCGGGCGCGCGCCGCAGCGGCCGCGCGCGGCCGGTCGAGCGCGGTCTCGATCACGCCGGCGCCCTCGAACGCGCTCTGCATCGCCAGGTAGACGCCGCTCGAGAACACCGGGTCGATGAACGCATACGCGTCACCGAGCATCAGGTAGCGCTCGCCGCTGCTGCGCGTGCTGGTGTACGAATAGTTGCCGGTCGCGTGCACCAGGTTGTCGATGAGCTCGGCGCCGGCGAGGCGCTTCGCGAGTTCCGGGCACAGCGCGATCGTGTCGCGGAAGAACTCGGGCAGCGGCTTCTTGTGGCGCGACTTCAGGTAGTACGGCCAGCACACCGCGCCGATGCTGGTCGTGCCATCGGCCAGCGGAATGAACCAGAACCAACCGTGGTCGAACCACAGGATGGTGATGTTGCCTTCCATCTTGCCTTCGAGCCGCTGCGCGCCGGTGAAATGGCCGTACAGCGCGGAGCTGTTGTGGTGCGGGTTCTTTTCCTTGCACTTGAAGTGGTTCGCGAGCAGCGTGTCGCGGCCGGTCGCATCGACGAGAAATTTCGTGCGCCAGGTCTGGCGCGCACCGTCGTCGAGCTCCACCTGCACGGTCGCGCCATCGGCATCGAACGCGACGCCGCGCACCTGGTGGCCTTCGAGCGTGCGCGCACCTTTCGCACCGGCGTTGCGGAACAGGATCTCGTCCATCTCCGAACGGCGCACCTGCCATGCATACGGCATGCTCTTGTCCCATGCCTCGGCAAACTCGACGAAGGCGCGGTGGTCATGATCGGGCGAGACGAACTCGACGCCCCACTTCGGCATGCCGATCGTCTCGATCTGCGCGCGCACGCCGAGCTGGTCGAAGAGCTGCACGTTCGCCGGCAGCAGCGATTCGCCGATGTGAAAGCGCGGGTGATGGGCCTTCTCCATCATCACGACATCGCGGCCACGCTCGGCCAGCAAGGCGCTGATCGTGGCGCCGGCCGGGCCACCGCCGACGACGAGCACGTCACATTGGTTTACAAGGCTGGAAGGGGTCATGGAAGGCACGCTCATGGCCGACGAATTGTATCGCCAGCCCCTGCCATGACCGGGGTGTTGCGCCGGTGCTAAAGACTCACTCTCCCAAGTAAGCGGCGCGCACCTTCGGATCATTCAGCAACTGCTTCGCATCCCCGCTCATCGTCACCTCGCCCGAGTCCATCACATAGCCGCGCGACGCGAGCTGCAGCGCGCGGCTGGCGTTCTGCTCGACCAGCAGCACGGTCGTGCCGCGGCTGTGGATGTCGTTCACGACCTCGAAGATCTTGTCCACCATGATCGGGGAAAGGCCCATCGAGGGCTCGTCGAGCAGCAGCACCTTGGGCTGCGCCATCAGCGCGCGGCCCATCGCCAGCATCTGTTGCTCGCCGCCGCTCATCGTGCCGGCCAACTGATTGCGACGTTCCTTCAGGCGCGGGAAGATGCCGAAGACCATGTCGATGTCGGCCTCGATCTTCGCGTTGTCGGTGCGGATGAACGCCCCCATCTGCAGGTTCTCGGTGATCGTCATGCGGGTGAAGGTGCCGCGGCCTTCGGGCACCATCACCAGACCTTGCTTGACCAGATCCCACGGGCCCTGGCCCTTGATCGACTTGCCGAGGTATTCGACATCGCCACCGGCCACCGGCTGGATGCCGGTGATGGCCTTCAGAGACGTCGTCTTGCCGGCGCCGTTGGCGCCGATGAGGCTGACGAGCTCGCCCTCCCGGACCTCGAAGGTGACGCCCTTGACTGCCTGGATGCCGCCGTAGGCGACCTTCAAGCCGGTGACCTTGAGCATTGTGTTTGCCATGGGGATTCTCTCTTTCGCTCGAGGTTCAGTGGCCGCCGGCGCCGAGGTAGGCCTCGATCACCTTCTCGTTCTTCTGCACCTCGGCTGCGGTGCCTTCGGCGATCTGCTTGCCGTAGTCGAGCACGGTGAGGCGGTCGCACAGGCCCATCACGAGCTTCACGTCGTGCTCGATCATCAGGATGGTGCGGCCGTCCTTTCTGATCCGGTCGATCAGCTCGCGCAGCACGATCTTCTCGCTCGCGTTCATGCCGGCCGCGGGCTCGTCGAGCGCGATCAGCTTCGGGTCGGTCGCGAGGGCGCGTGCGATCTCGAGCCGGCGCTGGTCGCCGTAGCTCAGCGTACGCGCCTTGTATTGCGAGAAGCGGCCGATGCCGACGTAGTCGAGCAGCTCCTGCGCGCGCTTGGCGATCGCGGCCTCTTCGTCCTTGAAGCCCCTTGTGCGAAAGACCGCGCCGATCAGACCCGAACCGGTGCGGACATGGCGGCCGACCATCACGTTCTCGAGTGCTGTCATCTCGGCAAACAGCCGGATGTTCTGGAAGGTGCGCGCGATGCCGGCTTTCGCGACCTCGTGCACCGCCGTCGGCTTGTAGGGCTGGCCTCCGAGCTCGAAACTGCCGGAGTCCGGTGTGTACAGACCGGTCAGCACGTTGAAGAAGGTCGTCTTGCCCGCGCCGTTCGGCCCGATCAGCCCGTAGACCTGGCCCTTCGTGATCGTGATGCCGACATCCGACAGCGCCTGCAAGCCGCCGAAGCGCTTGGACACGCCACCGACCTTGAGAATGGTTTCGCTCATGGGGTGCTCCTGATCACTTGGCGGTCGGCACGATCGGCGTGACGGGCGGCGGTATCTGCTCGCCCGGCGTCAGGTGCGCATGCGGGTTCACGGGCAGCGTGTCGGGCGTCACGTCCTTGCCGTGCTCGGGCGACGGCCACAGGCCGCGCGGGCGCGACAGCATGATGCCGATCATCGCCAGCGCGATCAGCAGCTGGCGCAGGATCGACGCATCGAGGCGCCCGCCTGTCATCTGCTGCAGCGGCCCGGCCACATAGCGCAGCACCTCGGGCAGGGCCGAGAGCAGCAGCGCGCCGACGATCACGCCGGGCAGGTGGCCGATGCCGCCGAGCACGACCATCGCGACGATCATCACCGACTCCTGCAGCGAGAACGACTCCGGCGAGATGAAGCCCTGGAAGCTTGCGAACATCGCACCCGACACGCCGCCGAAGGTCGCGCCCATGCCGAACGCGAGCAGCTTGAGGTTGCGGGTGTTGATGCCCATCGCCTTGGCGGCGATCTCGTCCTCGCGGATCGCCATCCAGGCGCGACCGATGCGGCTGCGCTCCAGGCGGTAGCAGACGATGATGCCGAGGATCACCAGCGCGAGGAACAGGTAGTAGTAGTTCGTGACCTTCGGGAAATCGATGCCGAACAGCGTCTGCGTCTTGCCGAAGTGGATGCCGAACATCGAGATGTCGTCGATGCCGGTGATGCCTTTCGGGCCGTTGGTGATGTTGACCGGCGCGTCGAGGTTGTTCATGAACACGCGCACGATCTCGCCGAAGCCGAGCGTGACGATGGCGAGGTAGTCGCCGCGCAGCTTCAGCGTCGGCGCGCCGAGCAGCACGCCGGCGCTGCCGGCGAGCACCGCACCGAGCGGGATGATCACCCACCACGGCGTGTGCAGCCCGCCCGGGAACATCGCCGCGATGGCCGGGAAGGTGTCGGTGAGTTGCGACGAGGCGAGCAGGCCGAACATGTAGGCGCCGACGGCGTAGAACGCGACGTAACCCAGATCGAGCAGGCCGGCGAAACCGACGACGATGTTCAGGCCGAGCGCGAGCAGCACGTAGAGCAACGCGATGTCGATGATGCGGACCCAGGCGTTGCCGAAGAACTGCGCAATCAGTGGCAGGATCAGCAGCCCGACGGCGACGATGGCGATGGTGAGCTTGTTGGTCTTCATGGTGTGCTCCCGTTCAGGCCCGATCCGCCACCCGCTCGCCGAGCAGGCCTTGCGGGCGCAAGGTCAGCACGAGAATGAGCACGATGAAGGCAAAGATGTCCTGGTAGTTGCTGCCCAGCACGCCGCCGGTGATGGCGCCGATGTAGCCGGCCCCGAGCGACTCGATCAGCCCGAGCAGCACACCGCCGACCATCGCGCCGGCGAGGTTGCCGATGCCGCCGAACACCGCCGCGGTGAAGGCCTTCAGGCCGGGCAGGAAGCCCATCGTGTGCTGCACCGAGCCGTAGTTGGCCGCATACATCACGCCGGCCAGCGCGGCGAGCGCGGCGCCGATGATGAAGGTCGCCGAGATGACCTGGTCAGGCCGCACGCCCATCAGGCCGGCGACGCGCGGGTTCTCGGCGGTGGCCCGCATCGCGCGGCCGAGCTTGGTCTTGTTGACGAGGTACATCAGTCCGCTCAGGGTGACCGCGGTGACGACCAGGATCATGATCTGCACGTTGTTGATGACCGCGCCGCCGACGCTGTAGGGTTCGCTCGGCAGCAGGATCGGGAAGGACTTGTAGGTCGGCTCCCAGATGATCATGGCCAGCGTCTGCAGCAGCAGGCTCATGCCCATCGCGGTGATCAAAGGCGCCAGGCGCGGCGCGTTGCGCAGCGGCCGGTAGGCGATCTTCTCGATGCTGTAGTTGAGCGTGCAGCACACGATGATCGCGGCAACGAGGCCGATCAACAGCAGCAGCCAGCCCGGCAGCCCGCTCTTGCCGAGCGCGGTGACGACCGTCCAGCTCGTGAGTGCGCCCACCATCAGCACCTCGCCGTGTGCGAAGTTGATCAGGTTGATGATGCCGTAGACCATCGTGTAGCCCAGTGCCACCAGCGCATACACGCTGCCGAGCACCAGACCGTTGATGATCTGCTGGATGAAGGTGTCCATGCTTAGTCTCTCCTGCGGTGCAGAGCTTGTTATCCGTGGCGCACCCAGTAGCAATTTCCCGGCCACGGTTTGTCGGCGCGGGCATGAGCAAGCCCGGGCGCAGCGGATTCTAGGTTCGCGCCATCGTGGCCTCGACTCTGACTTTCCCGATGACAGCCGGTGAGATAGCTGTCAGGGTAATACGCATTCAGCGGGGTTTGGCCGCCTCTTCGTTGAGCCGACGCAGCTCGCGCAGCTTCTCGCTGATACGGATTTCCAGCCCACGCTCGACCGGCGCATAGAAGCATGCCGGATCGGCATCGTCGGGCCAGTAGTTCTCGCCGGCCGCGAAGCCGCCCGCTTCGTCGTGCGCGTAGCGGTAGCCGCGGCCGTAGTCGAGATTCTTCATCAGCGCGGTCGGCGCATTGCGCAGACGCAACGGCACCGCGCGGGTGCCGTCCTGCTTGACGAACGCGCTCGCGGCCTTCCAGGCGGTGTAGACCGCGTTGCTCTTCGGCGCGACGGCGAGGTAGACCACCGCCTGCGCGAGCGCGAGTTCGCCTTCGGGCGAGCCGAGCCGCTCGAAGGTCTCGGCCGCATCGAGCGCGAGACGCAGTGCGCGCGGGTCGGCCAGGCCGATGTCTTCGCTGGCCATGCGCACCAGACGCCGCGCGGCGTAGCGCGGATCGACACCGCCATCGAGCATGCGCGCAAACCAGTACAAGGAAGCATCGGGGTCGCTGCCACGCACCGCCTTGTGCAGCGCCGAGATCGTGTCGTAGAACTGCTCGCCGCCCTTGTCATAGCGGCGCAGTTGCTCGCCCAACGCATGCTCCAGCATCGGCTCGTCGATCTGTGTCGCCGCGCCCGACATCGAGATCAGGTTCTCGTAAGCGTTCAGCAACCGGCGCGCGTCGCCATCGGCATAGGCGACGAGGCGGTCGCGCGCGGCATCGGTCAGCGGCGGTGCGTCGAGCAGCGCGGCAGCGCGGCGCAGCAACTCGCGCAGATCGTCGTCGGCGAGCGGCTTCAACACGTGCACTGTGGCGCGCGACAGCAGCGCCGAGTTGACCTCGAACGACGGGTTCTCGGTGGTCGCGCCGATGAAGGTGAACAAGCCCGATTCGACGTGCGGCAGGAACGCGTCCTGCTGCGCCTTGTTGAAGCGGTGCACCTCGTCGACGAAGACGATGGTGCGGCGTTCCGCGCCACGCGCGACCTGCGCCCGCTCGACGGCCTCGCGAATGTCCTTCACGCCACCGAGCACGGCCGAGATCGCGATGAACTGCGCCTCGAAGGCCCGCGCCACGAGCAGCGCCAGCGTCGTCTTGCCCACGCCCGGCGGGCCCCACAGGATCATCGAATGCAGCCGGCCGGATTCGAACGCGGCGCGCAATGGCTTGCCCTTGCCGAGCAGGTGCTGCTGGCCGATCACCTCGTCCAGCGTTTGCGGCCGCAGGCGCTCGGCCAGCGGCGCATCGGGCGGCATCACGCTCACTGCTCGATCACATCGGCGCCGGCCGGTGGCGTGAAGCGGAACGCGTCGGCCGCGAAGCTCACGCCGGGCACGAACTGGCTGAACTGCAGCAGCGAGCGCTGGTCGAACGCATCGACGATCTCGACGGCGGCGAGATCCTTGCCGCGAAAGCCGACGCGCACGGACTTGAACGCGCCGTCCTTCAGCTTCGGGTTGGCCTGCACCCAATCGAGACCGTCCTTGGCGGTATCTTTTGCAGGGACGGCGACGAGATCGAAATCCTTGTCGAGCGAGCCGCCGGCGAGCAGCGCCGCCGGCGTCGCGCCGAGTGCCGACGTGAACTTGCGCGAACTCGCCTGGTTCAGGTCGGCGTCGAAGATCCAGACCTTCTGGCCGTCGGCCACGATGAGCTGCTCGAACGGCTTGGCATATGCGAAACGAAAGCGATTCGGCCGCCAGAACTCGAAGCTGCCGGCGGAGGTCTTCTTCTTCGCGCCATCGGGCGAGGTGACGGTCTGCGTGAACTGCGCGCGGCCCGAGTTCACGTCGCGGATGAAGCCACGCAAGGTATCGACGGCATCCGCGCGGGCTGCAAAGCCGGCACTCACAAGTGCCAGCGCGATCGCGAATCTCTTCATTCGGCGCGGGCCGGGACGATGATGTCGCGGTTGCCGTTGGTGGACATGCTGGATACGAGCCCGGATTTCTCCATTTGTTCCAGCAGCCGCGCGGCGCGGTTGTAGCCGATGCGCAAGTGGCGCTGCACCAGCGAAATCGAGGCGCGCTTGTGCTGCAGCACGATGGCCACGGCGTTGTCGTACAGCGCATCGGCCTCGCCGTTGCCCATCACCCCGCCCTCGCCGGTCAGCGCATCGGGGCCGTCGCCATCGAGCACGCCGCCCTCGAGGATGCCTTCGATGTAGTTCGGCTCGCCCTGCGTCTTGAGGTAATCGACGACGCGGTGCACTTCTTCGTCGCTGACGAACGCGCCGTGCACGCGGATCGGCAGCCCGGTGCCCGACGGCATGTAGAGCATGTCGCCCATGCCAAGCAGCGCCTCGGCGCCCATCTGGTCCAGGATCGTGCGCGAGTCGATCTTGCTGCTGACCTGGAAGCTCAGCCGCGTCGGGATGTTGGCCTTGATCAGGCCGGTGATCACATCGACGCTGGGCCGCTGCGTCGCCAGGATCAGGTGGATGCCGCAGGCGCGCGCCTTCTGCGCCAACCGCGCGATCAGCTCCTCGATCTTCTTGCCGATGACCATCATCAAGTCGGCGAGTTCGTCGATCACGATCACGACGTTGGGCAGGCGATCGAGCGGCTCGGGTTGCTCCGGCGTCAGGCTGAACGGGTTCGGGATCAGCTCGCCGCGTTCTTTCGCATCGCTGATCTTTTTGTTATAGCCCGACAGGTTGCGCACCCCCATCTTGCTCATCAGCTTGTAGCGCCGCTCCATCTCGGCCACGCCCCAGGTGAGCGCATTGGCCGCCAGCTTCATGTCGGTGACGACCGGGCACAGCAGGTGCGGGATGCCTTCGTAGACGCTCATCTCGAGCATCTTCGGGTCGATCAGGATCAGCCGAACGTCGCGCGCCTCGGCCTTGTACAGCAGGCTCAGGATCATCGCGTTGATGCCGACCGACTTGCCCGAGCCGGTGGTGCCGGCCACCAGGCAGTGCGGCATCTTCGCCAGATCGGCGACGACCGGGTTGCCGACGATGTCCTTGCCCAAACCCATCGTCAGCTGCGAACTCGCGTCGTTGTAGATCTGCGAGCCGAGAATTTCCGAGAGGCGGATGGTCTGGCGTTTCGGGTTCGGCAGTTCGAGCGCCATCGTCGTCTTGCCGGGGATCGTTTCGACGACGCGGATGCTCACGAGGCTCAGGGAACGCGCCAGATCCTTCGACAGGTTCAGCACCTGCGAACCCTTCACGCCGACCGCGGGCTCGATCTCGTAGCGCGTGATCACCGGGCCGGGCGAGGCCGCCACCACGCGCACCTCGACGCCGAAATCCTTCAGCTTCTTCTCGATCATCCGCGAGGTCATTTCCAGCGTCTCGGGCGAGACCGTCTCGGTGCGGCCGGGCGCCACATCGAGCAGATCGACCTGCGGCAGCTTGGTGTCGGCCAACTCGACAAACAGAGGCTTCTGGCGCTCCTTGACGACACGCGCGCTCTTCGGCACCTCGATCACCGGCGCATCGAACACGATCGGCAGGTGATCCTCCTGCAAGCGATGCTGGACCTCGACCACGAACTCGCGCTCGCGCAGCGCCTTCTCGCCGAAGCGCAGATCCTCCGCGCGCTCGGTTCGCAGCGCGCGCCGCTGACGCAGCGATTCGACCCAGGCGCCGATGCGCTCGGCCAGCCGCAGCCATGAGAAGCGCAGCGCCAGCGCGATGCCGGCGACGAGCGCGGCGATCCAGAGCACGCCCGAGCCGGCGAAGCCGAGCAGATTCTGAGTCCACGCCCCGAGCGTGTAGCCGACCGCGCCGCCGGCATGGCCACCGGCGACGCGGGCCTCCCATGCGTACAACCGCGTCCATTCGAGCGACGAACTCGCGGCCAGCAGCAGCGCCAGGCCGGCCCAGAACAACCACACCGGCTGCGGCGCCGCCACGGCCGCAGGCGTCGCCGCCGGATCGCTGCGCAGCAGGCGAGCGAGCGCACCCAGCCATGCGCGCAGCGCAACGGCCGCGGCCCACCAGATCGAGTAGCCGAACATGAAGTACGCGAGGTCGGAGAACCATGCACCCGCAGCGCCGGCCTTGTTCAGCACGCTGCTGGTGCTGCCCGACGTCGAAAAGGCCGGGTCGGCCGCACTGTGCGTGGCCAGCGCCAGCACGGCGAGCAGCCACAGCACGCCGGTGCCGAGCAACACGAGTTGCGCGCGCCAGCCGGCCGGCGGATGCACAGCCGACGCGGTGTTGCGGCCGGGGGCTGCCGTGAAGGTGTTGGTGGCTCCGCCTTCGCGGAGCGAGCCGAGTGGAAAGGTCATCGGCGAATTATGGAGCCCCTCGTCCGACGAGTACGCCGACCGATCCCCCGAGGGGATGCGGGCCGGCTTGGGAACGGCCCGGCGCTCGGCCCACCTGCCGCCTCGACCTCTTCGATCACGACGTCAGCTGCTCCTTGATGATGACCGAGCCGTTCTCCTGCGTCTCGATCATGCCGCGCTCTTCGAGATCCTTCATCACGCGGCTGACCATCTCGCGTGAGGCACCGACGACCTTGGCCAGATCCTGGCGCGAGACCTTGTTGCGAATCGTCTTGACGCCGTTTTCCATCTCGGCCATGTCGAGCAGCGTGCGGGCGACCCGGCCGTAGACGTCGAGCAGGGCGAGCGATTCGATCTGGCGGTCGGCGCTGCGCAGGCGCTGCACCAGGCCGCGCATGATCGCGTAGGACAGGCTCGAGTTCTCAGGCAGGCAGCGCGCGAACTCGGCGCGGCCCAGGATCAGCATGTCGGTCTGCACCTCCGCGCGCACCGTGGCCGAATGCGGCTCGTTGTCGATGAGGCTCATCTCGCCGACATAGTCCCCGGGCTGCAGCACCGCCAGGATCACCTCGCGTCCGCGCGCATCGGCGGTGAGCACGCGAGCGCGGCCCGTGAGCAGGATGAACAAGGCATTCGACTTCTTGTTGTGCTCCACCACGATCTCGCCACGCCGGAAGCGGCGTTTGACGACGCTGTCGGCAATGCCTTGTGCCTGGTCATTGGTCAGCAGTGAGAACAGCGGCACGCGCCGGATCAGGTCGAGGTTGGAAAGCATTGCCATGCGGAGTTGCCTTTCGTTTTGATGTTGTCATTGCCCTGCCACGGGCGTCCTGAGGGATTCTTGCGGCTGCTGCCTAGAATTTCGCTATTGTCACCATTAATGTGCTGTGCGTCAGCCGGAATCGCCCTCATGTCAGACTGACGTACCGCGTTTGCGTATGCGCCCGGCCACAAACCATTCATCAAACCTTTCATGAGCAACACCACCCAACACGCCCACGTCCTGATCCTGGGTTCGGGCCCGGCCGGCTACAGCGCGGCGGTCT
>CAXTSS010000002.1:0-424917 GCA_964247075.1 uncultured Rhizobacter sp. | reverse complement strand
TCAGAGGCGCACCGCAACCTGCCCGCACGCACCTTTGTGGACACCGCGGAGGTATTTGCGGCGAACACCAAACCCCGTGGACTTCGGGGCAGCGCCTGCCGCGACGCGCCGAAGCCATGCCAGAGCGGACGTTCACGAACGGCAGCATCGGGCCGAAAGCGGTCGCCCCGGCACGACTCAATGCGGTCCGCTTCATTTCAGGCCGTGCTCTTGCGGGCAGCGC
Source organism: uncultured Rhizobacter sp. (assembly GCA_964247075.1). GTDB lineage: Bacteria > Pseudomonadota > Gammaproteobacteria > Burkholderiales > Burkholderiaceae_C > LMDS01. The sequence continues at coordinate 424,694 of CAXTSS010000002.1, read as the reverse complement.
CCAGGTAGGTGTCGATCACGCGCGAATCCTTCGCCAGATCGCGTGCCGGGCCTTCGAGCGCGATCTCGCCCATCTCGAGCACATAGCCGTAGTCGGCGACTTCGAGCGCGGCACGCGCGTTCTGTTCGACGAGCAGGATCGTCACGCCGGTGCTGCGCAGGCTTTCGATGATGCGGAAGATCTCCTTCACCACCAGCGGCGCGAGGCCGAGACTGGGCTCGTCGAGCATCAGCAGCGAAGGCTTGCTCATCAACGCGCGGCCGACTGCGAGCATCTGGCGCTCGCCGCCCGAGAGCGTGCCGGCGAGCTGCGTGCGGCGCTCCTGCAAACGCGGGAAGAGCTTGTACACATCGTTCAGCGCGGCCGTGCTGTCCTTGTGGCCCAGCATCACCTGGCGGTAGGCGCCGAGCAGCAGGTTGTCTTCGACCGGCATCGTGCCGAACAGCGCGCGCGTTTCGGGCACCAGCGCGATGCCGTCGATGACGCGCTCCTCCAGCGTTTGCAGCACAATGGATCGGCCCCGATAGTCGATGCTGCCGCGCGACGGCAGCACACCCATCAGCGCGTTCAACAGCGTCGATTTGCCGGCGCCATTCGGGCCGATCACGGTGATCACGCTGCCGGCATCGGCCTTCAGACTGAGGCCGTGCAAGACCTCGGCGCGGCCGTAGCCGGCGTGGAGGTCCTTGACTTCGAGCAGGACTTCACTCATCTCAATGCTCCGTGCCGAGATAGGCGGCGCGCACCGCCGGGCTGGCCTGCACTTCGGCCGGCGTGCCTTCGATCAGCTTGGTGCCGAATTCCATCACGACGACGCGATCGACGAGGCCCATCACCAGGTCCATGTCGTGCTCGACGATCAGGATCGAGAGGCCTTCGCCGCGCAGCTGGCGCAGCACATCGCCGAGCGCCTGCTTCTCTTTCAGGCGCAGGCCGGCGGCGGGCTCGTCGAGCAGCAGCAGGGTCGGGTCGGCGCAGAGCGCGCGGGCGATCTCCATCAACCGCTGCGGCCCCAACGCCAGGTTGCCGGCGAGCTCGTGCATGCGCTCGGCCATGCCGATGCGGCGCAGCTGTTTCTCGGCTTCCTTGAGCAGCTGACGCTCCTCGGTGCGGTCGAGCCGCAGCATCGCCGCAGCCACGCCGCTGCTGCCGCGCAGGTGGCACCCCAACGCGACGTTCTCGAGCACCGTCATGCCCGCGATCATCTTGACGTGCTGAAAGGTGCGCGACACGCCGCGCCGCGCGATCTCGCGCGAGGCCAGGCTGTCGATGCGTTCGCCGCGCAATTTCACTTCACCCTTGGTCGCGGGCAGCACGCCGGTCACCAGATTGAAGGTGGTCGATTTGCCAGCACCGTTCGGCCCGATCAGACCCATGATCTCGCCGGCACGCACCTGGAAGCTCACATCGTTGACGGCCACCAGCCCGCCGAACTCCTTGCGCGCCTTGTTCACATCAAGCACGACCTCGCCATGCGGCGGGCGCGCGCGCTCGGGCAGGGCCACGGCATTGCCCCAATCGACCTTGCGCCTGACGCGTGGCAGCTTGGCTTCGACGAAGGCCCAGATGCCGTCGCGCGCGTACTGCAGCACCAGCACGAGCAGGATGCCGAAGACGATGATCTCGTAGTTGCCGCTGCCGCCGAGCAGCTTGGGCAGGATCACCTGCAACTGGTCTTTCAGGATCTGCACCGAGGCGGCACCGATCAGCGCGCCCCAGACATGGCCGACGCCGCCGATCACCGCCATGAACAGGTATTCGATCCCCATGTTCAGCCCGAACGGCGACGGGTTCACGGTGCGCTGGAAGTGTGCGAACAGCCAGCCCGAGACGCTCGCCAGCAAGGCCGCGAGCACGAACGCGGTGACCTTGATGCGGAAGGTGTTCACGCCCATCGCCTCGGCCATCGTGGTGCCGCCCTTCACCGCGCGCATCGCGCGGCCGGTGCGCGAATCGAGCAGGTGCGTGACGGCCAATGCCGCAAGCACGACGATGATCCACAGCAGGTAGTAGAAGCTGCGCCCGGTGTTGAGCTCGATGCCGAAGAACTTCAGCGCCGGGATGCCGAGCAGGCCGTCGTACTTGCCGAGCGCGTCGATGTTGCCGAGAAGGTAAAAGAGGCTGAGGCCCCAGGCGATCGTGGCGAGCGGCAGGTAGTGGCCCGACATGCGCAGCGTGACCCAGGCCAGGATCAGTGCGGCGATGCCGGTGATCCCCAAACCGATCCAGACCGTGAACCACGGCGAGACGCCGTGCGTGATCGTCAGGTAGGCGGCGGCATAGGCGCCGAGGCCGACGAACGCGGCCTGGCCGAAAGACGTGAGCCCGGCGATGCCCGTGAGCAGCACCAGACCGATCGCCACCAGCGTGTACAGGCCGATGTAGTTGGCCTGCGTGATCCAGAACTCGGGCACCGGCAGCTGCGGCAGCAGCGCGAGGACGACGATGAAGACGATGAGGGCGATTCTTCTCATGATCACTCCTCGTCATCGTGATGGCCGTGCTGGAAGCTTCTCCAGAGCAGGACCGGGATGATCAGGGTGAACACGATCACCTCTTTGAACGCGCTCGCGTAGAACGAACCGAAGCTCTCCAGCAAGCCGACGAAGAGCGCGCCGACCGCCGCTGCGGGATAGCTGGCCAAACCGCCGAAGATCGCGGCGACGAAGCCTTTGAGACCGATCAGGAAACCCGAGTCGTAGAACAGCGTCGTCGTCGGCCCGATCAGCAGGCCCGAGAGCGCGCCCATGAACGCGGCCAGGCCGAAGCTCAGCTTGCCGGCGCCCGATGTGGAGATGCCCATCAGCCGCGCGCCGAGGCGGTTCACCGCGGTCGCGCGCAGCGCCTTGCCGCGCAGGGTGCGCTCGAAGAACAGGTAGAGCGCCAGGATCAGCGCGATCGAGACCATGAAGATGATCACTGCCTGGCCCGAGAGCGTGAGCGCACCGGCCGAGAAGCGCGAATCCCAGAAGCTCGGGTTGCGAAAGCCCTCGGCGCCGAAGAACACCAGGCCCAGCCCGGTGAGCGCGAAGTGCACGCCGACCGAGACGATCAGCAGCACCAGCACGGTCGCGTCCGCGAGCTTCTCGTAGGCGAGGCGATACACCAGCGGCCCGAGCGGCGTGACGATGGCCAGCGTCAGCAGGCTTTGCAGCAGCAGCGGCAGCTTCAGCGGCGCGGCCCACAGCGTCGCACCCAACACCACCGCCGGCAGGATCAGCGCCTTGAGCGCGCGCATCGCCACGGTGCCCGCCGGAATGCCGCGCCGCGCGCCGGCGATCGCATCCAGCAGCGCCGCGAGCAGCGCCAGCACCACCAGCAGATAGACCGTCGCCGGCACCCTGCCGAGCTGCAGCAGCGCGAGCGTGAGCGCGCCGTAGGCGACGAACTCGCCCTGCGGGATGAAGATGATGCGCGTGATCGCGAAGATCAGCACCGTGGCCAGCCCCAGCAGCGCGTAGATGGCGCCGTTGGTGGCGCCGTCGAGCATCAGGATGCTGGCAATTGAAAAGTCCATGGGGGTCTGCCTTCGAAACCGGCGCGCATCATCGCATCACTTGGTCGGCGCGAGCTTCCAGTCGCCGCCCGCGATCGTCAGCAGCACGCCGGTCTCCGGGGTGTAGCCGAAGTGGTCGGTGGCGGTGAAGCTGAGCACCCCTTGCGAGACCGGCGTGCGGCCCATCGTTTCGAGCGCTTCCTTCAGCGCGGTGCGGAACTCCTGCGTCCCCGGCTTGGCCTTTTTCAGCGCCAGCGGCACGGCCTTCTCGAGCACCACCACGACGTCGAACGCGTGCGCGCCGAACTGGTTGGCGTTGCCCTTGCCATAGGCCTTCTCGTAGTCGGCGGTGTACTTGGTCGCGAGCGCCTTGCTCGCATTGGTGTCGGGCAGCAGGCCGGCAACGACGGCCGGGCCGGACGAGACGAACGAGCCTTCGACGTCCGCGCCGCCGATGCGGATCAGGTCGCGGCTGGCCGCCCCGTGGGTCTGGAAGATCTTGGTCTTCGCGTAGCCGCGCTCGACCAACCCCTTGTGCGGCATCGCCGCGCCGCTGCCCGAGGCGACGACGAGGATCGCATCGGGGTTGGCCGACACGAGTTTCAACGCCTGGCCCGTGACGCTGGTGTCGGAGCGCGCGAAGCGCTCGGTCGCGATCAGCTTGATGCCGGCCTTCTCGGCTTGCGGCGTGATGTCCTTCAGCCAGGCTTCTCCGTAGGCATCGGCGTAGCCGAGGAAGCCGTAGGTCTTGACGCCGGTCTTCTTCCAGTAATCGACGATCGGAATCGCCATCACCGCGGTCGACTGCGGCATGCGGAACGACCATGCGCCCTTGCCCTCGGGCAGGACCACCGGCGAGAGCATCAGCTGCACGGTCTGGCCTTCCGCGGCGACATCGGACATCGCCGCGGCCACCGGCGTGGCGACCGAGCCGACGATCACGTCGACCTTGTCCTCGGTGATGAAGCGGCGCGTGTTCTTGACGGCCAGCGTCGGGTCGGTGGCGTCGTCGAGCACGATGATGTTGAGCTTCTCGCCGGCGATCGTCTTCGGCCAGAGCTCGATGCCGTTCTTGGTCGGGATGCCGAGTGCCGAGGTCGGCCCGGTCAGCGAGATGCTGACGCCGATCGTGATGTCGGCGTGGGCGAGCGTGGCGCCGAGCATGCCGGCCATGGCGATCACGAGGGTGCGGATGGGGGTCATGGGAGTCTCCGGTCTGGTTTGAGGATTCAGGAACACAAGGTCAGGTGCAGAGCAGGCGTATGTCTTCAGGCACAGGGATCGCGCGCAAGCGGTCGGGGTCATACTCGTCGCGCTTCACGAAGGCACGCACCTCGCGGCCCTCGCAGATCAGATCCTCGCCACCATCGGCGCGCGCACGCGTGATGCGATGCAGCTGCACGATGACCTTGGCGCGCCACTCCTCGACATGCGTCGTGACGGTCAGCGTCTCGCCGTAGGTCGCGGCCTGGGTGAACTTCGTGTTGATCTCGAGCAGCGGCGTGCCGACGATGCCGCGCGTCTTGACCAGCTCGCGCCAGGGCGGCACGCCGCACTGCATGAAGAACGCGAGCGAGGCTGAATCCATCCAGCGCGAGAAATTCGGAAAGAACACGATGCCCGCCGGATCGCAGTCGCCGAAGGTCACGTTGACGGTGTAGGTGGTGGTGCGGGGCATGTAGAACTGCTATCGCGGCGCCATGCGCAGCGCGCCATCGAGTCGGATCACTTCGCCGTTGAGCGCCATGTTCTCGACGATAGCGGCGCAGAGTTGCGCAAACTCCTCGGGTTTGCCCAGCCGCTTCGGGAACGGGATGCTCGCGGCGAGCGACTCCTGCACCGCCTGAGGCAACTCGGCCATCAGCGGCGTCAGGAACAGGCCCGGCGCGATCGTGCAGACGCGCACACCGAACTGCGCGAGGTCACGCGCCAGCGGCAGCGTGAGCGCGACCACGCCGCCCTTCGACGCCGCATACGCCTCCTGCCCGACCTGGCCGTCGAAGGCGGCGACCGACGCGGTGTTGACGATCACGCCGCGCTCGCCGTCGGTCATGGGTTCGAGTTTCACGACCTCGGCGGCGAACAGCCGCGTGACGTTGAAGGTGCCGACGAGGTTGACCTCGATCACCTTGCGGAAGTCGTCGAGCGGCATCGGCGTCCCGTCCTTGCCGATCAGGCGCTTCGCGGTGCCGATGCCGGCGATGTTCATCAGGAGGCGCGCGGCGCCGTGTACTTCGCGTGCAGCGGCGAGCGCGGCGATCACGCTGTCGCTCGACGTGATGTCGCAGCCCAGCCCCAGACCACCGATCTCGGCCGCGATCGCCTTCGCGCCGTCGGCGTTGCGGTCGAGCACCGTGACCTTCGCGCCGCGCTTCGCCAGCTCGCGCGCGGTCTGCGCGCCCAGGCCCGAGGCACCGCCGGTGACGATGGCCGCTTGTCCGTGGATATTCATGTGCGTTTCCTTTGCGGGGTTCAGCGGCGCGGCAGGATGACCGTGTCGTCGCCGCCGGCAAACAGGTGCTCGACCAGCGCATCGCGATGCGTCAGCACGGCGCGCTGGTTGATCGAGCCCTTGTCGGTGATCTCGCCTCGGTCGATGCTCGGCGGGTCGACGAGCACGATAGCGCGCGCCACACGCGTGGCGCTGCCGGTGCCGCTGCTGAACAGCGCATCGGCCAGGGTCTGGAAGAAGGCGCGCACCGGCTTCGAGGCGAGCACGTCGAGCGTCGGCGTGTTCGGCGCGGCGCCGGCGAGTGCGCGGCACTCGTCCAGCCGCGGGAAGATCAACAGGCCGATCTCGTTGCGGTTGATGCCGGCCACCACCACGTCCTGCACGCAGGGCGCACCGGCGGCGATGACCTTCGCGCGCAGCGGGCCGACCGAGACGAAGGTGCCGGTGGCGAGCTTGAAATCTTCGGCGATGCGACCGTCGAAGGCGAAGCCGAGTTGCGGGCTCGCCGGGTCGATGTACTTGAGCGCATCACCGCTGGCGTAAAAGCCTTCGGCGTCGAACGACTCGGTCGTCTGCTCGGGCGCGCGCCAGTAGCCGGGCGTGACGTTCGGGCCGCGGTAGCGCACCTCGAGCTTGCCATCGACCGGCACGAGCTTGAGCGTCATGCCCGGCGCCGGCAGGCCGACGAAGCCCGACTTCACCTGCGGCCCGTTGGCGCAGATCGCGAACGGCGCGGTTTCGGTCATGCCCAGCCCGGTGAGCATGCGGATGCGCTCGCCGCAAGCGAGTTCGGCCATCTTGTCGAGCTTGTCCCAGACCGGCTGCGAGAGGCCGGCGCCGGCGAAGAACATCATCTTGACGCGGCTGAAGAAGCGGTCGCGCAGGGCCGCATCGGTCTCCAGTGCGTTGGCGATTTCCTCGAAGCCCTTGGGCACGTTGAAGTAGAAGGTCGGCGCGATCTCGCGCAGGTTGCGCAGCGTCTCGCCGATGTGTGTGGGCGTGGGCTTGCCCTCGTCGATGTAGAGCGTGCCGCCGTTGTAGATCGTCAGGCCGACGTTGTGGTTGCCGCCGAAGGTGTGGTTCCAGACCAGCCAGTCGATCAGCACCGGCCGCTCCTGCCCGAGCGACGGGAAGCACTGCAGGATCATCTGCTGGTTGGCGCACAGCATGCGCTGCGTGTTGATCACGCCCTTGGGCAGCTTGGTCGAGCCCGAGGTGAACAAGAACTTGGCGATCGTGTCGGGGCCGACCTTGGCGTGGGCTTCATCGACCTGCGCGGTCGCGGTCGTCGCGAGCAGCTGGTCGAAGGTGAGGGTCTTGCGGCCTTCGATCGCGCCGGAGGTCAGCACCACGGTCGCGTCGGCCGGCACGGTCGCGGTGATGGCCTTGCCGAACGCCGATGCGCTCGAAGCAAACACGAGCCCGGGCGTGAGCACGCCGAGGATGTGCCTGAGCTTGCCGTAGTCCTGCGAGATGGTCGAGTACGCCGCCGAGATCGGCGCGAACGGCACGCCGGCGAGCATCGCGCCGAGACTCAGCAGCAGTTGCTCGAGGTCGTTGTCCGACAGGATCGCGACCGGCCGATCGGCTGAGAGCTTCAGATCGATCAGCGCCTGCGCGATGCTGCGCGCACCGGCCAGCGCCTCCCGGTAGCTGATGCGGCGCCACTCGCCGCCCTGGTGGCGCTTGGCGGCGAGCGTGTGGTCAGGCGCGGCTTCGGCCCAGTGCAGCAGCCGGTCGGTGAGGCGCTTCGGATACGGCAACAGCGGCTCGACAGACGTGACGAGCGTGGCACCATCGGCGCGCGTCTCGAAGTGCGCCGCGAGCGAGCCGCCGAGCGGCACGTCACGGTACTTGACCGGGGCATTCATGATTTCGCCACCTTCCCCGCTTTGCCCTCGAGGAACGCACGCATGCGGCTCTTCGCCGCGTCATCGCCCTGCGCGATCGCGGCCATCAGCGACTCGGTGAAGAGGCCATCGGCGAGGCTCATGTCGGCGATGCGCGGCAGCGCGTGCATCACCGCGAAGTTCGACAGCGGCGCGTTCGCCGCCACTTTCTCGGCGAGCGCGAGCGCCTTCTCCAGGCCCTTGCCGGCTTCGACGACGTACTGCGACAAGCCGATGCCCAAGCCCTCGGCAGCGTCGTAGACGCGGCCGGTCAGCATCATGTCGGCCATGCGCGCGGCGCCGATCAAGCGCGGCACGCGCGCCGAGCCGCCGCCGCCGACGAACAGGCCGCGCTGCCCCTCGGGCAAACCGTAGAACGTGCTCGCTTCGGCCACGCGCACGTGGGCGGCGCTCGCAAGCTCGAGCCCGCCGCCGACGACCGCACCGTGCAGCACGGCGATCACCGGCACGCGGCCGAACTGGATCTGGTCGAACGCCGCGTGCCACGAGCGCGAATGCACGATGCCTTCGGCGACGCTGCGCTCGCCGAGTTCCGACAGGTCGAGCCCGGCGCAGAAGTGGTCGCCTTCACCGCTGAGCACGACGGCGCGGGTCGCTTCGGGCAGGTTGATGAAGGCCGTCTGCAACTGCGCAACCAGGCTGTCGCTGATGGCGTTGCGCTTGGCGGGGCGGTTCAGCCGCACATGCGTGACGGCCCCGGCGTGCTCGATCTTCAGCAGGTCGAGTTGGGCGAGCAGGCCGGCGGCGGCCGCGATCGTGGCAGACATGGCGGTTCCTTCAGAATGATTAAAAGTATTAATCAATTTGCCGTTTGCCAGATCAGTACTTACCCGCACATCCGTAGGCCTTACAGGTGCAACCCGAGACTTCGGGAAATCCCCCAGAGCGTTTGCAGTTTTAGTTATTAAATTTAACCACTCGCGCGCACCGCGCCCGAGCCTTCACAACACAGGAGACTTCCGATGAACCGACGATTTCTCTCGGGCGCCGCTGGCGCCGCGGCCCTGCTGACGGCAGTGGCCGCCTGCGGCGGCAACGACGATAACGCGCTGCCGCAGCTGAGCGCAGCCACCGGCGCGACGCTCGCGTCCTGCACCGACTTGGCGACGCGGATTTCGTTCGCGAACACCACCATCACCGCAGCCAACGTGATCGCTGCCGGCACGCTGTTGGTGGCCGGCACGCCAGTGCCCGCGCATTGCCAGATCGTCGGCAGCATGAACCAGCGCGTCAGCGCGGTGGACGGCAAGGCCTACGCGATCGGCTTCGAGATGCGCCTGCCGAACGCCTGGAACGGCCGCTTCTTCTACCAGGCCAACGGCGGCATCGACGGCAGCGTCGGCATCGCCACCGGCGCGGTCAATGGCGGCGCCGGCCTGACCAACGCGCTCAACATGGGCTTCGCGGTGATCAGCTCCGATGCCGGCCACGTCGGCTCGCTCGGGCCCTTCTTCGGCGTCGACCCGCAGGCGCGGCTGGACTACGGCTACCAGGCCGCTGCCGCCTTGACGCCGATGGCCAAGAGCGCCATCAAGACCGCCTACGGCAAGGGCCCGGACCGCTCCTACTTCGGCGGCTGCTCGAACGGCGGGCGCCACACGATGGTCGCCGCCGCGCGCCAGCCGGACCAGTACGACGGCTACCTCGTCGGCGACCCGGGCTTCCGCCTGCCGCTCGCGGCGATCGCCAACATCGGCGCATTTCAGGCCTACGCGACGGTGGCCACGAATCCGGCCGATGTCTCGACCGGCTACACCGCCGCCGAGCGCACGCTGGTGGCAGGCGCGGTGCTCGCCAAGTGCGACGCCCTCGACGGCTCGGCCGACGGCCTGGTGCAGGACACCGGCGCCTGCCAGGCCGCGTTCAACCTCGACCGCGACGTGCCCACCTGCACCGGCGCCCGCGACGGCACCTGCCTGTCGGCGGCGCAGAAGGCAGTGATCGGCAAGCGCTTCTCGGGCGTCACGACGAGCACCGGCGCGAAGATCTATTCGAGCTGGCCGTTCGACGCCGGTATCGGCAGCGGCAACACCGCGTTCTGGAACTTCACCGCGCCGCCCGCGCTCGATTCGGGCGCCGTCGGCGAGATCTGGCAGGTCGCGCCGGAGGCCGCCGCCACCTTCAACGGCCCGACGTTCGCGCTGACCGGCAACGTCGACACGATGCTGGCGAAGGTCCAGGCGACGGACGCGACCTACACCGAGAGCGCCCTGTCGTTCATGACGCCGCCGAACCCGACCAACCTCGGCACGCTGAAGAACCGCGGCGCGAAGATGATGGTCTACCACGGCACCAGCGACCCGATCTTCTCGAGCGACGACACGACCGCGTGGTACGACGGCTTGCGTGCCGCGAACGGCGGCGACGCGAGTGACTTCGCGCGCTTCTACCGCGTGCCCGGCATGACGCACTGCTCGGGTGGCCCGACCACCGACCAGTTCGACATGCTCACGCCGCTGGTGAACTGGGTCGAGAAGGGCCAGGCGCCGGAGAGCGTGACCGCGAGTGCGCGCGGCCCGGGCAACGCCGGCGGCGTCAACGCCGATGTGCCGGTGAGTTGGGCCGCCACACGCAGCCGCCCGCTGTGCGCTTACCCGAAGGTGGCACGCTACAACGGCAGCGGCAGCATCGACGACGCCGCGAACTTTGCCTGCAAGTGAACGACTGAAAGGGCGCAGATGACCACCACCACGCATCAACCGACTTCGCGCCGCCAGGCCTTGCTGACCGGGCTGGCGGGCCTGGCCAGCGCGGCCTCGCCCGCGCGGGCGCAAGACACCACCACCGCGACCAGCGCCACCATTCCGGTCGTGCTGCCGCGCACGGAGTTCGTCTACGAGTCGATCGTCGACATCGCCCCGACGCTGCAACTCGGCATGTCGCCCCACGGCGAGCGCCGCATGGTGCCGATCACCGGCGGCACGTTCGAGGGGCCCGGTCTGCGCGGCAAGGTGATGGCCGGCGGCGCCGACCGGCAGCTCGTGCGGCGCGACGGCGCGGTCAATCTGGACGCGGTGTACGAACTGCAGACCGACGACGGCGTGATCATCTCGGTACGCAACCGGGTGCTGTCGCGCCGGCCGGCCGACAAGCCGCCTTACCTGTTTTCGACGCTGGAGTTGACCGCGCCCGAGGGCAAGTACGGCTGGATCAACGACTTCGTCTACGTCGGCACGCTGAACAGCCTGCGGCCAAAACGTGACGCGGTCGTGATTCGGGTCTACAAAGTGGTCTGAGCATCCCAACCGAAAGCCCGCGATGAACCACGCCGACCTGATCGCCATCGACACCCACACGCACCTCGAGGTGTCGTGCCGCAACCCGTTCGACAACTACGGCGAGGAGTACGACCGCGCCGCGGACAAGTACTTCCGCTCCAGCAAGCGGCCGACGATGGCCGAATCGCTCGCCTACTACCGCGAGAAGAAGATCGGCTTCGTGATGTTCACGGTCGATGCCGAGACCCAGATGGGCCGGCGGCGCATCCCGAACGAGGAGATCGCCGAAGCGGCGCAGGCCAACAGCGACATCATGATCGCCTTCGGCAGCATCGATCCTCACAAGGGCAAGATGGGCGCGCGCGAGGCGCGCAAGCTGATCGAGGAGTACGGCGTCAAGGGTTTCAAGTTCCACCCGACGGTGCAGGGCTTCGAGCCCTACGACAAGATGGCGTGGCCGATCTACGAGGTGATCGCCGAGTACAAGCTGCCCGCGATCTTCCACAGCGGCCACTCGGGCATCGGCAGCGGCATGCGCTGCGGCGGCGGCCTGCGGCTGCAGAACAGCAACCCGATGCTGCTCGAAGACGTGGCCATCGACTTCCCCGACATCGAGATCGTGATCGCCCACCCGAGTTGGCCGTGGCAGGACGAAGCGCTCTCGCTGGCGGTGCACAAACCCAACATCTGGATCGACCTCTCGGGCTGGAGCCCGAAATACTTTCCGCCGCAACTGGTGCAGTACGCGAACACGCAGCTGAAGGACCGCATCCTGTTCGGCAGCGACTACCCGCTGATCACACCCGACCGCTGGATGAAGGACTTTGCCGAGGCCGGCTTCAAGGACGACGTGCGGCCGCTGATCCTGAAGGAGAACGCGAAGCGATTGCTGCGGCTGACGTAGCCCCGTGCGCTCTTGGGCCTGTTCGCACGACGGAACGCAGATGCGTTGCCGGCGTGCCACGCAACGCGCCGACCCGATCGCGTCTTGATCTGGCGCAAATTCGCTGACGCTCTTCAGGCGCCTCATGGCGGCTCTGACCCAGGAGCCGTCCCATGCGCCACTCGACACAGCCCGATGACTTCTTCCGCCCTCGCGGGCACCTCGGCATCGCGGGCCTGTGCCTGCTCTTCCTTGCGCTGTGGCCGCTCGGTGCGGACGCGATCCCGGCGTTCAACCGCCAGACCGGTCAGAACTGCGTCGCCTGCCACGCCGGCGGCCAGTTTCCAGAACTCACGCCGTATGGCCGCCTGTTCAAGTTGACCGGGTACACCATCGGTCAGCGCGCGCTGCCCATCTCGGCGATGGCGGTGGCGAGTCTGTCGAAGGTCGCCGACACCACGAAGACGGACGACCCGAACGCGGACTTCCAGAAGAACAACCGGGTCATCCTTGCCACGGCCAGCCTGCTGCTCGGCGGCAAGGTGACCGACAACATCGGTGCGTTCGCGCAGGTGACCTACGACCCCTACGCCACGCAGGATGCCAACGGCAACTTCCACGGCCACAGCAATGCCGACAACATCGACATTCGCTACGCCGATCGCTTCATCAGCGGAAAGCGCGATCTGATCGTCGGCCTCAGCGCCAACAACAACCCCTCGGTGTCGGACCCATGGAACACCGCCGCCGCATGGATGCAGTACGTGCCCGTCCCCAGCCCGACGAGCAGCCGGTTCATCGACGGCAATGCGCCGTACCCCGGCTTTGGCGCCGGGGGCAACATCGCGGGGCTGACGGCCTACGCGTACTGGAACCAGACCGTGTATGCGGAGATCGGTGCCTACGGCTCGTCGCGCGGCCCGACCCGCTTCATGAGCGCAGGTATCGACAAGGCCGACAACACCCGGTTGCGCGGCATCAACCCGTACTGGCGCCTCGCGGTCAACCGCGAGTGGGGACCGCACAGCCTGATGGTGGGAACCTCGGGGATGCTGGCGCGCGTCTACGACGATCCGCTCGACACCTCGGACTCGGCGACGGTCCACAAATTCACCGACGTCGGGGTCGATGCGCAGTACCAGTACCTGCTCGACCCGCACGCAGTGACTGCGCAGCTTGCCTATATGCGCAATCACGTTCGCTATTCGGCCGCCTCGCTGGCCGACCCGGCCGCACCGTTTTTCGATTCGACCGGTGCGGCGACCTTGCCCGACATCAATGCCGCCGACACGAACCATGTGCTGCGCGCGAAGTTCAGCTACGTCTACCAGGCGAAGTACGGCGGTGCGTTGGGGTTCTTCAACCTCACCGGCACTACCAACACGGCCAGTCAGACCGCCGGCTACGACGCCACCGGCACGCTAACCCGGGCCGACGGTGCCGCCAGCAACCTGTCCGGCAACCCGGCGACCCGCGGCGCCACGCTGGAAGCGTTCTGGATGCCAGTCCAGTACCTGCGCATCGGCGCGCAATACACGGCCTACAGCCGCTTCAATGGCGCGTCGACGAACTACGACGGCTTCGGCCGCAACGCGCGCGACAACAACACGCTCTTCCTCTACACATGGCTGGCGTATTGAACGCCGGCGTATCGCTGCCGCCCACCAGGAGATGCCTCATGAAGTCCGCGACGCTTGTACTCATCGCTTCGGCGGTCGCGCTGGCCAGCGGTTGCGCGAACCCGGAGCGCTCGCGTGACCTCGCGAACCCCGCGGTGTCGGCGACGACGATGGCCGAACAGGTGTGCTCGACCTGCCACGGCATGACGGGCAGTGCGGTGTCGCCCAACTTTCCGAACCTGGCCGGCCAGACCGAGCCCTATGTCGTCGCGCAACTCAATGGCTTCAAGAGCCACGGCCGGCGCGACCCGGCCGGCTTTGAATACATGTGGGGACTCAGTCGCAGCCTGACCGACGAGCAAATCAAGGGGCTGGCGGCGTACTACGCCGGCCAGTCGTCGGCGCAGCAACCGATCGAGGGCGACCCCGACCGGTTCGAGGCCGGCAAGGCGATCTTCGTGGGCGGCGTGGCCGACAAGGGCGTACCGGCCTGCGCGACCTGCCACGGCCCCGACGGCATGGGCAACGCGACGTTCCCGCGCCTGGCGGGCCAGCATGCCGACTACCTGGTCAAGCAGCTGATCGTGTTTCAGCGCACCGACGAGCGGCCCGAGGGCAGCATCATGAAGACGGTCGCGCACGAGCTCACGCCGCAGAACGTCCGCGACGTGGCGGGCTATCTGCAGGCCATGCCGCGTCAGTAGGTCTCGACGTGGAAGCGCCCTTCGTCCACCATCGTTTGGTGGAGCGAAGGCCAGTCGATCCCCGCGCTCGCGCAAGCATCGCGAAGAGCCTCCAGCACACCGGTCTCCATGCCCTTGAGGCCGCACAGGTAGACGAAGGTGTCGCCGCGCAGCAGCTCGGCGACCTCGGCGGCGCGCTCGCGCATGCGGTCCTGCACATAGGTGCGCGGCTGGTCGGGCACGCGCGAAAACGCCAGACGCGTGTCGATGAAGTCGGCCGGCAGCTTGGTCAGCGGGCCGAAGTACGGCAACTCTTCGGGCCGGCGCGCGCCGAAGAACAGCATCAGCCGGCCAGGCAGCGCCTGGCCCGATGCGCGCAGGCGGCGGCGGTGTTCGGTCATCGCGCGCATCGGCGCCGAGCCGGTGCCTGTGCAGACCATCAGCAGGTTCGAGCCGGCGTGGTTGGGCATCAGGAAGCTGGTACCGAACGGGCCGGTGACCTGCACCGTGTCGCCCTTTTTCAGATCGCAGACGTAGTTCGAGCAGACACCGGGAATGGGCTCGCCGGCATCGCTCTCGGTGACGCGCTTCACCGTCAGCGACAGGTTGTTGTAGCCCTCGCGCTCGCCGGTGCGCGGGCTCGCCACCGAGTACATGCGCGGGTGGTGCGGGCGGCCGTGCGCATCCAAGCCCGGCGGGATGATGCCGAGCGACTGGCCTTCGAGCATCGGGAACGGCAGCGAGCCGAAGTCGAGCACGATGTGGCGCACATCGCCGCTCGCGCCTTCGGCGGTGAGGCGCAGGTTGCCCGCGACCGTGGCGGTGATCGGGTTCTTCACGCCGTGCAGATTCGTCTGCGGCACAGCGGCCGAATGCGGCGGCTGCGTCGATGACGGCGAGACTGCGGCGTTGACCTGCGCCGGCGCATCCTCGCCGCCGACGAGCGTGGCGAGCGAGTCGTCGGCCGTGGTCGCGCCGGCCTGGGCGATCGTCGGCAACTCGTCCCAGCCGAACTGCTCGACCAGCGTGAACACCTTGCCGCGCGGCACGATGCGCCAGTGGTCGATGCTGCCGGTCGGGCACGGGCTGAGGCACGCGCCGCAGGCGTTGCAGACCTCGGCGTTGACGACGTAGTTGCGGTCGTCATGCGTGATCGCATCGACCGGGCAGGTCTCCTCGCAGGTGTTGCAGCGAATGCAGACCTCGGGGTCGATCAGGTGCTGCTTGATCAGCACGGCTTCGGCGGCGCTCATGGACGAACAGTGCGCCTGTTCAATTGAAGCGGATGTACTCGAAATCCACCGGCTGCTTGTTGATCCCGATCGCCGGCGGCGCGATCCAGTTCGCGTATTGGCCGGTCTCGACGACGCGACCCATCAACGAGGCGACGTAGGCGCGGTCTTCCTCGGTGGCGAGCCACTGGTTCACGTTCAGCGCCCATTCGCTCTCGCTGATCGCGCGGCCGTCCGGGCTCACGCGCACGTTGGCGAAGGTACCGATGTGGCGGTTGAAGGCCTTGTGCGGCAAGGTCAGCCGGAACGACAGCCCGGCTTTTTCGATCACCTTGTTCCAGCGCGTCACGCCACCGGCCGAGTCCTTGATGAAGTCGTCGCGCAGCACCTCGTTCAGCGCGTTGAGCATCGGCACTTCCTTCTCGACCAGCGCGCCGTCCTTCACCTCGAGGATCTTGTAGCCCTCGCCCTTGAGCGAATGATCGTCGGTGCGCTTGGTTTCCTCGTAGCGGCCCTTCAGGCCGGAGCTGTAGAAGATCGCCGCGTTGCTCGATTGATCGGCACCGAACAGGTCGATCGTCACGCTGTAGTGGAAGTTCAGGTAGCGCTGGATTGTCGGCAGGTCGATCACCCCCTTCTTGCGCAACTCGACCGGGTCCTCGATGCCGGTTTCCTTCATCACCGCGCAGGTGCGCTGGATCACGCGCGACACGCCACTCTCGCCGACGAACATGTGGTGCGCTTCTTCGGTCAGCATGAACTTCGTCGTGCGCGCGAGCGGGTCGAAGCCCGACTCGGCCAGCGCATTCAACTGGAACTTGCCGTCGCGGTCGGTGAAGTAGGTGAACATGAAGAACGCGAGCCAGTCCGGCGTCTCTTCGTTGAACGCGCCGAGGATGCGCGGGTTGTCGGCGTCGCCCGAGCGGCGTTCGAGCAGCGCCTCCGCTTCTTCGCGGCCGTCGCGGCCGAAGTGCTTGTGCAGCAGGTAGACCATGGCCCACAGATGGCGACCTTCTTCCACGTTCACCTGAAAGAGATTGCGCAGGTCGTACTGGCTCGGTGCGGTGTTGCCCAGGTGGCGCTGCTGCTCGACCGAGGCCGGCTCGGTGTCGCCTTGCGTCACGATGATGCGGCGCAGGTTGGCGCGGTGCTCGCCGGGCACGTCCTGCCAGACGGCCTCGCCCTTGTGCTCGCCGAAGTTGACCTTTCGCTCTTGCTCTTGCGCGGCGAGGAAGATGCCCCAGCGGTAGTCCGGCATCTTGACGTGGCCGAAGGTGGCCCACCCGTCCGGCGTGGTGCTGGTGGCGGTGCGCAGGTAGACATCGAAGCCGTGCGAGCCCGTCGGGCCCATGTCCTGCCACCAGTCGAGGTAGTTCGGCAGCCAGCCTTCGAGCGCGCGCTGTAGCGTGCGGTCGTCCTGCAGGTTGACGTTGTTGGGAATCTTGGTGCTGTAGTCGATGCTGCTCATGTACTGCTTCCTTCAAACACGGTTGCGGTCGAATTGCGGTTTGGTGCCGGTCCCGTAGACCTTCAGCGCGCCACCTTCGCCGACGGCGTTCGGGCGGATGAAGATCCAGTTCTGCCACGCGGTGAGGCGGCCGAAGATGCGCGTCTCCATCGTTTCCTTGCCGGCGAAGCGCAGATTCGCTTCCATGCCGGTCAGCGCGTCGGGCGACATGCTGGCGCGTTCCTCGATCGCGATGCGTGTCTCGTCGGGCCAGTCGATGTCGTCGGGGGCCGAGGTGACGAGGCCGAGCGCGAGCGCTTCGTCGGCGTCGAGTGATTGACCGATCGCCGCCTGCACCGCACCCAGCTCGTCGGCGTTGCCGTAGAAGCGACGCTGCAGGCGCGTCTCGTGGCTCACCATCGGGAACACGCCGAAGTTCATCGCGGAGAGCGCGATCTTCGGTGCGGTCGCGGGTTCGTCGGGCAGCGCGAGCATGTAGCTGCGATCGGCGGCGAGCGCGATCTCGAGCAGCGTGCCGGCGAAGCAGGAGTCGCGCTCGATCAGCGCGAACATCGAGCGCGAGGACACATCGAGCCGCGCCAGCGTGCGCCGCAGCAGGCCGGTCGTCTCGCGCACGAACCAGTGCGAGGCGTGCTTCGCCAAGGTCGCGTCCATTGCCAGCACGTCGGCCACCGCGCCCTGCGTCTTCAGCAGCCACGTGCCGATGTCCTGCTCGTTGGTGCGCAGGTGCAGGATCGCGTCTTCGAGCTCGCGCGCCATCTGCAGCGGGTACCAGTTCGAACCCGCGGCTTCGATGCCGGCCACGTCGGCCGGCTGCGCGCCGCTCGGCGCCTTGATCGTCAGCGTCGCGCTGCGGCCGGCGCGGTCGATCGCGACTGCCATATGGCCGTAGGTGATCGCATCCGTGGCGATCGTCTTGTTCAGCGGCGGAAGCAGCACGCCCTTGGCATCGGCCGGCCGGTCGCTCAGCGCGGCGAGTTCGCGCGCCCGCTCCTGCACGCGCTGTGCGAAGCCTTGCGTCTTCACGACTTCGTCGACCAAGCGCCAATCCTTCGCCTTCTTGCCGCGGATGCCTTCGCTGGTGGTGCAGAAGATGTCGGCGTGGTCGTGGCGCACCTTGCGCTTGTCGGTCAGCCGCGTCAGGCCGCCGGTGCCGGGCAGCACACCGAGCAGCGGCACCTCGGGCAGGCTGACCGAGGAGGAGCGGTCATCGACCAGGATGATCTCGTCGCAGGCCGCGGCCAGCTCGTAGCCGCCACCGGCACAGGCGCCGTTCACCGCGGCCAGAAACTTCAGCCCCGAGTGGCGCGACGAGTCTTCTAGCCCGTTGCGCGTCTCGTTCGTGAACTTGCAGAAGTTGACCTTCCACGAGTGGCTGCTCTTGCCGAGCATGAAGATGTTGGCGCCGGAGCAGAACACGCGGTCGCGGCCGCTGGTGACGATCACGGTGCGCACCTCGGGGTGCTCGAAACGGATGCGCTGGACCGCGTCGTTCAGCTCGATGTCCACGCCCAGGTCGTAGCTGTTGAGCTTGAGCTTGTAGCCATCGCGCAAGCCGCCGTCCTCGTCGATCTCCATCACCAGCGTCGCGACCGCGCCCTCGAACTTCAGCCGCCAGTGCTTGTAGATCTCGGGACGGGTCTGGTAATCCACCGCGGTTGATTGCGTGCTCACGGGCGCTCCTGGTTGCGACAATCGATGCAATATAGTGCATTTTTTGACGCAACGCAAGGGTAGATTCAGGGCGGCGGTTTCAGCACCTCGTGCAATTGCTCGTGCAGGCTCGCGGTGGCCGCTTCCAGGCTCATGCCGCTGGTGTCGAACGCGGCATCGGCCTTCGAGTAGAACGCCGCGCGGCTGTCGAGGATGCGGCGCAGGTCGTTCATCGCCTCGGCATTGCCGCGGTGGCCGGCCATCGGCCGGGTGTCGCCCTGCGCGAGCACGCGGCTCATGTGCTCTTCGGGTGTGGCGCGCACCCACACCGTGTAGCAGTGCGCCAGCAGCAGATTGAAGGTGGCCGGGTCGGAGACGATGCCGCCCGGCGTCGCGATCACCGCGCGCGGATGTTGTGCGATCGCCTCCTCGAGCGCACGCCGTTCGTAGCGTCGGTACGCGGCCGGGCCGTAGAGCGAGTGGATCTCGGGCAGCGTGCAGCCGGCCAGCGTCTCGACGCTGCGGTTCAGCTCGATGAACGGCAGCTGTTCGCGCTCCGCCAGCGCCCGCCCGAGTGTGCTCTTGCCGGCGCCGCGCAGGCCCACCAGCGCGATGCGCTGGCGCCGCGCCACGGCACTCGCCGGCGCGCCGAACATCGCCGCCAACGCGGTTCGCGAACGCATCAGGTCGGCCTCGCTGCGGCCGCGCAGGATCTCGCGAATCATCAGCCACTCGGGCGAACCGGTGGTCTCGTCGCCGACCAACTCGGCGAGCGAACAACTCAGCGCCTGGGCGAGTTGGCGCAGGAACTGAACAGAGGCATTGCCGACGCCCATCTCGATGTTCGCGACATGCCGCTCCGAGACCTGCGCCGCCTGCGCCAGCCCCTTGCGCGTGAGCCCGCGCCGCGCGCGCAGCGCACGGGTGCGCTCACCGAGGGCGATGAGGAACGGATCTTTGGGCTCGACAGGCTGGTCCAAGAGTGAAACCTTCGGGTTTGCGCTCAGAGCGGATGCGGAAATCGGCGCTATAGTTCTGAGAACATGCAACATATTACACTTCATGCCGCACGCTTCGACCGCGAACGAGTTGCAGATTAACCCACCGCCCGAGCGCTTCAACGCCGCCGCGCACCTGCTGGCGCTGAACGCCGCTCGCGGAGCGCGTCTGGCCTACATCGACGATGCACAGCGCCTGAGCTACGCCGAGCTCGACGCGCGCGTGCGCCGCTGCGCCGCCGGCCTGCTCGCGCTCGGCCTGCGCCGCGAAGAGCGCGTGCTGCTGGTGATGCACGACAGCGTGGATTTCGTCACCGTGTTCCTCGGCGCGCTCTATGCCGGGCTCGTGCCGGTACCCGTCAACACGCTGCTGACGGCCGGCGACTACGCCTACATGCTGGAGCACAGTGCGGCCCGGGCGCTGGTCGCGTCCACAGCGCTGTGGCCGGTGCTGCAAGGCGCGGCGAAGGGTCGCGAGCTGCCCGTCATCGTCTCGGGGTCAGGCGACGCGCCCGCCGGGACGCGCGCGCTCGCGACGCTGCTCGATGGGCTGCCACTCGCCGCACCCGCGGACACGCGCGCCGACGACTTCGGCTTCTGGCTCTACTCCAGCGGTTCCACCGGCCGGCCCAAGGGCACGGTCCACACGCATGCCAACCTGTACTGGACGGCCGCGCTCTACGGCACGCCGGTGCTCGGCCTGCGCGAGGGCGACATCGGCTTCTCGGCCGCGAAGCTGTTCTTCGCCTACGGGCTGGGCAACGCGCTCACATTCCCGATGAGCGTCGGCGCGACCACCGTGCTGATGGCCGAGCGGCCGACGCCTGCAGCCGTGTTCCGGCGCTGGGTCGATCACGGCGTGACCGTGTTCTACGGCGCGCCGACCGGCTATGCCGGCATGCTCGCATCAGGCGACTTGCCGGCGCGCGCGCAGGTGAAGCTGCGCCTGTGCTCATCGGCCGGCGAAGCGCTGCCGCGCGAGATCGGTGAGCGCTTCACGGCGCACTTCGGCTGCGAGATCATCGACGGTCTGGGCTCGACCGAGATGCTGCACATCTTCCTGTCGAACCGGCCCGGCCAGGTGCAGTACGGCAGCACCGGGCAGGTCGTGCCGGGTTACAGGCTGCGGCTCATCGACGAGGCCGGCGGCGAAGCCGCGCGAGGCGAGATCGGCGATCTCTATGTTTCCGGGCCGAGCAGCGCGCTGATGTACTGGGGCCAGCGCGAGAAGTCGCGCGCCACCTTCCAGGGCGAGTGGACCAAGACCGGCGACAAGTACAGCATCGACGAACGCGGCTGCTATGTCTACGCCGGCCGCAGCGACGACATGCTCAAGGTCAGCGGCATCTACGTCTCGCCGTTCGAGGTCGAGGCGACTTTGATGCAGCACCCAGCCGTGCTCGAATCGGCCGTGATCGGCGTCGAGGATGCCGACGGGCTGACGAAGACCAAGGCCTACGTCGTGCGCAAGGTTGGGGCAACCGTCAGCGAGGAGCAACTGAAGGCCTTCGTGAAGGAAAAGCTCGCGGCCTACAAGTACCCGCGTGTGATCGAGTTCATCGACGAACTGCCGAAGACGGCGACGGGCAAGATCCAGCGCTTTCGCCTGCGCGACTTGCAGCGCGAGCGCCCGGCAACGTGACCGACTTCGCGCAGATCGAGTGGCACGGCCGGCCGCTGCGGATCGAGGTTCGATGGGTCGGTGACGGCGCTTCGGCGCAACCCACCGTCGTGTTCCTGCACGAAGGTTTGGGCAGTGTCGCGATGTGGAAGGATTTCCCCGAACGCTTCTGCACTGAGCACGGCTTCAGAGGGCTGGTGTTCTCGCGCTACGGCTATGGGCAATCCACACCGAAGCACGCTGACGAGTGCTGGTCACCGGACTTCATGCATGCGCAGGCGCACGAGGTCATACCGGCCCTGTTCAAGCGCCTGGGCATCGTGAGGCCCTGGCTGTTCGGCCACAGCGACGGCGGCTCGATCGCGCTGCTGCACGCCGCGCGTTTCGACGTGGCCGGCATCGTCGTCGTCGCGCCGCACATCCTTGTCGAGGAGGTGTCGATCACGAGCATCGAGCAGGCGCGCGACGCCTACGCCACGACCGACCTGCGCGCCCGCCTCGGCCGCTACCACGCCGACCCGGATTCGGCCTTCCGTGGCTGGAACGACGTGTGGCTCAGCGCCGCGTTTCGCGACTGGAATATCACCGACGAACTCGCCACGATCCGTTGCCCGGTGCTGGCCGTGCAGGGCGAAGACGACGAGTACGGCACACTCGCGCAGATCCGCGGCATTGCGGCCAGACTGCCGGAAACTGAGCTGCTGGTGATTCCGAAATGCGGACACTCGCCGCACCGCGATCAGCCGGAGACGCTGGCCCGAGAATCGGCCCGATTCATCCTCGAACATCCTTCATCATGAGCAGGAGCTTCCCATGCGTTTGAACCTCACCTCCCTCGCCGCCGCGACGCTGGCCTTCACCGCGCTCGGCGCGCACGCCCAGGCCACCGGCCCGGTCAAGGTCGGCTTCATGCTGCCCTACACTGGCACCTTCGCCAGCCTCGGCAACATGATCGAGAGCGGCTTCAAGCTCTACGTTCAAGAGCAGGGCGGCAAACTCGGCGGGCGCGAGATCCAGTACTTCAAGGTGGACGACGAATCCGAACCCTCGAAGGCCACCGACAACGTCGGCAAGCTGATCAAGCGCGACAACGTCGACGTGCTGGTCGGCACGGTGCACTCGGGCGTCGCGCTGGCGATGGCCAAGGCGGCGAAGGAAAGCAACACGCTGCTGATCATCCCGAACGCCGGCGCCGACGCGATCACCGGCCCGATGTGCGGCGCGAACATCGTGCGCAGCTCGTTCTCGAACTGGCAGCCGGCCTTCGCGATGGGCAAGGTCGCGGCCGACAAGGGCCACAAGAAGGCGATCACGATCACCTGGAACTACGCCGCCGGCAACGAGTCGGTGAAGGGCTTCACCGAGGCCTTCGAGAAGGGCGGCGGCAAGGTCGTGAAAGACCTGAACCTGCCGTTCCCAGGCGTCGAGTTCCAGGCGCTGCTGACCGAGATCGCAGCGCAGAAGCCGGATGCGGTGTACGCGTTCTTCGCCGGCGGCGGCGCCGTCAAGTTCGTCAAGGACTACGCGGCGGCCGGCCTGAACAAGACGATCCCGCTGTACGGCCCGGGCTTCCTGACCGACGGCACGCTGGAGGCCCAAGGCGCCGCCGCGCAAGGCATGCTGACCACGCTGCACTACGCCGACAACCTCGACACGCCGCGCAACAACGCGTTCCGCAAGAGCTTCGCGCTGACCTACAAGTCGCAGGCCGACGTGTATGCGGTGCAGGGCTACGACGCGGCGCAGATCCTCGCCGCCGGCCTCAGCGCGGTGAAAGGCGACCTCACGAAGCGCGATGCGTTGACGACCGCTATGCACAAAGTCGTCGTCGACAGCCCGCGCGGCAAGTTCACGATCTCTCCCGCGGGCAACCCGGTGCAGGATGTTTACCTGCGTGAGGCCAAGGGCAACAACAACGAGTACCGGTCGATCGCAGTGAAGGCGCTCGCCGATCCGGCGCGTGGTTGTAAGCTGTAGAACGCCGGCCACAGCACTTCATCCATGGGCGGCAGCGTGCCGCCCTTTTCATGACTCTCCGTGGACCTTCCGACCTTCCTCGTCCAATGCCTGAATGCCGTCCAGTACGGCCTGCTGCTGTTCCTCGTGGCCAGCGGGCTGACGCTGATCTTCGGGATCATGGGCGTGATCAACCTGGCGCACGGCAGCTTCTACATGATCGGCGCGTACATGGCGTTCGCGCTGGCGCCGTTCTTCGGCGACTGGTACCTGACCAAGCTGCTGGTCGGCGTGCTGCTCAGCGCACTGTTCGGCTTCGTGCTCGAGTGGGTCTTCTTCAGCTTCCTGTACCAGCGCGACCACCTGCAGCAGGTGCTGATGACCTACGCGCTGATCCTGGTGTTCGAGGAGGCGCGAAGCCTGCTCGCCGGCAACGACGTGCACGGCGTGACCACGCCCTCGTGGCTGGCCGGCAGCTTCGAGCTCGGCGGGTTGATGTCGTACCCGTGGTACCGCGTGTTCGCGTCGCTCGCGTGCGTGCTCGTGGCGCTCGGTCTGTACTTCGTTGTCAACCGCACGCGCCTGGGCATGATGATCCGCGCCGGCGCGAGCAACCGCGACATGGCGCGCGGGCTGGGGCTCAACATCAAGCTGCTGTACCGCGTCGTGTTCGCCGGCGGCGTGGCGCTGGCCGCACTCGCGGGGATGATCGCGGCGCCATTGTCATCGGTCTATCCCGGCATGGGCGGCAGCGTGCTGATCATCTGCTTCGTCGTCGTCGTGATCGGCGGCATCGGCTCGATCACCGGCGCGCTGATCGCGTCGCTGCTGGTGGGTTTTGTGGACACCTTCGGCAAGGTCTTCTTCGCCGAGTACAGCGGCGTCGGCGTGTACCTGCTGATGGCGGTGATCCTCGTGTGGCGGCCCGAAGGCTTGATGAAGCGGGCGTATTGAGATGAAGAGATGAAGTCCGACTGGATCGTCCCCACCGTGGCGGCGCTGGTGTTGCTCGCCCTGCCCGCGGTGCTGACGCCGTACACGCAGGACCTGGTTGTGAAGATCGCAATCTACGCCGTCTTCGCGCTGAGTCTCGAACTGCTCGTCGGCGTGACCGGTCTCGTCAGCCTGGGCCATGCGGCCTTCCTCGGCATCGGCGCCTACGTGACGGTGCTCGCGGCGGGCGACAGCGGTGGCTCGATCGCGCGCGTGTTGCCGCTGGCGGTGCTCGCGGCCGCCGGCTATGCCGTCTTCGTCGGCGCGCTGTCGCTGCGCACCAAGGGCGTGTACTTCATCATGGTCACGCTCGCGTTCGCGCAGATGGCCTACTTCGTGTTCCACGACACCAAGCTCGCCGGCGGCAGCGATGGCCTGTTCCTGTACGCCAAGCCCACGTTGGGCGCGCTGAACCTCGACGACAAGCAGCAGATGTACTACGTGGTGATCGCCACGCTGGTTGCCACCTACGCGCTGCTCGCACTGCTGATGCGCGCGCGCTTCGGCCATGCGCTCGCCGGCATCCGCGTCAACGAGCAGCGCATGCGCGCGGCCGGCTTCACGACCTTCGGCTACAAGCTCGCGGCCTTCGTGATCGCCGGTGCGCTCGCCGGCCTCGCCGGCTTCCTGCTCGCGGTGAAGGACGGCGCAGTCAACCCGGAGCTGCTGAGCTGGCACGAGTCGGGCGCGGTGCTGCTGATGCTGATCCTCGGCGGCATCGGCAGCCTGCGCGGCGCGGTGATCGGCGCGATCGCGTTCACGCTGCTGAAAGAGCTGTTCCAGCTCGAAGCGCTGCTCGGCCCGCTGGCCGCGCATTGGCAGATGACGCTGGGCTTCACGATCATCGCGTTCGTCGCGCTGCTGCCGAAGGGGCTGATCGGGTTGCGGGCACGAATGACGGGAGCGCATCGTGGCTGAGCTGCTGCGCGCCACGAGCCTGACGCGCCGCTTCGGCGGCCTGACGGCGGTGGACGGCGTCTCGCTGAGCCTGAACGTCGGTGAAGTCCACGCGGTGATCGGCACCAACGGCGCGGGCAAGTCGACGTTGATCAACATGCTCTCGGGCGAGCTGCCGGCGAGCAGCGGCACGATTCTGTTCGACGGCGCGGACATCGGCGCGTGGTCGCAACCGCGGCGTGCGCGTGCCGGCGTCGGCCGCAGCTACCAGCGCACCACGATCTTCCCCTCGTTCAGCGTGCTGGAGAACTGCCGCCTGAGCGCGCAGGCCGCGCAGCCGCGGGCTTGGGCGGTCTGGCAATCGGCGCGGCACTGCGCGCGCAGCACGACCGCGGCGCACGAGGCCCTGGCGGCCGCGGGCTTGAGCCACGAAGCCGCGCGCCCGGCCGGCCTGCTCAGCCACGGCGGCCAGCGCCAGCTCGAGATTGCGATGTGCCTGGCCACCAGCCCGCGCGTGCTGCTGCTCGACGAACCGCTCGCCGGCATGGGCGCCGAGGAGACCGGCCGGATGCTGGCGCTGCTCACCGAGCTCAAGCGCAGCCACGCGGTGCTGCTGGTCGAGCACGACATGGACGCGGTGTTCCGCATCGCCGACCGCATCACGGTGATGGTCAACGGCGCGGTGATCGCGAGCGATGTGCCGGAACGCATCCGCAGCGACCCGGCCGTGCAGGTTGCCTACCTCGGCGAGGCGCACTGACCATGCTGCAGATCGAAGACCTCCACACCTACTACGGCGACAGCCACACGCTGCGCGGCGTCAGCCTTGAGTTGCCGGCCGGCACCTCGCTCGGCCTGCTCGGTCGCAACGGCATGGGCAAAACGACGCTGATCCGCACGCTGATGGGTTACGTGCGCGCGGCCAAGGGCCGGGTGCGCTGGGAAAGCGCGGACGTGACCCACAGTGCGCCCGAGCGCGTGGCCAGACTCGGCATCGGCTACGTGCCAGAAGGCCGCGGCATCTTCCCGAACCTGTCGGTGCGCGAGAACCTCGTGATGACGGCGCGCCACGGCGTCGATGGCCGCAGCGACTGGACTTACGAGCGCGTGCTCGCGACCTTCCCGCGGCTGACGGAGCGGCTCGGCCACGGTGGCCAGCAACTTTCGGGCGGCGAGCAGCAGATGCTGGCGATCGGCCGCGCCCTGATGACGAACCCGAAGCTGATGATCCTCGACGAAGCGACCGAAGGCCTCGCGCCGCTGATCGTGGCCGAGATCTGGCGCGTCGTCAGCGAGATCCGGAGCACCGGCATCAGCACGCTGATCGTCGATCGCAACTACCGCGCCGTCCTCGCGCATACCGACCGCGCCGTTGTGCTGGAGAAGGGCCTGATCGTGATGACCGGCGTTTCGGCCGATCTGGCGAACGACCACGCGGCACTGGCGCGTTCGCTCGGCGTATGAGCCTTGTAGACTGACTGCTCCGCCAAACCTCGAAGGGCAACCAGATGATTCTCGAAATCGCCGACATCCGCATCCCGCCCGGCAAGCAGGCCGAGTTCGACGCTGCCATCCAGCACGGCATCGCGACCGTGATCAGCAAGGCGGCGGGCTTTCGCGGCTTCAAGGTCAACCAGGGCGTCGAGTCGCCCGAGCGCTATGTCCTGATGATCTATTGGGAGACGCTGGAGAACCACACCGTCGAATTCCGCCAGGGCCCGCTGTTCCCGCAGTGGCGCGCCATCGTCGGGCCGTTCTTCGCCGTACCGCCGGTGGTGGAGCATTTCAGGCTGGTCGCCAAATCAGCCTGAAACACAATCCCTTGAAGGTTGTCCGGGTGGGCTGCGCGCGGAAGCCAGAATGCTGGGACAATGAGAGGTTGATCGTGTGTTTCGACACGGTCGTCCGCACTCTTTTTCAGGGATCGCAATGGCCACCCGTCGCTCTTCATCGTTTGCCACCACCTCTGACTCCACCCCCAACAGCGCTCAAAAGCTCCGCCAGACGCAGGCCGAGTACGTTGCCGCCCGCCCGGCCGGCGAGCCCGGCGTGAAGCCAATGATGTCGAGTTCGAAGATGTATGTGTGCCGGCGCTGCCAGGCCAACTTCAAGACTGGCGATGGCAAGCCTGATGCGCGTCTGCCGGGTCTGGGCAAGTGCAACAAGTGCCTCGCCGCCGCGACGGCCGCGCTCGCCGCCTGAGCCGAACGCGGTAGCACCCTGAGGCCGCGCCGGCGGCCTCAGCAGATCAGCATCGGCGAGCGGTTGCGGATGGCTTCCTGAGCTTTGCTGATCGCGTAGGCCAGCGCGTCGGTGGGCGACGCCCAGCGATGGCCGCAGGCCAGACTCTCGTCGCGCAAGGCCTCGCGCGGTGCGCCGGGCACGCCCTGGACGCGCTGCACGATCATGGCGGCGATGTAACCATCGCCGATCGGGGCTTCCAGGGCGCCGGCGAAGATGCGGTAGTCACCCACGTCACGTTCGTCGAAGTGCATTTGGTTCGCTCCGGCCGGCCCAACGCCAGCCCAACGAACTCATCATCGGTGCAATCGGTCACGGTTTCCATCCATCCGATGGGGGAAGACGCCACACCGTGCCGGCCAGACGTTAGCCCCTCGGCAAACGAGTACGTTCGCCGATCCCCCAAGGGGATGCGGGCCGGCCGAGGTCCACGAAGTGGGCCTCTTCGTGGCCCATGGCGGCCCGGCGCTCGGCCCGCTCAGCGTGCGGTCATGCCGAACCGCGCTTCGCCCTGGCGCCGGAACTCCTTCGGCGTCATGCCCTTGATCTCCAGGAAGCGGCGGTTGAAGTTGGCAACGTTGTTGAAGCCGCAGTCGTAGCAGACGTTGCTGATGTAGCGATCGGTCTCCATCAGCAGCTGGCAGGCGCGCGTGATGCGCAGCCGGTTGACGAAATCGGTGAAGGTGTTGCCGGTGGCGCGCTTGAAGTAGCGCGAGAACTGGCTTTCGCTCATGCCGACGCGCTGGCTCAGCTCGGCCATCGAGAACGATTCGGTCGCGTGCTCGGTGATGTGGTCGACGATCGCGCTGATCTGCGCCAGCGAGTTGTCGTCGTCGAAGCTTTGCAGCGGCATGCTCGACAGCAACCGGTAGTCGGCGCATTCGGCCAGCTCGCCGAGGAACTTCAGGAACTCGCTGAAGCGCTTCACGCCGTGCAGCGTCTTGATGTGCTGCAGGTATTCCCTCGCGCGCTCGGTCATGCCGAAGAACTCGATGCCCAGGCGCGCGCGCTCCAGCAGCGGCAGCACGTCGCGCAGGTCGCTGATCAGCTCGGAGGCGCGGCGCAGCGGTTCGTCGGAGAACTGCAGCACCACGTCGCGCTGGGCCACGCCCTCGGGGCCGACATCGACCGAGATCCAGTTGTGCGGCAGGCGCGGGCCGGTCAGCACCAGGTGGCCGGGTTCGAAGTGCCCGATGTAGTCGCCGACGAAGACCTTGCCGCGCGTCTGCAGGATCAGGTGCAGCTCGTACTCTTCGTGGTAGTGCCAGCGCACCAGCGGGTTCGGGAAGCCGTGCTCCAGGCAGCGCACATAGCCGTAGCTGCCCTCGGGCTCGTAGCCGAGCATCGGGTCACGAATGAAGTCGTGCTCGAGCTCCGGCGTCTTGCTGCGTTTCGTGTTCATCGACGCCCGTTCTAACTCATCACGTTGCCGCCGTCCACGTTCAGCGTCTGCGCGGTGATGTAGGCGGCGGCCGGGCTGGCCAGAAAGACGGCGGCGCCGGCGATGTCCTCGGGCACGCCCATGCGGCCCAGCGGCACGGCCAGGCCGACGGCCTTCTTCTTCTCGCCGGGCTGCAAGCCTTCGGCCTTGGCGAACAGCGAATCGACATGCGCCCACATCGGCGTATCGACCACGCCCGGCGAAATGCCGTTGACGCGGATGCCGTGCGGCGCCATCGCAAGCGCAGCCGATTGCGTGTAGCTGATCACCGCCGCCTTGCTGGCGCAGTAGTGCGCCACCAGCGCCTCGCCGCGGCGCCCGGCCTGCGACGCGAGGTTGATCACGCTGCCTTTGACGCCGTCGGCCACCATCTGCGCCAGCACCGCCTGCATCGTGAAGAACAGGCCCTTCACGTTGACATCGAATATGCGCTGGTAGCTGGGCTCGTCGGCTTCGAGCAGTGGCGCGAGGTCGAACACCGCGGCGTTGTTGAACAACGCCGTGACGGTGCCGAAGCGCGCACGCGCGGCCGCCACCATCGCGGCGATGCTGGCGTTGCTGGCCACGTCGGCGGCGACGTATTGCAGCCGATCGGGATGCAATTTCAGCAACGCCGCCAGCTCGGCCGACGGCGCATCGCGCAGATCGACCACGGTACAGCGTGCGCCTTCGCGCAGGTACGCAGTCGTCACCGCCAGGCCGATGCCACCACCGGCACCGGTGATCAGCGCGTGTTGCCCCGCAAGTTGCTCAGCCACGGATCGCTCCCTTCACAAACGCCTGAACATCGCGCTGCCTGGCGCGCAGCGCGCTCAGCAGCTGCTCGTTGCCGGCCAGCGGGCCCCACAGGATCGGGTCGCTGGCGAACGCGGCCAGCGGGTCGGGTGCGCTGAAGAAGGCATGCGCGGCGGCCGGGTCCATGCCCTGGTCCTGGTACTCGTAGAGCAGCTCACCGCGGTGCCAGCGGCCGAGGAACTCGAAGAACAGCGCTGGCAGCATCGCGGTGGCCATGATCGACGCACCGCGCGCGAGGCACTCGCGGAACGTCGGCCACAGGAAGCCGGGGATCTTCGCGAAGCCGTCTGCCGCGACGCGCTGGTTCGTGTCGCGCAGGTGCGGGTTGCTGAAGCGGTCGATCACGACGTCGCGGTACGCGGCGAGGTCGAGCGGGTACGGGTTCTGCGACGCTTGCAGCGACGGGATCACGTCATCGGTCACGTAGTCGAACGCCATTTTTCGGATGGCCGGGTTCGCCACGCCCTCGTGGATGTACTGCAGGCCGATCAGCGTGCCGGCCCAGGCGAAGCAGCTGTGGCTCGAGTTGAGGATGCGGATCTTCGCTTCTTCATACGGCAGCACCGAACTCACCATCTCGGCGCCGACCTTCTCCCAGGCCGGCCGGCCGGCGATGAAGTGGTCCTCGATGACCCACTGGATGAACTTCTCGCCCATCACCGGCGCGCCATCCTCGATGCCGGTCGCGGCCTTCACCCGCTGCGCCACGTCGGGCAGCGGGCGCGGCGTGATCCGGTCGACCATGTCGTTCGGCGTGCTCGTGCTGGCGTTGACCCACGCCAGCAGCGAGGTGTCGCCGCGGCGTGTCAGGAAGTCGGCAAAGCCGAGCTTGAAACGCTCGCCGTTGCCGCGCAGGTTGTCGCAGTTCAGCAGCGTGACCGGGCCGCTGCCGCGCTTCTTGCGCTCGTTCAGGATCGCCGCGAGCGCGCCGTAGATCGTGCTGCGGGTGGTGCCGGCGAGGTCGCTCGCGAGCTCGGTGTAGGTCGTCTCGAGCCGGTTCTGGCTGTCGAGGTAGTAACCGGCCTCGGTGACGGTGAACGAAATGATGCGCGTGCCGGGATCGGCGCCGATCTCGATCAGCCCGGCCAGCGACGGCTCGTACGGAATGATCTGGCGGATCGAGGTGACGCGCTCGTAGTGGCGCTCGCCCGCCGGTGACACCGTCTCCAGCGTGTATGCACCGCCTTGAGCCTTCAGCGCGGCCACCGTGTCGGCCATGTCGCCGCGCAGGTTGCCGCCGGCGAGCACCCAACCCGCGCTCTGCCCCGCCGCCGCCTCTTGCTTGATCAGCTCATGCAGGTAAACGGCCTGGTGGGCGCGGTGAAACGAGCCCAGCCCGAGGTGAAGGATGACGAGCGGCTTGTCCATCGTCACGCCGCCTGCTGCAGGTCGCGCAGCGCGCGGCCCTGCTTGTCGAAGTAGAGCAGCGCCGCCGGGTCGATCTGCACGCCGACCGCGTCGCCGAGCTTGAGCTTGGTGCGGTCGCTCTGGCGCGAGATCAGCGCCACGTTCGCGCCGACGCGGGTATGGATGAGCGTGTCTGAGCCGAGCGACTCGACCAGCTCGACCTTGCCGGCGATGCCCTCGCCCGCCGCGACGATGCGCACATACTCCGGCCGCACGCCGACCGAGCCATCGGCAGGCAAGCGCGACCCGGCGATGCGGGTGAGTTCAGGCAGTGCGGCCGCCGGCAGCACGTTCATCTGCGGCGTGCCGATGAACTGGGCGACGAACTGATTTGCCGGGCGGTCGTACAGTTCCAGCGGCGCGCCGACCTGCTCGATCATGCCGTCGCGCAACACGACCACACGGTCGGCCAGGGTCATCGCCTCGATCTGGTCGTGCGTGACGTAGATCGTGGTCGCGCCCAGGTCGCGGTGCAGGTTCGCGATCTCGACGCGCGTCTGGCCACGCAGCGCGGCATCGAGGTTGGACAGCGGCTCGTCGAACAGGAACACCTTGGGCGCACGCACGATCGCGCGGCCGATCGCGACCCGCTGGCGCTGGCCGCCGGAGAGCTCCTTCGGCGTGCGCTGCAGATACTGCGTCAGGTTCAGGATCTTCGCGGCGCGCTCGACCTTCTCCTTGCGCACATTGACATCGACCTTGGCGAGCTTGAGCGCGAACGACATGTTGTCGAACACCGTCATGTGCGGGTACAGCGCGTAGGACTGGAACACCATCGCCAGGTCGCGCTTCGACGAAGGCACGTCCGTGATGTCGCGGCCATCGAGATGCAACGAACCGGCGGTCGTCGATTCGAGCCCGGCGATCAGGCGCAGCAAGGTCGACTTGCCGCAGCCCGACGGGCCGACGAACACGATGAACTCGCCCTTGTTGATCTGCAGATCGATGCCCTTGATGGTGCGCACCGGCCCGAATTCCTTGACGATGCCTTTGAGCTCGAGGAAAGCCATGGTGATCTCCTTACTTCACTGCGCCGAAGGTCAGGCCTTGGACGAGTTGCTTTTGACTGAACCAGCCGAACACGATGATCGGCGCGATGGCGAGCAATGAAGCCGCCGACAACTTGGCCCAGAACAGCCCTTCCGGGCTGCTGTACTGCGCGATCAGCGCGGCCAGCGTGCCGGCATGCGCCGAGGTGAGATTGAGCGACCAGAACGCCTCGTTCCACGCCAGCACCAGGCACAGCAAGCCCGTGGAGGCAATGCCGCCCATCGTCAGCGGCAGGATCGCGTGGCGGAACTCGTCCCACACGGTCGCGCCATCGAGCCGCACCGCTTCGAGGATGTCGTTGGGCACTTCCTTGAACGCGCTGTACAGCATCCACACCATGATCGGCAGGTTCGACAGCGTGAACACGATGATCAGCGCCGGGATCGAATCGAGCATGCCGGTGGTTTGCGCCATCACATAGATCGGCACCAGCGCGCCGACCGCCGGCATCATCTTGGTCGAGAGCATCCACATCAGGATGTCGCGGGTCTTCTTGGTGCGGAAGAAGGCCATCGAGTACGCGGCGGGTGCCGCGATCAGCAGGCCGAGGATGGTCGAGACCAGGCTCGTGATCAGCGAGTTCTTCGCGTAGTGCAGGTAGTCGCTGCGCGCCTGCACTTCGACGAAGCTGTCGAGCGTCGGCGTGAAGATGAGTTGCGCCGCGATCGCCTGGCCTTCGGTCTTGAAGGCCGTGATGCCGAGCCAGAACAGCGGGAAGAAGATCAGCAGCGCACAGAACCACGAAGCGATCGTGCGCACGAGGGGAAAGGCCGCTTTTTTGCTCATGATCAATCCAGGTTCTTGCCGACCATGCGAATCAGGAACACCGCCGCGATGTTGGCGAGCACCACCGCGAACAGCGCGCCGGCCGAGGCCACGCCGACGTCGAAGCTCATCAGCGCCTGCTTGTAGATCAGGAACGCGAGGTTGGTGCTCTCGTTGCCGGGGCCGCCGCTGGTGGTCGTGAAGATTTCGGCGAACACGCTCATCAGGAAAATCATCTCGATCATGATCACGACCGCGATCGAGCGACCCAGGTGCGGCAGCGTGAGGTACCAGAACTGGTGCAGCTTGGTCGCGCCGTCCATGCGCGCCGCCTCCATCTGCTCGCGGTCGAGCGACTGCAGCGAGGTGATGAAGATCAGGCAGGCGAACGGCAACCATTGCCAGCTCAGGATGATGATCACCGACAGCAGCGGCCAGTCGCTCATCCAGTCGACCGGGGTCGCGCCGAAGAAGGTCCAGACCTTGCCGAGCACCCCGTAGATCGGGTTCATCATCATGTGCTTCCACAGCAGCGCGTTCACGGTGGGCATCACGAAGAACGGCGAGATCAGCAGCACGCGCACGATGCCCTGGCCGGGGAAAGGCTCGTTGATCAACAGCGCCAGGCCGACGCCCATCACGACCGTGATCACGATCACCCAGCCGAGCAGCTCGATCGTCTGCAGCACCGCGGGCCAGAAGTCCGGGTCGGTGATGAAGTAGCGGAAGTTCTCGAGACCGACGAAAGTCTTCTCGCCCGGCTGCATCAGGTTGTAGTGGACGAGCGAGAACCAGATCGTCATCACCAGCGGGACGATCATCCACAAGAACAGCGTGACGACGGCCGGCGCCAGCAGCGCGCGAGGCAGGAAGCGGGTCATGGTGCGTGCCCTTCATGAACGACGCGAACGGCGCCACGGTCCCCCTCTCCCTGTGCGGGAGAGGGAGGGAGTGAAGGCTGCGGCGCGGGGCGGCTCACGCCGCCCGCGTCAACTCACTTCTTGTAGTAACCGCCCTTGGTCATCTCGCGTTCGGCCGCGGTCTGCGAGATCTTCAGCGCCTGGGCGACCGTCTCCTTGCCGGCCAGTGCCGAACTCAGCTGCTGGCCGACCGCGATACCGATCGCCTGGAACTCGGGGATCGCCGCGAACTGCACGCCGACGTACGGCGACTTCGGCAAGGTCGAATCGTTCGGGTTCGCGCTGTCGATCGCCTTCTTCTCAGCGTCGGCAAACACGGCGGCCTTCATGAACTCGGGGTTCGCATAGGTCGATTTGCGCGTGCCGGTGGGCACCGAGGCCCAGCCCTTGTCCTTGGCGATCAGGTTGATGTACTCCTTCGACGTCGCCCAGCTGACGAACTTCTGCGCGGCTTCGGTGTTCTTGGTCCCGGCGGGAATGCCGAGCGCCCAGGCCCACAGCCAGTTCGCACCCTTGGTCGTCGCGCTGTACGGCGCCTGCGCGAACGCGACCTTGTCGGCCACCTTGCTCTGCTTCGGATCGGTGATGAACGAGGCGGCGATCGTCGCGTCGATCCACATGCCGCACTTGCCTTCGTTGTACAGCGCCAGGATCTCGTTGAAGCTGTTCGCCGACGAGCCGGGCGGGCCGTACTTCTTCAGCAGGTCCACATAGAACGTGACCGCGTCGGCCCAGGGCTTGGATTCGAACTGCGGCTTCCACTTCATGTCGAACAACTGGGCACCGAAGCTGTTGGCCATCGTCGTCATGAAGGCCATGTTGTCGCCCCAGCCCGGCTTGCCGCGCAGGCAGATGCCGTAGACGCCGTTCTTGGGGTCATGCATTTTCTCGGCGGCGGCGCGCACGTCTTCCCACTTCGGACGATCGGCGAACTTGATGCCGGCCTTGTCGGCCAGATCCTTGCGGTACATCAGCATCGAGCTTTCGCCGTAGAACGGCGCCGCGTAGAGCTTGCCCTCGACCGACAGGCCGTTGCGCATCGCCGGCAGCAGATCGTCCACGTCGTAGGCGGCGTCGGTCTTGAGCTCCTTCAGCCAGCCCTTCTTGCCCCAGATCGGGGTTTCATACATCCCGATGGTCATCACGTCGAACTGGCCGCCCTTGGTGGCGATGTCGGTCGTGACGCGCTGGCGCAGCACGCCTTCTTCGAGCGTGACCCATTTCAGCGTGATGCCCGGGTTGGCGGTCTCGAAATCCTTGGTGTGCTTTTGCATCTCGATCATGTGGCCGTTGTTCACGGTGGCGATGACGAGGTCGACGGCCTGGGCCGAGGCTGCGGCGACGATGCCGAGCGTCAGGGCGAATGCGGTGCGCAGTTTCATGGGTCTTGTCTCCTGGTTGTTCGAAGGACGGCGATGCGCAGAGCGCATCGGCACGCAGAAGATAGGCGTATTGAGTTGCAGTAGGCGGTATTCGACTCACGACTACAGATACTCCATTGCGCGGTCGGACTGGGGATTTCCTGTATTGGCTGCGGCAGCGCATTGGCGCTGCGCGCCCCGTTTGCGCCGGATTCGATGACGACAAGTTGATGAAGAAAGGTCCGATCCCGTCCGGCGCGGCGAGTCCACTGATTGAGCGCGATCAATGACGCCGCCTCGCCACGCGAGCCAAGAGACCGCCCCATGACTCGCCGACGGACGACACCGCGACCGAAAGGCGCGACACATTGATTCGCACCACCGCGTATTCGTACTACGAAGCGCGCGGGTGTGTCGATGGCCACGACCTGGAAGACTGGCTCAAGGCCGAGGCCGAGTTCGAACAGAGCAGCACCTCGTTGACGCCGCAGGCCACGCGCCGCTCGGCGAGTCATTGAGGCTTCGGGACGATGGCATTCGAAGCCAGATCGAGTCAAGACCCGGCCGCCGGGCTGCGCGATGCGAGCTGGGCGGCGATGTAGGCAACGATCGCGTCCAGCGTCGTGAGTTGCGCGTAGTCGGTCTCCGCGATCTCGACACCGAAACGATCGTGGAAGCCGACGATCACGTTGAGCCAGTCCATCGAGTCGAGGTCGATCTGGCGGCGCAGCGCGCGGCACGCAACGAGATCGTGTTCTTCCACCTCCGGCGCGACAGCCTGGATCGCGGCAATCACCCCGGCACGGATGTCTCGTTCGTTCACGGCATGCTCCTCTCACAAAGCGGCGGGCTCTTGCACCAGTTCCTTCAAGCGCGCGAGAAACAGCGCGCCGCGGTGGCCGTCGCTGACGCGGTGGTCCGCGCTCAGGCTCGCGGTCAGCACCGGCATCGCCACGACGCGGCCGGCCTCGACCCAGGCCCGTTCGCCGATGCGACCCAGGCCGACCAGCGCCACCTGCGGCGGGTAGATGACGCCGAACACCGACTCCACGCCGCCGTCGCCCAGGTGGGTGACGGTGATCGTCGGGTCCGACAACTCCGAACTGCGCAGGCTGCCGGCGCGGCAGCGCTTGACCAGATCGTTGAGCTCGC
This sequence comes from uncultured Rhizobacter sp., assembly GCA_964247075.1. Lineage (GTDB taxonomy): Bacteria > Pseudomonadota > Gammaproteobacteria > Burkholderiales > Burkholderiaceae_C > LMDS01. Next base: position 388,483 of record CAXTSS010000002.1, on the reverse strand, counting down.
GCATCAGTTCGTCCAGACTCTTGGCGGCGACATCGTGCAGCGCCGGCGCGACCAGCCCGCCTTGGCGCAGCGAGATCGCCACGCCGATGTGTACGCTGGCGCTGGGCTGGAAGCGGCCATCCACGAACAAGCCGTTGATCTCGGGAGTGTCACGCAGCGCCAGCGCCACGGCCTTGAGCAGCAGCACCGCCGGCAGCAGCCTCGCGGCGACCGGGCGTTGCGCGTTGGCCTGCGCAAGCCAGGCCAACGCCTGGCGCATCGGCACGGTCTCGGCCAGGTAGTAGTGCGGGATCTCGCGTTTGGAGCGGCTCATCGCCGCCGCGATCGACTTGCGCATCTCGGCCGCGCGATCGACCGGCGCGGGTGGCACTGCTGCCGCAGGTGCGGCGCGCAACGCAGCGCGTTCGACGTCCTCGCGCGTGACTGCGCCGTCCGCGCCCGAGCCCACCAGATCGGGCAGCGCCAGCCCCAGTTCGGCCGCGCGCTGGCGCGCGGCCGGGCTCACCCGTTGCCGCGCCGGCACGGCGGGCGCTGCCGGCCCAGGCTGCGCTGCCAAGCCGGGCTCCGGTGCCGCTTCGCCCGGTACCAGCAGCAACGCCATCACCGTCCCGACCGGGATCGTCTGGCCGACTTCGGTGAGCAGTCGATGCACCACACCGTCATGCCAGCACTCGATGTCGATCGCCGCCTTGCTGGTGTCGACGACGGCGACGATCTCGCCTTTCCTGACCGCCTGGCCGGCTGTCACGTTCCATTGCAACAGCGTGCCCTGGTCCATGTCGGACCCGAGCGAGGGCAGCCTGAACTCCAGCACCGTCAGCGCCCCAGCAGCTTGCGCGCCGCGGCGACGATCTTCGGCGGCTGCGGCAACGCGGCCTCTTCCAGGTACCTGGCGTAGGGCATCGGCACCTCCTCGCTGCAGACCCGGGCGAGCGGCGCGTCGAGCTCGTAGAAGGCCTCTTCGCCGATGCGCGCGAGCACCTCGGCGGCGAGGCTGCAACTGCGCCAGCCCTCGTCGATCACCAGCACGCGGCGGGTCTTGCGCACCGACGCGAGCACGGTGGCCATGTCGAGCGGCCGCAGCACGCGCAGGTCGATCACCTCGGCCTCGATGCCCTCGGACGCGAGCGCTTGCGCGGCGGCCAGCGCACGCGGCAGGCTGCCGCCGTAGGTCACCAGGGTCAGCGCGCTGCCGGCGCGGCGCACCGCGGCGTGCTCGATGTCGACAGCGGGCGGCGGGTCGGCGAGTTCGGCTTCCAGGTTGTAGAGCTGTGCATGCTCGAACATCACCACCGGGTCGGGGTCGTTCAGTGCCGGCCAGAGCATGCCGCGCGCGTCTTCGACCGTGGCCGGCGCCAGCACCTTGAGCCCTGGCACGTGGGCGTACCAGACCTCCAGGCTGTGCGAGTGCTGCGCCGCCAACTGGCGGCCGGCGCCGCTGGCCATGCGGATCACGACCGGCACACCGAACTGCCCGCCCGACATGTGGCGCAGCGCGGCGGCCGTGTTGACGATCGGGTCGAGCGCGAGCAGGCTGAAGTTGACCGTCATCACTTCGACGATCGGGCGCATGCCGCCGAGCGCGGCCCCGATGCCGGCGCCCACGAAGCCCAGTTCCGACAGCGGCGTGTCGCGCACCCGCGCTTCGCCGAACTCGTCGAGCAGGCCCTTGGTGACCGCATAGCTGCCGCCGTAGCGGCCCACGTCTTCGCCCATCACGAACACCCGCGGGTCGCGTTGCAGCGCCTCGCGATGCGCGGCGCGCAAGGCCTCTCGGTAGCTGGTGTTGGCCACGGCCGCGCTCAGCCGGTCTTCGCCGAACCGAGGATGCCGGCCGCTGCGAGCGACTCGTCGACGAACGCCTCGACATCGGTCCAGTCGGTGTACTCGATGTCTTGCGAGGTGTCGGTGCTGCGGCCGCGCTGGCGCGCGATCATGCGCATCAGCTGGCGCTTCAGGTAGTCGTACTGCGTGAACTTCAGCGCCCCGGCGATGCACCGGACGGTGAGCGGCTTCAGGCCGCCGTCGTCGGCAAACTCGTCGAGCAGGCGCCGGGCCTCGAGCCGGCTGTCCATGTCGTCGAGCGCCGCTGCGAGGCTCACCGAGAACACCGCCACCGGCATCGACATGAGCCAGGCATGGTTGGCCTTGACGAAGTGCAGCAGCGAACTCTGGTGTCGTTGCTGGTGCACCGAGCCGCCGATGAACGCCGCCTGGTATTGCGGCAACACCTGCTGCACGGCCGGCGTCGCGGTGTCGACCAGGTCGACACGGTGCCCACGGATGCGCAGCCGCTCGGCGATGAACTCCGCGATCTTGCGGGTCTGGCCTTCGGTGCTGCCGTAGGCGACGAGGATGGGTTGCATGGTGCCGCTCTCCTGGTTCACTCGACGAAAGTTGCCACCCGGCGCGCCGTCACGCGCGCTCCGCGACCGGCGCCGTCACATCCCGCGTGAGCTCTGCCACCGGCTCCCAGCTGCCCGCTTCGGCGAAGGCCACCGCGACGTCGACCTCCTGCTCGGCCTCACGGTCGATGCGCTCGAAATCGGCTTCGCTCATCATCTGCGCGGCCTTGAGCTTGTCGGTGAAGGTGTGGATCGGGCCGTGCTGCTTCCAACGCTCCACTTCGCGCTTGTCGCGGTAGAGCTCGGCATCGAACATCGAGTGCGCGCGGAAGCGGTAGGTGTGCAGCTCGAGGAAGAAGGGCAACTGCCGCTCGCGCACGAACGCCAACGCCTGCCGCGCGGCGTCGTGCGCGGCCAGCACGTTCATGCCGTTGACGTGCCCGGTGGGCACGCCGTAGCTCGCGGCCTTTTTCGTCAGCTCGATCTGCGACTCGCTGCGCGCGAGCGACGTGCCCATCGCATACAGGTTGTTCTCGCAGACGAACAGCACCGGCAAGCGCCACAGCGCGGCCAGGTTCATCGACTCGTGAAAAGCCCCCTCGGCGACCGCGCCTTCGCCGAAGAAGCAGACCGTCACGCAGCCCTTGCGCGGCGCGAGCGTGTCGGCCAGTGCCAGGCCCACGGCCAGCGGCAACCCGCCGCCGACGATCGCGTTGCCACCGAAGAAGCGCGTGGCGCGATCGAACAAGTGCATCGAGCCACCGCGCCCGCGCGAGCAGCCCTCCTGCTTGCCGTACATCTCGGCCATGATCGCGTTCATCGGCACACCGCGCAGCAGCGCATGGCCGTGCTCGCGGTAGGTCGCGACCACGTTGTCCTGCGGCGCCAGGTTCGGCATCACGCCGGCGGCCACCGCCTCTTCGCCGATATACAGGTGCAGGAAGCCGCGGATCTTGCCCTCGCCGTAGAGCTGCGCACAGCGCTCTTCCATGCGCCGCACGCGCAGCATGTCGCGCACGCGCGCCAGGCAGAAGTCGCGCTCGTATTGCCGCACGTCGGTCGCGAAGTGGAGCAGATCGGAGGCGGTCACTGGGGCACCCTACGCGCTTCGCGCGGTCCCGCCGAGCGGGAGCATGAGCACTTGGGGCGGCCCGGCGTGCTCACGAGCCTGCCTCCAGTGTCGACAGGTCGCCTTCGGGCAGCCCGAGTTCGCGCGCCTTCAGCAGGCGGCGCATGATCTTGCCGCTGCGGGTGCGCGGCAGCGTGGGCAGGAAAGCGATCTCCTTCGGTGCGACGGCGGCGCCGAGCCGTTTGCGCGCATGACCGAGCAGTTCCAGGCGCAGTGCCTCGGTCGGCTCGAAGCCTTGCTTCAATGACACGAAAGCCTTGACGCTCTCGCCGACGATGGCATCGGGCTTGCCGATCACGCCGGCCTCGGCCACCGCCGCGTGTTCCATCAGCGCGCTCTCGACCTCGAACGGGCCGATCAGGTGCCCGGCGGACTTGATCACGTCGTCGGCGCGGCCCACGAACCAGAAGTAGCCGTCGGCGTCACGCCGCGCCAGGTCACCGCTCAGGTACAGGTCGCCGACGAAGCATTTGCGGTAACGCTCGTCCTGGCCGAGGTAGCCGCGGAACATCGCCGGCCACCCGGCGCGCAGTGCGAGCTCGCCTTCGACATCGGGGCTCTGGACGATCTCGACACGGTCTTCGTCGCGCCGCACGATCAGCGCCTCGACTCCCGGCAGCGGCTTGCCCATCGACCCCGGCTTGATGTCCATCGCCGCGGTGTTGGCGATCATGATGCCGCCGGTTTCGGTCTGCCACCAGTTGTCGTGGATCGGCAGCCCCAGCACCTCCTGGCCCCACCACACCGCTTCGGGGTTGAGCGGCTCGCCGACACTGGCGATGAAGCGCAGTTTCGGGAAGCGGTACTTGCGCGCGAGTTCGGCGCCGGCCTTCATCAGCATGCGGATCGCCGTCGGCGCGGTGTACCAGACCGTGACCTCCTCGTCCTGCAGGATGCGGTACCAGCGCTCGGCGTCGAAGTCGGCCTCGTCGACGATGCTGGTCACGCCGTGCAGCAGCGGCGCGAGGATGCCATAGGAGGTGCCGGTGACCCAGCCCGGGTCGGCGGTGCACCAGAACACGTCGTCGGCATGCAGATCGAGCGCGTAGCGCCCGGTCGCGAAGTGCGTGAGCGCCGCGCCGTGCACATGGATGGCGCCCTTGGGCGTGCCGGTCGTGCCACTCGTGAAGTGCAGCAAGGCCATGGCGTCGGCGCCGGTCACGCCCGTCGGCGGTGTCTGCGGTGCACGCGCCATCCACGCCGAGTAATCGAGCGTGCCGGGCACGGCGCTGGCGGTGCCGCCTTCGCCCACCACGATCACGTGCTTCAAGCTCGGCAGCGTCGCGCGGATACTCTCGATCTTGCGCCGATAGAGCAGCTCGGTGGTGACCAGCGCCTGCGCTTGCGCGATACCGATGCGCGTGGCGATCGGCTCCGGCCCGAAGGCCGAGAACAAGGGCGTGACGACGCTGCCGTTCTTCAGGCTGCCGAGCACGGCCACGTACAGCGGCGCGATGCGTCCAGCGAGCACGAAGACGCGGTCGCCTGCGCCGACGCCGAGCGCGCGCAGGCCGTTGGCAAAGCGGTCGCTGAGTTGCTTGAGATCGGCATACGACAGGTCGAGAGCCTCGGCACCGGGCGACAGGAAACGCAGTGCCACGCGCTGCGCGCTCGCACCGCGCACGTGGCGATCGACGGCCAGGCGAGCCAGGTTGTAGTCGCCGGCTGGGCCGATCAGCTCGTCACGCACGGCGTTCCACGAGAAGGCCGCACGGGCGGCATTCCAGTCCGGCATGTTCGGCCTGGGGTGCAGGTCGGCAGCGGTCTTTCGGATCAGGGCGTCGCGCATCGAACACCATCGAATGGCCAAGGGGGTTGCGCAGCTGATCGTGCGCGGCGCAGCACGCCGCGGTCTTGACATGGCGCAAGCCGCCATCGCGAGCCCTCTCTTAGGCTGAGCAGGCTCGAACACCGGTCTCGGCCGGGTTCGGCCGGTCCACTCCGAAGGCTTGCGAAGATGAAACGTCTGGCAGTGTTGACCAGCGGCGGCGATGCACCCGGCATGAACGCCGCGATCCGGGCCGTCGTGCGCATGGGCATCGCGTCGGGCTTCGACGTGTTCGGCGTTCGCCACGGCTACACCGGCCTGATGGACGGCGAGTTCGTGCCCCTGGACGCGCGTGCGGTCGGCGGGATCATGGAACGCGGCGGCACGATGCTGGGCACGACCCGATGCCTGGAACTCAAGACCACGGCCGGCCAACTCAAGGCCCTGGAGCAGCTGCGCGTTCGCGAGATCGCGCGGCTGGTCGTCATCGGCGGCGACGGCTCGCAGGCCGGAGCGCACGCGCTGTCCACTCGCGGCCTGGCGGTGGTCGGCGTGGCCTCGACCATCGACAACGACCTGCTCGGATCCGACATCACCATCGGCACCTGCACCGCCATCGACGTCGCGCTCGAATCGGTCGACCGGCTGCGCGTGACCGCGTCGTCGCACCGGCGTGTGTTCCTGGTCGAGGTGATGGGTCGCGCCTGCGGCTATCTGGCCGCCAGCGTGGGCATCGCCAGCGGCGCCGAAGTCATCGTCGTGCCCGAGCTGCCTTCGGAGCCCGAGGCCATCGCCAGCGACATTCGCGCGGTCTACGAACGCGGCAAGAGCCACGCCATCACGGTGGTGGCCGAGGGCGCGAAATACAACGCCGAAGCGCTGGCCGACTACTTCGGCCGACACGAGGCCCGCCTGGGCTTCGATCTGCGCGTGTGCAAACTCGGCCATGTGCAGCGCGGCGGCGCGCCCGGCGTCTCTGACCGCATGCTCGCCACCCGGCTCGGCGCGGCGGCGGTGGCCGAACTGGCCACCAGCCGCGCCGGCGTCTTGATGGGCATTGTCGGCGGCAAGATCGTGGCCACGCCGCTGAGCGAGGTGGCCGGGCGCAACAAGCCGCTGGACCTGGGCCTGCTGGATCTTGCGCGCACGCTGGCGCAATGAGATTGCCGAACCCCACGACGAGATCGCAACAACGGAGACCACCATGCTGCTCAAAGACATCTGTGTGCTCGAGGTGGCCACCTGCGGCCGCGACGCCAGCATCCTCGAAGCCGCGCGCCTGATGCGCCACCACCACACCGGCACGCTGATCGTGCTCGACGACCCTCAAGGCGAACGCACGCCCGCGGGCATCGTCACCGACCGCGACATCGTCCTCGAGGTGCTTGCCAACGAACTCGACCCGGCCGGCACCACGGTGGCACGCATCATGTGCACCAAGCTCGTCGTCGGCGGTGCCGCCGAGGATGTCGCCGCCGGCGTCGAACGCATGCGCTTGCACGGCGTGCGCCGCCTGCCGGTGATCGAGCACGACGGCAGTCTGATGGGGGTCGTCACGCTCGACGACATCCTCACGCTGCACGCCGCGCAGGCGGGCACGCTGGCCGGCATCGTGTCGAAAGAGCAGACGCAGGAGCAGCGCAGTCGGCGTTGAGCCTCGGTCGCTGCGACCGGTTCAGCCCGCGTCGCCGAAGCGGCGCACGAAGTCCAGCGAAGAGACGACGCCGACGATGCCGCAGTCGTCCGCCACCACGACATGGTGGATGCGCTGGTCCACCATCTGGCGGGCCACCTCGCGCGCCGACGTGGCCGGGTCGACCATGATCGGTTTGTAGCTGCACAGCTGCCAGACCCGCACCGCCTGCGGGTCGCGTTGCTGTGCGTGGAACTGCAAGAGATCGGCTGTGCTGACCACGCCGATCACGGCGCCCTTGTCGTCGAGCACCGGGGCCCACGTCAAGCGGTGCTCGTTGAGCAGGCTCTCGAGCTGTGCCACCGTTGCATCCATCTCGACCGAGTGAACCTCGGTTTGCATCATCGAAGCAATGTTCGAATTCATGGCATCTCCTTGGCCGGGCTGGCGCCGCGCACCGGCCGCCCCAGCCGGCGTTCGACCGCGAGCACGTTCTTGAGGGTGTCGAGCAGGGTGTCGGGGGTCAGGCTCATCGAGTCGATGCCGAGTTCGACCAGGAATTCGCGCATCTCCGGGAAGTCCGACGGCGCCTGGCCGCAGATGCCGCAGTGGCGACCATTGCGCCGCGCACCTTCGACGGCCTGGCGGATCATCGCCTTGACGCCGTCGTCGCGTTCGTCGAAATCGAAGGCGACGATGTCGGAGTCGCGGTCGACGCCGAGCACGAGTTGCGTCAGGTCGTTGGAGCCGATCGAGAAGCCGTCGAACAGCTGGGCGAAGGCGTCGATCTGGATCACGTTGTTGGGAATCTCGCACATCACATAGATCTCCAGGCCGTCGGCTCCGCGCCGCAACCCGTGCGCCGCCATCGCCTGCAGCACCCGCTCGGCCTCCTGCACACGGCGGCAGAACGGGATCATCAGCTTCACGTTGCGCAGGCCCATGGTGTCGCGCACTCGCTGCATCGCCTCGCACTCGAGCGCAAAGCCTTCGGCGTAGGCCGGATGCGTGTAGCGCGACGCGCCGCGAAAGCCGAGCATCGGATTTTCTTCGTGCGGTTCGAAGCCGCGTCCGCCGAGCAGGCCCGCGTACTCGTTGGTCTTGAAGTCGGACAGCCTCACGATCACCGGCTTGGGGTAGAACGCCGCAGCGATCGTGGCCACGCCCTCTGCGAGCTGGCGCACGAAGTAGTCGGCCGGTCGTTCGAAGCCACGGGTCAGGCGGGCGATCTCTTCTCGCACCGCGGGGTCGTCGATCTTCTCGGGGTGCAGCAAGGCCATCGGATGGGCCCGGATGTGCTCGGCGACGATGAACTCCAGCCGCGCCAGGCCGACGCCGTCGGTCGGCAGCAGCGCGGTCTGGAACGCGAGGTCGGGATTGCCGATGTTGACCATCAGCCGAGTCTGCGGCCGCTCGAGGGTCGTGAGGTCGGTGCGCACACGGCTGAACTCCAGCACCCCGGCGTAGACCCGGCCGACGGCGCCCTCGGCGCACGAGACGGTCACCGCGTCGCCGGTGCGCAGCGCGGTGGTCGCGTCGTCGCAGCCCACCACCGCCGGAATGCCGAGCTCGCGCGCGACGATGGCCGCGTGGCAGGTGCGGCCACCGCGGTTGGTGACGACCGCCGCAGCGGTCTTCATCACCGTGCCCCAGTCGGGCATCGTGGTGTCGGCCACCAGCACCTCGCCCGGGCGGAACTGGCCGAGCTCGGACACGTCGGTGATCACGCGCGCCTTGCCGGTCGCGACCTTGCCGCCGACCGCGCGGCCGCAGGCACGCACCTCGCCCTTGGCGAGCAGGCGGTACTCGTCCACCATCCCCACGGCGGTTTGCGAGGCCACCGTTTCCGGGCGGGCCTGCACGATGTAGAGCTTGCCGTCGACACCGTCGCGGGCCCATTCGATGTCCATCGGCGTGGGCCGCCCGTTCTTGCGGCTGTAGTGGTTTTCGACCTTGATCGCGGCGTCGGCCAACTCCAGCACATCGGCGTCGTCGATGCAAAAGCGCTGCTGGTCCTGCTGGGGCGTGGGCACGTTGCGGGTGGTCTCGCGCCCCGCCCCCTGCGCGTAGACCATGCGGATCTCCTTGCCGCCCAGCTTGCGCCGCAGCACGCTGCGGTGCCCCTGCGCAAAGGTTGGCTTGAAGACGTAGAACTCGTCCGGGTCGACCGTGCCCTGCACCACGTTCTCGCCCAGCCCGTAGGCGCCGGTGATGAACACCGCGTCGCGAAAACCGGTCTCGGTGTCCAGCGTGAAGATCACGCCGCTGGCGGCGCGGTCGGAACGCACCATCTTCATCACGCCGACCGACTGGAAGACCTTGAAGTGATCGAAGCCGTTGTCGACCCGATAGCTGATGGCCCGGTCCTTGAACAGGCTGGCGAAGCAGCGCCGCACCGCATCGAGCACCTTGGCCTCGCCGGAGATGTTCAGGAAGGTCTCGTGCTGGCCCGCGAAGCTCGCGGTCGGCAGGTCTTCCGCAGTCGCCGAACTGCGCACCGCGAAGGTCGCGTGTTCGCCGAACTCGGCTTGCAGCCGCGCGTACGCGGCGCCGATCTCGGCCACCAGCTCGGCCGGCAGCGCCGCGCCGTAGACGATCTCGCGCGCCAGCCGCGCGCGCCGCGCCAGGTCGTCGACGTCGCGGGTGTCCAGGCCCGCCAACGCCTCGCGCAGGCGCGGCCAGGCGCCGGCGTGATCGAGCATGTGGCGGTAGGCGCTGGCCGTGACCGCAAAACCGTTGGGCACGCGCACGCCCTGCGCCGTGAGCTCACGGTACATCTCGCCCAGCGAGGCGTTCTTGCCGCCGACCAGCGGCACGTCCTCGGCGCCGAGTTCGGAGAACCAGCGGATGTAGGTCTGCGCCACCAAGGCGCTGCGCGAACGGGTCGCAGAGGTCATCGTCGGCTCCTGGTCATCGGTCGGGTCGGCCTCACGAGATCGCGCTGTGCGACGTGCGCGCGACCTCGGTCAGCTCCTGCGCGAGGAAGCGGGTCACGTCGTCGGCCGTGAGGATGCCCGCCAGGCGGCCGTGCGCGTCGAGCACCGGCAACCTGCGAACGCCTTTGCGGCGCATGTGCCAGATGGCGTCGTAAACGAGCTCGGTGTCGAGCACGGTCACCAACTCGCCGACGATCATTTCGTCGGCACGCAGCATGTCCGGGTCGACGCCGTCGGCCATGACTTCGACCACAAGATCGCGGTCGGTCACGATGCCGATCGGGGTCGACGCGCCGTCCTGCTCGTCCACCACGACGACATCGCCGACCCGGTGCTCCCGCATCAGACGCGCCAACTCCAGCGCGCTGGCATCGCGCCCGCACGTCACCACCGACCGCTTGCAGATCTCGCCGACGCGCATGTCGTCCTCGCTGGCTGCTCACATGGCCCCAGCATCGGCCGGGTCGGCCACTCGGCGATTGCGCTGGATCAAGCGGCGGCCGCGGCGTTCAGCGCGGCGATGACTTCGTCGTCGCTGACCTGCTCGAAATCCTCGTAGTGCAGGCCGACCGCGCGGAACGGTTCGGGTTGGGCCAGGCAGACGACCTGATCGACCTCGTGGCGCAAGACGGCGAGCGTGTCGGCCGCGGCGACGGGCACCGCCAGCACCAGCCGCGCCGGCCGGCGCCGCCGCAGCGCCCTGAGGGCCGCCCGCATCGTCGTGCCGGTGGCGATGCCGTCGTCGACGACGATCACCGTGCAGCCTTGAACATCGGCACGCGGGCGACCACTCAGGTACGCTTGCCGGCGCCGTGCGAGCTCCTGCGACTCGCATTCCACCTGCGCCTGGATGTAGGTGGCGTCGACCGCGGCGATGCGGCGCACCTCTTCGTCGATGACGAGCTCGGGCGGTTCGCCTTCGGCGATCGCGGCGACGGCGAGCTCGGGCTCCCCCGGCACGCCGATCTTGCGAACCAGCAACAGGTCCAGCGCAGCGTGCAGCGACCGGGCGACGACGGCCGCCACCGGAACACCACCCCGGGGCAGCGCGATCACGACGATCGGCTCGCGCAGATGCAGCGTCAGCAAACGCGCAGCCAGCGCCCGGCCGGCCTCGTCACGGTTCGAGAAGGGCTCGACGATGCGGTGTTGTGCGTTCATGGTGCAGGGTGCCCTCTTGCTGACGCTTCAGGGGCGAAGAGTGCCCGACCCATCGCAGTTCACAGGCCTGCCAGCCCCGACCTGAAACGGTCTGCTTGGCTCGTCATGCCTTTCGAGATCGCCTCCCACGATCTCCCATGAAAGTTCTTGGGCAGTCGCCTCTCGACCGCAGCCAACGCCGGCTTCACGTGGTCAACCAGCCCGCGCATGGCCGCCCAGACCGCCGGCCCGCCATTCTTCATTGCAAGTTGATACCAGTGCCGGGTCTGAATCGTGTTGAGCGCATGGTGGACATTCTTCGCGCGCATCGCCATGGCCAAACCCGCGCGCCTGCGGCTGAACTGGTTTTGGCCTGCTCCAAAGTACGGCCACATCGACAAGACGTCATAGAGCGGCGTCATCACATAGCTGTCGCCGGGCTGCAAAAAGATCGAGTAGTTCTTGGCGTGGCCATCGGTTGCAGCCATCAGCCAGAAGGCCAACTGCGCCAATTGAAAAGCCAGCGCATCTTGCAACGGATCGGCACTGCCGCTCAGCAGTTGAAGACACTTGGCCATGCCGGGTCCGCCATCGTTCTCGTACTTCAGCTTCGGTGATATTCCCAGCGCCTGGCAGAAGTCTTCCTGCGGCAGGCGCGCAATCCAGCTTCCGCCGTCCATCCATTCGCGGTCGAAGCGCTCGACGACGAGGACGGTCTGCTCGCCGAACGTGGCCATCGTCGTGAGCGCCACCGGCAAGCCCAATTCCGAAGTGATCTGCGCGCAGACCCATTCGTTCTGCACCGAATCGGAGAGATCGACTCGCCGCGAACCGCCCACGAGGCCGAGCGGCAGTTTGAAGATGTGCGTCGTCGGCGTCGCACCGTGGGGCCGGCACCAGCGGCCATTGACCCTCACAAAGGCTGTCTTCTCCTGCGCGCCGGGGATGGAGATGCGAAAGAGATCGTCGTCGCCCCGGTGGCCGCCTGACCCTGGTTCGCCATCGGTCGGAACAGCGTTCAGGATATCGACGATCTGGTGCTCGTCGAGTGCATTGCAGTCGACTCGGTTCCAGCCCGCCGGGGACGCGCCTTCCGGGAGGAGCTGTACGGCCCCGACGCAGTCGCGACCGATCGCCTCCAGCAGCGAGAACGCGTCGGCGTTCTTCGTCTTGAAACGTCGGCTCAGGCGCTCGCGAATCCTGTCGTTGTCGGGAAGCAAATTGTCGAAGTAGTTGGCGACTGCTTCACCGCGGACTTCACGAGACGCCGTGATCGGAAGTGACAGCGACAACGAACGCACCTTGGGCGACTTCAGCCACGAGGTGTCATAGAGAAACGAGTGAGTCGCGCGATCGACGGACCAGGTGCCCACGAATTCGCCGTTCATCCAGGCGTTCAATGCGGTACTCACCAAGCACCCTTCTTCGCTCGGATCACGACGTTTGTCCGTTGCGCTGGCTTAGCAGCCGTTGCTGCTCCGCGCCGCGCCAGTGCAGGGGCGGCGCCCTGGCTGCTTCGAGTCGGTGGTCGTTCAGCGGATTTTTTCGCCGACACCTTCTTCGCAGACTCCGCCACCGGCCTGCGCTGAGCCGTCGGTATGGGTGAAGCGATGCGAGTCCCTGACAGCCCGGCCGTTTCAGCGGTGTGCAGATGCAAGGTTCCGCCAAGCGCAGCAAGAACCTTTGCGAGCTGATCCAGACTCACCGCACCCGGGTTGGCCTCAATTTCAGCCATGCGCGCCTGCTTCACGCCGACCAGCGCGCCGAGTTGAGCCTGCGTCAGTTCACGGCTCTTCCGCAGGGCGCGAAGGTGTTGCTTCAGTTGGTCCGAAAGACGGATGGGGTAGCTCATTGATAGATTCCGACAAACCATCAACTTACTTGCCTAGGCCAGTTTTGTAAAATTACTCTATAAAAGCGATTTTCTGAAATGACTGGTTAAATCCAGTAAAGCGTCCATCGAGGTTTAGCGAATGTATTTCTGGGGTCTTCCGGGCGGATCGTATTGATTTCGCTGAGTTTCGGCGGACTGTCGAGTTGAGCGGCTATCGCCAAAGCTCGTCACGAGCCGTATGAATCTGGACCGACCTCCACGCGCGACCCAAGGCTGGCCGACCTCGGTTTGGCCCCGGGGCCTGTCAATGCGGTTGCGCCATGAACGGTCTGCGCCGGGCTACCGGAGCCGAAGTGAACTCGGGTCCGGGGAATGCCAAGGTGTGTCTGCTTGGTCTACCAATCCAAGCGGATAGCGCTCTCCCAGATGTGCAAAAGCCCTCGACTCGGTTAAGAATCAAGGGCTTGCGCTACTGGTGGCTGGGGCTCTATCGAAAGATGAGCTTACGGGCGCATCAATGCCCGGGGCGGGCATACCTGGGCGGACAAGTTACTGCCGGAGTTATTCCATTCAGACCTCCGTCGGCTAGTCCCCTCGTCGCATGACTGATCCCCGGACGTACCTTGACGTGTACGGTACGCTTCATCGGCCCCAAAAAGTGCAATCAGCGTCCGCTTTGCGTGGCGATGGTTGGTCGTCGGTAAGCCCGGATTCGACCCCAAGCAGCCGACTGCCCATCCCGATTGGGCGCCCGCAAGCCGTCAGTCGACCCGAGACCGCGTCCGTCAATGACAAGTGAGAGTGCCTTGGGTTAGGGGACATAGGCAGCAAAAACGCGAGCGATTCCGCATTCGACTGCCACATCACTCGACTCGCATTCCTCGCTTCTTCCGATGATGTCAAAGGCCGTGCATCTCACACAGTACGTTTGAATACATACCCCCATCCACCGGCACGTTCGCCCCCCGGATCCAGGCGGAACCGTCGGACAACAGAAACGCGACCACGGGCGCGATGTCGCCCGGCTTGCCTGGCCGATCCATCGTTTTCATGTCCTCCTCGGCGCGAGCCCCGAGCGTCTCGATGAAATCCTTCAAGATGGGCGTGTCGACCGGACCGGGGCTGACCGCATTCATGCGGATGCCGCGCGACCGCCAAGTCCAGCGGTTCTGCATCGTCCACACGATCAGCGCTTCCTTCGAGAAGAAGTAGCTTCGACCGCCTGCAATGCCATGCTCGACGCAGAAGGCGGAAACCTCGTCGAAATCCAGGTCTGCGCTCGCGAGCACTGCGTCCTTGGACTCGGCCCAACCCAGGCCCGCCAGCGAAGCAAGGTTGACGATGGAAGCGCCATCGGAAAGCTTCGGCACCAGCTGCGTGGTCAGGTACTTGAGTCCCACGAGATTGACCTTCAGCACCGCTTCGGCTGGTCGCGTGGGCGGCAGACCGGCGATGTTGGCCAGACCATGGGCTCCCGACGGCAACGCGGCCACCAGGCGATCGATCGACGACCTGTCAGACAGATCGGCCTGCACGAATCGCCCCACCGATGTCGCGGGCCGGTTGATGTCCACCGAGATCACCTCTGCGCCGTGCGACGAAACGAGCGCCGCCGTGGCGGCGCCGATACCGGATGCGGCACCGGTCACGATGATGGTCTTGCCTTGCAGCATGGGATCGGCCTTTCGGTTGGGATTGAAGTTGGGAGCGCTCGGGTCAATCGATGGACACCACGACATTGCCGACGACCGACCCGGCTTCGACCAGTTCGTGAGCCTGCGCGATGGATGCGAGCGGCAATCGGGCGGCAATGTTGTGCTGCAGTAGGTTGCGCCGCAGGAAATCATCGAGGACCGAGTTCGCACGCGTGCGGTCGGATGCGCTCAGCTGGTACACGATGAAAAACCGGACCAGGATGTTGCGCGAAATCATCGGGAAGAACGGCAGGCTGAACTGGCGCGCTCCACTGCCGTAGACCACCCACATCCCGTCGGGACGAACCACTTCCATGTCGATGGCGGCGTTCGCTGCGATGTCGACCTCGATGACCCGATCGACACCCGCGCCATCCGTCGCTTCACGGACGCGTTCCACGACGTTCTCACTGCGGTAGTCGATCACCACATCGGCGCCCGCCATGCGGGCCAACTCGGCCTTGACCGGTGAACTCACCGTCGTGATGACTTGGCGGGCGCGGAGCAGATGCGCAAACTGCACTGCGTAGTGGCCGACCGCACCCGCACCACCGGCCACTAGAACGCGCTGCCCATCCACGCCACCGTCGGTCAGCACCGCATGCGCTGCGGTCAGCGCCGGTATGCCCAGGCATGCCCCGACCTCGCCAGCAACGTTGTCAGGCAAGGCCACGGCTTGTTGCTGTGGCAGAACGACGAAGCCCGCTGTAGTCCCGTTCGGTCGACCCCAGGCAGCGTTCCAGACCCAAACCCGTTCTCCGATTCGCGCCGGATCGACTTCGGCACCGACGGCGTCGATGACACCCATTCCGTCGCTATGTGGAATGACCCGCGGAAACGGCATCGTCGGGCCACGCGCGCCGGACCGCGCTTTCACATCGGAAGGGTTGACGCCGGACCACTCCAGCCGGACTCTCACCTCGTCGGCTGCGGGTTGCGGGTCGGGCAATTCACCCACAACGAGCACACGCTCGGCGGGCCCGGTTTGTTCGTAGTAGGCCGCTTTCATCTGACTCCCCGTTCCGTTTTTCGGCTGATGCGAAGAGAGGCACTGTAGTGCTTGCCTGCGCGCGTGCCATTTTTCACTCAGTGAAATCCCATGCGAGATGCCTACTGCTTTGCGACGTAGGGAACACATCATCTGCCTCAATCCCCGACCAAACATCGGACCCGGGAAAAGCAAACGACGCATGGGTATCGAAGTGGGAACAGTGATTCCTACCGACCGGCGCGATGGAGACAACATGATCGACTTGAGTGGCAAAGTAGCGGCCGTCACTGGCGCTGCTGGTGGCATCGGCGCAGAGGTAGCGCGCACATTGGCCAAAGCGGGTGCCCGCGTTGTCTTGGGCGACGTGCAGGCCGAGCGCGGCGAGCACGTCGCAACGCAGATTCGCGAAGCCGGTGGCCAAGCTGTGTTCATCGCGCACGACACGTCCGTTGAGGATCAGTGGATCGCGTTCATCGACACCGCGCTCGACACCTTCGGTGGCCTCGACATCCTGGTCAACAACGCCGGGATCGAGCAGACCTGCTTCCTCGAAAACATCACCGTCGCCGACATTCAGAAGCTGCTCGCCGTGAACGTGACCGGCGTGCTCATCGGCCACAAGCACGCGGTGCGGGCGATGAAGCCGAACGGTCGCGCCGGCAAGGGCGGAAGCATCATCAATCTGTCGTCGGTGGCCGGCCTCATCGGCACGCCTGGTCTGGGCGTGTACTCCGCATCCAAAGGCGCGGTTCGCTTGCTGACCAAGGCAGCGGCTGTTGAATTCGGTCGACTCGGCTATGGCATTCGGGTGAACTCCATCCACCCCGGCCTCGTGGAAACCGAGATGGGCGAGAAGTTGCTCAACGACTTCGTAGGCCTGGGCATGTTCAAGGATCGCGACGACGCCTACACGCAGATGAAGGCGGCGCATCCGCTGGGCATCACCGGCCTGCCGAGCGACATCGCCAACCTGGCGCTGTTCCTCGCCTCCGACCTGTCGCGCTGGATGTCTGGCGCCGAACTCGTCGCCGACGGCGCGATGACGGTCAGCTGAAACCGGGGACCGCCATGAATGTGCTGAAGATGTTCGACCTGAGCGGCAAGGTCGCCGTGATCACGGGCGCCGGCAACGGCCTCGGCCACCAGATCGCCGAAGCGATGGCAGAGGCTGGCGCCGATGTCGTCTGTGCCGACATCGACATGGCCAGGAATGAAGCAACCGCAGCGCGAGTAGAGGCACTCGGGCGCAAGGCACTCAGCATCAAATGCGACGTGACGCGCGAAGCAGATGTAGCGAGCCTCTTCCAGTCCGCCGAGAAGGCGTTCGGTCATGTCGACATCGCGTTCGCCAATGCCGGCATCGCGGACCTCGCTCCGCAGCCTCTGCACGACTACCCGACCGACAACTGGAATGCAGTCATCGCGGTCAACTTGCAGGGCGTCTTCTATACCGACCGTGAAGCGCTGAAGATCATGGTGCGCCAGCAAAGCGGCAAATTGATCAATGTCGCTTCTATGTGGGGCCTGGCCGGAGCGTCGAGCGTGGCGCCCATCCCGGCCTACAACGCGGCCAAGGGCGCGGTGGTGAACCTGACGCGCGAACTCGCACTGGAGTACGCAACGCAAAACATCCAGGTCAACGCGATCTGCCCCGGCTTCTTTCGCACGCGCTTGGCAGCGGGCGCTTACGACGATCCGGACTTCGTCGCCGCGATCACCGCGTTCACGCCGATGGGTCGCGTGGCCGACGCCAGTGAGATCAAGGGCACGGCGCTGTACCTCGCTTCGAACGCTTCGAGTTTCACGACCGGGTTGATGCTGGTCACCGACGGTGGCTGCATGGCTAAGTAGATCCCGAGATGCTTCCTTCCCTCACAAAACATCAGGAGACAGACATGAATGCAATTGACAAGAATGCCGCAAACACCACAACCGAGGCGCTGCCTTCGCGGCGCACCGTGCTCGGCGCCGGTGGCGCCGTCGGCCTGGCGCTGCTGAATCCATCGTCGATCTTTGCCCAGGGTGCCGATGGCGCCAACACGATCCGGGTCGGCTTCATCAGCCCGCGCACCGGTGCCTTGGCCAGCTTCGGCGAGGCCGACGGCTATGTGCTCGAACTCGCTCGCAAATCGTTGAAGGACGGGCTGACCGTGGGCGGCAAGAAGTACGCGGTCGAGATCCTCGATCGAGACACGCAGTCCGATCCGGCCCGCGCCAGCCAGATGGCCAAGTCGCTCATCAACGTCGACAAGGTCGATCTCATTCTCGTCACGTCGGCACCCGAGACCGTCAACCCCGTGGCAGACGCCTGCGAGGGCGCTGGCGTGCCCTGCCTCTCGACCGTGACGCCTTGGGAGGCGTGGTACTTCGGGCGCGGCGCCAAGCCGGGCGAGCCTTCGCCATTCAAGTGGACCTTCCACTTCTCGTTCGGCGTCGGCGAGTTCGTCAAGTGCTACACCTCGCAGTGGGGCCAGCTGTCCACCAACAAGAAGGTGGCCGCGCTCTACCCAAACGATGCCGACGGCAACGCCATTCGCGCCAGCCTGGCGCCGGCGTTGCAGAAGGCCGGCTTCACCATCGTCGATGCCGGACCTTACGAGACGGGCACCACCGACTTCTCGGCTCAGATCGCGAAGTTCAAGGCTGAGAAGTGCGACATCTTCAACACCTTCCCGATCCCGCCGGACTTCGCCACATTCTGGCGTCAGGCTGCGCAGCAGGGCCTCGCGAAGACGATCAAGATCGTCCAGGTCGCCAAGACCGGGCTGTTCCCGTCCACCGTCGAGGCCCTGGGGCCGCTCGGCTTCAACCTCTCCAGCGCCTGCTACTGGCACAAGGCGTTCCCGTACAAGTCGGCATTGACGGGTGTGACCAGCATGCAACTGGCCGACGGCTACGAGAAGGCCGCGAACAAGCAGTGGAACCAGCAACTCGGCGCTTCGATGTCGCTGCTCGACGCCGGCTTCGACGCCTTGAAGGCCAGTACCAATCCCAAGGACAAGGCGAGCGTCGCCAAGGCCTTGGGCTCATTGGTGACCACGACCATCGTGGGCAAGGTCGACTTCACCAAGGGGCCAGTGCCGGGCGCCTGCGCCACGCCGCTGATCGGTACGCAGTGGGTCAAGGCCGCTGCGGGCTCGAAGTACAAGTACGACTACGTCATCACCGAGAACGCGGGTGATACCGCCGTCCCGGTGGCCGCTAAGCTGCTCTCCTACGCTTGACCTGCATCTGAACTCGGGCAGGATCGCCGCACCATGTCGTCAACTGATGCATTGCTCTCTGCCCGAGGGCTACGCAAACAATACGGTGCGTTGGTCGTACTCGACGGCGTGGACTTCGAGGTTCGGCGTGGCGATGCCATCGGCATCGTCGGGCCGAACGGCGCGGGCAAGACGACGTTGCTTAGTCTCCTGTCCGGTTCGCAAGCCGCCAGTGCGGGCACGATCGGCTTCAAGGGCAATGACTTGTCGTCGCTGGACGCGGCCAGGCGCTGCCGGATGGGCATCGTGCGCACCCACCAAGTGCCGCAGCCCTTCAGCGGCATGACCGTGTTCGAGAACGTCTTCACGGCGGCAACGCACGGCGGTGGATTCCGCCAGGCAGAAGCCTATGAGCGTTGCATCGATGCGATTGAGCTCTGCGGCATGACGAAGGTGGCCAACCGGCGCGCTGCCACGCTCGGCCTGCTGGACCGCAAGCGGCTGGAGCTGACCCGCGCACTGGCCACCAACCCGCAGGTCCTGCTGTTGGACGAGATCGGCGGCGGGCTCACCGACGGTGAGGCCGCGGAACTCGTGCAGACCATCAAGGTGCTGCATGACCGCGATATCGCCATCGTCTGGATCGAACACATCGTGCACGTGCTGCTGCAAGTCGCGAAGCGGCTGGTCTGCATGGACTCGGGCCGCGTGATTGCGCAGGGCGATCCGCAAGAGGTGCTGTCCAACGCCACTGTCGTCGATGCCTACCTCGGGGGTGGTCGATGAGCCTCCTGAAGATCGAAGCCCTGGAGGCCAGACACGGTCTGCTGACCGCCGTGCAAGGCATCAGCCTGGAGATCGAGCAGGGCGAAACGCTGGCGCTCGTCGGCGCCAACGGTGCGGGCAAGACGACGCTGCTGCGAACGCTGGCGGGCGTGCACCCGGTCGCTGCCGGCCGCATCGTCTTCGACGGCCTCGACGTGAGTGCGCTGCCGGCCCACCGTCGTGCCGCAGCCGGGCTGGCGCTGGTGCCCGAGGGGCGCAAGCTGTTCCCAGCAATGACTGTGCAAGAGAACCTGCTCGTCGCCCTGTCTGCGAAGCGGGAAGGCCGCTGGAACCTGGGCTCCGTACTCGATGCGTTTCCGCAGCTCAAACCCAAGCTGAAGGCGGCAGCCGGCACCTTGTCGGGCGGTCAGCAGCAGGCCGTCGCCATCGGCCGAGCGCTGATGACGAACCCGCGGGTGCTGCTTCTGGACGAAGTGTCTCTCGGGCTCTCGCCGCTGGCCGTACAAGGGGTCTACGACTCTTTGCGCACGTTGATGGGCAAGGGCACGGCCCACGGCACGACCGTCGTGCTCGTCGAGCAAGACCTGAAGCGTACGTTTGAGGTGGCCGACCGCATCGTGTGCATGCTCGAAGGCAGGATCGTTGCCAGCGGGCGCGCTGACGAGATGACGCGCGAGCAGGTGATGGAGTACTACTTCGGCCATCGCACGTCCACGGCGAGTGCGACTTCAAGCGCCGCGACCCAACAGGCAGCAGCGACATGATCTGGCTCAACCAACTCGTCCAAGGCCTGATGCTGGGTGGCTACTACGCGCTGCTGGCGTGCGGTCTGTCTTTCATGTTCGGCGTGATGGGCATCATCAACCTCGCTCACGGGAGCCTGGCGGTGCTGGCGGCGTACATGCTGTTCGTCCTGGCCGAACGCTTCGAGCTGCATCCCCTGCTGGGGCTTGTTGCAGTGATCCCGGTGATGGCGCTGATCGGATGGGTGCTGCACCGGCTCGTGCTCGAGCGCAGTGCCCGCGCGGGCGCCCTGATCCCCTTGCTGAGCACCTTCGGTCTCGCGAGCGTGCTGGACAACTCGATGTTCCAGATCTTCGGTGCCGACACGCGTTCGCTGGCACCCTACATCGATTCACTCAGCTACGACGGCTGGACCCTGCCGGGCGGCATCATCGTCGGGCAGCTCGCGGTGCTGACGCTGGTCGTCGCCATCGCATTGCTCGGTGGGTTGCATCTGATGCTGGCTCACACCGCGCTGGGCCGGCGCATTCGCGCCGCGGCCCACGATCCCGACACGGCCCAGCTGGTCGGCGTCGATGCGCGATCCGTGTATGCGGCTTCAACCGCCATTGCCATGACCACCGTGGCGATCGCCGGGGCCTGCCTCGCCATGCGGGCCACCTTTGACCCTTACACCGGTCCCTATCAGTTGATCTTCGCGTTCGAGGCCGTGATCATCGGTGGCGCAGGCTCGCTGTGGGGCACGCTTGTGGGCGGCATCGTTCTCGGCGTTGCGCAGAGCATCGGCGCGCAGGTGCATCCACAAGGCTTCCTCATCGCCGGGCATGTCGTCTTCCTGGCGGTGCTGCTGGCACGGGTGTACGCCGCGGACACGCTGCGCCGTTGGATCCGATCCCTTCGAAGCCAATTTGGCAACCGAGCCACGACGCCATGAACCTCACTCCTCACGCACCAGCTGCCATCGGAGCCGCGCGTGTCACGCGTTGGACTGTGCCTTCGATTGCGACGGTCTCGTTGGTAGTGGCTGCCCAGCTCGTGCTTGTCGCCGGACCGCTGTTCCTGTCGCCCAACGTCGTCGAACGGCTCACGACCCTGTTCATCTAAGGCATCCTGGCTTTGATGTGGAACGCCCTGGCCGGCTACGCTGGCCTGCTTTCCGTGGGACACCAGGCGTTTTTCGGCCTGGGGGCGTATGCGGCAGTCCGCCTGGCCGACTGGGGTGTCAGCCCGTACCCGGCACTCCTGTTGGCTGCGGTGCTGGTCGGTGCGCTGTCACTGCCGATATCCGCCTTCATGCTTCGATTGCGCGAAGGTGAATTTGCGATCGGCATGTGGGTCGTCGCAGCGCTGTGCCACCTGCTGGTCAACCTGGACAACCTCGTCCAGGGTGAAACGGGCACCTCGCTGATCGCGCTGCAGGCCTACGCAGCCGACGACCGGCGCAACTACACCTACTGGGCCGCCTTGGGAACCATGGCAGCCTTGGGCTGGCTGGTGTTCGTGATGTTGCGCGGCAAGATGGGCACGGCCGCGCAAGCCATCCGCGACAACGAGGAGGCGGCCGGCTCGGTGGGCGTTCGTGTGCTGCCCTCGAAGCGCCTGATCTTCGTGCTGTCGGCGTTCGGCTGCGCCGCGGCAGGTGCGCTGTGGCTCGCAAGCTCGATCACGTTTCAACCCAAGACCTACTTCAGTGTGCAATGGACGGCGTACATGATCTTCATGGTGCTGGTCGGTGGCATCGGCACCTACGAAGGCCCGATCCTCGGCGCGGTTCTGTTCTTCACCATCGAGACGCTGTTTGGCGCGAGCGGAGTGACCTACCTCATCGGCCTCGGCGCGACCGCGTTGCTGTTCGCCTTGTTGATGCCGCGCGGCATCTGGGGCGAGATCGAACAGCGCCTCGGCTTGCAACTCCTGCCGGTCGGGTATCGGCTGCGTGGCGGGACGAGTGACCCACCGCCGAAGAGATGAGTTCGTCGCAAAAACGTCCGGAGCCCTTCGATCGTCTGAACAATGCGCTGAACGCATTCGTCCGGGTCGGACCCAGCGGCCCGCCTTCGGCAGCAGAAGGCCCGCTGCACGGCTGGAATATCGCGATCAAGGATTGTTTCGACCTTGCCGGCGAGATTGCCAGCGTCGGAACACCGATGTTCGCGTCGCGCCGGGCGACGCGAACCGCCACCGCCGTCCAGCGATTGCTGGATGCCGGGGCCTGCATCGTCGGCCACACCCAGATGGTCGAGCTGGCCTTTGGCGGCTGGGGCATCAACGCAGCTTTGGGCACGCCGCGCAACCCATGGGACGGTCGCGTCAAACGGGTGGCCGGTGGTTCGAGCAGTGGCTCGGCCGTTGCCGTGGCAGCCCGCATGGTGCCGGCGGCATTGGGCAGTGACACAGCAGGCTCAATACGGATGCCGGCCGCGTTGTGCGGCATCACGGGACTCAAGACCAGCTTCGGCCTGATCCCCGAAGACGGGGTGTTTCCCTTGGCCCCGTCGTACGAAAGCGTCGGCCCGATGGCGCAAACCGCGGATGACTGCGCTCGACTGTTCGAGGTAATGACGGGAACCCGCATGGCGCCGATGCAAGAACCGAATGGCTGCCGCATCTCGGCCCTCGACAGCGCAGCCTATCCGGTCCCGGTGGAGCCTGCCGTACAACGCGCGCTCGACGAGGCAGCGAATAGCTTCGTTCGCCTCGGCGCGCACTTGAGCAAAACCTCGCCGCCTTTTGCGCTGGTAGACCTGACGCGCGATGCCGGAACACTGATCGGCGCTGAAGCTTGGAACGTACACCGCACGCGGTTCGAGAACGACCCGAGCGCATTCGGAGCGGACCTGCAGCGTCGATTCGAACAAGCTCGCGTGACAGACTCAGGCGCGATCGCCGTGGCTCGCGCCGCGCGCGTCGAGGCCAGCGAGCGCTTCCGGCGGTGGCTGCCGGCCGACGAGGTGCTGCTACTGCCGACCGTACATTGCGGCGCGCCCGCCCTCGCCTCGGTCGACGAAGGGGCATCGCCTCTTGGACAATTCACGCGCTGGGTCAACCATGTCGGCGGGTGCGCGCTGAGCCTGCCAGCCGGCTTCGACGCGCTCGGACTGCCCGTCGCAATACAACTCGTTGGACAGGCAGGCACCGAAGCGCGCTTGTTGGCACTCGGCTCCGCCTTTCAGCAAGCGACGGACTGGCATAGGCGCGCGCCAGACCTCGCGTGGGCCACGGGTCCCTGAACCGGCGATTCGCAACGACTTCTATTGAGCCTTATTTACTTTCGGCACGAGCTTCAACAACCGCATCGCGTTCTCCTTCAGGATCAACGGCTGGACCTCGGGCTTGAAGCCCGCCTCAGCAAAATCCTTCATCCAGCGATCGGGCGTGATCAGCGGGTAGTCGCTGCCGAACAGGACGCGGTCCTTGAGCAGGGTGTTCGCGTATTGCACCAACTGCGGCGGGAAATACTTGGGGCTCCAACCTGACAGGTCGATCCAGATGTTGGGCTTGTGCATCGCCAGGGAAATTGCCTCGTCCTGCCACGGCCAACTCGGATGCGCGATGACGATCTGGATGTCCGGGAACGCGATCGCCACGTCCTCCAACAGCATCGGGTTCGAATTCTGCAGACGCAGGCCGCCACCGCAACGCATGCCCGAGCCGATGCCCGAGTGCCCGCTGTGGAAGATGGCGGGGAGCTGGAACTCGTTGATGACTTCGTAGATCGGCCAGGCCATGCGATCCTGGGGCTCGAAGCCCTGCACGGTCGGGTGGAACTTGAAACCCTTGACGCCGAACTCCTCGATCAACCTTCGCGCTTCTCGTGCACCCATCTTTCCCTTGTGCGGGTCGATGCTGGCGAACGCGATCATGATGTCGCTGTTGGCCATGGCCGCTTCGGCGATCTCTTCGTTGCTGATGCGTTTGCGTCCCAGTTGCGATTCGGCGTCGACCGTGAAGTTGACGAAGCCGACCTTGCGCTCCCGGTAGTAGGCCAGCGTCTCATCCATCGTCGGTCGCCGGCTCGATCGGAAATACTTGTCGGCCGCGCGGTCGTACTCCTCACCGTAGTTGTCGAACGGGTTGCGACACGACACCTCCAGGTGCGTGTGCGTGTCGATGGCGATCAGGTTGTCGGTATCCATGTCACTTTCGGTCTTTGGTGTAGGCCAACACCTGCTCGACGATCGCATCCGCGAACTGCGCGTCGTTGATGTGGCAGTTGAACTCGCGCGGGACGACCGACTTCGGCAAGGCCGCCTTCAAGGCATCGAGGAACACCGGGCACATCGCCGGGTCGTGCAGATGGCCTTCCGGGCTGTCGTGATGCGAAAAGCCCTTGAGCGGCACGAAGAACGAGACCGGGCCCTTGGCTTCCGCGATCAGGCCACCCATGTGCTTGGCCAGCGCCTGGAGTTCGCTGGGCTCGGTGCGTACCGCCGTCAGCGCGTGGTTGTGCATGTGGTACCGGTGGTTGGGGAACATCGACTTTGCCATGTCGATCGGGCCGGCCACCATGAAGTCGGCATTGCCTGGCGCGAAAATCACCGGCACGCCCTTGGCCAATGCCGACTTGGCGCGGTCCGGGCCGGCACTGCACAGGCCGTTGTTGAGGAAATCGTTGATCTCGATGAGCGAAGTGTCGACCACCGCTGCAACGTCGCGTTCGCCAACGATCTGGTCCATCGCCGAGCCGCCTGTGCCCAGGGTGTGGAACACCATCACTTCGAAACCCTTGGCTTCCAGTTGCTTGCGGACATTGACGGTGCAGCGATCGATCGTGCCGAGGGTCGTCATTGCCACCAGCGACTTGGGCTCAACGCGCGTCGGCGAGTAGTTCTTGGCCATCGCTGCGGTGGCCAGCGCAGCATTGCGGAACACGTCGCGGGTGATGCTGTTCAGGCCTGCGATGTCGCACACCGGGTTGAACATGTTGATGTCCTTGGCCCCGATGAACGGCTTGGTGAAGCCCGATGCCATCGTCGACACCATCACCTTCGGTAGGCCGTACGGGAACATGCCCATCACGACCGTGCCTAGGGCCGTGCCCATCGAACCACCCACGCCGATGATGCCGCTCAACCCGTGCTTGGCGTGATATTCGAGCGCGCATTTGACCGAGCCTTCGATCATGACCCCTTGGCATTTGCCTTCGTGCTTCAGGTCACGGACCTCTTGCAAGGTCTTGCCGGCCGCCGCTGCGACCGCCTCTGGCGGGATCTCGACGCTGGCATCAGTCGACTCGCGGATGCTGGGGTCGAGGTGGACCACGTCGACACCCTGGGACTCCAACACGTCGCGGATGTAGCGCGCCTCCACCGCCTTGGTGTCCAGCGTGATGATCATCAGTACCTTGGGTTTGCTGCTCATGTCTTGTCTCCTTCACGTGCTTGCACGCGGTGGTTGTGCGGGTGCCGTCGGCTTGCGGCGCCTCGCGGGTTGATAGCTGTCTAGAGCGCCGGTGAGGTCTTCATCTCCTCGGCCAGACGCAGAAAAAAGCCGATGCTCTTCGGGTTGGCCATCGCATCAGCGCTGGCCACCTTTTCGGGGGCAGCGCCCAGCAACAGTCGGCGCACGGGCACTTCCATCTTCTTGCCCGTCAGGGTGCGCGGCACCTCGTCGACCTGATAGATCTCGTTCGGCACATGGCGTGCGGAGGCCTTGCTGCGGATTTGCTGACCGATGCGCGCCTTCAACGCTTCGTCGAGTACGAAGCCGGGGGCGAGAACCACGAACAAGGGCATGAACGACGGTCGCCCGAGGTACTCCAGGTCGACCACCAGGCTGTCGCGCACCTCCGGCAGTTCTTCCACCACACGGTAGATTTCGGCGGTGCCCATTCGGATGCCGTGGCGGTTGATCGTTGAATCGGATCGGCCGTAGATCACCGACGTGCCTCGCGACGTTAAGCGGATCCAGTCGCCATGGCGCCAGATGCCGGGGTACATCTCGAAGTAACTCTCGCGGTATCGGCGGTTCTCGGGGTCGCCCCAAAAGTAGATGGGCATTGACGGCATCGGCTTGGTCACGACGAGTTCGCCCACCTCCTCGATGACCGGCGCGCCAGTCTCATTGAACGCATACGCAGCGACACCCAGTTCACGGCACTGGATTTCGCCGGCATTGACGGGCAGGATCGGGGCGCAGGCGACGAAGCCCGACGCTATATCCGTACCGCCGCTGATCGAGGCGAGCCAAAGGTCCGACTTCACGGCGTCGTACACCCATTGGTAGGCATCGATCGGCAGCGGTGAGCCGGTGGCGTTGATGGCACGCAGGCTCTGCAAGGCAACCAGATCGCGCGGACGCAGGCCGTCCTTCTTGCAGGCGATCAGATAGGCCGCGCCGCAACCGAACAGCGTGACGCGCTGCTCATCGATGAAGCGCCACAGCGCGGTGGTGTCGGGCCAGGCCGGGTTGCCGTCGTAAAGCACGATGCTGGCACCCGTGAGCAAGGCACCGATTTGTAGGTTCCAGACGATCCACCCGGTACCGCCGAGGAACAGCAGGCGGTCGCCCGGCCGCAGGTCGTGCTGAAGCGCCATGGTTTTCAGGTGCGTCAGCACGATGCCACCCTGGCTGTGCACGATCGCCTTGGGCAGGCCGGTGGTTCCTGACGAATAGACGATCCAGAGCGGGTGCTCGAACGGCAGACGTTCGAAGCGAAGTTCGGCATCCGCCGAGATCGCGTCCGACCAACCCAGTCGGTCTCTCCATGCGGGCGGCTTGTGCGAGGCCGAACGACAGACCGGGCCGGCCACGTGAATGACGTGTCGGACGCTCGGCAATCCGAGCAGCAGTTCATCGACCAGCTCGCGCCGGTCGTGGGTCTTGCCGTTGTAGCTGTAGCTGTCCACCGCCAGCAGCACCTTGGGCTCGATCTGGCGGAAGCGGTCCAGCACCACGGTGGCGCCCATGTCGGGTGAGCAGCTGGACCAGATCGCGCCGATGCTGGCGCATGCCAGGAAGGCGACCACGGTCTCGGGGCGGTTCGGTAGGTACGACGCCACGCGGTCGCCCGGCCCTACGCCGAGCTTCCTCAAGTGGGCTGCCAGGGCACCGGTGTCGGCTTTCAGTTGGGCCCACGGCACTTCGTGCGTCCCGGTGTCCTCGCTGCGGGCGATCAGCGCGGGCCGCTCGTCGGTGGCGCGGCGGAAGACGTGCTCCGCGTAGTTCAGTTGCGCGTTCGGGTACCACTGCGCTCCCGGCATGGTTGACGCGCCGAGGACGGGATCGCACGAGCCATTGGCTCGCACATCGAAGAAGTCCCAGATCGACTGCCAGAACGTTTCGAGCTGGTCGACCGACCAGCGCCACAGCGCGTCGTAGTCGTCGAAGTTCAGTCCTCGTTCGGCGTCCAGCCACTGCATGTAGGCGGCCAGACGAGTCGGCGCGATCTGGTCGGGACGCGGCGCCCACAGCACCTCTCCTGCCAAAGTCTCTGCCGCAGTCTCTGTTTTCGTCATGCTCATCTCAGCATCTCCAGCAGCCTATCGACACCGGTCAGCGACAAATGGGGACGGTGTTGGAGCGGCAGCTCGTCGAAGTCGGCCGCGCTGCTCAATCCGGTGTGCACCCCGATCGAGAACGCGTGTCCACGCAGTGCCATCGCGTTCTCCAAGCTGATGTCGTCGCCGACGATGGCCATCTGTACCGGCTTGATGCCGCCCAGACGCGCGCTGGCGCAAACCAGAGCCTGGGCCGATGGCTTGCCGACGACCACGGCGCTCTTGCCGGTGACGCTGCGCACTGCCGCGGCCAGGGCGCCAGAGACGCCCAAGGTGCGCCCTTCGCGACTCGCCAGGTACGCGGCCTTGGAGACGGTGTACAGCGCCGCCCCGGCCCAGACGGCCCGGCACGCCGCGTCCAGGTCGGCCAGCACGAAACCGGGGTACCAGCCAATCAGCACAGCATCGGCGTCGTCAGCGCGTTCGGGGGCCCGCACGACATCGAAGCCTGCGTCCACCAGCGGCTTCCAGACGCCTTCGCCTCCCAGCACGAGCACCCGCGTGTAGCCCCGCCGCTTGAACAGGTCGAGCGCCACGCTGACCGGCGTCAGCATCTGTTGCTCGTCGATCCTGATGCCAATGTGGGTCAACGCGTGCGAGAGCTGCGCCGGCGTCTTGGCGCTGCCGTTGGTGAATGCGACGTAGGGCACGTCGCGCTCGCGCAGCAGCGCCAGCAACTCATGGGCTCCGGGCAGGGGCTGATAGCCGCTGAGATTCTTGTCCGCGAGCGCGAGCGTTCCATCGACATCGAACACGTAGCCGCGCACGCCAGCCAGCGTCGGCACCACGACATCGGGCGCAAGCTTGCTCATGACCGATGCGCCCGCAGGTCCACGAGAAAGCCGTCCCTCTCGAATCGAGCATGGGTCACGTCGGGTCGCTTCGACAACTCGGTGATGAGTCTTTCAACCGGGCTGGCCAAGGCACTGTAGGTTTCGCGGGTCGAGCCCGCGGCCACCATGGCGTCGACCTGCTCCGCCGGCATCGTCGCTCGCAACAGGAACTCCTCGTCGGAGAGCCCGGCGTCAAAGCGCTTCCGCAGCTCGGACAGTTCCGGCATGGCCGCCTGATTCGACAGCTCGCGCGCCCGCGGCAGCTGCTCGATCCGGTCGCGCACGTTCGGGTCCATCGGCGCCGGCGGTGTGCCGAACTTGCCGAGCACGTAGCGGATGACTTCGTCGGGCACGTTCGCGTAACGCTCGGGTGCCAGCACGTTCATCACCGCCTGCGTTCCGACGACCTGCGAGAACGGCGTCACCATGATCGGATAGCCCAACTCGCGCCGAACGCGCTCCACCTCGTCGTACACCTCCGGCAGACGGTGCTCCTGGCGCATCTCGCGCAACTGGCGCCGCATCGTGCCGATCATGCCGCCCGGCAACTGGTGCTGGAAGTAGCGCACGTCGTATTCTTGGGGCACACCCGTCGCGAGGCCTTCGGCCGCGGCGAGCTTCTCGAAGTAGCTGCTGATGCGGGCGATTGCGTCCATGTCCAGATCGACGCTGACGCCCTTGCTGCGCAGGTTGGCAACCACGTTCTCGATCGCCGGCTGGCTGCTGCCATTGCCGAGCGGGCGCGCGGCGGTGTGCAGGGTTTGCACGCCCAGCTCCGGCGCTTCCGCGTACGTGAAGGGCGCCAGGCCGATCGTGCAATGCGAGTGCAACTCCAGCGGCTTGCCGCCGAGGGCGGTGCGCAACGCCGGCAGCAGCGTGCGTGCGCGCTCCGGCGTCAGCAGCCCGCCCGGGTCCTTCAGGTAGACGCGCGTGATCGCCGGCACCGCCGCCAGTTGGCGCGCCGCCGCGGCGAAGTGCGCATCGTCGTGAATCGGGCTCACCGTATAGACGATGGCGCCGACGATCTCGCGTCCGCCGGCCTGGGCGATGGCCGTCGCGCTGTCGGTCACGGCCTGCATGTTGTTCATGGGGTCCATCACCATGAAGCGCTCGATGCCGTTGCGCACGAGCAGCTTGTAGGAAAGCTGCATCAGTTCAGGATGGGCCGTTTCCCACGAGATGAAGCGCATGCCGGTTGACAGGAAGCTGAGCGGCGTGCGCGGCATGCGCGCCTTCATCAGGCGAATGCGCTCCCACGGGTTCTCCTTGTGGAAGCGCACCGTGACTGCCATGTGCGTGCTGGTCGTGAAGTCGATCGCGCGGTAGCCCACGCGATCGAGATCGGCCGCGATCTCCAGCATCATCCCGGTGCGCAGACCGACAGCACCCCACAGGCTTTGATTACCGTCGCGAAGCGTCGTGTCGATGAAGTCGAGGGGTGCGCTCATCAGCGTTTTCCTTGCACGGGTTGAATGAAGGCCGCTGCGTCGGGGCTGGCGAGAAAGCGCCCCAGGAGTCCGGTGTCGAAGCCGCCGGCCGTGAATTCAGGCGTGGCCAGCACGGCGCGGTGCAGCGCGATGTTGTTCAGCACGCCATCGACTCGTACGTCCGCGAGCGATGACAGCAGGAGGTGCCGCGCTTCTTCGCGCGTCTGGCCGGTCGCGATGACCTTGGCAATCATCGAGTCGTAGTACGGCGAAATCATCGCGCCGCTCTCGATGTGCGTGTCCACGCGCAAGCCGTCGCGGACCGGGAAGTGCGCGTCGGTGATCCGGCCCGGCGCCGGGCGGAAGTCGTGCACCGGGTCTTCGGCGTTGATGCGGCACTCGATCGCATGGCCCGTCAACCGGACATCGGCCTGGGTCAGCCGCAAGCGCTTGCCTTGTGCAACGGCAAGCTGCTCGGCGACCAGGTCGAGGCCGGTGATTTGTTCCGTCACCGGATGCTCGACCTGAATCCGCGCGTTCATCTCCAGGAAGTAGAAGCGTTGCCGCGCGATGTCGACCAGAAACTCGACGGTGCCCAGGCTGCGATAGCCGATGTGTTTCGAGAACCGCACGGCCGCTGCGTGCAGGTCCCGTCGCATGTTCTCGTCCAACGAAGGTGCGGGGGCTTCTTCGATGAGCTTTTGGTACCGCCGTTGGACCGAGCAGTCTCGGTCGCCGAGGTGGATGATGTTCTCTCCGTCCCCGAGGATCTGCACTTCGACGTGGCGCCCTTGCGTGACGAAGCATTCGACGAACACCCGACCGTCGCCGAATGCGGCGAGGGCTTCGGAACTGGCCATGTCGAACAAGGCGCTGAGTTCTTCGGGTGTGTTGGCCCGCTTCAGGCCGCGCCCGCCACCGCCGCCGACGGCCTTGATCAAGACCGGGTAGCCGATCGCCTCAGCCAGGGTCAAGGCCGCTGGCAGGCTGTCGACCGGGCCGCCAGGGGCGATCGGCACACCGGCTTCTTCAGCGCAACGACGCGCCTCCAGCTTGTCACCCACGCGCTCGATCTGCGCGGAAGTGGGCCCGATGAAGATGACACCGTTCGCTTCGCACGCGGCGGCGAATGCCGCACGCTCGGAGAGGAACCCGTAGCCGGGATGTATCGCCTGCGCACCGACACCTTTGGCGGCTTCGATGAGGGTGCCGATCTGCAGGTAGCTGTCGGTGGCTCGCGCCGGGCCGATGCACACGGCACGATCTGCGAGACGTGCTCCGAGCGTGTTGCGATCGGCCGCCGAGACCGCGAGGACCGACTCGATCCCCAGCTTCTTCAGCGTGCGGATGATGCGCACCGCGATCTCGCCGCGGTTGGCGACCAGGACCCGCCGGATCGGGCCATCAACGATCATGTGGTCAACGCTGCTCATGGTCGCACTCACACCGGGCGCACGCGCATCAACACTTGTTCGAATTCGACCAAGTCACCGTCGCGCACGAGCACTTCGACCAGAACACCTTCGACCCCGGCGGAGATCGAGTTCATCAGCTTCATGACTTCGATGATCCCCACGGCACTGTCGGCGGTGACGCGTGCGCCGATGGCGATGAAGGGATCGGCGCCGGGCTTGGGGGCGCCGTAGAAGGTGCCGAGCATCGGCGCGCGAATCTCGATCAGGGTCGGGTCGCTCGCTGGCAGCACCGCGGCCACTGGCGCTGAAGCGGCGGCTCGCGCCGGCGGCGCGGCAGCGTGGGACGTTGATACCGCCGGCGCTGGCGCGGTCGATGAGGTGGCAGGTGATGTAGACGACACGCCGTTTCGACGCAACGTCAGCTTGATCCCCTCTGCTTCGAGATGCAGCTCGTCGAAGTGCGAACTGTCGAGCAGTTTGATCAGGCGTTGGACATCGTCGTGGGAAAAGCTCATGAACATGCTCCTTAGGCCCGTTGGCCCGGTTCAGGTGAACGGGGACAGCGAACGCCCGGCCGAGCGGCCAGCGCATGCTTGTCTCCAGTCACTTATTTGTTTCCCGGCTTGTTGTTCTCCGGGTATGACTGAAGTATTTGCTTCGACCGGGTCAGCCGGGTAGCATCACGCACCAGGTTTTCTCCTGGTGAAACCTACTGCTTCGCTACGAACCCGCGATAGGCCCATGCGCGACTACAAGGTCAAGACGATTCGGGCGCTGGACCGTGGTCTCGAAGTGCTGACGCATCTGCACCAGGCGCGCGCCGCCAGCCTTCACGATCTGTTCCTGGCGACCGGCCTCCCCAAGGCCACTCTCACGAGACTGATCGTGACCTTGGAAAAGCGCGGTATGGTCTGGCAGCGACTCGCAGATGGCGCCTACATGGCGAGCCACACACTGCAGCCGCGTGCACCACAGCTCAGCGACGAGAACTATCTGGTCGAGGTGGCGTCGCCGGTGATGGAGCGCCTATGCCGCAAGGTCAATTGGCCCTCAGTGCTGGCCGTCCCGCGGCTCGATTGCATGGAGGTGATCGAAACCAATCGGCCGAAGTCGTACTTCTCGAATGTCCCGGTAGGGCCGATCGGTTTTCGGATCAATCTGCTGCGCTCGGCAACGGGTCGCGCCTACATCGCCTTCTGCAGCGAGAGCGAGCGTCAGGCCATGCTTCTGCGTCTTGCCGCCAGCAAAGAGGCAGGCAACTTCATGGCGCGGAAGCCAGCGATGGTTGAGCGATTGCTCGACGAGACAAGACGCCTGGGATATGGGCACCGAACTCCCGATTTTGGCGGCCACTTCGACCAGACCCGGCGTGAGTGGAACGACGGCAGAGACTCGATCGCCGTGCCGATCTGGGTCGGCGAGGAAGTGGTCGCGGCACTCAACCTCACGTGGATGCACAAGGTGGCCACGGTGCCCGAGATGGTCAAGGCGAATCTCGCGCAACTCACTTCCGCCGCGCGGGAAATATCGATGCGGCTCGTGGTGACGTAACGCTGAGCTTTGTCGCTTGCCGCTTCAAGCAGGTGGCTCCAAAGCTGTCTTTGGTATCAGGCGGCTTGTGGTCGGACTGTGAATTCGGAAGTACGCAGGCGCGCAGTGACGCCGCCTTCCGCTTGCGACCTCCGAATAACGTTCGCGGACCCTCATCGAGAATCCACGGTGCCTGCTAACGGCCCAGCACGCACTTCTCGGTTGGTTGCGGCTAGAAACCTGCTCAAGTCCAGCATCCTCGTCGCCTCGACTGAGGTCTACATTGATCGGGACCGTACGCGACGATTTTTTGCTGTGATTCGTCGCCTGGCCACAGCAAGGCTTCGCCTAGAGTTCCTGCTGATCGTGCTGCAAACGCTCCCATGAATCGACTCACCTCCACAACGCAACCCACGGCCATGCCGACACGCATGTTTGCGCGCCTGCCGACCGTCATCCAAGCCACCGGCCTGGGTCGTTCGACCATCTATCGGCTCGTTGCCAACGGCGCCTTCCCGGCACCGGTGCATCTGGGTCCGCGTGCGGTCGCCTGGCGTTGGTCCGACCTTGATC
The DNA here is from genome assembly GCA_964247075.1 of uncultured Rhizobacter sp. Taxonomy (GTDB): domain Bacteria; phylum Pseudomonadota; class Gammaproteobacteria; order Burkholderiales; family Burkholderiaceae_C; genus LMDS01. Next base: position 355,003 of record CAXTSS010000002.1, on the reverse strand, counting down.
GGTGGAGTGAGTCGCGCCGAGACGATGCCGGTTCGATGACTGGCTCCCGCGCAGCGCTCCGGGTCAAGGGCGGGCGCAGCCCGGCGCAAGCGAACCCTTGAAGCGGCGCGCTGCGCACCGACGCTCGCGGGTTCGGGCAGGTGGCTCTTGAGCGGCCTGCCCCCCGAGCCCGTCCGGCAGCGAGGACACCCCTCGTCGGTGTGACCTACCGCTCGATTTCCGGCCCTCTGCGCTGCATCGATGGCGACGCCACCGGTGATCGACAGATTCCCGGTAGCTCGCGCTGCTGCGCTTGGTGCCGCACGATGGCCTGAACCGCTGGCAGGCGTCCAAGGTAGCGGCCGATGGACTGAGCGAGCTTGCGATCCGACACTTCCGGCGATGTCGCGAGCGCGCGCATGATCTCGGCCCAGGCTTGAAGGGCTTGCTTCCTGGTGCCCCTCGGCAACGCCTCCTCCCTGGCGGAGCGCTCCTCGCGCGGAAGCGCGGTCTTGCGTTCCCAAACCCGCTCGTTGCGATGCCGCGTCCCACGCGTGACCTGCGATGACGCCTCGGCCTCGATGCCCCAACCGCGCAAGCGCTCGGCGAAGGTCTCGCGCCAGCGGCGCAGGTCTTCCTTGCGGGGATTGAGGCGCTGCCCGTCCCGTCCTTCGGTCCGCACGCTCAAGTGCACATGCGGGTTGGCCTGATGGGTGTGCAACACCATCACGTAGCGGTGATTCGCCAGCTCGACCTTGGCGAACTCTCGCGCGGCGTTCCGCACGATCTCGGCCTTCGTGCCCGCGGGCATCGACAGCATGATGTTGAAGGCCTCGCGGCGGTCGCTGACCTCCGGAATCCGCGAGCCGCCCAGGCGCCACTGGTCCACCAGGTCGCGCAGCGCTTCCTTGCCTTCGCGTTCCAGGCCGCGGTCGTCCTCGACCGGAAGCCGGCCGCCCTTGCTGATGTAGCGAAGGTGCGCGGCTATTGCCCCCATGCCGCGTCCGCCGCCGGTTACCTTGACCATCACCTGCGGCGCACGGCGAACCACGGTGGCGTGAATGCGCTGGCGGATGGAGTGGGCACGTTCCTGGATTCCAACCCCGGTCAGCTTCGGCGTATGCGCGCGCACGATGCGGTTGACCGGATAGAAGAGCCGGTCGCCCCATTGGACGAGAACGCCATCCAGGTTGCTTGATGTCGACATGACGAACTCCCTTCTCTATGCAGCAGCGATCAGTGCCGACACCCGGTCGAGATGGCGACGGATCTCGAGGTCCACGGTCTCGATGCGGCGTCGGTACTTCTCGACCTCAGCCGACTTGCCCATGCGCAACAGCCGCATGAAGGCGGCCAGGTCCACCGACAGCGCGGCCAGGTTGTCGCTGGAGGCCATCAGCGCGGCGCGATCGGCTGCCCGTTCGGTGGCCGGCATCGGCAGCGGTGTCTGCCTCACGAGCCGTGCGACGTACTCGCCGTACGACAGACCGAGGCCGCTGGCATTGAGGATCAGGGCCTCGGCTTCAGGCTCGCGCAAGCGCAGCGTGAGCTTGACGATCTCCGCTCGACCGAACTGGGCAGCAGGGCCCTCTGGGAGGATCGAAGGTCGGCCCATGGCCTCGACGAGCGCTTCACGCGCAAACGCTGCGACCGTGCTGTGTCGTGCGTGCGCTGCCGACCGCACGGCGTCGCCGATGCCGCGCAGATCAACACCGACCCTGTCACGAGCCGGCGGTGCCATGCGCTTCATGCCTCCGGCCGGGCACCGGTGTCCGTTCACTGGCGGCCAGCCTATCCTGCCATCTCCCTCTTTGAACTCTCTTCACTCCGATCTCCATGAGTTCAGCGGTCGCTCTGCGAAGGGGTCTGACGGTCAGACCCCTGCAGCCAGTGCTTCGTGATGTCTTCGACCCGGATGCGCAGCGCGATCAATTCGGGCAACGCGACCTTGTAGGAGTTCGAAGGCTGGATGCGGCCGAGCGCCCGCTCCAGACGATCGCAGGCAGCATGGGCTTGAGCGATGAGCTTGTTGGATGGCGACGGAGCGTCCTCGCTCGCTGCGCCGGCATCCGGATCAGCACGCAGCGCCGACACCGCAGTGCGCGTGATCTCGGCACCGCTGTCCAGCAGGCTCTGAACCCGCTCGGGCTTGTCGGCGTGCAGCTTGCTGAGTTCATGCAACGTGCGCGGCGATGTACAGCGACCCGACTTCAAGGCCTCGTCAAGTTCCGACGGCAGCTCCAACAGCGAGAGGTGATGCGCCACCGTCGTCAGGTTCATGCCGAGTTGCCTGGCAATTGTCGCGTTCGAGTCGCCCGCATCGACTCGCTCGCGGATGAACCGCGCCATCTCCATCGGGGTCAGCCCATGCCGCTTCTGGTTCTCGGCGACCTGCGCGTAGCGATCAACGGGTAGGTCGCGCACGACGATCGGCACTTCGCTCAGGCCCGCTCGAATCGCAGCGCGCAATCGCTTGGCACCGAAATGGACGAGATGGCGGCCGTCGCCATCCGCAGGATGTACGACGAGCGGTTGGAGGATGCCGCGCTGTTGGATGTCCGCAGCCAGTTCTTCGAGCGCGGCCTCGGGGAACTCGGTACGCGGGTTGTTCGCATCCTCATGCAGCAGCGTGACGGCAACGAGCATCGGCCTGCCGTCAGGAATGCCTGGCTCTGAGGTGACAGGTGGGACCGCCACCTGGAAGGACGCCGCTGCGTCCGCGTGCGCGGCACCTGCTGCGACCTGATCTCGCGCGTCCGCGTCCGCGTCCGCGTCTGCCTCTGGCTCCGCGTCGAGCAAGTCGAGCTGAAGGTCTTTGGATTTGTGCCACGGCATGCGCATGAAGGCATCGTGCCGTTGCGGAAGGACTGGCGATAGTCCTGCGCTGTTCACACCCCGTCGTGTCGCGAAGTCCCCTGCGGTCCCAGGCGATCTCGCGATTTCTCAGGAGTGCCTGCTGCGCGAAACGGACGGTTTCAACTTTCGGCGTGGTGAACGGATGCGCGGGCTAGAGGTGCTCCAGGAAGCTGGACTTGAGCAGCACGTTGTCGCGGTGGAACTGCAAGAAGCGCCGCTGCCCTGAAGAGAAGATCCCCACCTTCGGCGGGCTGTCGGGCTGGATGCCCATGCGGCGCAGAGATTCGCGATGTGCCACGGGCGAGACGATGACCTGCCCGGAGTCCTCGAACGCGATGAAGCCGCGGTCAAACAAGTGGTCGATGCTCGGCGTGAGCAACAAGCCGTTCTCGCCGTCGAGCCGTTCTTCGTTTGTGGCGTCGCGCCACGGCTTGCAATGGCTCGCGCGCAGATGCTCTTCGCGGTTCACGCCCGTGATTCGACAGGCGTGTTCGATCGTCATCACTCGCTTCTTGAAGAGCCCTTGGCCTCGACGCGCCAGAACGATGGCCTGTCGATCGGTCTCCGGCAAAGAGGTGTCGGCCTTCACCTCGCTCAATTCATGTTCTTCCCACTCAACAAGTCCGATTGCCGACGTGATCGGCGCCTCTTCGGCCACCCGGTAGCCCAAGACCAGGTCGCGCGCCTCTGCACCCAGCAGATCGACCAACGCTGCTGCGAGTCGATCTGGAACCCGGGTCAGGTAGACGTTCTGCAGACCTGCGCCGTTGGCCCGAAGCGGCGCATATCGATTGGGCAATAGTGGCTTGAGTACCTCCATATGGGCCGACGGCTTGATCGGCAGCCGGAGTTCGCTGAACCGCATGTCGAGGCGCCAGCCGATCTTGTCCCAATAGGCGCCGGCCTGCCCGAACTCCAGCGGCTTGGGCGCTTCGTACGCATGGGACGCGGCGATGCCGATCGCGCGGATCAGTGTGTCAGCAAACGAGAACACAACATCGCCCGGCGCCACCTCGCGCATGAAGTCGTAGAACGGGTTGGCTGCAAGATTGGTCTTGCGCTTGGGCGACCAGAGATACCCGCCACGCACTTCATGGCGGTAGGTCTGGTTTTGGTTCACCCACCAATAGCGCATTGCGGTCAGATCAATGCTGCGGCCTCACGCAATCGTTGCGCGGTCAGAACCAACGCGTTCCGTTCAAGAGCGTCGGCAAATGCCGATGGCGTGTAGGCCGGGTTCTTGAGCCGGGCCCGTTGCTCCTTGAATGCGGCGAGCACGATCAACGGGTCCAAATCCATCTGCGCGATCAGAAACTCGTCGGGGTGGATGACCTGAATACCGAACGGCGCCAGTGCATCCTCGGGGAAATCCTTCAGGTTGGCCGTGACGATGCAGTCGGCGTGGCCCGCGATCGCTGCGGCAAGAACGTGCACGTCGTCGGGATCGGGAAGCTGAAGACACGATGCTATTCGGCTCCAAGCTTGCTCGGGCACTTCCCAGTCAGGCGCGGCGTCGCGCATCGCATCTCGCCTGACCGCGTACGACCCCGGTGGTCGCCCGCTCTTCTGCTCCAAAGACCGCGTCCATTCGTCCTCGATACGCTGCGTCCACTTGGGCGCATACAGGCCGGTGGCGGCAACGCTCATCAGCGAGTCGCACACCGCCACCGGGAACAGCACGCACGCGTCGAGCAGCGCCGTATAGCGAGCGTGCCCCGCCATGTCAGTAGTCCAGGCCTAGCTCGCGTGCGTTGTCCGCCATGCGCTGCAGTGCGCCCTTCTGGTCAGCCCGCATCTTGGATGCGTAAGCCTGGAGGTCATCGAACGCGATGCGGCGATGGCTGCCGACCATCCTGCACGGCAGCCGCTTCGATTCGATTTCCTTGATGACGAATGGACGGGACACGTTCAGGTAGTTCGCCGCCTCCACGGTGGACAACTCCTGCTTCGTCGGCATCAGCACCACCGGCTTGCGCTCACTCAGGGCCCCAAGCAACTGCGCGATGAAGCGCAGTGCCTGTGGCGGCAACTGGATCACCGGCTGAGAACCATCGTCGCTTTCAAGCGTGATGGTGGCGGCCTTGGAATGATCCAGCGCGGCCATGATGCAGCGTTGCGCCGCGCGCGCCATGTCGGCCTCCTCGACCGTCAACTTCGGCGGGAGAATCTGTTGCTCGCGTTCTGCTGTGGTCATGTCGATGCTCCGATTGAGGGGTCAGTGCAGGCTATCAACCTGCGCCAACATCCTTTTCGGCATCTTAGACTACAAGTGCAATAAACGCAGCAAGTGTTTTTACTGTAAGAATTTACGCAGCGACTCCAAGTGCACTGCTGGCTCTGCGCACTCGCGTGCGGCGCAAGCCTTTACGCCTTGGGCTTTCGCAGCTTTACGACATCGGCACCCAGCCGCAGCTTTTCCAGGTAGTCGGCCCACTTCTGCAGCATCGCCCGCCGCTGCTCGACAAACTCTGTTCGGTTGTAGGCCCGCCCGAGGCTGTCGCGGACCGAGTGCGCCAATTGCGCCTCGATGACGTTCGGGTCGAAGCCCAGACGTTCGTGGAGCATCGTTCGAGCCGTCGCGCGAAAGCCGTGCCCGGTCACTTCGTCGGCCGGGAAGCCCATCGCGCGCAGGGCCGCATTGATCGTGTTTTCGCTCATCGGGCGGTCGTGGTGTCGCTCGCCGCGGAAGATGAAACGCCCGCCGCCGGTGAGCGGTTGCAGCCCGCGCAGCACGGCCACCGCTTGCTTCGGCAGCGGCACCAAGTGTGGCGCGCCTTGCAGCTTCTCGCGCAGCTCGCGCTTCATGCGCACGGCGGGCACCGTCCACAGCGCCGCGTCAAGGTCGATCTCCACCCATTCGCCGAAGCGCAGTTCGCCGGGTCGCAGCAACAGCATCGGCGCCAACTTCAGTGCAGCCCGCACCACCGGCGTGGCAGCGTAGGCGTCGCCGGCGCGCAGCAACTCGCCGAAACGCTTGGGATCGGTGATGGCCGGGAAGTTGCGCGGATCGGGGCGCTTGAGTGCGTCCTTCAGATCGCGAGCGGGGTTGGTCGAGTGCTTCCCAGTAGCCACCGCGTAGCGAAAGACCTGGCTGCAGTTCTCCAGCGCCCTGTGCGCGGTTTCGACGACGCCACGAGACTCGATGCGCCGCAAGACTTCCTGCAGCTGCGGCGGCGTGATGCCAGCCACCGGCGCCTGACCGATCCATGGGAACACATCGGCCTCGAGGCGGGCAATGATCTTGTCGGCATAGCTCGGAGCCCAGCCGCCGCGCTTGACGGCAAACCACTCGCGCGCGGTCGCTTCAAACGAGTCGAGCGGCGGCAAACCCTGCTCGCGGCGCACCTCGACCGCGCGTGCCTGAACGTAGGCGGCCTTCTCGGCCTGCCGCTTCTTGCTGGGGTCGAAACCCTCGGCGACCAACTCACGAGCTGCCTCGGCCTTGCGGCGAGCTGCTGCCAACGAAGTGTCCGGGTAAGTGCCCAGCGACAGCATCTTGCGCTTGCCCTCGATGCGGTAGTCGAAGCGCCAGCCGTGCGAGCCGCCCTTGACGAACAGCAGCAGAAGCAATCCATCGCCGTCACTCAGACGCTTGCGCGGGTCACCTTGCTTGATCGCCTTGATGGTGGCGTCGGAGGGGATGAGGTTGCGAGCCATGGAGTAACTCCCGCTTTTGGTCGTCGCCTATGGGCGAGTTACTGCCAAAGTTACTCCACGGAAGGGAAGAACTCCAGGGATTTCATGAAACCGATTGAGACATGAAAAAAGCCCCAGAGCGTTGATTCTCAAGGGCTTTCGGGACGCTCTGGGACATCTTGGGATTCGCTGAAGCAGTAACTTGGTGGCTGGGTCGGAATCAAAAGACTCGCTGCGCTTGGCTCCAGCGCTCAATCTCGCCAATTCGTCACTCTTGCCGGGGTACACCTTTGCGCACGCCAAACCGGTCAGTGGAGACTAGGAATCGAACCGTCGACAAATCTGTCTCCGCGACTGGATTATCTCAGATGCTTCGAGATCTAGGACACCAGTCCGCGACTCAAGGCTCATCACTCGCGGCGGCTACGACACCCTCTCACCTGCCTTTGGCTACGACGCCGCTCAACTGATCTCGAAGCACCTTTCGACCGGCACTGTTGGTTGACCGCCAAGCGGTCAATGCAAGCTCCAGAAATGCAGTCTCGGCAACCGAAAATGCCACGTCCTTGCGCGTCTCATCGAGCCATCCCGCAGGTTGAGCACAGGCTGACTCGATCTGTCGTGCGAGCTTGTCGCCGATGGGGCGCGAGGACTTGATCTGGCTCCACATGCTCGGCGAGATCTGCAACGTCGCCGCGAATGCCTGCTCCAGTCCCTTGGGTGATGCGCCTGCGGCTAGTGCCTTCTCAGCGTAGGCCTGGAACAGGGCCAGTGCGTTCTGTCTTCGAGTGACGGTGATGTTGACCACGGATTGTGTTCACGATGCGACGGGTTCAAACAACATTGTCGCAGGGGGTTGACGGCGTAGTAAAGACTATTTACAGTCCGCCTCCTCTGCTCATCGAGCAACATTTTTTCTCAGGAAGACTCATCGTGAAATCCGCGCACATCGTCACAGCCAACCGACCCATGAAGGGGTTGGTCAGGTTCGTGCGCGCGTTTCCGATGACGGCGGCGATGCAGTCGTTCGGCGGTTGCGCGAACGCACAGCACCCGAGCCTGCCGGCGAGCTATCAGCTTGATCGGGACGAGGACCAGGTGCATCCGGGAGAGGGCAGCGCATAGAAGCGCACCCTCGAATCTCTGTACGCAGAGGCCCGGATTCCGAAAGGATCCGGGCCTTTTTGTTTTCTGACTTCAACCGGCCTGCGCGTTGGCGCAGACCTGCGATCAATGGATCGCGCCACCACGCTGTTGCGCGACGGTGGAGCTCTTTAACAACTTGCCGCAAGATGAGACCTCGGTACTGGCCGATGGTTTGTCTTGCACCTTTTGCGGATGTAGCTCAGCAGGCAGAGCGCGACCACGCCATGGTCGAGGCCACGAGTTCGAGACTCGTCATCCGCTCCACTTCGGGTGTGTCCTTTCACTCCGTTGCCGCGTGACATGGTGTTGGCGGTGCGGGATGTGCGCGACCCTTGGCCAGGCCACGTGCAGCGAGACACCACATCCGACGGGATGCTCGCGTTTGGGCACAGCCGAAGTGGATTCATTCGCCCTCGTAGCTCAGCAGGCAGAGCAGCCGCCTTGTAAGCGGCAGGCCGCGCGTTCGAACCGTCGCCGAGGGCACCAGAACAAGTCGTGTTCGTCTAGCTGGCTCAGGACACCGGGCTTTCATTCCGGGTACGCGGGTTCGAATCCCGCACGCGACACCAGAACAAGGAACCCTCGTGGAGCTCACGCTTCGAGGGTGGAAATCGGCCGCAACGATTGGGCGGCGCCGGAACCCGTGACCGGATGGAATTTGCTTCGTTAACTCAGTGGCCAGAGTGCCGGCCTGTCTAGCCGGAAGCCGCGGGTTCGACTCCCGCACGAGGCGCCAGATCAGATTGCCGAGATAGCTCAGCAGGTAGAGCGGCGCGTTGAAGGCGCGTGCGTCGGGGGATCGAAGCCCTCTCTCGGCACCAGACATACAGAACCTCGTTAGCTCAGCGGGATCAAGAGCGCCGGTCTACGAAGCCGGAGGTCGCACGTTCGAGTCGTGCACGAGGTACCAGCAACGGGTGCGTGGCAGAGAGGCCGATTGCGGCTGCCTGTAAAGCAGCCTCCCACGAGGACACGGTGGTTCAAACCCATCCGCACCCACCAGCCACACCGGGCTAGCTCAATTGGCAGAGCGGCGGCCTCCAAAGCCGAAGGTTCGCGGTTCGACTCCGTGGTCCGGTGCCAGTTCATCTCGACGTAGCCAAGTGGTCGAAGGCAACGGCCTGCAAAGCCGAAGGCGCAAGCCCGCGTCCGTTCGAATCGGACCGTCGAGTCCAGGCCTCGTTAGCTCAGTGGACGAGAGCGGCCGGCTTCTACCCGGCGGGTCGGCCGTTCGAGTCGGTCACGAGGCACCAGTTCATTTCCCCGATAGCGCAGTTGGCAGAGCGCCTGGCTGTTAACCAGGAGGTCCGTGGTTCGAAACCACGTCGGGGAGCCAGTTCAGTTTGATCTCGCGTAGCTCAGTGGCAGAGCAGCGTCTTGATAAGGCGCAGGTCGATGGATCGTTCCCATCCGCGGGTACCAATTCTTCAGCTCGGTGTGGCGCAGATGGCAGCGCGCGTGATTTGGGATCACGAGGCCGCAGGTTCGAGACCTGCCACCGAGACCACCTTCACCCTTTGATTCAAACCACATCTATCAATCATGAAACGCTCGACCATCCAGCGCAGGAAGGACGCCGAGCGCGAACGAATAGAACTCTGCGACGCCGCGCTTCGCCGCGTGGTGCGCAGTGTGCGGTCCACGCCCAACTTCCGCAAGGCGATCGAAGAAGCCGAACATGGCTTCTCCGGCGAGGTCGTGCGCGATCCCCAGTCCTGGCAGCCGCAGATGAAGACGCGCGATGCCGCGCGACTGCGCGTTGCGGCAGCGCGGCATCTCTTTTCGCGGTACCCGGTCCCCGCGTTTCTCGAGCGGGTCTGGATCGACGACACAGGGCTCAGTGCGGAAGAAGTACGGCTGCGCAAGCAGTGGTACGTCACTGCAGCGCGTGGCGGTTCGCTCTACAAGGCGGGCGCCAGCGCCTGGTTGACGCGCAAGGAAATCCACGCCTTTCTCAATCCGTCGGTGGGCCTAGGCTTCGATGAAGCCTTCTGGGAGGCCATCGCTCGCTCGTACGCCAGCGATGCCGCCATGGCATTGCGCATTGCCCGCTCGAAGATTGCTCGGGCGTCGCGTGGCGAAACTGACTTTTGGCGTGGGGTGGTGCGGTTCTTCTGCGCCAACCCGGCGCCTGTAGAAACGATCGACGATCTGTGCGACTACCTGGTCGAATGCCGGCGGCGTGACCCTCACTACAACCTCGAGGGCCGCACGTTATCCGCGCTCACCCGGAGGATGCACGAGTGGCACCATGACATCGCAGCGATCGAGCGCATCGAGGCGATGCGGCGTCGGGTCCATGGGCGTGGTGCACAAACGTGGGCAGCCGACGCAGCGTGGTCTGGTTCCACGCTCGCGGATTGGGAGTGGGTGCCCTCGTCCAAGGACGCCAAGGCCAAGGGCGAGCGCTTCGTGGTCCGTCAGCTGAAGCAGGCCGAGGACCTGGTGATGGAGAGTCGGGCGATGCGTCACTGCGTGTCGACCTACGCTGCCAAGTGCATCGCAGGCGCCGCATCGATCTGGTCGCTCAGGCGCTGCACGAAGGACTGCATCGACCGGCTGCTCACGATCGAAGTCGACCGGCAGGACACGGCGGTCCAGGTGCGGGGCCTCGCTAACCGGCTGGCGCACCCGGACGAGCGCAACGTGCTGGAACGCTGGGCCAAGGCGCGCGGGATCGCCCTGCGATAGGTCGCCACGTGTGCTTGGGTGTGGCCGTAGCTCATTGGCAGAGCCGTGGGCTGTGAACCCGCTCGTGCCGGTTCGACTCCGGCCGGTCACCCCCAAGCGCATGTGCATCCACGCGTCGCGAACTCGAGTGGCAGAGAACCGGGCTCTTACCCCGGATGGTCAGGGTTCAAGCCCCTGGCGACGCACCACCCAACAGCCCCCTCGTGGCGGAATAGGCAGACGCACCGGTCTCAGAAACCGGAGCCGCAGGGCATGTCCGTTCGACTCGGACCGAGGGGACCATTTTCAGCAGTCCGGTAGCTCAGCGGCAGAGCAGCGCCCTCATAAGGCGAAGGCCGGTGGATCGTGCCCACCCCGGACGACCAGCGATTTCGGAAGACCATCAACCACCAAGGAGGTGTGACATGAAGCCGATCAACCAAGACGACGTGTGTTTTTGAGGTCACGAGCAAGCGACGCAAGGGCTTCCCGTCTGAGACGGGAGTCAAGCGCGGTGCTCGCGTTGTCGGCGGGGCGAAGGAGCTCATCGAGAAACTCGGTCGCAACGACCCATGCCCGTGTGGCCCAGCGAGATCGTTTCAAGCGCTGCTGCTTGCGCAGCGGCTGCTTTTGACGGCGTGAACCGCGACCACTACGAACGCTGAGCGATCGGCGAGCTGCCCGAGTGGCAAGGGGCTGGCTTGCTAAGCCAAGGCCGGCGACATCGTCGCCGCGGGCGTTCGATCCGCTCGCTCTCCGCCACCAGATCATGCGGGTGTAGCTCAGAGGCAGAGCAGCCGGCTTTTAACCGGCAGGCCAGGGTTCGACACCCTGCGCCCGCACCATGGTTCCAACACAGACGGGGTGTAGTCGAGTGGCCTCAGGCAGCCGGCTTTGAACCGGCGCACACAGGTTCGAATCCTGTCGCCCCTGCCATCACCAGCCCCTTAGCTCAGAGGCAGAGCAACGCTCTTACAAAGCGAAGGTCGACGTTTCGAAATCGTCAGGGGCTACCAACTCATCACTCACTACGTCCGTAGCTCAGCTGGAAGAGCGCGACCCTCCGAAGGTCGGGGCCGGTGGTTCGAGCCCACCCGGACGTGCCATTCATCTGTTCCCACTTCAACGGCCCGCGAAAGGAGGCCACCCATGCACCCACACCCACACAGCCACGTGCTGCAGCTCGACATCCAGGGCACGCCCCAGGCGTGGATCTCGCTCGAGCATGCGGCGTCGCACGTGGCTTCGGGCGCGGTCGCGTGGGTCGAGGGCGTCGGCCCGTTGGCCACGCTGCGTGGTGGCTTCAATGTCGCGCGCGGCCGGCAGTCGGTTATCGATGTGCATCCGATCATCGCGCTGCACGGCGCATCGCGCGTCAACCTCTTCGACGTGGTGCCGGCCTTCAGCAAGGGCAAGCTGTTTCGTCGCGACCGGCTGACCTGTGCGTACTGCGCTCAGCGCTTTTCGGAGCGTGACCTGCAGTGCGAACACATCGTGCCGGAGTCGCGCGGTGGCGGCTGGACCTGGATGAACCTGGTCACCGCCTGCGGCGTGTGCAACGGCCGCAAGGCTGACCGCACGCCGGAGGAAGCGCGCATGCCGCTGGTGTATCTGCCGTACGTGCCTAGCCGCTTCGAGGACTTCCTGCTCGAAGGCCGGCACATCCGCGCGGACGTGCACGAGTGGCTGGCCGCACGGCTGCCGAAGGGTTCTCGTCTGAACTAAACGACACACCAGCCATGGGCGACCTTCGGGTCGCCCATTTTTCTTGCCCGCTCAGAATGCGATGGTCATGCGCAGACCAACTCCCAACTCAACCCGTACTTTTGCAGGTACTTGCGGAGCCGGTCGGCGTCGTTGACCACCGTGCGCTGCGTACGAGAACGATCGAACAACTTGCGGCCCGCCTCCGAGAGCGTCCGTACCTCGCGGCACAGGCCGACGACCCCTTCGAGCTGCATTCGGTCGAACAGATCGAGTTCGGCAAACTGTTCCTCACCGACAAGCGATTCCAGATCGATGCCCTTGGCGTCCTGAGGGCGGCTTCTGCTGTGTTGCCACAGCCAGCGCAGCCGCTGCACTTCGGCGTCGACCAATGCGGTGGAGATCCGTCCGCCGTCTGCCAAGGTGGCGAGCCGCGTGACACTCGCCGACAGGTCGCGGAAGTTGCCGCTCCATGGAGCGTCAGTTGACTGCGCGAACCGCAGATACTGGGCCTTGGCCTCGGCGTTGAAACGCACGGCGCGCCCCGTCTCGGCGGCAGCCCGCGCCAACAGGTGCTCGACGTTCGGCTCGAGGTCCTCCGGGCGTTGCGCCAGCCCCGGCAGCGTGTAGGCCCAGAGGTTGATACGCGCGTACAGGTCCTCCCGAAATCGCCCTCCCGCGACATCCACGCGCAGATCCCGGTTCGTGCCCGCGATCAACTGGAAGTCGCTCGTCACCTCGCGATCGCTGCCGATAGGAAAGAAGCGCTTCTCCTCGACCGCCTTGAGCAGCATGGCCTGCTCGTCCGCACCCAGCTCGCCGATCTCGTCGAGGAACAGCATGCCGTTGTGCGCGGTGCGCAGCAAGCCTGCGCGATCCGTGACCGCGCCGGTGAAGGCGCCCTTCTTGTGGCCGAACAGCGTCGAGGCGGCGCCGTCGCCGTGCAGCGTGGCGCAGTTGACCTCGACGAACTTGCCCGTCACCTGGTGACGCGACTTCTTTAGCTCGAACATGCGCCGCGCCAGGTGCGACTTGCCGGCGCCGGTTGGCCCGGTCAGCAGGATCGGGGCGCGCGAGCGCACCGCCACGCGTTCGATCTCCTCGATCAGCGCATTGAAGCGCTTGTTGCGCGTCGCGATGCCACTCTTCAAGAAGTCCAGAGCGTCGTCGTGCTCCTGATCGATCCGCTTTGCAAGCGCGTCGTAGCGCGACAGATCGAGATCGATCAGCGTGTAGGCGCCCGGCTGACCTCGGGTCTGCTTCTTGGGCGGTGCCGTCTGCAACAGAACGCCCGGAATGGAGCGTGACTCCACCAACAGGAACATGCAGATCTGCGCGACGTGCGTGCCGGTCGTGATGTGCGCCCAGTACTGCTCTGCGTCCGGGTTGAAGGGGTAGCGGCGGACCCAGTCGTACAGCGCGCCATACATGTCCCCGAAGTCCCACGGATCGCGGATGTCCATCGAGACCAGGCGCACGTCCGTCTCGGGCGAGACGCTGGCGATGTCGCGCTTCACGAGTTCCGCCAGCGCTTCGTGCCGCGGCGTGTGGATCAACTCAAGGCGATGAACGACGCTGTCTTCGTGCTGAGCCAGCGAGACCGTCGGCCGCCACTTCTCCCAGCGGCCGGCGCCCTGTCCGGAGTCGAGCTGCGTGCCAAGGAAACCGATGACGACCGTCTTCTTTGCCATAGCTTGTCAGATATTTATCTAGCCCACATTCTAGTTGGAAGGTGATCGCCTGGAAAAGAAGATCGCGCCATCAAACGCTCGCGAAGACAATTCCTTAAGTAGATCAACGACATACCGGAGGAGGCGGTAGCGATCAGGGTAGATGGCACAGCCGTTGCGATAGAGGAGTCATAGAGGTTGAATGCAAAGAGGAGAACACTCATGGTCAACACCCAACTCTTCCAGACGCTCAAGGGCGCGCTGCTGCCTGATGCAGATGCACGCAACCACGAGCAGGCGCCGGCCTACGCGTTGAGCGCTCGCCATCAGCTGGCGCAACTGGCTGCTACCGGTTGCCTGAACCAGACCTTCTACGCGAACGCCGAAGCGCAGCTCGATACGGTCCGCGCGTTGGCGCAAAGCGTCGATGCAGCATTCGTGGCCAAGACGGCGCTCTACGCTCGCGAAGCGGGATACATGAAGGACATGCCGGCGCTGCTCGCGGCGACGCTGGCCGTCCGCGACGTGCCGCTGCTGTCACAAGTGTTCGGCCGCGTGGTCGACAACGGCAAGATGCTGCGCAACTTCGTACAGATCGTGCGCAGCGGTGCTGTGGGACGGAAGTCGCTGGGTTCGCGCCCGAAGAAGCTGGTGCAGAACTGGCTGCTGACCGCGAGCGAGAAGCAATTGCTGAATGCTTCGGTGGGCAATGCGCCGTCGCTGGCCGATGTGGTGAAGATGGTTCACCCGAAGCCGGCGGATGCCTGGCGTGCGGCATGGTTTGCGTGGTTGATCGGCAAGCCGTTCGACGAAGCGCAGCTGCCGCCGATCACGCAAGCCTTCGAACGCTTCAAGCGTGAGGTGGTGCAAGGCGTTGCGACCGCGGTGCCCGACGTTCCGTTCCAGATGCTGACGGCGCTGGAGCTGAGCACGGCGCAGTGGGCGCAGATCGCGCGGGCGGGTTCGTGGCAGATGGTGCGTCAGAACTTGAACACCTTCGCACGTCACGGTGTGTTCGAGCTTGACGGTGTGGCCGAAGCGATCGCAGCCAAGCTGCGTGACCCGAAGGCCGTGGCCCAGGCGCGTGTGCTGCCGTACCAGCTGATGTCGGCCTTCAAGGCGACAGGAGAGGGTGTGCCGGCGGTGGTTCGCGATGCGCTGCAGGATGCGATGGAAGCGGCACTGGCCAATGTGCCGGCGTTCGATGGCCGGGTGGTGGTGTGCCCCGACGTGTCGGGCTCGATGAGCTCAGCGGTGACGGGTCACCGTAGTTCGGCAACGTCGAGCGTGCGTTGCATCGATGTGGCGGCCCTGGTCGCGGCAGCAGTGTTGCGCAAGAACCCGGCGGCGCGTGTTCTGCCGTTCGAGCAGGCGGTAGTGAAGATGTCGTTGGACGCCCGTGACTCGGTGATGACCAATGCGCAAGCCTTGGCCGCCATCGGTGGCGGTGGGACCAACTGCAGCGCACCGCTGGCTCTGTTGAACAAGGAGCGTGCGAAGGTGGACCTGGTGATCCTCGTCTCGGACAACGAGTCTTGGGTCGACGCGACGCGGCGTGGTGCGACGCAGACCATGCGCGAGTGGGAAGTGCTGAAGCAGCGTTGCCCGCAAGCGCGTCTGGTGTGCATCGACGTCCAGCCGTACGGAACCACGCAGGCGGCGGAGCGTCGCGACATCATGAATGTCGGTGGCTTCTCCGATGCGGTGTTCACGCTGATGGCCACGTTTGCTGAGGGCAAGACGGGGTCAGAGCACTGGGTCGGCGAGATCGAGAAGGTTTCGTTGGCCGCGCAGTAGGAAGGAAGTGTAGTAAGGAAGGTGCCGCATGCGAATGCGCGCAGGAGTACAGCACCACATTGCCACGCGGGCCTGCAAGCCCGCAGCCAGCGCTCTTTTCATAGAGCGGTGGCCGGCAACTCTTGCGAATCTGGTCGCGTGTGGCACCAACCTGACCGTGAGTGTTGTCGAGTGGCGAATGCCTGGTGGAACTACATCGTTTCAATCGCCAAGGTTTCACCGGATTTCTAGTCGCCACTCGAGAACATTCGAAAGGAATGAAAGGTTTGACGCGAATGCAGGCAGGACTACATGGGAGCCATGGGGTTCGAACCCCCGATGCCGGGCAACCGGCACTGGCAAAACGTCTTGCCGTCCCTTGTCGCGTTTGTTTTGATGTCGCGTTGCGAATGCAGGTGGAACTACAGCCTCTTAAGCTCGTGGTCGCGGGTTCGAATCCCGCCGGTCCCAAAACAGGGGGACCGTAGCTCAGTCCGGTAGAGCACGATCGTTTCACCAACCCTTGTCGCAACGAGGCACCATTTTTTGCGGTGAATGCAGATGGAACTACAGGTAGACGCACGCGATGGCCTCGCAAGAGCCGTCGCGTGCCCTTCGCAGCAATGCGTAGGGCGCCCGGGTTCAAGTCCCGGTCCAGCAATGGATGGCGGAGTGAGCGTTTCATCGACCTTGGTCACCTGCTTTCTTACGTGAGATGAATTGAGATGAACATGGAACAGAACTACAACACCGAACAACCTGAAGGCGGCGTGCCCATCAAGATGTGGACGCGTGGCGTGCCTGTGGAAGACGAAGCGAAGAAGCAACTCGCCAACGCGGCGCGCCTGCCCATCGTCTTCAAGCACATCGCTGCGATGCCCGACGTGCACCTGGGCATCGGTGCGACCGTGGGTTCGGTGATCCCGACCTTGCGAGCGATCATCCCGGCCGCTGTGGGCGTGGACATCGGCTGCGGCATGATGGCCTGCAAGACCACGCTGCACGCGAACGACCTGCCGGACAACCTGGCGCGCCGCTGCGTGCTGCGATCGAGCGTGCCGTGCCGCATGGCTCGTCGCCGCGCAATCGTGGTCGCGACCAGGGCAGCTGGGAGAACCCGCCCGATGCGGTGGACCAGGTGTGGGCAACGCTGGTGGACGAGTTCGACGCGCTGTGCGAGTTGCACCCGCGCATCAAGAACACCAACAACCGCAAGCACCTGGGTACGCTGGGCACGGGCAACCACTTCATCGAGGTCTGCCTCGACGAGGACGGTTTCGTGTGGTTCATGCTGCACTCTGGTTCGCGTGGCGTGGGCAATGCGATCGGCACCCACTTCATCGAACTGGCGAAGAAGGATGCCGAGGCGAACCAGCGCAATCTGCCGGACCAGGACCTGGCCTACTTCGAGGAAGGTGCTCAGTACTTTGGCGACTACGTCCGTGGCGTGGGCTGGGCGCAGAAGTTCGCGGCGCGCAACCGCGAAGTGATGATGACCAACCTGATCGCGACGGTGCGCAAGGTGATCACCAAGCCGTTCGAGTCGCACGTCGAGGCGGTGAACTGCCATCACAACTATGTGCAGCAGGAGCGCCACTTCGGTGAAGACGTGTTCGTGACCCGCAAGGGTGCGGTGAGCGCGAAGCGCGGCGAGCTGGGCATCATTCCCGGCAGCATGGGCGCGCGCAGCTACATCGTGCGCGGCCTGGGCAACGCCGAGAGCTTCGAGAGCTGCAGCCACGGTGCCGGCCGAGTCATGAGCCGTACCAAGGCAAAGAAGCTGTTCACGGTCGACGACCAGATCAAGGCGACGGAGGGCGTCGAGTGCCGCAAGGACAAGGACGTGATCGACGAGATCCCGATGGCCTACAAGGACATCGATGCGGTGATGGAAGCACAGAAGGATCTGGTGGAAGTCGTCCACACCTTGAAGCAGGTGGTGTGTGTGAAGGGGTGAGCGCCAGGTGGCTCTCACCCCGATCGAAACGCAAGGGAGGGAGAGTCATGAAGAACGAGACGCTGGTCAGCGCGCACCCGGTCGAGCCGGCGATGCGGGCTCAAATCCTCGATTGCCTGCGTCGCCTCGAGGCCGATCACGACGTGAAGGTGCTGTTCGCCTGCGAATCGGGCAGCCGTGGCTGGGGTTTCGCATCACCGGACAGCGACTACGACGTGCGCTTCATCTATGTGAACCGCCTGTCGTGGTACCTGACAGTGGAGTCAGGCCGCGACGTCATCGAGGAGCCGATCAGCGGTGACCTGGACGTCAACGGATGGGACCTGCGCAAGACGCTCCAACTGCTGCGCCAGTCGAACCCGACGCTGCTGGAATGGCTGCGCTCGCCGATCGTGTACCGCGATGAGACGGACACGGCGGCACGCCTGCGCTTGCTTGCGGAAGAAGGGTTCTCGGCGGTGCGTGGCTACCACCATTACGTGTCGATGGCGAAGAAGAACTTTCGGGAGCACCTGCGCGGGGACGAGGTTCGCTACAAGAAGTACCTCTACGTGCTGCGGCCGTTGCTGGCCGCTCGATGGATTCGCGACGGAAGAGGCGTGCCGCCGATGCAGTTTGCCGCGCTGGCCGAGGCCACGCTCGACGACCGAGCGTTGCTGGACGAGATCAACCGCTTGCTCGAGGTCAAGATGCGCGCCGGTGAGGCAGCGACGAGCCCGCGCTGGAACGGCATCCACGATTTCATCGAACGTGAACTTGAGGTCGCCGCGGCGCAGGTGCTAGTCGATTCGTCCCGGCCTGACACAAGCAGGCTGGATGCTCTCCTGGCCGAGACCGTCCTAAAGAATGAACGAGGAAGAAATGAACGTAATTGAACTTGATGGCTCAACCGGCGAAGGCGGCGGCCAGATCCTGCGGACCGCGCTGGCCCTGTCAATGTGCACCGGCCAGGCCATCGCGATCCAGCACATCCGTGCGAAGCGGCCGAAGCCTGGGCTGATGCGTCAGCACCTCACTTGCGTGCAGGCCGCCGCGACCGTCTGCACCGCGAAGGTGGAGGGGGCCGAACTCGGCTCGCAGACCCTGGTCTTCGAGCCGGGCGAGGTGCGCGCGGGCGACTACGCCTTCAACGTCGGCACGGCGGGCAGTTGCACGCTGGTGTTGCAGACGGTCTTGCCGGCGCTGATGCTGGCCTCCGAGCCCAGCCGCGTCTCGCTCACGGGCGGCACGCACAACCCGATGGCGCCGCCGTTCCATTTCCTCGAGCGCAGTTTTGCGCCGCTGCTGCGGCACATGGGCGTTGGCATCGACTTGGAGTTGCGGCGCCTCGGGTTCTACCCGGCCGGTGGGGGCCAAGTCTCGGCAGCGATTCGGCCGGCCATCGCCGGCCTGACGCCGTTCGACCTGACCGATCGCGGCCCCGTTCTCGAGGCGTACGCGGAGTGCCTCGCACCGGCCCTGCCACATGCCGTCGCGGTGCGCGAACTCGCCGCATTGCAGCGCGCACTGGGCTGGGCGGGTGAGCAGCTGCGCACGCCCGTCGTGCGACAGAACGAGGGACCGGGCAACGCGTTGCTGGCCACGCTCGTCCATGAGCACGTGAGCGAGGTCGTCACGGCCTTCGGCGAAAAGGGCGTGAGCGCCGAGCAGGTGGCGGGCGCTGTCGCCAGGGAGGTGACGGCGTTCCAGGCGAGCGACGGCGCACTGGGCCCGCACCTCGCCGACCAATGGATGTTGCCGCTCGCACTGGCTGTTGCCACAAACGGTGGTACGGCGTCGTTCACCTGCAGCGAGATGACCGAACACGCCACCACGAACATCGGCGTGATCGAGAAGTTCCTGGCGGTGCGGTTCGAGGTCAAGCCGAGCGGAGCCGGATGGCGCGTTGATCTGACGGGTCGTGGACCGCGGCTGACCGGGATTGGAGCGACACGATGAGCTGGTTGAGCAAACTGCTGTGGAGCGGTGAACAGCGTCCACCTACGTCATGGGCCGAGTGGATGATTGAAGCCCGCTCTCGCAGTGGTTATGCGAGGGAGGCGGCTGTGCAAGCGCTGGCCTTGTCGGGCCACGGGGATGCTCTGCCGGTATTACTCGAACGCGTGAACGACTGGGTGCCCGAAGTGAGGCGAGCCGCCTACGCAGCCGTCGAAGGATTTCTCGACGAGGAGCATCTCGGCGCCTGGGGCCGCGCACTGGGTCAGGTCGCCGCATTGCGTCGCATGGCCCGCGCGGATCACACGCGACTGCTCCAAAGCATCGAGGACTTCCTGTCCACGCCCGCCCACCTGTTGGCGCTCAAGGGTGCGCAAGCCGGCATGCCGCGAGCAGCGGTCCGTCTCCTCCTGTCTCTGGAACTCCGGGCGGCCGGTGACGAGGAGACGCGGTACGGCGTCTTGCGGAGCGCCGTCTTGTCTGCCGACATCGCCGTTGCGTCGCACTCGGCCGCGTTGATCGAGACCCTTGAACTGCCCGCTCGCCGCTTCGCGCTGGCGGGCGCGGCCTGCTTGTCGAGGTACGCGGCGGTACGGGTCATGGGCCTGCGGGCCGCGCTGCGAATCCAGGAGCCGTCGGTGCAAAGCCTGGTGCGCACCTTGGTTCGAGACACCAGCGCGAGCGTCAGAGCGATCGCATTGGGCGCGTTGGTGGATGGGCAAGACCAAGTGGTCGACGAAGCGCGCCGCTTGCTGCGGGGCGGCCGGGGAGCTCGCGCGCGTGCCATCGCGCTGGACTTGCTTTGCGCGTTGGGGACGGACGACGCGATGGCGTTGTGCGAGAGGGCCGCCGGCGACCCGGCCGTTGCCGTCCGTTGCGTTAGCTACGCCCGCCGCTTCGCCACTGCGACAGGGAGTGCGCGGGATGGGTTGATCGTGCAGGTCCTGCGGGATCGGTCACCGCGCGTGCGGCGCCTGGCGGTTGTCCAGGTCAAGAAAGGGGCCGCCGCTCCGACGTCTGCGATGCTTCTCGAGATCCACGGCGCGGACGCTGAGGCCATGGCCAGCCTGGTCAGCGTGGCTGCTCATCTGTCTCCGTGGTCCCGGCTCGACTTCCTGCTCAACCTCGTGACGCGCTCGGGTACCGATACGGCGCTCGCCGACCAGCTCCATCGGGATCTCGATCGGTGGAACTCGGACATGCTTCGTTGCTTCGTTCGGCCGCTGCTGGATCAGGTCCGCGCCCTGTCAACGCTTTGGGGCATGACACGCGATGGGCTGCCAGAGAAACTGCAGCGGGGCCTGGCGTTTCAGCTGCACGCGTTCGGGATCCTCGACGCGCAGTGAACCGAACGGCTACGTCATCGCGAATACCGGCTTGCGCGTCGTGAAGGGCGATCTGCCCCACGTGGGGTAAGCAGGAAGGCGTGGTCACGTGTGACCGTCAGCTGGGGTTGTTGCGAGCTCGTGAGACGGCCTCATCGAACAATTGCAGGACAGTGCGGACACAAACTTCGACCGCCTCGATCGGGACATCTATCAGACACGTCGCTGCCACGACCATTGATTCGCGGCTCTTCGCCGCGCGCTAGAACCGCCGATTGCCTTGCAAGCCGAGATTGTTGATCTTGGTTCTGCCAAGAATTCTCAACAGCAGATTTCGACAATCGCGGAGCACTGGATAGAACATCCTGGCCCGAGTCCTGGAACGAAATATCCAGTGATTCAACCGATTGAAGAGGCCAGAACGACTGCTCATCATAGACAGCGCGCAGATCGCGTCGGTGCCGTAGTAGACGACGCCGTCGACCTTCAGCGCCATGCCCTGGTCGATGTCCAGCCCTTGGCGCGTGATCTCTTTCATCACGTCGCTGTCGTCGCGTGCGTTGACCAGATGCAGGGTGCCGACCGTGTCCCTGATCCGCACCATTCGGCAGTAGGCGTCGCACAGCGGGCATTTCTCGTCATACACGAGAAGGATCTCGCCTGATGGCGCAGCGGGCGCTGGGCCTGCCTTGTCATGTGACATCGAAAGCCCCGCGCATCCGCTCGAAGCCAATTGCGAACGGAAGTCCAGAAATTCCCGCAACTTGGAGGAATCGGTTGCGAGTGCCGAGGGCAATGCACACGGCCGGGAGCCCTTGCACAGTGACCCCATCCACGCGCAAGCGCAGTCGATCGGCCCCTTCCTTTCGACGGAACGTCACCTGGTCGCCGACGATCCACTGCATGAGGCCGGCAGGCAGGGTGGCGGCAGGTCCGGTGATCGCCCACTGGCGTCCTGTGCCGGGCCCCTGTGCCAAAAAACACAGTTGAAGCGCCTGTCTAATACCAATGAGCTCGGGCGCGGGTTCACGTGCGGGTTGGGTGCGGGCGTCCGCTAGGCGCCCGTCTTCCGCCCGGGCAGCGGCATCTCGCGCCCGCAGCTCGGTCCGAGGCGCAAGGGCCGCTGGCAGCCTCAGGTCCCACACAAGTCCAAGCCGGCGCAGCGCCATCAGGGCCCACCAACCCGGATCCCATTCGCCGGCGAACAGGCCGAGGCGAGCAGAGCCGGGGAACGCGTGGTGGTTGTTGTGCCAGGACTCGCCCATCGTCAACAACGAGGCGAAGCGGATGTTCCGGCCCTGTACCGCCGCACCCTGCACCTCGTAGTGCATCGCGCCGCGGTTGTGAGCGAAGTACCCGATGAGCCAGTGACCCAGCACTCCTGCGGTGACGCGGGCGCAGGTGCCCCAGAACACGAACGCCCAGCCGCCCAGCATGTAGAGCACGAGCGCGGGCGGAATCTGTTGCAGCATCCAGGTCCGTTCCAGCAGTGCATAAAAGCGGTTGCCGGCAATGCGCGGCTCAATCGTCAACTGCGGCGGACGGTCGAGGTGCAACTCGCAGTTCAGCTGCCACCACGCGTCGCGCCAGAACGAGCTGCCGTGGCGCAGGTAGTCGTGGCAATCCGGCAGCCGTTGAGCGTAGTCGCGCAGCTCGTGCTGGCGCAGCAGACCCAACGGTCCCGCCAGACCGACCTGCACGTCACAGTAGACCAGTGCGTACTCGAGCCAGCGGGGGCATTGGTAGCTGTCGTGGATCAGCTTCCGGTGGCTGCCCAGCGAGTGGCCGAGAAGCAGCACCGAGGCCGTCGTCACGAGGAAGACGAGAAACGCCATCCAGGTGAAGGTAGCGATCCCACCGACCAGTGCTGCCAGCGCCATGCCGAGGAACCACATCGACTTCAGAGGCGCGTAGCGCACCTCGCCGTGCACGATGCTGTCAATGTCGTGGGCTTGAACGCGGTGAAGGATGAGGCTGGACGGCAGGTCGGACACGTTCATCTCCCTGGGTTGTCTCTGGCCGGTTTGCGACCCTTGGCCAGCGCGCGCGACTCTCGTTTCAGCGGCCGACCGACGGGGCACAGCTCGAAAGCAAATCCCGTCAGGTTATTGACCAGGTTGTCGCGGTTGAGTCGGTACATCACGAACTGACCCTGGCGCTCGCTGCTCACGAGTCCGGCGTTCTCCAGGATGGAGAGGTGTCGCGAGATGGCAGGGGCGCTCATCGCGAAGCGTTCTGCAAGTTGAGACGTGCTCAGCTCGGCTTCCGACAGGTAGGCCAGGATCTGTCGCCGCGGAGTCGAGGCGAGGGCTTCAAAGATCTTGTCGAGAGACATCAGGATTTAAGCATTAGCTCATTCGTTAATGAGTTATATCCTCTCAGTGCCTCGTCCGTCAAGCGCTGTCATCGTTGTATGACCTTCACGCGGGCGATCGCGCACGCGTCCTACGCTGCTTGGCCGTTCTGCGTTAGTGGGCCACCGTGCCGGCCCGAGCTTCCTGCTACAGCGATGTGCTGAAAAATCGCCGAAATTCAGCACACGAACTGCCCGAATCCGGCTCTAGAGTTCTTGAGCCACCCGTGAGCGTAAGCGCTCCCCCGTTGTTCTGATCGACGGTTTTTTTGCTGAAATCGTCGCGCGAAGCGATCTCGAACGGGTGCAGCATGAAGCTGGCAACACGGAGATCCTATGGCTCAAGCACCTGACACGCGCACTGCGATCGGTCATGCTCGGCAGTCACCAGCCGCGGGCGAGATTGCCGTGGTGTTCCTGCGCCTTCAGGCAGTCATTCGCGTCACGGGGCTCAGTCGCTCCACGCTCTACCGTTTGATCGCGGACGAACAGTTCCCGCGCCCGGTCCGCCTGGGGCCTCGTGCTGTCGCATGGCGACGCGCAGACATCGAAGCCTGGGGCGAAGCGCGCCCCGTCACGACCCACTGATGGCGGCGGGCAGTCTCGATCATGCGTGCGCCGTGGCAGAAGACGACATCGCAACCGGTCAGGTCGACCCTCAGGCTCGATCTCGACCAACCCGATCTTTTCAAGGGGCAACTCATCGCGACGGGTGCTCCACTGATGGTGGCCATCGATCGCCTGGACGAGGATCGCGACAACCCGCGCACGGAGTTTCCGGCGCGTGAGCTCGAGGAGCTTGCGGCCGACATCGCGGAGCGAGGCATCCTCCAGCCGATCGTGGTCGAGACGCTCGATCTGGATGGCCGATGTCTCATCCGCTTCGGAGCGAAGCGATTTCGTGCAGCCCGGCTGGCCGGCCTCAAGGAAGTTCCGGTCACGGTTTCCTGGCAGCCGCGCGATGCTTACGACCAGGTGGCCGAGAACCTGAAGCGTCATGCGCTGTCGCCACTCGACCTAGCGCGGTTCATTCGCGGGCGAATCGATGCCGGCGAGTCCAACTCAACAATCGCCAAGCGGCTCGCAATCGACCCAACGACCCTGGCGCATCACCTCTCGCTCTTGTCTTTGCCGCCGGTGTTGGAGGCAGCCATGGCTTCCGGGCGCTGCACGTCGCCGCGGACCCTGCACGAGCTGAGCAAGCTGCACGACGAGGATTCCGGGCGCGTGGCCGATCTGATCGCCAGTGATCGACCCATCACACGCGAGGCTGTAGCGGCGGCCCGAGACGCGACGCCCATTTCTGTTGACGTCGGGCCGGCTGCGGCTTCCGCGCCACTTCGGCATGACCAACTGTCCCAGATGGTCCGACGGACTGAAGCACTGTGTGAGCGGCTCGACGCGTCGATTGCGCGTCTGCTCAAGACGGGTACGGCGCAGATCGCCCCCGACGACCTGGCAGCGCTGCGCCGCCGGGTGGCGGATCTGGCGAGCCGTCTGGGCTGAAGCAGCCCAGACCTAAGAAATGGTTTCGGTGCGCGAGGTCGGCAACGTGACTCGGCACCCACGTGAGCGGGTGACGATCGATCTCCGAGGGCTCGGTCCGAGGCTTCATTCGCATGCCGCCGCTCGTGGCAAGACGACAGCCTCCGTGGTTCGTGCCGCAGTCGTCGCGATGCTCGATGTGGAGGGGGCGCCCGAGGAGCCAGATGCTGGCGCGGAGCAGGTAGACGCGCGGGCAGTCAAAGTGACCGTACGCCTGGGCGTCTGGCATGCCGTTCGTCTGGGCCTCTGTGCTCGCAAGGCGGGTGTGTCGCAGGGCACTTACCTGGCAGGACTGCTCGATGGCGTGCCACCGAGCCCGAGGTCGATCGATCACGGAGCCGCAGTCGCAGCGCTCGCCGATTCGACGCAGAAGGTCGCGGCGATGAGCGCTGACATTCATGGATTCCTTCGACTGATGCGCAACTTTAAAGCCAATGAAGCAGAGAAGTACCGCGCCACGCTGATGTCACTCTCGAAGGACGTGCGGGTGCATCTGGAGGTCGCGTCGCGGTTGATGGCCAGTCTCACGTCGCAGCAACGGATGAATGGTTCGGCTGTGACGGCGCGGCGCCGTGAAGGGATCTCCAAATGACATCCGGCCCCAGCGTCGATAGCGCGCTCGTG
This sequence comes from uncultured Rhizobacter sp., assembly GCA_964247075.1. Taxonomy (GTDB): domain Bacteria; phylum Pseudomonadota; class Gammaproteobacteria; order Burkholderiales; family Burkholderiaceae_C; genus LMDS01. The sequence continues at coordinate 329,827 of CAXTSS010000002.1, read as the reverse complement.
CAATGGGGTGAGCGGCTGTTCTATCCGCGCAATCGCATCGTCAAGTCGATGCCCCCTGCCCGCCTGGACGCGTTGACGCAGCGCAAGGCGGCGGTCGTGCGCAGCCGGATCGCGGCGACGGTGAGTCGGCGTGTGCCGCAGGTGATGGTGAAGGTCACGGGCGGTGGTCGTGGGATGGGGGCGATCGCGGCGCACTTCCGCTACATCAGCAAGAACGGTCGTCTCGACATCGAGGACGACCGAGGCGTGGTGAGCAACGGCAAGGAGGTCGTGCACGACCTGGTGGAGCAATGGCGCTACGGCGGCTCGTTTATCGAGGATGTCAGTCCTCGGCGCGAGGCGTTCAACATCATGCTGTCGATGCCGCAGGGCACCGACCCCAAGATCGTGAAGCAGGCGGCGCGCGAGTTCGCCCAGGTTGAACTGAAGGACCACTCGTATGTGATGGTGCTGCACGAGCACCAGGCCAATCCGCACGTGCATCTGTCGGTGCGCGCGGAATCGAGGTTCGGTGCAAGGCTGAATCCGCGCAAGGCCGATCTGCATCGCTGGCGCGAGACCTTCGCGGAGAAGCTGCGCGGCCGGGGTATCGAGGCCGAAGCAACTCGGCAGGCGACGCGCGGTGCGAACCGCACCTCGGATCCACTGTGGCGTGTGAAGGCCCGGGAGGATCGACGCTTGCTCCGCGACGAGAAGGGAGGCAACTCCGGCGACCCTTACCGCGCCAGTCGTCTTGGCGCCATGGAGGCGTGGGCGCACATTGCACGCGCGCTCGGCTCATCGGATCGGCCGGAGGACCGCGAGTTGTCGGCCCAGATCGCGCGATTCGTTCGCGAAACACCGGTTGTCCGTGAATGGGTCAATGCACGGCAACGCGAAGGCCGTTCGCCGGTGGATGTGTCGACCCAGCGTCAGGAACGGGACCGCGGCCCCGAGATCAGTCGCTGAGCCCACCCCTCGCCCCGCCCCGAGGGCGGGGAAGTCCTGGCCGCCGGACGGGCTCGGGGGCTGCCGCCTGAAGTCGTCGCCAGCCCCGCTCGCGTGAGCGTGTGGCCTTGCCGAGTCCCGTCAAGGGTTCGCTGCGCCGGGCGATGCCCGCCCTGGACCGGACACGGCAACGCGGGTGCGAGGGGTCGGACGGTCCGATCTCTTTGGGTGCTCACCTTGGCCGAGCACGCGGAAGGGGTAAGTAGGTATTGCTCAGGAGTCATAGATATCAAGTATGCTTTCTGAGGCATCTATTGCACTGATGCCGAATAAGGCATAAGCTGTGCCTCCATGGACTACCCCATCCAGTCTCCCGGCCAAATCTCAGCCCACCTGCGCTCATTGCGCAAGTCGCGCGGGCTCAATCAGGTGCAGCTCGGCGCCATGTTGGGTGTCGGGCAGACACGCATCGCGCGCATCGAACGCGATCCGACCGCCGTCAGCGTCGAGCAGTTCCTGGCCTTGTTGGGGGCGCTCGGCGTGCAGATGGTGTTGCGTTCGAACGGGCCTGGCGGCGCTGTCGATGCGTCGGTGGACGCGTCCGGTGTGGCGTCAACCAGACCGGCGCTGACAAGACGGCGCCCGTTGGGCGAGCCCTGGTAGTTTCACTGCGCCCGCATGGCTGAGCTTCACGTCTGGATGAACGGTCAGCTCGTGGCGGTGTGGACCACGCTGCGCACCGGCACACCGGTGCTGCGCTATGACGAGGCCTGGGCGCACTCGGCGGAGGGTCGCGCCCTGTCGCTGTCGCTGCCCTTCACGGTGGGCCTCGAGCATCGCGGCGATGCGGTCACGAACTACTTCGACAACCTGCTGCCCGACAGCGCAGAGATCCGGCGTCGACTTCGCAGACGATTCCATGCACGTTCGGACAACGCGTTCGACCTGCTGACCGCCATCGGGCGGGACTGCGTGGGTGCGGTACAGCTCATGCCGCCCGGCGTCGATCCGGAGGGCTGGAATCGCGTCGATGCCGAGCGGCTGACCGACGCGGATGTGGAAAGAGTCTTGGCGTCGGTCACGTCGGACGCTCCGTTTGGCCAGCGTGACGAAGACGACTTGCGGATCTCCATCGCCGGTGCGCAAGAGAAGACTGCGTTGCTGCGGATGGGCGGGAAGTGGTTCCGACCGATGAGCGCCACGCCGACCACCCACATCCTGAAGCTGCCCCTCGGCTTGGTAGGCAACATGCGCGCCGACATGACCGACTCGGTCGAGAACGAGTGGCTGTGCGGTCAGCTGATGAACGAGCTGGGTATTGCCACGGCCGAGTCGGAGATCGCTACGTTTGGCGAGTCGAAGGTCTTGGTCGTCACGCGATTCGACCGTCGCTGGCAAGGTGTCCCCGAAGGCGCCGAACAGAAGGCGCGCTTCAAGCCACCGGAGGGTTCGTGGATCGCACGGCTGCCGCAGGAGGACTTCTGTCAGGCACTCGGTGTCGCGCCCGACCGGAAGTACGAAAGCGACGGCGGCCCGTCGGTGCGTGATTGCTTGGGCGTTCTCGCGAACAGCGAACAGGCGGATGAGGACCGCGCCACCTTCGCGCTCGCGCAATTGGCGTTCTGGCTATTGGCTGCGACCGATGGGCACGCGAAGAATTTTTCGATCCAGCATCGGCGTGGAGGTCGGTTCCATCTGGCGCCGCTGTACGACGTGTTGTCGGCCTGGCCGATCATCGGGCGCGGTCCGAACCAGTTGCCGTATCAGCGGGCGAAGCTCGCTATGGCGCTGCGAGGTCAGAACGCGCACTACCGATTGAACGAGATCCATCAAAGGCACTGGCAGCGACTGGCTGCTTCGCGCGGCCCGGGTGTCTTCGATCGAATGACGGCCATGGTCGAGCGCGTAGATGACGCTCTGCAGGCTGTCGAGCGTCGCTTGCCGACGGACTTTCCGGCCAACGTCTGGTCGCGTACTGCCGAGGGCGTGCGCCGGCATGCTGCGCAATTCTTGCGATGGGCGGTGTGACGTTGCTGCCGTTCAATCGTCGATCGGTGCGGTCGGACTGTCCGACCCCATGTTGATGAGTGAAGACGCCGAGCTGTTGTTCGCTTCTTTGCCGCTGTTTTGCAGCAGTTTCTCGCTCTCGTTTCGCTAGCGTTGCACTACTTGTCCGGTATCTATTCACCTAGTTCGGATGCGAATCGGATACGCATCACTTTTGGGTCGGATTCGGCTCGCTTTTGGGTCGCAGACGGCCCCTACGCATCGCGTAGAGGTCGTCGTAGATTCACGGGCGATCGAACATGGGGGTGGAAGAGAGTTGATTGCAGGATAGGCGGCACGCCAGCAAACGGCTGCCAAGCAACGAGCTCGAAGAATCTGGCAAGTGGTTGGTACAACGATCGCCCCGTGCCGAGGCCACGATCAACTTCGTTCTGGCGCCTGGTACAACCTCAACAACATGGGAGAAGACCAGCAATGGCAAGACGCAAGAAGACCAGTCCAGCCGAGGACCTCATAGACCTCGTGGCGATGCTGCCGTGGTGGGCCGGCGTCGGGTTGGCGCTGGTCAGCTATTTGCTCCTTCATCGCGTCGCATCCCAGGCAGTTCTGGCGCCGGCGCTGCCCGGACAAATGGGTGCGATGCTCACCCAGACTCTCTGGAAGACGTTGGCCACCTTCGGTCAGTACCTCCTGCCCGTGGTCTGCTTGGGCGGCGCCGGCCTATCGGCATGGCGGCACAAGGAGCGGAAAAACCTTGTCGTCGGCGTGACGCAAAGCAAAGCGAGCGACGTGCTCGACGGCATGAGCTGGCGCGAGTTCGAGATGCTCGTGGGTGAGGGCTTTCGGTTGCAGGGCTACCAAGTTGTCGAGACCGGCGGAGGCGGCGCCGATGGCGGAGTCGATCTCGTGCTCACGCGACCGGCCAAGAATGGCGCCGAGAAATTCCTCGTGCAGTGCAAGCAGTGGCGCGCCTTCAAGGTGGGCGTGGACGTGGTCCGCGAGCTGTACGGCGTGATGGCCGCGAAGGGCGCGACTGGCGGATTCGTGGTGACCTCGGGGCGCTTTACCCAAGACGCCGTCAGCTTCGCCAGCGGCCGGAACGTGACATTGGTCGATGGCCCCAAGCTTCATAGTCTGCTTCGGCAAGCCAAGGCCGGGAGCGATCGTTCAGCTGCGCGGCCTGCGACAACCGCATCCGTGCAACCCAGTGTGGCGGCGACACAGTCTTCAATCTGCCCGCTGTGCTCGAAGCCCATGGCTCGGCGCACCGCGAAACGTGGTGCAAATGCCGGCGGCGAGTTCTGGGGCTGCACGGGGTACCCGGCATGCCGCGGAACGAGGCCAATCGGCTGAAGCCAGGGACAACGATGGCATTGCCCGATGGCCTCTATGATCTTTTGCTGACCGAGGGCCTGGCCCGATCGCTCGCCACCATCGACTCCAGCAGCGCGGATGTGTTGGCACTCAAGGGCGGCGCCGCCGAGTTTCTGGCAGACGTCATCACGCGCCAGCTCGCGACCATCCTTGACGATGTCTCGGGTGACGACGCCGACAAAGCAAAGCGACAACTCGAACTGGTCAACGAGCTGCTGGTGATGCTGCGCCATCGGCTCAATGCCGGCGCCGGCTCGAACGGGGCCTCCGCTTCTGCAGAAGTCGTTGACCTAGTGGCCTCACCGTTGCGCGTTCTCAGGGCCATTCAGCGCGACCGGCAGTTCCCGGCGTCGCCGGAGATCGGCCTGGCTGTGCCTTGGCTTTTCACCGCCGGCAAGGGCTCACCATCGTTGCTGCAGGAGATTCGACGGGAGCTGGCTTCAAGCGACCACGTGGATATCTTGGTCAGCTTCATCACCGTGTCCGGAGTGCGCAAGCTGCAAGACGTGCTGCAGCAGATCACGGCCATGGGCGGGCAGGGTTGCGTGGCCACACGCCTGCGCATCCTCACCACCACGTATACGGGCGCGACCGAAGCGCGTGCGCTCGATGAGCTCGCTCGTCTGCCGGGCTGCGAAGTGCGCGTGTCGCTCGATGGCCGGCGCACTCGCTTGCATGCGAAGGCCTGGCTGTTCCAGCGCAAGTCCGGTTTTGGCTCGGCTTACGTCGGCAGCGCCAACCTGTCTGGCGCAGCGCTGACCGGTGGCCTTGAGTGGACCGTCAAGCTGACAGAGCGCGCGCAAGAAGTCCTGTTCGCTCGGGCCGTCGCCCACTTCGAAACGCTGTGGGCCGACAGCGAGTTTCAGCGCTATGACCCCGACAACGTCGAGCACCGGCAGGCGCTGGCCGCCGCGCTCGGCCGCGAGTCCTTCGGCGGCGAACCCTCCGCCACGATCAGCTTCTTTGACCTGCAGCCCAAGACCTACCAGCAAGAGATGCTGGAGCAATTGACAACAGAGCGTGCACACGGTCGCAACCGGAACTTGTTGGTGGCGGCCACTGGTACCGGCAAGACCGTAGTGGCCGCGTTCGACTATCGAAACACATGCCGAATTGAAGGCGGTCGGCCGCGCCTGCTGTTTGTCGCTCACCGCGAAGAGATCCTGCGCCAGGCGCTGCGCACCTATCGCGAGGTGCTGCGCGATCCTGAGTTCGGCGACCTGCTCACCGGCAGCCATCAACCCGAGCGATGGGATCACCTGTTCGCCACCATCGACAGCGTGACCAGTCGTGATCTGGTCGCCGCCGTCGGCGCCGATCATTGGCACACGGTCGTGGTGGATGAGTGTCACCGGCTGGCGGCAGATCGCTTCGATGCTTTCGTCATGGCGGTTCGCCCGAGTGTTTTGCTCGGCCTGACCGCGACTCCCGAGCGCAGCGACGGGCAACCTATCGCGCAGTACTTTGATGCGCGCCCCGATGGCAGCCCGGCCGTTGAGCTGCGCCTGTGGCATGCACTCGACCTGCAACTGCTGGCGCCGTTCGAGTACTACGCCTGCGACGACGGCACCGATTTCTCGGCCGTGCCATGGGACCGCCCAGGTGAACGCGAGGCGGTGGACAAGCTCGTCACCGGCAACGACGTGCGCGCCCGCCTCGTCGTCAATGAATGGCGCCGGCTGGCGTCCGACGCATCGCGATCGCGCGCCATCGTGTTTTGCGTGTCGGTTGCACACGCGGAATTCATGACCGACTGGCTCAACCGCGCCGGCCTGCCGGCAGCCTGCGTGGTCGGTGCGACGGCGAGCGAGGAGCGGCGCCGCGCGCCGCAACGCTTGCTGAGCGGCGAGCTTTGCGCGCTGGTCACCGTCGATCTCTACAACGAAGGCATCGACTTGCCGATGGTCGACACGCTGTTGCTGCTGCGTCCTACGCAGAGCCCCGTGCTGTTTCAGCAGCAGATTGGCCGTGGCCTGCGCTTGGCACCGGGCAAGGAGAGTTGCCTGGTGCTCGATTTCGTCGGCCAGCATCGCACCGAGTTTCGGTTTGACCGCTTGTTGTCGAGCCTGACTGGTCTGTCGCGCCGCGAACTGGTAGAGGGCGTGGAGAACGGTTTCGGCAGCCTGCCGCCGGGTTGCCACATCCACCTGCAGCGGCAGACGCGAGAGCAGGTGCTGCAAGGCTTGCGTGCGCTGACGACGCAGAACTGGCGCCGCCTAAAGACTGAGTTGCAGACGTATGCGGCGCTGAAGGGTCGTGCGTCCGTCCGCTTGGCAGACTTCCTTCACGACCAGGCGCTCGATCTCGAAGACGTCTACCGTGCCGGCACCGGCCAGGGTCGCAGCGGCTGGACAGCGTTGAAGCGCGACGCAGGTCTGATCGTTGCGGAGCCAGGCCCGGAAGAGGATTACTTCAGCCGTCGTTTCGGAGACCTGCTTCACGTGGACGACCCGCGCCGGCTCGATGTGATGGCGGAGGCAGGCGCGCTGCAAGGCCAACACGATGCCCTCGATGCTCAGGGTGCGTTGCGTGTGCAGATGCTTGCGTATCAGATCGACGGCCGGCATGAACAGGCTGCCGGTCACGAGGCTTTCGCAGAACGTCTGAAGCGTCACCCTTCCATCGCCTCGGAGCTGGTCGAGTTGTCGGGTCTGCTGCAAGCCCGAAGCACCTTGGGGGCCCACGCCCTTTCGGGTCTCGAAGACACGCCGTTGTGCCTGCACGCCGCCTATGGGGTGCGCGAAGTGCTCACGGCGGTCGGTTGGCTAACAGCAGCGCGCCGTACGCCGTTTCAGGCGGGCGTGTTGCCCTTGACCAGCCGAAAGACTGAGCTGTTATTCGTCACGCTCGACAAGAGCGATGGCTACCACGACCGCATCTCGTATCACGACTATGCGATCAGCGCGGAGCGCTTCCATTGGCAGACACAGAACAGCGCCGGCACGGACACGCCCAGCGGCCGGCGATATCTGGAGAGTTCAGCCAATGGTTGGCAGTTCCAGCTCTTCGTGCGTCCGCGCAAGGGCGAGGCGTACCGCGCGTGCGGGCGCGCGACGCTGGAGTCAGCGGAGGGTGACCGGCCCATGAGCATCGTTTGGAGGCTTGAGACGCCGTTACCAGCGCGGCTGTTCAGGGAGTTCAGCGTGTTGAGAGGGGTGTGAGGCAGGCCGCTGCGCTCGGAGAAAGGCGCCGCGCTTGGGCGCGTTAGGTAAACAGCGCCTTGAATAGCGCGAGCCCAGTCGCGACGAGCATTGCGCAGCCAAAGACGTCAGATGAAAGCTTGCGTGGCTGTGGCCTATCGAAAACTCCAGAGATCGTTTCGGTACTCTGCCACAACAGCACTAGAAGAAGGCCGAGCGGAAAGAACCCAACGCCCTTCGACGTCGACAGCTGCGGCAGAAGAAAGACTGCCGCGCCCGAGAGAAGGACGGGGGACAGCGCGCCCAGCATTGAGCCCATGCTGACGGGTGCTCTTCCCCTCGCCAAGACGAGGCTGGTGACCATGCCCGCGCTTGCGCCTAAACTCAAGAAGCCAAGGCCATCCACAACTGTTCTCCCCGCCAAATCATGGTGTGCATCTCCCAGCGTCCAGCAGCTGTCAGTAGACCGTTTTGTGCCGACTCTACAGGGTGTGCGCTCGGGCCATTCTGAAACTGTCCCAACCAGATACCTCCCCACAACATGATCTCGAGCGAAATGACGCAGAGCAAATCCGCGGCGATTCGCCCCGGCAAGTGCACGGGCTCGCAGGCGATTCTCGCAATTGTCCGAGACAGTTCCAATGCAGCTCTGCTGCAGTGCTTGGATGATCTGCTAAGCGATGAGATGTTGTTGGCTGAGGTAGCCAAGCGCTCCTACCGACACCAACTTGGATTCTTAAAGTTCTCACTTGTGGTCAATGACTACGGCTGCGGCGTACGCCTTCATCATTGGGACAGCCCAAACCTGAGGCATGAAGACATCCACTCACACTGCGCGCACTTTCAGTCGAGAGTGGTGCTTGGCCGCCTGTCGGAAAACGCATACTCCCTGTGCGACGGCCAGAGCCATGCCCTCTTTCGATACCAGTTCGACGAACTGGCTGGTCATAGTGTGGCTGTCGCTTGCGGATCCGCGGGGGCATTGCTTCGTGAGCAGCGTACCCTGACGATCGGCGACTCCTATCGCAAGCGGGCGTCTGACCTTCACAACGTTAGCGATGCCGAGCACGGCACCGTCACAGTATCAGCTTGGGGCAGGCGTCGTTGTGAGGCTTTGGTGCTCAAACCGCTCGGCGCGCGGGCTGAGGACTGTGCGGCATCCTCAGGCATGCCCGTTCCTTCGGTCCAGATGGTCCTACAAGACATTAGAAGAAGGCTCGGCTCCCGATGATCCTCCCTAGTCAATCAATTCAAGAACTCTCGTCGAGTCCCGCTGGTGGCAAAGACTTGGTGTGTCCGTTCGACGCCGACAATTTGCGAGGAAGTTCCTATGATCTGACGGTGGGTGACGAGTACTACATCGGCAGTAGCGCAGACTCAGCTACTCTAGTGACGCAAAAGTTGAAGCAGGCTCAGACCTTCACGATCGCGCCGCACGCTGTTTGTTTTGTCTTGGCTGCAGAAAATATTCATCTTCCGGATGACATCACGGCGAAGGTTTCCCTTCGAATGCCCCATATTTATTCGGGCATGATCTTATCGTCGCAACCACCGTTTGACCCTGGTTACTGCGGTCGGGTAATTGTGATGCTGCACAACCTCTCGTCGACGCCGCTCCACTTAAAGGCCGGTGTGCGACTCGCGACGATTGAGTTCATCCGCGTGGAAAGCAAGCCGACGCTACCCAAGCGGCAAGGGTCAGTGACAAGTATCCAAGATCAACTGCCGAAACCACTTGTCAGCAGCCTCGTAGACATCGCCAACACATCGACCTCGGCCTTGGACAAGGTCAATTGGCTATCCTCCCAAATGCTGGTCTTTGCTGCGTTGATCGTCGCCGTCTTGGCCGTGCCCGGATTCTTTTCCTTCAGTAGCTTGCAAGATCGACTGGCCGAAGAGAAGGATCGAATCAAAGACCTTCAGCAGTCGCTCGAGGCTTTCAAGAAGAGGCAGGACGAGAGTGCAAACCTGATCGAGGCATTACGAGGGCAGGTCACCGCGATGACGAAACGGGACGGAGCTCAAGAAGCCCGTGCTCCGAAGCCAGGTGCTGCAAGCGCGCCTAGAGGTTCCAGATGACTACGATGTCAGACATAGGAGAAAAGCTGTTTCTTAAGGGGCTTCTGCCCTCGCTTCGCGTGAATGCATCTTTCGTCAATGGTTTCGGACACGACGCAAGCATCGTCGATTTGGGGTTCGAGAAGAACCTGGCTGTCAAAATCGATCGCGCGCCCTTTCCCGTCGCACTCCGTCGCGGAATTGGCGACTTCCGAACTTGGGGTCGACTTGCTGTTGCTACCAACGTAAGTGATCTGCTTGCTGTGGGTGCGAAGCCGCATGCGCTGATGCTGTCTCTCGTCGTCCCGGGAACCTTTGACGCCGCCGACGCGCGCTCGATTGTTCTCGGTTGTGAAGAAGCCTGCGAAAGCCATGAAATAGCATTTGTTGGAGGAGACACCAAGGAAGGCGCATCTGCCCAAGTCGTCGGTGCTGCTTGGGGAACGGTGGACAAGGGTGCTGGCTTTGGACGCTCCTCGGCGAAGTCTGGCGACTACCTCTTCCTCGCTGGACGTCTGGGGGCGTTCTCTGGTGCACTTAGCCTGATCGAGGCCGAAGTCGGCGAAACTGAGTTTCCGCGCGAGTGGACCAATTGTTTGGTCTTCCCCACCGCTCGCGTGAAGGAGGGTCGGCATTTGCGTGAGTCCGGAAAGGTTGCCGCTGCGTGCGACCTAAGTGACGGCTTGGCTGAAGCTCTTCAAATATTCTGTAGTTCAGGTGCGGGCATTGCCCTAGCTGAGCACGCGCTACCGATACATCCACTTGCAGAGGCGGCTTCGGAGAAGTTTGGAATTCCGCGCTGGCGATTCGCCTTTGGAGTTGGCGACTGGGCGATTGCCTGTGTTGTAAAGGAGCAGGACGCGCTAGAGTTTCGGCAGTCTGCTGACAGCGAATTGGAACTGTTCGAACTTGGACGCTTCGACGACACCGGTCTGCTGCGGGTTCGCGACGGAAGTGGAATAGAGCATGAGATCCCCAAGGTTATTAACGAGCATTTCCGTCGCCGACTCGAGGACGACGGGGCGTACTTGCCAGACCTGCTGCACACCCGACGATGAGCTTGGTGATTTCCTTCGGCCACTACAACGACTCTCGTTTGATGCGTATCGGATCCCTGCCGTCACTGCGAACTGCAGATAGGCAGATCTGCCGAGTCCGCCTTGGCCCAGCTGGGAATAGTGCATGACGTGGACACGCAGAGCCAAGCTACGAGCCGTCGACGCGGTTGATCACGACCGAATCGATACCACGTTGCTACTTGAAGAGCTCAAGAGCAGGTATCGAGCGTCGTCAAAGCCTATCGACGTGAGCTTTCGAGAGATCGTGAGTTGGGTGCGTCAGGGAGATCAGTTCACGCATCTGATGCATCCATATCCGGCGAAGCTCTTGCCCCACATCGCCCACTTCTTTGTTCATGCTAGTGGGCTTCGCCGCGCCGGCTCTTTGGTGCTCGACCCGTTTACGGGCTCAGGAACCGTTGCGCTGGAGGCGTCACTTGCTGGCGCGAGTTCCCTTGTCGCGGATTCGAATCCACTTGCATTGCTTCTCGCCAAGGTCAAAACAACGCCCTACGATACCGATGTTCTCATCGATCAGGCGCGCCGCCTGAATCAACGAATTCGGCGGATTAAGACGGCTCCCGATATCGCTTTGGTTAATTCCCATCTGTGGTACTCGCCGAGCACAAAACTTGAGCTTGAGCGAATCCTCCGGACAGTCACCGAGATAGAAGACGCAGATGTTCGCGACTTTTTTCGAGTCTGTTTCTCGGTAGCGGTCCGAAAACTCAGTCAGGCCGATCCTACGATCAGTGTCCCGGTGCGGCTGAAGACCAAGCCGGGGCTATCCGATGCCGCAAACCGAGCAATTCGCACCCATCTGAAGTGGCTAAAGCAAGCATCGCCGGCAGAGGAGTTTTCCAAGGTTGTGCAAGTTAATATCGCGCGAGTGCTCGATACCAACCGCGCTTTTCGCGGCAGAGTTCAATGCGTGATAGTCGGGCGCGACGCTCGCTGCCTCAAGGACGAACAAGAGCAACGTTTGCGTGACAACTCGGTGTCATTGACGATTACATCGCCCCCCTATGGAAGTGCGCAGAAGTACATCCGTTCAAGCAGTCTTTCGCTGAATTGGTTAGGACTATGTGAGCCCGCCGAGCTTGCGGATCTTGAAGGTAAGTCGATCGGCCGAGAGCACCTCCCCGCCCGGCTTGCGCAGGCCCCTACTCCGTTGACCCAGTCCGTTTCGAGGCTGCTCGGACCGACTCTCGCAAGGATTCGGGAGCGCAACGCTCACCGTGCGGCGATCACGGAAACATATGTCGCCGAATTGATCGACTCTCTGCGTGAGATTGTCCGGGTGACTGCGCCAGGAGGGCACGTCGTTCTCATTGTTGGAAACAACACCGTCGCGGGTCTTCCAGTTGCAAACGACGAGGTCATCGCCGCAACCCTGCGAGACATGGGTCTTGAGCTCGAGCTTGCTCTTCGCGACACCATTCATTCGCGGGGGCTGTTGACGGCGCGCCATTCGACGGCGGCGATCATTGGCCGAGAAACCATCATGCTGTTCAGGAAGTAGATGCGATGAGTCCGCAGGAGATCGAACGGACGATTCAAACTCTCGTCGATCACGCGTGGGATCGAGAGGTGACATGGGGGCAGATCAAGGCATGGTCGGAAAACTTCTCAGGTGCAACTGCTGCGGCGGAACAGGAGCAACGCCATGCATTGATTGCTCTCTCACGTTTCGTCTACTTTGGGAAACGGTTGGTCCGGGAGATGCTTCGTTCTCTGTACCGAGACCAATTCGAGGCGCCTCTAATGCAGCGAATCCGACGCAATCTCCGGGATTCTCGCGACAGCTCCTTGGTTCGAAAGACTTTCGAGCGTGAGCTGGCCGCAACGCGCTTCGTAGGACTCGGCAATCCGTCCGAAAGCGGCGCACATCTTTTGTACTACTTCCGTCAGGTCAACCATCTGAAGAAAGATCTGTTTGTGGACCTAGGGTCTGCTTTCGTCGATGCGGTCCCCGGCACTCGAAATTCTTTGCTACGCGCGCACGACCCATCGGTTACGCGATATGTTTTCTTTGACGATCTAGTTGGATCAGCGCAGCAGTCGACCGCGTACCTATCAAGGAGTCTGACTCGAATTCGGAGGCAGTATCCCGTGTTGGATGTTCGCTTCATGAGCCTCTTCGCAACAACCGGCGGCCTGGCCAAGTTGAATGAGACCAAACTCTTTAACGGCAAAGCTTCCAGTCTGTTCGAACTGGACAGCAGCTACAAAGCGTTCGATCCGCTCCAGCGTTACTTCCCTGATTCGCTAGAACCTGAATTTGATCTAGCCGCGTTTCGAGTAGTGGCATCCCACTACGGAGCAAAACTCTTCATGGATCATCCTCTGGGGTACAGAGATGGACAGTTGCTTCTCGGGTTTACCCACAACACCCCGGACAACTCGCTTCCGATCTTTTGGAATGAGGGCCGATCGGTCGCTTGGAATCCGCTCTTTGTTCGCTACGACAAGGTGTACTAGTGCAGCTGCCTGAAGACTCCAATCCGTTCGCGCCAATTCGTGCGGCTGACTACACGAATGAGCAGATTAATGAGCTATGGGTGGAACTAGGAAAGGACTGGATGTCCACAATCCTTGAACCTCGATCCATCGTCTCTAAGTACATCCTCGGAAGCAAAGGTTCTGGTAAGACCCACCTCCTTCGATATCACTCCTATCAAGTTGCCCGCCTTCGTTTGCCGAAGTCTCCGGGACTCTCGCTTGTTGAGGAGGCTGGGTGCGTGGCCATCTTCTTGCGAACAACGAATATGGACGCAGGTCGTTTCGACCTGAGAGGCGAGTCGGAAGGCGCTTTGCAGCAATTATTCTCGGTGCATCTTGAACTGAAGCTAGTCGATTTGGTGGGCGAAGTTCTCCAAGATATCGAGCGAACAAGTCCAGATGCGGTGTTTGATGCTAGCGCGCTAGTCGATCAACTCGCCCAGGGGATCGCCGACGCATCCTTTGCAGACGTTGTAACGCTCATGGACCTGCGCGCATGGGTGTCCCGCTGGCTCCGCGCTATCGACGATGCGACGAATGCTGCAGCGTTCACAGGCAAGTTCGAACTCCGTCTGCCTTTCGCACTAGGTGGACTGGCGCTCCCGATGGGCGCTGCCTTGCGCAGATGGCATCCTTCGCTTAAGGCGATCAAACTGATATACATCTTGGACGAGATTGAGAACCTCTCTGAGAAGCAACAGGAGGTTGTCAACACTCTTGTCCGTTACGCCGAAGGCCGAGTGGCCTTTCGACTCACCGGGCGGTTGTATTCAAGAAAAACCTTGGCCACGTTCGCGAATGGCGAAGAGAACAGGGATGGCTCTGAGTTCACGGTGATCCGCTTGGACGACATCTTGCGAAAGATGAAGAACTACTCCGCTTTCGCGACTCGCTTCATCGAAAAAAGGATGGGCGGGCTGGGATTGACGCGGACAAATCGCGGATCCTTCACTAGCTTCGACCCAAAGGCAGCGTTTGAAGAGGTACAGCTCGATAGTTACGTTGAACACTACGGCTTGCCGCCGAAAGAAGCCCGTTTTATTCGAGGATTCCGCGAAGCGATCGCAAAATCCAAGACTCCCATGTCCCCGGAGTGCGACATCATCGAGCCTCTCGTCGATGGCATACCTCCTCTTCTTCAGCGGCTAAACGTACTCCTCTTCTGCAAGAAGTTTGGACCAAAAACAAAGGCTGCTGCGCTAGCGGCGAAGATTCGTGACGATTGCGAGCGTTACCGGGAATCTGGAGGCTCGTTGAAGGGGGCATATGCGACCGCAGTAGGTCATTGGAAGGGGGACCTCTTCGCGCAGTTGTGCCGTGAATCGAGAAGGCGAGATGCGGCCGTGCCGTACGCAGGATTCAGCACATTTGTCGCCATGTCGTCGCACAACCCGCGCAACCTGCTGGTACTGCTCGGGAAGGTGTACGAAATCGCTTCGTTCAAGGGAATTGATCTTGGCAGATCAGCCAAGCTCTCGATCGACGTGCAAACGAGTGCAGCACTTGAGGCCGCTCGATTCGCCTTCGAGGGCGACGCTAACTACGGGATTCGATCCGATCAGGCGCGAGACGCGGTCAATCGATTCGCGGAGCTCCTGAGAACTGCAAGGTTTGCCCTCAACATACCCGAGGTGTCGCCGTTGGCGATTAGTTTCGACAATGATGACTTGAGCGTCACCGGTCGAGGGACTCTCGAGAGTGCCTTCAACTACTCGCTACTCTTCGAAATCAGTGACGGCAGGCCGGATCGCAATTCGCAGCGACTCAAGCGGAAAGTTCAACTCAGCCCCATGCTCTCGCCTCGATGGGGGCTTCCAATCGGAAGACGCGGCGACATCAGCGTCAATGGTCCGATGCTCAATGCGATCTTTGATTCCACGGAACGCCAAACGTTTGAGATTCTTCTTGCACAGCAAAGTGCGAAGTGGAATTTCCCGTTCTCGTCTAGCCCAAAGGATTTCACTCAGGCAAAGCTCTTCTAGCGTATGGACTACGCAATGTTCTATCGGCGCCCGATCGCCGTTGATCGATTGACCGAAGAGGTTGGCAAGTTTGACGTCTTCGTCTCGGCTTACAACTCGAGCGATCGGGTCCGTACGGTCTTCAATGGAGTTCGGGCAACGAAAAAGTGCTGGCTAGTGCATCCAGAGTACCGTTACGTGGCGTTGGACCTGCCCAACGATGCATCGTTGATAGAGCCGACCTCCCACGATGAGATCACTCAGGTCGAGACGATGCTCGCCGCCATTGGACCTCTCGATGGCCGATCGCTCTGTGTAGATATCACTGGCTTCATGAGACATGTCTTGGTCTTTTTGATTCCTCGACTAGCCTTCGGCGGGTTGAAGGAGTTCACAGCTTTGTATTCGGAGCCTGTCAGCTATGTCAAGCAGGAGGCTACGAGCTTCAGCACAACGACGTCGGGACTCGTGCGACCAGTCCGCGGCATGTATGGCTCGCCCGGAGCTGGCCGAGACCATCTGATCACTGCCGTCGGGTACGACCACAAATTGATCAGTGAAGTGTCAGCATACAAAGACGGCGTAACCATCCATCCAATGTTTGGCTTTCCGTCGTTGAGCGCGGACATGTATCAACAGAGTGCGCTTCGTGCTGAGAAGAGTGGCGAAGTCGTGTTGCGACCTGAGTGGGTAAGCAATCGAATCTTTGCTCCTGCGAACGATCCGTTCAGCACGGCTCAGGTGATCAGCGAGCGGGTACATGCGATCGATGACCGAGCTGAAGAGCAGAACATCTATTTGGCGCCGCTCTCGACCAAAGCCCAGACTCTGGGCATGAGCCTGTACTGGCATCTCGAGGGCCAGAAGCGAGGCCGCTGCACTGTGCTGCTGCCTGAGTGCACGACATATTCGAGAGAGACAAGCACGGGGCTCAAGCGCCTTTGGAGATACGAAGTCGAGCTCACTTAGAAAGTCGTCTCGCTCCGACCACTTGTGAGAGAGCCCTGGCGCATGGCAATGCCGCCAGATCGCCTCGACCATTCAGGTGAGCGTTCTTCAGTCTTAGTTCTGCGGGTCGCGTGCCATGGTCTTCTGTGCGCGCTCAGGCGTCACGAGTTAGCACTTCGACATATGCGGCATAGCTGAAGCAACGGTTCTTTTTTTGTCCGGTCAGCTCCGTCACGATGCCTTGCTCTCCCAGTAGCTTCACCGCGGCTGTCGCGGTGGGGAACGTGGTCTCCAGCTTTTGACGAATTTGCTCGATGGTGAAGCGTGGCATCAGCGGGAGCAGTTCGAACAGTCGCAGGGCCACGACGCCCGCGCGCGGCGCGCCCAGCAAGCGGCGGCGGTCGGCGTTGATCAGGCTGGCCATGGCGACGATGCCGCGCTCGGCTTCGACGGCAGCGGCCTCCACGCCTTCGAGGAAGAATGCGATCCAGCCTTCCCAATCGCCATCGGTCCGCACGGCCGACAAGCGCCGGTAGTACTCGTTCTGATGTTGCTTGAGATAGCTGCTCAGATATACCAGCGGTTCTGGCAGCAGACCCCACTGTTCGAGCAGCGCCGCGATCAGCAGGCGGCCAATGCGCCCGTTTCCGTCCAGGAAGGGATGGATGGTCTCGAACTGAACGTGCACCAGCGCGATCCGCACCAGCGGTGGCAACTTCGGGTCGACGTCATGAATGAAGCGCTCCAGATCGGCCAACAATTCTGGCACGCGGTCCGGCGGTGGCGGCACGAACGCGGCACGCCCCGGCCGGGTGCCACCAATCCAGTTTTGCGAGCGGCGCAGCTCGCCGGGCTGCTTGCCGGCTCCCCGGGCGCCGTTCAGCAACAGCCGATGCGCGTCGCATAAAAGGCGGACCGAGATAGGCAGGCCTTCAGGGCTTCGCAAGTTGTCGCGCACCAGGCGGAAGGCGCGCAAATAGTTGGTGACCTCCGCAACGTCGTCGACGTTGGCCACCACGAGGCCGGCCTCTTCATCGAACAGATCGGTCAGCGTGGCCTGCGTCCCTTCGATTTGAGAAGTCAACAGCGCTTCCTTGCGAAGTGCGCTGTAGAGCAGCCAGTCGATCGATGGGACGAGGCCGGCCATGCCCGAGAGCCGAGCCAGCGCCATCTCGGCGCGGTGGGTGGCCGCGGAGTAGCTGTCAGCTTTCAGCGGTGGCTTGGTGGGAGGCAGAGGATGCGGCACGAACGCGCGCACCGGTTCGCCGAGCGTGGTGGTGGTGACATAGGTGCCGGTGGAGCGCATCGTATCAAAGGTCGCTTGAATAACGTACGGCTATAGTAAAGCATTCTTTAATATGAGGCGAGTGTTTTAAAGCACTGTTGGCGCGGTATTGCGCAAATCCTTCGAAAGGACTTCCGACTTGCCGGCCGCCAGATCATCGAGCAGGTTCGCCCACGCCTGAATCATTCGGCGACGTTGCTCAAGATGAGTGGTCCGGTCGTAGCTCCCGCCCAACTCCTCGTCAGAGACGTGGGCCAAATGGCGCTCGATCACCTCGCGGTCCCATCCCAGCAGTTCACGAACCAACGTTCGGGCAGTCGCCCGGAAACCATGGCCAGTGATCTCCTCCTTGGTGTCGTAGCCGAGGGTACGCAGCGCACTGTTGATCGTGTTGTCGCTCATGTATCGCGTGGCCTCGGATCGCTTGGCCATGCTGCGAAAGATCGGCCCGGTCGGGCCTGTCAGCGGCAGCAGGTCGCGAAGTATGTCGATCGCCTGTGTTGGGAGCGGTACGAAGTGGGCCGGAGTTCGTGGGTCGCGCTTTTTCCATTCCCGCAGCTTCATCTTCTCGGGCGGGCAGCGCCACAGCCCTCCTCCGAGGTCAACATCCTCCCAGTGCGCCAGTCGCAGCTGCCCGGGTCGTTGGAAGAGCATCGGAGCAAGCTGGAGCGCCGCTCGCGTGATGAGGTTGCCGTTGTAGCCCTGGATGGCGCGCAACAGTTTCCCGAACTGTTCGGGGTCCGTGATGGCAGCGTAGTGGCGAGTCCGCGGGGCCGGCAGACCACCGGTCTTGCTGTTCACGAAATTCTTGGCCGGCTCGAGTGCACCGACGTCCACGGCGTACTGGAAGACATGCACGACGGCTTCGCGAACGCGCTGGGCGGTCTCAAGGTGACCGCGCTCCTTGATGCGATGCAGGCAGCGAACGAGTTCGGTCGGCAAGACGGCGGCCATCGGGCGGTCACCGATCCACGGAAAGACGTGCAGCTCCATGTGCCGAATGACCTTGGACGCGTAACCTGCCGACCAGAGGTGATCCTTTTGGGCCTGTCCGTGCCAGGTGCGGGCCATCAATTCGAAGGTATTGCAACGCGCGACGCGTGCGCGCTCTCGCTCGACAAGCCGCGCATCGCGGGGATCGACTCCCACCGCCAACTTCTCTGTTTCTTCCCAGGCCCTTTTCCGCGCTGCTGCCAGCGATACCGTCGGGTAAGGCCCGAGGCCGACCTTGGCGGGCCTACCGAACAGCTTGTACCGAAAGAACCAGGCCTTGCCGGTTGGCCGCACCCGCAGGTACAGGCCATCGCCGTCGGCCAGTATGTATTCCTTGTCGCCCTGCGGCGTCGCCTTGATCAACGAATCGTTGAGTTTTGCCACGGTGTACCCCAGAAAATTGACTGCTGAAAAAACAGTCTGGGGTACACAAAAGGGGACCTGCAAGCAAAAGACGAACTGGGATTCTGCGGGTCCGCTTGAGACGCTTTTTCGAGCTAAGTCCCTGATAATCAAGGGCTTTTTCGATTAGCTTGGGACCGCTTGAAATCGCTTGAGACTAGGCGATGGTGGCCTGGGGCGGAATCGAACCACCGACACGCGGATTTTCAATCCGCTGCTCTACCAACTGAGCTACCAGGCCGTGAGCCTGCGATTATAGCGGAGGCCCTTTGGCCGCCCTCACATGCCGCCGCCGCGCTTGTTGCGCGAGAGATCGACGCCGAGTTGCTTGAGCTTGCGGTACAGGTGCGTGCGCTCCAGCCCGGTTTTCTCGGCGACCCGGGTCATGCTGCCGTTCTCCTGCGCGAGGTGGAACTCGAAGTAGCTCTTCTCGAACGCATCCCGCGCCTCGCGCAGCGGGCGGTCGAGGTCGAAGCTCTGTTCGGCCTGCGGGCCCAGCATCAGCGGCGTGGTCGGCAGCATCACGCCGTGGGTCATCGCGGCCTCGACCGTCAGCCCGCCTTCGCCGTTGTGATGCGGCGAGTTCGGCTGCGCCGCGTTGCGCGAGGACGGCTTGACCAGGCCCTGCTCGACGGCGCGCAGCAGCTTTTGCAGCGTGATCGGCTTTTCGAGAAAGGCCATCGCACCGAACTTGGTCGCCTCCACGGCGGTATCGATCGTGCCGTGGCCGCTCATCATGATGACGGGCATGTCGAGCATCGAGGTCGCGCCCCACTCCTTGAGCAGCGTGATGCCATCGACATCGGGCATCCAGATGTCGAGCAGCACGAGATCGGGGCGCATGCGCTCGCGGCAGGCGCGCGCCTGCGCCGCGTTCTCGGCCAACTCGATGGTGTGGCCTTCGTCGGCAAGGATTTCGGACAGCAGGGCGCGAATGCCCAGCTCGTCGTCGACTACAAGAATGGTGGCCATGAGGTCTCAGTGCACGCCCGGAGTGGCGGGTGCGGCGGTTATGGCGGTGCCAATGCCCGGCGCGAATTTTGCGAATGATAACGAGACTTGCGCTCCCCGTGCCAAACCGTCGGCTCCCTCGCCGGCACCGGCCGCGCCGAGGTTGACGATGCGCACGCGCGCACCGTGCTCGTCGGCGATCTTCTTGACGACGGCCAGCCCGAGGCCGGTGCCCTTGCTTTTGGTCGTCACATAGGGTTCGAAGGCGCGCTTGAGCACTTTGTCCGAGAAGCCGGGGCCGTTGTCGATCACCTGCAGCCGCACCGCGCGCAGCTCGCCCTGCTCGGTGCGCGCCACCTCGGTGGCGACGCGCACGCGCCCGTCGGCTTGCTCGGCGACCGCATCGAGCGCGTTCTGCACCAGGTTGTGGATGACCTGGCGCAGCTGCGTGCTGTCGCCGACGATCGCGGGCAGGCCCGGCGCGAGTTCGGCGAGCAGCCGGCCCGCTTCCTGCGCGCTGCCGTACAGGCCGAGCACTTCGGCCACGAGCGCGTTCAGGTCGATCGGCACGAGGTGCGCGGCCGGCAACCGCGCGTAGTCGCGGAACTCGTTGACCAGCGTCTTCATCGCCTGCACCTGGTTGACGATGGTGCTCACGGAGCGCGCCAGCATCGCCTGATCGGCGCCTTCGAGCTTGGCACCGAGCTTGTGCTGCAAGCGCTCGGCCGAGAGCTGGATCGGCGTGAGCGGGTTCTTGATCTCGTGCGCGAGCCGCCGCGCGACCTCGCTCCAGGCCTCGCTGCGCTGCGCCGAGACGAGCTCGGTGATGTCGTCGAAGACCATCAGCGTGGCGCCCTGCGGCATCGTGGCGCCACGCACCAGCAGCGTGATCGCCGCCCGGTCGAACCCCCGCTCGCGCCCGGCCGATGCGGGTGGCTGCAACTCGAACGAATCCTGCCAGTGGTCGCGCTCGCCGGCTTCCGGGCTGGTGCTGTGGAGCTCGAAGCGCTGGCCCACGGCCTGCGCGAAGGCCTCGAGCCCGGGCACGTTGGCCAGCGGCTGGCCGCGGTAGGCCGAGAGCGGCAAGCGCATGATGCGGGTCGCGCCGGGGTTCACGGTGTCGATGTTGCCGCGGCGGTCGAACACGATCACGCCGGCGGTGAGGTTGTCGAGGATGGTCTGCAGGTTCGCGCGCGCGCCCTCGACCTGCACCACGCTGCGTTGCACCAGCGAGCGCGCGTCCGAGAGCTGCGTGGTCATGTCGGCGAACGAGCGCGTCAGGCCGCCGAGTTCGTCGCGTGAGGCGAACACCGGCTTGCTGCTGAGGTCGCCGCCGGCCACCTGGCGCATGCCCTCGGCCAGCAGCAGCAGCGGCTGCGCCAGCTGGTTGGAGAGCGCCAGCGCCAGCAGCAGCGCGCCGAACACGGCCAGCACCAACGCCAGGGTCAGCGTGCCGATGTACATCTTCGTCAGGCCGCCGCGTGCCAGCGCGCGCTGCTGGTACTCGCGGTACGCCGCCTGCACTGCGAGCGCGTTGCTGGCGAGCGTGCGCGGCAGCGGCTGGTTGACCATCAGGTAGCGGTCTTCCTCGCCGAGCGCGAAGGTGGTGGTCGGGATGAACGCGATCGCGCGCACGCGGGCACCGTTGCCGCTGCTGGCGGCGTCCTCGTCGAGCCCAACCAGTTCGCTCACGACGCGCAGGTTGCGCGCCTGGCGCAGCAGCGTCTGCGCCGGCCGCTCGGGCATCAGGCGCGCTGAAGCGCTGCCGGTGCTGAGCACGGTCTGGCCGCCGGCGCCGACGATCGTGATGTCCTGCGCCGAGAGCTGCTCGCGCAGCCGCTCCAGCGCCAGCGGTTGCGCCGAGCCGGGCGTCTCGCCGAGGCGCTCGGCGGCCAGGCGCGTCTTGCTGGCGAGGTCATTGACGATCGCGTCGAGCGTGCCCTTGCCGAGGTTCAGGCCGGCATCGAGCGCGGTCTCGACCTTCACGTCGAACCAGCTCTCGATGCTGCGCGACACGAACTGGTAGCTCACGGTATAGATCAGCACGCCCGGCACCACACCGACGAGCGCGAAGATGGCGGCGAGCTTGAGCAGCAGCCGGCTGCCGAACTTGCCGCGCCGCACCCGCACCAGCAGCCGCACCGCGGCGATCACGATCACCAACACCAGCAGCGCCGCGACGACGACGTTGACCCAGAACAGCCAGACGTAGTGGCGCTCGTACAGCGCCGGGTTGTTGGTCGCGATCGAGAGCAGAAAGGCCAGCACCAGCCCGGCGCCGGTGGCCGCCACGGTGGAAATGATCCACGCCCAACGGGTGGCCTTGGTCATCACGAGCTTGATCGACCTCAGTTGATCTTCTGGGTCCGCTGCACCGACAGCGTCCAGTCGGCCTGGCCGCCGATGCCGATCTGCATCGGTCGGGGCAGCTGCGAGGTGTCGAGCCGGTAGCTGAACTCGACGTAGTGGCGGCTGCCCTCCTCGATCTGGGACGGCTCGGCGATCTTCCAGCGCGCGCTGCGGCTGATCGCGGCGAAGGCCTCGGCGCGGCTCGTGTAGCTCTGGCTCAGGCCGCCGTCGAAGGTGACGCGGTAGGTCGAGGTCAGACGCTGGAACACGATCCGCCAACGCCGCACCGCATGCGCCACGCGTTGGTCGCGCCAATAGAAGCGATTCCGGAACACCTCGGCCTCGGCGACGAAGAACAGCGCCACCTCCTTGCTCAGCGCCTCGTCGACGCTGCGCGACAGCTCGAGATCGACGCCGTAGCTCAAAAGCACGCCCTCTTCGTTGTGAACCAGGTCGAAGTTGGTCAGATCGGGTTCGGCGGCGCGTGCGGCCGGCGCCCACAGCGCCAGCAGGCACAGCAGCAGCGCCACGAGCCACGCCGCGGCCGCGCGCGGCGCGCCGGGCCTTACCGTGTCGTGTTGTCGCACTGCGCTCGTCATGCCCCCGGAACCTCAGGTCTTCGCTAACAACGCATGGAAAAATCCGTCCGCAGCCGCACTGAATTTGTGCTCGGCACCCTCCGATGCATTGTCGGGCAGCGGCAGCAGGTGACCGGGGGATGGCGGGCGGGCTGCGGTGCGCGCATCAGGCTGGCGTTGCAAAAAAGCGTCGATCTGGTGCTGGCCCTCGGCCTTGAACACCGAACAGGTGCAAAACAGCAACCGTCCGCCCGGTTTGAGCAGGGGCCACAGCGCGTCCAGCAGCCGGGCCTGGAGCGCGGCCAGCGTGGCGATGTCGGTGCTGCGGCGCAGCCAGCGCACGTCCGGGTGGCGGCGCACGATGCCGGCGGCACTACACGGGGCGTCGAGCAGGATCGCGTCGAACGGCTCGCCGTCCCACCATGCGGCCGGGTCGGCGGCATCGGCCGCGAGCGTTCGGGCGTGCAGGCCGAGGCGGGCCAGTGTCTCGTGGACGCGCGGCAGGCGCGCCGGGTCGCTGTCGAGCGCGAGCACATCCAGATCGGCGAGTTCGAGCAGGTGCGCCGTCTTGCCGCCGGGCGCGGCACAGGCGTCGAGCACGCGCCGGCCGGCCAAACCGGCGCCGATCAGCAGCGGCGCGGCGAGCTGGGCGGCAGCGTCCTGCACCGAAACGTCGCCCTCGGCGAAGCCCGGCAGCTGTGTCACCGGGCAGGGCCGGTCGAGCAGCACGGCCTGCGGGCCGATGACGCGCGCGGCCATGCCCTGCTCCGCCAGCCGCGCCACGTAGCCCGCTGCGTCACCGCGCCGGGCGTTGACGCGCAGGGTCATCGGCGGATGCTGGTTGTCGGCATCGAGGATGTCGCGCCATCGGTCGGGCCAGTCGGCTTGCAGCCGCTCGATCCACCACGCCGGGTGATTGAAGCGCGCCAGCGGGTCGCCCTGCGCCTGCGCGATCAGCGCATCGCGTTCGCGCAGAAAGCGCCGCAGCACCGCGTTGACGAAGCCGGCGCTGTGCCGGGCGCGCTGGTTCGCCGCCGCCACCGCCTGATCGACGAGGGTGTGGGCGGCGTAGGGCGCACCGCCCGGCGGCCACAGCAGCGCGAGGGCCGTCAGCAGCAACGCATCGACGCCTGGCGCCGGGGCTTTGGGCGCGAGCAGCGCCCGCAACACCTGTGCCGAGCCGAGCCAGCGCAGCACATGAAAACTCAGCGCTTGGGTGCCGGGCCGCGCGGGCCCGGGGCATCGCGCCAGCGCCGCAGTCAGCGACTGGCCGGCGCGCACCGCCTGCACCGCGTCGGCGGCGTGATTCAGCAGGGTCGCCAGCGGCAGCGCATGGGAGGGAGCAGGGTCGTTCACCGCGCGCAGTCTACGGTCTGCCCCGCTGCGGTACGCTCGCGGCGTGTAAAGCATGGAAGGCAGCGGATGCGCGGCGATCAACCGACCCCGATTTTCAGAACAGACGACGCCGTCGCCGGGCCGTCCCAAGACGGCGGCGTGCCCCCTCGGGGGGCGGGCGCGCAGCGACCGGGGGCTGACATCTCGGACGATCTGGCCCGACTCCCGGCCTCGGAGCGCATCCGCTACCGACTGGTCGGCGCGGATTGCCGCTACCACGCGAACGACAACATCTCCGCCTACATCGAGGACGGCGAGATCGACGAACTGCGCACCGAGGTCGAAGCGAAGATGCAGGAGGTGCTGCGCGCGCTCGTGATCGACACCGACAGCGACCACAACACCAACGAGACCGCCAAGCGCGTGGCGAAGATGTTTCTGACGGAGGTGTTCCGCGGTCGCTACGTGGAGATGCCCGCGGTCACCGAGTTCCCGAACGCCGAGCGGTTGAACGAGTTGATGATCGTCGGCCCCATCAAGGTGCGCAGCGCCTGCTCGCACCACCTGTGCCCGATCATGGGCAAGGTCTGGGTGGGCATCCTGCCGAACGAGCACTCGAACCTGATCGGCCTTTCGAAGTACGCCCGCATCTGCGACTGGATCATGAGCCGCCCGCAGATCCAGGAAGAGGCGGTGACGATGCTGGCCAACGAATTGCAAGTGCGCGTCAAACCCGACGGCCTGGCGATCGTGATGGAAGCCGATCACTTCTGCATGCACTGGCGTGGGGTGAAGGACGACGAATCGATGATGACCAACAGCGTGATGCGCGGCGCCTTCCTGAAGGACGCGAACCTGCGGCGCGAGTTTCTCTCCCTGTTGAGCAAGAAAGTCTAGGAGCCCTGACATGCTGGTACGCCTGATGTATGCGAGCCGCGCCGCCGAGGGCCTGAAGCCCGAGGCCCTCGGCGCGATCCTGAAGAAGTCCACCGCCGGCAACCCGAAGCACGGCATCACCGGCGTGCTCTGTTTCTCGGGCGAGGTGTTCCTCCAGGTGCTCGAAGGCGGGCGCTCGCAGGTGAGCGCGCTGTACAACCGCATCGCCGCCGACCCGCGCCACCACGACGTCGTGCTGCTGACCTACGAGGAGATCGCCGAGCGCCGCTTCGCCGGCTGGGCGATGGGCCAGGTCAACATGAAGATGCTGAACCCGGCCCTGCTGATGAAGTATTCCGAAGCCGCGGTGCTCGATCCGTACGCGGTGTCGGGCAGCGTCTCGATGGCACTGTTCAACGAGCTGGTGGCGACGGCATCGGTGGTGTGTCTGGGCTGAACCCGGGCATCACGCCGCCGTCTTCTTCGCCGCCGCTTTCTTCGCCGCCGCAGGCACCCGCGGCGCGCGCGGCTCGAACTCGAAGCTGACCTTGCCTTCCTTCTTGTCGTAGGCCAGCCGCGCCTTGAACTTGCGGCGCGTCTTGTTCGAGACGAAGTTCTCCAGCAGGTCGGTCTTGCCGGTTTCGAGCAGCTTGCTCATCTGCTCGCGTGGCACCGGCTGCTGCAGGATGATCTTGCCGCTCTTGAAGTCGCAGGTCACGTTCGCGCCAACCGCGTGCTCGCACACATAGCTGGCGCCGTGCTCGTAGACATGGCCTTGATCTTTCGGACAAGCGCCGAGCGATTCCTGCGCCGAGAAGTCGATCGGCTCCCCCGATTCACCGTCCTTCTTCGCGTCTTCGCCGAAGTCGAATTCCAGCTTCCAGTTCTTGATCTCGTCGTCGTAGGCAAGCTTGAGCTCGGCCGTGAACGGCCAGCCCGCCTTGGAGCGGAAGCCTTCGAGCGGGCCGATCTTCTTGTCGGCCAGAAACTTCTCGACCTCGTCGAGCTCGAACGCGCGGCTGCCGGGGATCTTGCTGATCGAGAAGCCGCAGCCCTCGGTCGCCGGCGGCACACCGGTACATGCGAAGCGGCGGTAGTTCTCCTTCACCACACCGCCACAGTTCGGGCACTTTGTGGCCAGCGTCGCGTAGTCGCCGGGGATCGTGTCGCGGTCGTACTCCTTGGCCTTCTTGACGATGCGCTCGGCCATCGCCGCGATCTCGGCCATGAAGGTCTCGCGTTCGAGCTTCCCTTTTTCCATTTCCGACAATTGGAATTCCCAGTTGCCGGTCAGCTCGGGCTTGGTCAGGTCCTCGACGCCGAGGCCGCGCAGCAAGGTCATCAACTGAAACGCCTTCGCCCCCGGCACGAGCTCGCGGCCCTCGCGGTGGATGTACTTCTCGTAGATCAGCCCTTCGATGATCGCCGCGCGCGTGGCCGGCGTGCCCAGACCCTTCTCCGACATCGCCTCGCGCAGTTCGTCGTCGTCGATCAGCTTGCCGGCGCCTTCCATCGCGCTCAGCAGCGTGGCTTCGGTGTAGCGCGCCGGCGGCTTGGTCTTGAGCGCGTTCACGACCACGTCCTCGGTGCGCACGATCTCACCGGGCGCCACCGCGACCAGGTTCGCGTCGTCCTCCTGGGCCTCGCGGCCGTAGATCGCGAGCCAGCCCGGCTTGACCATCACCTTGCCGTTGGTCTGGAACTTGTGCTCCGCGCTCGCGACCTTCACCGTCGAGATGCGCGTCGTGACCATGAACTCGGCCGGTGGGAAGAACACCGCGAGAAAGCGCTTCACGACCATGTCGTAGAGCTTGGCCTCGATCTCGCTCAGGCTCTTCGGCGCGAGCAGGGTCGGGATGATCGCGAAGTGATCCGAGACCTTCGTGTTGTCGAAGATCTTCTTGTTCGGCTTGACCAGGCCGTCCTTGATCGCCGTTTTCGCGTGCACGGCGAGCGCGCGCAGCGGGCCGGGCAGGTCCTCAGTCGAGATCATCTTCATCGTCTGCTTGACGACATCCACATAGTCTTCGGGCAGGTGCTTGCTGTCGGTCCGCGGGTAGGTGAGCACCTTGTGCTTCTCGTAAAGCGCCTGCGCGATACTGAGCGTCGTCTTGGCCGAGAAGCCGAGGCGCGAGTTCGCCTCGCGCTGCAAGGTGGTCAGGTCGTACAGGCCCGGCGAGCTCTGCGTGCTCGGCTTGGCCTCCTCAGTCACACTCGCCGGCTGACCGAGCGTGGCGTCCATGATCGTGCGCGCATCGCGCTCGTTCCACACGCGATCTGAGCGCGCCTCCGGATCGTCCGGATTCTTCTTCCACTTCGGGTCGAACCACTTGCCTTCGTACTCGCCGGCCTGCGCCGCGAACCTGGCCTTGATCTCCCAGTAGTCGCGCGCCACGTGCTTGCGGATCTTCTCCTCGCGCTCGACCATGATCGACAGTGTCGGCGTCTGAACCCGACCCACGGTCGTCAGAAAGAACCCACCGTCGCGCGAGTTGAACGCTGTCATCGCGCGCGTGCCGTTGATGCCCACGAGCCAGTCGGCCTCGCTGCGGCAGCGCGCCGCATCGGCCAGCGGCAGCATCTGCTTGTCGCTGCGCAGGTGCTCGAAGCCGTCGCGGATCGCGGCCGGCGTCATGCTCTGCAACCACAGCCTTCTCACCGGATGCTTGCTCTTGCTGTGCTGCTGGATCAGCCGGAAGATCAGCTCACCCTCGCGGCCCGCGTCGCAGGCGTTGATGAGCTCGCTCACATCCTTGCGCTTCACGAGTTTCATGATCGCGCCCAACCGGCCCTTGCTCTTGTCGATCGGGTTCAGGTCGAAGTGCGGCGGAATCACCGGCAGGTTCGCGAAGCTCCACTTGCCGCGCTTCACGTCGAACTCCTCCGGTGCCTTGATCTCCAGCAGGTGGCCCACCGCCGAGGTCACGAGGTAGGTCTCGCTCTCGAAGTATTCGTCGTGCTTGTCGAACTTGCCAGCCTGCGGCGTGAGCGCGCGCACGATGTCCTGTGCGACGGAGGGCTTCTCGGCAATGATGAGTGACTTGGTCATGGGTCTTTTCTGGGTTGGCAGCGTGGAAGGCCACGCCGCATCAATACAATCCGGGCTTCTCGCGCGCACGTGTACACGCGCGCGCGCCCATGATTTCAATGTACATAAAGAATCCGATGACGCAAGCGAGTGCCTCAAGTACCCCCGCCGCCAAGACGAGCGGGCGCCGCATCCAGGTGCGCAAGTCGGGGGTTCACGGCAAGGGGGTGTTCAGCACGGCCAAGCTCAAGAAGGGCGAGCGGGTGATCGAGTACAAGGGCGAGATCATCGACTGGGAGGAGGCGCTGCGCCGCCACCCGCATGACCCGACCGACCCCGACCACACCTTCTACTTCCACATCGACGAGCACAACGTGATCGATGCGAAGTTCGGCGGCAACGCCGCGCGCTGGATCAACCACGCCTGCGCGCCCAACTGCGAGGCCGACGAAGTCGACGGCCGCATCTTCATCAAGACGCTGCGCGCGATCAAGCCGGGCACCGAGCTGTTCTACGACTACGGCCTGATCATCGACGAGCGGTACACCAAGAAGCTGAAGAAGCAGTTCGAATGCCGCTGCGGCACCAAGGGCTGCCGCGGCACGATGCTCGCGCCGAAGAGAAAGCGCTGACGCTGCCATGACGGACCAAGCGCCACCGATCCCGCTGCAATGGGGCGCCGAAGCCCTGTGGCAGCAGCTCGAGCCGCTGCTGCCGGGCCTGAGCGTCGAGATCATCCACACCACGCGCTCGACCAACACGGCGCTGCTGGAGCACGCCCGCGCCGTGCCCGACACCGGCCCGGGCAGCCTCGACGCGGTGGTGCGCGCCAGCGTCGAAAGCGGCGCCTTCGGCCGCCGCCGCATCGACCTGCAGCCCTGCCTGCTCGTCGCCGAGCACCAGACCGCCGGGCGCGGTCGCCAGGGCCGCGCCTGGCATTCGTCGCCGGGCGCCTCGCTGACGTTCTCGCTCGCGCTGCCGCTCGCGGTGGACGACTGGTCCGGCCTGTCGCTCGCCGTCGGCGTTGCGCTCGCCGAGGCGCTCGACGACGCGCCGCCTGACGCGCCCCGCATCGGCCTGAAGTGGCCCAACGACCTGTGGCTGCTCGGCGAGCCCGACTCGGGTGAAGAGCGGGCGACGCGCAAGCTCGGCGGCATCCTGATCGAGACTGTGGCCGCGGGCGCCCAGCGGCTCGCGATCATCGGCATCGGGCTGAACGTGCAGCGCTTCGAGCCGACCGAGGTCAACACCGGCTTCGCGCCGCTGCACGAACTCGACGCCACCGCCACCGCGCCCGCGGTATTGGCGCGCGTGGCCTTGCCGCTGGTGCAGGCGCTGAAGCAGTTCGAGCGCGAGGGCTTCGCGGCCTTCGCGGCGCGCTTCGCGGCGCGCGATGTGTTGCTCGGCCGCCAGGTCACGACCACGCTGGCCGAAGTGCCGCAGGGCATCGCGCGCGGCGTCTCGGCGCAGGGCGCGCTGCTGGTCGAGACCGACACCGGCTTGCAGCATGTCGCCAGCGGCGAGGTCAGCGTGCGGCTGGCGCGCCCGCCCACACCCTGAGGCCGCGCGTGCTCCGGATCCTCGTCGCCGCGCTGCTCGCCGCCAACCTCGGCTTCTACGCGTGGAGCCAGGGCTGGCTCGACGGTGTCGTCGGCGCGCGCTCCATCGGCGACCGCGAACCCGAACGCATGGCGCGCCAGCTGCATCCCGAGCTGGTGCAGGTGCTGCCGAACCGCGATGCGGCGCCGTCCACCGATGCCGGCAGCGCCGCCACGGCGGCCAGCAGCGGTGTGTGCCTGGAGGCCGGCCCGTTCAGCGATGTCGAGATCGCCGCCGCGCTGGCCGCCGCCAAGGACGCGCTGCCGGATGCCGGCTTGGCCGATGTGAAGACCGACAAGTCCGGCACCTGGATGGTCTACATGGGCCGCTACGCCGACCGCGAGGCGCTGGCGCGCAAGGAAGCCGAGCTCAAGCGCCGCAACCTGCCCTACGACCTGGTGCGTGACACCGCGGCGCTGGCGCCGGGCTTGTCGCTCGGCCGCTTCGAGGAGCGCAATGCGGCCGTCAACGCCTTGAACCAGTTTGCGCTGCAAGGCATCCGCACGGCGCGCGTCATCGAGGTCGCGCCTGCCACGAGCAGCCACCTGCTGCGCATCGAGAACGCCGACGCGGCGTTGGCCGCGCAAGCCGCGGCGCTCAAGCTCGCGGCGCTCGGCAAGGGCTTCGCGGCCTGCGCGAAGCCCTGAAGGACTTCAGTCGCGCCGCTGCCGCGGCGTGACGGCCCAGACACCGATCACCGACGCGAGCCAGCCGAGCAGCCAGCCGAGTTCCATGGCGCCGCCGCCACCGCTGTCACCGCCCGTCGCGGGCGGCGTGGTGGACGCGGCGCTGACCACCAGCGTGACGCTGCTACTGGCCTGCCGACCGGCGCTGTCAGTGACCGTCATGCTGACGACGACGTTGCCGGCGGCCGTCGTGCGCAACGTGGCCACCGACGAGGTCGAACTGGTCAGGCTCGCAGACGCCGCACCGCTGGTGATCGCCCACTGATACGTCAGGTTGGCCGACGCGCCGCCGCTCGGCCATGAGCCAGAGCCGTCCAGCGTCACCGTCGCACCCGCGGTCACCGCCGTCGCCGAAGCGCCGAGGCTGGCGTGGATCGCCGCGGCCGCCGCTGTTGCCGCACCGGCGTCGAGCAAGCCGGCGCCGCAGGTGCTGGTGGTGCAGTAACACTCGACGTCCTGCGCCGCACCGCCGGGCGCCCTGCAGGCGCTCACGGTCGGATCGAAGCCGGTCGCCGGAAACGGTCGCGCGCTCGATTTCAGCGCGGCCAGCACCTGCGCCGGCGTAAGCGCCGGGTTGGCCGAATACAGCAGTGCGGCGGTGCCGGCGACCAGCGGCGTCGCGAAGCTGGTGCCCAGCGTCGCGTTGTTGCCGGTGCCGGTGTAGGCGCCGCCGGCGGCGCCGAGCACCGGCGTCGTGCTGCCGCTGTTGGTCGTGCTCATCAGCGGGAACAAGCAAGGCCCGGTGTTGTTGACGCAGTTGCCGGCCGGCGCGGCGATCGCGATCGACGAGCCCAGATCGGAGTAGCCGACCTTGCTGCCGGAATGGCGCACGCCGGCGACCGCGATCGCGCCCGGGCAGTTGGCCGGTGTGCCGACCGCCAGCCCCGAGTTGCCGGATGCGACGACGACCACCGCGCCCGCCGCGTTCACCTGGGCGATCGCGTCGGCATACGCTGCGCTGCAAGCGGCGTCGGAGCCGAGGCTCATGTTCAGCACCTTGGCCCGATTCGGATTCGCCGGCACGCCCGCCACCGGGAGACCGACCGCCCACAGCATGGCGGCCTGGATGTCGGAGTCGTAGCCGCCGCACTTGCCGAGCACGCGCAGCGGCAGCACCATCACGTTGCGGCCGACGCTCGCGATGCCGCCGCCATTGTTCGTCGCCGCGCCGATCAGCCCGGCGGTCTCGGTGCCATGCCAGCTGCTGTCGCCGACATCGTTGGTGGTGCAGCCCGCCACCACGCCGACATCCGCGCTCGTGACGAAATCGCCCGGGTCGGAGGCGTCCGCATCGCGGCCGCTGTCGCCGTCGCTGCCGGTGGCGGCGTCGTGGATGAAGTCGTAGCCGGGCAGCAGCTTGCTGGTGAGATCGGGGTGGTCGAAGCGCACGCCGGTGTCGAGATCCGCCACGATCACGCTCGGGCTGCCGTTGGTGATCGCCCAGGCGGCCTCGGCGTTGATCGCCGAGACCACGCTGCTGCTGTTGGCAATGGTCGTGCTCGTCGGCGCGCGCAGGTACCACTGACCGGACGGCGGCGCCGTGCCGGCCTGGCCGCTCGGGTACAGCGTGTCGTTCGGCGCCGCCAGCGCACGCATGCGGCCATCGACGACGGCGTACTCGACATCGGCCTGCGCCGAGAGCCGCTCGGCCAGTTCTCGCGAGCCCAGGCCACGTGCCTTCAGCACCTGCGTGCGCGGGCCGAGAGAGCGGCCATCCGCCAGGCTCAGGGCCATCCGGGACGACAGCGCTTGCGCGCGCGGTGCGCCGTCGGCCTTGAACTTGACGATGACGCGCGCTTCAGTCTCGGTCGCCGAAGCGAAGGATTTGCGCTGCGAGCCGCGCTCCGTGCCTGCGCCGGGCAACGAGGCCGCGGCGCACAACGAGCCGACGGCCAGCAGGGACAGGGTCAGTCGGCGGAAGGCTGATTTCATGAGTTCTAAGGCGCGGTGCGGCGAAGCAAAGCCCCGAGTCTAGGGGCCGGGCGCTGCGCGACAGCGCGAAAAGCGCAACGAAGTGTCGCAAGCGCCCGCCCGGGCCACCGTCTACCGGATCAGCAACTGCGGCGCGGCCACGTCGCCGCCCAGCATCACGGTGTAGACGCTGCCCGAGTTCAGGGTGTTGTCCTTGTTCGAGTAGAACGTGCCCGGCGCGCTCGACGAGGTGACGCTGAGGTTCATCGGGTTGGCACTGCCCAGCACCGACACGTAGCCCGAGGCCGCGCCTGGCGCGACGCCGCTCGCCACCAGCGAGGTGTTGGCGGTCAGCGTGAGCGCGCCCACGGCACCCGTCACACCGTTGATCAGGCGCAGCTTCACGGTGGTGAGGTCGGACGGCAGGTGGCTGTCGTCGGTGAGCAGCGAGGCGGTCGGGCCGGCGGCGCTGCCGTAGACGAACAGCGTCATGTCGCCGCCAGCCACCAGCGGCGTGGCGGGCGCACCGACCGATGCGCCGTTGACGGTGATGTTGAGCGCGCTGCTCGCCGGCACCAGGGCGTAGTAGCCGAAGGCCGGCGCGACGCTGCCGGCGTCGATCACGGTGCTGCCGGCCGAGGCCGCCACCTTGGTGCCGGCGCCCGCCACGGCCGAGGCCAGACGCACCCGAACATTGGCGTTGCGCGTCGCCGCGTAGGTGGCTTGCTGGATCAGCAGCGAGCCATTCAGCAGCGAGCCGCCCGACGCCGGCGAGAGCAGCACGGTGCCGATCTGTTGCGCGGCGATGGTGATCGGCATGTCCAGCCGCAGATCGTTCTTGTTGCCGTAGCCGGTGACGCGCACACGGTAGGTGCCGGGGCTTTGCGTCACGTACTGCGTGGAGAACGGCACGACGCCGGTGGTCAGGCTGGTCGGCGATCCGGCGTTGGCCAGGTCGAGAGCCGGATCGGTGATGTAGACATCGAGCTTGCCGGCATCGTTGGCCACGTTGTAGATGCGCACCTGGGCTACGCCGGCGGCCGGCGTGGTCGTGTCTTCGTTCAGCACCACGGTCTTGACGGCACCGGCCGTCTCATACGCAAACAGCGTGTAGTGGTTGCCGCCGGTGAGCGTGGGCAGGATGGTCGCCAACGCGATGCCGGAGGTGGTGTCGTTGACCTGCAGCGTCGTGCTGCCGCTGGCCGGCGCGACGTAGGCGCTCGCGGTATCACTCGCGGTTGCGGTGATCGCCGGACTGGCGTTGACGACGAGGTCGAGCGACGGATGGGTCAAGGTGCCGTTCACCAGCCGCACCGACGCGGAGCTGCTCGACGAATTGTTGTTGCCACCGCACCCCGACAACACGAATGCCACCGCTGCCAGCCCGACCGGGCCCCACCACTTGAGCTTCTTCACGTCTTCAGTCCTTGCCAAGATTTTTCAGGAACAACAAGCCCGCGATTGTGCATGACCCGTTCGCGAACCCGCTCCGTGGCACCGAGCGCGTGCGAAAAGTATTGTCAAGGTGGCGTAGCGACCGATTCCGGGCAGGGCCGCGGCGTATGCTGGCTGTGCCATCGATCGACTCAAGGGCACCACCATGCGTCACCTCCACCTTCCTCGCGCGGCGGCGCTGACCGCCGCCTTCACTGCCGCGATTGGCGGCCCGCTCGCGGCACGCGCGACCGAGCTCGCCACCGTCATCTCGTCGACGCCTGTGACGGCCTCGGTGCCGGTGGCGCGGCAGGTCTGCAACGACGGGCAACAGCTCGTGCAACAGCGCCCGAGCGGGGCCGGCGCGGTGATCGGCGCGATCGCCGGTGGCGTGATCGGGCACAACCTGGGCAACGGCTTCGGCCGCGCCGCGGCAACCGGCATCGGCGCCGTCGCCGGGGCGGTGGTCGGCGACCAGGTCGAGGCCGCCAACAGCCCCGTCACCGAAGTGCCGGTGCGGCGCTGCCAGACGGTGAGCAACTACGAGAACCGCATCGTCGGCTACGACGTGATGTACGAGTACGCCGGCCAGCGCTACAGCACCCGCATGGCACGCGACCCGGGCCGGCAGATGGCGGTCAACGTGCAGCCCGCCGAGGGCAGTCTGCCGGCGCCGCTCGACGCCTACCGCGAAAGCGCGCCGGTGCCGCCTGCCGCGGCACCGCAAACCCTCTACTACGCGCCCGCGCCGCAGACCGTGTACTACGCACCGCCGCCGTTCTACATCGCGCCGGTGATCGGCTTCGGGCTCGGGTACTACGGCGGCTATTACGGCGGCTACCGCGGCCGCCATTGGCACTGAGCAGTGCTGGCTACTTGGCGATGACGCGCACCATCTCCAAGACCTTGTTCGAGTAGCCCCATTCGTTGTCGTACCATGAGACGACCTTGACGAAGGTGCTGTCGAGCGCGATGCCGGCTTCGGCGTCGAACACCGAGGTCATCGGCTCGCCGCGGAAGTCGGTCGAGACGACCTTGTCCTCGGTGTAGCCGAGCACGCCCTTCATGGCGCCCTGCGACTGCGCCTTCATCTCGGCGCAGATCTCCTTGTAGGTTGCCGGCTTCTCGAGCTCGACGGTCAGGTCGACCACCGACACGTCCGAGGTGGGCACGCGGAACGACATGCCGGTGAGCTTCTTGTTCAGCGCAGGGATCACGACGCCGACGGCCTTGGCCGCGCCGGTGCTCGACGGGATGATGTTCTCGAGGATGCCGCGGCCACCGCGCCAGTCCTTGTTGCTCGGGCCGTCGACGGTCTTCTGCGTCGCGGTGGTGGCGTGCACCGTCGTCATCAAACCGCGCTTGATGCCCCACTTGTCGTGCAGCACCTTCGCGACCGGCGCGAGGCAGTTGGTCGTGCACGAGGCGTTCGAGATGATCGCTTCGCCCTTGTAGCTCTTGTCGTTGACGCCGAACACGAACATCGGCGTATCGTCCTTCGACGGCGCCGACATGATGACCTTCTTCGCGCCCGCATCGATGTGCTTCTGCCCGGTCTCCTTGGTCAGGAACAGGCCGGTCGCCTCGACCACGATGTCGGCACCGACATCGGCCCACTTCAGCGCTGCCGGGTCGCGCTCCTGCGTCAGGCGGATCTTTTTGCCGTTGACGATCAGCGTGTTGCCATCGACCGCGATGGTGCCCTTGAAGCGACCATGCACCGAGTCGTACTGCAGCATGTAGGCGAGGTAGTCGGGTTCGAGCAGGTCGTTGATGCCGACGACCTCGATCTCGCCGAAGTTCTGGACGGCGGCACGGAACACCATGCGCCCGATGCGG
This sequence comes from uncultured Rhizobacter sp., assembly GCA_964247075.1. Taxonomy (GTDB): domain Bacteria; phylum Pseudomonadota; class Gammaproteobacteria; order Burkholderiales; family Burkholderiaceae_C; genus LMDS01. Next base: position 294,586 of record CAXTSS010000002.1, on the reverse strand, counting down.
CCGAAGCCGTTGATGCCGATCTTGATGGTCATAGAAATTGCTCCAGGAGGAAGAAAAAACCTTGTCGCGCCGCGTTACTTGCCCAGCACGGTCCGCACTGTGGCGACGACGTTCTCCGGCGTGAAGCCGAAGTGCTTGAACAGCACCGGCGCGGGCGCCGATTCGCCGTAGGTGTCGATGCCGACGACGGCGGCGCAGCCGTATTTCCACCAGCCGTCGCTCACGCCCATCTCGACCGCGATGCGCGGCACGCCCTTGGGCAGCACGCTGACCTTGTAGGCGTCGGGCTGGCGATCGAACACGCTGTTCGACGGCATCGAGACGACCCGCACGGCGATCTTCTGCGCCGCCAGCATCTGCTGCGCGTGCAGCGCGAGCTGCACCTCGGAGCCGGTGGCGATGATCACGGCCTGCGCGCGCTTGTTCAGGCCGACCTCGCTCGGCTCGGCCAGCACGTAGGCACCTTTCGAGATGCCGTCCAGCGACTTCTTCGGCGCATACGGCAGGTTCTGGCGCGACAGCAGCAGCGCGCTCGGGCGCGCGGTGCTCTCGATCGCGCAGGCCCAGGCGATGACGGTCTCGGCGGTGTCGCACGGACGCCAGACATCGAGCCCAGGGATCAGCCGCAGCGAGGCAGCGTGCTCGATGCTCTGGTGTGTCGGCCCGTCTTCGCCGAGGCCGATGCTGTCGTGCGTGAAGACGTGGATCACGCGCTGCTTCATCAGCGCGGCCATGCGGATCGCGTTGCGCGAGTAGTCGCTGAACGTGAGGAAGGTGCCGCCGTAAGGCATCAGCCCGCCGTGCAGCGCCATGCCGTTCATGATCGCGGCCATGCCGAATTCGCGCACGCCGTAGTTGATGTGGCGGCCGCCGTTGCTGCTGCCGTCGGCCTCGAGCCGGAACGGCGCGGTGCTGCTGGTGTTGGTGAGGTTCGAGCCGGTCAGGTCGGCGCTGCCGCCGAGCATCTCGGGCAGCGCCTTCGTGAAGGCTTCGAGCGCGAGCTGGCTGGCCTTGCGGCTGGCCACGGTCTCGGCCTTGGTGTGCGCGGCCACGGCGGCATCGACGGCCGTCTGCGACCAGTTCTTCGGCAGCTCGTTGTCCATGCGCCGCGCGAATTCGACGGCGAGCTCGGGGTAGGCCTTGGCATAGGCCTCGAAGGCGTCGACCCAGGCCGTCTCGGCGGCGAGGCCGGCGGCGCGCGCGTCCCAGGCGGTGTAGACGGGCTCGGGGATCACGAACGGCTCGCTGGCCCAGCCCAGGCGCTCGCGCGTCAGCTTGATCTCCTCGGCGCCGAGCGCCTCGCCGTGCGCCTTGGCGGTGCCGGCGCGGTTCGGCGAGCCTTCGCCGATGGTGGTCTTGCAGACGATCATCGTCGGCTTGTCGGCGGCCTGCGCCTGCGTGATCGCGGCATCGACCACATCGGCGCTCTGGCCGTCGATCGGGCCGATCACGTTCCAGCCGTAGGCGCGGAAGCGCTCGGGCGTGTTGTCGATGAACCAGGGCGCGACCTTGCCGTCGATCGAGATGCCGTTGTCGTCGTAGAGCGCGATCAGCTTGGAAAGCTTCCAGGCGCCGGCGAGCGCGCTGGCCTCGTGGCTGATGCCCTCCATCAGGCAGCCGTCACCGAGGAAGACATAGGTGTGGTGATCGACGATGGCGTGACCATCGCGGTTGAATTCCTTCGCCAGCATCTTCTCGGCCAGCGCCATGCCGACGGCGTTCGCGAGGCCTTGCCCGAGCGGGCCGGTGGTGGTCTCGACGCCCGGCGTCAGGCCGTGCTCCGGGTGGCCCGGCGTCTTGCTGTGCATCTGGCGGAAGTTGCGCAGCTCGCTCATCGGCAGGTCGTAGCCCGTAAGGTGCAGCAGTGCGTAGAGCAGCATCGACGCATGGCCGTTGCTCAGCACGAAGCGGTCGCGGTTGGCCCAGTGCGGGTTGCCCGGGTTGTGACGCAGGTGCCGGCCCCACAGCGCGACGGCCATGTCGGCCATGCCCATCGGCGCGCCGGGGTGGCCGGAGTTGGCCTGTTGGACGGCATCCATCGCGAGCGCGCGGATCGCGTTGGCCATGACGGTGCTGGAAGCGGGAGAGGTCAGGTCGTTGGTGGCCATGCGAATCCGGTGGTTGGGCGGCGGGAGCCGGCCATTTTAGGGGGCGGCGATTTGGCCCGCGCGCATCGACCGGATAATTCAGCCGATGCACGGATTGCACCTGACCGCCGACCTGCGCGACTGCCCCGTCGCGCGCCCGGTGATGACCGATCCCGAGGCGTTGCGCAGGCTGTGCCTCGCAGCCGTGCGCGCGGCCGGCCTGAGCGCGGTCGGCGAGCTGTTCCACCGCTTCGCCGCGGCGCCGGGTGCGAGCGCGGCCGAGCCGGTCGGCATCACCGGCGTGGTGCTGCTGGCCGAATCGCACCTGGCGGTGCACACCTGGCCCGAGATCGCGGCGGTCACGCTCGACGTCTACGTCTGCAACCTCGGCGGCGACAACTCGGCGCGCGCACACACACTGCTGGCGGCGCTGGTCGATGCGTTCGCACCCGGCCGCGTCGAGCGCCATGAACTCGAACGCGGAAGGATCGACGACCAATGAAAGCGATGATCCTGGCGGCCGGGCGCGGAGAACGCATGCGGCCGCTCACCGATGAAACGCCGAAGCCGCTGCTCGCGGTCCATGGCAAGCCGCTGATCGAATGGCACATCGAGGCACTGGCACGCGCCGGTGTGCGCGAGATCGTCGTCAACACCGCCTGGCTCGAGGAGCGCATCGTCGCCGCACTTGGGCGTGGCACGCGCTGGGGCGTCACGATCCACTACTCGATGGAGGGCCGCGACCACGGCGGCGCGCTCGAAACCGCCGGCGGCATTGCGAAGGCGCTGCCGCTGCTCGTCGATCGACCCGACGATGCGTTCTGGCTCGTCTCGGGCGACATTTACGCGCCGCAGTTCCGCTTCGACACGGCCACCGCGCAGCGCTTCGCAGAGAGCGCGGCGCAAGCGCATCTGTGGCTGGTGCCGAACCCGCCCTACCACCCGACCGGCGACTTCGGGCTGGACGCCGACGGCCACGGCCTGGCCGACGCCACAGGCCCCGATGACCAGCGCTGGACCTACGCCAACCTCGCGCTGTGCCGCGCCTCGCTGTGCGCCCACATCGTGCCCGGCACGCGCGTGGCGCTCGGGCCGCTGCTGTACGAGGGCATGCGTCGGCGCGAGATCACGGCCGAGGTCTGGCGCGGCTTGTGGGAAAACGTCGGCACGCCGGCGCAACTCGCGGCGTTGAATGCGGCGCCGCGCGCACTATGATGCGATCAGGGTGGGTTGCACGAAGGCCGTACAGAGCCGGCTCGCCCTGACATCGCTTTTCGACTCAGGAGCTCTCACCATGAACGCCAAATCCGCCGCCGCCACCGCCGAACAAGTGCAGGACGAGGTCAACGACGCCATCAGCGGCGCCGAAGACATGCTCTCGCAAGCCGCCAGCGCCACCGGCGACAAGGCCGCCGAACTGCGCGCCCGCGCGTTGCAGCAACTCAAGGCGCTGCGCGAACGCATGGAGGACGCCCGCCACTCCGCGCTGCACCACAGCAAGGCCGCGGCGCGCGCCACCGACGATTTCGTGCACGACAACCCGTGGCGCTCGATCCTTGCCGCGGCCAGTCTGGGCGTCGTCGTCGGGCTGCTGATCGGTCGTCGCTGATCGACCGCGGCCGACGCCCATGGCCCGCCCGCCCGCCGATGACTCGAACGTGATCGACGCGCTGCGGCGCCTCGGTTCGGATCTGTTCGGCGCGCTGCGGCACCGGCTCGAGCTCGCCAGCATCGAGGTCGGCGAGGCCGGCGGTCGGCTCGTCTTCACGCTGGTCGCGAGCATCGCGGCGCTCGGCCTGCTCCTCGGCTCGGTGGTCGCGCTTTCCGCCTGGCTCGCGTTCGCCCTCTGGCCGACGCTCGGCCACGCGGTGCTCGGCTGGATCGCGCTCGGCTACGCCCTCGCCGGCGCCGGCGTGCTGTGGTGGCTGCGCGCGCGGACGAGCACCTACCCGCCGCTGATGGCAGACACGCTGGCCGAACTGCACAACGACGCCGCGTTCATGCGCGGCACGGATCCGAAATGAACGGTGTAGACCGGCACGCGCGCAAGCAGGTGCTGCTGGCGCGCATCGCGTTCACACGCAACGAATTGCGGCGCGACGTGACGCAGCTCAAGCGCGCCGCACAGGTGCCGCAGCTGTTGCGCGCGGCGCTCGGTCAGACGTTCGGCGGCACGCTCCTAAACGCCGGTATCAAGGGCGATTGGCTCACGACCGGCCTCGCCTGGCTGCGCCGCTACCGCGTGGCCGCGGCGCTGGTCGGCGGGGTCACGCCGCTGCTGCGCGGCGGCGGCCGCTGGCGCCGCCTGCTGCGCATCGCCGTCATCGGCGGCGCGGGCTGGCTCGGCTGGCGCTTCGTGCGCGATCGCGACCGCTGAACTTCGTCAGGCGGCGATCGGCGCGCTGATCGCGTCGATCCGCGTCATCACCTCCGGCGTGAGCTTGGCGATCACGTCGACCGCGCCGAGGTTGCCCTGCAGCTGCGACAGCTTCGACGCGCCGGTGATCACACTGCTGACGCGCGGGTTCTTCGCCACCCACGCGATCGCGAGTTGCGCGACGCTGCAATCCAGCTCGGCGGCGATGCCTTCGAGCTCGACGACGGCCGCGTTCTTGGCCGGATCGTTCAGGCTGGCCGTCAGGAAGCCCATGCTCTCCATCGCACCGCGGCTGCCGGGCGGGATGCCGTCCTTGTACTTGCCTGTCAGCAGGCCGCTGGCGAGCGGGCTCCACGTCGTCAGGCCCAGGCCGATGTCGTCGTAGAGCCGCGCGTATTCCTTCTCCACACGTTGGCGGTGAAACAGGTGGTACTGCGGCTGCTCCATCACCGGCTTGTGCAGGTGGTGCTTGTCGGCGATGTCCCATGCCGCGCGGATCTCGGCCGCCGACCACTCGCTCGTGCCCCAGTACAGCGCCTTGCCCTGCGTGATCATGTCGCTCATCGCATGCGCGGTTTCCTCGATCGGCGTGTGCGGGTCGGGGCGGTGGCAGTAGACCAGGTCGATGAAGTCGAGCCCCATGCGAGCGAGCGAGCCATCGATCGCCTGCATCAGGTACTTGCGGTTCAGCGTGTCCATCCGGTTGACGGTGTTGCCTTCACGGCTCAGGCCCCAGAAGAACTTGGTCGAGACCACGTAGTTCAGGCGCGGCCACTTCAGCGCCTTGAAGGCCTGGCCCATCACGACCTCGCTCTGGCCGGTGGCGTAGACCTCGGCGTTGTCGAAGAAGTTGACGCCGGCATCCATCGCGGCGGCGAGCATCTCGGTGGCCGCACCAGTGTCGACCTGGTTGTGGTACGTGACCCAGGAGCCCAGCGAGAGCTCGCTGACCTTCAGGCCGCTGCGGCCCAGTCGTCGGTATTGCATGGTGAGTTTGCCGTGAAGGGTGCGAAGCGTTCGAGGTTAGCCCAGCCGCGCGCGGGCTGCATCGGTCGCATGCGCAAGGCTACAGTTCGGGCATGGATACGACTGTCTTTGCGCGGCGCCGTGCGCGGCTGGCCCGAGCCCTGGTTGAGGCCGGCGGCGGCGTGGCGCTGATCGCGACCGCGCCGGAGCGCCAGCGCAACAGCGACAGCGACCACCCTTACCGGCACGACAGCTCGTTCCACTACCTCACCGGCTTCGACGAACCCGGCGCGTGGCTGGTGCTGCACGCCAGCGGCGCTTCGACGCTGCTGTGCCGCGCCCGCGACCCGGCGCGCGAAATCTGGGACGGCCGGCGCCTCGGCACCGAGGCCGCACCGGCCGCGCTCGGCGTCGATCAGGCCTTCGACGTGGCCGCGATCGATGCGGTGATGGCCGATCAACTCGCCAACCAGCCCGCCGTGTGGTTCCCGTTCGGCACCGGCCTGGAGGCCAGCGTGGCGCGCTGGCTCGACAGCGTGCGCGCGCGCTCGCGCAGCGGCATCGAATGCCCGGCGGCGCAGCGCGACCTGGCACCGCTGCTGGCCGAGATGCGCCTGCACAAGGACGCGAGCGAGATCGCGACGATGCGCCGCGCCGCGCAGATCAGCGCGGGCGCGCATGCGCGGGCGATGCGTTTCTGCGGTGCGCGTTTTCGCGCCGCACCGCAAGGCGCGGTGCACGAGTACGAGATCGAGGCCGAGCTGCTGCACGAGTTTCGCCGCCACGGCGCGCAGAGCCCGGCCTACACCAGCATCGTCGCGGCCGGCGCGAATGCCTGCGTGCTGCACTACGCCGCGGCCGATGCCCCACTGCATGCCGGCGAGCTGTGCCTGATCGACGCCGGCTGCGAGCTCGACGGCTACGCCAGCGACATCACCCGCACCTTCCCTGCCGACGGCCGCTTCAGCGCGCCGCAGCGCGAGCTCTACGAGATCGTGCTGGCCGCGCAGCAGGCTGCCGTCGACGCGACCCGCCCCGGCGCACGCCAGCGCGACGCGCACCACGCGGCCGTGCGCGTGCTCGCGCAGGGCATGCTCGACGCCGGCCTGCTCGATCGCCACACCGCGGGCGATGTGGACGCGGTGATCGCCTCCACCGCCTACCGCCAGTTCTACATGCACGGCACCGGCCACTGGCTCGGCCGCGACGTGCACGACGTGGGCGAGTACCTCGCGCTCGACGAAGCGCCGTGCGAGCAGATCAACGGCATGGGCCAGAGCGTCGTGATGAAACCCTCGCGCGTGCTCCAGCCCGGCATGGTCGTGACGATCGAGCCGGGCCTCTACGTGCGCCCCGCGCCCGGCGTGCCGGAGCGCTTCTGGAACATCGGCATCCGCATCGAGGACGACGCGCTCGTCACCGCCGAAGGCTGCGAGTTGATGAGCCGCAGCGTGCCTGTCGCCGCCGCCGAGATCGAGGCGTTGATGCGCAGCGCGCGCTGACGCCGCGCCTTGGAACCTACCCGCCGAGCACCAGCCGCACGACCTCGGCACGGCGGCTCTCGCTCAGCGGCACGACCTGGCCGCCGCTGAGCCGCACCCCGAGCTCGCCGAGCTCCGGCGGGATGATCGCCTGCATGCGCGCCCGGTTGACGAGCGCGCGGCGATGGGTGCGGATGAAGCCGTGGCCACCGAGGCGCATCTCCATCTCGGACAAGGTCTGGCGCAGCAGACGAACGTCGGCGCCGACGTGCAACGCGACGTAGTTGCCCTGCGCCTCGACCCAATCGACCTCGTCGGCGCGCACCAGCAAATCGCCCTGCGCCGCGGTGCGGACCATGAACGTCGGCGCCACCGCCGCCGCTGCGATCGGCGCAGTCTCCGTGGGAACCGCGACCGCAACCGGCTCGGGCTGCGCCAGCCGGCGCCACACCGCCGCGATGACGACGATCGCGCCGAAGGTCAGCACGTCCTTGCGGTATTCGTACAGCAGGCCCTCGGGCCACGATCCGAAATCGTAGTGCCAGCCGGCGAGCCGGTAGACGAGTTGGCGCATCGCGACCATCGTCGCCACATGAACCACCGAGAACACGACACTCGCGACCACGTAGGCGGCCAGCCTGGCCCAGACGCTGCGCACCCGGGCCCGCAGCGCCTCGTCCAGCACCAGCACCGGCCACAAGCACATCAGCAAGCCGAACGCGCTGCTGAACTCCCAGATCCAGGGCTCGGCCGCATCGACGCGGACACCGCGCCGCACCAGATCGGACGCCACCGAGGCGCTGTTGATGGCGGCGTGCACGAGCACCCACGCGGCGGCGAGCGCAACGATCACGGCGGCGCCCGGGTTCGTCCCACGTTTGAATGGGTTCATCACTTTTCGGTCCGACAGCGTCCGATCGCGGCCATTCTAGGAGCCCGCACGAAGGAGGCCACGCGATGAACAGACGACAGGTGTTGCGGGCCGCCGTGGCCGCGCCGCTGCTGGCAGGCCTCGAGCCGGCGGGCATGCTCGCGCGGGCAGCGCCCGGGGCGGCGGGCCGGGTTCGTCCCGGCGATCCCGGCTGGCCATCCGAGGCGCGCTGGGCGGCACTGGGCCGGCAGGTTGGGGGCCGGCTCGAGAAGGTCGTTGCGCCGCTGCAGGGCTGCGTCGAAGCGCCTGCCAGCGCCGGCTGCGTCGGGCTCTTCAAGTCGCTGAAGAACCCTTACGTTCTCGGCGACGAGGTCGGCCTGACGCAGACCCTCGGCTGGGTCGATGCCTGGACCTCCATGCCGAGCGTCTACGCCGTCGCCGCGCGGACCGCCGACGATGTCGTCGCCGCCGTCAACTTTGCGCGCGAGCATCGTTTGCGTCTGGTCGTGAAGGGCGGCGGCCACAGCTACCAGGGCACGTCCAACGCGGCCGACTCGCTGCTGATCTGGACGCGGCGGATGAATGACATCACGCTGCACGACGCTTTCGTCGCGACCGGGTGCGAGGGCGTGGCCAAGCCGATGCGGGCGGTCAGCGTCGGCGCGGGCGCGCTCTGGGCGCAGGTCTACGACGCGGTCACGACGCAAGCGGGCGGCTATGTCCAGGGCGGCGGCTGCATGACGGTAGGCGTCGCCGGGCTGATCCAGAGCGGCGGCTTCGGCAGCTTCTCGAAAGCGTTCGGGCTGGCCTCGGGGAGTCTGCTCGAAGCCGAAGTCGTGACGGCCGACGGCGTCAAACGGATCGCCAACGCCTGCACCCACCCCGATCTTTTCTGGGGTCTGAAGGGCGGCGGTGGCGGCAGCCTGGGGGTCGTCACCCGGCTGACCGTGCGCGTGCACGAACTCCCGGAACCGTTCGGCGCGGTGAACATGACGATCAAGGCCAGCTCGGCCGCCGCGTTCCACCGGCTGATCGGCTTGATCGTCGAGTTCTACGGCCGCGCGCTGATGAACCCGCACTGGGGCGAACAGATCCGCTTGCGCGCCGACAACGTCCTCAAGATCTCGATGGTGTTCCAGGGCCTCACCCGCAGCCAGGCACAGGCGGTCTGGCAGCCGTTCATGGATTCGATTGCCGGCGCTGCGCAAGACTTCGCGGTCGAGTTCTCGCTGCTGAAGATCGTGTCGACCTCGGCCCGAGAGTTTTGGGCGCCGACGATGATGAAGAAGATGCTCGGTTTCATCAGCACCGACGACCGGCCCGGCGCGCCGCAGGGCAACGTGTTCTGGCCCGGCGATCAGGGACAGGCGGGTCAGGTGCTGCACGGCTACCAATCCGCCTGGCTGCCGGCCGCACTGCTGCGTGACGAGCAGCGACCCGCGCTGGTCGATGCCTTGTTTGCTGCAAGCCGCCACTGGGGCGTGTCCCTGCACGTCAACAAGGGCCTGGCAGGCGCGCCGGCCGAAGCCGTCGCCGCAGCCCGGGACACGGCGATGAACCCCGCCGTGCTGGATGCCTTCGCGCTGGCGATCTGCGGCGCGGAAGGCCCGCCCGCCTACCCCGGCGTGGCAGGCCGGGAGCCCGACGCGGCGGCGGCGCGCCAGCGTGCGCAGGCGATCGAGCGGGCCATGCGCGAACTGCGCAGTCGGGTGCAGGCCACCGGCTCCTACGTGGCGGAAAGCAACTTCTTCGAGCCGAACTGGCAGCAATCCTTCTGGGGATCCAACCACCCGAGGCTCGCCGCCGTGAAGGCCCGGTTCGACCCCGAGGGCTTGTTCTTCGTGCACCACGGCGTGGGCAGCGAGCGCTGGAGCGCCGATGGCTTCACGTCGCCGGCTTGAGCGGCGCGCGGCGGTCGGGCCGGAGCTGCTGCCTCACCGCTGCGCCCGCGCGCGCCCCCTGGTACATCGCCTCTTCGAACACCGAGTAGGCCGACAGGTCCGTGTGCGCGAACTGCACGCGGCCCGGCTGTGCGGCGAGCGCACGCAGCGCCGCGCTGCTGCGCAGGCCCGGCACCGGGATGCTCATCGCGTGGCCGTAGCGCATCAGATCGACCTGCTTCAGCTTGGCGGGCAGGTCCGGGTGCACGCGCGCCAGCTCCCGCACCACGGCTTGCGACCACGCCGACCACGGCTCGTTCAGCAGGCGCGCGCGCTGCTGCTTCAGTTCGTCCGGCGTGTTGCCGCCGAGCGCCCAGTAAGTCGTCAGCACCGTCGGGCCGGGGATGCTGCGTGTGCTCTGGTGCATCGCATCGACATAGCCGAGTGTCGGCAACGCGGCGCCGGGGTCGTAGAGGACGTTGTCCCACGACGGCGGCGCGCCAGGGTGGTCGTCAAGCGCCGCGTCCAGGTGCAGGTTGCCGACGAGCCATGGTGCGTGGCGCATCAACGCGGTCGCCTGCGTCAACGCTGCCGGCGGCGCGGCGAGCAGGCGCGCGGCGACGAACAGCGGCACGGCGAGGACAACGCTCGCGGCCGTCCAGCGCTCGCTGCGCTGCGCGCGCGCGTTCCACGCATCGACGCTCACGCCGGCGCGGTTCTCGATCACGCGCAGCGCGACCATGCCGGCGTGCAGCCGATCGCCCAGCGGTTCGGCGAGGCGCCGGCTGAGCCAGGCGTTGCCTTCGGGCCAGGTCAGCACACCGTCGCGTTCGGGAGCGCCCTCGCCCGGCGCATGAAAGCCGTGGCGGCTCGCGAAGTAGTGCAGCCCGGCCCAGGCCGAGACTTGGCGCGCGCCGGCGCCGTAGTCGTCGCGGCAGCAGTAGTCGAGGTACCAGCGCAGCGCCGGCGCGGTCAGGCCTTGTGCGTCCAACCACGACGCGAAGGCCACCGCATCCAGCGCATCGAGGGTGAGACTCCAGGTGCTGCGCGCCGTCGGCATGCTGAAGGCGCCGCCCGCGCTCGCGCGATCGACCGCGGCGGCGAACTGGCGGTATTGCGCGAGCGTGGCGGCGCGCTGATCCGCGGGCAGTGCCTCGACCGGCGGCAACAGCCCTTCGAACCAGTGGCCGTCGACCCACAGCCGCTCCTGCGGGCTGTGGCACAGGTGGCGCTCGTCGTAGACCGGCTGGCCGGCCTCGGTGCGGCGCAGGCCGAGGTCTTCGAGCAACTCGATGACTTCGGTCGCGCGCTCGCCTGGCACCGGCAGGTAGTGCGCGCCGAGCGGGCAGGCCATGCCGGCAATGCGGTGGCCGCGGCTGTTGCCGCCGGCCTCGTCCTCGAGGTCGAACACCTGCACGTCGTCGATGCCGGCGCGCGTCAACGACCGCGCTGCGGCGAGGCCGGAGACACCGGCGCCGATCACCAGCACCGACGCGCGGCGTTGCACCTCGGGCGCGGGCAACCCGGCCGAGGCCGCGTCGCGCAGCCGATGCCCGCGTTCGGCATTCGCACCGACCCAGCCACCGGTGTACTCGGCCGGCTCACTGCGCGTGCAGCCGGCGATCGAGCCAGCCAGCGGCAGCGTGGCCGCCGCCGCAAGCAGCGCGCGTCGCCGGATCGTCACTGGTGCACCTTGCCCCATTCGTCCTCGAAGGTCTGCACCAGCACCTGGTTGGAGAGCCGGTTCACCTCGGTCGGCACGCGCGCCATGTCGAGCGGGAAGTTGAACAGCGTGGGCAGATCGGCGACGCTCAGAAAGCGCAGGCCGGCCGGCAGCGCGCTCGGCATGCGGAACGGCCGCCGGCTCGCGAGGATGAAGCCCCACTCGCCGAAGCTCGGCACATGCGCGTGGTACGGCGTGGTCGCGAGGCCGGCGGCCTCGATGGTGGTGGCGACGGTCCAGAAACTCTTGCGCGCGATCAGCGGCGAGGTCGTCTGCACCACCGCGAAACCGCCCGCGTTCAGGCGCTGGTCGATCAGCCGGTAGAAGCTCGCGGTGTAGAGCTTGCCGATCGAAAAGTTGGTCGGGTCGGGGAAGTCGACGACGATCACGTCGTAGCTGTCGGTGCTCTGCTCCAGCCACGCGAACGCGTCGGCGTTGACGACCTTGAGCCTGGGCGACAGCAGCGCATCGGCGTTCAGCCCGCGCAGCAGCGGCTGGGTCGAGAACAGCTGCGTCATGTGCGGATCGAGCTCGACCAGCGTGACGTGTTCGACCGAGCCGTGCTTCAGGATCTCGCGCGCCGCCAGGCCATCGCCGCCACCCAGCACCAGCACGTTCTTCGGTGCGCCGTGCGCGGCCATCGCCGGGTGCACGAGCGCCTCGTGGTAGCGGTACTCGTCGCGCGAGTGGAACTGCAGGTTGCCGTTCAGGAACAGCCGCACGCCCTGCTTGCTGGCGGTGACGACGACGCGCTGGTAGGCGCTGGTTTCGCTGTACAGCACATGGTCGGCGTAGAAGCGGTCCTCGGCCCAGGAGGTGACGCGGTCGGCAGCGACGAACGCGGCCAGCAGCGCAGCGATCGTCAGCGCGCACGCCACCGCGTGAGCCGCGAAGCGCCGCAACTCACCGCGAAACAGCAGCAGCGCCCACACCGCCACAGCCGCGTTCAGCAGCCCGAAGAACGCGCCGGTGCGGATCAGCCCGAGCTGCGGCACCAGCAGCAGCGGGAACGCGATCGCGACGGCGAGCGCGCCGAGGTAGTCGAAGGTGAGCACCTGCGACACCAGATGACCCAGACCCTTGCTCTGCCGCTTGAGCAACCGCATCACGAGCGGAATCTCGAGCCCGACCAGGATGCCCACCGCGAGCACCAGCAGATACAGCGCGAAGCGAAACGAACTGCTCGCCAGCGACTGCAACGCGAACAGCGCCGCCGGCATCAGGCCGCCGATCAAGCCGACCAGCAACTCGATGCGCAGGAAGTGTGCAACCAGCTGCCGCTCGAAGAAGCGCGACAGGTACGAGCCCACGCCCATCGCGAACAGGTAGGTGCCGATGACGGTGGAGAACTGCAGGATCGAGTCGCCCAGCAGGTAACTCGCCAGCGTGCCGGCCGCGAGCTCGTACACCAACCCACAGGCGGCGACGACGAAGACGGAGGCGAGCAGCGCGACTTCGGCGGGCCGGACCGAAGCGTCGCGCGAATCGTCGCCGCGGACTGCGGCCATCAGCCCACCAGCGGGTTACGCACGGTCAGAGTGGGAAAGCGATTGAAGTCGCGGTCGGCCGACCAGAGCTCTCGAACGTCGCTGTCAATGCAAATCGCCGCGATGCGCGCATCGTGGACCATGCCGGCGCGGAAACCGGCCGTCGCGATCAAGTTGCGAAAGGTGCTCCAGTGCTCCGCCGCTTCGCTCAGCAAGACCAGCGACGGCGACTCGAACCAGATGTCGGCCTGCATCGCGGCTCCAGCGATTGGCGTTGGAGTCTTGAACACCCGCGGGTTGGTCACGACGGCACAAAACTCATGCACGCACGGCCACGGAATGGCCCATGGCGATCGTGACTCGGCCAGCGAAGCAATGCATCGCTTTGCCGCCGCATGAAACGGACTCTCCGTGCGGTGCGCGTACACGAGCAGATTCGTGTCGACGGCGATCATCCACCACGGTCCTCATAGCTCATGAGAATGATCTCGTGCATCGACAGATGCGCCACCTCGGGCCGCAAGCCATTGCCCTTGAAGCTGCCGTCGCGCAGCTTGAACGGCTTGGTCTTGGCGTTGCGCTCGGCAACGACCTTGCGCAAACCCTGCTCGACGAGCGAGCGCAGCGTTTCACCGTCGCGTGCCGCGATGCGCCGAACCTGATCGAGCAATGGATCGGCGATGTCAAGTGTCGTCTTCATGGCGAGTCGTCATCGTGTGGGTGCCCATACTCTAACACCCATACACCCGCTCATCCGTGGACCGCGGCCGCGACGATCAGCCCGATCGCGATGCACATCGCGCCGACGACGATTGCCAGCGCAACGTTCTTCTTCTCGATGATCTCGGCCCACAGGTCGTAGGGCGTGAGCTTGTCGACGATGACGAAGCAGATCCAGAAGATCGCGACGCCGATCAGCGCGAACATGACCGAGCCGACGATGATGCCGGGCTTCATCCACTCAATTCCCATCATGGCGAACCTCCTCGTTGATGTTCAAACACGGGGCGGGCCGAGCGCCGGGCCGCCCCAAGCCGGCCCGCATCCCCTCGGGGGATCGGCCGACGTACTCGTCGGGCGAGGGGCTTCATTTATGCCCGCCGCCTCCGCTCGAAAAACCGCCGTATGAACCACCGCCTGTACGGTAGCCACTGCCATCGCCATCGCTGCCGCAGCGAAACAGCAGCAACATGACGATGATGATCACCGCCCAGATCACGATCTTCACCAGCGTCGATGAGCCGCCCAGCGCCGTCGGGAGCGCGTCGCGCTGCACCGCGGCGCTCTTCTCGGACGCGAGCTTGAAAGCCTTCATCACCTGGTCGGCGCTCAGCGTGTCGCCGCCCGACCAGACGATCTCGGAGGTGTCCCCGCTGCCCGTCATCTCGCGATTCAGCCGCTTCGTCGCGGCCGCACCGGTGCCCTGGTAGTCGGAGTTGAAGGTGCGCTGGTTCTTCGTGACCTGCCAGTAGAACTCGCCGAGCACGTAGGTGACCATGCCGGTGTAGTCGTAGAGCTTGCGATAGGTCACGCCCTGGTACTTGAGGCCGCCGCCGGCCTTCTCGGGCACGCCGGTGATCGGCGCCGTCCAACTCCAGCCGTCTTGCGCATCGACGATGAACGCGAAGCCTTCGGTGCGGTGGTAAAGCAGGTATTCGCGCCAGAAGGTCTGCTCGTCGTCGGCCGATTCGGCGACTTCGCAGCGCTCGACGTAGCCGACCACCTGCCACGGCAGCGCGGTGCCGCGCGTCAGCGCCAGCGTGCCGGTGCTGCCGAGCGGGATCAGCGGCTCGGAGCCGCGCTCTTGCGGGTTCTGCTGCGCGTAGTGTGCGAGATCGCCGCCCACGCCCTTCGACACATCGACGACCGACGCGCACTGGTGGCAGACGATGGATTGCGTGGTCGCGAGCTTGATCTCGAGCGCCGCGCCGCAGCTCGGGCATTCGACGCCGCGTGCCTTCAGCGTCTTCTCGCTGGATTCGGCCAGGCCCGTCATCGCGAGCTCGGTGAGCGCGACCGAGCGGCCGACCGACCAGCGCGGTTGGCCGGGCTCGCCGTAATCGAGCGTGCCGACCTCGCCGCGCGCATTGCGCAGGTCCGAGACGACGAAGCCGCGCGTCAGGTTCGGCGCGGTCGGCAGCTCGCCCTGCGCCGCGATGAGCTTCGCGGCGCTGACGGAGGCGACCGTCCAGGCCTGCCCGGCCACCATCACCTGCGCGCCGGCCTTCAAGCCGGTCGCGGCCGGCGCGCCGCCCTCGAGCGGCGCGTCGATGGCGAGCACGTAGCGGCCGTTGTCTTCGCTCAGCCAGGCCGACTTGCCGTTCTCGAACAGCGCGTGCCATTCGTTCCAGGTGCCTTCGGCGTAGCGGTATTGAAGCCGGCCGACGAGCGTGAACGCGGCGCCCTGGTACTTGCCGGCGGCGCCGAGTTGCAGCGGCGAGTGGTCGTCGAAGAGCTCGGCGCTTTCGCCGATCTTGCGCAGCGCATCGCCCTCGCGCACCACCGTGCTCTTGCAGAAGCCACACACGGCGAACGCCGACGCCGACGAACGGAAGTCCACCGGCGCGCCGCAATTCGGGCACGCCGCGCGGTAACCGCGCTGCGGTGACGGTTCGGTCGCCAAGTCAGCCCTCGCCGGGCCGCCCCAAGAGGGCTGAGCGCCCCTCGGGGGTCGACGCCGCCAGGCGTCCAGGGGTCGTCATGACTACCCTAGACGAGCTTCTTCAGCAGCTCTGCCTTTTTCGCGTCGAACTCTTCCTGCGTCAGGATGCCCTTGGTCTTGAGCTCGCCGAGCTTCTCCAGCGTGGCCATCACGTCGTCGGCCTTCACGCCGGCAGGCGCAGCCGCGGCTGCAGCGGCGGCGGCCGCGTTCTGGCCCTGCAAACCCTGGTTCAGCTGCTGCGCCATCACCTGGCCGAGCGCGACGCCGGCCCCCAGGCCCATCGCATCGCCGACGACACCGCCACCGCCCGCCCCTTCGGCGAACTTCGGGATCGATTGCGCGGTCTGGTACTGCATGAACTTGCCCATGTCGCCGACCATGCCCATGCCGATCTTCTGGTCGAGGATCTTCTGTAGCTCTTCGGGCAGCGAGACGTTCTGCATCGTCACCGCTTCGAGCTTCAGGCCGATCTTCTCGAACGCCGGCGCGGTGGCACCCTGCAAGGCCTTCGCGAACGCGACCTGGTTCGCCGCCAGGTCGAGGAAAGCGACGCCGCTGGAGGCGACGGCGTCGGAGATGTGCTGCAGCATCAAGCCACGCAGCTGGCCGTCGAGATCGGCCACGGTGTAGGCATCGCGTGTGCCCGAGATCTCGGTGTGGAAGACCTTCGGATCGGCAATCCGGTAGCTGTAGTTGCCGAACGCGCGCAGGCGCACGGCGCCGAAGTCCTTGTCGCGGATCGTCACCGGCTGGGTCGTGCCCCAGCGCTGATCGACCTGCTGGCGCGTGCTGAAGAAATACACGTCACTCTTGAACGGGCTCTTGAAGAGCTTGTCCCAGTTCTGCAGGTAGGTCAGGATCGGCAGCGTTGCAGTCGTGAGCGTGTGGCGGCCCGGGCCGAACACGTCGGCGACCTTGCCCTCGTTGACGAACACCGCCATCTGCGATTCGCGCACCGTGAGCGAGCCGCCGTTCTGGATCTCGCGGTCTTCCATCGGATAGCGCCAGGCGAGCGTGCCGTCGCCGGACTCCGTCCACTCGATGATGTCGATGAACTGCTTCTTGATGAAATCCATCAGCGCCATGGCATGCATCTCCACAAACACCCGCGAATCCGGGTGCGGCGAATAATACGCCGGACGTTTGCTTTTCAACCCCCACCGACGGGTGCTCTCCATGAACGAAATCGCAGCCCTGCAGATTGCCGTGATCGGCGCCGGCCCGGTTGGCCTGAGCCTGGCGCTGCACGCCGCGCGCGCGCTGCCCGAAGCCAGCATCACCGTGTTCGACGCCCGCCCGATCGACAAGGACGTCTCCGGCGACCCGCGCACGCTCGCGCTCTCGCTCGGCAGCGTGCAATTGCTGGAGCGGCTCGGCGCCTGGCGCGCCGAGCTGGCGCAGCCGATCCTCGAAGTGCATGTGTCACAACAACCGCCATCGATGCCCCCGCTGCTGGGCGAGGTGCTCGGCGAACCCGAGCTGCGCATCCGCGCGGTGGACGAAGCGGTGCCGCTGCTCGGCGCGGTGCTCAGCTACGGCAGCATCGTGGCACCGCTGCAGCAGGTCTGGATGGCGGCCCAGGCTGCGGAGCCGACCCGGCTGCACAACCGCTTCGGGCAGGCGGTGGCGGCGCTCAAGAACATCGCCGGTGGGGTCGAGGTTGATGCCGGCATCGCCGAGCGTTTCGACCTCGCGATCGTCGCCGAAGGCGGCGTGTTCGCCGACCAGGCGCGCAAGGCGATCGCGCACGACTACCGCCAGACGGCCTGGGTCGGCACGGTGCAGTTCGAGGGCGCCGCAGTTCAGCGGCCGCGCGGTGTTGCGTTCGAGCGCTTCACGCGCCACGGCCCGGCCGCGCTGCTGCCGCTCAAGAGCGGCGGTGCCGGCCTCGTGTGGTGCGTGCCGAGCGACGACGACCCGGTGCGCGAGCTGAACGACGCGCAGCGCGTGACGGTGCTCAACAGCATCTTCCATCCTGCCGTTGGCCGCGTCGCATCGATCTCGCCGCTGAAGCAGTTCCCGCTCGGCCTGAACGCCGAGCGCACGCTGACCGATGGCCGCACCGTGCGCATCGGCAATGCCGCGCAGACGCTGCACCCGGTCGCCGGCCAGGGCCTCAACCTCGGCCTGCGCGATGCGTTCGAGTTGGTGCATTCGCTGTCGCGCAACGCCGACGTGTCGGCGGTGCTGCGCAACCTCGAATGGCAGCGCGGCCCGGATCGATGGGCGATGATCGCGGCGACCGACTTCCTCGCCCGCAGTTTCACCTGGAAGCTGCCCGGCGCCGGCGCCGCGCGCGGGCTCGGCATCGCCGCGCTGCAAGCGCTCTCGCCGCTGAAATCGGCACTGGCGCGGCAGATGATGTTCGGCTCGCGGTGAGGCGGGATGTGCGCTTCCTTCTCAGCGCCGCGGTGCTGTTGCTGGCCTCTGGCGTGAGCGCGCAGGGCGCGAACCCGACCCGTGCCGACGCCGCCGGGCGGATCTCGGTCTGGGTCGATCTCGATGTGCCCGAGCTGGCCAGCTTGGCGAACAGCGCGCGCGTCGAGCGCGAGGCCCTCAGGCTTCGAATCGGCGCACAGCAAGATGCGGTGATGGACCGGCTGCGCGCGCTGGATGCGCAAGAGCAAGCCCGCGTCCAGGTGGTTCGCAACGCGATCGCGGTGCGGCTGCCCGCGGCGCAGATCGACGCTGCGCGACGGATACCGGGCGTGCGCGCGGTGCACATCGTGCGCCACCGATCCACCGATCGGAGTTAGGGGGGATTCGCGTTTGCGAGCTTGACTGCCGCGATCGACGCCGGTCAGCATTCGCGGCCGGGCCATCCTGCCTGGCCCGTCCGCGAACGCGGATCGCAGCAATTTCGGGGATTTGCTCATGAAGCGTGTTGTCCGATATGCCCTGACCGGGGCCACCTTTGCCGTTCTGGCCGCATGCGGCGGGGGCTCCTCGCCCGCCTCCGACGAGGCTCAATCGCTGGCCGCCACGACGCGCCCCTCCACCGCCGCCCGGCTGCGCATCGAAGGCGGCCCGTCACGCGCCGTGCTCGACCCGCGCCTGCAGCGCCTGAGCGGCCCGCAGCGGGTTTGGGTGACGATGTCCGAGCCCTCGTTGGCGGCGTACAAATCGAGCCAGCTCGAAGCCGCGGGCCTGGACATGCAGGCGCGCGGCCTCGGCGCAAAGTCGAACATGCGCATCCTGAGTGCCGGCGAACGGACGCAACAAGGCGCATTGATGGCGCACCGCGACAACCTGCGCGCGCGCCAGGCCGACATGATGAGCCAGCTGCGCGGCATGGGCGCACAGGAACTCGGCCGGGTGCACGTGGCGCACAACGCGGTGGCCGTCAAGATCGACGCCAGCGCATTGACCGCCATCTCGCAGCTCAGTGGCGTGATCAAGGTTCGCCCGGTGATCGACTACGCGCTGGACCTGAGTGAAACCGTGCCCTACGTCGGCGGGGCTGCGGCGCAGGCCGCGGGCCACACGGGCAAGGGCGTCAGGGTCGCGGTGCTCGATTCGGGCATCGACTACACCCATAGGAACCTCGGCGGCGCGGGCACCGCGGCCGCCTACGCGGCCGCTTACGGCGCCGGCCCGACCGATCCGAAGAACACCACGCTCGACGGCCTGTTCCCGACGTCGAAGGTCGTGGGCGGCTACGACTTCGTCGGCGAAGACTGGCCCAACAGCCCCGAGAAGCCCGACGCCGACCCGATCGACCACCAGGGCCATGGCACCCACGTCGCCGACATCATCGCCGGCCGCAGCGCCGACGGCACGCACAAGGGCATGGCACCCGACGCATCGCTCTACGCCGTCAAGGTGTGCAGCGCCGTCGCCAGCGCCTGCAGCGGCGTCGCCCTGCTCCAGGGCATGGACTTCGCGCTCGACCCGAACGGCGACGGCGACATCAGCGATGCGGTCGATGTGATCAACATGTCGCTGGGCTCGGCCTACGGCCAGGTCGAGGACGACCTGACCCTGGCCGCGACGAATGCTGTCAAGCTCGGCGTGGTGGTGGTGGTCGCCGCGGGCAATTCCGGCAACAAGCCGTATGCCGTGAGCTCACCGTCGATCGGCGTCGGCGTCATCAGCGTCGCGCAGACCCAGGTGCCCAGCGCCACGGCCGTGCCGCTGGTGGTGAATGCGCCGGCATCGATCGCGCGCGTCTACGGCAACACCCAGACGCTGGACTTCGCTCCGATCGGCGCCGGCGTGACCGGCGATGTCGTCTACTACGGGCGTGGTTGCCCGGCCGGCAGCGTGGCGGGCCAGGCCGGCGCCGACCCGGTGCTCGCCAGCCCGGTCGGCAAGATCGCGCTGATCGACCGCGGCGGCTGCTCGGTGAGCCTGAAAGTCGACGCCGCCGCGAAGGCGGGCGCGCGAGGCGTGCTGATCGGGCTCGTCGCCGCGGGCGATGCAATCTCGTTCTCGTTCGGCGGCGGTACCGCCTTCGTGCCCTCGCTGGTGATCCAGCAATCGCTGTCGGTCGCGATCAAGGGGCGCCTCGCGGCAGCCGAGAACGTGAACGTGTCGATGTCCAACGCGGCCGCGATCGCGCTCGTGGGCAGCATGGCGAGCTCGTCAGCGCGCGGGCCGTCCATCAGCACGCAGCACATCAAGCCCGAGATCGGCGCGCCCGGCGCTTCCGTCTCGGCCAACGCCGGCAGCGGCACCGGCGAGTCGGCCTTCGGCGGAACGTCCGGCGCGACACCGATGGTCGCGGGCGCGGCCGCGCTGCTGATCGAAGCCTTTCCTGATCGTTCGCCCGAGCGCATCAAGGCGATGCTGATGAACAGTGCGGAAACGGTCGTTTACACCAACCCTGCGCTGATCCCCGGCGAACTCGCGCCGATCAGCCGCATCGGTGCCGGCGAGTTGCGCGTCGATCGCGCGATCGCCCTGACATCGCTGGCCTGGAACAAGTCGCAGAAGGCCGCGGCGCTGTCGTTCGGTGCGCTGGAGGTGGACCGGAAGACGACCACGTCCACGCTGACCTTGCGGGTCGAGAACTTCTCGGGCAGCGACAAGCGCTTCACCATCACGCCGAGCTTCCGGTATGCCGATGACGAGGCCAGCGGCGCCGTCAAGGTGCGCGTGGCCTCCAAGGTGTCGGTGCAGGCGCGCGGGCGCGAAGACGTCGAAGTGACGCTCGTGATCGACCCGGACAAACTGCCCTCCTGGACACTGAACGGCGGATCGCAGGGCGGCAACGGCGCGGGCCTGAATGGGCCCGAGTACGACGGCTACCTGACCTTGACCGCCGGCGCCGAGAAGCTGACGGTGCCCTGGCATGTGCTGCCACGACGCGCCGCCGCCAACGAGGCGCAGTGGGCCGAAAGTCGCGGCGCGGCCTCGGCCGTCCGCCTGCGCAACAGCGGCAGCGAGGTCGGCCAGTACGATGTGTTCTCGCTGATGGCCACGAGCCCGAGGTTGCCGAAGTCGGCATTGCCGAACCCGGGTGACAACTTCGCCGCGGTCGACCTGCGCGCGGTCGGCACACGTTACCTCACGCCCGACGTGTGCGGCGTGGCCGGCGGCTGCCTCGAATTTGCGATCAGCACCAACGGGCGCCGCGCGCACCCCGCCTACCCGGGCGGCTTCGAGATCGACATCGACACCAATGGTGACGGCAAGGCGGACTTCGCGGTCTTCAACGCAGAGAGCGGCGGCTTCGACGCCAGCGGTCAGACGCTGGTCTTCGTGCAATCCGCCGCCACAGGCGTGAGCTCCGCGTACTTCTATGCCGATGCCGATCTGAACTCGGGCAACATGATCATGACGGTGCCGATGGCCGCCTTGGGCTTGACGGAAGGCAAGACGATCGGGATCTCGGCATTCGCCTTCGACAGCTACTTCACCGGCCTCGTCAGCGATTCGTTGGGCGGCATGGTGTTCACGCCGGGAGGCGCACGCTTCAACGCCGTCGGCGACCCGTTCGGCGAGGTGCCCTCGCGCTCCAGCGGTCGCATCGAGATCTCGCGCGCGAGCGTCCCCGCCACGCGCTCCACCGAATCGGGGCTGTTGATCATGCACCGGCGCAACGCGGACCTGGAGGCCGATGTGCTGAAAGCGGACGACTGACCGGGTCGGGCTGACCGCCCCGGTGGTGCGGTCAGCTCGGCGCCAGCTCCGTGGCGCCGGCCGTGCCCTCGGTCTTCACCAGCAGCTTGATCGCGCCGGGCAGCACCGTGTCGGGCACGGTGAGCAGCAGCACATCCTTGCTGTTGCCGATGCTCAGCTGCCCGTTGAACAGGATGGTCTTGGTGCCGGCCGGGGTGATCGTCACCTGGTAGGTGCCGCCCTGGATCGGGGCCGAGTCACCGCCCGAGGCCGGGCCGGCGGTCTTGTACGCAGTGGCCGCGACGAACGGGTTGACGCCGGCGGCGGCGATGTTCGTGCCGACCGCGGTCATGTACAGGTCGATGTTGGCGGCGTTGAACGAGGCGTTCATCACGCGCACGTAGGCGTTGTCGCCGTTCAGCGATCGGTTGTAGGGGTCTGTGATCAGGTACGTGCTGCTGGTGGTGCTGGACGCCGGCAACGCAACGATCGTGTACTTGGTGCCGCGCACCGGGTCGATCGACACCGTGCCGACGGTGGTGGCGCCGACCGCCGTCTTCACGGACCAATCGGAGATGCCCATGCTCACGTCGAAATAGTTCGACGCGAACTTGTACGGCACGTTGGTCGCGTCAGGTTGAGCGTCGACGCCGCGGTAGAGCGTCACGTTCGGCGCGATCGGCGAGGCGTGCACGAAGCGCACCACCGGGTCGGCGACGTCGAGGCGGTCCGCGGTGTCGCTGCCGCCACAGGCGGAGAGGCCCGCGAGCGGGGCACAGACGAGCAGGAGTTTGCTGAAGTGGTTCATGGTCGGGTTCCGATGGTCGAAGTGGCACACCTTATCGGTGCCGCTTTCGACGACCTGTGAGACTCGGCCTGAACCGGGTGTCGGACAACACCCCACCCGCAATGAAGAGGTCAGTGGCCAGCAAGCATGGACTTGCCACGCAGCAGATCCTGGATCCACAGCGCCGACTGGCTGGACGACCCGAATCGACCTTCCGGCTGGTGCAGCAGCCCGATCGCGACCCGCCCCGTCCACCAGACCCGGCGGCCGGTGCCCGGGATCACGAATTCGCCGACGTGACCGGGCGGGATCGTCATCAGCGGTGCCGATGCGGTGCGATCAATCTCGAAGCGACCTGCCGTGTGTTGACTGGACATGCTCGACTCCTGAAGTGGCATCTCCATGATTGCCTGACGCTGGCATTTCGACACCACCCCAGTGAGGGGGCTGGCGGCTGCCGGAGCCCTTCGAACTAGGGGTGCGGGCCGGTCAGGTGATCACCGTGGGCCGCGCGCGGCCGGTGCGCTGGGCGATGCCGGCGAGGCGTTCGGCAAGCGCGATCAGCCCGGCCAGCGCCTCCTGCGTCTCGACCCCGTGCTTGGTCGGATCGGGCTCGAAGCGTTCGAGGTAGACGCGCAGCGTCGCACCTTCGGTACCGGTGCCCGAGAGGCGGAACACGATGCGCGAGCCATCGGTGAAGCCGATGCGCACGCCTTGCGCGGTGCTCACCGAGCCATCGACCGGGTCGGTGTAGGCGAAGTCGTCGGCGCTCCCGATCGTTGCGCCGTTCATCGACTGGCCGGGCAGCGTGGCGAGCGACGCGCGCAGCTGCGTCATCAGGCCGTTCGCGGCGGCGCTGTCCACGCCTTCGTAGTCGTGGCGCGAGTAGTAGTTGCGGCCGAAGCGTTGCCAGTGGCCACGCAGGATGGCCTCGACGGACTCGCGCCGCACCGCGAGGATGTTGAGCCAGAACAGGACTGCCCACACACCGTCCTTCTCGCGCACATGATCGCTGCCGGTGCCGGCGCTCTCTTCGCCGCACAGCGTTACTTTGCCGGCATCGAGCAGGTTGCCGAAGAACTTCCAGCCGGTCGGCGTCTCGTAGCACCCGATGCCGAGCTTCTCGGCGACTCTATCGACCGCCGCGCTGGTCGGCATCGAGCGCGCCACGCCCTTCAGGCCGCTCGCATAACCCGGCACGAGCTGCGCGTTCGCGGCGAGCACGGCCAGGCTGTCGCTCGGCGTGACGATGAAATGCTTGCCGACGATCATGTTGCGGTCGCCATCGCCGTCGCTCGCCGCACCGAAATCAGGTGCACTCTCTGATCCTGTCCCTTTGGCAAACATCACCTTGATCAGGTCTTCCGCGTAGGTCGGGTTCGGGTCCGGGTGGCCGCCGCCGAAGTCGGGCAGCGGCACGCCGTTCATCACACTGGCCGCGGGCGCACCAAGGCGCTTGACAAAGATCTCGTGCGCATACGGGCCGGTGACGGCGTGCATCGCGTCGAAGCACATCCCGAACGTGCCCGAGCGCAGCAGCGCGCCGATGCGCTCGAAATCGAACAGCGTCGCGAGCAGGTCGGCATGGTCGGCGACCGGGTCGTTGACCTCGACCGCCATGCCGGCGACCATCGTCGTCGCCTGCACCGCGAGGTTCACCTCAGGCGCGTCCAGCGTGAGGAAGCGCGTGATCGTCTGCGTGTTCGCATAGATCGCCTCGGTGATCTTCTCGGGCGCCGGGCCGCCGTTGCCGGTGTTGTACTTGATGCCGAAGTCGCCCTCGGGACCGCCCGGATTGTGGCTCGCCGACAGGATGATGCCGCCGAACGCCTGGTGCTTGCGGATCACGCAACTCGCCGCCGGTGTCGAGAGGATGCCGTGCTGACCGACCAGCACGCGGCCGAAGCCGTTCGCTGCCGCCATGCGCACGATGACCTGGATCGCCGCATCGTTGTGGAAGCGGCCATCACCGCCGAGCACCAGCGTCTGGCCCTTGAAACCGGTCAGCGAATCGAAGATCGCCTGGACGAAGTTCTCAAGGTAACCCGGTTGCTGGAACACCGTGACCTTCTTGCGCAGGCCGGAGGTACCGGGGCGCTGGCCGGCGATGGGCTGCGTGGCGACAGAAATCATGCGGGCTCCTGTTGAACAGTCATTGTGCCGCCGAACAACAGCGGGACAAGCGCCGGGCCGCCCCAAGCTGGCCCGCATCCCCCCGGGGGATCGGCGAACGTACTCGTTCGCCGAGGGGCCCCATCAGGCGCCGAGCTTGAGGAACAGATCTCGATCCGGCGCGAAGTTGGCGTACAGCGGCAGCAGCGCGCCGCCCATCGCGCGCGCGTCCGAGCCGATCGTGCCTTCGAACACGGCCGGCCGCGCCACGCCTTCCCAGCTGTACTGGTCGAGCGCGTGGTTCACGGCCGTGAGCGTCGCGCGCAACAGCTCGCGGCTGAACGACCCGTCGATGATGATGCCGTCGAGGTCGAGCAAACAGGCCGCGCTGTTGGCCGCGAACGCGACCGCGGGCGCGGCCTCGCGCAGCCATTGGTCGGTGTGCGGCCACCACGGCTTTTGCATCGCACGGACATCGCTCGCAGCGCCGGCATCGAGACCGCTCGCGCTGAAACGCGCCTCCAGGTTGACGAGCGAGGCGTGGCTCAGGAGCTGGTCCGGCGCCGCGGCGCGGCCGGCCTGCGCCAGCCCCAGCGGCAGCGAGCCGACCGCACCGGCGTTGCCGTTCAGGCCCGAGCGCAGGTGGCTGTCGATGACGAGACCGCCGCCGATGAAGGTGTCGAAGAACACGTACAGGAAGCTGCCGATGTTGCGACCACGCCCGGCCACGAGTTCAGCCACGCAAGCGGCCGCCGTGTCCTTGACGAATTCGACCGGCAGGTCGGTCATCGCGACGATGCGCTCGCGGATGTCGATGCCGGCCCATTTCGCCGCCTGCTTGCGGCCGATGCCGAGCACCGCGTGCCAGCCTTCGAGCGAGAGCGGCGCCGCGACGCCCACGCCATGCAGCCGCGCCCTCAACTTGACCGGCAGGCTCTGCGTGAGCTGCCGCAGCCGCGCCTCGATCTCGGGGAACAAGGTGTCCGGGTCGGGGAAGGCGTAGGTCAGCGACAGCCGCTCGCGCACCGCGCCGGTGAAGTCGAGCAGCAGCATGTCCATGCTGCGCCGGCCGATCTTGATGCCGATCGAGAACGCGCCATCGGGGTTCAGCGCCATCGGCACCGAGGGCTGGCCGACCTTGCCGCGCACCGGCTCCATCTTGACCACCAACGCGTCGGCCTCGAGCCGCGCGATGATGACCTGCACCGTCTGCGCCGTCAGCTTCGTGAGCCGCGCGATGGCGGCCTTCGGCAACGCGCCGTTCAGGCGGATCGCCTGCAGCACGACGCGCTCGTTGAACTGGCGCATGCCGACGTGGTTCGAGCCGCGCGGGCGCAGTCTCGGTTCGGCGAGCACCGCGGTCGTCACGGCCGCAGTTCCTCGGCGATCACGCCCTTCTTGAACAGGAAGTTGGCCCAGGCCTGCAGCTCGCCGGTCTGCACGATCGCGTAGGCGCCTCTGGCGCGCTCGTAGAACGCGAAGCGTTCCACGGCCGCGCATTGCTCGGCGCGCGCGGCGCCGGTTTGCACCATGTCGCCGATCACCTCGCGCTGCACCGCCGAGCGGTAGCCCTCGGCCGTGCCGCCGACCTGCATGCAGGCCGCCGGCTGCGCCACCATCTCGTCGAGTGGCAGCACCGACAGCACCGCCGCGCAGGCGCGGCGCATCGACACGCCGGGCAGGCGCAGCACGACGCCCGCGCGCCCCAACGACGCCGCGGTGAAGTTGGCATCGGCCAGCACGATCTCGTCGCCGTGACCCATCTCGCACAAGACCTTCAGCAGCTCGGGGGTGAGCAACGGGTCGATGTTCTTCAGCATGGTCTCGGGGCTCGCCAGACAGACAGTGTCGCCAGGGTCACTTGAACTCGCAGTCGTACTTCTCGCACGCCGCCTTTGCGTTCGCCGGCGTGATCTCGTCGGTGCCGAGCACGATCTTCTTCGGCGGCTTCTCGCCCTTCTCGAGAATGCGCGAAACCCACTCGACCGCTTCGGCCGCACCATTCGGGTAGACGAACGACGCGCCGAGCCGGCCTTGCAGCACGCTGACGATCGCGCCGTTCTTGTCGGGCAAGCCGTCGATGCCGACGAACAGCATCTTGCTCAGATCCAGGCTCGCGTTTTTCGCCGCGATGTAGGCACCTTCGGTCGAATCGTCGTTGTGCGCATAGACGACCTGGAAGTTCTTGCTCGCCTGGAACGCCGCGGCCGCGGCCGGTACGGCCTTGGCTTTCTGCCACTCGCTCGTCACGCTCGCGGCGACCTTGACGGCCGGGTTGGCCTTGATGCCGTCGCGCAGGCCTTCGCCGCGCTCCTGTGCCGGCGTCGAGCCCGACAGGCCGCTCACTTCGAGCACGTTGCAGGGGGTGAACTTCTTTTCGGCACACCACTTGGCGATGTACTCGCCGGCCTTCTTGCCGATCAGCTTGTTGTCGGCACCGATGAACATCGTGTACGCCTCGCCGAGCACGTTGCGGTCGAGCACGATCACCGGCACGCCCTTGTCAAAGGCGCGCTTGACGACCGCGGTGAGCGGCGCCGCCTCGTTCGGCGAGATGATCAGCGCATCGACCTTCTGCGTCAGCAGGTTCTCGACGTCGGCGATCTGCTTGGAGCTGTCGCGCTGCGCGTTCACGAGCACGAGCTTGAAGTTCGGGTGCTTGGCGACCGCCTTCGTCATCTGGTTGTTGAAGGCCACGCGCCACGGGTCGTCGAACGCGAGCTGCGAGAAGCCGATGACGTATTGCTTGCCTTGGGCCGCGGCAGGTGCGGCGATGGTGATGGCGGTTGCCGCGAGAGCGGCGAGGGCGATGACTTTCATGTGGTCTCCGGTGGTTGAGCCCGGCGCTCGTTGCCCGGGCAGGTGGTTGAAGCGATTCAGGTGCGCCGCTGCAAGCGTTGCAACGCGACGGCGCCGACGATCAGCGCGCCCTTGATGAGCAGCTGCACGTCGGCCTCGACGTTGTTCAGGTTCAGCACGTTGTCGATCATCCCGAGCATCCAGGCGCCGGCCACCGAGCCGGCGATACCGCCGATGCCGCCTTGCAAACTGGTGCCGCCGATCACGACCGCAGCGATCGCGTTCAGCTCGTAGGCGAAACCGTCGTTCGGTGCGCCCTGGTTCAGCTGGATCGCGTGGATGAACGACGCGAACGCGGTCAGCGCGCCGCAGATCGCGAACACGACGACGCGCGTCAGGTCCACGCGCACACCCGACAAGCGCGCCGCCACCGGGTTGCCGCCGATCGCGTAGACGTGCCGGCCGAACGCCGACCAGCGCATCAGCGCGCCGACGACGAGCGCCATGCCGAACATCACCAGCGCCGGCACCGGCAACACGCCGAACAGCCGCTCCGAGAAGAAGAACGCCGACTCGGGCGCGCTGCCGCCTTGCGAGACGGGCAAGAGCGGGATCGACACGCCGCCGAAGATCAGCCGCGCCAGGCCGCGTGCGAAGCTCATCATCGCCAGCGTGACGACGAACGACGGAATGCGCAGGCCGGTCGTGACGATGCCGTTCGTGAAGCCGAGCGCGGTGCCGGCGACGATCACCGCGACGAACGCGGTGCTGGTGCCGAACTGGCCGTTGGTGAGCAGATAAGCCGTCAGCGTGGCCGAGAACGCGAGCACCGCGCCGACCGCCAGATCGATCTCGCCGATCAGGATCACGAGCGTCATGCCGATCGCGATGATGCCGGTCTCTGCGACATAGCGCAGGATGTTCATCTGGTTCGGCACGTCCAGGAACAGGTTCGTGCCGTCGCGCACCGGCGCGAAGATCGCGCCGAGCACGAACACGATCAACAGGCCGAGGTAACCCTGGAAGCGCAGCACCTGGTCGAGCGCGCGGCGCCCGCCGGTCTTGGCGGCGGCGGCGGCGGCGACAACGTCGGTGCTCATGGCGATGTCCCGGCTGCGGCGGCGCCGCCGGCTTTGACGATGTGCGCCTCGGGGTGGACCGAGAAGCGCGTCGCGAGATCGAGGATGCGCTCTTGCGTGGCCTCGCTGTGGTCTAGCGTGCCGGCGATCCGGCCCTCGCAGAGCACATGCACGCGGTCGCACAGCGCGAGCAGCTCGGGCATCTCGCTCGACGCGAGCACGATCGCCGTGCCGCTCTTCGCGAGCCGGTCGATCAGCTCGTAGATCTCGGCCTTGGCGCCAACATCGATACCTTGCGTCGGCTCGTCGAGCAGCACGATCTTGGGCTTGGTCAACAGCCACTTCGCGAGCACGACCTTCTGCTGGTTGCCGCCCGACAGCGCGCCCGCCGCGGTGGCGAGCGACGGTGTCTTCACGCGCAGCTCGCGCACCTTGTCGCCGACCTCGCGCGCCTCTCGTGCCAGTTGGAGCACGCCTGCGCGCACGTAGTGCGCGAGCGCGGCCAGGCTCGCGTTCTCGCCCACCGGGCGCGCGAGCACCAGGCTCTGGCCTTTGCGGTCTTCGGTGACGAAGCCGATGCCATGTGCGATCGCCTCGACCGGGCTGCGCAAACGCACCGGTGCACCGTCGATGCGGATCTCGCCGCTCACGCGCGCCGGCGCCGGCACGCCGAACAGCGCCTCCAGCACCTCGGTGCGGCCAGCGCCGAGCAGGCCGGCGAGGCCGACGATCTCGCCGGCATGCACCGCCAGATCGATGTCGTCGAGTGCTTGCCGCCCGGGGATGCCGCGCACGCACAGGCCACGCACCGCGATCACTTCGGCACCCGACTGGCGCGAGCGCGCCGGGAACAGGTCGCGCAGCTCGCGCCCGACCATCATCTTGATCAACGAGTCGCGCGTCAGCGAGCTCGCGGGTGCCGAGCCGACGAGCTTGCCGTCGCGCAGCACCGTGATGCGGTCGCTGATCGCGAAGATCTCGTCCATGCGGTGCGAGATGTAGATCACCGCCATGCCACCGTCGCGCAGCTTGCGCACCACCTCGAACAGGCGGTGCACTTCCTCGGCGTTCAGCGCCGTCGTCGGCTCGTCCATCACCAGCACCTTGGCGCTCAGGCTGATCGCCTTCGCGATCTCGAGCAATTGCCGCTCGGCCACGCGCAAGGTGCCCAGACGCTTGGACGGGTCGACCTTGATGCCGAGCTCGGCCATCCAGCGGCGCGTGTCGGCGCGCATGCCGGTGTCGTCGAGCACGCCGAAAGCCTTGGGGCGTTCGCGGCCAAGAAAGAAGTTCTCGGCCACCGTGAGTTCGGGAACCTGGTTCAGCTCCTGGTGGATGATCGCGATGCCCAGGTGTTGCGCGGCGCGCGGGTCAGTCGGCGAGACCTCGGCGCCGGCCAGGCGGATCGTGCCTTCGTCATGCCAGTACACGCCCGACAAGATCTTCATCAGCGTGCTCTTGCCCGCGCCGTTCTCGCCCATCAGCGCGTGCACTTCGCGCGCATGCACCGACATGCTGACGCGATCGAGCGCGACCACGCCGGGAAAGCGCTTGCAGATGCCGCTCATCTCGAGCAGCGGCGCGCCGGGGTCTGCGTCCGCGCTCATCGAGGTGCCTCAGGCCAGGCAGTCTGCGGGCAATTGATCGGGCCGCATCGCACCCGTCATCACCGCCACCGTGTCGCTCATGCTGATCTTCTTCGGGTTGACGATGCAGGCGCGCTTGCCGAGCCGCGCGATGTGGATGCGATCGGCGATCTCGAACACGTGCGGCATGTTGTGGCTGATCAGGATCACCGGCAGGCCCTTGTCGCGGACGCGGCGGATCAGCTCGAGCACCATGTTGCCTTCCTTCACGCCGAGCGCGGCGGTCGGCTCGTCGAGGATCACCACATGGCGCGCGAACGCCGCGCTGCGCGCCACCGCAACGCATTGGCGCTGCCCGCCCGAGAGCGTCTCGACCGCTTGCGTCATCGAACGGATGCCGACCTTCAGATCGTTCATCCGCGCGATGCTTTCTTCGAGCATCTTCTTCTTGTCGATGATGCGGAAGAACCGCGCGATCGGGCCGCTCTTGATGATCTCGCGGCCGAGGAAGAGGTTCTCGGCGATCGTCATCGCCGGTGCCACCGCGAGGTCTTGATACACCGTCTCGATGCCTTCGCGGCGCGCGTCGATCGGCGACTTGAAATGGATCACCTTGCCGTCGAGCTTGACCTCGCCTTCGTCAGGGATCGTCGCACCCGAGAGTGCCTTGATCAACGACGATTTGCCGGCGCCGTTGTCGCCGATCACGGCCATGATCTCGCCGGCGCGCAGTTCGAAGTCGGCGCCATCGAGCGCGACAACCTGGCCGTAGCGTTTGACCAAGCCACGCGCCTCCATCACAAGGGGCGCGGTGTGGGGTGCAGTGCTCATCAGCGGGCTCCCTTGCGAGACAGTTGGTCGGTGGCGACGGCGAGGATCACGAGAACGCCAGTGATCAGCACCTGGTACACAGAGGGCACGCCCATCAGCGTGAGGCCGTTGCGGAACACGCCGACGATGACTGCGCCGAGCAGCGAGCCGAGGATGATGCCGCGGCCGCCGAACAGGCTGGTGCCGCCGAGCACGACCGCGGTGATCGCGTCGAGGTTCTCGGTCTGACCGGCGTTCGGGTCACCGACGCCGGTGCGCGCCACCGACAGCCATGCGGCGATGCCGTAGAACAAGCCGGCGGTCACGTACACGCCGAGCAGCACCCGATCGGTCGGGATACCGGTCAGGCGTGTCGCCTCGGGGTTGTTGCCGACCGCGTAGACGTGGCGGCCGGGCTGCGTGTCGCGCAGGCCCCACCACATGAAGGCGTACATCGCGATCATGAACAGCGTGCCGTAGTTGACCGCGGCGCCGCCGAGCGCGATCGTGTTGCCGAAGAAGGTCATCGCCGGGGGCAGGTCGGTGATCGTCTGCGCGCCGGAGTAGAGCTGCGTGATCGCGAACGCGATGTTCATCGTGCCCAGCGTCACGATGAAGGGTGGCAGCTTGATGCGCGTGACGAGCAACCCGTTGAGCAAGCCGAAGGCCATGCACACGAGCAACCCGCAGACGATCGCGAGCCAGGCGTTCATGCCACCGGCCACGGCGAGCTTGGTCATCACGATGCCGCCGAGCGCCATCACCATGCCGCAGCTCAGATCGATGCCGGCCGTGAGGATGATCAGCGTCTGGCCGATCGCGATCGTGCCGACGACCATCACCTGCTGCAGGATCAGCGAGAAGTTCTGGATCGACAGGAAGCGGTCGCTCTGCGTGGTGAAGAAGATCACCGCCAGCAGCAGCGCGATCAGCGGGCCGAGCGTGGCGATCGGCGGAAGCTTGGAGGTCTTGACGGACATGACGATTCCTGGTTGAGGAATTCGGCTCCGACGCGTTGTTCGCGCAGAAGCCGTAGCGAGCGGGTCGCGGCGGTGCCGAGGAGCAGAGCCGTACAAGCGTACGGCGAGCACCACAGGTGCCGCCCCGGCCCGCGCAGTAGGCTTATGCGTGAACGACTACTTATTGCCCCAGCACAGGTCCATCCCGACCTTCGTGTCCTTGCTGTCCACGCCCTTCATCGGCTTGTCGGAGATCAGCGTCACACCGGTGTCGGTGTAGCCCTTGGCCTTCTTGCCACCCTTGGCGTATTCGACACCCGCCTCGACGCCCATCGAGGCCATCTTCAGCGGGTACTGCTGCGAGGTCGCGGCGATCACGCCAGCGGCCACGTTCTTGATGCCGGCGCAGCCGCCGTCGACCGAGACGATCACGACGCCCTTCTCCTTGCCCGCCGCCTTCAGCGCCTGATAGGCACCGGCCGCGGCCGGCTCGTTGATGGTGTAGACGAGGTTGATCTCGGGGTTCTTCTGGAGGCAGTTCTCCATCGCCGTCTGGCCCTTGGCCTGGTCACCGAAGCTGTCGGCCATGCAGACGACTTCGGCGCTCTTGCTCAGCTCGTTGCTCTTTGCGTCGGCAGCCTGCAGGCCGTAGCCCGACATGAAGCCGTTGTGGCGCTGCGCGCCGACCGGGTGGCCGGGGAACAGGTCGAGCGTGGCGATTTTCGCCGGCTTGCCGGCCATCGCCGCCTTCGCGTACTGGCCGATCAACACACCGGCCTTGTAGTTGTCGGTCGCGAAGAGCGCGTCGGTCGCGTCGGCCGGGTCGGTCGGGCTGTCGAGCGCAATGAACATCACACCCTTCTCTTGCGCCTTCTTGATCGCCGGGATGATCGCCTTCGAGTCGTTCGGCGTGATCATGATGGTCTTGGCGCCGCCGGCGATCATGTTCTCGATGGCGGTGACCTGGCCGGCGTTGTCGCCGTCGGCCTTGCCGGCAGCGCTCAAGAGCTTGGCACCCTTCGCGGTGGCGGCAGCCTGCGCGCCTTCCTTCATCTTGACGAAGAAGGGGTTGGTTTCGGTCTTGGTGATCAGGCCGATCACCGGTTGGTCGGCCGCCGCGGCAGCGCCGGCGATGGCCAGGACAACGGCCGAAACGGCGAAGCGCGAGAGGGAAAGCGAGGACGAGAAGGTCATGTCGAGTCTCCGTGTTGTTTTGCGGCTGTGCCGACTGGGTGGGGTTGCCCGACCTGCGTCGGGTTGAGGAAAGTATCGGCTTCCGTAGTTAATAAATCAAGTTGATTTATTAATGGAAAACCCGAATATCCCGGCCGCTCTGCCGGCGGCACAGTGGCCGCTTCGACGCTGTTCGGCCCCGAGGAGAACCCCATGATGATGGTCTGCGGAGAAGCGCTGCTGGATGTGTTCGCCGCCGGCGAAACACGCACCGGTTTGACGCTCGACGCCAACGTCGGCGGCTCGCCGTTCAACGTCGCGGTGGGGCTGGCACGGCTGGGGCAGCCGGCGGGATTCTTCAGCGCGATCTCGACCGGCTTTGCCGGCGACCGGCTGATGCGCGCGCTGCTCGCCGAGGGTGTGGACACGCGCGCCGTGGCGCGCACCCCTGCGCCCACCACGTTGAGCCTGATCGGGCTGGACGCGCAAGGCGTGCCCTCGTATGCGTTCTACGGCGAGGGCTGCGCCGATCGGCTGGTGACGGCCGAGGATCTGAAGCGCGTGCCGGCCGAACTGACGCTCGTCAACCTGGGCTCTTACGCCACCGTCGTCGAGCCCGTCGCGTCGACCCAGCGCGCGCTGGTCGAGCGCGAACGTGCGCGCGGCGCCCAGGGCGCGCTGATCGCCTACGACCCGAACATCCGCCTCAACGTCGAGCCCGATCTGGCACGCTGGCGCGCCCAGCTCGACTGGATGCTGCCGCGCACCGACCTGCTCAAGGTCAGCGACGAAGACCTCGGCCTGCTGCTGCCCGACACGGGCATCGACGATTTCGCCGCGCGCGCGCTCGCCGCGGGGGCGAAGCTCGTGGTCGTCACACGCGGCGCGCAGGGCGCGGTCGGCTGGAACGCCCAGGGCCGCGTGGCGATCGACCCGGTGCGGGTGACGGTGGTGGACACAGTGGGTGCGGGGGACACGTTTCAGGCGGCGCTGATCACGTGGTTGGCGGAGCACAGGGTGTTGGCTGCGCAGGTACTCGGCACGCTGACCCAACGCGACCTAGGCGAGGCGCTGGCTTTCGCGGCGAAGGCTGCTGCGATCACGTGCTCGCGACGTGGGGCGGATATGCCCAGGCGGAGTGAGTTGGCAACATAGAAGCCCGAGCGGCAGAAGCTCAGCTTTCTGGAAGCGTCTGGGCGCGGATCAAGGGCGAGTCGAGGCCTCCGCGATCCGCCTCAGGGTAGCGGCGAGTGCGCCGCGTCGTCGCTGCAGGAAGTCGTTCCACTTGCGCGACGTCTCGGCCCTGGCGCCGGCATTCGCTTCTTCGGACGACGCCAGGCGCAAGATCGCCCGCACAGCCGATTCAGGGTTCGCCAAATCGATGATGTCGTCGATCGAGAACGCCTCGAGCCCTTTCAACGACTCGCGCGTCGCGACAACCGGACAGCCCATCGACAAGGCATGGAGAACCTTGATCTTGATGCCGCCGCCCAACGATATCGGGCTGATGCTGCAAATGCAGGTCTG
The DNA here is from genome assembly GCA_964247075.1 of uncultured Rhizobacter sp. Classification (GTDB taxonomy): domain Bacteria; phylum Pseudomonadota; class Gammaproteobacteria; order Burkholderiales; family Burkholderiaceae_C; genus LMDS01. The sequence continues at coordinate 260,157 of CAXTSS010000002.1, read as the reverse complement.
AAACAGGTGCCGTATCGCTTCATCTGAAACGAGCCCCATTCCCCGAACGTTCGAGCGGTCGGGGCGGTTGTACTGCTCGGTGCCGCTTCCGATCAGCGCGATGCTGATCGTCTTGTCCATTTTCCACAGAACGGGGGCGAGTCGATCTCTTATCCACACGAGGGCCTTTCGGTTCGGGAAGTGCGCTGGCGAACCCACGAACAAGACCACGCGTTGCAAGGCTCGATCGGCCGCCGGATTGCCACGGGTGCCGCGCGGCCCGCCAGCTTGTCCCGCGAACAGGGGCGGCAACAGCGAGAGGTGTTTGCCTCCGTCGTTCGGTGCGAGGCGGCACTCGTCTTCCGACAGATGGATCACGCGATCAGCCGCCCTGAACAGACCCTGCTCCATCAGACGCGCGCGCAGCATCTCGAAACGATAGTAGAACTTAGCCACGCTGCCTGTCTTGGACTTCGCCAGGTCGCGCACGTAGGTGACCAGAGAGTCGTGCGATATGTAGACGACCTTCGAGCCTGAACGCGCGAGGCGACGGATGCTCAGATTGGCCATGACGTTGAAGTGATCGACCACGATCACGTCGAACCGCTGGGCTTGCAATTCGTTCGCGATCGCATCCGCCATTCGCTTGGACTTGAACGCGTAGGTCAGCAATGGAACGCGTCGGCTGATCGCAAACCACACCTTGCGGCACACCCGCCCCGTGGCCGACGTTTCGCTGCTCAGGTCACCCGCGAACACCTGCACGGCCAGGCCCTCCACCTCGGCCGTCCCTTGTTGCGGCGAGGGCACGATGCCGGGGGCGACGACGAGTGCCGTGACGCGGGCGTCGGTCGCCGATGCAAGTTCCGCGAGGTGCTCGCGAACGACCATGTCCATGCCTGACGACGGTCGGACCGGATTGCCAGCAGCCAAGTACAAGATCTTCATTCGCGCGATTCGGGCGCCTCGGGGGCCCGGGCGATGTGCGATCGCGGCGGTCGGCTTACTCAGGCGGACGTGACGTCAAGACCCGGCTCCCCTCCAACGCTCTTGAGTATGCGCCTGCAAGAATAGAAGGTGCACAAGGCGAACACCAGTTGACCGATCGCGAATGCAATCAAGGTCTCCAGTGCCGACCATTTCAACAAGTAGCCACCCCCTATCGCGGCGATCGTGACGACGACGCTGCCAATGGAGAGCGCCGCGTCGAGCCGCTGATGGCGGGTGATCTGCAAGGTGTGAGCCACCGCGCTCAACAGCGCGGCAGGGGCGATGGCCAGCGTCATGACTTGCATGAAGGGCACGGCCGCGATCCACACAGTGCCGAACAGAGGCCCGACAACCCACGGCGACAAGCCGACCACGGCGGCCGTCCAGACGACGGTCAACGCCAGTTGGCGGCGCAGGGTCTTGTAGAAGGCGCGCAATGCGTCGCCCGGCGCGCTGTGCAGCGCCTGGCTGAGCTCCGCCACGTAGACCGGCAGCAACGAGCTGCTCAGCAGCATCAGCGGGCGCCCGACCACGCGGTCGGTCAGGAAGATGAAGCCCGCGATCGTCGGATCCCACAGCAGGGCGAATGCGAATTGCAACGACCACTTGGCGCAAGTCTGCAGCGCCTGCGGCCAGCTCGCGAACAGCGGATAACGGCGATGTTCGACAGCCGAGGACGCAATCCGGCGCCAGCTCACCGGCCCGCGCGCGGGATGATGGGCGACAAGACTCCGATAGAGACGTCCGACGCCCATCGCCTGATTCAGCACAAAGCCCAGCAACAGCCCGATCGAGGCCCAGCCCCACCACCCGAAGGCCAGCTGAGCACCGACGCCCGCCAACGATTGAGACACCTTCGAGTGAGCCAGGGGTCGAAGCTTGTTCTGCCGACTCGCCTCCAACGCCAGCACGTCGTAGAGCGCAACGCAGGCGATCCCGATCGGCACGAATCCCCAGCGTCCCGACAGCAATGTGGACACGCTCGCCGGCCCCGCGTAAGCCGCCGCACAGGCCAGGATCGCGGCCACGGTGGTGCCGAAAGCGATGGTGAGCAGGCAGACCCGAATCAAGGCGTATGCATCGGCATCGCTGCGCGCACCCGGTATGCCCAGTTCGTAACGACCGCTCGCGAGCGGCACACAGGTCATGACGATGGCGGTGATGGCACCCAGCACGCCGAACTGTTCCGGCGTGTACAGACGCGTCAGCAACGGCGAGACGCAGACGCTGATCAATTGCGCCGCGACGTTGAAGACCAGCAGCATCAGCGCCGGCCGCAGCATGACTTCCCTCCGAAGGCGTCGCAAGGCGTCGGTCAGGGCAGTCATCTGGCTCAAGGCAGCGGCGGCGGTCTTCACAGTGATCGAAGCGTCTTCATCGTCAAATGCTTTCGTCGCGGCAGTGTGCTACGGGTTGGTTCGCGGGCCGGCGCTGGCCGCGCCGTGCAGGCTCACGCCGGGCACCATCCGCGCGCGGCCACGTTGGGGAAGCTGATCGGCGGCGATGACCGTGCGGGTGCCGTCGGCATCGATACCGACGAGGTGCTCCAGGTAGACGGAGTCGGGTATGTAGGAAGACTCGACATAGGCTGCCGTCATGCGCCCGCCCCAGCCATTGACGAATGCCGGTCGGCTCTGCGGCGGCGGGTTCACGAGATACAGCAGGCCGCCCAACACCTCGCTTCGCGCCCCGTGCCGATTCTCGATCACGGTCGAGTTCTGCTCCGACTTCAAACCGAGAATGGACAGCGGCGATCCGTTGTTGACAATCCGCACACCCGTGCCTTCGGTGTTCAACTGCCTGGCCCAAACGCCTTCGGTTCCTTCGAGATGGATCGGGCCGCCGCTGAAGTTGTCGAGATACAGGCGGCCGCCGGACGGTCCGCGGTCGACGGCGAAGACCGCGAAAGCGATGTAGTCCTGCAGCACCAGCGTGCGCCCGCCCGTGTGCTCGATGCCCTGTTGCGATCCGCGGCCCTCGTTGTCCAGTGTGATGCGCGCGATCGTCAGCGGCTCGCCAGCCGTGGCGACGCGGAACATGCCCGTTTCGCGCGCGAACGACGGCGCGCGCCGGTCGATCGTGATCGACGACAGCATGCCCTCGACCCGCCGAACATGCGCCGGGATGTCGATCGAATCGCTGATGACGTAGTGACCCGACGGGAAGTACACCACCTCGGCCCCGGACTTCATGGCCGCGCGGACGGCCGCGGTCGCGTCGAGACCGGAATCGGGGCGCGCCCCGTACCGTGCCACGCTGGCCCAGCGCGCCAACGGCGGCGACCATTCGGCGGGTGGCGTCGAGGCCGGCAGCGTCCAGCCGGCGTCGAATTCGGCAAGGCGCCGAACCCCGAGGTACGCGCCCGCCTGTGGTGAGGGGCTGCCATTGGCCGCGGCCACTTCGTCGGCCGCCGACAGCGGAGTGACACTCACGTGCTTGTAAGTCATGTAGCCGACGCTGGACGCCCACCGGGCGGTCGGACGCGTCAACCGCACATGCACATGGTCGGCAACGACGAGTCCGTCCGCGCTGGTGTTCAGGATGCCGGTGGCGCCGGTTTCGATCTCGATGCCGCGCATCGCCAGCGAGTTGCCTTCATTGCGGATCGCCACTTCGGTCTGATCGATGAGTCGCACCTCTTCCATGGTCACGCTGTACTCGGGATGCTTCAGCGCGATGCCACGCGCGAAGCCTTCGATGGTCACGTCCGACACGAGCAGGGGGCCGGGCCAGCGTCGCTCCATCGACAGGGCGACGCGCCCGCTGCCTTCGCCGGCGACGAGGCGCACGCGGCGAATCGCGCCGACGTTGTTGGCGATGTAGTCGATGGCAATCGCACCCGGGTTGTTGCGACCCACATCGACGGTCATGTCCTCGATGTAGTTGCCGTAGGCATCGTTGCCCTCGCCCTTGCCGAGGTAGTCCTTGCCACCGGCGCGAGGGTCGTCGCCGAGCAGTGTCGACGAGGTGTAGATCACGGCCTTCGGCGCATCCGCCCTGCCGTAGCCGGGCGCCGCATCGTCGAGCCTGATGCGCACGCGATCGCGCGCCTCGCCCATCAGGCTCATCGACGCGAGATAGCGCCCTTCGGGTGTGCGCTTGAACAGCGTGTCGGTCACCCGGTAGGTGCCGGCCGGGAAGTAGACGATCCGCGACGGCCAGAACGCCTTGAACTGCTCGACTTGCGCGGCCAGCATCGCAGCGCGAATCGCGATCGTGTCGTCGTGCCTGCCGTCGCCCTTCGCACCGAAGTCGCGAACGTTCAGGACGCCGCTGTCGGCCGGCAGCACGAGCGCCGCGGCAGGCAAGGCCAGCAGCATCGACGACACCGCGATGCCGACACCGCCGATGAAGCGCGGCGCGCCGATGCGAATGCCCACGCTCAAGCGCCCGCCACGGCGTCGAAAACGGCCAGGTGCTCGGTCACGACGCGGTCGGTGTCGGCGAAGTGGCCGGAGTCGGCGCGGGCTCGTGCGCCGAACTCGCCCACCAGACCGCCGGTCAGCGCCATTTGCCGGATGCAGCCGGCCAGTGCGCCCGCAGTGTCCGGATCGTAGAGAAGGCCGTTGACGCGATCGTTCACCATTTCGGGGATGCCCCCTCGACTTGCGCCGATCACCGGCACGCCGAACAGCAGCGATTCGAACACCACGCCTGGCAAGGGGTCGTGCCAGATCGAAGGCACGACCAACACATCGATGCGCTCGTAAAACGACGCAGGCTTCACCCGCCCGAGGAACTCGATGCGTTCGGACGCATACGTCGCGCGCAACTCGTCCACGTAACCCGGCTCACCGTCGCCCGCCACCAGCAAACGCAAGGCAGGCACATCGGCCTGCTCCGCGACGCCGCGAAACGCGTCGAGCAACTGACGAATGCCCTTCCATTCGGCCAGCGTGCCGATGAAGCCGAAGGTCGCCGCCGTGCGAGGGTAGTCGCGTGCCGTCATCGCGCCAAACCGCTGGGCATTGTTGATCACCCGGCGCACGCCGACCTCGGCGAACAGCCCGTTGCGAACGTGCGCGTCGAGCACGGCATGGCTCACGCCCACGACACCGTTGAGGCCGTTCGATTGCGCCGCCCTGCCCCGCCGAAACAGACGGCACGAGGTGCACGGCGTATCGCAGTTCTTGCCGTCTCGAAAGAGCTGCGATCGCGGGCACAGGTTGTAGTAGTCGTGCAGCACCTGCACGGTCGGTTTGCGCTGGGCGAGCGCGGCATCCCAGGCCGCCGTCGAGAAGCCGGCCAGGTTGTGGAACGAGATCACGTCCGGATCGAAGCGCCGGATCACCCCGCCGAGGGCCTCGCCCATCGCCGAGTTGTGCGCATCGCGCGCGTGCCACATCATGCGTTGCAGCGCGCTTCGCTGCGCGCCGCCGTGATGCCAGTAGATGTTTCGCAGCGGCAGCCGCGTCACGGGGATGCCCGCCACCTCGCCCTCGACGACCTGATCGCCGTCGGTAGTGGTCGCGACCAGCACCTCGCAACCACGCGCCTGGAAACCGGCGGCCAGATCGGCCAGCACGAGTTCGGCACCGCCGCCTATGTCGGGGGCGTACAGCTTGTTGACCAGAAGGACTTTCATCTCGGCGCGTCGCTCACTTCACTGGCGGCGGGTTCACGGCAGGACCTCGTCGAGCCAGCCGCCGAGGCTGTACCGTTGCAAGGTCGCCGCAGGCACAGGATGAAAGGGGCTGGCGAGAAAGGAGGCGTCAACCCGCGGGCTCTTCCTGTCGATCACACACACGTTGGACGGGTGGTAGAACTCGGCATCGGACGCGCCCGGATTCGTCGTGATCAACTTCTTGGCGGCACCGAGCATCTCGAAGGTGCGCATCGTCAGACCGGCCTGGATGGTGCGCTCGATGTCCACGACGATTCTCGATCGTGCGACGAGCGACAAGACTTCGGCCTTGGGCAGGGAACGAAAGACGAATTCGCTCTCTCGGGCTCGCCAAAGGCTGGGGTTCGCCACTCGCTTGGCTTGAAAGAGAGCGCGTGAAGGCAAATACAGCACCTTCTTGATCGACAGGTTCCGCGGCAACACTTGCTCAAGCCGGGAAAGGACGGCGTAGCGGTCGGTGTGCGCCGTTCCCACGAACAGCACATCGATGTCCGGACGGTTGGACTTCAGCGTCCCATAGTCGTCAAGGAAGAACAGGGGCCGATAGACGAGACGCGGGTCTGCCGAACAATCCACCGGGTCGAAGCTGAGGGCCCTGTCGAACATCGCCACCTTGCTTCGGCTGCTCGACGGCATGTTCCGATAGCTGTCCCAGAAGTACAGCGTGAAGCGGCTTCGGGGCAGCGCCGAGCGAAGCTTCGCGATGGCGTCGAGATTCAGCGACTCGCCTTTGATCACCAGCACATCGCGGATCGGCAGATGCTTGATGCTGTTGATCATGGAATCGAAGTGCGCACGCGTCTTCGCGTGCGCCAGCCAGGGCGCGACCCGCAGCGTGGCCTTCGCGGCGGCGCTGACGGCATACCGGTCTGGAAACCAGATGACCGAATGCCCGCGTGCTTCCAGCGTTCGCTTGATCTCCCTCGCGTAGCCGAAGAAGTCGTCCGAAATCAGGAGCGTGTCCGCTGCTGCGTGGGCGGCGTTCATCGGGCTGCGAGCGCCCGCGCAGGCGACTGTGCGGGCGGCTGATCCTGCGACGCGAGGGTCGTGATCGATGCGCGCTGAAGTGCCGGAGCAACCTCGGACAGCGCGCTGACGAGCGCGCGCGCGGAGTTTTCCCACGTGTATTTCTTGACCGGGTCGAGGCTGCCAGCAGGCGCGAGACGAGCGGGCTGCGCGATCTCCGCCAACGCGGCGGCCCAGCTGGACTCGTCGCCAAGCGTCACGAACGATGCCGCCGCGCCCAATACTTCGCGGTGAACCGGAATGTCCGAAGCGATGACGCGCGCACCGCACGCCAAGGCCTCCAGCGGAGGAATGCCGAACCCTTCCCACTTCGACGGGAACACGAGCGCGGCGCATGTCTGGTAGAGCCGCAGCAGTTCGTCCGTCGTCGCATACGGGATGAAGGACACCTTGTCCGAGAGGCCGGCGTCGGCGACCGCCCTGCCCAACACCTCGCGATACTTCCCCCGCGAGGAGACGATCACCAGCGAGTAGTCGTGCCTCCAGAGGGCGGCCCGCTCGATGAGTTCTTCGATGTTCTTGTGGGAATACGAAGCGCCTACGACGAGCAGGAAGCGCTCGCGCGGCAGCGTGGACGGTTTGAACAGCGTCGTGTCCACGCCATTCGGAACCACGTAGATCGAATCCAGAGGAACGCGATATTCGTCGTGCAGATCCAGCTTGGTCGTCTCGGAGACCGTGAACACGGCGCGGCACGCGGCGATCTGGGTGGGAAGGACGCGCCGGAAATACAGGCTTTGGATGGGATGCGTGGCGGGGAATCGAACCGACGTCAGGTCGTGAATCGTCAAGACCTGTGCCTTGGCGCGCGCCAGACCCTGATGGGTTGGTGAATACAGCAACGAGCCGGCGGATTGGACGACCGTGCGCGACCACAACCACCGCTTGGCACCGGCATAGCGACCGGCGCCGAGGGTGATGCCCCCCGGCGAGCGGCGGACCACACGACCCGGCCCGGCGTACTCACGCGCCGCGATCACGTCCGCGTCGAACGCTTCGCAGGCTGCCAGAGCACACCTGGCCGTGTAGACACCCAGGCCCGTGGGCTTGGTGCCGAGTGTCGAAAGATTGATCAGGAGTTTCATGGGCGATGCTCAGAGTGTGAGAGGGAATCCAATGCGCCCGCGCCGGGGTGGCCAAGGGCGGTGGCGTAGGCGCGTCGCGCGGCCTGGGCTGGCGCCCAGGCAAGCGGCGCAACACCCGCCAGCACCCTTGGGTACCCCGACCCTCCGGGTAAGCCCCCAAAGCAAACCCTCTCGTCGTTGCAAATGCTCGTCGGGGCCCGACCCCGACTCCGCCTTGCGCCTAGATTGGGCTTGCTTTGGGGGATTACGCGGGTGCATTGGATTCCCTCTCACACTCTCAGGCCGCCACCGCGTTGCCCAACAACCCGCGTCGGGCGAGTTCATCCATCGAGCGGTCGAAGCCGATGTCGACCACATTGCGGCTCGTGGCCCAATTCAGGAACTCGCCCAGCCCGGCGTCGAAGGACCACTTCGGACGAAACCCTGTCAGCGCGGACAGGCGCGAGGTGTCGGCCATGTTGTGCCGGATGTCGCCGACGCGGTAGGCGCCGCTGACTTCGATCGTCCCCTTCGCATTCAATTTCTGAAGAATCGCGCGTGCAACATCGAGCACGCTGGTCCGAACCGCCGACCCGACATTCAGCGCATGCACACCGCGCACTTCAGGCGCGATGCAGGCCACGGTGGCTTCGACGACGTCATCGATGTAGACGAAGTCGCGGCTTTCGAGGCCGTCCTCGAAAATGTTGAGGTCGCTGCCCTGGCGCGCGAGGTTCGAGAACACGGCCAACAGCCCCGTGTACGGATTCGACAGGCTCTGCCCCGGACCGTAAACGTTCTGATAGCGCAAGGCGAAGCCGTCGACACCCAGTGTCTGGGCGAACAGGAGCGTCACCTGTTCTTGAACCTGCTTGGAGATGCCATAAAAGGAAGAGGGAGAGAACGGCGCCTCTTCGGGCGTCGCCAGCACCCTCATCGTTGCGCCACACGTGGGGCAGACCGGCTCGAATTGACCGACCGCCATGGCCTGTGCCGTGCGAGCACCCGGATACATCCGGCCGTGCTCGCCGCACTCGTAGAGTCCCTCGCCATAAATAGCGCGCGACGATGCGACGATCAGCTTCTTCAGCGACGCCGGGCGGCTGTTCACGAGAATGTCCATCAGCAACGCCGTGCCACCGATGTTCACGTCCTCGTACTGCTTGACGGCGTACATCGACTGTCCCGTGCCGGTCTCCGCGGCGTAGTTGACGATGACCTCCTGGCCTTCGACCGCCTGCGCCAGGGCGGCCCGATCGCGGATGTCGGCACGAACGCAACGGGCGACGGCCAGCAAGTCATCGGCGAACCCGACGTTGGCACCGTGAATTTGCTCGCTCAGGTTGTCGAGGACGGTCACGTGGTGTTGGCGCGCGGCAAGGGCCTTGGCCAGTCGCGAACCGATAAAACCGGCGCCGCCGAGGATGAGTATGTTCAAGATTCGACTCCCTTTATTCCAAACTTTTAGAGCTTCACGCTACGAGTGGCCCGCCAGCGCGCGCTGCGCGCCATAGCCATTGGGCGAAAGACGGCGCGACCATCGGCTTCCGGCGCGAATGGCGGGGCGCTCGATGACGTAGCAGGCCACGGTGGCCAGGGCCAGCGTGGCAACCAGGATCGCGACCAGCCCCGACGAACCTGGAGGCAACCACCCGGTGTAAAGCGCAATCTGAATCAGTGGCGCATGCAGCAGGTACACACCGTAAGAGATATCGGGGGCGCCGACCATGCGAGGCAGGAGGGTCCCAGCCGCGGCCACGAACGCGAGCACGAACACCGGCTGAAACGCGGCCATCGCGATGCTGGAATCGAAGCGCTGAGCCAACGACCACCCCGCGATGCCGACGCCGGCGAGCAGGAGTCGGTTCATCTGTCGTGGCGCCCGGTCACTGACCAACAGCAGCCTGCCCGCCATGCCCGCCACGAAAAAGCGCAGCTGCCCCGGAAGCTGTTTGGCCAGTTCGGCCGAGGTCGATTCGACCGCGCAAAAATACAGCGTCGATGCGGCGAACAGGCCGAGCAATGCCCACATCCCGAAGCGCCGATTCAGCGCGACCAGCAACGGCACCGTCAGATAGAACAAAACTTCGATCTTCAACGTCCACAGGCTGGGATTGATGGCAGGGACCGCCGCACCGTCGAGAAAGCCGAGCAACGTGGGCTTCAGGAAGTTGGCGAAGGCGAGGTTGGCACTCAGGTAGTGCAGCAGTTCGCCCGAGGCGTTGACGGGGTGGCCGACCAGTGCCGCGACACAAAGGGCTTGTGCGATGACGACGACCGCGTAGAGCGGGTACAGCCGGGCCAGTCGTCGCACGAAGAATCCGCCGTGGCCGGCGGACGACTCGCAACTGGCCGTGACGATCCAGCCGCTGACGACGAAGAAGCCCTGCACAGCGACCGTGGAAGACAGGTCGGGCACCCATCCGATCGACGTGCCGGTGATGGCATGGAAGTGCGTGAACACGACCACGAGCGCGAGCAGCAATCGAAGCAGCGTGAAGTCCATCAGGACACCACTCCACCGGTGCCGATGCTCATGCGACCCTCAGCGCGCGGCGGCGCCGCGACCTGGTCCGCGGCGGGCTGGCGCTGCGCCAGCCAACCCAGCGTCGCGCCCAACCACAACGCGGCGATCTGGTCTTCGACCAGCGAGATCACCAGCCCGTACATCAACAAGAACACGAGCGACGCGAGCACGACGCCATCGCGGCGGAACTCGCGAATCTGCGCGTTCAACGCGACCATCGCGATCGCTGCGAGATAGGCCAGCGAGGCGACGCCGAAGTTGGCAAACAAGTAGATGAAGAGGTTGTCGGCCGCGTTGAAATCGGCGGGCGCGAAGAAGCGCTGGCTGCCGCCGATGCCGCCGAGGCCGATGCCCATCACGTAAGGAGGAAAACGACCGATCCACCGCCAGGCATCGGGCCACATCCATTCGATGCGCTCGAACAGGGATTCGAAGCTGAACACGCCGTTGTCGCGCGGCATCGTGAAGTGAACGAGCACGGTCGGCGCAAACACCATCAGGAAGATCGCTGCGACGACCGCCGCCTTCAGTGGCACCGTGAACTTGCGGTGCGACAGCGCCAGCGCCACCACGGCCAGGGCGTAGCCCAGGATCGCGCCCTTTTGCGTGGTCCACACGAGTACCGTCAATGTGAGCGCGGCGACAAGGGCCCGCGCGATGCGGCTGTTGAGAGAAGGCAGGAGCATGAAACTGAGCAGCGGCAGGTCCACGGCCAGGTTGATGGACGAGCGGGTCAGCCCCCCGACGCGCTTGAGCAGCGTGCTCTGCCAGTCGCGGCCGAGGAAGACGCTCACGCCGCCCAGGTCGACGTTCAACCCGACCCACGGGTAGTCCAACCAGAACTTGTCCGTCGCGGCGCCGGCCACGGCGGCGACCCACATCACGGCGATCAACCGGACCACTGCGGGGCCGGGGTTGAAGATCGCCCCCGCCGCGAGAAAGCCGCACAGCGCGGGCAGGAACAGCTTCAGCCCATAGATCGCCGCGATCGTGGTGCCGAGGTTGGCGACGCTGACCAGACCGTGAACCAGGATCAGCCCGGCGAAGACGCCGATCGATGCGGGAACGGCCCGGTCAGGCACGCGGGAGACGATGAAGGTCAGCAACGCCCCGATGAGCAGCGCGTCGCGCACGAAGATGAGCGAATCCAGACCGACCAGATTCAGCGCGTAGCGCACCGGCCCTTCAAAGACCGACAGCACGATCTCGAGCAAGAGCACGAATGCAAGTGCACGAACGCCGAGGCCTTGAACGTCTACGGCTGGCGCCGCCGCACCGGACGGGCCAGCGGCTGCCTGCGGGAATCTGGCGATTGGCAGTCTCACGTCAAACTCGCCACGGTCGCGGTCGATCAACCATCGTTGAGCACCGTGCCGATGATGCTGGCGCCACAGTCGCGCAACGAGGCGTGAACGCGCCGCAGCACATTCGCGTCGGTCTTGCCGGCGCGCGTGACCAGCACGCCGGCGCCGGCGCGCGACGCGATGATCTGCGCATCGGCGGAGAGCGCCGACGCCGGCGTGTCGACGATGACGATGTCGAACGCTTCCGCACTCTCGCTCAACAGGGTCGCGAAGCGCGCCCGCGTGAGCAGCTCCTGCGGGTTCGGTGGCGTCGAGCCGGCGGTCAGCACCGACAAGTCGAAGAAGTGCGGCACCTTGGCGATGCACTCGGCGCCGGCGCGGCCCAGCAGGATGTTGCTCAGGCCCATGCGTGACGGCAAGTCGAACAGCAGGTGCTGGGTCGGGCGCCGCAAGTCGGCATCGATCAGCAGCGTGCGCTCGCCCATTTGCGAGAACGCCACCGCGAGGTTGGCGGCCACGAAGCTGCGGCCCTCGCCCGGCATCGCGCTCAGCACGGCGACGGTGGGCGGCGCCGATGGGTGCGCCGCCTGGTGCATGCCGAGCCGCGTGCGCAGCGTCCGCATCTGCTCGGCGAACGGCCCGAACGGCCGAAAGGCGGACACGACGCTGGGCGACACCGATCCGTCGGCCGGGTCGAGGTAGGGGTACTGGAACTGGCGCGCCAGCGCGAACTCGATGTCCGCCAGCGTCAACAGTTTCAGCATGACGGCGGCGTCGCCGAACCTCAGCCCGTGCTCGCGCTGAGCCTGGGCGATCCGGATCGCGGCGTCGGCGTCCAGAAAGCCGGCTTCGACGAGGATCTCGCCGATCGAGCGCGACGCCCGCGGCGCCCTGACCTCGCCGATGCGCAACAGCTTCGGGTCGGGTGAATTCATGTCCATCGCAGTTTCCTTGGGTCGGCCGTTCACGACGGCACGATGCGGCTCTCGAGCCGACGCTTGGCAGGCGAACCCAACACGGCGCGCGGCAGGGTGACCAGCACGGGCAACTGAAGCACCAGCGCGAGATCGTCGGCGCTGCGGATCAACGGGCTGCGTGACTCGCGCCACAGCGCCAGCGCCATCCCCAGCAAGAGCCCGAGCGCCGCGGCGGCGACGATGTTGAGCAGCGTCTTCGGGTGCGACGGCAGCGCCGATTCGGTCGCCGCCGAGAGCACGTACATGTTGGTCTGCTGAACCTGCGACTCCAGCGAGGTTTGCGATTGGCGCGTGGCGGCGGCTTCCAGGGCGCGCTGCGCGCTCTCGACATCACGCTGCAGTACCGCCACATCGTTCGATCCGTTCATGAGCGCGAGGACACGGGTCTTTTGCGCCGCGAGCGCCACGCGGGCCTCGGTCTCGCGCTGCTCGTTGACGGTGTTCGTGGTCGCGACCGAACGCGCGACCGACTGCATCTCGCGGTCGAGCTCGGTCTTCATCGACACCAGTTGCTCGCGCGCGGTGATCACCTGCGGATGCTGTTCGCCGTAGAGCGTGCCGAGCTGCTTCAGGTGGGTCTCCGCGGTGGTGATCGCGCCGCGCAGCGTGGCGATGACGCCGTTGTTCATCACGTCCGGTGAGGTGCGCGCGTTGCTGCGGGCCAGCGTCTGGCGCGAGGCGCTTTCGGACCGCGCCGCCTGGATCTCGACAAGCTGTGCGGCCAGCTGTGCGAGCTTGGCGTTCTCGATGTCGATCTGGCCGGCTCCGCCGACGAGCACGCCCTTTTCTCGCTGGTACGCGGTGAGCTTCTGTTGGGCGGCTTCGAGATCCTTGCGCAGGGTCTTCGTGCGCTCGTCGAACCATCCGGCGAACTGGCGCGCGGGCTCGACCTTGAGGTCGAGATTGGTGTCGATGCTGGCGCGTGCGAACGCGTTGGCCACACTCGCCGCATATTTCGAGCTGGCGCCGGTGAAGACGATGTTGAGGATGTTCGAATCGCGATTCGGCCTGATCTCCAGCCTCTTCAACAATTGCTGCGCGATGAAGCTCTGTTCGTCGCCCTCGCCGTGCGCGCTGTCGAGCCATTGCTCATGCAGGGCCTTGTCGTTTTGAAGGCTGAGCAGCGCGACCACCCGCCTGGCGACGCGCTCCGAGCCGACCAGATCGGCCTGGGTTGCCATCACCTGCTGGTTGCTGCTCGGCGAAAGCTCCCCGGCAGCGGTGCCGAGCGCGCTGACGCCGCGCCCATCGACCAGCACCGCCGCAGTCGCGGTGTAGCGCTTGGGCAGCAGCATGCTGGTCACCGCGGCGATGCCGGTGAAGATCAGAAGGGTCGCCACGACGATCTTCCAGCGGCCCATCAGGACTTCCATCAATTGCGAGAGATTCATCGGTACGACCTGGTCGGGATTGGGGTGTTCATGCCGGCAACGCGTACGCCGCCAGCAACTTGGCGCCGAACAGCGATTCACCGAAACGGCGGCGCGCCTCGAGCCGCGCCGCCTGCCCGAGACGGGCGCGCAGCGCAGGATCGTCTATCAGGGTCGCGATGCGCCCGATCATGTCGCGCTCGGTCTTGCAGAGGTAGCCGGTTTCGCCATCGCGAATCATCTCGCGGTGCAGCGGTACGTCGAGCGCCACGCACGGCAGGCCGGCCGCCATCGCTTCGGCGAGGAACAGCGGAAAGCCGCGCGTACCGCCCGAGGCCAGATAGACCCACCCCGCCGCGAGCCGTGAGGCGCACTCGGCGTCGCTGGACACATCGAACACGCTCACGCCAGCGGCTCCCAGGCGAACGCGCGAGACCTCGTCCACGCTGCCGATCCAGTTGAAGCCGATGCGCAGGTCTTCACCACTGAGCAGCACCGCGAGTTGCGCGAGCAATTCGGCGCTGCGCGCGCCCTGCGCGCGACCGCCGGTGATGACCAGCGGGTGCCGCGCTTCACGGCGCGGCGCCGAGAAGAAGACGTCGCCGACCGGGCTTTCGACCAGCTCGGCAGACGCCCAGCGACGGAACGCGTGTGCCTCGTGCGGCACGTTGACGATCGCGGCGCTGCCCCGCGGCCCCAGCAGGCGCCCCGCCGCCCGCAGCACGAGCGCGCCCATTCCGCGCGTCGCGGCGATCGAGCGCGAACCGTGCGGCGAAAAGAAGATCGGCGCTGTCACGCCTGCGGCGCGCGCCGCCCTGGCGCCCACCAGGCCGGGCCACAGGCCATGCAGGTGCACCGCTTGCGACGGGCCGCCGACGAGCGTGCGACGACAGGCCTGCGCCAGCACGCGCCATTGCTCGATCGGGTTGCGCCGGGCAGGCGCCATGACCAGTTCGACGGCATCGTGCAGGTCCGCGATGTGCGGGCGGTGGCGCAGATCGTCGATCATGACCACGACCTGCTCACGACCGGCGCGTGCGAGCACATGCGTCGCCGGCGCGAGAAAGCTGGCGACCTCGTCGGTCACGCGGCCGACAACGTGCACGACCCTGAACGGCTCCGCCGATGCGGGCTCTCGCTTCATCAGCGCGCGCCTTCTCTCAGGGCGACCACGCGCACCGTCTTGAGCAGAATGGCAAGGTCGCTCAGCAGTGAGCGCTGCTGCACATAGCGCAGGTCGAGTGCCACGCGCTCCTCGTACGTCGTGTTGTTGCGGCCGCTGACCTGCCACAGGCCGGTCATGCCGGGGCGCACGCTGAGGTAGTGCCAACGCACGCTGCCGTAGCGCGTGAGTTCGGCCACGGTGATCGGGCGCGGGCCGACGAGGCTCATCTCGCCGCGCAGCACGTTCAGCAGTTGCGGCAGCTCATCGAGGCTGCTGCGCCGCAGAAACTGGCCGACGGGAGTGATGCGGGGGTCGTTCAGCAACTTCTGGTCGCGCGCCCATTCGTCGCGAGCCGCCGGGCTGCTGCTCAACAACTCGGCGAGCACCTGCTCGGAGTTGCGCAGCATGGTGCGGAACTTCATGCACCGGAACAGTTTGCCGTCGTGCCCGACGCGGTAGTGCGCGAACAGCACAGGTGCGCCGTCGCGCCTCCAGATCAGGAAGACGATGATGGCCAGCAGCGGGCTCAGCAACAGCAGCAGCAACAAGGCCAGGGCCTGGTTGACCCGCAGCGCGAACATCTCATGCAGTTGCGTGGCAGCGGTGGAGGTACCGTTCGCGAGCCAGGCACCCGCTACAAAACCAGCGGCGTTCATAAACCATCTCCCAGCCTTTCGGCACTTGTTGGTGGGCCAATGCTGCATTGCAACATTCGGACCATGACAGGGGAGCGATTCTCTGAGGATCCTCGGTGCCGGCAGCACTTAAGTTGTGCGAAAACGTCTCAAATGTGCGTCCGACCCATTGGCACCGCCCCGCCAAATTGGTGCACTGCAGCAGGGCGGGTCGAAGGCAAAAGTGGGCTGTTCGCGCCCGGATTCAGAAGGTGTTTTGGCGCAGAGACTGTCGCGCGAGGACAACGGCACGTGCGCGATAGCACCGTCGCCGATACTCGCGCGCATGTCCGCGCTGGTGTTCCTGAAGCTGCTCGCGATCTTCGTCATCGTCGCGGTCGGCTGGGCGGTGGGCAAGCTGCGCTGGCTCGACGCCGCCGGCAACACCGGCGACCCGGCGCGCACGCTGGCGAATGCGGCGTATTACATCTTCGTGCCGGCGCTGCTGTTCCGCACCACCGCGCGCATCGACTTCAAGACCATGCCCTGGGGCACGCTGGTCGCGATCTTCGTGCCGATGCTGGCGATGCAGTTCGCGGTCTACGCCTGGCAGCGGCGCGGCATCGCGCGCGGCACGCTGCCACCGGCAGGCCCCGGCGTGCGGGCGATCAGCGCGGTGTTCGGCAACTCCGTGCAGGTCGGCATCCCGATGGCGGCGGCGCTGTTCGGCGAGGCGGGGCTGGCGATCCACCTCGCGATCGTCAGCCTGCATGCACTGGTGCTGCTCTCGCTCGCGACCACGCTGGTCGAGCTCGACATCGCGCGCCAGTCGCATGCCGACACGCACCTCGCGGCCACGCTGCTCGCCACGGCACGCAACACGATCATCCACCCGGTCGTGCTGCCGGTGTTGATCGGCATGGCGTGGAACGTGCTCGGCCTGCCGCTGCCGGCTGCCGCCGACGAGATCCTGCAGACACTCGGCCAGGCGGTCGTGCCGCTGTGCCTGGTGCTGATCGGCATGTCGCTCGCGTATTACGGCGTGCAGGGCGCGGTGAAGACGGCCGTCGGCCTGTCGGTGCTGAAGCTGCTGGTGCTGCCCACGCTGGTGCTCGGCGCGGCGCACTGGGGCTTTCATCTGAACGGCATGCCGCTCGCCGTGGTCGTGATGATGGCGGCGCTGCCGATCGGCAGCAACGCGCTGATCTTCGCGCAGCGCTACCACGCGCTCGAAGCCGAGACGACCGCGGCGACGGTGTTCTCGACACTCGCCTTCGTGCTCACCGCGCCGCTGTGGCTGACGGTGTTGCATGCGCTCTCATAGGGCGAACCCCGTCGGCCCGGGATTTGCGCCGCGCCTATTATTCAACGCCCGCTCCCACGAAGAGCTTCACCTCAACACACGGGAATCACCCCATGACACTCCGCGGCTTCACCCTCACCACGCTCGCAGCCACCGCACTCCTGACGTTCAGCGCCGGCGCCTTCGCGGCCAAGACGCTGGTGTACTGCTCCGAAGGCAGCCCTGAGGGCTTCAACCCGCAGTACTACACGACCGGCACCACGGCCGACGCGTCATCGGTGCCGCTGTACAACCGCCTCGTCGAGTTCGAGACCGGCACGACCAACATCATCCCCGGCCTGGCCGAGAGCTGGAGCGCCGCAGCCGACGGCCTGTCGTACACCTTCAAGCTGCGCAAGGGCGTGAAGTTCCACTCGTCGCCCAAGTTCACGCCGACGCGCGACTTCAACGCCGACGACGTGCTGTTTTCGTTCAACCGCATGGCCGACGCCGCGATGCCGAAAACCACGCCGGGCACAACCTACGCGTACTTCGACGACATGGACATGAAGAACATCGTCGACAAGGTCGAGAAGGTCGACGCGATGACGGTGAAGTTCGTGCTGAAGAAGCCCGAAGCGCCGTTCATGGCCAACATGGCGATGGACTTCGCGTCCATCCTGAGCGCCGAGTACTTCGACAAGATGAAGACCGCGGGCACACCCGACGTCCCCGACCGCGAGCCGATCGGCACCGGCCCGTTCAGCTTCGTCTCGTACCAGAAGGACGCGGTGATCCGCTACAAGGCGAACGACAGCTACTGGGGCGGCCGCCCGAAGATCGACAACCTCGTCTACGCGATCACCACCGACGCCTCGGTGCGCTACGCCAAGCTCAAGACCGGCGAGTGCCATGTGATGGCGTTCCCGAAGCCGGCCGACGTGGCGCTGATGAAGAACGACCCGACCATCAACCTGGTGCAGCAGAACGGGCTGAACGTGGGTTACGTGGCGCTGAACGTCGAGAAGAAGCCGTTCGACAACAAGCTGGTGCGCCAGGCGCTGAACCTTGCGGTGAACAAGAAGGCGATCCTCGACACGGTGTTCCAGGGCGCCGGCGCCGTGGCGAAGAACCCGATCCCGCCGACGCTGTGGGGCTACAACGACAAGGTCACCGACTACCCGTACGACACAGCCAAGGCCAAGGCACTGCTCGCGCAAGCCGGCTATCCGAACGGCGTCGAGGTGGAGCTCTGGTACCTGCCCGTCACCCGCCCGTACAACCCCGACGGCAAGCGCATGGCCGAGCTGATCCAGGCCGACTGGGAGAAGGCCGGCATCAAGACCAAGCTGACCACGTTCGAGTGGGGCGAGTACCGCAAGCGCAGCAAGGGCGGCGAGCACCACGCCATCATGTTCGGCTGGTCGGGCGACAACGGCGACCCCGACAACTTCTTCGTGCCGCTGCTCGGCTGCTCGGCCGTGAAAGGCGGCGGCAATACCGCGCGCTGGTGCAACAAGGATTTCGAGGACGCGATCCAGAAGGCCAAGGGCGTGACCAAGCAGGCCGACCGCGCCGCGTTGTACGAGAAAGCGCAGGTCATCGCGAAGGAAGAAGCGCCGTGGATCACGATCGCCCACTCGGTGCGCTTCGACCCGATCCGCAAGGAAGTGATCGGCTACAAGATGGACGCGACCGCGCACCATCACTTCGCCAAGGTGGATCTGGCAGACAAATAGCCTGAGGCACTGAGGGCGACCCCTTGTTCTCGTTCGTCCTCAAGCGCCTCGCGCTCGTGGTGCCCACGTTCCTGGGCATCACGCTGCTGGTCTTTTCGCTGATCCGGCTGATCCCCGGCGACCCGGTCGAAGCGTTGTCGGGCGAACGCGGCATGGACCCGGCGCGCTACCAGCGCCTGCTGCACGAGTTCGGCCTGGACCGGCCGCTGCCGGTGCAATACGGCGAGTACGTGTGGAAGGCGCTGCACGGCGACCTCGGCCTCTCGACGATCACACACGAGTCGGTGTTTCGCGAGTTCGTCGCGCGCTTTCCGGCGACGATCGAGCTCTCGCTGTGCGCGATGCTGCTGGCGCTGCTGCTCGGCTTGCCGGCCGGCATCATCGCGGCGGTGAAACGCAACACGGTGTGGGATTACTCGGTGATGGGCGCCTCGCTGACCGGCTTCTCGATGCCGATCTTCTGGTGGGGCCTGCTGCTGATCCTGACGTTTTCGGTGACGCTCGGCTGGACACCAGTGTCCGGTCGCATCGCGATCCAGTTCGACATCCCGCCAGTGACCGGCTTCATGCTGATCGACTCGATGCTCTCGTCCGACAAGGGCGCGTTCAAGAGCGCGCTGTCGCACCTGATCCTGCCCTCGATCGCGCTCGGCACGATCCCGCTCGCGGTGATCGCGCGCATGACGCGATCGAGCATGCTCGAAGTGCTGCGCGAGGACTACGTGCGCACCGCGCGCGCCAAGGGCGCGTCGACGTTTCGCGTCGTCGGCATCCACGCGCTGCGCAATGCGCTGATCCCGGTGATCACGACGGTCGGCTTGCAGGTCGGCACGCTGCTGGCCGGCGCGATCCTGACCGAGACGATCTTCTCGTGGCCCGGCATCGGCAAATGGATCGTCGAAGCGATCGGCCGGCGCGACTACCCCGCGGTGCAGGGCGGGCTCTTGATGAGCGCGAGCGTGATCATCGGCGTGAACCTGCTGGTCGATGTGCTGTACGGCGTGATCAACCCGCGGATTCGGCATCAGTGAGCGCACTGCCCATCGCCGCGCCGCCCTCGCCGCTCGCCGAACTGTGGCGCGATTTCCGTCGCAACCGCGGCGCGATGATCGGCCTCGTGGTGATCGTCGCGCTGGTGCTGGCGGCGCTGCTCGCCGACGTGATCGCGCCCTATTCGCCGCGCGAGCAATACACCGATGCCGTGCTCAAACCGCCGTCGCTGCAACCGATCGGCGGCCACGTCTTCCTGCTCGGCACCGACCCGGTCGGGCGCGATCTGCTCTCGCGGCTGATCCACGGCACGCGGTTGTCGCTGCTGATCGGGCTGATCTCGGTCGTGCTGTCGCTGAGTGGCGGCGTGCTGCTCGGGCTCGCGGCCGGCTTTTTCCGCGGCGGCGTCGAGTTCACGATCATGCGGCTGATGGACATCATGCTCGCGCTGCCCAGCCTTTTGCTCGCCGTCGCGGTCGTCGCGATTCTCGGGCCGGGGTTGATCAACGCGATGTACGCGATCGCGATCGTGATGCTGCCGCACTTCGTGCGCCTGACGCGCGCCGCCGTGATCGGCGAGATGGGCAAGGATTACGTCAGCGCGTCGCGCATCGCCGGCGCGGGCACGCTGCGGCTGATGTTCGACACCGTGCTGCCGAACTGCGCCGCGCCGCTGATCGTGCAGGCCACGCTGGGCTTCTCGACCGCCATCCTTGATGCGGCCGCGCTCGGCTTCCTCGGCCTGGGCGCGCAACCGCCAACACCCGAGTGGGGCTCGATGCTGGCGAGCGCGCTCGAGTTCATCCAGAGCGCGTGGTGGGTCGTGACGCTGCCGGGCCTGGCGATCCTGGTCTCGGTGCTGGCCTTCAACCTGATGGGCGACGGGCTGCGCGATGCGCTGGACCCGCGCCTGAAACGCTGACATGGCGCTGCTCGAAGTCAGCGACCTCGGCGTCGAATTCGGCGCCTTCCGCGCCGTCGACAACGTCAGCCTGCATGTCGATGCGGGCGAGGTGCTCGGCATCGTCGGCGAATCCGGCTCGGGCAAGAGCGTGACCGCGCTCGCGTTGATGGGCCTGATCGACGAGCCCGGCCGCGTGCACGCGCAGCGCCTGATGTTCGACGGCCGCGACCTGCTCGCGATGCCGCTGAACGAGCGCCGCAGCCTGCTCGGCAAGGACATCGCGATGATCTTCCAGGATCCGATGGCGAGCCTGAACCCGTGCTTCACGATCGAGTTCCAGCTCGTCGAGACGCTGCGCCTGCACGAAGGCGGCTCGCGCAAAGCGCTGCGGGCGCGCGCCTTGGAGTTGCTGAAGCAGGTCGAGATCCCGGATGCTGAAGCGCGCCTGTCGGCCTATCCGCACCAACTCTCCGGCGGCATGAGCCAGCGCGTGATGGTGGCGATGGCGATCGCCTGCAACCCGCGCCTGCTGATCGCCGACGAGCCGACGACTGCCCTCGACGTGACCATCCAGGCCCAGATGCTCGCGCTGCTGATCCGCCTGCAGCGCGAACGCGGCATGGCGCTGGTGCTGATCACGCACGACCTCGGCGTCGTTGCCGAGGTGGCGCAGCGCGTGCTCGTGATGTATGCGGGCCAAGTCGTCGAGACGGCGCGCGTGCCCGACATCTTCGAGGCGCCGCGGCATCCGTACACCGAGGCGCTGCTGTCGGCGCTGCCAGAGCACAACATCGGCCAGCGACGATTGCGCTCGATGGCCGGCATGGTGCCGGGCGCGTTCGACCGGCCGGGCGGTTGCCTGCTGGCGCCGCGCTGCGGCTACGTACAGGCGCGCTGCCACAGTGAACGCCCGACGCTCGATGGCGACGTCGGCGCACAGGCGCGCTGCTTCTATCCGCTGACGCAGGTGGCGGCGTGAGCGGGTCCGTGGTGGTCCTGGAATCGCAGGTGCTCGCGAAGCACTATGCGGTCTCGACCGGCTTCCTCAAGCCGAAGGCGCTCGCGCGCGCGCTCGACGGCGTGTCGTTCACGCTCGCGGCCGGCAAAACGCTCGCGGTCGTCGGCGAATCGGGCTGCGGCAAGAGCACGCTGGCGCGGCAGCTGACGATGATCGAGGCCCCGACGAGCGGCGCACTGCTGTTGGCCGGCGCCGACGTGACGCACGCCGACACGGCGTTGAAGAAGCAGCTGCGCCAGCAGGTGCAGATGGTGTTCCAGAACCCGTTCGCGAGCTTGAACCCGCGCAAGAAGATCGGCCATGCGCTCGAAGAGCCTCTGGCGATCAACACCGACCTGAGCAAAACCGCGCGTGGCGAGAAGGCACGCGCGATGATGGCGCGCGTCGGCCTGCGGCCCGAGCACTACGAGCGCTACCCGCACATGTTCTCGGGCGGCCAGCGCCAGCGCATCGCGATCGCGCGCGCGCTGATGCTGCAGCCAAAGATCGTCGTGCTCGACGAGCCGGTGTCGGCGCTCGATGTCTCGATCCAGGCGCAGGTGCTGAACCTGTTGATGGATTTGCAGGACGAGACGCAGGTCGCCTACGTCTTCATCTCGCACAACCTCGCCGTCGTCGAGCTGATCGCCGACGAGGTGCTGGTGATGTACCTCGGCAAGGTCGTCGAGCGCGCCCCGAAGCAGCAGCTGTTCGCCGCGCCGCGCCATCCGTACACCCAGGCGCTGCTCGCCAGCACGCCGCGCATCGACGCGGGCGCGCGCCGGCAGCGCCAGGTGCTCAGCGGCGAGTTGCCGTCGCCGCTGAATCCGCCGAGCGGCTGCGCGTTCCACAAACGCTGCCCGTTCGCCATCGAACGCTGCCGGCTGGAGCCGCCGGCGTTGGAGGACGCGGGCGGGCCGCTCGTGGCCTGCCACCGCGTGCATGAAATCCCGCAGCTCGCCGCCTGATCGCGAGAGGCCCGCCACCCCCTAGAGTCATAGCCCCCCGATCGGGGGGTTTTGGGCCTCCCTCCTCACTCGGTGCCTTGCAAACGGCGGCGCGCGGCCTAGGCTTGTTGGCACACCCGAGGCCACCATGAATCCAAAGTCAGCGCTGCTCGCTTTTGCTCTGTTTTTTGCCTGCGTGACCCTCGCCGCGCAGGAGACGATCATCGCATTCAATGACGACGCGGCGGTCTCGGTATCAGTCGCCTACAGCTTCGTGAGCACGGCCAGATTCGACCCGGCTACACCGCTGTCTGCGCGCGCGTTCGAGCGCAGCTCGGCGCTGGCGCACGCCACCGCCGACCGTGGCGGGTTCCCGCGCAACACGATGACCTATGCGTCGAGCACGACGCCCTCGTTCGTGACCACCGGCTTCGACCTCGCAGACCGCGGCACCGATGACAACGCGATCGGCGATCAGGGCGCGACGAGCTCGACACCCATCGTCCCCGAACCGCGAACCTACGCGTTGATGGCACTGGGCCTCGGCGCGATCGGCTTTTCGCGGCGCCGCCGTCAGTCGCGCGCGGACTGACCCTTCGGGCCGATGGACCCCTCGGCGAACGAGTACGTTCGCCGATCCCCCAAGGGGATGCGGGCCGGCTTGGGGCGGCCCGGCGCTCTGCCCTGATCGCGTCAACGACGGCCCTTGCCGCCGCCGAGCAACTGAAACCACGACTTCGGCTCGGAACGTGCCGCCGGGTGGCCGCGCGTGATGCGCAGCGCCGACATCAGGTACAGCGCATTCAGCAAACGCCGCGAGCGATCGAGGCTCATGCCCGGCCAGGCAGCGATGGTGCGCAGCGACACCGTCTCGCGCGTCAGGGCATCGGCGGCCGAGCTCAGCGCCCCCGCTGCGGCCAAGCCATCCTCGGAGAGCAGGCGCGTGGCACGATAAGCGGCCGCCCCGGCGATCTCGTTCAGCAAGCTCGACCGCGCGCCGTTCAGCGCCAGCGCCCACAGCAGCGGCAGCAGCGGCCGGTAGTGCTCGAGCTGACCGACGCGTTCGTGCTGCGGATCGCCGGGCGGCCGCACGCCGGGCGGCTCGGCCGTGAGCACGCTGATCCTCGGCAGATACGCGCCCTTGGCTTCGAGCAGGTCACGCGGGGAGTGGTACAGCTGCCGCCCGGGGAACAAGGTGACCGGCCAGACCAGGCCGTCGATCTGCAGACAAAGTAGCGCCGCCTCACGGTGCCGCATGCAGGCCGCCACCACGTCGAGCACATCGCCGCCTGCACCTTCGGCTTCGAGGCGGGTCAGGTCGGCCAGCAGCGTCGTGGGCAGCAGCGTGGGGCCATCGAGGTGGGTGAAGGCGCTCGTCCCGGTTTGCTGCCGGAAACGCTCGAAGCTGCTGATGCGCCACAGCGTTGAATCGTTGAAATCTTGCATCTGGATATGCTCGCTCACATCGTCTGAAATGTCTGTTCACAATAGTTGCTGACAGCCCCCCAGTTTAAGTGGTCTCGGTAACCCGAACCGGTTGCGGCGACAATCCAGGCATGACCTCCAACGACCTGCAAGCCAGCATCGCGCACATGGGCGCGGCCGCCCGTGCCGCGTCGGCGCGCATGGCGGGAGCCTCCACGGCGGCGAAGAACGCCGCGCTGCTCGCCCTCGCGCGGCGCCTGCGCGAGGCGCCGGCCGATCTTGCCGCTGCGAATGCGAAGGATGTGGCCGCCGCCCAAGCCGCAGGCCTCGCAGCGCCGCTGGTAGATCGGCTCAAGCTCACCGACAAGATCATCGAGACGGTGGCCGAAGGCTGCGAGCAGATCGCCGCGATGCCCGATCCCATCGGCGAGATCACGAACCTGCGCCTCCGGCCCAGCGGCATCCAGGTCGGCCAGATGCGCGTGCCGCTGGGCGTGTTCGGGATGATCTACGAGAGCCGGCCGAATGTGACGATCGAGGCCGCATCGCTCGCGATCAAGAGCGGCAATGCCTGCATCCTGCGCGGTGGCTCCGAGGCGATCCATTCGAACCTCGCGCTGTGGCACATCGTGCAGGCGGCGCTGACCGAAGCCGGCTTGCCGCCGGACGCTGTGCAACTGGTACAGACGACCGACCGCGCCGCCGTCGGCTTGCTGATCGCCTCACCCGAGGCGGTGGACGTGATCATCCCGCGCGGCGGCAAGGGCCTGATCGAGCGCATCAGCCGCGAGGCCAAGGTGCCGGTGATCAAGCACCTCGACGGCAACTGCCACGTCTACGTGGACGCGAGCGCCGATCTCGAACTCGCGCTGCGCGTCACCGACAACGCCAAGACGCAGAAGTACAGCCCGTGCAACGCGGCCGAATCGCTGCTGGTGCATGAAGCCATCGCTGCCGCGTTTCTGCCGCGCATCGGCGCGCTGTTCGCTGCCAAGGGCGTCGAGATGCGTGGTGACGCCGGCGCACTCGCGTTGCTGCAGGCGGCACCGGGCGCGAAGCTCGTGCCGGCGAACGAGCAGGATTGGTCGGAAGAGTACCTCGCGCCGATCATCAGCATCAAGATCGTCGCCGGTCTCGACGCCGCGATCCAGCACATCAACCGCTACGGCTCGCACCACACCGACGCGATCCTGACCGAGACGCACTCGAACGCGATGCGCTTCCTGCGCGAGGTCGATTCGGCGAGTGTGATGGTGAACGCCTCGACGCGCTTTGCCGACGGCTTTGAGTACGGGCTGGGCGCCGAGATCGGCATCAGCACCGACAAGTTCCACGCGCGTGGCCCTGTCGGCATCGAAGGTTTGACCTCGATGAAGTGGATCGTGCTGGGGCACGGCGAAACCAGGACATGAGTGAGACCACCCCGGACCCGCGCCGCGCGCTGGTGCTGTTCTCCGGCGGGCAGGATTCGACCGTCTGCCTGGCCTGGGCGCTGGCGCGCTTCGAGCACGTCGAGACCATCGGTTTCGATTACGGCCAGCGCCACCTCGTCGAGCTCGAATGCCGGTGGCATGTGCGCTCTGCACTGCAAGCACAGTTTCCGCAATGGGCAAAGCGCCTCGGCGACGATCACCTGCTCGATCTCGCGCTGCTCGGGCAGATCTCCGAGACCGCGCTGACCGACACGCGCGCGATCGAGATGACGGCGCAGGGCCTGCCCAACACCTTCGTGCCGGGTCGCAACCTGCTGTTCTTCACGTTCGCCGCGGCCGTGGCCTATCGACGCGGCCTGAACGCGCTGATCGGCGGCATGTGTGAGACCGATTTCTCCGGCTACCCGGATTGCCGCGACAACACGCTGAAGGCGCTGCAAGTTGCCGTGAGCCTCGGACTCGATGCGCCGATGACGATCGAGACCCCGCTGATGTGGATGGACAAGGCGCAGACCTGGGCGCTGACCGAGCAGCTCGGCGGCGAGCCGCTGACCGAACTCGTCGTCGAGCACACCCACACGTGCTACCTCGGCGACCGCACGCAGCGCCACGCCTGGGGCTACGGCTGCGGCATGTGCCCGGCCTGCGACCTGCGGCGCAAGGGCTATCGGAGCTGGCTCGCGAGCTGACGCTCCTTTACCGCGGACTTGACTGCGCGACAGTGACCCAGGGCGCCAGCGCCGCCGCGCCCGGCGGTGTCAAGGTCAACGCGCGCGAACCCGGCGTTCGCCGCAGCCAGCCCTGCGTCACCGCGTGGTCGAGCAGCGCGACCGCGAGTCCGCCGGCGAGATGATCGCGCCGCTCTGACCAATCGAGGCAGGCATACGCGTAGCGCTTCGCGGCCGGGGCCGGCAGCGCCACGCCCAACTGCTGCAAGGCCTCGCGCCCGGCCGCGCTGAGCACGAAGTGGCCGTCGCGCGGCACCAGCGTGCCGCGCGCGAGCAGGCCCTCGAACAACACCACGCCGAGCTCACCGGCGAGGTGGCTGTAGCAGGTGCGCGCGGCCTTCAGCGGCTTGTACGCGCCCTGCTCCCACTTGCTCGCCGCCGCACCGCGCTCGGCGACCAGCGAGAGCGCTTCGAGCGCGTGCGCGATCTCGGCATCCGCCAGGCGCAGGTAGCGGTGCCGGCCCTGGATGCGCAACTCGACGAGCTCGTTGTCGAGCAGCTTCGTGATGTGCGCACTCGCGGTCGGCGCGCTGACGCCGGCTGCCGCAGCGAGCTCGCCGGCCGCGAGGTACTGGCCGCCCATCAGCGCCGCGAGCATGCGCGCACGCGTCGGGTCGCCGATCATCGCGGCGATGCGGGCGAAGCGAGGTTCGGGCGAGGTCATGAGCCTCAAGCCTGCCACAGCCGCAACCCGCCGCGCGTGGCGAGATAGAGCCCGAGCAGCAACAGCCCGCTGAAGAACATCGTCTTGAAGGTCTCGGCCTCGACCCGACCGCGCAACCACTGCCCCGCGCACATGCCGAGCAAGGCCGGCAGCACGGCGAACGCCGAGCCGATCAGCGCCGGGCCGTGCAGCGCGCCGCCCAACCCGAGGCTGGCGCCGAGCGCGATCGTCGAGACCAGGAACGACAGGCCGAGTGCGCGCACGAGTTCGTCCTTTTCCAGTCCGAGCGCCTGCAGATACGGCACGGCCGGGATCACGAAGACGCCGGTCGCCGCCGTCACCAGCCCGGTCGCGACACCAACCACCGGGCCGAGCCACGGCTCATGCGCTGGACGCACCCGCAGCCGCCAATGCAGCAGCCCGAGCGCGGCATACGCGGCGAGCGCCACGCCGAGCGCGAACCCGGCCCAGGCGCCGCCACCGAGCCACCCGGTGCCGAGCGCGACGCCGGCGCAGACGCCGACCAGCATCGTCCCGAGCCGTCGCAGCAGCGCGACGAAGCCCGGCCCGCCGATCTGCCACAGGTTGGTGACGAGCGAAGGCACAACCAACAGCGCCGCCGCCTGCGCCGGCGGCATCGCCAAACTGAGGAGCCCCATCGTGATCGTCGGCAGGCCGAGGCCGACGACGCCCTTGACGAAGCCGCCGAGCACGAAGACGGCGACGACGACGAGCCACGGCATGGCGGAATTCAGGTCAGGCATGTGCGGATTCGCCAAGAGAAACAGTGCACGAATCATCGACCGGAAACCGTTCGCGACACTTCGGGCCGGAGCGAAGCATCGCTTGTCGTAGAGTGCGCGCGATGACGACCACGCAAATCATCTGGGGCGCCGTGGCGGCCGCGCTGCTGTTCTGGATCGTCGGTGCCTACAACCGGCTGGTGCGGCTGCGCGGCGACATCGTGCAGCGCTTTCCGCCGATGGACGAGCAGTTGACCTTGCGCCACGGCTTGCTGCAACAGCAGATCGAGGCGGTCGCCCGGGCGCTGCCCGAGGCCACCCCGCGCATCGAGGTGCTGCGCGCCGCCTGCCAGCAGGTCGAGGCCGCGTGCGCCCACGCACGCAAACGGCCGGGTGCCGCCGGCGCGATCACCAGCCTGCGGTTGGCCGACGACATCCTCGGTGAAGCGCGCGCGCGGTTGCCGGTGCAGAGCGTGGCCGGCATCGACATGACCGAGCTGAACACGCGCCTGACCGCCAGCGACGCGACGCTCGCCTTCTCGCGTCGCCAGTTCAACGAAGCCGTCGCCGCCTACAACGCGGCGCTGCGGCAGTTCCCGACTGTCCTGATCGTGGGATTGTTCGGATTCCGCGGCGCCGCGACCCTGTGACAATCTCCACTCATGAATGATCTTGAACAGGCCGCCGTCGCCCAGCTGGACCGCCTGAACGGCGCGCAGGAGTTGCACGCCGCCGTGCTCGCGCTGCTGCTGCCCCTGGGGAGCCAGCGCGCGGTGCGCGCCTGGCAGATCGAGTGCGACGCGATGGGAGGGGCTGCACCGGTGCGCGAATGGGTCAGCCAGCTGCCGGGCAACGCCCGTTTGCCGTGGTTCGAGACGCTGGTGTCGCGCATGCGCGCCCAGCCGCTGGCCGAACGCCAGACGCTGCTCGAAGCCACGCGCCGCGTGATGGGCGCACGCGGCATCTTGCGGCCGATCGACCGGCTGCACTGGATCGCGATGCGCCAGCGCCTCGGTGAGAGCTCGCCCGCGGCAACGCGCGCCGCCGCCACGTCAGAACTGTCGCAGTTGCCACAGAGCGATGTCGATGCGATCGCGGCCTACACCGCGTACCTGGCGCGCCTGGTGCCGACAGAAGCCACCGCGCTCGACGATGCCGCACCGACCGAAGCCGGCCTGGCCTGGTATGCGGGCGTGATGGCGCCGTGGGGACAGCGCGCCACGATCGCGCCGTGCGAGCCGCCCGACACCGATGGCCTGGTGCAAGCGCTGCAGGAGCTTCAATCGCTCCCCTGGATGCAGCGGCCGACGCTGGTGCGCGGCTGGGTCGCCGCGGCGGTGCTGTACGGCCGGTTGAACGACACCGCTGCGGACGCCTTGCGTCTGAGCTGCTCTCTGCTCGATTCGCCGCTGCCGCCCGAACTTGCCTGGCACTACGGCGAGACGTTTTCGGAGACCCTGCCATGACGATTCCGATGTACAGGGCGGCATGGGCCGCGCTGGCGCTGGCCGCGGCCAGCGCCAGCGCGCAGGATGGCGCCGATGCGCTGCGCGCGCGCAGCCTCGCCGCCACCTGCGCCGCCTGCCACGGCACCGAGGGCCGCGCCGCGCAGGGCGCGTCGCTGCCTGGCCTCGCCGGCATGCCCGCACCCTACCTGGCCGAACAGTTGAAGGGGTTCAAGAGCGGCGCGCGCCCCGGCACGCTGATGCCGCAGCTCGCAAAAGGCTACAGCGACACCCAGATCGAACAGCTCGCGGCGTGGTTCGCGAAGGCGGGCACGAAATGAAGCGCCGCGATCTGCTGAAGCTCGCCAGCGCCGCCGGCGGCATGGGCCTGGCCGGCTGCGTCGCCAGCGTCGACACGAGCTCGGGCGCGATCACGGCAGTCGGCCGGATGAACCCGATCGGCAAGCCCGACGTGGCGCGCGTGCTGGTCGTTGGCGGCGGCTACGGCGGCGCCACCGCCGCGAAGTACGTGCGCCTGCTGTCGCAGTACAAGATCGACGTGGTCCTGGTCGAGCCCGACGCGGCGTTCGTGTCGTGCCCCCTGTCGAACCTCGTCGTCGGTGGCGCGCGCACGATGCCGGACATCACGCTGCCGTATGCGAGCCTGGGCGCGAAGCACGGCGTGCGCGTCGTGCACGACATGGTCGCGAGCATCGACGCGACCCAGCGCATCGCGGTGCTGGCCTCGGGCGGCGAGATCCGCTACGACAAGCTGGTGCTCTCGCCCGGCGTCGAGATGATGTGGACCGAAGTCACCGGCCTGCGCGCGGCGAGCCAGCAGGGCCGCATCCTGCAAGCCTGGAAGGCGGGCCCGGAAACCTCGGCGCTGCGCCGCCAGCTCGAGGCGATGCCCGACGGCGGCGTGTTCGCGATCAGCATCCCCGAAGCGCCTTACCGCTGCCCGCCCGGCCCGTACGAGCGGGCGAGCGTCGTCGCCAGTTACTTCAAGGCCGCCAAGCCGCGCTCGAAGGTGCTGATCCTCGACGCCAACGAGGACGTGACGAGCAAGGGCGCGCTGTTCAAGAAAGTGTGGGCCGAGTCGTACAAGGGCATCCTCGAATACCGGCCGCAGCACAAGGCCACGGGCGTCGACGCGGCGACGAACACGCTCAAGTTCGAGATCCAGGACAGTGTGCGTGCCGATGTGCTGAACGTGCTGCCGCCGATGCGCGCCGGCGCGATCGCGGTGCAGACCGGCCTGGCGAATTCGAACGGGCGCTGGTGCAACGTGCACTGGCTGAACTTCGAATCGACCGCCGCGCGCCACATCCACGTCATCGGCGACTCGCTCCAGATCGCCCCGGCGATGCCCAAGAGCGGACACATGGCCAACAGCCAGGCCAAGGTCACGGCCGCGGCGATCGTCGCCGAACTCAACGGCTGGGACATCGACCCCGCGCCGATGCTGACCAACACCTGCTACAGCTTCGTCGACCCGCAGCGCGTCGTGCACATCGCGAGCGTGCACGCCTTCGTGGAGGCCGAGAAAACCTTCAAGACCGTGCCCGGCTCGGGCGGGTTGTCGCCGGCGCCGAACGAACTCGAAGCCGGCTACGCGTGGAACTGGGCGCGCTCGATCTGGGCCGACGCGCTCGGCTGACAGTTCAGCGTTCCGCGCTCAGTGCCGGCTCGGGCGCGTTGTCCACGCCTGCTTTCGCGAGTGCGCACGCCAGCAGCCGCATCGAGTGCGTTGAGAGCGGGTTCAGTGAACTGCTGACGTCGAAGCGGATGCCGCGGATGGCAGGGTCTTTCCCCGCCGGTGGGTAGATGGCGCTGATCACGTAGCGGACGTACGACAGCGCTTCTCCACGCTCCAGCACTCGGTCGATCGCCAGGCCCTCGACGTTTCGCTGCCGCAGGGTTTCATCGACACCGTACCAGCCGGTCACCGGCG
The DNA here is from genome assembly GCA_964247075.1 of uncultured Rhizobacter sp. Classification (GTDB taxonomy): domain Bacteria; phylum Pseudomonadota; class Gammaproteobacteria; order Burkholderiales; family Burkholderiaceae_C; genus LMDS01. Next base: position 229,266 of record CAXTSS010000002.1, on the reverse strand, counting down.
AGGGGTCGAACGCGAGGACCTTGCTGATCTTCAAGTCGGTGTGCTCCGGCGCGCGAAACGAGTAGGCCATGTGCTGTGCCAAGCCGCCGCCCAGCGAATGGCCGGTCGCGGCAATCGTGACATCCGCAGCGATGGTTCCCGCGAGCAGTTCCTTCTGGATCAGCGATTGCAACTCCTGCGCCACGGCGTGCGAAGTCAGGCTGTAGTGATCGTTTCGCCCGCGCACGAACCAACGAAGATTCGCCAGCCAGTCCTGGCCGTGCCGGGCCTCGGTCCCCCGAAACACGATGACGAGCTTGTCGATCGGCGACGCGTCGGTCTCGCGGTGTTTCCACAATTGCACACGCAGGTTGGCATCATCGTCCAGGCGCTGCCCCGCCTTCGGGAATTCCTCCCACAGACGCCAGTTCGTGCCGATGGGAAAGGGCTCCCTGCTGTGCCGTGCGCAGGCGGCATCGCGCCCTTGCTCGGTCGGCGAAACAGACGCCCGCTCGGCCGAATCCGGGTGATAGACATTCGCGCTCATCGCCGAGTAGACGTAGAGTTCGCGCGCCATCGGCCCGATGGGTTGCGGGTCGCCATAGGTGCGGGTTCCAGGCTCGCGGATCACGACCTTGTCCCGATCCGCCGCCGGTGTAGCGCACCCCTGCAGAACGATCAGCATCAGAACCAACAGCCCGGTCTTCAAGAGGTTCATGGTCTTTCTCTCCCGTCGCAGACGCCGCCCCGTGGCGGGTTTTCACGGCGGGATTCTTCTTGAGCGGAAGGCGAGCCGCATCCCCTGGGTTGAGTACTCGGCCAGCCGTGTGCATTCCGGCCGCCACGCCGCCCCCACACTGGCGCAAACCCTCGCTGACAGCACTGCACCCGCGGCCTAGCATCTGAGCACCGTAAATGCGCAGCAGCGCGTTGGCCCCGGACGGCTTTCTCCACCCCGGCACGAGCGCGCGGAAAAGGATGGTTTGCACGCGACCGATATCCACGCCCCCGACTACTTCCACAAGGTCGTCGATTGCCAATGGGCTTGCCCCGCCCACACCCCCGTTCCCGAGTACATCCGATTGATCGCGGCGGGCCGCTACACCGATGCCTACATGGTCAACTGGGCGTCGAACGTGTTCCCCGGCATCCTGGGTCGCACCTGTGATCGCCCTTGCGAACCGGCCTGCCGGCGCGGCCGCGTCGAAGAGGCGCAAGCCGAGAAGCCCGAGCCGGTGGCGATCTGCCGCCTGAAGCGCGTCACCGCCGACTTCAAGGACGACGACATCAGCGAGCACCTGCCGAAAGCGCCGCTGCACAAGAACGGCAAGCGCATCGCCTGCGTCGGCGCCGGGCCTGCGGCACTGACCGTGGCGCGCGACCTCGCCCCGCTCGGCTACGCGGTGACGGTGTTCGATGGCGACCGGCAAGCCGGCGGCATGATCCGCTCGCAGATCCCGCGCTTTCGCTTGCCCGAAGAGGTGATCGACGAAGAGACCGGCTACGTGCTCGGGCTGGGCGTCGACTTTCGCGGTGGCACGCGCGTCGAGTCGATGAAGACGCTGCTGGGCGAGGGCTATGACGCGGTGTTTGTTGGCTCCGGCGCGCCACGCGGTCGCGACCTGAAGATCCCCGGCCGCGATGAAGCGGCGAAGCACATCCACATCGGCATCGACTGGCTCTCGTCGGTCTCGTTCGGCCACGTCACCGGCATCGCCAAGCGCGTCATCGTGCTCGGCGGCGGCAACACCGCGATGGACTGCTGTCGCAGCGCCAAGCGCCTCGGCGGCGAAGACGTGAAGGTGATCGTGCGCTCGCCGTTCGCCGAAATGAAGGCCTCGCCCTGGGAGAAGGAAGATGCGGCGCACGAGAGCATCCCGATCCTCGACTGCCTGGTGCCCATTGCCTTCCTGCACGATGGCAGCAAGCTCACCGGCATGAGCTTCGACAAGGTACGCGCGCAGCGCGATTCGGATGGCAAGCGGCAACTCGTCTCGACGGATGAGCCGCCACAGGTCTTCGCGTGCGACGAGGTGCTGGTCGCGGTCGGCCAGGAGAACGCGTTCCCGTGGATCGAGCGCGATGCCGGCATCGCCTTCGACGAGCACGGCATGCCGGTGCTCGACGCCGTCACCTTGCAGGCGAGCCGCTCCAACGTATTCTTCGGCGGCGACGCCGCGCTCGGGCCGAAGAACATCATCTGGGCAGTGGCGCAAGGGCACGCGGCGGCGATCTCGATCGACAAGTTCCTGCACGGCGAGGACGTGACGCAGCGGCCCGCGCCCGGCGTCACGCTCATCTCGCAGAAGATGGGCATCCACGAGTGGACGTATGACAACGCCATCACGTCCGACACGCGCCACAAGGTGCCGTGGCGCGACGTGAACAAGGCGCTGCGCAACATCAAGGTCGAGGTCGAACTCGGTTTCGATGTGCAGCTGGCATGGAAGGAAGCGCAGCGCTGTCTCAACTGCGATGTGCAGACGGTCTTCAACACCGGCCAGTGCATCGAATGCGACGCGTGCGTGGACATCTGCCCGACCGACTGCATCACCTTCACCGCGAACGGCACCGAGACCGATCTGCGCACGCGCTTGCGCGCGCCGGCGCGCCACGAGGACCAGGACCTCTACGTATCGAGTGCGCTGAAGACCGGCCGCGTGATGGTGAAAGATGAGGACGTCTGCCTGCACTGTGGCCTGTGCGCCGAGCGCTGCCCGACCGGCGCGTGGGACATGCAGAAGTTCATGCTCGACGTGACGCACGCGGGGCGCGGCTGCCGCCCCGAGCGACGCGCCGACGCGAGGAAGAGCGCATGAGCAAATCCAAGATGGCGAAGATCGAAGCGACGAACGATTTCGTCGTCAAGTTCGCCAACGTCAACGGCTCGGGCTCGGCATCGGCCAACGAGATGTTCGCGCGCAGCCTGCTGCGCATGGGCGTGCCGGTGAGCCCGCGCAACATCTTCCCGAGCAACATCCAGGGCCTGCCGACCTGGTATGAAGTGCGTGTCAACGAGAACGGCTGGCTCGGCCGGCGCGGCGGCGTGGATCTGATGGTCGCGATGAACCCGCAGACCTGGGCGCAAGACCTCGCCGAGATCGAACCCGGCGGCTACCTGATGTACGACAGCTCCAAACCGATGCCGATCTCGGCCGCGGGCAAGCTGCGCGACGACATCCATGTGCTCGGCGTGCCGCTCACCGACCTGTGCGCCACCCGCTACACCGACCCGCGCGAGCGCCAGTTGCTGAAGAACATCGTCTACGTCGGCGTGTTGTGCGCGATGCTGGGCATCGAACCCGAGGTCATCGCCACCTTGCTCGGCGAGCAATACAAGGGCAAGGCCAAGCTGATTCAGCCGAACCTCGACGCCTTCATGATGGGCCTGCACCATGGCCAGGAGTACCTCGGCGATGTGCTCGGCCTGAAGATCGAACGGCGCGATGCGGTCGGCAAGCGCATCTTCATGGAAGGCAACGCCGCCGCCGCACTCGGCTGCGTGTACGGCGGCGCCACGGTCTGCGCCTGGTACCCGATCACGCCGAGTTCGTCGGTCGCCGAAGCGTTCCAGAAGTACTGCTCGAAGCTGCGCGTGGACAAGGCCAGCGGCAAGCACAAGTTCGCGATCGTGCAGGCCGAGGACGAGATCGCCTCGATCGGCATCGTCACCGGTGCCGGCTGGAACGGCGCGCGCGCATTCACCTGCACCTCAGGCCCGGGCGTGTCGCTGATGACCGAGTTCATCGGCCTCGCGTACTTCGCCGAGATCCCGGTCACGATCATCAACGTGCAGCGCGGCGGACCGAGCACCGGCATGCCGACGCGCACCCAGCAGGCCGACGTGATCAGCTGCGCATATGCCTCGCACGGTGACACCAAGCACGTGCTGCTGTTCCCCGAAGACCCGAAGGAATGCTTCGAGTTCGGCGCCGCCTGCCTCGACCTGGCCGACCGGCTGCAGACGCCGATCTTCCTGATGACGGACCTCGACATCGGCATGAACCATCGCTTGTGCGACCCGCTCGTGTGGGACGACACGAAGCAGCTCGACCGCGGCAAGGTGATGACCGCCGCCGAGCTCGACGCGGGCAAGGACTTCGGCCGCTACCTCGATGTCGATGGCGACGGCATCCCGTATCGCACGTACCCCGGCACGCACCCCGACAAGGGGGCGTACTTCACGCGCGGCACGACACGCGACGCCTACGCACGCTACTCCGAGGCCGGCCCGGATTACCTGTACAACGTGCAGCGGCTGCTGACGAAGTTCGAGACCGCGAAGGAACTGGTGCCGCAGCCGGTCGCACGCAAGGCCGCCAAGGCAACGCGCTTCGGCGTCATCTACTATGGCTCGACCAGCCCGGCGATGGACGAGGCGTTCGAGTCGCTGCAGGCGCAAGGCATCTTCGTCGACACGCTGCGCATCCGCGCTTTTCCGTTCGGCGCGGTCGTGGACAAATTCATCGCTGCCCACGAAACGGTGTTCATCGTCGAGCAGAACCGCGACGCGCAGCTGCGCACGCTGATCACGACCGAGCAGGAGGTCAACCCCGCCAAGCTCGAGCCGATCCTGCACTACGACGGCACGCCGATCACCGCGCGCTTCATCACCGCGGCAATCGCCAAACATGTCGAGGTGCACAAGGTGGCGCCGATCAAGAAGGGGCAGGCCGCATGACTTACCTTGCCAAGCCGAAGCTGCACCACCCGACGCTGCCCAAGAACGCGCGCGGCTTCACGCGCCGCGACTACGAGGGCCGCGTTTCCACGCTGTGCGCCGGCTGCGGCCACGACTCGATCTCGGCTGCGCTCATTCAAGCGTGCTGGGAGCTCGACATCGAGCCGCACCGCGTCGCCAAGCTGTCGGGCATCGGCTGCTCGTCGAAGACGCCCGACTACTTCCTCGGCGCGTCGCACGGCTTCAACACCGTGCACGGCCGCATGCCTTCGGTGCTGACCGGCGCGAACCTCGCCAACCGCGAGTTGCTGTACCTCGGCGTCAGCGGCGATGGCGACTCGGCCAGCATCGGCCTCGGCCAGTTCGCCCATGCGATGCGGCGCGGCGTGAACATGACCTACATCGTCGAGAACAACGGCGTCTACGGCCTGACCAAGGGCCAGTTCTCGGCCACCGCCGACCAGGGCAGCAAGAGCAAGAAGGGCGTCGTCAACACCGACACCGCGATCGACCTCGTCGCGATGGCGCTGCAGCTCGGCGCGAGCTACGTGGCACGCAGCTTCTCGGGCGACAAGGAACAGCTCGTGCCGCTGATCAAGGGCGCGATGCGACACCGCGGCGCGGCACTGATCGACGTGATCAGCCCGTGCGTGGCGTTCAACAACCACGCCGGCAGCACCAAGAGCTACGACTACGTGCGCGCCCACAACGAGGCCGTGAACCGGCTCGACTTCATCGCCGACCGCAACGCAATCACCGCGATGTACGCGCCCGGCGAAGTCATCGAGGTGCAGCAGCACGACGGCAGCGTGCTGCGCCTGCGCAAGCTGGCCCAAGGCTATGACGCTGGTGATCGGCTCGCCGCGATGACGCACATCGCCACGCACGAGTCGCGCGGCGAAATCCTGACCGGGCTGCTCTACGTCAACGCCTCGGCCGAAGACCTGCACGAACACCTGCGCACGGTGGACGCGCCACTGAACTCGCTCAACGCACGCGAGCTGTGCCCGGGCGCAGCGGCGCTCGCGGCGATCAACGCCGAGCTGGCCTGAGGCGTTAGATCCGCCGGTGCTCCAGCGCCGGCAGTTGCGTGCGCACCGACGCGATGCGCGCCGGGTCGAACTCGGCCAGCACCACGCCTTCGCCTTCGGGCAGCACGTTCAGCACCTTGCCCCACGGATCGATGACCATGCTGTGGCCGAAGGTGCGGCGGCCGTTCTCGTGCACGCCGCCTTGCGCAGCGGCGATCACGTAGCACTGGTTCTCCACCGCTCGGGCGCGCAGCAGCAGCTCCCAGTGCGCCAGGCCCGTGGTGTGGGTGAACGCAGCCGGCACCGAGATCACGTCGCACGGCGGGTGCATCAGCGCGCGGTAGAGCTCGGGAAAGCGCAGGTCGTAGCAGACACTCAAGCCCACCTTCAACCCGCCGGCCTGGAACGACGTGGGCTGGTCGCCGGCGCGGATCGCGGAGCCTTCGTCGTAGTGTTCGCGGCCGTTGTCGTACTTGAACAGGTGAATCTTGTCGTAGCGCGCCGCGAGCGCGCCATCGGGGCCGTAGACGCAGTTCGAGTTCAGCACCCGATCCGGGTCGTCGGTGGCGATCGGCAAGGTGCCGCCGATCAGCCAGATGCGGTGCTCGCGCGCCGCCTCCGACAGCATGCGCTGCAGCGGCCCGTCGCCGGGCGCTTCGGCGACGCTCAGCTTGTCGCGGTCGCCGCGGCCCATCAGGCAGAAGTATTCGGGCAGCGCGACCAGCGTTGCGCCGGCGTGCGCGGCCTCTGCGATGAGCCGCCGCGCGGTCTCGCTGTTGCGCTCGGCGCTGGTGCCGGAAACCATCTGCACGGCGGCGATCTTCATGCGGGCCTCGTCTCGTCTACTGGGTCTTCACCGGCGCCGACGCGGGCGCGTCGACATTCGGCACATCATCGCTGAACTTGCGCTCGACACGATCGACCTTCGGATCGGCCCAGGGCCCCGACACATGGAATTCGCGCGTGCCGGCCGCCGTCAGCGGCTTCTTCAGGATCGCCTGCGCGAGAAACGCGCCGAGGCCGATCGCCGGGTTGATCACCGCATACGCGAGCGCGGCGGTGCCGGCGTTGATCTCGGGCACGACGATGACGCGCAGGTCCTGCGTCTCGTGCTCGATGTCGGCGCTGCCCTCCATCAGCACCGCCGCCTGCACGCCGCGCATGCGCAGGTTGTTCGATCGGGCGACGCCTTGCGTGATCGCCACATCGCCGGTGATGTTGTCGAACGCGAAACCCTCCTGAAACAGGTCGCGAAAATCGAGCGAGAGGCGACGCGGCAGCGATTGCAGGCTGAGCACGCCGAGCAGCCGCGCCGCACCCGGTTCGGCCTTCAGGAACTGCCCGGCATCGATCGCAACGTTGATCTGGCCGGTCAGGCTCGCATAGTCGAGCGCGAACGGCGAGCCGTTCCATGCGAGCTGGCCCGCCAGCTGGCCCTTGCCGCCCTTGATCGCCTTGCTCGTGCCGAGGCGATCGAGCAACACGCCGCTGTCGGCGAGCGCGAGCTTGAAATCCATCACGGCGCGGCGCGCCACGGGCGCGCCACGCGCCGACGCGGCACCCACGGCCGACCAGTGCCCGCTGGCCGTGAGCTGCGCCTCGGGTGTCGTGATGTTGAACTTGGTCAACTCCCAATCGCGCCCCTGCGGCGTGGCGCGGTTCAGCGCGTCGATCTCGACCCGGCCGAGGTGCTTGCCGCGCAGCTCGAGGTCGTCGATCACGATGTCGAGCGCGGGCAGGGCCTGAGGCTGCTGGTCGAGCAGGCTCTCGACCTGCTCGACATCGCTCTTGGGCACCGACAGCCGCGACAGCCGCGCATGCACGCGCCCGCCGGTTGCGGCCGCACCGCCGCGGCGCGAGGGAGGCCGGTATTCGACGTAGCCGTTGAGCTGGTCGGCATCCACATTCGCGCGCCACTGCCCGCCGGCTTCCTGCGAGAGCCCGGCCGACACGCGCGTCAGCCGACGCGGGCCGGCCGTCAGCTCCTGCACGCGCAGGTTGATGGTGTCGGGCGCGTAGCCGGGCTTGCCGCCGGCCTCGCGTGCATCGGCCGCGTAGGGTGTGTTGGCGAGGAGCTTGTCGGCGGCCGCCTCCCATTCATCGATCACGAGTGTCTTCAGGTTCACGCTCGCCGCGACGCCACTCGCCGGAAGCGGAGCCGGCTCCATCACGCCGACGCCGCCGCGCAGCACACGCGGCTGCTCGGCGGAGAGCTCGCGCTCGTACCTCGCCTGAACGATGTTGCCAAGCTCGAAGCGCAGCATGTCGCGCAGCGGCTGGCCGGCCACCGCGGGTTCGAGACTGCTCTGGTAGCGCATCGCCAGCGGCGTCTCGGCGCTCTTGTTCAGCGGCGCAGGCAGGCCGACGCCCAAGCCGACCAATGTGCTGGTGACCTCGACCTCCGGCTCGCCGTGCTTGAAGGCCAGGCTCGCGCGGTAGGCCGTCTGCCCGCTCAACGCGCTCGCGATGCGCGCCACCTGGCCGAGTTCGGTGGCGCGCTTCAGGCCATCGGCCGTGACCGTGCCCTGGCCATTGAAGCGCAGCGTGCCGTCGGCCTGCAGGCCGCCGTCGAAAGCCATGTCGCCGCCGTAGACCTTGGCGCTCGCGCCCTCGACCGAAAAGGTCTTGTTGGTGAAGACGACGCGGCCCTTCGCTGCAGCCAGCAACGGGCTGTCGGGCGTGATGCGCACGTCGTTGCCGTTCAGCACGACGCTGCCCTTGGCGGTCGCGTTGTCGAAATGGCCGAGCGGCACACCGAGGCTGAGCTTGAGCTCGCCGTTGCCGCTGCCGGTGCTCGTCGCCAGCGCCTTGCCGATCCAGCCGCCCACCGGCGTGGTGTTGACGACGCGCAGCATCTCGGCGAGCGGGCCGCGCGCGGTGGCGTCGAGCGCGAGCTGGCCTTCGGTTTCGAGATTCCGGATCGCGCCCTGCACGCCGTTGAACTCGAGCGGCCCGAGTTGCGCGCGGCCGTTGTTCAGCGCCAGCGTGCCGCGGTCGAGCGCGAGCTCGACGCCGACCTTGGCCAGCACCGGCCACGGCGAGTTGTAGCCGGGGTTGCTGCCGCTGGCCGGCGCGCTCGGCACGAAGGCGTAGCGCGCGTCCTCGATCTTCGCGGTGATGCGGAACTCGCCGTCCTTGGTGCTCTTGGCGTTGTAGAACGGGAAGTCCCACAGATCGCCCTTGACGCGGAAGTTCGCGCTGACAAGGTTGCCGCCCTGGATCGCGTGCTGCACGTAGTCGCGCGTCTCGCGCGAGATGCCCAGCGGCAGGTAGCGCCAGGCGCGTTCGGCGTGGCCGTTGGCGAGCTTCGCATCGAGCTCCAGCCGGCCGGGGTAGCGGCCGCCGCGCGCGAGCCCGGTGCCGTCGCCGGGGCTCCAGGTGGCGCTCAGTTCGCCCTTCGCATCGGGGTTGGCGAACTGCGCATTCTTGAGCTGCACCGTGATCTTCGGCGGCTGCTGCGCCAGCTTCGAAGGCTCGATCTTCCACAGCAGCTGGGCGTTGAACTGATCGAACGGCAACAGCGGATCGTCGAACACACCGGGCAGGTCGAGCATGCCGTTGTTGATGGTGATGCTGGCGTCGCCGCCGGCCTCGGTGGCATTCAGCTCGATCGCCGCATTGCGCAGGCCCGGGCGCCCCACGCCGCCGGCTCCGGTTGACGGGTGCGCGGCAAGCGACAGCCCGCTGAGCGAACCCTTGGCACGGTAGCGCGTGGGCGCGTCGAGCGGGCCGTCCCACTTCGCGCTCAGGTCGCTGATCGTGCCTTTCGGGTTGAGCTCGCCGAGCAGCTGGCGCAGCGCGTCGCCGAGCGGGATGCGCGAGGCGATGCGCGCCATCAGCCCGACGTCGAGCCGCTGCGCACTGAACTCGCCGCCGCTGGCGGGCTGGCCCTCGCGCTGACGCCAGGTCAGCTTCATGTCGCCCTCGGGCCAGCGGATGTTGTCGCCGGTCAGGAAGCTCACGCGCTGCACCGCGAGCGTCACGCCGTCGGCCGTGCGCTGCGCCGTCACGCGGCCCTGTACCTCCTCGACGCTGAGCGGCTCGACGTTTGCTGCGAGCCGCAAGGTGACCGCGCGCAGCGCGACATCGACGGTCGCCGCCGTCGGCTGGCCGTCCTTCAGCTCGAACCAGCCGCGCAACGCGCCTGCCCCCTCGCTCAGCTCGAACGGCAGCGAGAGGTGCTGGCGCAATTCGCGCACGTCGGCGCGCGGCAGGTCGGCGTAGGCGCTGCCGCTCCAGCGGCGCCAGTCGCCATGGCGCGCGAGCAAGGGCTGCGTGAAGCGGCCGGTGACGTGGAAGCGGTCGCCCCACTCGGCGGGCGGGGTCGCATCGATGCGGATGTCGTGCGCGCGCAGACCATTGCGAAGCACCAGCTGAACGTCGCCGAGCGCGAGCGGCGCGGCTTCGCGCAGCTCGTCCGTCCAGCGCAACGCGCCGCCGCGGATCACGAACTCGCGCTGGGCGAAGAACCAGTCGGCGGCGGCGCTGCCTTCGTTCTTGTCGAGATCGTCGGTGCTGAAACTCAGCCCGGCCACGGAGATGCGGCCCTGACGATCGCGCCGCACCTCGAGCTCGGCACCATCGATCAGCAACTGCTCGAAACGCAGTTCGAACGAGAGCAGCGAGCGCGGCGAGATCGCGGCGAACACGCGCGGCAGGCGCAGCGCGGGGCGCTGATCGGCATCGAGCAGCAGCACGTCGCGCAGCTCGAACGACGGCACCCAGCCGCTCGATCGCACCTCGATCTGGCCGATGCGCACCGGCACGCCGAGCGCCTTGCTGGCGCGCTCCTGGATCGGCTCACGCCATTGCTGGATGTGGGGCAGAATCCCCCAATGGAGAGTCAGCCACGCGATCAGCAATAAGCTCCACGCCGTGATGACCAGCCCGAACAGCGCGCGCGCCACCCAGCGCACGCGCACCCAGCGCGGGGGCAGGTCGTCGACGACAGACGTGGCGGGCGGGATCAGAGACATGAAGACATCGGTGCGCCAGCGGGGAGCCTGTCGGGGCTTGGGTCGGCGAAAAGCTGATCGATCAATCTAGCACAGACCCCATCGGCGACCATGGGTTCAAGCACGTTACTTCCTGTGTCCGTTTCGGACGCCAGCCTGCGCGCCACGGCGGATCACAGCCGGTTCGTTCAGCGCATCCGACGCCGCTACGGCGCAGAGCTCCCGCTGCTCCATACCGGGCTGCCGACGCGCGACACCATCGATGCGCTGATCGAGCACCTGCTGGCCACCGGCCGCACGCTCGCAAGCGCGATGCGCGTGGCGCGTCAGCTGGTGCTGGAGCGGCTGGCCGTGCTCGACGTCGAACACGGCGCGGCGATGGCCGACATCACCCGCGCGATGACCGATCTGGCCGAGGCCACGCTCGACCGCGCATTGGCGCAGGCGCGCGCAGACCACGACGCGCGCTACGGTGTGCCGCGCAACGAGCACGGCGCGGCGATCGATTTCTGGGTCGTCGGCATGGGCAAGCTCGGCGCGCGCGAATTGAATGTGTCGTCGGACATCGACCTGATCTACGTCTACGAAGAAGACGGCCAGACCGATGGTGCGCAGCAAATCAGCGCGCACGAATACTTTGCGCAGGTCGCGAAGAGTCTTTACACGCTGATCGGCGAGACCACCGAAGACGGCTTCGTGTTCCGCGTCGACCTGATGCTGCGACCGAACGGCCACTCCGGGCCGCCGGCGGTGAGCATGGCGATGCTGGAGGAGTATCTGCAGGTGCAGGGCCGCGAGTGGGAGCGCTTCGCGTGGCTGAAGAGCCGCGTCGTCGCGCCGCGCGCGAGCGTGACGAGCGGGCGCGCGCTCGCGTTGCGCAGCCTCGTCACCGCGTTTGTCTACCGCCGCTACCTCGACTATGGTGTGTTCGAGGGCCTGCGCCAGCTGCATGCCAAGGTGCGCGAGGAAGCGCAGCGCCGCGCCGCCGGCAGGCCCGAACGTGCCAACGACGTGAAGCTCTCGCGCGGCGGCATCCGCGAGATCGAGTTCATCGTGCAGCTGCTGCTGGTGGCGCGCGGCGGCCAGTTCCCCGAGATTCGCACGCGCTCGACGCTGAAGTCGCTCGCCAAGCTCGCCGCCGGCGGGCTGATGAAGCCGGCGAGCGCCGCCCGGTTGGCCGAGGCGTATGAGTTCCTGCGCCGTGTCGAGCACCGCATCCAGTACCTCGACGACCAGCAGACGCATCTGCTGCCGACCCATGACGCCGACCTGAACTGGATCGCGCGCAGCTTGGGGCTGGTCTGCCAGAATGACGATGGTAGCGATGCCTGCGAACTGCTCGACAAGCTCGGCGAGGTGCGCGAGTTCGTCGCGATGGAATTCGACGCGCTGCTGCACGATGGCCGCGCGCCGGTCGCGCCGGCGGCAGCGGCCGGCTGCAAGAGTTGCGGCGCCACGCCGCAGCCGATCGACAGCGAGGCCTTCCTCGAGCAGCTGCCGGCGGCGCTCGCGGAGCGCGTGCGACCGTGGCGCGAGCAACCGAAGATCCAGTTGCTGCGCGACGACAGCAAGCAGCGCCTGACGCGCCTGATCAAGCGCGCGGCGCAGGCGGTAGCCGATGACGAATGCACGATGGACGCGGCGATCCGCTTCATCGACTGGATCGAGCCGCTGCTGCGGCGCGAGAGCTACCTCGCGATGCTGGTGGAGCGGCCCGAAGTGCAGGCGCGGCTGCTGCGCCTGCTCGGCCTGGCGCGCTGGCCGATGCGCTACCTGATGCTGCACCCCGGCGTGATCGACGAACTCGCCGACCAGCGCCTGCTGCACGGCCGCTTCGATGCCGCCGAGTTCACGCGCGAGCTCGACGAGCGCCATGAGGCCTGGGAGCGCTCCGGTCAGGCCGACGAAGAATCGCTGCTCGACACGCTGCGCCGCGCGCATCACGCCGAGGTCTTCCGCACGCTGGTGCGCGATGTGGAGCGCGAGATCACGGTCGAGCAGGTCGCCGACGACCTCTCGGCGCTGGCCGACGCGACGCTCGCGATCGCGATGCGCTGGGCCTGGCGCCATTTGAAGCAGGCGCACCTGGACGAGCCGCGCCTCGCGGTGATCGCCTACGGCAAGCTCGGCGGCAAGGAGCTCGGCTATGGCAGCGACCTCGACGTCGTGTTCCTCTACGACGATGCCGAAGAAGCTGACCCGGATCTGGCCGCCGAGGTCTATGGTGCGTTCGTGCGCAAGCTGATCGGCTGGCTGACGCTGCGCACCGCGGCCGGCGAGCTGTTCGACATCGATACCGCGCTGCGGCCGAACGGCAATTCGGGCCTGCTCGTCACCTCGCTCACGTCGTTCGAGCGCTACCAGACCGGCCGCGGCGGCAACACCGCGTGGACCTGGGAGCACCAGGCCCTGACGCGCGCGCGCTGGTGCGCCGGCTGGCGCGCGCTCGAGCCGCGCTTCGATGCGGTGCGCCGCGCCGTGCTGTGCGCGCCGCGCGATGCTGCGGCGCTGCGCAGCGAAGTCGTCGCGATGCGCGAGAAGGTGCGCACGGCGCACCCGGTGCGCGGTGGCCGCTTCGATGTCAAGCACAGCGCCGGCGGCATGATGGACGCCGAGTTCACGGTCCAGTACCTCGTGCTGTCGCAGGGCTCGGTGCATGCCGGCCTGCTCGACGATGTCGGCAACATCGCGCTGCTGCAGCGCGCGCAGCGCTGTGGCCTGCTGCCCGAGCCGATCGGAGACGCCGCGGCGGATGCCTACCGCGAGCTGCGCCGCGCGCAACACCGGGCGCGCCTCGACGAGCAGCCGACGCAGGTCGAGCCCGAGGCGATGGCCACGATGGCCGACCATCGCGATGCGGTGCTCGCGCTCTGGCGCGCGGTCTTCGGCAGCCCGGTGGCGTGATCTCCGACGTCGGGCGGCCGTATGCGGCGTGGGTCGGTGTCGCCGTGTTCTTCGGCATCTGCGCTCTGGCCGGCTGGCGCGTTCCACACGAGGCGATCGATTGGCAACCCGCACTCGTGCTCAACCAACCCTGGCGCGCGTTCAGCGCGGTCGGCGTGCACTACAGCGGCGCGCACCTGATCGGCAACCTCGCCGGCATCGCGCTGGCCGGCGTCTACGGCGTCGCCGCGATGGTGCCGACGCGCCTCGCCTGGGCCTGGCTCGTGGCCTGGCCGCTGACGCACCTGGGCCTGCTGGTGAAACTCGATCTGCTGCACTACGGCGGCCTCTCGGGCGTGGTGCACGCGGGGGTCGCGGCCATCGTCGTCTGGGTACTGGCCAGCGGCCGCACGCGCGCGCAGCGCTGGGTCGGTGCGCTGGTCGCGATCGGCTTCATCGCCAAGCTGCTGAGCGAGGCACCGTGGGGCGAGACCTTGCGCCACCCGCCCGACTGGGACATCACCGTCGCCCCCATCGTCCACACCACCGGCGCGCTCGCGGGCGCGCTGTGTGCGCTCATCGCACTGCTCTCTCTTCGTCGCACCGCTCCATGACCGAACGCAAATCCCACCTCGACACACTGGCCGTTTCGATGCTCGTGTTGTGCTGCTTCCTGTGGGGCCTGAACCAGGTCGCCGCCAAGGTCGCGATGCCCGAGGTGCCCGCCCTGTGGCAGGCCGCGGCGCGCTCGACGGGCGGCGCGCTGCTGGTGGGGCTGTGGGCGCGCATCCGCGGCATCCCGATGTTCGGGCGCGACGGCACGCTGCCGGGCGGTCTGCTCGCGGGCGCGCTGTTCGGCCTCGAGTTCCTGTGCATCTTCATCGGGCTGCAGCACACGACCGCGTCGCGCATGGTCGTGTTCATCTACATCTCGCCGTTCGTGGTGGCGCTGGGCATGCCGTTCATCGCGCGCAGCGAGCGTTTGTCGCGCCTCCAGGTGATCGGGCTGGTGATCGCGTTTGCCGGCGTCGCGTGGGCCTTCGAAGAGGGCTTCAATGCGCCAGCGGCAGGGCCGCGCCAGTTGCTCGGCGATGCGCTCGGCGTTGCCGCCGGCGTGCTCTGGGGCGCGACGACGCTGGCGATCCGCGGCACCAGGCTCTCAAGCGCCTCGGCCGAGAAGACGCTGCTGTACCAGCTCGCCGTCTCGGGTGCGATGCTGACCATCGCTGCGCTCGCGGCGGGCTCAAAGCTGCCGGCCGCGCTGTCGGCGCTCGCATGGAGTTCGATGGCGTTCCAGATCGTCATCGTCACCGCATTCAGCTACTTGCTGTGGTTCTGGCTGATCGGCCACTATCCGGCGACGCGGCTGGCCTCGTTCACGCTGTTGACGCCGGTCTTCGGGTTGCTGCTGGGCGCGCTGCTGCTGGGCGAGCCGATCACGACCCGACTCGTGATCGCGTTGATCGCGGTGGCGACAGGCATCGTGCTGGTGAATCGCAAATCGTGAACACGGCAGTCGTGCGCATCGTCTGGCGGCTTGCGGTGTGCGCGGCTGTCAGTTGGCTCGTGTGGCGCTGGCTTGGCCTGGTGGCGCTCGTGGTCACGGCGCCGCTCTACGGCGTGCTGCTCGCCAAACCGCTGATCGACCTGATGAGCGACATGCGCCACCAGACCCGCGTGCTGGTGTGGCGTCCGCTCGAAGGCCGGCACTACGTGTTCCACGGCACGCCGGTGCAGGTGATCGAGGACGAAGCACATGTGCGCTGGGTGCGCGCGGCGGACGTGCGCCGCATCGTCGGCTTCACCGCGAGCGACGGTGTGCTCGCGCTGACCTACCCGCAAGGCTGGCGCCTCGTCGGTCACCCGCCGGAGGCGCACTTCAGCGACGAGGCGCTGATCACGCACCTGCGCAAGGAGAGCTCGCGCGAGGCCGGGCGCTTCATGCACTGGGCCGAGCGCACGATTGCCTACCCGGCGCGTCAGCTGCGGATGCGCGCCACCAGGGCGGATGTCGAGTAGCCGTCGACGAAGGCCAGCGCCTGCGCGTCGCCGCCCCAGCGGCGCACCCATTTCGTTTCTTCGAGCGTCTCGATGTCGTAGTCGCCGCCCTTCACATAGAGCTGCGGGCGCACGAGCTTGAGCAACTCGACCGGCGTGCTTTCGTCGAACAGCGTCACGAGGCTGACGCTTTCGAGCGCGGCGAGCACGCAAGCGCGATCGGCCTCGGCATTCAGTGGCCGGCCCGGGCCCTTGCCGAGGCCGCGCGCCGAGGCATCGCTGTTCAGGCCGATGACCAGGCTCGCGCCGAGCGCGCGCGCCTGCGCAAGGTAGCTCACATGGCCGCGGTGCAGGATGTCGAACACGCCGTTCGTGAACACCACCGGTTGCGCCAGCGCTGCCACCCGCGCGGCGAGGTCGTCGCGGGTGCAAAGCTTGTCGAGGAAGGACGCGGGCATGGCGCGATTGTCACCTGCGTTGCAGCGGGGCGTAGCGGGCGCAGCCTAGACTCGGCCCAACAGACCAGACCAGGAGACTCCCATGATCGTGCTCTGCGGCTTCACAGTGTCGAACTACTACAACAAGGTCAAGCTCGCACTGCTGGAAAAGGGCGTGGCGTTCACCGAAGAGCGGGTCCCGCCGGGCAAGAAGAGCGACCTGGTGCTCGAAGCCACGCCGCTCGGCAAGGTGCCGTTCATCCGCACCGCGCACGGCACGCTGTGCGAAAGCCAGGTGATCATGGACTACATCGAGGCCGCGCACCCGTCGCCGCCGCTGATGCCGGCCGACGCGTGGCAGGCGGCCAAGGTGCGCGAGCTGATCACCTTCATCGACCTGCACCTGGAGCTGGTCGCGCGCGAGCTTTACCCGAAGGCGTTTTTCGGCGGCGAGCTGAGCGAGGGCAACGCCGAGCGCCTGCGCAAGCTGCTGACGAAGCACATCGCCGGCTTTCGCCAACTCGCGAAGTTCGCGCCTTTCGTGGCCGGCGACACCTTCACGCAGGCCGACTGCGCCGCCTATGCGAGCCTGCCGATCGTGGCGATGGCAACGCGCGCGGTCTACGGCGAAGACCTGCTCGCCGCGGCCGGCATCGACCTGAAGGCCTACGCCAACCTGATCGGCGCCCGGCCGAGCGCACAGCGCGTCACCGCCGACCGCAAGGCCGATCAAGAGCGCGCGGCCGCCGCGAAGGCGGGCTGAACCGTCGCCGCGATCGACCCGATCCAACGCGGCGAAGGCACGGCGCAACGAAACGCAAGCCCGGCTTCCGGGCAACACGGCTTGTGACTAAACTGGTCGTCAAGACCCCCGGAGAAAGGCCGATCGTCATGACACCCTACGCTTGGTCCTGCCTGGCCTGTGAGGCCGCCAACCTGCCCGGCAGCGTGACGTGCGGTCGCTGCGGTTGCCCGGCGCAGGCGACCAGTGCGCAGGTCGAGAGCGCGCGTCAGACGTGGCGCCGGCGCAGCGGTTTGCCGGCCGCGGAGTCGTTCGATATGGCCGGCGCGCTGATGGCGTTCCCGCTGCTGCTGATCGCTGCGGGCGTGCTCGCGCTGCTCGGAGGCCTCGCGCTGATCGTCAGCACCAACGCGTCGTTCACCGCGTTCGGCGCGCTGTTGCTCGCGCTCGGCGCGCTGTGCCTCAGCTCGTACCGGTCGGGCTCGGCGCCGGCATAGCGGCGGCGAGCCGGAGCGTCACTTCCTTGCGGAAGCGGTTGAGCTCCTGGACGCTGGCGAAGCTGCGCTCCATCAGCAGGCTCATGTTGTGCAGGATGCGCTCGACGACCTTGGTCTCCCAGACGGCGTCGAACTGAATCTGCTTGTCGAGCCACTTCTCGAGCCATTCCGGGTTGGGCAAGCGGCTTTGCACCGTGTCGCGCGGAAACAGCTTGATGTTCACATGCAGGTTGGTCGGGTGCAGCGCCTGTGCCGTGCGGCGCGCGCTGGCCATCAGCACACCGACCTTGGCGAACGCGGCGCGCGCCTCGTCGCCGAAGTTCTGTAGCGCGCGCTTCATGTAGCGCAGGTAAGCGCCGCCGTGGCGGGCTTCGTCGCGCGCCAGGGTTTCGTAGATTGCCTGGATGACGGGCTCGGTGTGCCATTCGGCGGCACGGCGATACCAGTGGTTGAGCCGGATCTCGCCGCAGAAGTGCAGCATCAATGTTTCGAGGGCGGGCGCCGGATCGAACTCGAAGCGCACCTCCTGCAACTCGGCCTCGGTCGGCACCAGATCGGGCCGGAAGCGCCGCAGGTATTCCATCAGCACCAACGAATGCTTTTGCTCCTCGAAGAACCAGACGCTCATGAAGCCGCAGAAGTCGGCGTCGTCCTTGTTGTCGCGCAGGAACATCTCGGTGGCCGGCAGCGCCGCCCACTCGGTGATCGCGTTCATCTTGATGGTTTGCGCCTGCTCGTCGGTCAGCTTGCTGGCATCAAAATGATCCCATGGAATGTCCTGGTCCATGTTCCAGCGCACGGCTTCGAGCTGCTTGAAGAGTTCGGGGTAGATCATTGCAGGGCCTCGTAATCCGGCGGATTCTAGTCTGCGCCCATGACACTTCCCTTGCCATCGGACAAGGTCCGGGAGGGGGATGCATCCGAATCACCCCACCATGCGTATGTAGACTGATCGGTTATATTTAATACGACTCAGTCTTCCCACGAACTCATGCGAATCGGTGCTTGCGCCAATCGGCCTTCCGTTGCATTGAAGCGCACGGAACTCTGTGCGCGCGGCCCTCTCCAAACCTCGCCGCGATCAGCGGACTCGTTTTTTGTTGCGAAGCCACCGGCGCAGGCCGGCTGTAAGCCCTGGGCGGTTGAACTCCTCCCTCCTCCCTCCCTGATTCCCCCGGGGACGCTTCGCAACACTCTTATCCCCGCCGGGGCGCGCCGATCGGCGTGCGCTCCGGCCTGACGTCGCGATGCGCCGCGTTGCCGTCATCGGCTCGGGCATTTCGGGCTTGTCGGTCGCGCACGGGTTGCGCGGCGACGCCCGTGTCACGCTGTTCGAGGCCGGCGACTATTTCGGCGGCCACACCCACACGGTCGACGTGACGTTGGACGGCGCGACGCACGGCGTGGACACCGGCTTCCTGGTGCTCAACGAGCGCACCTATCCGAATCTGCTTCGGCTGTTCGAGCAGCTCGGCGTCGAGATCGCGAAATCCGAGATGTCGTTCTCGGTACAGGTGCGCGGCGCCGGCCTGGAATGGAGTGGTTGCAATCTCAACACCGTGTTCGCGCAGCGCGCCAACCTGCTGCGCCCGCGCTTCTGGCGCATGCTGGCCGACCTCTTGCGCTTCAACCAACTGGCGACCGCGCTCGCCGAGAACGGCCGGGCCTCGCAGCTCGACCAGCCGATCGGCGACTTCCTGAAACAGCATCGTTTCAGCGACGAATTCCGCGACTGGTATTTCTTGCCGATGATCGGCTGCATCTGGTCGTGCCCGGTCGACCAGATGCTGCGCTTCCCGGTCGCGACGATGATCCGGTTCTGCCACAACCACGGCCTGCTCCAGGTCGCGAACCGGCCGCAGTGGTACACGGTGCGCGGCGGCGCGCGGACGTATGTGCGCAAGATGCTGGAAGCAATCCCGGATGCGCGGCTGAGCACTCCGGTGCTGCGGGTGCGCCGGTTGTTCAGCAGCGACGGCCCCGCCGTGCTCGTCAGCACCGCCACAGGCACCGAGCGCTTCGACGAGGTCGTGATGGCCTGCCACAGCGACCAGTCGCTCGCGCTGCTGGCCGACCCGAGCGCGGCCGAGACCACGGTGCTGGGCGCGATCCGATACCAGCGCAACCGCGCCGTTCTGCACACCGACACCTCGCTGCTGCCGATCCGCCGGCTGGCGTGGGCGGCGTGGAACTACGAACGGGCCGCCGACGCCTCGCGCGAGCAGGCGACGGTGTGTCTGCACTACCTGCTGAACCGGCTGCAACCGCTGCCATTCAAAACACCGGTCGTCGTGTCGCTGAACCCGGTGCGCGAGCCACGCGCCGAGGCCATCCACGCCGAGTTCGACTACGCGCATCCGGTGTTCGACATGGCGGCGATCGCCGCGCAGCAACGTCTTCCCGAACTGCAGGGCCGGCAGCACACCTGGTTCGCCGGCGCATGGACGCGCTATGGCTTCCACGAAGACGGGTTGATGTCGGCAATGGCCGTGTGCGACGGCCTGCGCGCCGCGCGGTCCGTCGATCGCTTGGCGGAAGCGGCGTGATGAGCCCCACCGCGCTGATCGGCATCGGCGAAGTTCGCCACAGCCGCGTTCGGCCGGCGCGCAACCGCTTCGTCTACCCGACCTACTTCCTGATGCTGCCGATGCGCAGCCTGCGCGCGGCGCCGAGCCGCGCGCTGCCGCGCAATCGCTTCGGCCTGATCAGTTTCTTCGACCGAGACCACGGCGACGGCCGCGCCGACAGCCTCGCATGGCTCGACGAACTGCTGACCCGCGAAGGCGTGGCCAACGCGACCGGCGAGGTCTGGCTGCAGTGCTATCCGCGCGTACTCGGCTTCACCTTCAAGCCCGTCAGCTTCTGGTACTGCCATCGCCCGGACGGCACGCTTGCGGCCGTCGTCGTCGAGGTCAACAACACCTTCGGCGAGCGCCACTGCTACCTGCTCTGCGGGCCCGAACTCGGCTTCGGGCGCGAAGTCCTCGCCACCAAGGTGTTTCACGTTTCGCCGTTCTGCGCCGTCAGCGGCAGCTATCGATTCCGCTTCATGCGCAGCAATTCGCATCAGCGCATCGTCGCGCGCATCGACCACCATGACGAGCAAGGCGTGCTGATCCAGACCAGCCTGTCGGGCGTGCTGCACCCCGTCACGGCGGCGACCACACGCGCCGCCTTCTTCGGCATGCCGCTGATGACGCTCGGCGTGATCGCGCGCATCCACTGGCAGGCGCTGAAGCTGTGGAGCAAGCGCGTGCCCTTCTTCCGCAAGCCCGAACCGCCCTCGAGCTTCATCACCCGATCGTCCCAGCCCAGAGCATCCCGCCCATGAGCAGCAGCCTTCTGAACCCGCCCCACGTCGTCGACTCGGCACCGGCCGCCGCACGCGCGGTGTTCGGCCTGATGAAGAACCTGAAGCACGGTTCGCTGACGGTGCAGTTGCCCGATGGCAGCTCGCTGAACTTCGGCCAGGACCACGAACCGCGCGCCGCGATCCGCCTGCGCAACTGGAACCCGTGCGCCGCGGCGCTCAAGTCGGGTGACATCGGTTTCGCCGAGAGCTATATCCAGGGCGACTGGAGCACGCCCGACCTGACCACGCTGCTGACGCTGTTCATCGCGAACCGCGACGAGGTCGAAACCATCGTCTACGGCACCTGGTGGGGCTCGCTGCTGTACCGAGCGAAGCACCTGTTCAACCGCAACTCGCGGCGCGGCAGCAAGAAGAACATCCACGCCCACTACGACCTCGGCAACGAGTTCTACCGCCTCTGGCTCGACCCGACGATGAACTACAGCAGCGCCTGGTTCGATGGCGCGCGCGATGGCGATCTGGTGCAGGCGCAATGGGCCAAGGTGAGGCGAGCGCTGAACGAATGCCAAGTGAAGCCCGGCGACCGCGTGCTGGAGATCGGCTGCGGATGGGGTGCGCTGGCCGAGTGCGCGGCGCGCGATTTCGGCGCGGTGGTGACCGGCGTGACTCTCTCGAACGAGCAGCTCGCTTGGGCGCGGCAGCGGCTCGGCGACGCGGGCGTGGCCGGCGAGCTTCGCTACCAGGACTACCGCGAGCTGAATGCCGGCCACGACGGCCCGTTCGACGCGATCGCCTCCATCGAGATGTTCGAGGCCGTCGGCCGCGAGTACTGGCCGAGCTTCTTCGAGACGCTTAAGCAACAGCTCAAGCCGGGCGGCCGCGCCTGCGTCCAGAGCATCACGATCCGCGACGACCTGTTCGAACGCTACGTGAAATCCACCGATTTCATCCAGCAGTACATCTTCCCCGGCGGCCTGCTGCCGAGCCCGAGCGCGTTCCGCGCCGCCGCCGCGAACGCCGGGTTGCACGTGGTGAATGAGTTGGACTTCGGTCTCGACTACGCCGAGACACTGCGGCGGTGGCATGCGAGCTTCCTGAGCGCCGATTCGTCGGTGCGCAAGCTCGGCTTCGACACGCGCTTCATGCGCATCTGGGAGTTCTACCTCGGCTACTGCGAAGCCGCCTTTGCGACCGGCAACACCAGCGTCATGCAGTTCACACTGCAGCGCGCCTGACCACTAGCGCATCCAGCCCTTGCGCCGGAAGTAGATGAGAGGCGCCGCCACCGACGCGATCATCAAGCCGATCGCGAACGGGTAGCCGAGCCGCCAGTCGAGCTCGGGCATGGCCTTGAAGTTCATGCCGTAGATGCTCGCGATCAGCGTCGGCGGCAGCAGCGCGACGCTGGCCACCGAGAAGATCTTGATGATCTTGTTCTGGTTGATGTTGATGAAGCCGACCGTGGCGTTCATCAGGAAGTTGATCTTGTCGAACAAAAACGTGCTGTGGCTGTCGAGCGAGTCGATGTCGCGCAGGATCTGGCGCGCCTCCTCGAATTGCTCGGCGTTGAGCATTCGCGAGCGCATCATGAAGCTGACAGCGCGGCGCGTGTCCATCACATTGCGACGGATGCGGCCGTTCAGGTCTTCCTGGCGCGCGATCGCGTTCAGGGCCTCACCGGCGGCTTGGTCGTTCACGTCCTGCTTCAGCACGCGCGCGCTGACCTTCTCCAGGCTGTCGTAGATGCCCTCGAGAGCGTCGGCGCTGTACTCGGCGTCGGCGTCGTAGAGCTTGAGCAGCACGTCCTTCGCGTCCTCGATCAACGCCGGGATGCGTCGCGCGCGCAGGCGCAGCAGGCGGAACACCGGCAACTCCTCGCCGTGCACCGAAAACAGCACACCCTGGTAGAGGATGAAGGCGACGCGCACGTTGCGCGGTGTCTCGTCGTCGTCGATCAGGAAGTCGGAGCGGATGTGCAACTCGCCGTTGTCTTCCTCGTAGAAGCGGGCGGACTCTTCGAGGTCGTCATCGACAGCATCGGCCGGGATCGTCACCGCGAAATGCTGGGTGATCCAGCCCTTCTCTTCGGCGGTGGGGGCATCGAGATCGACCCACACCGGCCGCGCACGGGTCAGAACCCTGCCGAGCGCATCCAGGCTGTCGATTTCTTCCTGGACGAGCCGGCCATTGGCCAGCGTGAAGACGTTGAGCATGCGGGCACGGAACTCGGCGATGGGGTGGATGCAGCCTTGGATTATCGCACCCGTCGGAGGGGGTTCTGGCGTCACTTTGGCACGCTTCGCAGCCTTTGAACGCGCCTCGGGTGAAGAACGGTTTCAGCCGCTTGTCACCACGGCGGAAGGTAGGCACACTGGTTCGCAACAGCCCTGCGCCGACCCGCTCGCCCAGCCCTTCCTGCTCCTCTCCCCGCTTCCCCCACCCCTGCGAAAGGACGCCCCCATGAACTTGACCATCAGCGGCCATCACCTTGATGTGACTCCGGCTCTGAGAGAGTATGTACTGACAAAGCTGGATCGGGTCACGCGCCATTTCGACCAGGTGGTCGACATCAACGTGTTGCTGTCGGTGGAGAAGCTGAAGGAAAAGGAGCGCCGGCAAAAGGCCGAAGTCACCCTCCATGTGAAGGGCAAGGACATCTTCGTCGAACAGTGCAGCGAAGATCTGTATGCCGCCATCGACCAGCTGATGGACAAACTCGATCGCCAGGTCTGCCGGCATAAGGACAAGGTCCAGGACCACCACCACGCGTCGCCCAAGCGCATCGACGCCACGCCGGTCTGATCGACTTCGCGCAACCTCTCGGACAAGGCGGCCTGCGGGCCGCTTTTTCGTGTCTGGGTCGCGTCCCCGCAACCGGGGGGTGCCGGTTCGTTGCTGCTATGCAGCACCCGGATGCAAAATCTTGCAGCCGGCGTGCTGGAGCTTGCCCCTCACGATGGCATGCACTTCATAATTCATCAGCCGATTTTCACCCCCGCGGTCGCCGCGTCGACCCCGAGGCCGAACCCTTGTCTTGTGTGCCACAGATGAATCGCCTCGCTGCCATCCTGCCTGCCAGCAATGTGCTGGTCGATGTCGACGCCACCAGCAAGAAGCGCGCTTTCGAGCACGCCGGGCTGGTGTTCGAAAACCAGCACGCGATCGCGCGGGCGACCGTCACCGACAACCTGTTCGCTCGTGAACGCCTCGGTTCGACCGGGCTTGGGCATGGCGTGGCGATCCCGCACGGCCGCATCAAGGGCCTGAAGAACCCGCTGGCGGCGGTGCTGCGCGTGCAGCAGCCGATCCCGTTCGACGCGCCCGACGACGCCCCTGTCGGCCTGCTGATCTTCCTGCTCGTGCCCGAGGCGGCGACGCAGCGACACCTCGAGATCCTGTCCGAGATCGCCGAAATGCTCTCCGACCGCGAACTTCGCGAGCGCCTGAAGTCCGAGCCCGACGCCGCCGCCGTGCACCAGCTGATCGCCAACTGGGAACCGCTGAAGTCGGTGGCCTGACGGCGTGAAGCCCACCGTCATCAGCGCCGAGGCGCTGTTCGAGGAACATCGGCCGATCCTGCACTGGGAGTGGATCGCGGGCCACGCCCACCCCGAGCGGCGCTTCGACGAAGCCGCGGTACGCAACGCGCAATCGGCCGCCGATTTGGTCGGCTACCTGAACTACATCCACCCGTACCGCGTACAGATCGTCGGCCGCCGCGAGGTCGCCTACCTGGGGACCAGCCCCGAGGTGGCCGAGCGCCGCATCTCGCGCATCGTCACGCTGGAGCCACCGGTGCTGATCGTCGCCGACGGCGAAACGCCGCCCGACAAGCTGGTGGCGATGTGCGACCGCGCCGACATCCCGCTGTTCGCCACCGGCGAATCCGCCGGCCATGTGATCGACGTGGTGCGCAGCTACCTCAGCATGCACTTCGCCGAGCGCACCACGCGCCACGGCGTGTTCATGGACATCCTGGGCGTGGGCGTGCTGATCACCGGCGAGTCTGGCCTGGGCAAGAGCGAACTCGGGCTGGAGCTGATTTCACGCGGACACGGGCTGGTGGCGGACGACGCGGTCGATCTTTATCGCGTCTCGCAGACCGCCCTCGAGGGCCGCTGCCCCGACCTGCTGCTCAACCTGCTCGAAGTGCGCGGCATCGGCCTGCTCGACATCAAGGCCATCTTCGGCGAGACCGCGGTGCGCCGCAAGATGCGCCTGAAGCTGATCGTGCACCTGGTGCGCAAGGAGACGATGGACCGCGAGTTCGAGCGACTGCCTTATGAGCCGCTGAACGAAGAGATCCTCGACGTGCCGATCCGCAAGACCGTGATCGCGGTCGATGCAGGCCGCAATCTCGCCGTGTTGGTCGAGGCGGCAGTGCGCAACACGATCCTGCAGCTGCGCGGCATCGACACTTACAGAGAGTTCATCGAGCGCCATGCCAAGGCGATGCTCAAACCTGAATAGGCTTTACTTGGACCTGTACTGACAGTTCTTCTTCGTACAGGTGGCATACAGAGCCAAGGCATGCTCCTGCAACTCGAAGCCGCGCGTCTGCGCCACGCTGCGCTGACGCTTCTCGATCTCGGCGTCGAAGAACTCCTCGACGCGGCCGCAGTCCATACAGACCAGGTGATCGTGGTGCTTGCCCTCGTTGAGCTCGAACACCGCCTTGCCGCTCTCGAAGTGGTTGCGCGACAGGATGCCGGCCTGCTCGAACTGCATCAGCACCCGATAGACCGTGGCCAGGCCGACATCCGCGCCTTCGGCCAGCAGCATCTTGAACACATCCTCGGCGCTCATGTGGCGCTGCGAGGTCTTCTGAAACATCTCCAGCACCTTGATGCGCGGCAGCGTCGCCTTGAGGCCGCTGTTCTTGAGTTCGTCGGCGTGCGTCATGGGTAGCTGAGCTGGGAGGCGTGGCCGCTAGAATCGCTCGATCATATCGAGGTTGGCGCCGGTCAGTCGCGCGCCGCTGTCCCCACCATGGATTTGCTTTTCAATTTTCGGGCGCTGCCGCTGGGCTTGGCTTTCAGCGCGTTGCTGGGCACCGGCGGCTGCCAGTCGGTGCTGCAAAACTCGAACAGCTTCCTCGGGGTCGTCACGCCGTACCGGGTCGAGGTCGTGCAGGGCAACGTCATCACCAGCGAACAGGTGCAGGTCGTCAAGCCGGGCATGAACCGCGCCCAGGTGCGCGACGTGCTCGGTACGCCGCTGCTGGCCGATGTGTTTCACGCCGATCGCTGGGACTACGTCTTCACGATCCGCCGCCAGGGCGCCGAGCCGCAATCGCGCCGTGTCAGCGTGCTGTTCGACGGCGACCTCTTCAAGAGCATCGATACCGGCGGCGCACTCCCCTCCGAGCGCGAATTCGTCGCGTCGATCGACACCTTCAAGACCTCGCGCAACGCGCCGCCGCTGGAGCTCACGCCCGAGCAGGCCAAGGCCTTGCCGGTGCCACCCAAGCCGGCAGTCGTCGAGGCCGAGCCGATAGGCCCGACGCGGGAGTACCCGCCGCTCGAACCCAGGTCATGAGTTCGGCGCCCATGAGGATCGCGGTGGCCGGCGCGTCCGGCCGCATGGGCCAGATGCTGATCGAAGCGGTCGGCCAGGCCGATGACATGGTGCTGGCCGGCAAACTCGACGTTGGCCTCGACACCCGCGCAGGCCTCGCCAACGCGCAGATCCTGATCGACTTCACGCGCCCCGAAGGCACGCTCGCACACCTCATGATCTGCCGCGAACTCGGCGTCAACGCGGTGATCGGCACGACCGGCTTCAGCGACGCGCAGAAGGCCGAGATCGCCGCGCACGCGCAGCACATCGCGATCATGATGGCGCCCAACATGAGCGTCGGCGTCAACGTCGTGTTCAAGCTGCTCGACATGGCGGCACGCGCGCTGAACGAAGGCTACGACATCGAGATCATCGAGGCGCACCACCGCCACAAGGTCGATGCGCCCAGCGGCACCGCGCTGAAGATGGGCGAGGTCGTCGCTGCCGCGCTCGGCCGCGACCTGAAAGACTGCGCCGTCTACGCCCGCGAAGGCGTGACCGGCGAGCGCGACCCGTCGACCATCGGCTTCGCCACCGTGCGCGGCGGCGACATCGTCGGCGACCACACCGTGATGTTCGCCGGCACCGGCGAGCGTATCGAGATCACGCACCGCTCGAACAGCCGTGCCGGCTACGCGCAGGGCAGCCTGCGCGCCGCGCGCTTCCTGGCCGGGCGCACGAGCGGGCTGTTCGGCATGAACGACGTGCTCGGGCTCTGATCGATGACAGGGATCGAGAATTTCTGGGTTCAGTCGGACGCGATCATCCGCGGTGTCGCCGTGCTGCTGCTGCTGATGTCGGTCAGCGCCTGGGTTGTGATCCTCTGGAAGGGCTGGCTGCTGCGCCGCGTCCGCAGCGACATGGAGCGCGCTGTCGCCGCCTTCTGGGCCGCGCCCACGCTCGACGCCGGTCGCGAGCAGCTCGCCGCGTTCGATCGCGAGCGAGCGCTCCAGCCGCTGCTCGCTGCCGCGATCGCCGCGCCGCCCGACGGCACGCTCGAGGCCAAGGGCCACACCGATTCGCAGCTCACGCGGCGACTGCGCGACGCGCTGCACCGCGTGCTCGCCCAGTTGCAGTTCGGCCAGGTGCTGCTCGCCTCGATCGGCAGCACCGCGCCGTTCATCGGCCTGTTCGGCACGGTCTGGGGCATCTACCACGCGCTGCTCGGCATCTCGGCCGCGGGCTCGATGACGATCGAACGCGTTGCCGGCCCGGTCGGTGAGGCGCTGGTGATGACGGCCGCCGGCCTGGCCGTCGCGATCCCCGCGGTGCTGGCCTACAACATCTTCGGCAAGATGGTCGGCTCCTGCGAAGCCGAGCTCGAAGGCTTCGCGCACGACCTGCGCGAAATGATCATGGACACCGCCAAGGCAGCCTGAGCGATGGCCTTCGGACGCCTCGAACGCACCAGCCACCCGACGCCGATGAGCGACATCAACATGACGCCGCTGATCGACGTGATGCTGGTGCTGCTGGTGATCTTCATGATCACCGCGCCGCTGATGACCTCGAGCTTGAAACTCGACCTGCCCAAGACCGAGGGCGCGCAACCGAACGATGCGCCGCAATTCATCAGCGTCGCGCTCGACCCGCAGGGCAGGCTCTTCTTCGGTGAGGACGTGGTCGATGCGACCGCTTTCGCCGCGCGCGTCGCGGATGCCGCGCGCAAGAACCCGCGCACTGAAGTGCAGCTGCGCGCCGACAAAGGCGTGCCCTACGGCCGCGTCGCCGAGGTGATCGGCGTGGTGCAGAAGGCGGGGCTGAGCCGCATCGGGTTCGTCACCGAACCGGCGGCGGTCAACGCGCGCTAGACCGAGCACCCGGCGCCGGAGTACCGACGCCACCCGCCGAGCGGGTGCGCGGCCGCTTGGGAGCGGCCCGGCGCTGGCCGCGCCAGATTGCGTCAGCGCGGACGCGGCGCCAGATTCAGGTTCGTGAACTTGTCGATCGCGTCGCGGGCTTCCTGACGCTGCTTTTCCTTTTCCTCGGGCGTCAACACCACCGGCTCCTTGATCGGCAGGTTCGAGCCGGTGCGGTACTGCTTGGCCTCAGGCGCCGGTTGTGCATCAGGCGGGGCATCGGTCGTCGCGCAGCCGGCAACGACGCCCAGCAGGGCGAAGATCGTGAGGGTCGACTTCATGGCTCGGAACTCGTGGAGGAATGAGTTCAAATGTTAGCCTGAGACGACACCCCGGCACAACACGCACTCGCTCCAACATGCTGATCGTTCACAACCCGCACCACCATCTGCACCAGGGCCGTCACGAGATGTTCCGCGGCCGGCTCGTGCCCTGCCACGAAACCGCGCAGCGGCTCGATCATGTGCTGGCCGAATTGCACCGCCGCCCGATCGGTGCGCTGCGGACGCCCGATGCCGACACCGCGGGCCTGGCCGAAGCACTCGCGCGCATCCACGCACCACGCTACCTCGAATTCATCGAGCACGCCTGGGACGAATGGGTCGCGATCGATCCGGCCAACGCCGCACAGGATGCGCTGCCCTCGGTCTGGCCGGCGCCTGGCATGCGCTTCGACGTGCTGCCCGAGAACTTCGCCGCCCGCATGGGCCTGTTCTCGTTCGACGCCGGCACACCGCTGACCGCCGGCAGCTGGGCCGCGGCGCGCGCCGGTGCCGCCTGCGCGCTCACCGCCGCGCGCGCCGTCTCGGCCGGCCACGAGCGCAGCGCGTTCGCGCTCTCGCGCCCGCCCGGCCACCATGCAGGCGCTGACTTCTTCGGCGGCTACTGCTTCCTGAACAATGCCGCGCTCGCCGCCCAGGCGCTGCGCGATGGCGGCGCTGCGCGCGTCGCCGTGCTCGACGTGGATTACCACCACGGCAACGGCACGCAGGCGATTTTCTACAAACGCGCCGATGTGCTGACGGTGTCGATCCACGGCGATCCGCGCACCGAGTACCCGTTCTTTCTCGGCCATGCGGATGAGCGCGGCGCGGGCGCCGGCACCGGTTTCAACCTGAATCTGCCGCTGCCGCGCGGCACCGATTTCACGCGCTGGCGCGCGGCGCTGCACACGGGCATCGATGCCATCCGATCGTTCGGCG
This sequence comes from uncultured Rhizobacter sp., assembly GCA_964247075.1. Lineage (GTDB taxonomy): Bacteria > Pseudomonadota > Gammaproteobacteria > Burkholderiales > Burkholderiaceae_C > LMDS01. The sequence goes on along the minus strand of CAXTSS010000002.1, from coordinate 200,130 downwards.
CAGACGCATTGGTCGTCTCACTCGGCGTCGATACCTTCGAGGCCGACCCGATCTCGGGCTTCACGCTGCGCAGCGCCGACTACCTGCAGGTCGGCGAGGACATTGCCGCAGCGAATCTGCCAACGGTGTTCGTGTTCGAGGGCGGCTACGCGGTCGCCGAGGTCGGCATCAACACCGTCAACGTGCTGGAAGGCTTCAATCGACCGTTTCCGCCCCGGTGATCAGCGCGACGAATCGGTCGATGCCGATGTTGCCGCCCGACAGCGTGACGCCGACGCGCCGACCTTTGAACTGCTCGCGGTGCTGCATCAGCGCCGCCAGCGCACAGGCGCCAGAAGGCTCGAGCACCAGCTTCATGCGCTCGAACACGAAGCGCATCGCCTCGACCACGCCGGGGTCGGTGGCGGTCAGCACGTCGCTGACGAGTGCCTGGATCACCGCCCACGGATGCTGACCGATCGCCTGTGTCTGCTGGCCGTCGCAGATCGTGCGCGGCACCTCGATGCCGACGATGCGGCCGGCGCGCAGCGACTGCTGCATGTCGTTGCCGCGCTCGGGCTCGGCACCGAACACGCGGATGCCCGGCAGCAGGTGCTTGGCCGCGACCGCGCAACCCGACAGAAACCCGCCGCCGCCGGCACACACGATCAGCGCGTCGAGCGCGCCCGCGTCCTCGATCAACTCGAGCGCGGCGGTGCCCTGGCCGGCCATCACCGGCAGGTGGTCGAAGGGCGGGATCAATGCAGCGCCGCGCTCGTTGACCAGCGCGGTCGCGATCGCCGCGCGATCCTCTTTGTAGCGGTCGTAGATGACGACTTCGGCGCCGTAGCCGCGCGTGGCCGCGAGCTTGAGCGCGGGCGCGTCGTGCGGCATCACGATGGTCGCCTGGCAGCCGTGAAGCTGCGCCGCGAGTGCGACCGCCTGCGCGTGGTTGCCGGACGAGAACGCGACGACGCCGCGGGCGCGCTGCGCATCGGTCAGCACGTCGACCGCGTTGTAGCCACCGCGGAACTTGAACGCGCCCATGCGCTGCAGGTTTTCCGCCTTCATGAAGACCTGCGCGCCGAGCATCGCGTCGAGCGTGCGCGAGGTGATCACCGGGGTGCGGTGGGCGTGGCCCTGGAGCCGCACGGCGGCGGCCTGGATGTCGGTGAATTGCAGCATGGTGGCGAGCATACCGATCATGGCGGCCGCTGCCAGCGCGCCTGCAAGGCCGCCCAGCCTTCGGCCCCCAGTGCCTCCAGCGTGCGCAGGTTGTTCTCGAAGATCGCTTCGGCTTCGGGAAAGGCCTCGACGGCGCGTTCCACGCTCGCTTCGCGCAGCAGGTGCAGCGTCGGGTAGGGCGAGCGGTTGCTGGCGTTGCCCACGTCATCGGGCGCCGTGCCCTCGAACCGGTAGTGCGGGTGAAAGCTCGCGATCTGCAGCACGCCCTCCAGGCCGAGGTCTTCGAGCGCCGCATCGGCCGCGCCGAGAAAGTCGTTGAAGTCCGCGAAGTCACCGAGCACGTTCGGGTGGATCAGCAGCGTGGTCTCGATCAGCGCCGGGTCGGCGGCCACCAGCCGCTGCATCTGCACGCACAACTCGGCCAGCAACACGCGCGGGTCGGCGGTGTCGCTCAGCACATACTCGATCTGGCCCTTCACCATCGGCGACTTCGCGAACGGGCACAGGTTCAGCCCGACCACCGCGTGCTCGACCCACGCACGGGTCACGCGAATCGCGTCCCTCGTCATGGCGAGATCATGGTGGTGACGCCTGGCCCGGAGGACGATGCGCACGCGCAGCGCCCAATCGTTGCGTTTTCGGCGTTTGCGCCGTGAGCGCGAGCCGCCGCAGTTTCACGAACGCCAGCCCGGCCATCACCGCGTCGTTCAGCGCATCGTGCGCCTCGCGCAGCGGCAGCGCGAGGTCGCTCATCATCGTTGCGAAGCTCAGGTCGATCGCCTCGCCGCGCTGATGCGCCGGCCGCTGGCGATTCTTGAAGTCGTAGTACATCGCCGAGACCTCGATCTTCGGCTGCGGCAGGCGCACGCCGAGCAGCGGCCAGATCTCGCGGTTGAGCATCGCGACATCGAATTCGAGGTAGTAACCGACGAGCGGCCGGCTGCCGATGAAATCGAGCAGCTGGCGCATCGCGTGCCGGGGCTCCATGCCCTGCGCGACGTCGCTCTCGCGCAGCCGGTGCACGCGCATGCTGGCCGCCGTGATCGCGCGCTCGGGCCGCACCAGCAACTCCAGCCGCTGGCTGGTCATCAAGCGGTTGCCGACGATGCGCACAGCGCCGATCGAGATGATCTTGTCGCGGCGCACGTCCAGCCCGGTGGTCTCACAGTCGATCGCGACCCATTCATCATCGGGTGGCGCGTTGTACATGAACGCGAAGTGGGCGTCGACGAGGTGGTACAGCAGCCAGCCGCGGCGCAGCGACTGCCACCAACGGCGTATCACCCGGCCTCCAGGTGGAACTGGTTGCGCACCATCGCCTTGAAGCGCTTGACGACGGCGAGCGCGTCCTTCAGCAGGTCGCGTTCGAGACTGCTCAGGCCGTCCGTTCGCACGCCGCCGCTGACCGTGCCCGCGGTGTCGAATGCGGTGAGACCGGCCTTCAGCTTCAGCGCCATCAGGAACTGCAGGCTGTCGGCGAGATCGGTCGCGAAGGCGGCTGGCAGGCGGCCGATCGCCACCAGTGCATCGAGCCGGGCCACCGTGCCGGTCGCGTCCACATGCTCGCGCAGCGCCAGGCTGCGCACGCCGTGAACGATCGGGAAAATGCCGGCCTTCTTCAGGTCGAGCACCGGCTTGTCCTGCTCGCCGATCAGCGGCAGCCGGTTCCACCAGCCGCCCGATTCGTCGGGAAAGGCGTCGATCGCCGCGGCAAAGCGGCCGAGCAGCGCGTCGTCTGCCCCGACCAGCCTGCCGACCTCGGCGCGCACGCCGGCCAGCAGCGAGGCGTCGCCCGCCACGGCGCGCGCATCGATGAAGATCGCCAGCGCCATCAGGCCCTGCGGGTCGGGCCGCAGCACCCACTGGCGCACGGTGGTCGTGAAGTCGGCTGCGCTGCGGCGCCACGAGGGGTTGCTGACCATGATCCCGCCCGGACAGTCGGGATAGCCGAACTCGCGCAGCGCCGCCGAGAAGCGCTGGCACGCCTCGGCGATATCCGCATCACTCGTCACCGCGCCGTCGCGCAGGATCAGGCCGTTGTCCTGGTCGGTCTTCAACAGCTGCTCGCCGCGCCCTTCGCTGCCCATCACGAACAGGCAGCTCTCGGCCAGCAACCCGGCCGGCGCGATCAGCTGCCAGGTGCGCTCGAACAGCTTGGCGTTCAGCGCCTGCACCAGCTTGCCGATCTGGCCGACCCGCGTACCGCCGCGATACAGCAAGGCAACGAAGCGCGTGATCTTCTCGGCCTGCGCTCGCAGCGTGTCGAGGTCGCGCGCCTGCACGATCTGCACCGTGATCAGGTAAGAGTGGTTCGACAGGAAGCTCAACAGGTCGAGTTGCTCGAGCAGCCCGACGATGCGGTCCCCCTCGGCGACGACGAGCCGATGCACCTGGTGCTGGATCATCAGCGCCAGCGCGTCGAACAAGGGCGCGTCGGGCGCGATCGACACCAGCTCGAAGGTCGCCAGCTCGCGCACCGGCAGCAGCGCCAGCGACCGGCCATCGAGGATCGCGCGCTGCAGCCCGGTGTTGCTGAAGATGCCGAGCCGCGCCCCATCACGCACCAGCACACTGCTCGTGCGCTGCGCCCGCATCAAAGTGGCGACACCGACGATCGGGGTGCTGCCGTCGATCACGTGCGCCGGACGCAGGAACGCCTCCGCCACCGGCGACATCGTCAGCGCGTGCATCTCGCGCTCGCTATGACGCTGCGCCAGCGCGCCGAGCTTGTTCGACAGATCCGAGAACAGCAGCGCGCCGAACGTGGCGTTGCGCGAGATCAGCGCGTGGACCGCCTCTTTCGCCAGCTCGTAAGCCAGCACCTCCTCGGCCGCCACAAAACGGCTGCTCGCCCGCCCGGCCACGAGCGAGCGGCCGTCGAAGCAGTCGCGCGGCCCGTAGGTGGCCACGATCTCGTCGGCGTCGAATTGCGACACATGGCCCTTGATGACGACGAACAAGTGCGACGGTTCGATGCCGGGGTCGAGCATCGTCTCGCCTTCGCGGAAGTAGGCAATGTCGACCGCATCGCGAACGAGCCGTTGCTCGTCGTCGTCGAGGCAGTCGAACGGCGAGGCCGAGAAGTCGAATGCGTTGGGCATGTCGAATGATGGATCAGCCGCGGCCGCATGGGAATGCGGTTGCGCAAAGGAGCCGCGCCGATTCCGGCAAGGTGTGCTGTCGCAGCGTCAGTGTCAGCGCAGTGTCAGCGCAAGCTGAGAAGCTGCAGGCAAGTTGACAAAGCTCAACGGCGCCCGCCAGCATTCGGGCATAAACAGGCGCGGCGCCGCAGACGCCGACCACAGGGAGACCGACATACACCCACACCCACCGGAGCTGTACCGCCCGCCAGACCCATCGGCGCGGGAGAACCGCGTCACGCCGGACCCACTCGTCGAAAGGAAAAGAACATGCAACCCGATCTGACCGCTCGCATCCTCAGCGACCCGAACTACCAGGTACTGAAGGCCAAACGTTCGCGCTTCGGCTGGTGGCTCACGCTGTTGATGATGCTCGTCTACTACGGCTTCATCCTGCTGGTGGCGTTCGACAAACCTTTCCTCGCGACGCGGCTCGGCGCCGGGGTCACGACGATCGGCATGCCGATCGGCCTGGCCGTCATCGTCTTCACGGTCGTCATCACCGCGATCTACGTGAAGCGCGCGAACACCGAGTACGACGCGCTGACCGAGCTGATCGCCAAGGGAGCGCTGAAATGAGCCCCTCGATGCTGGCAAGGGCCATCGGCCCGACCGCGCTGCTCGCAGCCTGCGGCGCCGCCATGGCGGCGGGCGCGGACCTCGGCCAGGCCGAGAAGCAGGCGACCAACTGGACCGCGATCAGCATGTTCGCGGTGTTCGTCGTCGGCACGCTGTTCATCACCAAGTGGGCCGCCGCCAAGACCAAGTCGGCGGCCGACTTTTACACCGCCGGCGGCGGCATCACGGGCTTCCAGAACGGTCTGGCGATCGCCGGCGACTACATGTCCGCGGCGTCGTTCCTCGGCATCTCGGCGGCGGTGATGGTCGGTGGCTTCGACGGGCTGATCTATTCGATCGGCTTTCTCGTCGGCTGGCCGGTGGTCACGTTCTTGCTGGCCGAACGGCTGCGTAATCTCGGCAAGTTCACCTTTGCCGACGTGGCCGCATTCCGCTTCTCGCAGACGCCGGTGCGGGTGTTCGCGGCCTCGGGCACGCTCGTGGTCGTCGCCTTCTACCTGATCGCGCAGATGGTCGGCGCCGGGCAGTTGATCAAGCTGCTGTTCGGGCTGGAGTATTGGATCGCGGTCGTCATCGTCGGCGCGCTGATGATGGTCTACGTGCTCTTCGGCGGCATGACCGCGACCACCTGGGTGCAGATCATCAAGGCCTGCCTGCTGCTGGCCGGCGCGTCGTTCATGGCGTTCATGGTGCTCTTGCACTTCGGCTTCAGCCCCGAGGCGATGTTCGCGAAGGCGGTCGAGATCAAGACCGGCATCGCCGGAGCGGCCGGCAAGTCGCCCGAGGAAGCGGCCAAGCAGGGCTTTTCGATCATGGGGCCGGGCGGCTTCATCAAGGATCCGATCTCGGCCATCAGCTTCGGCATGGCGCTGATGTTCGGCACCGCCGGGCTGCCGCACATCCTGATGCGCTTCTTCACCGTGCCCAACGCCAAGGAGGCGCGCAAGTCGGTGCTGTGGGCGACGACGTGGATCGCCTACTTCTACATCCTGACCTTCATCATCGGCTTCGGCGCGATCACCTTCGTGCTGACGAACCCGCAGTTCCTCGATGCCAAGGGCGGCTTGCTGGGCGGCGGCAACATGGCGGCGATCCACCTCGCCAACGCGGTCGGCGGCAACGTGTTCCTGGGCTTCATCTCGGCGGTGGCGTTCGCGACCATCCTGGCCGTGGTCGCCGGCCTGACCTTGTCGGGCGCATCGGCGGTGTCGCACGATCTGTATTCGACCGTGATCAAGAAGGGCAAGGCCGACAGCGCCTCGGAACTGCGGGTGTCGCGTCTCACGACCGTGGCGCTGGGCATCGTCGCGGTCGTGCTCGGCATCGCGTTCGAGAAGCAGAACATCGCCTTCATGGTCAGCCTCGCGTTCGCGATCGCGGCCTCGGCGAACTTCCCGGTGCTGCTGATGTCGGTGCTGTGGAAAGACTGCACCACCCGAGGCGCGGTGATCGGCGGCTTTCTCGGCCTGGCCTCTTCGGTGCTGCTGACCCTGGTGTCGCCGGCGGTATGGGAAGTGACGCTCGGCAATCCGAAGGGCTCGGCGCTGTTCCCGTATGCATCGCCGGCCCTGTTTTCGATGACGATCGGCTTTGTCGGCATCTGGCTCTTTTCCGTCCTTGACCGCAGTCCGCGCGCGGCGCAGGATCGTGCGGGCTTCGTCGCGCAGCAGGTGCGCTCGGAGACCGGCATCGGCGCCTCCGGGGCTTCGGGGCATTGAGCGGCCCCAAGAACACTTGTCATCTTCTAGGAGAAAAGTCATGAGCAAGCGAGACGTGGTGGTGCTGGGCGCGGCGCGTTCGGCGATCGGTACTTTCGGCGGCGCACTCGCCGACATCGAGCCGGCCGAGCTGGCAGGCACCGTGATGAAGGAGGCGGTCAAACGCTCCGGCGTCGATCCGAAGGCGATCAACTATGTGACGGTGGGTAACACCATCCCCACCGAGAGCCGCTTCCCCTACGTGGCACGCGTGGCGGCGATCCAGGCCGGGCTGCCGATGGATTCGGTCGCGATGTCGGTGAACCGGCTGTGCTCCTCCGGCCTTCAAGGCATCGTGACGACCGCCCAGAACATCCTGCTGGGCGATTGCGACTACGGCGTCGGCGGCGGCGTCGAAGTGATGAGCCGCGGCGGCTACCTCTCTGCCGCGATGCGCAACGGCGCGCGCATGGGCGACACCAAGCTGATCGACATGATGACCGCGACGCTGACCGACCCGTTCGGCGTCGGCCACATGGGCATCACGGCCGAGAACCTCGTCACCAAGTGGGGCATCACGCGCGAGCAGCAGGACGCGCTCGCCGTCGAATCGCACCGCAAGGCGGCGGCGGCGATCGCCGAGGGGCGCTTCAAGTCGCAGATCGTCGCGATCGTGAAGCAGACGCGCAAGGGCGAGGTCACCTTCGATACCGATGAGCACGTGAAGGTGGGCACGACGCTGGAGTCGCTCGCCAAGCTCAAGCCGGCGTTCAAGAAGGATGGCTCGGTGACGGCCGGCAACGCGTCGGGCATCAACGACGGCGCGGCGTTCTTCGTGCTGGGCGATGCCGCCACGGCTGCGGCAGCCGGCTACAAGCCGATGGCGCGGCTGGTGTCGTACGCGGTCGCCGGCGTGCCGAACGAGATCATGGGCGAAGGCCCGATCCCGGCCACGAAGCTGGCGCTGAAGAAGGGTGGCCTCACGCTCGACCAGATGGACGTGATCGAGAGCAACGAAGCCTTTGCGGCACAGGCGATCGCGGTGGCGCGCGGGCTCGAGTTCGACCTGAAGAAGGTGAACCCGAACGGCGGTGCGATCGCGCTCGGCCACCCGATCGGCTGCTCGGGCGCGTTCCTCGCGACCAAGGCGGTCTACGAGTTGCACCGCAGCGGCGGGCGCTACGCGCTCGTCACGATGTGCATCGGCGGCGGACAGGGCATCGCCGCGGTGTTCGAGCGGCTCTGAGGAGGTACCGGTCGGTTGGTGCGTGCGCTAGGAGCCTGTCGGGCTCCTAGAGGTTCAATAGCGCGCGTACCGATTCGCCTCCGGCCGCAGTTGCGGCGCACATTGGGCGTGAGTTCGGAATCGAGGCTCGTTGCATTGGCGCTGCACGCAAAACGGCCGCAGCAGGAAGATGCGGTCGGCACACAGCTCCACCGGTCCCGGCAACTTGGCAAGCTCTGCGCGCTTGCGTTCATGCATGTTCCGCTTCCCGGTCGGTTTCTGCGCCTTCACCTCGCGAACCGCCGAGGCATGCGCGACGCGCAGTGGCGCGGTCTGCGGCTCCTGCAGCGCCGGAGCGCTCGGCACGGCGGCTGGCGCCGCGTTCGTTGCCGCACTCGCAACCACCGCGATCGGGGGCGAAAGAACCGCGGGCGGCGATACGGCGACCGCGTCGATCAGCGGAGGCACGAGCAGCATCCAAGCCACCGAGGCGCAGGCGACCGTACCCGCCATTGCGAGCCTCCATCGCCGCTGGAACGAGCCCGGGTGCGGTGCCCCGGAAGCGCGATCCCGCGCCGCGAGCGCGGCCGGCCGTGTCAGCCGTGCGGTGATCGCGAAAGGGTCCACGACCAGCGTGCCCGGCACCATCATGTGGCCGCGTCGTGGCGCCGCGTGCGGCCGTCGCGAGGCTGACGACGCCGCCTGGCACCCATCCAGCGCCTCACGCCACGCCGCGACGCTTTGCGGGCGATCCTGCGGCCTGACGGCCAACGCCCAGTCGATGGCTCTCAGGAAGACCTTGGACACTCCGGGTATGTCACGTGTCGCCAGCGCGTCCATCTCGTCGTGAATGGAACGTGCCGTCGAAGCCGGTGGCGGAACGCCGTCCAGCAGGAACACCACGACCGCCGCCAGAGCGTACAGGTCAGTCCACGGGCCCTGCCGCAACTGCGGTGTTTCGGCATATTGCTCGATCGGTGCGTAGCGCGGCTTGAGGATGGCGGTGATCGACTCGGAGCGATCGCCGATCACGCGCCGCGCCGCGCCGAAGTCGAGCAGCACGGGGAGCCCGGTTTCCGACACCAGCACATTGTCCGGGGCAATGTCACGGTGGTAGAAGCCCTCCGCGTGCAGCATCGAAAGCGCATCCAGCAGCGGGTCGAGCACGGTGCGCAACCAGCCTTCGGTCGGAGGCTCTGACATCGACCGCCGCACGTCGCCCAAGGTCGGCCCGCGCAGATAGGGCATCACCATGTAGCCGGTGCCGTTGGCCTCCCAGAAGCGGTAGACCTTCACCATCGCGGGGTGCGAAAAGCGCGCCAGCAGTTTGGCTTCGTCGATGAAGGACTGCAGGCCCAGCGCGAAAGTCTCGGCTGCCGCGGTCGAGCGGACGGTCACCCTGTCTCCCTCGCCGCGCGTCGCCAGTTGCGCAGGCATGAATTCCTTGACCGCCACATCGCGGTCGAGCGAATGATCCCGTGCCAGGTAGACGATGCCGAATCCGCCGACCGCGAGCATCCGGAGGATCTCCATCTCGCCCAGCCGCGTGCCGGGCGGCAACAGGGTGCGGTCCGTGGTTTGCTCAGGCACGATCAGCCCTGCTCGCGTGCATTTGGTTTCCTTGGAGTGAACGGTCCGCGAACCCCGATTCGCCGGCAGCTTGCACCTCGGAGTCAGTCACCGTCTGTTCGATGGCGAACGGACAGCGCGTCCACCGCACTCACAGCGCGTTATACACCCGCAGAAAGCTCGCGAAGCGCGGCTGCCCGGTTGCCGTGAGGTCACGGTAGCGGTAGGTCACGACGCTGCCGATGGCCGGCGGGTCGTGCCGCTGCGCCTCGCTGAAGCCGGTGCCGATCAGGAACTGCCGGCCGTCCGCCGCGCGCACTTCGAGCGCGCCGAGCTGTCCGACGAAGCGGCCTCGCCCGGGATGCTGCGTGACGACCACCGCCTCGGCATCGAGCTCGGGCTTGAGCTTCATCAAAGCGTCGCTGCGGCCGGCGCGGTAGGCGGCGCTCGCGAGGTGCAGCACCAGCCCTTCGCCGCCCTGCGCGACCGTGGCCGCGAGGCGGTGGCGCAGCGCGTCGCGGTCGGCCACCGGCGTTTGCTCGACGGCGACGAGTTGCGGCCACGCGGCCTGGGCCGCGAGTTCGCGGATGCGTTCGGCGCGCTCGGCAAAGGTACCCGCCCCGCCCGGCAGCTCGAACACCATGTAGCGCAACTCGCGCCACTCGGCATCGACCGGCGCCGCCTTGCGCACGAGGCCAGAGAGCTCGTCAAAGCGGCCGCGGCCCAGCCACAGCTCGCCATCGAGCGGCGTGGCCGGCAGCCGCGCGGTAAACCAGGCCGGCGCCGCCACGGGGCGGCCGCTGCGAAAGCGCAGGCTGCGGCCGTCCCAGTGGCCGCGCACGCCGTCGTACTTCTCGCTCACCAGATACGGCGTGGGGTCGATGGCCTCGTGATAGACGGTCGGCAGTTGCAGTGCGGCCGATGCGGCGGCGCGGCGCCACGGCAACACCCCGGCGATCAGGGTGGTCAACAGGGCTCGGCGCGATGCTTGCATGGGGGTCTCCGTCGTGTGGGGTGCGGCGCATCTTCGTGTCGCACACCGGCACGCGTCCATCCACCGGGCGGGGGCACCCGAACGTCGGCTCACACCCCCCGGCTTCCTATAATCGACCGATGAACCCCGACTTCAAACCCGACGAGATCGAGCGTTCCGCACAGACCGCGTGGCGTGCGGCGGATGCCTACCGTGTCGTGGAAGACACGACCCGCCCGAAGTACTACGCCTGTTCGATGCTGCCCTACCCGAGCGGCAAGCTGCACATGGGCCATGTGCGCAACTACACCATCAACGACATGCTCACGCGCCAGCTGCGCATGAAGGGCATGAACGTGCTGATGCCGATGGGCTGGGACGCCTTCGGCCTGCCCGCCGAAAACGCGGCGATGAAGAACGGCGTGCCGCCCGCGAAATGGACCTACGACAACATCGGCTACATGAAGCAGCAGATGCAGGCCATGGGCCTGGCCATCGACTGGAGCCGAGAGATCGCGACCTGCTCGCCGGCCTATTACAAATGGAACCAGTGGCTGTTCCTGAAGATGCTGGAAGCCGGCATCGCCGAGCGCCGCACCCAGGTCGTCAACTGGGACCCGGTCGATCAGACCGTGCTCGCCAACGAGCAGGTGATCGACGGCCATGGCTGGCGCAGCGGTGCCCCGATCGAGAAGCGCGAGATCCCCGGCTACTACCTGAACATCACGAAGTACAGCGAAGAGCTGCTGGACCAGGTGCAACACCACCTGCCCGGCTGGCCCGAGCGCGTCAAGCTGATGCAGGAGAACTGGATCGGCAAGAGCGAGGGCGTGCGCTTCGCGTTCACGCACAAGATCTACGCCAGCGACGGCACGCTGCTGCAGGGCGGCAAGCTCTGGGTCTTCACGACCCGCGCCGACACGATCATGGGCGTGACCTTCTGCGCCGTCGCGCCCGAGCACCCGCTGGCGCTCACTGCTGCGGCGAGCCACCCCGAGGTGGCCGCGTTCATCGAGAGCTGCAAGCGCGGCGGCATGACCGAGGCCGAACTCGCGACGCAGGAGAAGAAGGGCATCCCGACGGGCCTGAACGTCGAGCACCCGCTGACGCACGAGCCTATTCCCGTCTGGGTCGGCAACTACGTGTTGATGAGCTACGGCGACGGCGCGGTGATGGGCGTGCCCGGCCACGACGAACGCGATTTCGCGTTCGCGAAGAAGTACGGCCTCGACATCCTGCAGGTCGTGCACTTCGACGACGAGCCGCACTTCAGCTACAACCACTGGCAGGACTGGTATGGCGTGAAGGATCTGAGCGGCAGGCGCGCCGTCACGATCAACTCCGACATCTACAGCGGCATGCCGTTCCAGGTGGCGGTCGACGCGGTCGCGAAGGCGCTGGAGCACAAGGGCCTGGGCGGCAAGAAGACGACCTGGCGGCTGCGCGACTGGGGCGTGAGCCGCCAGCGTTACTGGGGCACGCCGATCCCGATCATCCACTGCGACACGCACGGCGCGGTGCCGGTGCCCGAGAAGGACTTGCCGGTCGTGCTGCCGGAAGACCTGATCCCCGATGGCTCGGGCAACCCGCTGAACAAGTGCGCGGCATTCCTGAACGTGCCCTGCCCGACCTGCGGCAAGCCGTCGCGGCGCGAAACCGACACGCTGGACACCTTCGTGGACAGCTCGTGGTACTTCATGCGCTACTGCGACCCGACCAACACCGAGGCGATGGTCGGCGACGGTGCGAAGTACTGGATGCCGATGGACCAGTACATCGGCGGCATCGAGCACGCGATCCTGCACCTGCTGTACGCGCGCTTCTGGACCAAGGTGATGCGCGACCTGAAGCTGGTCGCGATCGACGAGCCGTTCACCAAGCTGCTGACGCAGGGCATGGTGCTGAACGAGGCTTTCGTGCGCCACGATGAAGGCAAACACTACTACTGGGCCGACGATCTGAACATCGAGCGCGACGAACACGCGCAGGTGATCTCCGCCACCTCCAGGGCCGACGGCAAGCCGGTGCAGTACGAGGGCTGGACGACGATGTCCAAGTCCAAGAACAACGGCGTCGATCCGCAGGCGCTGATCGCGAAGTACGGCGCCGACACCGCTCGCCTGTTCGTGATGTTCGCTTCGCCGCCGGAGCAGACGCTGGAGTGGAACGACGCCGGCGTCGAGGGCGCGAGCCGCTTCTTGCGGCGCGTCTGGAACTTCGGCGCGAAGCGTGCCGAGGCGTTTGCGCCGGCGAAGATCGACGCGGCCAGGCTGAGCGAAGACGCCAAGGCGCTGCGCTTCGAGGTCCACAACGTGCTGCGCCAGATCAGCTACGACTACGAGCGCATGCAATACAACACGGTGATCTCCGGTGCGATGAAGCTGCTGAATGCGCTCGAAGGCTTCAAGGGCGACGCGCCAGCCGTGCTGCGCGAGGGTTACGCCGTGCTGCTGCGCGTGCTGTACCCGGCCTGCCCGCACACGACCTGGGCGCTGTGGCACGAACTCGGCTTCTCCGCCACCGATGGCGACCTGCTCGATACACCGTGGCCGCAGGTCGATCAGGCCGCGCTGCTGCAAAGCGAGATCGAGCTGATGCTGCAGGTCAACGGCAAGCTGCGCGGCAGCATCCGCGTCGCCGCCGATGCCGGCAAGCACACGATCGAGGCAGCGGCGCTGAAGAGCCCGGACTTCATCAAGTTCTCCGAAGGCAAGCGGCCGAAGAAAGTGATCATCGTGCCCGGCCGGCTCGTCAACGTGGTGCTCTGAGTGACCCCCTCGCGCCGCGGCTTCCTGCTCGCGACGAGTGCGCTCGCGGGCTGCGGCTTCGAGCTGCGGCGCGCGCCGGAGTTGCGCTTTCGCACGATCCAGCTCATCGGCTTCAAGCCGCGCTCGCCGCTGCATGAAGAGTTGCGCACCAACATCAACGCGAGCACGACCACGCTCGTCGTCGAAGGCCTGGCGCAGGCGCAGGTGGTGCTCGAATCGATCGACGACGTGCGCGAGAAGGTCGTCGTCGCGAGCAGCGCGGTCGGGCAGGTGACGGAGCTCCAGTTGCGCGAGCGCTTCAACTTCCGGCTCAAGAGCGTCTCCGGTCGCGAGCTGATCCCGAAGACGGAGATCCTGCAGAACCGCGACATGAGCTACACCGAAAGCGCGGCGCTCGGCAAGGAGCAGGAGGAGGCCTTCCTCTACCGGGCGATGCAGAGCGACATCGTCTCGCAAGTGATGCGCCGGCTCGCGTCGGTGCAAACCTTCTGATGCAGATCAGGTCCGACCAACTCACCGCGCACCTGGCCAAGGGCCTGCGTCCGCTCTACACCGTGTGGGGCGACGAGCCGCTGCTGGCGCAGGAAGCCGGCGACGCGATCCGCGCCGCGGCGCGCGCCGCAGGCTACGGCGAGCGTCAGGTGCACACCGTCAGCGGCCAGCACTTCGACTGGAGCGGGCTGCTCGGCGCCGCGCTGGCGAGGAGCCTGTTCAGCGACCGACAGCTGATCGAGATCCGCATCCCTTCCGGCAAGCCCGGCAAGGACGGCTCGGAGGCGCTGCAACGCTTCTGCGAACACTTGAGCGACGACGTGGTGACGCTGGTGCAACTGCCCCGGCTCGACCGCGCGCAACAGAACAGCGCGTGGTTCGGCGCGCTCGACGGCGCGGGCGTGACGGTGCGCGTCGATCCGATCGATCGCAAGGCGCTGCCGCAATGGATCGCGCAACGGCTCGCCGCGCAAGGGCAGCGTGTCACCGGCGGCGACGAGGGCCAGCGCACGCTCGCGTTCTTCTCCGACCGCATCGAGGGCAACCTGCTCGCCGCGCACCAGGAGATCCAGAAGCTCGGCCTGCTCTACCCGACGGGAGAGCTCGGCTTCGAGCAGATCGAATCAGCGGTACTGAACGTCGCGCGCTACGATGTCTTCAAGCTCGGCGAAGCCGTGCTGGCCGGCCAGGTGGCGCGCGCGCTGCGCATGCTCGACGGCCTGCGGGCCGAGGGCGAAGCCGCGGTGCTGGTGCACTGGACGCTGACAGAAGACCTGCGCGGCATCAAGCGCGTGAAGGACGCGGTGGCCTCGGGCAAACCGCTGCCGATGGCGCTGCGCGAAGCGCGCGTCTGGGGCGCGAAGGAGCGCCTGTTCGAGCGCGTCGTGCCGATGCTGAGCGAGCACACGGTCGCGCACCTGATCGACGCCGCGCAAGTGTGCGACGGCCTCGTCAAAGGCCTCAAGCACCCCGACTGGCCGCATGACCCGTGGGACGGGCTGAAGCGGCTGGTGCTGATGGTCTGCGAGCAGGCCGGCTCGGCTGGCGCGCGGCGGCCGGCGGGTGCCGCGCTGCGGTTGGCGCTGACGGCCTGATCGGTCGTCGGATCGTCAGGCACGCCGCTTCTTCGCCGCGACCCGATAGCTCGCCCGGAACTCGTGCACCGCCGGCGCCGGCTCGGGCCACGCCTCAGTGAACGGATTCACGACCTGCAAGGCTGGCCGCGCGCCACCGGCCACATCAAAGCGTCGCCCTTCCTGCAGGTCTTCGCTGTAGAGCACGGCACAGCCGGCGTCCAGCGCGGCCTGCACGATCAGCGCGTCCCAGACCGACAGCGTGTGACGCTGCTGCAGCGAGAGCGCGCGCATCACCGATTCGGCGTTCGCGGGGGCGACCGTGTGCTCGGCCAGATGGCGCAGCAACTGTGCCGCGTGCTGCGCGCTCATCAGGCGCCGGCGCGCAGCGACGTTGTAGAACTCCTGCATCACCTGCGTGCTGATGACGAAACGGTCGGCCTTCATCGCCGCCTCGATCGCGGCGCGAGCGCGCTTGCGCTTGGCCGGCGCGGTGGCGTCGTAGGCGTAGACGATGATGTTGGTGTCGAAGAACAGGCCGCCCGGGTCGGCAGCCATCAGCGCACTCGCACCGGAGGCGACTTCTCGGCCAGCATCTCCTCGTACAGCTCGTCGCGAGTCTGCCTGGCGCCGCGGCCAGAGCCCAGCGCGAGGCTGTCGGAGAATTCGCGGAACGCTTGCGCCCTGGCATGCGCGCGCGCCACCGCTTGCGTTTCGTCATCGAGCGCAAACGCGGCGATGGCCCGGCGGCAGACTTCGTTGACGCTCGTGCCCTGCTGAACAGCCCTGATGCGCGCGGCGTGCAGCAGGTCGTCGTCGATGGTGATGGTCAGGTTGCTCATGATGGCGCCTTGGGTAGCACGGGATCAGTGTAACACTGATCCCGTGCTATTGACGTGATTGAGGGTGCTCAGTAGCCGCGTGCCCGGTCGACGACGTGCGCCAACGGTCGCCCGTCGCGCAGCGCGCGCACGTTGGCGGCAGCGATCGGCGCTGCGCTGCGCGGGTCGGTCGGCGCGGCCACATGCGGCAGCACGGTGACGCGCGGATGCGTCCAGAACGCATGTTCGGGCGGCAGGGGTTCGGTACGGAACACGTCGAGAACGGCATGCGACAGCTGGCCGGTGTCGAGCGCGTGGAGCAGGTCGGCATCGGCGACATGCGCGCCGCGCGCGAGATTCACGAGGCTTGCGCCGTGCCGCATCTGCGCGAAGGTGGTGCGGTTGAAGAGGCCGTCGGTCGCGGGCGTGAGTGGCAACAGATTGACGACGATGTCGGCGCCGGCAAGCACGCGCGGCAGCGCCTCGGCGCCATCGCGTGCGCGCCAGCCGGTCACGCGGTAACCGTGTTGCGTCAACACTTGCGCGGTGGCGCTGCCCATCTGGCCGAGGCCGAGGATCGCGATGCTCAGGTCGTCGGCGCGGCGCGGCGCGTGCTCCCGCCACTCGCCGGCGCGCTGCTGTGCCGCGTAGTCGAAGAAGCCGCGCTGCAGGCTGAGCACGGCCCACAGCGCGGTCTCGGCCATGGTCTGGTTCATCGCGGGATCGACCATACGCGCCAGCGGTACTTGCGCCGGAACGCTCGCATCGGCCAGCAGCCCGTCCACACCGGCCCACAGCGACTGGATCAGCTTCAGCGCGGGCAGGCCCTGCAACGCACCGGCCGACGGGTTGGCGACGAGCGCGATGTCGATCTGCGACGCGTCGCATTCGACGCGGTCGCGCACCAGGCGCTCACCCGGCAGCGCGGCTTCGAGCAGCGGCCGCCAGGCGCGCCATTCATCGGCGTCGAACGCGGCGGCGACAAGAATCGTCATGCGCTCTCAAACAAGCGCTGCAGGGCGCGATGAACGGTCTGCTCGCGTACCGCGGTGCGGTCGCCTGCGATCGTCAGCAACTCGGCTTGCACGTCGCGGCCCACCCGCGCGACCGCGAGCCAGACCGTGCCGACCGGCTTGCCCGGCACCGCG
Organism: uncultured Rhizobacter sp.; assembly: GCA_964247075.1. GTDB lineage: Bacteria > Pseudomonadota > Gammaproteobacteria > Burkholderiales > Burkholderiaceae_C > LMDS01. The sequence goes on along the minus strand of CAXTSS010000002.1, from coordinate 183,481 downwards.
CCGCCCGGGCCGGCGATGCCGGTGACGGCGACGGCCAGCTCTGCATGCGAGCGCAACAGCGCGCCTTCGGCCATCGCCCGCGCCACTTCTGCGCTGACCGCGCCATGCGTCTGGATCAACGCCATCGGGACGCCGAGCAGCTCGGCCTTGGCCTCGTTGGAGTAGGTCACGACGCCGCGCTCGAACCAGTCGCTGGAGCCCGCCACCGCGGTGCACGCCGCCGCGATCAGGCCGCCGGTGCAGGACTCGGCCGTGGCGACCTTCAGGCCGCGCGCGCGCAGCGCCGCGGCCAGCGCCAGCACGGCCGGTTCGAACTGGATCACAGCCACCTCCACAGCGCGATCACGAGCAGCGCACACAGCGCCGCGACGAAGTCGTCGAACAGGATGCCGAAGCCCTGGGGCCAACCGATCGGCACGCCGCGCCTGACCTTGAACAACTCGTCGGCCCAGGCCACCGGGCCGGGCTTGGCCGCATCGAAAAAGCGGAACAGCGCGAAAGCCCAGAGCTGGCCCCAGAACCCGACGGGCATCACCAGCCACAGCACCAACCAGAACGCGACGATCTCGTCCCACACGATCGCACCCGGGTCGGCGAGCGCGAGGTGCTGCGCCGCCACCGTGCAGGCCCACCAGCCGACGAGCGTGCCGATGCCGATCAGCAGCGCCCATTGCGCATCGTTCAGGTGCGGCTGCAACAGAACGAACGTGACCCAGGACCACAGCGTGCCCACCGTGCCGGGCGCCTTGGGCGACAAGCCGCTGCCGAACCCGAGCGCAATCGCATGCGCCGGGTGCGAGAGCAGGAAGCGCCAGTTCGGCTTGCGCGCCGCGACGGCCATCGGCGGATTCAGTGGTGTCATGATTTGAAGTGATCGAACGCGCCGAAGGTGTTGGCCAGCGGTTGCCGGTCGCGATCGAGCAGGCGCAGCCCCGGCGCCGCATCGATACCGCCGATGTGCGTGACTGCTACCCCCGCGCCGCGTGCGGCCTCGACCACCTGCGCGGCGTGCGTTGGCGGCGCCGTGAACACGAGCTCATAGTCGTCGCCGCCGGCCAGCGTGCAGGTGCGCTGCCAGGCGAGCGGCATCGCGCTCAGCGCCGCACTGCGCGGCAGCGCATCGGCCCAGACCTCGGCGCCGACGTTCGAGCGGCGCAGCACATGGGCCAGATCGCCGAGCAGTCCGTCGGAGACATCGATCGCGCTCGTCGCCACACCGCGCAGCGCGATGCCGAGCGTGACGCGCGGCTGCGGTTGCTCCATCGCCAGGCGCGTGCTCTCGAACGCCGCGCCATCGAGCGCGACCGCGCCGCGAATCGCTTCGAGCGCAAGGCGCGCATCGCCGAGCGTGCCGCTGACGTAGAGATCGTCGCCGGGCTGCGCACCGGAGCGCAACAGCGCCTGGCCGTGCGGCACCTCGCCGAACACGGTGATGCAGATGTTGAACGGGCCCTGCGTCGTGTCGCCGCCGATCAACTCGCACTCGTGCGCGTCGGCCAGCGCGAGCAGTCCGCGCGCGAAGCCTTCCAACAGGGGTTCATCGACGCGCGGCAAGGCCAGCGCCAAGGTGAACGCCACCGGGCGCGCGCCGCATGCCGCCAGATCGCTGAGGTTGACCGCCAGCGCCTTGTGGCCAAGGCGCTGCGGCGGCACGGTCGGCAGGAAGTGGCGGCCCTCGACCAACATGTCGCTCGACACCGCGAGCTGCATGCCTGGCGAGGTGGCGAACAGCGCGCAATCGTCGCCCACCCCCAGCGCGGCACGCGTCACGGTGCGGGTGAAGTACTTCGCGATCAGATCGAATTCGCCGAGTGACATGGGTGCCCGTGGGTTCGTCAACGCATGCGGCGCGAACCTGCGGCGATGCGGCATCGGCATTATCGACGGCGCCCACGCCGCCGGCGCTCACTTCTACAATGACCGACCCGCTCGCGCGCGGGCCACCCGACAACCACCACCGAGACAACGCCCATGTCCACCACGTCCGACCAGAAGGCCGCTGAACTCCGCCGCGCCGCACTCGAGTACCACGAGTTTCCGACGCCGGGCAAGGTCGCGATCCACGCCACCAAGCAGATGATCAACCAGCACGATCTGGCGCTGGCCTACTCGCCCGGCGTGGCCTCGGCGTGTGAAGAGATCGTGGCGGACCCGGCGAACGCGTTCAAGTACACGTCGCGCGGCAACCTGGTCGCGGTGATCACCAACGGCACGGCGGTGCTCGGGCTGGGCAACATCGGCCCGCTGGCCGCCAAGCCGGTGATGGAAGGCAAGGGCGTGCTGTTCAAGAAATTCGCCGGCATCGATGTGTTCGACATCGAGATCGCCGAGAACGATCTCGACAAGCTGATCGACCACATCGCCGCGCTCGAACCCACCTTCGGCGGCATCAACCTCGAGGACATCAAGGCGCCGGATTGCTTCTATGTCGAGCGTGCATTGCGCGCGCGCATGAAGATTCCAGTCTTCCACGACGACCAGCACGGCACCGCGATCGTCGTCGGCGCCGGGTTGCTGAACGCGCTGAAGGTCTCGGGCAAGAGCATCAAGGAGGTCAAGCTCGTGACCTCCGGCGCCGGCGCCGCGGCGCTCGCCTGCCTGGGCCTGCTGATGAAGCTCGGCCTGCCGCGCGAGAACATCTGGGTCACCGACCTCGCCGGCGTGGTCTACGAGGGCCGCACGGAGCTGATGGACGCGGACAAGATCGTGTTCGCGCAAAAGACCGCGCACCGCTCGCTCGCCGAGGTGATCAAGGGCGCCGACATCTTCCTCGGCCTCTCGGCCGGCGGCGTGCTGAAGAAAGACATGGTCGCCTCGATGGCGTCGCACCCGATGATCTTCGCGCTCGCGAACCCGAACCCCGAGATCTCTCCCGAAGACGTGATGGAGGTGCGCAGCGACGCGCTGATCGCCACCGGCCGCACCGACTACCCGAACCAGGTCAACAACGTCCTGTGCTTCCCGTACATCTTCCGCGGTGCGCTCGATTGCGGCGCGACCACGATCACGATCGAGATGGAGATCGCCGCAGTGCATGCGATCGCCGAACTGGCGCAAGCGGAGCAGAGCGAGGTCGTGGCCGCCGCCTACGTGGGCGCGAACCTGAGCTTTGGCCCCGAGTACCTGATCCCGAAGCCGTTCGACCCGCGGCTGATGATGAAGATCGCGCCGGCCGTGGCGAAGGCGGCGGCCGATTCGGGCGTCGCCGCCCGCCCGATCAAGGACATGGACGCCTACCGCGACAAGCTCCAGACCTTCGTCTACGCCTCGGGCACGACGATGAAGCCGATCTTCAACATGGCCAAGCGCGCGGTGAACAAGCGCGTCGCCTACGCCGAAGGCGAAGAAGAACGCGTGCTGCGCGCGGTGCAGGTCGTCGTCGACGAAGGCCTCGCGCGGCCAACGCTGATCGGCCGGCCCGAGCTGATCGCGCAGCGCGCCGAGAAGTTCGGCCTGCGCCTGAAGGCCGGCGTCGACTACGACGTCGTCAACACCGAGAATGACCACCGCTTCCGCGATTACTGGCAGAGCTATCACCGCATGACCGAACGCCAGGGCGTCACGGCCCAGCTCGCGAAGATCGAGATGCGTCGGCGCCTGACCTTGATCGGCGCGATGCTGCTCAAGTCGGGCGAGGTGGACGGCATGCTGTGCGGCACCTGGGGTACGACCGCGATGCACTTGCACTACATCGACCAGGTCATCGGCAAGCGCCTCGGCGCCAAGACATACGCCTGCATGAACGGGCTGATCCTGCCGGGGCGCCAGATCATGCTGGTCGATACCCACGTCAACTACGACCCGACGGCCGAGCAGCTCGCCGAGATCACCGTCATGGCCGCCGAGGAGATGATGCGCTTCGGTCTGCAACCCAAGGCCGCACTGCTCTCGCATTCCAACTTCGGGTCGAGCAACCAGCCCTCGGCACTGAAGATGCGCCAGGCGCTGGCGCTGCTGCAGCAACAAGCGCCATGGCTCGAGGTCGATGGCGAGATGCACGGCGACACCGCGCTCGACGGCGCGTTCCGCAAGACCATCATGCCGGCAAGCCCGCTCACCGGCGAGGCCAACCTGCTGGTGCTGCCCAACATCGATGCCGCCAACATCAGCTACAACCTGCTCAAGACAGCAGCCGGCGGCGGCATCGCGATCGGCCCGGTGTTGCTGGGTGCAGCGCAGCCTGTGCACATCCTGACGCCATCGGCCACGGTGCGTCGAATCATCAACATGACCGCACTCGCGGTGGCCGATGCGAATGCAGCACGCTGAAAATGTGCGGAGCAGTAACCGGGTAAACCCGAAGGGTTTGTGAACGTGGTGTGACCATGCTCCAAAATTCGAAATGAAGGCTCAGTCCGCAACGAAACTTCACATTGATATAGCTTGATTCGAGAGCAAGCGCCAACAAACTGATGCAGTTTGCTGCCCCATTTTGAGGCAAAGGCTTGAGATTTCCGGCCCGATTCGGTAACATCGCGGCTTCTGATTTCAGGGATTTCCCGTGTCTTTCTCCGGTCGGCCACTGTGGTGGCAAGCTCTGCACAAGACGGGGCTGGTTCTCACAATGGCATGCGCGGCTCTGTCGAGCGGCGGGGTCATCGCCCGGGGTGTGGTGCCGGCGAACGCCGACACCGTCGCGCTGGCCGAATTGCCGGCCGAAGCGCAAGCCACCCACCGCTTGATTCTGGCCGGGGGGCCGTTTCCTCACCGCAAGGATGGCGCCGTGTTCGGCAACCGCGAGCGCGCCCTGCCGCGCCAGCCGCGCGGTTTCTATCACGAGTACACGGTTCGCACGCCCGGCGCGCGCGACCGCGGCGCGCGCCGGATCGTCTGCGGCGGACGCGAGCCGGAGCGCCCTGACGCCTGTTTCTACACCGCCGATCACTACACGAGCTTCCAGCAAATCGCGCCGTGATCGACTTCGAAGCTTCTGGTTTGAGGTTTGCTTTTTTTGACCCAAGGAGGAACGTGACCATGCTGTTGCAGACAGTCCGTCCAAATATTGTCCAATCGATCCGCGCATTTCGCGTGGAGGATCTGATGCAGGCGGCGCAAGCCGACGGTCAGCACTTCCTCTACGCGAACCTGACGACGGCCCAGTCCAAGCAGGACGTTCTCGACGCCATTGCGCAGGCCTTCACGTTCCCGGCGCACTTCGGCAAAAACCTGGACGCGCTCTACGACTGCATGACCGACCTCGTGCACAAGTCGGGCTCGCAGCCCGGCTTCGTGGTCGTGCTGGAGCAGTTGCCGGACAACCCGCGCTTCGACAGGGAGGCGCGAGAGCAGTTGCTCGATGTCTTCCGCGATGCGGCGGACTTCTGGGCCGAACGAAAGATCGCCTTCAGGTGCTTCTATTCTTTTCAGTAGCCCGCTCCCAAGAACTCGGGTCATGGGAGCGGGCGACGGATGTGGCCCCCAGCATTGCAGACAAGCCGGCGAAACCTGCGCCGAAGAGCGCTGCGAACAACAACTTCGGCATGAACATGCCGATGATGAGCAGCGCGTTCGATACGGCGATGTGGCTCAACGCAGCCTAAGCGACGTTTCGCCAGAAAGACGCCCTGCAGCCGCAGGGCGTTTTAGTTCCGGCATCACATTGCTGCGCAATATGAGCCTTCACTAAAGAACGCGCAGGAGCGCGTTCTTTCATTTGATCGACGCCGCGAGCGCGAGGTAATCGGCCACCGGCACCTCCTCGGCGCGCCGCTGCACGTCGAACTCGCCGGCAAAGCCACGCTCGGTCAACCAGCGGCCGAGCGTGTGGCGCAGCAGTTTGCGGCGCTGCGAGAACGCGACGCGCACCAGTTCGCTCAGCAACGCCGGTTCGACGCCGGGCGCGTCCGGCAGCGGCAGCATGCGCACCACCGCGGAGTCGACGCGCGGTGGCGGGTCGAACGATTCCGGCGGTACATCGAGCACGGATTCGATGTCGTAGCGCCATTGCAGCATCACGCTCAGGCGCCCGTAGTCCTTGGTTCCCGGCCCGGCGGCCATGCGCTCGACCACTTCCTTTTGCAGCATGAAGTGCTGGTCGATCACCTGCGCCGCGCTGCCCAGCAGGTGGAACAGGATCGGCGACGAGATGTTGTACGGCAAGTTGCCCACGACCCGCAGCCGCTGGCCGCGCGTGCGCGCCAGCGCATCGAAATCGACCTGCAGCACGTCGGACTCGATCACCTCGATCCCCGGCCGTGCGCGCAGCCGCTGCGCCAGATCGCGGTCGAGTTCGATCACGGTGAGCTGCTCGCAGCGCGCGAGCAGCGGATGCGTCATCGCGCCGAGCCCGGGCCCGATCTCGACCAGCGCCTCGCCGGGCTTCGGCGCGATCGCGTCGACGATCGCGTCGATCACCGATCCGTCGGTCAGGAAGTGCTGGCCGAAACGTTTTCGCGCGACATGGTGCCCCCCGGTCGCAGGGTACTGCGACCGACCCCCCGCGGGGGTCTCGCCCGCCTTGGGGCGGCCCATGGCTACTGCGGTGGCTCGCGCATCTCGACGTACGCGCGGCCGCGCAGGTCGCGCACCCAGTCGAGGTACGCCTCCTCGAACTTCTGTTCGCGCAACACATTGCGCGCCTGCTCGCGTTGCTGTTTCAGGTCGAGCGAGGTCTGGCGTCGCTCAAGCACCTGGATCAGGTGTACGCCGAAGCGCGACGTGAGCGGGTCGGAGATGCCGTTGATCGCCAATGCGTTCATCGTGTCCTCGAACTCTGGCACGAAGGTGCCGGGCGAGGTCCAGCCCAGGTCGCCGCCGGCCGCGGCGCTGCCGTCCTCGGAGTTTTCGCGCGCGAGCTGTTCGAACGACTTGGTGCCGGCCATGATCTGGCGCTTGAACTCGCTCAGCCGCTTGCCCGCGGCCTCGGCCGAGAGTTGCGCCGAGACGCGCAGCAGGATGTGGCGCGCGTGCGTCTGCTGCACCGAGAAGGCCGCGCCGTCCTGACGCGCGATCAGCTTGAGCACATGGTAGCCGGCGCCGCTGCGCAGCAGCGTTGGCGAAACCTCGCCGGCTTTCAGCGTGCGCGCGACCTCGACGAACACGTCCGGCAGCCGATCGGTCGGCCGCATGCCGATGACGCCGCCTTGCGCCTTGTTGCCGTCCTCCGAGATTTCCTTGGCCACCGCATCGAACGCCTCACCGCCCTTGACGCGCACCAGCGCCGCCTCGGCGCGCGCCTTGCGCTGCGCGACCACGTCGGCGGCCGCGCCGTCGGGCACGGTCACGAGGATCTGCGCGATGTTGATCTGCGCGGCGCCGCCGGCGGCTGCGCGCCGCTGGTCGAGCAGCCTGTCGATCTCTTCGTCGCTGGTGCGGATGCGCTGATTGACCTCGCGCTCGCGCACGCGCTCCATCAGCAACTGGTCGCGCACGTTGTTGCGAAACGTGCCGTAGGGAATGCCTTGCTGCAGCAGCCGCGCGCGCAGCTGCTGCAAGCTCATCTGGTTCTGCACCGCGACGTTGGCGACCGCGCGGTCGAGCTCGGCCTCGTCGATCTTGGGACCGTTCTCGCGCGCGTTGGTGGTCTGAACGCGTTCGTCGATCAGCACGTCGAGCACCTGCTTGCGCAGTTCGGCCGGCGGTGGCAGCTGCGCCTTGCTGCGCGCCGCGTCCTCGCGCACGCGGGCCAACCGCCCTTCCAGTTCGGCGTTGGTGACAAGCTCCTGGTTGACGACGGCAACGATGTAGTCGGAAATCGCGGGGGTCGAGGTGGCGCGGGTTTGTGCCGGCGCCAGCGGCGTGAACAGGCCGCACAGCGCCGCGCAGAGCACGGCGCACAGTGCGCGGCAACGACAGAAGGACAACGGCGAATCAGTCATAGGGTCTCGACGAAAGGGGCTCCGCGCGTCCTTCGCGCAGCAGCCGGTAGCCAGGGATATTGTCCTTCAAGCCCTGCAGCGGGTTGGAGCCCAGGTTCAGGCGTGACAGCCCGGTCAGCTCGAGCTGTACCGACACGCGCGTCGTGGCCTCGCTCAGGCCGGTGGACTGGTGGCTCGCGACGATGCGGCCGATCCAGCAACCGGCGTCGTATTCGACGCCGACGGTCGCATCGGTGAGGCGCCGCTCTAGCGTGCTGTAGTTGACGCGGCCGACGGCGTACCAGCTGCCGCTGCAACTGCCGCTCGTGCTGCTGCCGCTCGAACGGGCGGCGGCCTGCGCCTCGATCGGCGTGCGGCCATAGATCGGCCACTGCCAGCCGAGCTCGACCTGCTCGCTTAAAGCCCGCGTCAGCCGGTAGGTGGCGCTGACGGTGCGAAACGGCCCGGGCGAGTAGCGCGCGCTGACGATCGAGCGCGTGACGCGGTTGTTGTCCGGGCTGTACTGCACCGAGCCGTCGAGCGACCACGCCGGGATCAGCGTGGTCGAGCCTAGCAGCAGCAGATCCGACAGGCGCCGCGTCAGCGGCACGCCGTCGGGCGTGACGAACTGGTCTCGCAGCAGATAGCGCTGCGCGACACCGAGGCGCAGCATCTCGGCGCCGCTTTCGGGGTCGAGAAACCGGGTGGTCACGCCGGCGGTGATCTGGTGCGCGTCCGAGACCCGATCGACACCGGTGAACGCGTTCTCGGTGAAGATCGAATCGAAGTTGAAATCCTTCGCCGAGGCATCGAAATTCGGCAACCCGGTCTGCACCTTGAACGGCGTGTTGACGTAGAGCAGGCGCGGCTCCAGCGTCTGGCGCATGGCGCGACCGAAGAAGCTGGTCTCGCGCTCGAACACCCAGGCGCTGTCCAGGCTCAGCGTCGGGATCAGACGCGACGGGCTGGTGTTGGTGCCGCCGCCGCCATCGTCGAGCGAGTACGAGGCGGCGTTGAACGACACCTTCGGGATCAGCGACCAGCCCGGCGTCACGTAGGGCCGGCTCACGCTGCCCAGCGCGTGCAGCCGCAGGCCGGTAGCGCGCGGCAGCAGCGAAGCATCGACGGGGTTCGTGAAGCGGTTGAACTCGCTCTCGAAGCCGATCTCGAAACCAGGGCCGATGCGGCCCGCGTAGCGTCCGCCGATCTGCGGCGTGCGCTCATAGGGCGCCTCGATGCGCGTCGTCGGATCGGCCGTCTGCAGCACCTGCCAGCGCTGCACGCGGGCATAGGTGGTCCAGTCGCCGAACGGCCGGCCAAGCTGGAAGTCGGTCGCGAGCAGGCGTGGCGTCAGGCTAGTCACATCGCCCGGAAAGTCTTTCCAGTAGTCGTTGTCCGAGACGCGCAGCAGGTGCATCTTGAGCAGCAGCTCGTTGCCGAAATCGCTGTCGTGCAGGCCGTTCAGCGCGTAGCGGGTCGTGCCGGTGGAGCGGTCATACGGCAGCAGGTCGAGCCGGGCCTCGCCGTTGTAGCTCGGTTCGAGGTAACGGAACTCGGAGGCGAGCGACGGCCCGCGCCGCGCGCTGATCTCGGGCGTGAACGTGGCGTCGCGGTTCGGCGCGATATTCCAGTAGTACGGCATGCCGAAGCGCGGGCCGCTGCGGCTGTCCACCGGCACGAAGGTCGGTGGCAGCCAGCCCGACTTGCGCGCGTCGGTGAGCGGGAAACTCAGTTTCGGCGCACCCAGGATCGGCACGCCGTAGAAGCGCAGCACGCCGCCCTCGGCCACGCCCTCGTTGTTGGCAAAATCGAAGTTGACCCGATCGGTCGTGAGGATCCACGCCGGCCCGCCGGAGCCATCGGCAGGGCAGCTCGTGTAGGTCGCATCGAGCGCAACCGCCCGTTGTTCGTCGAGAAAATCGACGCGCGCCGCAGTGCCACCCGCATCGGTGCGGTCGAAGTGGTAGGTCGGCTTCAGGAAGAAGCCCTCGAAGCGCTGCACGTGGAGCTGCAGTTCGGGACCGGTGTAGATGTTGCCGTCGCGGCTGATGCGAACGCTGCCGTTCGCGACCGCCAGGTCGTCGGGCTGGTTGTAGCTCAGCCGATCGGCGCGGATCACCATGCCGCCGCGGCGGAACTCGGCGTTGCCTTCGGCGACCGTCTCCAGATCGGGCCGGCCGCTCAGCGTCTGCGCCTGCAGGATGATCGGTAACTTGCGCGAGGCCTCGCCGCGCACCGGCGGCTGCAGCATCGGCGCGGATCGCAACTCGATCGATTCGTCCGGGTTGCTGCCCTGTGCCCACGCAGGGCAAAGCGCCATCGCGGCGAGCGATGCGGCAAGTGTCTTGAGCAGCGGTCGCGCCGCGCGGGATTTGAAGGGGAGCACCAGGGGCGTGAGTTGGACAGCGCGGTTTGTAGAATCGATTATCCACGCCGATTCCACCGCGAAGCCCTCCTTGACCTCCACCTCATCCCCAGACCCCATCGCCTGGCCCGACCCCGCGCGCCAGCGAGCGTTCGACGCTTGGCTGCAGCGCATTGCTGCAACGCACGCGCTGAACCCGCAGACGCTGCGCAGCGCGTCGAGCGATGCGAGCTTTCGGCGTTACTTCCGCATCGATGGCGCCGGCGGCGTCAGCTTCATCGTGATGGACGCGCCGCCGCCGCTCGAAGACGTGCGCCCGTTCATCAGCGTCGCCGCGCTGCTGCATGGCGCCGAGCTGAACGCGCCGCGCGTGCTCGAACAGGACGTGACGCACGGCTTCCTGTTGCTCACCGATCTCGGCTCGCAGCTTTACCTGAGCGCGCTGAACGAGGCCGTGGCGAACGACCGCTTCAGCGAGGCCGACACGCTGATGCGCGGCGCGATCCGCGCACTGGTCCAGTGGCAGACGCGCGCCGACGCAAGCGGCCTGCCGCCCTATGACGACGCACTGCTGCGGCGCGAGCTCGCGCTCTTCCCCGACTGGTGCGTGACGCGCGAGTGCGGTGTCACCTGGACGGCCGAGGAGCAGCAGACCTGGGCCACCAGCTGCGATCTGCTGGTGAGCAGCGCGCTCGCGCAGGCAACCGTCGCGGTGCACCGCGACTACATGCCGCGCAACCTGATGGTGTGTGAGGGCCACGATCAAGAGAGCGGCCCCGGAATCCTCGACTTCCAGGACGCGGTGCGCGGCCCGATCACCTACGACATCGCCTGCCTGCTGCGCGATGCCTTCATCTCCTGGGACGAAGAACACGAGATCGACTGGGCCGTGCGCTACTGGCAGGCCGCGCGCCAGGCCGGGCTGACGCTGCCCGACGACTTCGGCGAGTTCTGGCGCCAGCTCGAATGGATGGGCCTTCAACGCCACCTGAAGGTGCTCGGCATCTTCTGCCGCCTGAAGCACCGCGACGCCAAGCCGAAGTACAGCGAAGACCTGCCACGCTTCTTCGCCTACGCGCACAAGGTTTCGGCGCGCTACAACGCGTTGCGGCCGCTGTCGCGCTTGCTGGAGCCATTGATGGGCGCAGTGCGGATCGAGACCTACTACTGAAACAGAAGTGGCGCCTGGGCCGGCGGCTGCTTGCCCGGCATCGGCGTCTCGCAGCCCGCAGCGATCAACCACGGATCGCGATCCTCGCCGCCGAAGGTCGTGACCAGAAAATCGACGAATGCGCGCGTGCGCGCCGGCACGTGCTTGCGCGTCGGCATGCCTGCGTAGAGCGTGGTCGTGAGCAGGTGCCATTGCGGCAGCACGCGCTCCAGCGCGTGCTCGAGCAGCGCATCCTCGGCCACGAACGACGGCAGCCCGGTGATGCCCAGCCCGGCCAGCGCGGCCGCGTACATCGTGTCGGTGTGGACGGTGCTCAGCGCCGAATGCCCCGGCACCAGCGTGACCGATTCGCCCTGCGGCTCGTCGTCGCCGAACGGCCCGCGGTGCCAGACGACCTCGCGCAGAAAGCTCGGCACCATCGAGTCGTGGTTGACCAACTCGCTCGGGTGCTGCGGCCGGCCGCGCAGGTCGAGGTACTCCGGTGATGCGCAGGCGATCACCTCGGATCGTGCCAGCCGTCGCGCGATGAAGCTGCCATCCAGCGGGCGCCGGCCTTCGGTGAGGATGGTCACGTCGAAGTTTTCGTCCACCGTCTCGACCGCGCCCGGCACCGAGAGCTCCAGCGTCACGCGCGGGTACTGCGCACGAAACGCCGGCAGGTGCTTGGCGATCTGGTGCACCGCAAACGCCGGCGGGCACAGCACGCGCAGGTGGCCGCGCGGCTCGGCGGTGGCGGCGCTTGCGAGCGCCTCGGCCTCGTCGATCTCGGTCAGGATGTGGCGCACCCGCTCCAGGTAAAGCTCGCCGGTGTCGGTCAGCGACAGGCGCCGCGTCGTGCGGTTGATCAGGCGCGCACCGAGGTGCTCTTCGAGGTCGGCAAGGAGCCGCGTCACCACGGCGGGCGACAGGTTCAGTTCACGCGCCGCGCGCGCGAAGCTCCCCTGCTCGATGACTCGGGAGAAGACCCGCATGGAATGCAGTCGGTCCATGTTTCAAGCCCTTGTTTATTTCGGTTTCAGCAATGCGCAATTGAAGCACAGCTACTTTATTGACTCATCAGCAATGCCTAAAGTTCACGCATCGACGATGGAATTCCCCGCCGAACCGCACCAGGACACCATCATGAACAGCAAACTCCTCTTCTCCGCGACCGTCGTGGTTGCCTTGATCGGCAGCGTGGCACTGGCCGGCGCCGGGACGCCAACCCAGGCCAGTAAGAATCCCGACACCGGATCGACCTACCGCGCAGTTGCCGGAGGTGTGCCATGGTCGGGTTCAGTCGGGTACGACGCGGGGTCGTCGTCTTTTCGGGGCTCCTGATCGCGGCAGCGACGGCCCACGCAGGCAGCGTCGTCTACGGTGCAGGCAAGGGCCCGGCGTTGCAAGGCTTCGACCCGGTCGCGTACTTCGCCGAGGGCGCACCCAAGGAAGGCGACGCGCGCTATACGCATGAATGGAACGGCGCGACCTGGCGCTTCGCCTCGGCCGAAAACCGGGACCGTTTCCAGGCCGAGCCCGATCGCTTCGCGCCGCAATATGGCGGCTACTGCGCTTTCGCGATGTCGGGCGGCTCGTTTTCGCCGGGCGACGCGAGCCGCTGGCGCATCGTCGATGGCAAGCTCTACCTGAACGCGAACCGACTCGCGCAAGCCCTGTGGGAGAACAACATCCCGCGCCGCGTGATCGACGCCAACGGGCACTGGCCGGCGAAGAAGCAGGAGCTCGAGGCCGCACCATGATGCGCGCGGAGGCGGCGCTGGCAACCGCACCATCGGTCTGCTTCGCGCGCACACGGCCGCCGGCGCGAACGCTCAGCGTCGATGCGCATGCGCTGCCGCCCGACGTGGCTGTAGCGCTGGCGAACGCGCTGCCGTTCCTGCGCTGCGGCGAGGAATCGGCCGTGCACGCGTTCGGACGGCGCCTTGCCAGCGTCGACAGCGCAATGGAGCAAGCCGCGCTCGATGCAATCACCGCCGATGAGGCACGCCACGCCGACTGGCTGGCAGCGCTCGCCGCGGCCCTGCCGTCACCCGACCGTGCGCCTTGCGCCGAGGCGATGGCCAGGTTCTTTCGCCGCCTGCTGACGCGCGATGCGGCGTTGCACTTCGCGCGCATTGCTGCGCTCGATCTTCGCGTGTGCGCGATCCTGCGGCCACTCGTCGCGCCGCACGGCACATTGGCCGCGGCGCCAAGGGCCGTGGCCGGCCTGCGCGTAATCCGGCGTGACGAGGCGCGCCATGTGCGCGTGGCACGCGAATGTGCCCGCCGCCTCGGCTTCGGCGCCATGCAGCAACGCACGCTCGACCTCGCGATGCGCGACGAGTTGGCCGCGCTGCTCGCGCCGGTGCGCATGAGCCTTGCACGCTTGGGCGTGTCCGAACTCGGCGCACCGCCGTTCGGCGATGAAGGCTGAGTCGCCACACGCGCCGCATGCGCGTGTGGCCGCCGGTCGCGTCCGGCTGCTCGGCTCGGCGCTGGCCTTGCCCGACGAACCGGTCTCCACCGCGGCGCTGTGCGAGACGCTTGAAGGGCGATTCGGGATCTCCGCTCACCGCCTTGGCCGCCGCCTCTCGGCGCGGCTGCAGGTCGAGACGCGCCACCTGTGCCGCGGCTTCGACAACGCCATCGAAGCGCCGCGGCCGGGGCAGCGCAATCCCGAACTGGCGGCAGCGGCGCTGATGCGCGCCCTCGATGACGCACAGGTGCGGCCAACCGATCTGGACTACCTCATCACCCACACGGCCACACCCGCGCGCGCGTTGCCCGGCGGCTCGGCCGAGGTGGCGGGCCGGGCCGGTCTGCGCTGCGCACACGCCGAGTTGCGCCAGGCCTGCACCGGTTTCGCGAACGCGTTGCAGTTCGCGATCGCGCTGCTGCGTGAACCGGGCGCGCGGCCGGTGGCCATCGTCGGCAGCGAAACCGGCTCGGTGTTCTTCGACCCGACCCGCCTCGGCGACGATCCGGCCCAGTGGATCAACCTGCTGCAGATGGGCGACGGCGCTGCCGCCGTGGTGCTCGGAGCCGACGATGGCCGCGCCGGTCCGACCATCGAGTGCGCGTACTTCGGCCAGTTGCCGGACGCACCCGCCTCCGGCCTCGCACTCGACAGCGGTTCAGACCGCCCCGCACCGGGCGCCGGCGTGCTGACCTTTGTGCATGACTTCGATGGCGTCGCCCGCCACGGTGCCGCGCTCTTCGATGCCGGCCTCGCCACCTTGCGCGCGCACGGCCACTCGCTGAACTCGGCCGCCTGCGTGATTCCGCACCAGGCGAGCGGTGCGGTCGCCGGCTGGTTCGCGGATCATCACAGCTTGCCGCGCGGCAGCGTTTGCGATCACGGCCGGCGCGTCGGCAACCTCGGCAGCGCCAGCATCTGGGCCGCGCTGAACGACGTGTTGCCCAGGCTCGCCGGAGGCCAGCGTGCACTCGTGCTCGGCGCCGAGGCCACGCAGTACAGCTTCGGCGGCTTCGTGCTGACGCGGTGAGTGGTTCGATGCCCGTGCCTCACGCGATTCGCTTCGACAATGTCAGCGTGCGCTACGGCAAGACGCTGGCGCTCGACCGGGTCAGCTTCACAATCCCTGTCGGCAGCATCGTGGCGCTGTGCGGTCCCAACGGCGCCGGCAAGAGCAGCACGATCCGCGTCGTCTGCGGCCTGCTGCGGCCTGATGCCGGGGCGGGCGAGGTGCTCGGCGAGTCGCTGGCCGTGCGCCCGGCCCGGCGTCGTGCGCAGATCGGCTATATGGCCCAGCACACGGTGCTCTACGATGAATTGAGTGTGGCCGAGAACCTCGGCTTTCGGGCCAGCGTGATGGGCCTGCCCGACCACCGCGCGCGCGCCAGCGAGGCGCTGCACGAGCACGGGCTGGCGAGTGTGGCGGCGACGCGCGTCGGCCACCTGTCGGGCGGCTGGCGGCAACGCGTGGCGTTCGGCGTCGCGCGGCTCGCGCAGCCGCGCCTGATGTTGCTGGACGAACCGACCGCCGGCCTCGATGTGAACGCGCGCGACACGCTCTGGACCGAACTGCGCGCACTCGCACAGCGCGGCGTCACCACGCTCGTCAGCACCCACGACGCGGTCGAGGCGGCCCGGTGCGATGCACGAATCGTGCTCGATCAGGGCAGCGTGGTGAACTGATGCGTGTCTTCTGGCGCATCGTGCGAGCCATCGCCGTCAAGGAGTTGCGCCAGATCGTGCGCGACCGCCTCACTGCGGCGCTGCTGGTGGGCGTGCCGCTCGCGCAGATCCTGTTGTTCGGCTATGCGATCGAACTCGCGCCGCGCCAGTGGCCCACCGCCTGGGTGGCCAGCACATCGCCGGATGCACTCGCGACGCGGGCGCAGCGCTTGCTGGCCGAGGAGCGCTGGTTCGATGTGAAGCGCTTCACCGCGGATCCGCGCGAAGCGCAGGCGTGGATGCAGCGTGGCGAGATCGCGTTCATCGTCGAGTGGCCTGACGACGCAGCCGCGCGCGTGCTGCGCGGCGAGCAACCCGAGGCGCGGCTCATCGCCGATCTCTCCGACCCGTTCGCAGCCGCCGCGCTCGGCGCACTCGATCGGCGCCTCGCCGGGCCAGCCACCGGCCGCATGGCGCTGCCGATGAACCTGGTGATCGAGACGCGCCACGCACCGCGCTTCGGCGCCGGCGAATATCTCGTACCGGCACTCGCCGGCGTGATCCTGACGCTCACGCTGACGCTGCTCGCGGCGCTCGCCATCGTGCGCGAGGTTGAGCGCGGCACCTGGCACGGGCTGCTGACCACGCCGGCGAGCGCGGGCGCGATCGTGCTGGGCAAACTGCTGCCCTATCTCGGCCTCGGCAGCCTGCTGTTCGCCGCGCTGATCACGCTTGCGCACGGCCTCTTCGGCACCGCGTTCGGTGGCCCGGCGCTGTGGCTCGCAGCTGGCCTGTTCATGCTCGCCAACCTCGGGCTCGGGCTGGCACTGAGCTTCATCGCGCGCACGCAATTGCAGGCGATGCAGATGGGCATCTTCTTCTACCTGCCGTCGATCCTGTTGTCGGGCTTCATGTTCCCGTTCCACGCGATGCCTGGCTGGGCGCGCGGCATCGGCGAGCTGCTGCCGTTGACGCACTTCCTGCGCTGCTTGCGCGCCAGCCTCGTGCGCGGCGCCGACGACGCGAGCGTGCTCGCGCTCGCAGCGCCGATCGCCGCGTTCGCACTGGCCTCCATGCTCGGCGCGTGGTGGGGCGCGCGGCGGCGCGCGGGCTGAGCGCCTTAGCGCATGCCACGACAATGGCGGGTGTCTGCACCGAACCGCCATGTTGAGAATCACCGAACTACGTTTGCCGCTGGACCACGATGCCGATGCGCTGCGAACCGCCATCGTGGCGCGGGTCGGCATCGCCGATGACACCCTGAAGGCCTTCAACATCTTCAAGCGCAGCTACGACGCGCGCAAGAAGAGCGCCGTTCAGCTGATCTACACCATCGACTGCGAGCTCGCCGATGAAGCCGCGGTGTTCGCGCGCTTGCAAGGCCAGCCGCACATCCGGCCGACACCCGACACGAGCTACCACTTCGTCGGCCACGCCTCCGCGCCGCCCGCGCGGCGCCCGCTCGTGATCGGCTTCGGCCCCTGCGGCATCTTCGCCGCGCTGATCCTCGCGCAGATGGGCTTGCGGCCCATCGTGCTGGAGCGCGGCAAGGAGGTGCGGGAGCGCACCAAGGACACATGGGGCCTGTGGCGCAGGAACGTGCTGAACCCCGAATCGAACGTGCAGTTCGGCGAGGGCGGCGCCGGCACCTTTTCCGACGGCAAACTCTGGAGCCAGATCAGCGACCCGCGCTTTCTCACGCGCAAGGTGCTCGCCGAGTTCGTGAAGGCCGGCGCACCGAAGGAGATCCTGTTCGTCGCGAAGCCGCACATCGGCACCTTCCGGCTCGTCGGCATGGTCGAGAAGATGCGCGCGGAGATCGAGGCGCTGGGTGGCGAGATCCGCTTCGAGCAGCGCGTGACGGATGTGCTGATCGAGGCCGGCGAGTCACAACGCCACATCCGCGGCGTGACGCTGGCGAGCGGCGAGCAGATCGCCGCCGACCACGTCGTGCTCGCGCTCGGCCACAGCGCGCGCGACACCTTCGAGATGCTGCACGCGCGCGGCGTGTTCATGGAGCCGAAGCCGTTCTCGATCGGCTTCCGCATCGAGCACCCGCAGTCGATCATCGACGCCGCCCGCTTCGGCCCGAACGCCGGAAACGAGATCCTCGGCGCGGCCGACTACAAGCTCGTGCACCACGCGAAGAATGGCCGATCCGTCTACAGCTTCTGCATGTGCCCAGGCGGCACGGTCGTCGCGGCCACGTCGGAGACGGGCCGCGTCGTCACCAACGGCATGAGCCAGTATTCGCGCAACGAGCGCAACGCGAACGCCGGCATCGTCGTCGGCATCACGCCGCAGGACTATCGGCAAGATGGAAAGAGCGATGGGCCTGTGAACCCGCTCGACGGCATCGCCTTCCAGCGCTTCTGGGAGTCGCGCGCGTTCGAGCTCGGGGGTGGCACCTACGAAGCACCGGGGCAGCTGGTCGGTGACTTCATCAACGGGCGGGCATCGAGCGCGTTCGGCATCGTGCTGCCCTCGTACCAACCCGGCGTGAAGCTCACCGACCTCGGCGCGCGTGGCCGCGCCGCGCTGCCCGACTATGCGATCGATGCGGTGCGCGAGGCGCTGCCCGCGTTCGAGCGCCAGATCAAGGGCTTCAGCATGCCCGACGCGGTGCTCACCGGCGTCGAGACGCGCACCTCGTCGCCGCTGCGCATCACGCGCGGGCGCGACTTTCAGAGCCTGAACGTGAAGGGCCTGTACCCAGCCGGCGAAGGCGCGGGCTATGCCGGCGGCATCATGTCGGCGGGCGTGGACGGTATCGAGGTGGCCGAGGCGCTCGGGCGCTCGATGCTGGGACCATGTCCTGCAAACGCCATGGAAGGAGGCAAGCGATGAGGATTGAATCGACCACCGAGGCACTCGAACGCCTCGCGATCAAGGACGGCGCGATGCTCGGCAACCTGAGCCGGCCCGATCAACTGTTGGTGCTCGCGCTCGCGGCGCGTTGCATACCGCGCTCGACCGCGCTGACCGAGCGCGAGGTCAATGCCGCGCTGAAGGACTGGCTCGCCGGCACCGGCGCGATGCTCAGCGTCGATCACGTCGGACTGCGCCGCGCGTTGGTCGACGTCGGACTCTGGCAGCGCGACGGTTTCGGCTACGCCTACGGGCGACCCAGGTCGATTGCGACCGCCGACGTGGCGGACGCCGCCGATACGCTCGCAACCCTCGATGCCGAGCGCATCGTCGCCACCGCCCGCACGCGCCGCGACGCCGAACGCGCCGCGCGCAAAGCCCGCGCCACCGCTAGCTGAAGCGCGCCTGCTCGGCGCGTATCCGCGCGCCGACGGCGTACGCCTCGACCTCGTACGGATTGCGCCGATAGCCTCGGCGCGAGGCCCACAGGTAGCCGAGCACCGTCATGCCCTCGCGATACTGCCGCACGTGCACGAGCTCGTGGCCGAGCAACGCGATGCCGTCAAGGCACGCCGGGTCGTAGGCGCCGGGCCTCAGGTAGATGCGCGGCCCGAGCGTCACGCCGAGCATGTCGGGCCGCAGCCAGAACGGCACGCGGCCGTCGAAGACACGCGCCGACTCCAGCACCGCACCCGCGAAGTGCGGCGCGTATCGCTGCCGCTCGGCAACCGTCAGCGGGCGGGCATGAACCGACGTCACTGCGACTGGAAATACTTGCCGGGATCGGCCAGTGCGCCGGGGGTGAAGCTGACCCGCGTTTTCGCCTCTGCGCCGGCGAGTTCGACGCGGCCGAGGTTGCGCACGACGTGGTCGTTCGAGGTGGTGCGGAACTGCATGAAAGCCTCGCCCATCTTCAGCGTCGAACTGAACTCGACGCTCGCGCTCTTGCGATCGGGCGCGAGCTCGATCTTGCCGAGCTCGTAGTCGTACTCGATCGTCAACATGCCGCCCGCCTTCTCGCCGGCCTGCTCGAAGAACTCGTGCGCCTTGCGGAACTGCTCGCAGGCCTGGGCGCGATTCAGGGTGTCGCTCTTGGTCTGCCCAGCGATGCGGGTTTCGATCTGCAGCACGGCCGACTTTGCGATCAGCTTGCACTGCGCCTCGGGGTCGCGCGACAGCGTGGCGTGCGCGCCGGCAAGATAGAAGTCGCGCACCATCGGTTCGTCGAGCTTGCGGCCACCGATCAAGTAGTACCAGCCTGCGGCGATCATCAAAGCCAGAAGTGCCAGCCACTTCATGGGCAGGCGGCCATCACCTGCGCCACCGCGGCGGTGAGCTTCTTGCCATACGGCACATGCAGGAACTCGTTCGGCCCGTGCGCGTTGCTCTTCGGCCCGAGCACGCCGCAGACCATCATCTGCGCCGCCGGGAAGCCCTGCTGCAGCATGCTCATCAACGGGATCGTGCCGCCCTGGCCGATATAGCCGCAGGGCGCGCCGTAGTGGGCCCGCGAGGCGCTGTTGAGCGCGTCTGCCAGCCACGGCGCGAGGCTGGGCGCGTTCCAGCCGGTGGCGCCATACGCGCCGGCGCGGCCGTCGGGCGCGAAGGTGACCTTGGCGTTGTACGGTGCGTTGTCTTCGAGCAGCGCCTTCAATTTCATCGCGGCTTCGTTGGCATCGATCAACGGCGGCAGACGCAGGCTGAGCTTGAACGCGGTGTACGGGCGCAGCACATTGCCGGCGTTCTTCAACTCGGGGAAGCCGTCGGCACCGGTGACACTGAGCGTCGGCTTCCAGGTGCGGTTCAGCAGTGCCTGCGTCGGGTCGGTGGCGGTCGGCAGCGCGGCCGTGCCGTCGGCGCCGCAGGCCCACGGGAAGCGCTTCCAGACCAGATCGCCGAGGATCGCCGCGGTCGCGCGTGTCTGCGCGATGCGGTCGGTCGGGATCTCGCAATGGAAGCTCTGCGGCAGCAGCTCGCCCGTCTTGCTGTCTTCGAGGCGATCGAGCACCTGGCGCAGGATGCGGAAGCTCGACGGCACGAGGCCGCTCGAATCGCCCGAGTGGACGCCTTCGGTCAGGATCTCGACCTTCAACACGCCGCTGACCATGCCGCGCAGGTTGGTCGTGAGCCACAGCTGATCGTAGTTGCCGGCGCCGCTGTCGAGGCAGACGACGAGGCTGACGTTGCCCAGCCGCGGGCGCAGCACGTCGAGATAAGCAGGCAGGTCGAACGAGCCGCTCTCTTCGCAGCTCTCGATGATGCCGACGCAGCGCGGCCGCGGGATGCCCTGCCGGTCGAGCGCCATGATCGCGGTCAGCGACGCGTAGACCGCGTAGCCGTCGTCGGCGCCGCCGCGGCCGTAGAGCAGGCCGTCGGCGTACTTCGGCGTCCAGGGGCCGAGGTCGTTGCGCCAGCCGCTGAACTCGGGCTGCTTGTCGAGGTGGCCGTAGAGGCAGATCGTCGGCGCGCCGGCTTCGTTGCCGCCGGCCTTGGTTGCAGGCACCTCGAAGAAGATCACCGGTGTGCGGCCTTCGATGCGCACGACTTCGAGCTTCAAGCCGGCGACCTGCCGGCTCTCGACCCAGCGCGCGGCCTCGGTGACGACGCGCTCGAGGTGGCCGTTGGCGGCCCAGTCGGCGTCGAACATCGGGCTCTTGGCGGGAATGGCGATGTAGCGCGTCAGCGCTGGAACGATCTCTTCGTCCCACGTGCGCGTAGCGAACGCGGCCAGCGCATCGGCTTCATCGGGCTGGACGGGAAGGTGCGGATCGCGTGCGTTCATGGCGGGCTCCATCGAAGCTGCGTGACAGCGGATGGCCAGTGTAGAACCTCCGTCGCAAGCCGGTCAGCGTTCGCGTCCAGAACCGAGCCACTCGCCGAGCACGGCGAAGACCTCGCGCTGCTCCGGCTCGTTGAAGATCTCGTGGAACAGCGGCGCGAACTCGCGCGCCGTCAGCACTGATTTCGGCGCCGCGGCGGCCATCGCCGCGCTGCCGGCTGGCGCGACGCAGCGATCGCTGCCGGCATAGAGCAGCAAGGTCGGCACCGACCACTGCACCGCGCGCGCGCGCACGAACTCGCCGCCATCGACCATGAAGCGCACCAGCCGGGGCGTGACGCGGTCGTGCACCAGCGGATCGTCAACATAGGCCTGCACGACGGCCGGATCGCGCGAGATCCACGCGGGCTTCAGACCGTTGTTCACGGCAAGGGTCGGCGCCAGCGGCCCGAGCACCGCGAGCAGCAGTTTCTGCAACGCACTCATGCCCAGATCGAGCGCGGGCGAGGACAGCACGAGCGCCTCGACCGATCGCATCCGGTCGGCCACGAAGCGCGCCGCCACGAGCCCGCCCATGCTGTGGCCGAGCAGCACCAGCGGACCGGGGTTGTGCTCGCGCACCGCGTCGAAGACGAGCGCGAGATCGCGCAGCAGATCGTCCGGCCTGGCCAGCGCACCGCGCGCACCTTCGCTGCGGCCGTGGCCACGCTGGTCGTAGCCGATCGCACTCCAGCCCCACGCGTTGAGTTGCTCGGCCACATGCGCATAGCGGCCGATGTGCTCGCCCAGGCCATGCACGATCAGCACGCTGCCGCGCGCGTCGGCGCGCGGCCATTCGCGCACATGCAGGGTCAGCTCGTCGGCGGTCGTCAGCGTCGGTTTCATCGCGCGCAGTGTAGGCATACTCCACCGAACCCCGGAGACGCCCATGAAAAACGACTTCTTCCAACTCGACACCGACCACGGCGTCGCGCACCTGCAGCTCAATCGCCCGGAGCGCCTGAACACGATGACGCCGGCGTTCTTCCCCGCGGTGCGCGATGCGGTGCGCACGCTGAACGATGCCGGCGCGGCGCGCGCGCTCGTGATCTCGTCGACCGGCAAGCATTTCTGCGCCGGCATGTCGCTCGATGTGTTCGGCGGCGACGACGCGCTGCTCATCACGCGCACCGCACGCGAGCGGCTGAATTTTCAGGAGACGCTGCGCAAACTGATCGACTGTTTCAGCGCGATCGACGAAGCGCGCCTGCCGGTGATCTGCGCCATCCAGGGCGGCTGCATCGGCGGCGCGCTCGATCTCGCGACCGCGTGCGACCTCCGTGTCTGCTCGGCGGATGCGTTCTTCACCGTGCAGGAGATCCACATCGGCATGATGGCGGACCTCGGCGTGTTGCAACGCTTGATGAAGATCGTGCCGCAAGGCGTGGCGCGTGAGATGGCCTACACCGGTGAGCGGATCGGCGCCGAACGCGCACTGCAGATCGGCCTCGTCAACGCGGTGCTGCCGGACGCGGCCGCGGCGCTGGAGCATGCGATGAGGCTGGCGCGCAGCATCGCTGCCAAGTCGCCGCTCGCCATTGCCGGCAGCAAGCTCGCGCTGAACCATGCACGCGATCACGGCACGGCGGCGAGCCTGCAGCAGATGACGCTGTTGCAGAGCGCGATCTTCGACACCGATGAAATGGCACTCGCGATCAGCGCCTGGAGAGCCAAGGAAACCGCCACCTTCGACCCCCTGAGCGCGGTGTCCAAGATGTGACGCGGCAGGGCGCATACTGCTTCTTTCGCATCGCAGAGGAAGCCATGGCGGCCACGCAGATTTTCAAGCACCAGGACTACGAGTTGCTGTGCACCGCCAAGCGGGTTGACAACGATCGCTTCGCGCCGGTGCTGATGGTCTCGAAGCAGGTCTGGCCGACGCGCCCGCGCGAAATCGCGGTGAAGCGCGGTGACTACACGACCGAGCAAACCGCCATCGACGCCGCCTATGCGCAAGGCGTCGAGTGGATCGCGAACTATGGATGAAGCCCCCGGCTGCGGCATACCGCAGCCACGCCCAGGGGCCACGCGGGGCCCCTTCGTGGCCCTTGGGGTGCGCAGGCCGCTTGGGAGCGGCCCGGCGCTGGCCTGCGGCTAATTCTTAGCCGGCGGTTTCGGCGGCGGTGGCTCCGCCTTCTGATCGCCGATCACGCTCTTCAGCGGGCAGACCGAAAACGCCGGGCACTTCTTGCATCCGACGGCGATGGCTACGGGGCAAAGCACCATGATGTGACTCCTCGCTGGCTGAGAGGCGCAGCATAGTGGCGCGCCGCACCGCTGCACAGGCCATCAACCCTGCCCGCGTTCAGGATGCGACACCGGCGGCCTGAAAGCCGGCCGCCTTGTGCGAGCCATCGCAGAACGGCTTGTTGGCCGAGTGACCGCAACGGCACAGCCAAGTCTGCGTGACGCGATCGACGGTGCGGCCGGTGCCCGAGCACAGCTCGAGGTTGCCGGTGACCTGCAACGGGCCGTTCGGCGTCGGCCTCACGCTGAGCACGCCACCGCGCGCCGCCAGCGGCTGCGACTCGCGCGTGGCCGGCTCACCGCTCGCCACGAAGTGCGCGGCGTTGTGCGAGCCGTCGCAGAACGGCTTGTTGGCCGACTCGCCGCAGCGGCACAGCGTGGCCCGAAAGCCCACCACGCCGTCGTGGCCCTCGAGGCGCAGATCGGCGTGCAACGCCAGCGGCCCGTTCTCGCGCACGCGCGCCACGTTGACGGCCGGTGCCGTCTCGTTCGGCCCGCCGTCGAGGCGCTCGTAGCTCACCGCGCCCGATGGGCACTGCGCCGCGACGATCGCGATGCGCTCGGGCGTCGCCTGATCCGGGAACAACCACTCGCCCGGCGTGTTGGCGAGAAACACGGCCGGCTCGCCGAGCACGCAGCGGCGCGCATGGATGCAGCGCTGGGTGTCGAAGTGCAGCAGCACATCGCGACCGCGGGCGGTGTTGGGATCGTCGGGCATCATGGGCTCCTGAACAGGCCGCCCCATCGTGCCCCGCGAGCGCGGCGCTGGCAAGCCCAGGTCTTCATTCAGTCGAAGGCACCGTTCATGATGAAAATAGCCGCATGAACGACCTGCTCGATCCAATCCTCGATTCGCGCCTGAAGGGCTTCCCGCACACCCACGACGCGGTGCGCCGCAGCGCCATCGGCGCACTCGGCTGGAACGTGCTGGCCGGCGACCTGCCGCTGCCGATCGCGCTGATCCGGCGCGAGGCGCTGGAACACAACCTCGCGTGGATGCAGCGCCAGGCGCGCGCCTGGAAGATCGATCTCGCGCCGCACGGCAAGACAACCATGTCGCCGCAGTTGTTCAGGCGTCAGCTGGATGCGGGCGCGTGGGGGCTCACGTTCGCCACCGTGAAGCAGCTGCGCGTCGGCGTGGCCGCGGGCGCGCGCCACACGCTGATCGCGAACCAGGTGGTCGGCGACGCCGACCTGCACGGCATCCAGGCGCTGCTTGCGGGCCACACCGATCTGCGCATCGCGTTCCTCGTCGATTCGACCGCGCAGCTCGACCTGATCGAGCGCTGGTCGGCCATGCACCGGCACAGCCGGCCGTTCGACGTGATGCTGGAAATCGGATTGGCCGGCGGCCGCACCGGCTGCCGCACGCACGCCGAGGCGATCACGCTCGCCGCGCGCGTGCATGCGAGCGCGGACCTGAAGCTCGTCGGCATCGAATGCTACGAGGGCATGGGGCTGCAGGGCACGACCGCGCACGACGCGCCGCTCGCGGCGGCGCTGATGGACCGCGTCGAAGCGGTGGCGCGCGAGTGCGCGTCGCACCGCTGGTTCGAGACCGACGAGGTGCTGATCTCGGCCGGCGGCTCCGCGATCTTCGATCTGGTGGCGCGCCGCCTGACGCCGGTGCTCGGCCGCCCGGTGCGCGGGCTGCTGCGCTCTGGCTGCTACGTGACGCACGACCACGGCAACTACCAGCGCTACCTCAAGGTCGTCGACGAACGCCTCGGCTGCGCGCGGGGCGAGAGCCTGCGCCCCGCGATCGAAGTCTGGGCGCTGGTGCAGTCGCGCCCCGAGCCCGGTCTCGCGATCCTCGCGGTCGGCCGGCGCGACATCTCCTACGACCTCGAGATGCCGATCCCGATCAAGCGCGCCGCGCGCGGCGCGATGACGACCACCGACGTGCCCGCGAGCTGGCGGGTCACCGCCCTGAACGACCAGCACGCCTACCTGCGCTGGGAGGCGGCCGACGAAGCCACCGCGCCGGCCGTCGGCGACCGCGTCGGCCTCGGCATCTCGCACCCGTGCACCACCTTCGACAAATGGCGCTGGATGCCGATCGTCGAGAACGACTACCGCGTCAGCGACGCGGTGAGTCTGCAATTCTGACCCCGTGAGTCGAACCATCTCATTGCCGACCCGCATTCAATGAGGGCGGCGCACTGTTGGTGGCATCATCGGCGCAGCCATCTGCAGACGCGAATGCCTTGCCCTTCCACGCGCTCACGCACCATGCGGCATCGACTCCGCGCAGCAACGCTCGTTGTCGCTTCCTCCGGCTGGATCGGCCACGCGTGGGCGGCAGAGAACCGAGACTGGAGCGTCATCGGCCGGCAAGGCATCGTGAGCCTGGTGCTGGTTCCCGTCGAGCAAGCCGCTGATCTCGGCGCCTACGAGCAGCAGATCGATCGCCTGTGCAAGCCGGAGCAGACCTGCTTTCTCAACTTCTACACCAACTCCAAGGGCATCGCCGTCACGGTGCCGCTGCCGGACGCGATTGCCGACGAGGCCACCGCCACGTTTCGCCGCTCCGCCAAGCAAGGGGCTCAGATGTTCATGTGGAGTTGCCGCACGAAGGTCTCCACCCAGGAGTGCTTCTGAGCGCCTCCTGAACGACGCCGCATGATTTCAGTGCATCTTCAGGGTCAGCACTTCCAGGTTCGTGCCGCCGCGATCGTCCTGCATGCGGGCCACGTCCTGCTTCACCGAGCCCCTGCTGACGACCACTGGACTCTCCCGGGCGGCCGAGTCGACGTGGGCGAGGCGGCCTCGGCGACGATCGTCCGGGAAATGAAGGAGGAGCTCGGTGAGGACGTTGAATGCGGCCGACTGCTGCATGTGGCGGAGAACTTCTTCGACTTGGGCGGCCGCCGCAACCACGAGATCGGGTTCTACTTCCTGGTCTCACTGGCCGAGACGTCAGGCCACCTCGACAAGGCCCGCGCCCACGGCGGCATCGAGAGCCACCTGAACCTGGAGTTTCGCTGGTTCAAGCTGGCAGACCTGGCGTCCGTCGATCTGCGGCCGACCTTTCTTCAGGCCTCGCTCGCCACCGATCCGCTGGTCTTCTCACACGCCGTCCAGCGCGAGTACGAATGAGGCCCGGATGACCGGCCCGGGAGCGGCGCCACGTCGGCATTCCTTGACATCGCCCAACCCCGTCGATACCGTCACCGGGCCGTGCGGGCACCAGACCGGGCTGCAGGCAACCCAAGAGAGACTCCGATGGCCAAGCTCTTCGCGATCTATCAACAACCCAAGGACCCGGCTGCGTTCGACAGCTACTACTTCGACAAGCATGTGCCGCTGGCCAAGACCGTCCCGGGCCTGCGCAGCTACGAAGTCACCCGCGGCGATGTGATGGGCATGGGCGGCAAGCACGGCGTCTACCTGATCGCTGTCTTGCAGTTCGACTCGATGGCCGCGATTGCAGCGGCCATGGCCTCGCTGCAAGGCCAGGCGACCGCCGCCGACCTCGCCAACTTCGCGTCCGCCGGGGTGGATGTGATGATGGGTGAGACCGCCATGATCTAGGGCGGGTTGACGCCATGTTCCCCATCGACACCCTCGCCGCCTACCTGGCCGCTGCGTTGCTCGTCGTGATGGCGCCCGGCCCCGACAACATCCTGGCGATCAGCCGCGGCCTCAGCCAGGGGCGCGTGGCGGCGATCCTGTCGTCGATCGGTGCGGGTCTCGGGATCATGTTTCACACGGTGGCCGCGGCGCTCGGGCTGACGCTGGTGATCCAGGCCTCGCCCACCGCGTTCTGGATCGTCAAGCTGGCCGGCGCGGCCTACCTGCTGTGGCTCGGCTACAAGGCGCTGACGGCGCGCAACCTGATCTCGTTCACGCCCGCCGCGAAGCAGAGCATGGCGCGCGTGTTCGCGACCGGCCTGCTCTCGAACGTGCTCAACCCGAAGCCGGGCCTCTTCGTGCTCGCGTTCATTCCACAGTTCATCAACGCGGCGCGCGGGCCGGTGCACATCCAGATGCTGGTGTACGGCGCGATCTTCGCGGTGCTCACGGCCGTGATCTTCTCGGTTCTGGGCAGCTACGCCGCGCGGCTCTCCGGCTGGCTCGAACGTCGACCGAAGGCCACGACCTGGCTCAACTTCGGCGCCGGCGCCACGTTCGTTGCATCGGGCATCTCGATCCTCGCGCTCGGCCACCGGCGCTGAACGCCCGATGAGCCCGACCCTCGCCGTGATCGCGGTGCCGCTGCCCCCGGGCTCGCGCGCCACCACTTTCTACCCCGCACCGAACCTGGCCGACGCCTACGCGGTGACTCTGCCCGACAACGCCACGCGCGATCCCGAGGCGCTGGCGCGCTTCCTGTTTTCGCAACAGGCGCCGTGGGTCGCACGGCTGTTGTGGTTGCGTGACCGGATCATGTCGGTGTTCGGCGTCAAGACCACCGATCAGCTGCAAGCCGGTGCCGGCGCCGTGCGCCGCGTCGCGTTCTTCCGCATCTACGCACAGGACGCCGACGAGATCCTGCTCGGTGAAGACGACAGTCACCTGAACTTCCGGCTCACGGTGCGCTGCGAGCCTCGCTCGCAGCAACTCATCGTGACGACCGTCGTCCAGTGCCACAACGCACTCGGGCGCTTCTACATCCTGCTGATCGCGCCGTTTCACCGGCTGGTCGTGCGCTCGGCATTGCAACGCGCCGCGCGCACCGGCTGGCCATTGAAGAAAGTCTGACCATGACACCGGTTCGCTGGGGCATCCTGTCCACCGCCAAGATCGCGCGCGAGAAGATCATCCCGGCGCTGCGCGAGAGCGGGCTGCACGAGATCGTCGCGATCGCGTCGCGCACCGTCGAGTCGGCGCGCGCCGCGGCCGACAAGTTCGGCATCGCGACGGCGCACGGCTCGTACGAGGCGCTGATCGCCGACCCGAACGTCGAGGCGATCTACAACCCGCTGCCCAACCATCTGCATGTGCCGCTGACCCTGGCCGCGGTGCGCGCCGGCAAGCATGTGCTGTGCGAGAAGCCGTTCGCGATCCACGCATCCGAGCTCGATGTGCTGCGGCCCTACGCCTCGCAGGTTCACGTCCGCGAGGCCTTCATGGTGCGGCACCACCCGCAGTGGAGCGCCGTGCGCGAGCTGGTGCGCGCTGGCGAGATCGGCACGCTGCGCTTCATGCAGGTGCCGTTCTGCTACTTCAACGACGACCCGGCCAACATCCGCAACGCGGCCGACATCGGCGGCGGCGCGATGTACGACATCGGCTGCTACGCGATCACCGCGGGGCGTTGGTTCTTCGAGGCCACGCCGCAGCGCGTGGTCGGCATGATCGACCTCGACCCGAGGTTCCAGACCGACCGGCTCGCCAGCGCGCTGCTCGACTTCGGCGGCGGGCGCCAGCTCGCGTTGACGGTCAGCACGCAGGCCGTGCGCTACCAGCGCGTGCAACTCGTCGGCACGCTCGGCCGCATCGAGATCGAGATGCCGTTCAACCCCGGCGAAGGCGCGACGACGCGCTACGTGGTTCAGTCCGCCGGCAGCACCGAGCTGCGCGCCGTGATGCTGCCGGGCGCGAACCAGTACGCGCTGCAATGCGATGCGTTCGCGCACGCGGTACGCAGCGAGACACCGACGGCTGCGGCGCTGGACGACGCAGCGATCAACCTGCGCGTGATCGAGGCCGTGTTCGCCTCGGCGAAAAGCGGGCGAGTCGAGACGCTCTGATCGGCAAAGGCGCGTCCAGGCAGGCTTCCGCGCTTCGCTGGAGCGGTCTGCGCTTCGCTCCGACTTCCCGGCGTTGGCTCTCGTTCAAGAGACCACGAGCCGTGCAGCGCGGCGGGCGGCACGCGGTGGGGGCGATTTCTGTGGCGACGAGGAGCGCAGGTTCGAGGTCGGCGCGCGCAGCGCGCTTCCACCTCTGACTCGCCGCGTCTGTTTGAACGGAGCGAAGCGCAGTGAGTTCAGCGGCGCGACCTCGGGCCGAGCACCGCAGTGCAGTCGGAGCGAAGCGAAGACCGCCACAGCATGAGCGCCCGCCGCGTGCCGCCTGCCGCGCCGTACGCGCAATCAATCAGTTGGCCTTCGCCGGCTCCGACCACCCGCCGCCCAGCACCTTGTAAAGCGTCATCAGGTTCTGCGCCTGCAGCGCCTGCACCTGCACCAGCGCCTGCTGCGCGCTGAACAGGCTACGCTGCGCATCCAGCACGTCGAGGTAGCTGGCCGCGCCGTTGCGGTAGCGCAGGTCGGCAAGCTTGAACGAGACCTGCGCGGCGTTGGTCTGCGCCGTCTGCGCGCGCAATTGCTCGCCCAGCGTGGCGCGGCCGGCGAGCGAATCCGAGACCTCGCGGAACGCGGTCTGGATCGCCTTCTCGTACTGCGCGATCGCGATGTCCTTGTTGACCTTCGCCACGTCGAGGTTGGCCTGGTTGCGGCCGGCATCGAAGATCGGCTGAAGCAGCGTGGCCGTGCCGGTGAGTGCGAAGGTGCCGCTCTTGAACAGGTTGCCGAGCTCGGTGCTCGCGGTGCCGGCGTTCGCCGTCAGCGAGATGCGCGGGAAGAACGCGGCGCGCGCGGCACCGATGTTTGCGTTCGCGGCCAGCAGCTGCTGCTCGGCGGCACGCACATCCGGCCGGCGCGTCAGCAGCTCGGAGGGCAGGCCTGCGGGCAACTCGGTCGAGACCTGCTGGCTCGCCAGTGGCAGCCCTGCCGGCAGCTCGGCGGGCAGCGCCTGGCCGAGCAGCAGGGTCAGCGCGTTCTCGTCGAGCGCGCGCTGGCGCTGCGTCTGTGCGAGCGTGGCGCGCGCGCCTTCGAGCAACTGTTCGGCCTGGCGGAAATCGAGCTCCGAGGCCGCGCCGTTGTCGAACTTCAGCTTGGTGAGCTTGAACGAGTCGTCGCGCGTCGTCAGCGTGTCGCGCGTGACGCGCAGCAGCTCGTCGTCGGCGAGCAGGCCGACGTAGGCGCTGGCGACGCCGGCGATCAGCGCGATCTGCACCGTCTTGCGCGACTCTTCGGTGGCGAGGTATTGCGACAGCGCGGCCTGGCTCAGCGCACGCACGCGGCCGAAGAAGTCGAGTTCGTAGCCGGTGACCTGCAAGCCGATCGCATAGGTGTTGGCGAGACCGCCGCTCGAACCCGGCGAGCGCTGCGCGGTGAAGCCGGCGCCGACCGTGGGCAGCTCGTCGGCACGCTTGATCTGGTAGGCGCCGCGGGCCTGCTCGATGTTCAGGATCGCGACACGCAGGTCGCGGTTGTTGGCGAGCGAAATCTCGATCAGGCGGCGCAACCGTGCGTCGCTGAAGTAGCGCTGCCATTCGATGTCGGCCGCGGCGGTCGAGCCACTCGCGCCGGCCGGCGTGAGCTCGGGTGCGTACGCGGCGGGCACCGGCGCGGCGGGCCGCTCGTAGGCCGGGATGAAGCTCATGCAGCCGCCGAGCAGCAGCGCGCTGGTGAGCGCCGTCAGCGTGGCGCCGACGCGGGTCGATTCCTGGTGGCGCATCACGTGCCCTCCTTCACCGGTGCGGCGGCCGGCGCGCCGCCGCCCCCGAACACCTTGCGCACGACGACGAAGAAGGCCGGCACGAACAGCACCGCCAGCACCACCGCGGTGATCATGCCGCCGATCACCGCCGTGCCGATCGCGCGCTGGCTGGCCGAGCCGGCGCCACTGGCGAGTGCCAGCGGCAAGGTGCCGAGGATGAAGGCGAGCGAGGTCATCAGGATCGGGCGGAAGCGCAGGTGCGCGGCCTCGATCGCGGCCGCGATCACGCTCTTGCCGGCGAGCTGGGCGTCTTTCGCGAACTCGATGATCAGGATCGCGTTCTTCGCCGAGAGGCCGATGATCGTGATCAGCCCGACCTGGAAGTAGACATCGTTCGAGTAACCGCGCAGCATCGTGCCGAGCACGACGCCGATCACGCCCAGCGGCACGACCAGGATCACCGAGAGCGGGATCGACCAGCTCTCGTACAGCGCGGCGAGGCACAGGAAGACGGCGAGGATCGCGAACCCGTACAGCAGGTAGGCCTGCGAGCCGGCGAGGCGTTCCTCGCGCGACTGGCCGGTCCACTCGAAGGCGAAGCCGGCCGGCAGCTTCTTGGCCAGGCTCTCCATCTCGATCATCGCCTGGCCGGTGCTCTGGCCGGGCGCGGCGTCACCGGCGATGCGCATCGTCGGGTAGCCGTTGTAGCGCACGGTCTGCACCGGGCCGTTGATCCAGCGTGTCGAGGCAAAGGCCGAGAGCGGCACCGGCTTGCCGGTGCTGTTCAGCGCGTTGACGCGCAGCAGATCATCGGGTTGCATGCGCGTCGGCGCATCGGCCTGCACGACGACGCGCTGCAAGCGGCCGGCGTTCGGGAAGTCGTTGACGTACGACGAACCGAGCGCGGTCGAGAGCGCCGCGTTGACCGCATCGAAGCTCACGCCGAGCGCGCTCGCCTTGTCGCGATCGACATCCATCTGCAGCTGTGGCGCGTCCTCCAGGCCATCCGGCCGCACGCCCGCGAGGACCTTGCTCTGCGCCGCCATGCCGAGCATCTGGTTGCGCGCCGCGAGCAGTGCCGCGTGGCCGTTGCCGCCGCGGTCCTGCAGGCGGAAGGTGAAGCCGGTGGCGTTGCCGAGCTCCGGGATCGGCGGCGGGCTGAGCGCGAAGATGAACGCATCGCGCACGCCCATCAGCGCGCCGAAGCCGCGGCCGGCGAGCGCCTGCGCCGAGTGACCGGCGCCTTCGCGCTCCTTCCAGTCCTTCAGCGGCACGAAGGCGAGTGCGGCGTTCTGGCCGGTGCCCGAGAAGCTGAAGCCGAGCACGCTGACCATGCTCTGGGTTTCAGGCTGCTTCAGGAAGAAGCCCTCGGCCTGCTTCATCACCTCAAGCGTGCGCGCCTGCGTCGCGCCCGGCGGCAATTGAACGTTGGCGATGATGTAGCCCTGATCCTCGTTCGGCAGGAACGACGTCGGCAGCCGCACGAACAGCAGCGCCACCGCCGCGCCGATCGCGACGTAGAGGATCATGAAGCGCCCGGCGCGCTTGAGGATGCTCGTGACCCAGCCTTCGTAGCCCTTCGCGGTGCGCTTGAAGCCGCGGTTGAACCAGCCGAAGAAGCCGCCCTTCTCGAGGTGGTGGCCGGCCTCGACCGGTTTGAGCAGGGTGGCGCACAGCGCAGGCGTCAGCGACAGCGCCATGAAGGCCGAGAGCGCGATCGCCGAGACCATCACCGCCGAGAACTGGCGGTAGATGTTGCCGACCGAACCGCTGAAGAACGCGAGCGGCACGAACACCGAGATCAGCACCACCGTGACGCCGATGATGGCGCCGTAGATCTGGCCCATTGCCTTGCGGGTGGCCTCCTTCGGTGGCAGGCCTTCCTCGCTCATGATGCGTTCGACGTTCTCGACCACGACGATCGCATCGTCCACCACGATGCCGATCACCAGCACCATGCCGAACATCGTCAGCACGTTGATCGAGAAGCCGAGCGCGAGCAGCGCGCCGAAGGTGCCGAGCAGCGCCACCGGCACGACGATCGTCGGGATGATGGTGTAGCGGATGTTCTGCAGGAACAGGTACATCACGAGGAACACCAGGATCACCGCCTCGACCAGCGTCTCGGCGACCTGGCTGATCGAGATCTTGACGAAGCGCGAGGCGTCATAGGGGATCGAATACCTGACGCCGGCCGGGAAGTAGCGCGAGAGCTCTTCCATGCGCACCTTGATCGCGTTCGCAGTCGCCAGGGCATTGCCGGTCGGCGAGAGTTGCACGCCGATGCCGGTCGAGGGCTTGCCGTTCAGGCGCGCCGAGGTCGCGTAGCTCTGACCGCCGAGTTCGATGCGCGCGACGTCCTTCAAGCGCACCGCCGAGCCGTCGGCATTCGCGCGCAGCACGATGTTGCCGAACTGCTCTACCGATTCGAGCTGGCCCTTCACGACCACGGTCGCGAAGATGGTCTGGCCGGGGATGTTCGGCAGGTCGCCGATCGTGCCCGACGAGACCTGCGCGTTCTGCGCCTGGATCGCCGCGGCGACGTTGGCGGTGGAGAGGCTGAAGCCGACCAGCTTGGCCGGGTCGATCCAGACGCGCATCGCGCGCTCGGTGCCGAACAGCTGCGCCTGGCCGACGCCAGGCACGCGCTGGATCTCGGGCAGCACATTGCGCGAGGCGTAATCGCCGAGCGCGATCGGGTCGATCGCCGGATCGTCGCTCGACAGGATCGTGAACAGCAGGAAGTTGGCGCGCGCCTTGTCGACGCGCACGCCCTGCTGCGTCACCGCCAACGGCAGCCGCGGCGTGGCGCGAGAGAGGCGGTTCTGCACATCGACCTGCGCGAGGTCGGGGTTGGTGCCGGTCGCGAAGCTCAGCGTGATCGCACCGGTGCCGTCGGCCTGGCTGACCGACTCGATGTAGAGCAGGCCGGGCGAGCCGTTCATCTCGCGCTCGATCACGCTGATGACCGAGTCTTCGAGCGTTTGCGCCGAGGCGCCGGGGTAGGCGGTGTTGATGACGATCGCGGGCGGTGCGACCGACGGGTACTGCGCGATCGGCAACTGCGTGACCGCGGTGCCGCCGAGCACGATGATGAACAGCGCGATCACCCACGCGAAGATCGGGCGATCGATGAAGAACTGGGCCATGTGATGCGCCCCTTACCTGGAGGCGGCGGAGGTCGGCGCGGCGGCGCTGGCGGGCGCCGATCCTGCAGGCGCCGCGGCCGCGGCGCCAGAAGCGATCGGGCTCCACGGCACGGCCTTCACCGGCGCATTGCCGCGCAGCTTCTGGAAGCCATCGACCATCACCTGCTCGCCGGTCTTGAGGCCGTCGAGCACGACCCACTGGCCGTTCACTGCGGTACCCACCTTGATCGATCGAGGGGCGACCTTGCCGTCGGCGCCGACGACCATCACCGTGTCGCCGTTGGTGCCGCGCGTCACCGCCTGCTGCGGCACGACGATGCCGGCCTCGGCCTGCGCCTGCTCCAGCCGCACGCGCACGTACATGCCCGGCAGCAACAGCCCGCCCGGGTTCGGCAGCTCGGCGCGCAGCGTGATCTGGCCGGAGGTCTGATCGACCGTCAAATCGGTGAACAGCAGCTTGCCCGGCTGCGGGTAGACGCTGCCGTCCTCAAGCACGACGCGCACCTGCGCGCCCTCGGCGCCGGCACGCCTGAACTGGCCGCTCTCGACCGCCTTGCGCAGGCGCAGCACGTCGGTGGTGCTCTGCGTGAAGTTCACGTACATCGGGTTGATCTGCTGCACGACGGCGAGCTGCGTCGCCTCGCCCTGCCCGACCAACGCACCTTCGGTGACGAGCGCGCGCCCGATGCGCCCGGCGATCGGCGAGGTGACCGACGCATAGCCGAGGTTGATCTGGGCCGTCTGCACGTTCGCCTTAGCCGTGGCCACGTCGGCCTCGGCGCTCTTCTGCGCGGCCACGGCGTTGATGTAGTCCTGCTTGCTGATCGCGTTCGCCTCCAGCAGCGGCTTGTAGCGCTCGGCCAGCGCGGACGCCTGCGTCAGGCTGGCCTGGGCCCGCGCCAGCGCGGCCTGCGCGCTCGCGGCGCTGGCCTGGTACGGCGCTGCGTCGATGCGGAACAGCAGCTGGCCGGCTTTCACGTCACCGCCTTCGGTGAACACGCGCTTTTGCAGAATGCCCGCGGCACGCGCGCGGACCTGCGCGACGCGCGAGGCCTCCAACCGGCCCGGCAGCTCGGTGGCCAGGCCGACGGCGGCAGGTGCGACCGTGATCACACCGACCTCCGCCGGCGGCGGCGCACCACCACCGGCCGGCGCGCCGCCGGGAGATTGCTGCCCGCAGGCCGCCAGACTCACCAGTGCCACCACGACGGCGGACTTCGCCACGACGTTTTGCAACGCAGACATGCGCAACCCTTCTGTTGGAGATGCGAGTTAGTATACGTACAGTCTTGAATGTATGCAGCGCACCTGCTTCGTCGCAACAGATCGTCATGGCCCGCAGAACGAAAGAAGAAGCCCAGGCGACCCGCAGCCACATCCTCGACACCGCAGAGCTGGTGTTCGAGCAGCGTGGGGTGTCGGGCACCTCGCTGCACGAGATCGCGAAGGCCGCCGGCCTGACGCGCGGCGCGATCTATTGGCACTTCGAGGACAAGGCCGACCTGTTCAACGCGATGATGGAGCGCGCGACGATGCCGCTCGAAGAGGGCGACGTGTGCGGCTTCGACGGCGCCGACAAGACGCTCGCGGACATGCGCCGGGGCTTTCGCGAAGTGCTCGAGCGCATCGTCGCCGACCCGCAGATGCGCCGCGTGTTCGAGATCGCCACACACAAGGTCGAGTACGTCGGCGAGATGCTGGCGGTGCGGGAGCGCCATCTGAGCGTGCGCAAGGAATGCCTGGTCGATGTGGAGCGCGCGCTGAAGGCGGCGATCCGCCGCGGCGAACTGGCCCGGCGCATGCCGGCACGCGCAGCGGCGATCGGCCTGCACGCGCTGCTCGATGGCCTGATCCAGAACTGGATGCTCGATCCGAGCGGCTTCGATCTGGTGAAGGTCGGCGCGCAGGCGCTGGATGCTTACCTGGCCGGGCTGGCGTGACCTCACGCTCGCTCGGCATCAACAGTTCGAGGGATGGAGCACTGCGGATGCACACCCTAGACTGACGCTCTGCCGCCTTCGGAGAAGTCACCCATGAAACACGCGCTCACGCTCGCCTTGGCTCTGGTGCTCAGCATCACCGGCGTGGCGCCGGGCGCGCAAGCCGCCCAGGTCCTGCGCTACGTGTTCATCAACGACAACCTCGGCACGCCCGGCCGGCAGGTGGTCGAGCAGGCCGACGATGGTCTCGTGACCGTGACCTACATCTACAAGAACAACGGCCGCGGGCCGGAACAGACCGAGCGCTATCGCCTGGCCGACGACGGAACGTTCAGCGAATACCATGTCACCGGCCTGACGACGATGGGCTCCCCGGTCGACGAACACTTCGAGCGCAAGGGCGACGCCGCCGACTGGCGCTCGACCACCGACCAGGGCCGCGCGACCTTGAAGGGTCCGGCCTTGTATGTGCCGTTGAACGGATCGCTGGCTCCACTGTCGGTGGCGATCGCCGCGCTCGCGAAACGGGCGGACGGCGTCATGCCCCTGCTGCCCAACGGCACGCTGCGGCACAAGACGATCGACGAGGTCGAGGTCGAGCGCGACGGGCAGCGTCAACGCGTGCGGTTGATCGCGCAGACCGGCATCGGCTTGCAACCCGGGCTGTTCTGGGCCACCACTGGCGCGGCGCCGCGGCTGTTCGCCTCGGCCGACCTCAGCGGCGAGCTGTTCATCGAAGAGGGCTGGCAGGCCAACCGCGCCCTGCTCGAAGCCCACCAGGCCAGCGCCGAGCAGGCCCTGCTGCGCGATCGCGCGACACGCCTGCGCCACCCGATGCCCGGCCTCACGGTGCTGCGCAACGCGCGCGTGTTCGACAGCAAGACCGCGCGCCTGGGCGAGGCGTCGGACGTGTACCTGCTGCGCGGCCGCATCACCACTGCTGCCCGCCGGCTCGCCGGTGCGCGAGGCCGACAACGAGATCGACGCGGCTGGCCGCGTGCTGCTGCCCGGCCTGTTCGACATGCACGCGCATGTGTGGCGCTGGGACGGTGGCCTGAACCTGGCCGCCGGCGTCACGACATTGCGCGACATGGGCAACAACAACGCCGCGCTGCAGCGACTGCTCGACGACCGCGAGGCCGGCGCGGTGCTGCAGCCACAGATCGTGCCCTGCGGTTTTCTCGAAGGCAGGAGCCCGTTCTCGAACTCGGCCGGCATCACGATCAGCACCCTCACCGAAGCCAGGAGCGCGGTCGATTGGTATGCGCAGCGCGGCTACCCACAGATGAAGATCTACAACTCGTTCCCGAAGGAACTGGTCGCCGACACGGTCGCCTACGCGCACAGCCGCGGCATGCGTGTCAGCGGCCACGTGCCGGCCTTCATGCGCGCGCGAGAAGTCGTCGAGCAAGGCTTCGACGAGGTCCAGCACATCAACCAGGTGATGCTGAACTTCCTCGTCGCGCCGACCACCGACACGCGCACGCTCGAACGCTTCACACTGCCCGCCGACAAGGTCGCCGGCCTGGACTTCGACTCGCGGCCGGTACAGGATTTCATTGCGCTGCTGCGCGAGCACAAGACCGTGATCGATCCGACGCTGGCCACCTTCGACTTCATGCAGCAGCGCGACGGCGAGCTGTCGGCCCCGTTCGCCGCCGTCGCCGACCACATGCCGCCGGACATCAAGCGCGGCTTCTATACCGGCGGCATCGCGATTCCCGACGACGCCACGGCGGCGCGTTATCGCCGCTCCTACGCCAAGATGGTCGAGTTCGTCGGCCGCTTGTACCGCGCCGGCGTGCCACTCGTCGCCGGCACCGATTCATGGGCCGGCATCACCTTGCCGGGCGAGCTGGCGCTGTACGTGCAGGCGGGGCTGACGCCGTCGCAGGTGCTGCAGATCGCGACGCTGAACGGCGCCACCTACACGCGCACGCTCGCCGACCGCGGCAGCATCGAGGTCGGCAAGCTGGCCGATCTGCTGCTGGTCGATGGCGACCCGACGCGCGACATCGCCGACGTTCGCAAGGTGGCCCTGGTGATCACGCAGGGCCACTGGATCTCGCCGCCGGAGGTGCACACCGAACTCGGCATGGTGCCTTTCGTGAGCGATGTGCCGACGCTGCGCGCGTTGCCGAGACCGGCCGTCACGACCTCGGCCGGCCCGACGCACGGCCATGGCGCGGACCACCGCGGGGATTGACCACCCACCGGCGTCACACGCCGGCCTTGGCCAGCACCACCACCGACACGCCGCGCGCAGTCGCCAGCGCGTCGGCGTTCTGGTACGAGTGCGCGAGGTTGCCGGGGAAGGCCAGCACGTCGCCCTCGGCCAACTCGTAGCGATCGCCCGCCACCATCAGATGGACGCGGCCATCGAGGCAGGTGAAGAACTCGCGCGTGCCGGGCAGGTGCGGCGTGCCACCCATCACTGCGCCGGGCGCGAAGTCCATCACCTCCATCATCTCGTCGGGCACCGGCTCGGGCACGAGCGCGCGGATGCTCACGCCGCGGCCCTTCACGCGCGAGGCCACGTCGGCCGCAGGCCAACGCCGCACCAGCGCGCGCGGCGATGCGAGCAGCTCGTCGATCGGCACGCCGAGCGCCGCAGCGACCTTCACGAGCACAGCCAGCGACGGGTTGCCGGTGCCCGATTCGAGCGTCGCGATGGTCGAGCGCGGCACCGCCGCGGCCTTCGCGAGCGCGCCCTGC
This sequence comes from uncultured Rhizobacter sp., assembly GCA_964247075.1. GTDB lineage: Bacteria > Pseudomonadota > Gammaproteobacteria > Burkholderiales > Burkholderiaceae_C > LMDS01. The sequence goes on along the minus strand of CAXTSS010000002.1, from coordinate 144,846 downwards.
GTCAACGCGCGCGTGTGGCGCAGGCTGGTGAGGTTGCGCGCAAGGTGGCGCGCTTCGTCGGGTGAATCGCTCATCGCGTGCATTGTGGGCCGCGCACGTCCGCCGCATCAACCATGCGCCGGTTTGACGGACACGGCACTCGCCGGTGGCGCTGCGCGCGCCTATCTTCGAGCCACCCCACCCAAGGAGACTCATCATGAGCCACGACTACCTCGAACACGCGAACCTCACCGTCACCGACATCGATGCGGTGGTGCGCTTCATCCGCACGGCCCTGCCTGCATGGCAGGTGCGCGGCGAAGGCACGATGGACTGGTTTGGCAAGCCGGTGCGCTGGCTGCACATCGGCACGGACACGTTCTACGTCGCGCTGATGGGCGGCGGCGAAGGGCATTGGCCACACTGGACCAGCCACCAGGCGGGCTTGAAGCATCTGGGTCTGGTCGTGGCCTCGGTCGACGAGGTGGTGCAGCGGCTCGAAGCCGCCGGCTACGCGCTCGATCATTGGGGTGCGGCAAGCGCACAGCGGCGCAATGTCTACGTCATCGCCCCGGAAGGCCTGCAGTTCGAGTTCGTCGAGTACCTCTCGGCCGACGTTCGCGAGCGCAACACCTACGCGCAGTAGCAGTGGCAATAGCGCGTCAACCGCGGTCGAACTTGAACACCGCCACGCTGGCGCGCAGGTTCGGCCAGCGGCGCACCGCGGCGCCGTCCTGGATGCCGAACGAATCGAGGATGCGCAGACCGTCCTTGCGCGCCAGCACCTCGAAATCGGCGAAGGTGCCGACGCGGATGTTGGGCGTGTCGTACCACTGGTAGGGCAGCACGCGCGTCACCGGCATGCGGCCGGCCGCGATCTGCAGACGGTTGGGCCAGTGCGCGAAGTTGGGGAAACTGACGATGCCGACACGGCCGACGCGCGCCGTCTCGCGCAGCATTTTCTCGGTGTTGCGCAGGTGTTGCAGGGTTTCGATCTGCAGAACGACATCGAAGCTCTGGTCCTCGAACAGCGCCAGGCCTTCTTCGAGGTTGAGCTGGATCACGTTGACGCCGCGCTGCGTGCAGGCGAGCACGTTGGCGTCGTCGATTTCGACGCCGTAGCCGCTGCACTGGCGCGTGTCGCGCAGGTAGGCGAGGAACTCGCCGTTGCCGCAACCGAGGTCGAGCACGCGCGAGCCTTTCGGCACGAGCTCGCCGATCAGCTCCATGTCCTTGCGATCACTCACGACAACTCCTTCGCGAGGTTGTCGAAGGTCGCGCGCAGCACACCGTGGTAACGCGGGTCGTCGAGCAGGAAGGCGTCGTGACCGTGCGGTGCCGTGATCTCGGCGTAGCTCACGTCGCGCTTGTGATCGACCAGCGCCTTGACGATCTCGCGCGAGCGCGCCGGCGCGAAACGCCAGTCGGTCGTGAAGCTCACGAGCAAGAACTTGCAACGTGCCGCGGCGAACGCGGCCGTGAGATCGCCGCCGAACTCGCGCGCCGGATCGAAGTAGTCGAGCGCGCGCGTGATCAGCAGGTAGGTGTTGGCGTCGAAGTACTCGCTGAACTTGTCGCCCTGGTGCCGCAGGTAGCTCTCGATCTCGAACTCGATCGCCTGGGTGCTGTAGGCCAGGCCGCCGTTGCGCGTCTCGCGACCGAACTTGGCCTCCATCGCGTCGTCGGAGAGATACGTGATGTGGCCGATCATGCGCGCCACGCGCAGGCCGCGGCGCGGCAAGGTGTCGTGATCGTAGAAGTGGCCGCCGTGGAACTCCGGATCGGTGACGATCGCGCGCCGCGCGACCTCGTTGAACGCGATGTTCTGCGCCGACAGGTTGGGCGCGGTGGCGACGGCAATGCAGTGGCGCAACCGATCCGGATAGCGCAGCGACCAGCTCAGTGCCTGCATGCCGCCGAGGCTGCCACCGAGCACTGCGGCGAGCTGCGCGATGCCGAGCGCATCGAGCAGCCGCGCCTGCGCATCGACCCAGTCCTCGACCGTGACGACCGGGAAGTCAGCGCCATACGGCCTGCCGGTGTCGGGGTTCGGCTGCATCGGCCCCGTCGAACCGAAGCACGAGCCCGGGTTGTTGACGCCGATGACGAAGAAGCGGTTCGTGTCGAGCGGCTTGCCCGGTCCGACGAGGTTGTCCCACCAGCCTTCGCTCTTGTCTTGCCCCTCGTAGGTGCCCGCCACATGGTGGCTCGCGTTGAGCGCGTGGCAGACCAGCACGGCATTGCTCCTCGCGGCGTTGAGCGTGCCGTAGGTTTCGTAGACGAGCGTGTAGTCGCGCAATTGCGCGCCGCTGCGCAGCGGCAAAGGCTGCGCGAAGTGCATCGACTGCGGAGTGACGTGACCGACTGAGTTCATCGTGAAAAGCAAAAACCCGGCGCCGCAATCAAGGCGGGACACCGGGTCGGTAGCGTCCTGTCTTTAGCGGAATTTATAGAGCGCCCGCAAGCCGGAACAAATCAGCGCTGGCCGGAAGTATAGCGGCGCGCCACGCGGCAGCAGGCTAGGGCCTGTTAGCGCTATGGGAGGGCACGCGCCGGAGCCCTCCCATAGCGTTAACAGGCCCTAATCCGCTGAACTGGCCGGCTATTCGGGCATTCCCGCAGCCAGCCGATTCTTGCAGCGGGCCTACCATCGCGCCACACACGCGAGGGGGCGTTCATGTTCAATTGGCTCAAGCAACTCGACCGCTACTTCCCGGTGCGCTACACCGTGTGGCTGCTGTGCGGCGTGGCGACGCTGCTGTGCACGTTCACCTGGGTCGCGTTCCACACCGGCGGCGGGCTGGCACTGGTGTTCCTGTTCCTCACCGGCGTGGGCTGGCGCGACACGCTGCAGGCGCGACACTCGGTGTTGCGCAACTACCCGGTCATCGGGCACTTCCGCTTCCTGCTCGAGTTCGTGCGCCCGGAGATGCGCCAGTACTTCATCGAGGGCGACAACGAGGCGGCGCCGTTCTCGCGCCAGCAGCGTTCGCTGGTCTATCAGCGTGCCAAGGGCGACGCCGACAAGCGGCCGTTCGGCACGCAGATGGACGTGGGCGCGGTCGGCTACGAGTGGATCAACCACTCGATGCAGCCGACCGTGGTGGCGACGCACGACTTCCGCGTGCTGATCGGCGCCGGCCGTGCGCAGCCGTACAGCGCAAGCATCTTCAACATTTCGGCGATGAGCTTCGGCGCGCTCAGCGCGAACGCGATCCTGGCGCTCAACAGCGGTGCCAAGCGCGGTGGCTTCGCGCACGACACCGGCGAGGGCAGCATCAGCCGCCACCACCGCGAGAATGGCGGCGACCTGATCTGGGAGATCGGCTCCGGCTACTTCGGCTGCCGCAACGCGGATGGTTCGTTCAACGAGGAGCGGTTCAAAGAGAACGCGACCCAGCCGCAGGTCAAGATGATCGAACTCAAGCTGAGCCAGGGCGCCAAGCCGGGCCACGGCGGCGTGCTGCCGGGGCCGAAGGTCACGCTCGAGATTGCCGAAGCGCGCGGCGTGCCGCCGTGGGTCGATTGCGTCTCGCCGGCGAGCCACGGCGCGTTCAGCACGCCGATCGAGATGATGCATTTCATCGAGCGGCTGCGCACCCTCTCGGGCGGCAAGCCGACCGGCTTCAAGCTCTGCATCGGCCACCCGTGGGAGTGGTTCGCGATCGCCAAGGCGATGCTCGAGACCGGCATCGTGCCGGACTTCATCGTCGTCGATGGCGCCGAGGGCGGCACCGGCGCAGCGCCGCTCGAGTTCACCGACCACGTCGGCGCGCCGTTGCAGGAGGGGCTGCTGTTGGTGCACAACACGCTCGTCGCGACCGGGCTGCGCGGCAAGATCAAGCTCGGTTGCGCCGGCAAGGTGGTGAGCGCGTTCGACATCGCGCGCATGCTCGCGCTCGGCGCCGACTGGTGCAACTCGGCGCGCGGCTTCATGTTCGCGCTCGGCTGCATCCAGTCGCAGAGCTGCCACACCGGCCACTGCCCGACCGGCGTGGCCACGCAAGACCCGCAGCGCGCGCGCGCACTGGTCGTGCCGAGCAAGGCCGATCGCGTGCACCACTATCACGAGAACACGCTGCACGCGCTGAAGGAACTGGTGCAGGCGGCGGGCCTGATGGACCCGAGCGAGCTCACCGCCGATCACATCGTGCGGCGCAACTCCGAGCACGCCGTGAAGCTGCTCGCGAACCTGCTGCCGTTCGCGAAGCCGGGCGAATTGCTGCGCGGCGAGCCGACGCAGCAGGTGTTTCGCATGTACTGGCCGATGGCGCAGGCGAGCAGCTTCTCGGTGGTGCGGGTCTAGGAGCCCGTCGGGCGTGAAAACTCGAATGATCCGATTCATGAAGCAGTCTGTGGTGAAAGCGTTCCTGGCGGCGGCGATGGCAAGCTGCGGCGCAATGGCTTCGGCGGCGGCGCTGCCCACCGACGACAACGAACGCAGTTGCTGGCTCAAGCACACCCGCGAGCGCACCCATGTCAACCTGAACGAGCCGACCTCGGTCGACTTCTCGAACCTGCGCAATGGCTACGCGGTATCGTCGCCCTTCATGGTCGAGTTCGCGGTCCGTGGGATGGGGGTCGTCCCGGCCGGCAAGGCGCTGAAGGGCACCGGCCACCACCACATCCTGGTCGATACGCGGATGCCGCCGAGCGTCACCGAAAAGCTGCCGTTCAACGACAAGCATCGCCACTTCGGCAAGGGCCAGACCGACACGCTGCTGGATCTGCCGCCCGGCCGGCACACCCTGCGCCTGCTGTTCGCCGACCACGAGCATCGCCCGTATTTCGTGTTCAGCCCTGAGATCACGGTCGATGTGCGTGGGCCGCGCGGCACCACGCCGCGGCCCAGGATCGACCCCAAGGCCTTCGATGCCACCTGCGACGCGTGGTACCAGGACGAGGTCTCGCGCCCGCGTCCGCCCGACGAGCCGCTGCACTTCGCCAACCTTCGTGCCGGCGAGGTGCTGACGAGTCCGTTCAACGTTCGCCTGGGCGTTGACGGCCTGGGCGTGTGCGCGCGCGGGCAGGCGGCCGACAAGACCGGGTACTTCATGCTCGACGTGTTGAGCAAGGCCGATCGCAAGCTCGTTCACTCGTTCGACCTGTCGAACGGCGCCACGCAGGCGAATGTGTTCGCCGGCGTCGGCGCCTACCTGCTGCGCCTGCGCTTCGTCGATCCCGTCAACGGCGCCGACCTGCTCCGGCCGCACGAGCTGCCCATCAGCGTGGCGGCGCAGGACAGGTTGTGACCCGCGCGGTCGTCAGGCCGAAGGCGGCCTGGTGTCGATGAAGCTCTGCCGCGTGCCGAGCTTGTCGGCGAGGCGGGCGAGGTTCTCGTGCGTGTCGCGCCACTCGATCTGCGGGAAACGGAAGACGATGTAATCGAGCGCGCAGCCGACCGCGATGTCGGCCAGCGACAGGTGGATGCCGGAGCACCACGGCTTTTCGCCCAGGCCCTTGGCGATCGCGTGCAGCGAAACCTGGACCTTGTGCAGCTGCCGATCGACCCAGGCCTGGCTGCGCTGCTCGGCGCTGCGGCCGGGCCAGGTCTGCTCCAGGCGCGCGAGGATCGCGGCGTCGAGCACGCCATCGGCCAGTGCCTCCCAGGTGCGCACCTCGATGCGCTCGCGGCTGCTCTCGGGGATCAGGCGGCTGACCGGCGAGCGCGTGTCGAGGTACTCGACGATGACGCGCGAATCGAACACCGCTTCGCCGCCCGGCAGCACCAGGCACGGCACCTTGCCGAGCGGATTCGCCTTGAGGATCTTGTCGCTCGCCCACACGTCTTCGAGCTCGTGCTGGTAATCGAGCTTCTTCTCCGCCATCACGATGCGCACCTTGCGCACATAGGGGCTCGTGAGTGAACCGATGAGTTTCATGGTCTGCCGCCGTCCCTGAAGCCACCTCTTGTGACAAATTCATTCTAGCGGCGCGACCCGGCACAAAAGCGTCAACGACGTAGCGTCCAGTCCACAGTCGGCGGCCGGCCGGGCAGGCTCAGCGCCGCGGTGGCCTGCGGCGTTCGGGCGACGACCTGGCCGCGGCGCACCACGACGAGGCGGTGCGCCCGCAAACGGATCGCCTCGACCGGGTCGCGCGCCTGCAGCAGCACGAAATCGGCGCGCGCGCCGACCGCCAGGCCGTAGCCCTCCAGCCCCATGACGGCCGCCGCATTCACCGTGACCGCGTCGAAGCACGCGCGCATCTGGGTCTGCGAGGTCATCTGCGCCACATGCAGGCCCATCTGCGCCACTTCGAGCATGTCGCCCGAGCCGAGCGAATACCACGGGTCCATCACGCAATCGTGGCCGAACGCGACGTTCACGCCCGCCGCGATCAGCTCGGGCACCCGTGTCATGCCGCGGCGCTTCGGATAGGTGTCGTGGCGCCCCTGCAGCGTGATGTTGATCAGCGGATTCGCGACCGCATGCACCTGCGCTTCGGCGATCAGCGGCAACAGCTTGCTGACGTAGTAATTGTCCATCGAATGCATCGACGTGAGGTGCGATCCGGTGACGCGGCCGTGCAGCCCGAGCCGCTGGGTCTGGAACGCGAGCGTCTCGATGTGGCGCGAGAGCGGGTCGTCGCTCTCGTCGCAGTGCATGTCGACGCGCAGGCCACGCTCGGCGGCGAGTTCGCACAGGATGCGCACGCTCTCGGCGCCCTGCTCCATCGTGCGCTCGAAGTGCGGAATGCCGCCGACCACGTCCACGCCGAGGTCGAGCGCGCGTTTCAGGTTGGCCAGCGCGGTCGGCGCGCGCAGCACGCCGTCTTGCGGGAACGCGACGAGTTGCAGGTCGAAGTACGGTGCGACCGTCTTCTTCACATGCAGCAGCGCTTCGACGGCGAGCAGGCGGTCGTCGCACACATCCACATGCGTGCGGATCGCGAGCAGGCCTTTGGCGACAGCCCAGTCGCAATACTGGAGCGCGCGCTCGACCAGCGCCTCCTGCGTCAGCTGCGGTTTCAGCTCGCCCCACAGCGCGATGCCTTCGAGCAGCGTGCCGCTGCGGTTGACGCGCGGCAGGCCGTAGCTCAGCGTCGCGTCCATGTGGAAGTGCGGGTCGACGAACGGCGGGCTCAGCAGCCAGCCTTGCGCATCGACCACCTCGGCACCCGCCGGCGCCGGCAGCTGCGCGCCGAGGGCGGTGATGCGGCCGGCATCGGTGTGCACATCGATGCCGGTGCGGCCATCGGGCAGGGTGGCATTGCGAACGATCAGCATGGGCACGAGCATAGCGGCGATCGATCCGGCGGGCTCCTACAATCGCGGCCTGATCGCCGCAAGTCCCGCCATGAACCTCTCCGCACTCTCCGCCTTGTCGCCGCTGGACGGCCGCTACGCCGCCAAGGTGGCGGCGCTGCGCCCGCTGCTGTCGGAGTTTGGGCTGATGCACCGGCGCGTGCAGGTCGAGATCGAGTGGTTCATCGCCTTGTCGGATGCCGGGTTCAAAGAATTCAAGCCGCTCTCGGAGGCCGCGCGCGGCCTGCTGCGCGGGTTGGTGCTGCGCTTCACCGAGGCCGATGCGCAGGCGATCAAGGACATCGAGCGCACCACCAACCACGACGTGAAAGCGGTCGAATACTGGCTCAAGGACCGCTTCGATGCGATGGCCGAGTTGAAGGCCGCTGGCGAGTTCGTGCACTTCGCGTGCACCAGCGAAGACATCAACAACACCAGCCACGGGCTGATGCTGCAGGCCGCGCGCAGCGAGGTGCTGTTGCCCGCGCTCGACAAACTCGTCAACCGCCTGCGCGACCAGGCGCATGCGCTGGCGGCGATGCCGATGCTCAGCCGCACGCACGGCCAGACGGCGAGCCCGACGACGGTGGGCAAGGAGATCGCCAACGTCGTCGCGCGACTCACGCATGCCCGCGCGCGCATCGCCGCGGTGCCGCTGCTCGCGAAGATGAACGGCGCGGTCGGCAACTACAACGCACACCTGGCGGCCTACCCCGGCTTCGACTGGGAGGCGTTCTCGCGCCACGTCGTCGAGACGCAACTCGGCCTCACCTTCAACCCGTACACGATTCAGATCGAGCCGCACGACTGCATGGCCGAGCTGTTCGACGCGATCACGCGCACCAACACGATCTTGATCGACTGGTCGCGCGACGTATGGGGCTACATCAGCCTCGGCTACTTCAAGCAGCGCACAAAGGAGGGCGAGATCGGCTCCTCGACGATGCCGCACAAGGTGAACCCGATCGACTTCGAGAACGCCGAAGGCAACTTTGGTCTCGCCAACGCGCTGCTCACGCACCTGGCGCAGAAGCTGCCGATCAGCCGCTGGCAACGCGACCTGACCGACAGCACCGTGCTGCGCAACATGGGTGTGGCGCTGGGCTACGCGCTGCTCGGTTACGACTCGCTGCTGCGCGGCCTCGAAAAACTCGAGGTCAACACCGAGGCGCTCGCCGCCGACCTCGATGGCGCGTGGGAAGTGCTGGCCGAGCCGATCCAGACCGTGATGCGCCGCTACAACCTGCCGAATCCTTACGAGCGCCTGAAGGAATTGACGCGCGGCAAGACAATCACGCGCGAGGCGTTCCACGCATTCATCCGGACGCTCGAGATCCCGGCCGCCGAGCGCGAACGCCTGCTCTTGATGACGCCCGGCAGCTACACCGGCCTGGCGGCGACGCTGGCGAAGCGCATCGAGTGAACATGAACTTCGTTGCCCAACTCGCACGCGCCGAAAGCCTGAACGACTCGCTGCTCTGCGTCGGCCTCGACCCGGACCCGGCGAAGTTCCCCGGCTCGTGGAAGGACGACCCGCAGCGCATCTTCGATTTCTGCGCCAGCATCGTCGATGCCACCCGCGATCTGGTGATCGCGTTCAAGCCGCAGATCGCCTACTTCGCCGCACAGCGCGCCGAAGAGCAGCTCGAGCGCCTGATCGCGCACATCCACAAGGTCGCGCCCGAGGTGCCGGTGATCCTCGACGCCAAGCGTGGCGACATCGGCAGCACCGCCGAGCAGTACGCGCGCGAAGTGTTCGAGCGCTACCGCGCCGATGCGGTGACGCTCTCGCCGTTCATGGGCTTCGACTCGATCGAGCCTTACCTGGCCTACGAAGGCAAGGGCGCGATCCTGCTGTGCCGCACCTCGAATCCGGGCGGCTCCGATCTGCAGGCGCAGCGGCTGCCGAACGGCGACACGCTGTTCGAGCACATCGCGCGCCTCGCGCACGGCGAATGGAACCGCGGCGGCCAGCTCGCGCTGGTGGTCGGCGCGACCTATCCCGAAGAGATCGAACGCGTGCGCGAACTCGCGCCGACGCTGCCGCTGCTGATCCCCGGCATCGGCGCGCAAGGCGGCGATGCGGCGGCCACCGTTCGCGCCGGCTGGCGTGCCGACGCTGCCGGGCGCACGATCGCGCCGATCATCGTGAGCTCGTCGCGCGCGGTGCTGTACGCGAGCCGCGGCGAGCACTTCGCGCAGGCGGCGCGCCAGGCGGCGCGGGCCACGCGCGACGAGCTCAACGCCGCGCGCAGAACCTAGCGGCAGTTCCGCGGCCGCGGAACTGGGTCACAAATGGCGCGCATTCGCACACCATTTCGCACCCCGCGCGCGTTGCCGGGGTTGTAGCATTCAAGGCTTCGCACGTGCCCAGGTCGCTCGCCATGGGCCCCGCAGCGGCCCGCCAGAGGCCGGCGCACACCTTGGGAAAGCACTGCCGCATGGCGACCGTCGCCCTTCGCACGGCCGATGCCGGGCCGCCTGAATCCGCGGCGCGGAGCATCGGACGATTCTTCTTCGGCACCAGTTCGGCTGCCGCATTCGCGTGCGCCACCGTGTTCGCGATGATGCCGTCGGAGATGGGCTCGAGCACGCGCATCGGGCTGGTCGCGGGCCTGACCGCGTTCGCACTGCTGTGCGGCTTTGCGTCGCGTGCCAGTGCGGGCCCGCACTTCCCGATGACGCTCGCGCTGTGCACGATGGCGGTGGTTGAAATGCTGCTGGCAGTGCTCGTCAGCCTCGCGGTGCAAGAGGGCGTGCGCAGCCCGGCGCTGGGCTTTTGCGCGCTGATCGTGTGCGTGGTCGGCGCCATCACCCGGCCACGCGTCGGCGTACTGCTCGGTGGTGTGGCGTTGCTGTTGACAGGCTGGCTGGCGATGCTCGAAATCAGCGGGCTCGCGCCGCCGACCACGGCAACGATGCCGGCGGCCGGCGTCGCCCGGCCCACGCCGGTGTTGCTGGTGCTGGCATTCCAGTGGCTCGTGATCGTGTGCAGCATCGTCGGCGGCGGCGTGATCTCGCGCGTGCTCCGGCACTACCTGCACGCCGCGGCGGAGCGCGAGCAGCGCTTTCGCGGCCTGCTGCGCATCGCCACCGATTGGTACTGGGAGCAGGACGCCCAGTTCCGCTTCACGCACGTCTCGGAGCCCACCGCGGCCGGCACCGGCGGATCGCGGCACGCACTCTGGCAGCTCACCGAGCTGGGCCTGAGCGAGGCCCAGCTCGATGCCCACCGGGCCAAGCTGGAAGCCCGGCGCCCGTTCAGCGGGCTGCTCGCGCAGGTGCGCGATGCCGGCGGCCAATGGCGCAGCATGAGCTTGAGCGGCGAACCCAAGTTCGACGCCCAGGGCGTGTTCACCGGCTACTGGGGCGTGGCCCGCGATGTCACGGACGAGGTGCGCACACAGCGCGCCGTCGCTGCCAGCGAGATGCGCTACCGCGAGCTCTTCGCGCGTTCGCCGTCGCCGCTGTTGCTGCACCGGCGCGGCGTGGTGTTCGATGCCAACGAAGCGGCCGCGCGCCTGTTCGGCTTCACCGACGCGGCGGCGCTGAACGGATTCAACGTCGTCCAGCTGTTCCCGGCCGGGCCCACACGGGATCGCGCACTGGAGCGCATCCACCGGCTCGACCGGATGAGCGTCGGCGACGGCCTGCCGGTCAACGATTTCGCGATCCGCGCCATCGATGGCCGCCCGCTCAGCGTGCAGGCCACCGGCGTGCGCGTGGACACGAACAGCGGCCCGGCCAACCTGTCGATCTTCTTCGACATCACCGCACGCCAGACCGTCGAAGGCGCGCTGCGCCGCTCCGAGGCGATGCTCTCGCACCTGTTCGCGACCAGCCCCGATTGCATCGCGCTGACCGAAATGGCGAGCGGCCGGTATGCGATGGTGAACCCGGCGTTCTGCCGCCTCACCGGCTTCAGCAGCGAAGAGGTGATCGGCCGCACCGCCGCCGAACTCGGGCTGTGGCACGACCAGCGCACCGCCGATCACCTGCTGACGGTGCTGGAGCGCGACGGCACGGTGGTCGATCTGCCCGCGGTGTTCGTTGCCAAGTCGGGCGAACTGGTGTCGATGGCGCTCGCGGCCGGCCGCTTCGTGATGGATCAGCGCGACTACCTCGTCGTCAACGCGCACGACGTGACCGAGAGCGAGCGCACGCGGCTGCAGCACGGCGCGATCCTGCAGCGCGCCTCGATCGGCATCGCCTTCACGCGCGACGGCCAGTTCATCGACGCCAACCCGTACTTCGAGCGCATGTTCGGCTGGGAGCTCGGTGGCCTGCGCGGCCAGCCGGATGCGGTGGTCTGGACCACCACCGACGACTACCGCGAGATCGTCGGCGAACTCGCCGGGCCGTTGCTGAGCGCGGGCCAGCCGTTCGAGGTCGAGCGCCGCATGCGCCGGCGTGACGGCATCGAGTTCTGGTGCCGGCTGCTGGCCCAGGCGGTGGACGCCGCCGACCCGCGCCGCGGCGGCACGATCTGGATCGCCGAGGACGTGACCGAACGGCGCCGCCTCGACGATGCACTCGCCGCCGCGCGCGACGCCGCCGAAGCGGCGAGCCAGGCCAAGAGCGCATTCCTCGCCAACACCAGCCACGAGATCCGCACGCCGCTGAACGGCTTGCTCGGCCTGGCACGGCTGGCGATGCGCGACGACCTCACCGACACGCGGCGCGAGGAGTACCTGGGCCGCATCCTCGACAGCGCGCAGAGCCTGGCGGGCATCATGTCCGACATCCTCGACGTCTCGAAGATCGAGGCCGGCCGGCTGGCGCTCGAAGACACGCCGTTCGACCTGCACGACGCGTTGCGCGCGGTCCACCACGCCTACGACTCGCTGGCCGAGGTCAAGGGCCTGAGCCTGCAGCTGGTGCTGGACGAGAAGCTGCCCGCAACAGTGCGCGGCGACCCGGTTCGGGTGCGCCAGATCCTGTCGAACTTCATCACCAACGCGCTCAAGTTCACCGAACGCGGGCATGTGCGCATCGCGGCCGCACCCACCGCCGGCGGCAGCGTGCTGATCGAAGTCTCGGACACCGGGCCGGGCGTGCACGACGACATGCGCGAGCGCCTGTTCACGCCGTTCTCGCAGGGCGATTCATCGACCACGCGGCGCTTCGGCGGCACCGGCCTGGGCCTGTCGATCTGCCGCGAGCTGGCGCGGCTGATGGGCGGGAGCGTCGGCATGCGGAGCGTGTTCGGCGAGGGCAGCACCTTCTGGGCCGAGTTGCCGCTGCCCGGCAGCCTGCCGGCATCGGCGGCCGAGAGCACCGAGGCGAGCGACCTGAAGCGCCTGTTCCATTCGCGCGTGCTGATGGTCGAGGACAACCCCGTCAACATGATGATCGCGGTGGCAATGCTGGAGCACTGGGGCGTGCGCGTCGCGCAGGCCTTCGATGGCCGCATGGCGGTGGCCGCAGTGCACGAGGCAGCCGAGGCCGGCGATCCGTTTCATGCCGTCGTGATGGACGTGCAGATGCCGGTGATGAGCGGCCACGAAGCGGCCCGCGCGCTGCGCGCGCACTTCCCGCCCGAGCGCCTGCCCATCATCGCGCTGACCGCCGCCGCGCTCGTCTCAGAGCGCGACGAGGCGTTCGCCTGCGGCATGGACGACTTTCTCCTCAAGCCCGTCGATGCGCCGCAATTGCGTGCGTCGCTGGCGCGCCATTTGCGCACGCGCGAGGTGGCGTGAAATGGCGCCCCCGGCGACGGCGTACCGATGCCACCCCCCAAGGGGGTACTCAGGCCGCTTGGGAGCGGCCCGGCGCTGGCCTGAGCGCGCGACTCACCGCTGAGTCTGCGCTACAGCACCAGCGGCAACTCGCGCAACCGCTTGCCCGTCAACGCGAACAGCGCGTTGGCGAGCGCCGGCGCGATCGGCGGCGTGCCGGGTTCGCCGACGCCGCTCGGCGCGCGCGTGCTCGCGATCAGGTGCGTCTCGACGCGCGGCGCGTTGGCCATCCTGACCATCGCGTAGTCGGGGAAGTTGCGCTGCCTGACGACGCTGCCCTCGATGTCGATGCGGCCGAACAGCGCTGCGCTCAGGCCGAAGATCACGCCGCTCTCCATCTGCTGCGCGACGATGCCGGGGTTGACGACCGTGCCGACATCGGCCGCGCACACCACGCGGTGCACGCGCGGCTGCCCGCCGACGAGCGAGACCTCGGCGACCTGCGCGACGACGCTGCCGAAGCTCTCGTGCAGCGCGACGCCGCGCGCACGCCCGGCGGCGAGCGGCCCCTCTTGGCCAAAGCCCACCCAACCGGCCTTCTCGGCGGCAAGCTTGAGCACCGCCGCATGGCGCGGCGCCTCTTTCAGCAAGGCGAGCCGGAATGCGACCGGATCCTGCTTCGCCTCGAACGCGAGTTCGTCGATGAACGACTCCGAGAAGAACGCGTTGTGCGAGTGGCCGACCGAGCGCCAGAAGCCCACCGGCACGCCGCTGCGCGTGGCGACATGAGCGATGTGCTGGTTCGGGATGCCGTAGAGCTGGTCGAACAGGCCCTCGCTGGTGGTCTTGTCGGGCATGTCCATCGGGCCGGCCAACGCCGGCATGCCGCGCTCGATCCAGCGCGGCGTGATCGCGTCGCCGGCGCTGGTGACACCCAAGCTCGTCGGCTGGCCCTGTGCGTCGAGGCCGGCCTGCAACACGGCCACACCGGCGGGCCGATAGAAGTCGTGGGTGAAGTCTTCCTCGCGCGGCCACACGAGCTGCACCGGTCGGCCATCGGTCTCGACCGCGATGCGGACCGCCTGGCCGACGAAATCGACATCGAGGCGACGCCCGAAGCCGCCGCCGAGGTAAGTGACGTGCAAGGTCACGGCGTCGTCGCCGACGCCGGCGGCGCGTGCCGCGATGGCGCGCGCGGCGCCCGGCATCTGCGTCGGCGCCCAGACCTCGACCCGGCGCGCCGCGCCCTCGCCGCTGACACGCGCGGTGCAATTGATCGGCTCCATCGTCGCGTGCGCCAGATAGGGCGCGCGATACACCTGCTCGATGCTGCGTGTTGCACCCTTCAGCGCCGCCGCTGCATCGCCGCGGCTGTAGTAGGCGAAGCCGCCACGATCCTTCGCAGCCGCGCGCGCCGTGTCTTCGAGCGATTTCAGGATCGTCGCGCTGGCGAGCACGCCGGCCGGCGGCGCTTGCCACTCGACCTGCAAGGCCTGCGCGCCCTGCTTCGCGTGCCAATAGGTGCGGCCGACAACGGCGAGCGCGGCAGTCGAGCCGGCGTAGCTGCTCAGGCGGACGACGCGCTCGACGCCGGCGAGCTTCATCGCCGCGTCGGCATTCACCGCGCCCGGGCTGCCGCCCAGCATCGGGCAATGGCGCACGACCGCGTAGAGCATGTTCGGCAACCGCACGTCGAGGCCGAAGCCGGCGGTGCCGTTGGTCTTCGCGACCACGTCGATGCGCGGGGCCTTGGTGCCGATGAGCTTCCAGTCCTTCGCGTCCTTCACCGCGACGTCGCTCACCGGCATCGCCGCCGCCGCCTTCGCGAACTCGCCGAAGTGGCCCTTCTGGCCCGACGCATGGCCGACCACGCCATCGTCGATCACCAACTCGGCGGCCGGCACCTTCCAGTGCAGCGAGGCCGCGCCGAGCAGCTGCGCGCGCGCCGTGGCCGCGGCCAGGCGCAGCACGTCCCACGCATCGGCGACGCTCGACGAGCCGCCGGTCATGCTGATGCCGAGCTCGCGCGCGAACTTGGCGACGAGCCATTGCCCGGTCTTCACGGCGCGCGTCTCGTGGCCGGGCTCCATGTCGCTCGGGTGGAACGGCAGCGCGGCGACGAAGCCGGCGACGTTGCCGTAGAGCTTGTCGGGCCCGGCGGGCATCAGCCGCACCCTGGCGAGCGAGACGTCGAGCTCCTCGGCCACCAGCATCGCCAGCGCGGTGTGCACGCCCTGGCCCATCTCGCTGCGGTTCATCGCCAGCAGCACCGTGCCATCGGCGGCGATCTTGATCCAACCGTTCAGACCGACCTGGCCTTCCACCACCGGCAAAGTATCGACGCCGCCCTGGCGGCTGCGCGGCGGCATCACGCCCCAGCCGACGACGAGCGCCGTGCCCGCGGCGAGACCGCTCAATATCAGCGTGCGGCGCTTCATGCCTTGGCCCGCATCGCAGTCGCCGCGGTCTTGATCGCATCGCGGATGCGCGGGTAGGTGCCGCAGCGGCAGATGTTGGTGATGGCCGCATCGATGTCGGCGTCGTTCGGGTTCGGGTTCTTCGACAGCAGCGCCGCGGCCGCCATCAGCATGCCGCTCTGGCAGTAGCCGCATTGCGGCACCTGGTGCGCGACCCACGCCGTCTGCAGCGCGTGCGGCTTCTCGGCTGTGCCGAGCGCCTCGATGGTGCGGATCGGCTTGCCCGCGACCGCGGACAGCGGCACCACGCACGAGCGCACCGCCTGGCCATCGACCAGCACGGTGCAAGCGCCGCACGCGGCCACACCGCAGCCGAACTTGGTGCCGGTCATGTTGAGCACATCGCGCAACGCCCACAGCAAGGGCATGTCGGGCGAGACGGCGGCGGCATCGAGCGCGCGCGTCTGGCCGTTGATGGAAAGATCCAAGCGGTCTCCTGAGTGTCCTGGCCAGCCTGAAACCGGGGGGCCTCGATTCTGCGGCATTTCAACCACCGGCCCACGCGACCCACGCTGCTGTGATCCACTTGCATCCGGTCACTCTTTCACGCCGCCATGAACGTCTCCGTCCTTGCCCATCTGCCCGAACAGGGCGTCCCCGATCTGCTTTACCTGCTGTTCCACGGCGTCGGTTCGAACGCGGAGGCGATGGCGCCGCTGGCGCGCCGCCTCGCGCAGGAGTACCCGCAGGCCGCCGTGCTGTGCGTGAACGCGCCCGAGGCCTACGACGCGGTCATCGGCGACACGGCCGGCCGGCAGTGGTTCTCGATCCGGCGTCTGGCCGATGCCAACCGCCCGGGCCGCGTCGAGGCCGCACTCCCGGCGTTCATCGCCACGATCCGCGCGCTGCAAGCGCGGTTCGAGATGGCTTGGGAACGCACGGCCCTCGCCGGCTTCTCGCAGGGCGCGGTGATGGCGCTCGAAGCGGTACAGGCCGAGCCGCGGCTCGCCGGCCGCGTGCTGGCGTTCTCCGGCCGCCACGCGCGCGCGCCGACGCATGTGCCCGCCGACACCACCGTGCATCTCTTTCACGGCATGGCCGACACCGTGATGCCGCCGGCCGCCACCGTCGATTCGGCCCAGACCTTGCTGGGGCTCGGTGGCGACGTCACCGCCGATGTGCTGCCCGGCATCGCCCACGAGCTGCACCCGGCGTTGATGGAGCGCGCGGTCGAACAGCTGCGCACCTTCGTGCCGAAGAAGGTGTGGCGGCAAGCCATGAGCGAGGCGCCGGTGCTGCCGCGCGTCGCGTCGAGCGACGAGTTGGGTGAGGGCTGAAGGTTCAGGGCTAACCGAAGGTCGTGTCGCTCTGCGCGTGGCCGCTGCCGACGAACAGCCGCAGCGCGGGCACGCCGTTGTCCTGGTCCCAGACACGCGCGTCGATGACGAACTGCCTGCCGCCGAGGCGCACGACGTCGCCGAGCGCGGGCGCCACCGCGTGGCCTTGCCA
Organism: uncultured Rhizobacter sp.; assembly: GCA_964247075.1. Lineage (GTDB taxonomy): Bacteria > Pseudomonadota > Gammaproteobacteria > Burkholderiales > Burkholderiaceae_C > LMDS01. The sequence goes on along the minus strand of CAXTSS010000002.1, from coordinate 128,017 downwards.
GAAGTGCGGAACGTCGACCTTGTTGATGCGGATCCAGGCGCGGTCTTCCGGCGTGAATTCGAGGCTGATGCGAAGAGCTTGCTGAGTCATGGACGTGCCTTTCGGCGGGTGCGGTCGCGCCGATGCGGCAAGCCTACCGCAGATGCCGTCTGCTCGCGATACGCGGGTCGTGTCTCACCCCGCGTGGCTCGCGAACTTGAAGACACGCCAGCCCTCATTGGGCGTGTGGCGCACGGTGACACCCAACAGGCACGAGCCCACGAACTCGACCGAGAGTTCCGGCATCTCGATCTCCCTGCCGGAGGCCCACCTGCGGATGCGATTGCCGTTGGACTGAAACGGAAAGGTGCCGGCGACCCGCGTGATCTTGCACAGTTGGCGACGCGCGACGTCCTCCAGCTCGGCCGGCGTCTTGCCGACATGGCCGCCCTTCGTCGTGAGTTCGTGGGCCTGCGCAAACTCCTTCGCGTCGAGATGCGCAACGAAGGCTTGCGCCACGTGAAGGGCTTCGGACGGAACGTGCTCGGATCGGAGCCACCACGCGGCGCAGCCGGCAACGGCCACCCCGCCGGCCATCAGGCTCGATGGAATGGACCAGCGCGTCACAGCTGTTCGTCGGTTCTCTCGCGGTCGTAGTAGTCGACCGTGTTCTCCGCGCGGAACAGCTTGTGCAAACCGCGCTCGCCGCGCTTGCCCGACGCAACCAGCACTTTCTGAGAGTCCGGGTACTCGCAGATCTCGAGTTCGACCAGCGTCGACAACGCCAGGTAACGCATCGTCGTCGCGCCGGCGTTGATGATCTGGTGCGCCACGTCGGCACCGCCGGTCGGGCACGCAATCACGTCGTGCTGGCGAATCGGGTAGCGTTGGTCGCCAAACACCGTCACGTTGTAGCCGAGGCTCCTGGCGACGATGTGATCGCTGATCCGGCCGCGGCTGGAGGTGTAGCGGCCGTTCTCTTCGATATCGTCGAACTTGACCTCGTCGAGGTTCGTCACGGGTTTGTTCACACGGTCCTCCGGTCGTCCGATGGCGGGAGTCGGCTGCCAGCCGCGGGCGGCGGATCGGCATCGAATTGCGGCATGAACGGAATGTCGGTGGAGCCCACGTCCAGCCTCATTTGCGACAGGAGCGTCGTGACCTGGCCCCGATGGTGCGTCTGGTGATTGAACATGTGCGTGACGAGCACCCACTTTGGCACCGTTCGGTTCTTGCCGTCGATCTTGCTCATGTAGGTCAGCGACTCGGCCAGCCACGCCGGGGAAAGGGACGCCGACCAGGCCAGGATGCGTTGATCCAGCGCCGCGCGCTCCGCCATCAACAGACCAAAACCACCAAAGAGATCGGCGCCCGGCTCGGGGACGACGCTCGGGCTGCCGGTGAAGCGCGACAGAAAAGCGAGGTCACCATACGCAATGTGATTGAGGGTGGCGTAGATCGACTTGAAGAATGCGCCGCGATCTCTGTGAAGCTCTGTGTCCGGGAGTGTGGCGCACAACGCATACAGCCGGGAATTCATCCACTCGTTGTATTGCGCCATCAGCTGGCTGTGGGAAGCGGTGATCATCGGACTTCAGCACCACGCCTACCGACACGGCTTGGCCGCATGCACTTGGAAAGACGGGGGTGTCCGTTGATCACTCTCTTGCAGCAGTTGAACGGCGCAAGACTCGCCGCTGAAGCTCTGTTGGAGGGTGTAGGTGGCACCACTGCGCGGTATGAAACTCACCAGGCTTGTGCAATAGCGAAACAGCGGATAACTCCGTGAGCTGGTCATGCCGACCCTGAGGTACAGGCGCGATTCCGCTGGCACGATCTGCCGCAAAACCCTCTCCGCCTTGAGCGGGGTGAACGACGCGAGCAGCGCCGGATTGGCGCATTGCTCGTCGGTGACGACGGTGGTCATTTGGCTCAGACCAAACATCTCGGCCTCGGGTGCCAGGAACGAAATGGTGGCCGTCTCCCCACTGGTCGGGGGTTTGTACGCCGCCGCGCATCCCGCCAAGAGAGCTGCCGCCATCAGCGCAAGGCAGACGTGCTTCACGGGTGCGCCTTCTTCGAAGGTTTCGACTTGGTAGCACTGTTGAGGGCAACCGCCTGGCGAACCAGCGCCTTGAAGGCGGACTCGGCCACTTCTTCCCCTTCGTGGATGTCGATCGCGCGGCGCACGTTGCCGTCGAGACTCGCGTTGAAGAGACCGGCCGGATCCTTCAGCGACGCGCCCTTGGCGAAGGTGAGCTTGACGATGCTCTTGTAGGATTCGCCGGTGCAGATGATGCCGTCGTGCGACCAGGTCGGTGTGCCCCGCCACTTCCACTCCTCGACGACGTCCGGGTCCGCTTCCTTGATGAGCTTGCGCATTCTGCCGAGTGCGTCCCCGCGCCAGTCCCCGAGTTCGGCGACTCTCCTGGAGATGAGTTCCGATGCCGACTGGCCTTGACTCGCGCTCGACTCTTTCATGCTTTCATCCTAAAGATGGCCACCGGGCAGCAGCAAGGCATCGACCTTTTCAAGCTCGGCCTGCGCGGCGTGGCCATCCGGTGTGGCGAAGCAGACCGTGTGACCCCGGCGCGTGAGCGTCTGCCACGGCACGCCGGCCTCGGTGGGATCGAAGTCACCACTTGGCAGAAGAACGAGGACAACGGGCATGGTGCGGGTTGGCAATGTGAGCTGAGCCATGGGGATGGGTGCTTCACCTTGCGCTGGCCGGAACGACCTTGGTGACGACCCAATGATTCTTTCCAAGGCGGCGCGTTCGTTCGAAGCCTTGGCGCTCGAACATCGCCAACCGACTGTTGTAGAGGAACGAGGTAGAGACCGTGCGATCGGTGACGTCCTCAGGATAGCTCTCAACGGTGCCGCCGCCAAGGAGCGCGATCTGCTCGATGGCGCCTGCCAGCGCCGCCGAGGAAACGCCCTTCCCACGGTATGTCTTGTCGACGAAGAAGCAGGTGATGCGCCATTGAGGTGGCGCGGTCGCTCCTTCGCTGTAGACGCGCAGATGCTTGATGCGGGGAAGCTCTACCGGCGCGCCGAACTGGCACCAGCCGACGCAGACGGCTCCGTCGTACACCAGCGCCGCGTGAGCCGTGCCTTCTCGCACTCGCCGCTCCTTCGCTTCACGGCGATGCGCGCCGCGTTCCTTGCCCTCGGGGTGAAACTCGAGGCACCAGCATCCACCCCAAACGCCGTGGTGTCGCTCGACCAGTGCGGCAAAGTCTGGCCACGTGGACGGGGATAGCGCCTTGATGCTGAAGCCGGACATCGATTGACGTGCCTCTTGAGATCTGTCGTTGGACATGGGCGCCGACCAAGGCCTAAAGGTTCTCGTGAGCAAAGTGCGCATCGATCTCTTTGCGGATGTATTCGAGATTGCCGAAGACCACGCTGTCCGAATCGAATGGCAGCTTCGTTCCAAGCGAGAGGCCCGTTCGCATGAGCATCGCCATGATGCTTTTCCGCCGGTCGTCCGGAAGAATTCCGATGTGCTGTCGTGGCCCCAGCCCTGAAGAAAAAATCAGGGGCTCAAGGCTCGACCGGTCGAGTTCGTGTTGCGCAGGCGCCTGGTGGCCGCGCCAATCCGGAACCGAAAACACGGGGTCAATGCTCTTGCTCAGCTCCATGAAGCCGACCAGGATCATCGCAACATGGTGGCCGGCGGGGAGGCTCAGGAGATACACCGTACCGACAGGATCGGTCGTCGTGATCTTCTTCGGTTTGGGTGGCGAGAGCTTCACGGGCTTGACCGAAGGCTGCGCCGACCGGAGCCGCGCTTCCAGAGAAGTGATCGTGCGTCTTCGCGCCGCGGCATCGGAGGGGGAATCTCGCTGCCAGACGAAGACGTCGCCTCCAGCTTCGATCAGCGCCAGAGCGCGATTCCGAACGTCGTGGTGAAGGCGGCCGTACTTCCATGCCGTGTCGGCCAGCGCGAAATACACCAGGCACGCGACCTCCTGGTCGGCGAGCAAATCACCGTAGCCGTCGAGTATTTGCTTGTACGCCGCTTCGTCAGACAACCCGTGCTTCAGGTTCAGGACGTAGGCGTCTCGAACCTCGCAAGTCGTGTCGTCGGAATAGAGGGCTGTGCCCCATGCACCCATCGGAACCTCTCACGAGTTGAGTTGAGCCGCAAACGGTACCCTGGTGATTGTCCGCTTCAAAGGGTCAAGCCGCATTCTGCTGGCGCCACCGCGTCGCCGCCACCAGCAAGCCAAGAAGGCCAAGGGCAAGCGCCATGACGCCAGGCCACGTGCTCGATCCGGAATTGTGAAAATCAATGTCTTCCCGGAGGGTGCGAATCTGACGCCCTTCGACTCTGAGCCCGTAAGCCGGAAGCATGGCCGCGTTGTTTGTGGCATCGGTAACCGGGCGAAGTACGAAGAACTCGACCGAGGTTCTTCCGGCCTCCCAGGTTCTCGCAGCATCGCGACTGGTCGGAGAGTGAGAGACAAACCTTCTCCCCTCGTTCTCAACGACGATGGTCACTGCCGTACCTCGGCGCGGGCTCTCGTCTTTGAACTCTCGAAGCACACCGCTCACCAACCGATATGCGTTCTGACGCTCGGGAAGCCTCTCGGTCGGAAACAGAACCAGCAGCGTGCCAAGCGCACCAACAGCCAACGACCCGACAACGAGCACGACGAAATCGCCGAACGTCTCTAGGCGGTACACAGTGCTCCGCTGCTCAGAAACAGCATCGATTCAGGCGCGGGGGCGACGCAAGATGTGGGGGCCATGGACTTCTAGCTCAGAAACTCAAGGTCGGACGCAAGGATGAACAGCGTGTTGGGAATTGGATTGTGGCTCTGCAAGCCCAGAGAGGCAATTGACTCCAAGAACCTGACCAGCAACCGATTCCGTTCGGGTGGAGCCTGTCTTGTTCCGTTGAACGATCTGAGCCGCACCCTGGTGCTCGCAGCTTCTTCTGGCTTCCGGTGCGACATGGCGTTTCCCATTTTTTCTAACGTTTGACTTAAGCGGCATACCGAAGGCCAACCGCTTAAGGGTCAGGCGTCGCGTTGGCCGCGCTACGGTTTCGCCCCATAGATTGAAATGCAGAAGGATATGGCGGCCGCAAAGATGCAGACCACCGCCCAAGCCAGCGCAGGCCGCTTGCCGGGAAACCAAAGTGCCAGTGGAACCAAACCAAGGAAGACAGTCGCCACACCCATACCAACTGCTGCCGCACCGTCCAATGAAACCTCGGCGCTACCGAGTTTGGAAGTTCTGCCGTAGTAGTGCTGAGTAAGGACGGCCATGACTCCGAGACCGACCACGGTCAGGCTGATCAAAGACACGAGCAGTCGAGGAACCAGCAGTTCCCTTGAGCTACGTTCCTTGCCAACAGGAGTAGCCATGACCTCCGAACGTTCGCTCTCGTTCGGGCTCGGAGTGATCCGTTGTGTCATGCGCGTGTTCTCTTGGCGGTTGACGAGCGGGATGACTTCAGAGTCAACTTCGACGCCCAACGTCTGGGATGAGGGGCGCTTGGAGACCGCAGGCCGGAAGGCGTCATCGCGTTTGCCGATGCTGAAGGCGTGCCGCTTGCCACCACCGGTATCCCGCCCGTCATCTTATGACCTCGTCCGCTCGCACGAGCAGCGATTGCGGGATGGTGAGGCCGATCTCTTTCGCTGTCCTCAGGTTGATGGTCAGCCTGTATACCGTCGGCTGCTCGAACGGCAAATCGCCGGGCTTCGCGCCGTCAATGATCTTCTTCACCAAGACTGCCATGTGGCGCAGGTCGTCGAGGAGGTCCGAGGCGTAATCCATCAGCATGCCGCAATCAGGCAGCCCGATCGACGGCAACCTGCGGCGTACCGCGAAAGCGGCGATCCGATGGCGGTGTGCAAAGTTGAGGATGTTGGCTCCCGCAAACACTGCGTCGGTGCGTTCGAGCTCGATCGTCGTGAACGCCGACTCCAGCTCCGCAGATGTGTCGGCCTCCAACCAACGCAGCCCCAGTCCTAAGTCACGTCCGGCGACGGCAGAGAGTTCGGCACGCTGACTGGCATATAGACCGGGCTTCAGATGACCGGCGATCACGGCGATCCGTGTGGCCGACGGTGCAGCTTCCTTCAGCAATTGCAGTCGCTTGGCATCGATTTCCGGGCCGTGGGTACCGATGCCGGTCACGTTGTGACCTGGCCGAGCCAAACTGTCGGCGACTCCAGCGGCAAGGGGATCGTCGAGCAGACCGACGATCGCGATCGACTTGGATGCGCGCTGTGCAGCGATGACAGCCGAACCGAACGTCACGATCACGTTGACGTCGAGTTCGACCATTTCATGCATCAGCGTGGCAAAGCGATCGGATTGGCCTTCGGCCGAGCGGCGCACGATGAGAACGTTTCGGCCATCGACCAGCCCCAGATCGCGCAGCGCATGCACGAACGCGCGGGCGTAGGGGTCGACCGGATCTGGGCCGGCCATTCCGGCCAAGGGCTCGGTGGTGAACACGAGAGCGACACGAGGCAGTTTGTTGGTTTGGGCGCCAGCCGAGCACCGCGGGATCACCAGGCTGACGGCCGCTGACCGCAGGAGGGAGCGTCGATCGATCATCGGGTCAGCCTCCGAAGCCAGTGACAATGCCGTGCGAGTTAATGTGACGCCGACCGTTTGACATGAGGGATGCACGAGAGGTGCAGCTTTTTGGGCGTTCCCTCGATGGAAGGTCAGGCGGCAGGTATTGCCGGTTCACTTCGCCGTGATCAGCAGCCAAAGCACGTGCAGCAGCAGTGCAACCGTCACAAGCAAGCCCGCGACGAAGAAGACCGTTCGCCAGGGTTGTTTGCCTTGCAAATAGGCGGCCGAGTGAAGAATTCGCGCTGTGCAGAACGTGGCGGCGTAGACGATTGCCGGCGTCGCGGCGCCTCCGGCAAGAACGTAGACCAACCCGAGCGCGAGGAACGGGTAGATGCTGGCCTGTGCGTTGCTGTGGGCCCGAAGCACCCGGGCGATGTCCGGTGGGTCGACCTCTGCAAGTTTGGCCCCGAACTGGGTAACGTCTTCGGTATTGGGAGTCCACTTGCTCTTGCCCCGCACAGCACCGCTGCGGACCCAGAGGAACAGGAGGTTGCCGCACAACAAGGCGCACGCATACGCAAAGGCCATGAAGGCAGTGCTGTTGGAGAGGGTATTCATGATTGATCCTCGATAGGCCGGCGGCCCCCGCCCTGGACAAGTGGCTTGAAGCGCGCGGAGGGCTGAGGGGCAGGCGATTCCGACCAGGTGATGCGGCTTCGGTGCAATGACGGATGGGGACGCTGTGTTTCGACATTTCGTCGGGCCGCATCTTCACGTCGGGCAATGCATCGGCGCTAGCGACCACACCACTGCTGCTCGCAGGGAATGCCATTCCTGTCGCCGTCCATCTTCACACCGGGGCAGTTGGCGAGGAAGTACTTTGCCTCGGCACACGACTTCATCTGAGAGCAATACGGGTGGGAGGCTTTCGAACTTCGTCGGATGGACACGGACCCTGCTGAAAGGTGACCGTCCCGTTGACCACGCACTTGTTCGCCGGCGCAGCTGCGACTCCGAAGGCGGCGAGCACAAGACCGGCAACCACCGTGAGGACGGAGGAGGTTCTGAGCATGGGGAACCTGTGCCGATAAAGTTGCCGCATGGTTGCCGGGTTTGCGCTCACTCGAAGGAGACCGGATTCAAGAGGCATTTGCATCAAGACCATTCCAGAACGCTATCGCCGTTTCGTTGAACCTCTCGGCGTGCTCAATCTGTGGGGCGTGACCGCAGCGGTCCCAGATCTGTACCTGTGCGTTCGGCAACATGCGCCGCAACACCTCAGCGTGCGCGACGCTGACGAACTGGTCGTTGCGGCCCCAGATGACGAGGGTGGGGGCGGTCATGTTCGGCAGCGCCGCATGCAGCGCGTTCACATGCTCGAGCCTGAAGCCGCCGAAGTCCAGGAAGCTTCGCAGCGTCTTGAGGAACGCGGCATGGGCACCAGGCATGCTGGCAAGCCTCACCTTGGTATTGACCAACTCGTCTGTCACGAATGACGAGGGATCAGCGAAGGCCTTGCGCCAGAGCATCCGTGTGCCCGTGCGGCTCGGTCGAGTGAGGGCCTCGCCCAGGAGCGGAATCGTGGCCAACCGAAACTCCAGCAGCGCGCCTCGCCGGTCCACGCCTGCCGCGTCGACCAGCACTTGCGAGGCGACACGCTCCGGGGCGATTCGCGCACACTCCAACGCAATGCTTGCGCCCATGGAGTTTCCAGCGAGATGAGCGCGGGAGATGTTGTGTGCCGCCAGGAAGTCCAGCGAGAACTGCGCGAGTCGGTGGATGCAGTAGTTCTCGTTGGCGGGCTTGTCGGTGAGGCCAAATCCAAGCAGGTCGATGGCAAAGACGCGGTGACGCTGGGCAAGCGCTGCGATGTTGCGTTCCCACTCGAGCACCGAGCAAGCGATGCCATGCAGCAGCAAGACGGGGGAGCCTTGATCTCCAACCTGCCAGTAGCGGGTTCTGACGCCGCCTATGGCGATGAACTGGTCTTTGAATGCGGGCATGGGGGAGTGTCTGAAATTCTGTGTTCGAGGCGGATTGTTGAATTCATGGGCGGAACTTGGCACTGGCCAACCGGCTCAGTCGAGACTCACCTCGGTCCTCACAACCCCCGCCCGATCCGCCCGCGCCGACAACGCCAGATGCGTTCCCTTCGGCGCGCGCACGACCCACTCCACCACCGCCCGATCACCGGTCACGTCGCGCGTCGGCAGGAAGGCCTGCAATGACGCCTTCGGCGCATGGCCTTCGAGTTGCGGCCCTTCGATGCGCTCCTTGCCGCTGACCAGCGACACGGTTGCGTCGCCGAGCGGCAGGTGGATCTCGAAGATCACGCCGCGCACCGTCTTGCGCGCCAGCGCGCGCTTGGTCACGTAGGCCGGCAGCCAGCCGCTGTTGCCCACGGCAAAACGGATGCGCCAGGTGTCGGGCCCGAGCGCGCGCACTTCGGTGCGCAGCAGTTCGAGTTGCGGCAGGCTGAGCGCGATCTGATTCATCCACGCGGGGAAGCGCTCCACCTCCTTCTCGCGCAGATGCGGCGGCGGGTTGCGCCAGAAGTTGAGCTTGTCCCAGCCGCCGATCTCGACGTCGCCGAGCTGCGGGTGCATGAACGGTTTCCACTCGACGTGCGCGAGGCCGGCGCAATGCTCGTCGCTCCACTTCAACAGCTTCAGATCGTCTTCGACCGGGTGCTCGCGGTACCAATCGATCCACTTGTAGTCCGTGATGCCCGCGGCGCGATTCGGCGCCCACAGCTCCACCACCCAGAACAGCGCACCGAGGTGCTCGTAGAGCCAGTCCTGCGTGCCGCCGATGGTTTCCTTCGGGTGGTATTTGAAGTCGTGCCAGATGCTCACCGCCGGGTAGCCGGTGTGCTCCGCACCGAGCGCGCTGAAGCGCTTGATCGACCACAGATCCTCCGGGATCATGTCGTCGTCGCTCGAGGTGCCCATCGGCCGCAGGATCACGCCGCTGTGCGTGTGGTAGCTGATCGCCGCACCGATGTTGCGGTGTGCGACCACGAAGTCGACCATCGCCTTCACTTCGGGCTCGCTGGTCGGGTAGTCGCCCGCGCCCACCTGCTCGTGCTCCTGGCGCCATGCGGCAGGGAAGTTGCGGTTCAGGTCGAGGCCTTCCGGGTCCTTGTTGACCTGTATCGTGAGGCCGTCGTACTGCGTCAGCGTGCCTTCGGGAATGAGCCGGTAGTACTCGCCGCCGAACTCGCCCGGCGTGCGCGGCACCATCAGGCGCGGCTCGTCGGCGTGCTTCTTGTACGGGCCGTGCGGATCGGGCACGCGCATGAAGAGCACGCGGCCGTCGCCATCGACGTCTTCGATCGTCAGGCCCTCGACCGGGTCTTCATCGAACGGGTAGCGCCGCGTGCTCGATCGGATGTGGCGCGGTTTGTCGGCGAGCGCGAGCTCGGCGCCGTCGGGGTTCAGGCGCGGGCAGAGGTAGAGCGTGCGCGTGTTGAGCAGCTGCGTGACTTGCGCGTCAACGCCGAAGCGGGTGACGAGCTGGTGCAGGTAGTAGAGCACCGCGGTGCTCGCGGTCAGCTCGGCGGCGTGGATGTTGCCATCGGTCCAGAACGCGGGCTTGTCGTCGTGCGGGCCGGTCGCGGCATTCGTCAGCGTCGCGACCCAGATGTCGCGGCCCTCGAAGCTCTTGCCGATCGAGGCCACCGAGACTAGCTCGGGGAAGGCATCGGCATAGTCGAAGAGCAGGCGCGTCAGCGCGTCGTAGCGGAGGAAGGTGTCGAAGCGGGGTGTGGGGGCGGCAGGTGCGGTCATGGGGATCAAGTGTCGCAGCCTTGACAGACTGCGCCAAGCGCGACAAACGCGCAGCCTACTGGCCCTTGAACAAGCCCTGGAAATGCCGCGACACCGGCAGCTTCTCGGCACGCCCGCGCAGGCTCAGCACCATGCTGCCTTCGTCGATGCGCAGCGCGCTCGCGATGTGGCGCTGGTTCACGATCACCGAGCGGTGCACCTGCCAGAAGCGCGCCGGGTCGAGCTGGGCGAGCAGCTCCTTCAGCGGCGTGCGGATCAGCACCTCGCCGTCGCCCTCGGCACTGGCGTAGACGACGCGCGTGTAGCGCGTGTCGGACTCGAAGTACACGACATCCTCGACGCGCACCAGCCGCACCTCCTTGCCGACGCCCGCCTGCAGCACGTCGAGCGGCGCCGGCTTGCGGGCCTGGCCGACGAGCTGGTCGAGCAGCCGCTGCAGATCGCCGCCGGCGCCGGCCGGCGCCGCGAGCCGCGCCTGCACGCGCGCCACCGCCTGGCCCAGCCGCATGGCCTCGACCGGCTTCATCACGTAGTCGACCGCGCCGGCATCGAACGCGGCGAGCGCGTGGTCGCCGTGCGCAGTGACGAACACGACCTGCGCCTTGCCCGCGATGCGCTGCGCGACCTCGAGGCCGGTCAGGCCCGGCATGCGCACGTCGAGGAAGCAGACGCGCGGCTCGTGCTCGAGGAAGGCATCCCAGGCATCGACGCCATTGACGCACGTCGCGACCACGTCGAGTTCGGGCCACGCCCGCTTCAGCGCGAGCAGCAGTTGTGCGCGCGGTGCTTCCTCGTCGTCGGCGATCAGGGCGGTGGTGCGCATGAGATCAGTCTGCCCGAAGCAGCCGCACGCAGGCCTGCGCGCCGGGGCCATCGTCGCGCGCGGTCAGGCTCAGCGTGGCGCGCGCGCCGAACTGGTGGCGCAGCCGCTCGCGGCTGTTGGTCAGGCCGACGCCTTCGGTCACCGCGGCGGCGCTCAGGCCGACGCCGTCGTCGAGCACGCGCAGATCGAACGTGTCGCCGTCCATGCGCGCGACGATGCGCACCTCGCCGCCGCGCAGCTGCGGCTCGATGCCGTGGCCGATGGCGTTCTCGACCAGCGTGGTCAGCAGCCCCGGCGGCAGCACTTGCGCGGCGCACGCCGGCGCCATGTCGATCGCGAAACGCAAGCGGCCGCCAAGCCGCGCCTGCATGATCGCGAGGTAGTGGGCGGCCATCTCGCACTCTTCACCGAGCGTGACCTCCGGCTTCAGCATCAGCTCGGTCGAGCCGCGCAGGAACGAGGTCAACGAACGCAGCAGCGGCGCGGCACGCGCATCGCCCACGTCCACCCAGTGCTGCAACGCCGCCAGCGTGTTGAACAGGAAGTGCGGCTGGATCTGCGCCTGCAGCAGGGTGAGCCGCGCTTCCGCGAGTTCGCAGGCGGCGGCGTCGCGCTCCTGTTCGAGCCGCGTGCGCTGCAGTTCGCGCTGCAGGTACTGGCGCCGCGCCGCGGTCGCCACCCACGCCACCAGCACCATGCCCAGGCCGGCCATCAGCTGGAACGGCGTGGCTCGCCACAGCGCTGCCAGCGCGGTGTGCAGCCATTGCGCGGTGGAGCGCGCATCGTCGTGGCCGCCGACGAGGATGCTGGAGAGCGCACCCGCATACGTGCCGAGCATCATCAGCCCGGCGATGCCCCACATCTTGCGGGCGTTGAAGCGTTCGGGCGTGAGCCAGCCACCGAGCGCGAAGAAGACGAAGCCCGACAGGATCGCGAACGACAGCGCTGCGGCAGCAATCCAGGAGGCGCCGGCCGCGTGCAAGCCGATCGTGCCGGCCGCACTCGCCACGCCGAAGCCCAGCCACACACCCCAGCCGCGCCGGCTGTAGAGCAGCCGGTCGATGGCCCGCGCCTGCTCGCGCGCTTCCGGCGGCAGGCGCAGGTAGTATTTTTCGGCCCAGCCGAAGTACCAGCGTTGCAGGCGGTTCAGCTCGGGGGCGGTGGACATGCGCGCAGTGTAGAAGCGCGCGCCTCGCCCGCAAGCGGCGTTGCGGTGAACGGCAGGCAGCGCGGGCGAACGGCGCTCAGGCGCGCACGAATGGCGCGCCGTCCACGAACACGCGCAACTCGCCGGGCGCGAACGCGACCCAGGCCTCGTCTTTCGTCAGCGGCTCGGTGACGATCACCGCGACCCGGTCGCTCGCCGAGGTGTGTTCGGCGAAATCGACCGTCATCTCGTCATCCTGCAGCGAGGCGCGCGCGAACGGGTGCTGGCGCGCGACGTGGTGCAGGTGCGTCGAGCAATGCGCCCACAGCGCCTGGCCGTTGCTGAGCGTGAAGTTGAAGCAGCCGTGCGCGGCTGGCAGCGGCGTGAGCTCGCGCAAGGTGGCGGTGAGTTCCTCGATCGTCGGCACCGTGGCGTGCGCCTTCGCGAGCTCCTGCATCAGCCAGCAGAACGCGCGCTCGCTGTCGGTCTCGCCGACCGGGCGGAACGCGCCGTGCAGGCGCGGGGCGAAGCCCTTGAGGTCGCCGTTGTGCGCGAACACCCAGTAGCGGCCCCACAGCTCGCGCACGAAGGGGTGGGTGTTCGCGAGCGTCACGCTGCCCTGCGTGGCCTTGCGGATGTGGGCGATGATGTTCTGGCTGCGGATCGGGTAGCGCCGCACCATCTCGGCCACGGGCGAGTGGCGCGCGCTCTGCGCATCGACCATCAGGCGCACGCCGGCGCCCTCGAAGAAGGCGATGCCGAAGCCGTCCTTGTGCTCTTCGGCGCGCGTCGCGAACCCGGTGAAGCTGAACATCACGTCGGTCGGCGTGTTGGCGTTCATGCCGAGGAGCTGGCACATCGGGTTCAGTCGAGGAACAGGCGGCGAAAGCCCTTGACGCTGATCAGGTTGCCGGGGTTGCTGGTTTCCTCGAGCACGCCGCTCATGCGCCGCACGATGCCGGGGTTCTTCTTCGCGCGCCAGATCAGCAGATCGGTGATCCACGGGTGGCGGTTGACGCTGTTGGCGCGCTTGTAGAGCTCGAAGCGCGGTTTCAGCGCGAGCAGCCGGGCCTCGTAGCCGGCGCGCGCGGGCGCATCGGCCGCGCCGCCGAGAATCGCCTCGGCCGCGAGGATGCCGGTCTCCATCGCCTTGCCGATGCCTTCGCCGCTGAACGAATAGGTGCTGCCCGCAGCCTCGCCGGCGACGATCAGCCCGGGCCGCGTGAAGCGCGCGCCTTCGAGCGTGCAGCGCAGCGGTGCGCCTTTCATCGGGCCGAGCAGCGTGCCGCCTTCCATCAGCTCGCGCGCCGGCGCGTAGACGCGCTTGAAGTCGTCCATCACCTGGCGCAGGTTGAGTTCGCGCATGCCCAGTTTCCCGAGTTTGCCGCCGCGCGTGGCACTGTGGCTGTCGGCGATGCCGACACCGATGTTGAACACGCCGTCGCGGCACGGGAAGATCCAGCCGTAGCCCGGCGTCACCGCGCGGTGCCAGACGACCTCGAGCTTGTCGATGCGGCCGACCATCGCATCGTTCTTGACGTAACCGCGCAGTGCCACGCCGCTCGGCGTGGTGCGCGTGGACATGCCCGCCGCCATCAGCCCCTGCGGCACCGCACCGCTGGCGAGCACGACCCAGCGCGCGCGCAGCTCGCGCGTGACCTCGCCGTGTTGCAACGAGGCGCCCACCACCCTCTTTTCGCCTGAGCCTTCACCGCCCTCCTCGATCGGCGCCATGAAGCGCACCGGTGCGAACATGCGCGCGCCCGCGGCCACCGCGGCGCGGCACAGGATCCAATCGAGCGCCTTGCGCGGCAGCACGGCGAGCGTGCCCGGCACGTCGATGCGGCCGCCGCGCGGCCCGATGCAGCCGACGAAGCCGCTGGGCTGGGCTTGCGCCATCACCTCGTCGAGCACACCGAGCTTGCGCAGCGCGTGGTGCGCATCGGGGATCAGACCGTCGCCGCAGATCTTGTCGCGCGGGAACGCTTGGCTGTCGATCAGGACCACGTCGTGGCCGGCGCGCGCCAGCGTGATCGCCGCGGCGCTGCCGGCCGGGCCGGCGCCGATGACGAGGACGTCGCACGTGGCGGGAAGGGTTTCGATGCCGAGGTTCATGCGCTGATTTTAGTGAGCAGCCGCTGACAGCCGGTTGCCGCCGCCCATGCGCATCGCCGCGACCACGGCGCACGCGGTGATCGCGCCGACGAGCACGAAGGTCTCATGGAAGCCGTGCACCGGGTCGGCGGGCTGCGCCTGCAAGCGCCATTCGAGCACGATGCCGACCAGGCTGATGCCGACCGCGCCGCCGAGCTGGCGCATGAAATTGATCGTGCTCGCGCCATACGGAATGAAGCCATCGGGCAGGCCGCGCATCGCGCCGAGGTTGAGCGAGGGCAGCACGCAGCCCAGGCCGATGCGGCCGACCACGGCCCACAGCGTGATCCAGATCAGCGCGGTCGCCGGCCCGACCGTCACCATCAGCAGGAACGAGGCCGCGAGCAGCAACAGGCCGGCCGCGACGATGCGGTTGATCGGCAGGCGATCGACGAGCCGGCTCGCCACGGGAATGGTCAGCGCGAGGACGAAGCCGGCCGGCAGCAGCACCGCGCCGGCCTGGCTCGGCGGCAGCTTCAGCGCGATCTGCATGAACACCGGCACCAGGTAGGTCGAGCCGAACAGCGCCATGCCGTAGATGAACGCCACCACGCTGCCCATCGAGAAGGCCTGGTGGTTGAACAGGCGCAGTTCCATCAGCGGATGGACGGCGCGGCGCTGGTAGACGACGAAACCGGCCAGCGCCGCGGCGCTAAGGGCCAGCAGCGCGTAGCCGAGCCGCTTGTCCTGCCCGTGCAGCTCGACCATGCCGTTGAGCAGCGAGAGCAGCACCAGCGCGATCAGCGCGAGGCCGCGCACATCGAGCCGCGCGCCGCGCCGCGCCGCGTCTTCGGGCTTGTCGATCGGCAGGAAGCGTCGCGCCAGCAGCACCGCGGCGACGCAGAACGGCACGACGACGAAGAAGATCGAGCGCCAGCCGAACCACTCGACCAGCACGCCGCCGAGGCTCGGCCCGATGGCCGGCGCGAGCACCACGCCGAAGCCGAAGATGCCCATCGCGCGGCCGCGCTCGTGCGGCTCGAACGCGCGCATCACGATGATCGCAGGGATCGGCTGCAGCACGCCGGCCGCGAGGCCCTCGACGACGCGCATCGCCAGCACCAGCCCGAACCACGGGCTCAGGCCGCCGAAGATGCCGCCGGCCATCAGCAACCCCACCGCGCCGACGTAGGTGCGCCGGTAGCCGTAGCGCGCAAGCAGCCACGGCGTGGTCAGCATCGACAAGGTCATCGCCGCCATGAAGCCGGCCGAGAGCCACTGCGCGCGCTCCTGGCCGAGGTGGAAGACGCGGCTCATGTCGGGCACGGCGACGTTGATGATCGTCGAGGCCATGATCGACGCCATCGTGCCGACCATCACCGTCAGCAGCACCCACCAGCGGTAGCGCGCGCCGAAGCGCTGCTCGAGCGCCGCGCGCGAGTGCGGATGCGGCGGCTCGATCATTCGCGCGCGCTCACCAGAGCGATACGCGATCGGCCGGTGCGAGGTACATCCTGTCGCCGGGCTTCACGCCGAAGGCGGTGTAGAACGCCGGGTGGTTGCGCAGCGGGCCGATGACGCGGGCGTCGTCCGGCGCGTGCGGGTCCGACTTGATCTGCGCCAGCAGCGCGGCCGGGCGCGACTTGCTGCGCGAGGTCTGCGCGAAGGCATAGAAGAAGCGCTGGTCGCCGGTCAGGCCGTCGATCACGGGCGAGGGCTTGCCGCCGAGCGAGCGCTGCCAGGCCTTGTAGGCCATCACCACGCCGGCGTTGTCGGCGATGTTCTCGCCCAGCGTGAGCTCGCCGTTGACGTGGTAGTTCGGCGGCACCGCGATGAAGGCCGAGTACTGCTTGACGAGCGCCGCCGTCTTGGCCTTGAAGCGCTCCTTGTCCTGCGGCGTCCACCAGTCGCGCAGGTTGCCGTCGCCGTCGTACTGGGCGCCTTCGTCGTCGAAGCCGTGGCTGATCTCGTGGCCGATGGTGGCGCCGATGCCGCCGTAGTTGGCGGCGTCGTCGGCCTCGGGGATGAAGTTGGGCGCCTGCAGGTACCCGGCCGGAAACACGATTTCGTTCATCGAGGCGTCGTAGTAGGCGTTGACGGTCTGCGGCGGGATGCCCCACTCTTGTCGATCAATCGGCTTGCCGAGTTTGGCGATCTGGCGCGCGTCCTCGAACGCGCGCGCGCGCATCACGTTGCCGGCCAGGTCGTCGGCCTGGACGGCGAGCGCAGAGTAGTCGATCCAGCGCGTCGGGTAGCCGATCTTGACGTTGAACTTGGCCAGCTTGGCGAGCGCCTGCTGGCGCGTCTCCGGGCTCATCCATTCGAGCGTGGTGATGCTGTCGCGGTAGGTGGCGAGCAGATTCGCGACCAGCGCTTCCATGCGCTGTTTGCTTTGCGGCGGGAAGTGCTGCTCGACGTACAGCCGGCCGATGGCTTCGCCCATCGAATCGTTGACCAGCCGCACGCCGTTCTTCCAGCGCGGGCGGTCCTTCGTCGTGCCCTGCAGCACTCTGCCGACAAAGCCGAAGCGCGCATCGACGAAGGGTTTGCTCAGGTAAGGCGCAAAGCTGTCGAGCAGGCGAGCGCGGGTGTAAGCCTTCCACGTGGCGAGCGGCACGGAGGCCAGCAGCGGGGTCAGGCCGCGCAGGTAACTCGGCTGACGTACGAGCACGTCGGGCGTCTTGCCTTGGATCCCGGCGGTGGCGAGGTAGCCGCTCCAGTTCCACTCGGGCGCGAGCCCGGGCAGGTCGGCGAGCGCGAACGGGTTGTAGGCTTTCACCGGGTCGCGGTTCTCGACCGGGTCCCATTGCACGCGTGCGATCTCGGTTTCGAGCGCGAGGATGGCGCGGGCCGCGGGCTCATCGGCGCGTCGGCTGCCGCCGTCGGCCAGCGCCAGCAGCTGCGCCAGGTAGGCCACGTACTTCGCGCGCACGGCGCGGAACTTCGGGTCGTCGAGCTTGAGGTAGTAGTCGCGCGTGGGCAGGCCGAGGCCGCCTTGCGACAGCGCCGGCACGTAGCGCGTGGCGTCGCGATCGTCCTGCACGATGCCCAGGCCCACCGGCGTGTCGACGCCGAGTTGACCGAGGCGCGCGAAGACGGCGGCGAGCGCCGCGCGGTCGCTCACGGCATCGATCGCACCGAGTTCGGCGGCCAGCGGCCGGGCGCCGCGCCGGTTGACGGTGGCCTCGTCCATGAAGCTCGCGTACAGGTCGCCGAGCTTCTTCGCCTCGGCATCGTCGCCGCGCTTGTGCCCGGCGGCGATCAACACGCGCAACTGGCCCTGCGTCTTGTCCCGCAACTCGGCGACGGGGCCGATGTAGGCCTTGTCGGGCGGGATCGCGGCGCTCTTGAGCCAGCGCCCGTTGGCGTTCACGTAGAAATCGTCCTGCGGGCGAACGCGCGCATCGATGGCGCTGCGCTCGATGCCGCTGGTGGGCTCGGCATGCGCCGGAGCGAGGATGAACAAGGTGGAAGCAGCGAACAGGGCGGCCGCCCGGAACTGGGCGGGCATCGGTCTCGGCAGTCTCAAAGCGTCTCCTCGGGTCGACCGGGTAGGTCGCGTTTCAGGGCGCGCCGGGTGGGCGCGCCCGCGACTTTACCCGTTGGTCGCCTTCACCTTCAGCCGCCACGCATGCAGCAGCGGCTCGGTGTAGCCGTTCGGCTGCGTCAGGCCCTTGAAGACCAGATCGCTCGCCGCCCGGTAGGCCGCGCCGTCGAAGTTGCCGACCATCTTCGTGTAGGCCGGATCGCCCGAGTTCTGGTAGTCCACGACCGCGGCCATGCGTTCGAACGTGGCCTTCACCTGCTTGGGCGTGGTCACGCCGTGCAGCAGCCAGTTGGCGATGTGCTGGCTGCTGATGCGCAGCGTGGCGCGGTCTTCCATCAAGCCGACGTTGTGGATGTCGGGCACCTTGGAGCAGCCAACGCCCTGGTCGATCCAGCGCGACACATAGCCCAGGATGCCCTGGACGTTGTTGTCCAGCTCCTGCTGCACTTCGGCCGGCGTCCAGAACGGCACCAGCGCGACCGGGATCTGCAGGATCGCATCGAGCAGCTTGTCCTCGAGCAGCTTGGCCTTCGGGCCGTGCGCGAACTCGTCCAGGCTCTTCTGCAAGGCGGCGACATCGACCTGGTGGTAGTGCAGCGCGTGCAGCGTCGCGGCGGTCGGGCTCGGCACCCAGGCGGTGTTGGCGCCGGCCTGCGGATGCGCGAGCTTCTGCTTCATCATGTCGGCCATCAGATCGGGCATGGCCCACATGCCCTTGCCGATCTGGGCGTGGCCGCGCAGCCCGCACGCCAGGCCGATCTGCACGTTGTTGAACTCGTAGGCGCGCAGCCAGGTGGAGTTCTTCATCAGCGGCTTGCGCACCATCGGTCCGGCCTGCATCGCGGTGTGCATCTCGTCGCCGGTACGGTCGAGAAAGCCGGTGTTGATGAAGGCCACGCGGTGCTGGGCGGCTTCGATGCAGGCCGCCAGGTTCACGCTGGTGCGCCGCTCCTCGTCCATGATGCCGAGCTTGACGGTGTTCTCCTTCAAGCCCAGCAAGACCTCGACGCGACCGAACAGTTCGGTCGCGAAGGCCACCTCGGCCGGGCCGTGCATCTTCGGCTTGACGATGTAGATCGAACCCTTGCGCGAGTTGCGCAGCGTCTGGCCCTTGGCCGGCTTGAGATCGTGCAGCGCGATGGTGACCGTGACGACGGCGTCGAGGATGCCTTCGGGGATCTCGCTGCCGTCTTCGTACAGGATGGCCGGGTTCGTCATCAGGTGGCCGACGTTGCGCACGAACAGCAGCGAGCGCCCCGGCAGCGTGAGCTGGCCGCGCGCCGGGCGCTGATAGACGCGGTCGGCGTTGAGGCGGCGGACGATGGTCTTGCCGCCCTTGTCGACCTGTTCGGTGAGCGTGCCCTTGAGGATGCCCAGCCAGTTCTCGTAGCCCAGCAGCTTGTCGTCGGCGTCCACCGCGGCGACCGAGTCCTCGAGATCGAGAATGGTCGTCAGCGCGGCCTCTATCACCAGGTCGCTCACGCCGGCCGGATCGGTCTTGCCGATGCGCGTGCCGCGGTCGATCCGGATGTCGATGTGGATGCCGTTGTTGCGCAGCAGGACCGACGAGGGTGCCGACCCCGCGCCCTGATAGCCGACGAACCCCGCAGGTCGGGCCAACCCGGTGGTCGAGCCGTCCCGAAGCTTGACGCAGAGCTTGCCCTGGTCCACGAAGTAGCGCGTGCTGTCGATGTGCGAGCCCTTGACGAGGGGCGCGACACGGTCCAGCACGTAGCGGGCGTACTCGATCACCTTGGCGCCGCGCACCGGGTTGTAGCCCGTGCCCTTCTCGGCGCCGCCGGCTTCGCTGATCACGTCGGTGCCGTAGAGGGCGTCGTAGAGCGAGCCCCAGCGCGCGTTGGCCGCGTTGAGCGCATAGCGCGCATTGAGGATCGGCACCACGAGTTGCGGGCCGGCGAGCGTGGCGAGTTCGTCATCGACATCGGCGGTATCGCATCGCACCGGGCCGGTCGGTTCGACGAGGTAGCCGATGCGCTTCAGGAACGCGCGGTAGGCAGGCATGTCGCCGATCGGCCCCGGATGGGCCTGGTGCCAGGCGTCCAGCTCCAGTTGCAGGCGGTCGCGCTCTTTCAGCAGCGCGACGTTCTTGGGGCCGAGGTCGTGGGCGATGGCGTCGAAGCCTTTCCAGAATGTGGCGCTGTCGATGCCGGTGCCGGGCAGCACCTGTTCTTCGATGAACTGGTGCAGGACGGTGGCAACCTGTAGGCGGTGGGCGGTGGTGCGTGAGGTCATGGTCGTGGGCCTGGTTCAGGAGGAAAAGAAGCCGAGCACATCGCGCAGGCTGGTGCCGGTGCGCGTGGGCGAAGTGTCGAGCTGTTCGAGCGGCAGATTGGCGCGGTTCACCCACAGCGTGGTGTAGCCGGCCCAGGTCGCGCCGATCGCGTCCCAGCCGTTGCTGGAGACGAACAGGATGTCCTTCGCCTGCAGGTTCAGTGCCTGCGGGCCGAGCGCATACGCGGCCGGATCGGTCTTGAACTTGCGCAGCGCATGCACGCTGATCACGTGCGCGAGCATGCCCGAGAAGCCGGCACTCTTGACGGCCACGCCGAGCATCTCCGGGTCGCCGTTGCTGAGGATGCCGGCCGGGATGCCGCGCGCCTTCAGCTCGGCCAGCACCTCGCGGTTTTCGGGGAAGCTGCTGAGGTGCCGGTACTGGTTCATCAGCCGGTCCTCGAAAGAAGACGTCAACTCCAAGCCGAGGCGCAATGCGGCGAAGCGCAGGCCGGCGCGGGTCAGTTCCCAGAACGGTTTGTACTGGCCGCTCATTGAGGTCAGGCGCGTGTAGTCGATCTGCTTGTCGCGCCACAGCACGCTCAAGCGCTCGCCGAAACCGGGGAACAGCTGCTCGGCCAGCAGCGCGACGCTGTAGACGTCGAACAGCGTGCCGTAGGCGTCGAACAACACGGCGCGGGGGGCGGCGAGGACGGTCGGTTTGTCCATCGGCAGAATTTATTCGATGTCTGCGCCAGCATTAAGTACGATGATTGCCTTGGATTCGCAACCTGAATAGCTGTAATCATGGACAGGCTCAAGCAACTGGAGACCTTTGCCGCCGTTGCCACCCGCGGCAGCCTGACGGCCGCGGCGAGCGTGGAGGGCGTCGCGCCGGCGATCGTCGGCCGGCGCATCGATGCACTGGAGCGGCGCCTGGGCGTCAAACTGCTGGTGCGCACGACGCGCCGCATCTCGCTGACGCACGAAGGCAGCGCCTTCCTCGAAGACTGCCAGCGCCTGCTCGCCGACTGGGCCAACGCCGAAGCGAGCGTCAGCGCCGGCGGCGTGAAGGCCAGCGGCCATCTGCGCATCACTTCACCGGCCGGCTTCGGGCGCCGCCATGTGGCGCCGCTGGTGCCGCGCTTTCTGGCGCTGCACCCCGAGGTCAGCCTGTCGCTGAACCTGAGCGACCGGGTGGTGGACATTGCGGGCGAAGGGGTCGACTGCGCCGTGCGCGTCGGTGACCTGCCCGACAGCAGCCTGATCAGCGTGCGCCTGGCCGACAACCGGCGCCTGTGCGTGGCCACACCCGCCTACCTGAAGCGCGCCGGCACGCCGCAGCACCCGGGCGAGCTGGCGCGCCACGAGTGCCTGGCGCTCAGCAGCGATGCCAGCCAGACGCGCGGCTGGGCCTTCCTGATCGACGGCGAGGTGAACTACCTGCGCCCCGGTGGCCGGCTCGACTGCACCGACGGCCAGGTCCTGCACGCCTGGTGCTCGTCCGGGCTCGGGCTGGCATGGCGCTCGGCCTGGGAGGTCGAGCAGGAGATCGCCGCGGGCGAACTCGTCAGCGTGCTGAACGACTTCGCGGCACCGCCGAACGGCATCTACGCGGTGTTCCCGCACGCCCGGCACCTGGCGCTGCGCGTGCGGCTGTGGATCGACTTCCTGAAGCACAGCTACGGCGATGCGTCGTACTGGAAGCAGACCGCGCAGGCGTAGAAAAGCCCGCCGAGGCGGGCCTTTCGTCGAAGTCTGGGCGGCCTACTTGCTCAGGCATTCCTTCATGAAGGCCTTGCGCGCAGCGCCCTTGGCCTCCTTGGCCTTCGGGTCGGCGTTGCAGGATTTCATCTTCTCTTGCTGGGCCTTGGCCTTGCTGCTCAGGCAGGTCTTCATGAACGTCTTGCGCTCGTCGCCCTTCTTGTCACCGGCGTCCTTGTTGCATTCGCCCATCTTGGTTTGCTGCTTGCCCATCGGCGCGCTGGCGGCGTCGGCGGCGAACGAGGCGGGGGCGAATGCGGCGCACGACAGCACGAGCGCGGTCAACAGGTTCTTCATGGAATCTCCTTGGGGGGTCAGCGGGCTGGATTGCCGGGGAGGATTGAAGCATGCATGGCGCGACACCAGCAATGCCACAACGCACCCGGTCGTCGCGTGGACGACACGCCGCCTCACAGGATTCGACGAGGATGGGCCAAAGCTTCGTGCGCCACATGCAGGCGCCGCACCAGCACGCGGATGAAGGCGGCGTCGAACAGCGCCCGGCAGCTTGGGCTGATCTGCATCAGCGTCTGCGGCGTGAACGAGATCGTCGTCGCCGGCTCGGCAACGATGACATCGGCGCTGTGGCGCTTCAACTCGGGGTTCGGCGCGAGGTAGACCATCTCGCCGATCGAGGTGCCGCTGCCGAGCTGCGCAACCTTCTTGCCGTCGCGGAACACCTCGACCTCGCCCTGAGCGAGGATGTGGAAGCTGTTGCCCTCCTCGCCCTTGCGATAGAGCGCGTGGCCGAAGTGGAAGCGCTGCCACTTGGCGCGGTGCACCACCTCCCACAGCTCGACATCGCCGAAGCTCGAGAAGAATTCGAGCGATCGCAGCAGGTTGAAGCGCTCCGAGTCGAGCACGCCCTGGAGCTGCCCGCGCGGCACCTGCTGGTTCGTGATCAGGCCGGAGATCGATTGCGCGAACTCCTCCCAGTTGGCGTAACGATCGGCCGGGGACTTCGCCAGCGAGCGCTGCACCATCGCGTCCAGCTCCGCGCTCACGCCTTCGCGCAGCCCGCCCAGCGCGCCCGGTCGGGCGTGATAGATCTGCTGCATCATGGCCGACTGGATCTGCGCCTCGAAGGGCGGGCGCCCGGCGATCAGGTGGTACAGCACGGCGCCGAGCGAATACATGTCGGCGCGGCAATCGAGCGTGTCGCCATCCAGTTGCTCGGGCGACATGTAGGCGAGCGAGCCAACGCGGTAGATCTGCGTCGTCTCGGCGGTGAGGTTGAGCACGCTGCCGAAGTCGCTGATCTTCACATCGGTGATCGCACCGTTGTTCAGCACCGCGAGCAGGTTGGCCGGCTTCACGTCGCGGTGGATCAGACCCTGGCGGTACACATAACCGAGCGCCATCGCGCACTTGAAGCCGATTTCGACCACCAGCTCCAGCGGCAGCAGCTGGTCGGCGCGGCAGAACGGCCGCAGCGTGCTGCCGGCCACGTACTCCATCACCAGATACGGCGCGACCGGGTCGGCCACGGCGTCATAGATCTGCGCGACGTTCGGGTGGTTGAGCCGGCCCACGAGCGCGGCCTCGGCGGCGAAGAAGCGCTCGGAGTAACGGCTGTCCGCCGGGTCGCCGGACGCCTTCGCGCGCACCCGCTTGATCGCCACGTCCTGACCCTTGAAGTCGTCGTGGCACAGAAACACCTCGGCGGTCGCGCCCTCGCCCAGGCGCCGCAGCACGCGGTATTTGCCGATGTGGCTGGGCAAGGCGGGCTCCGGCGGGTAGTCGGCCGGGTTGGGCAAGGGAATCGGCTGAGTGATCATGGCGGCGGGCAGATGAGTCGGCATCTTCGCGCGGCCCGCGCCGGCGCGATGTGCCGAACAACGGGCCAAACAGGCACCAAACCGGCTCGCGCCCGGACCCCCCTCGTAGAATCGACCCATGATGCAAGCCAAATCCGACCTGCTGGCCGCGCTCGGCGCCGCCATGGCCGAGGTCGCTCCCGGCGCCGGGGTGGCGCCGGCGTTCGAGTCCCCGAAGCAGGCCGCCCATGGCGACCTCGCCTGCACCGCCGCGATGCCGCTCGCCAAGGCGGCCAGGAAGAACCCGCGCGAGCTGGCCGGGGCCCTGGTCGAGGCGCTGAACCGCCAGCCCGCCGTGCGGCACTGGGTCGATGCGCTGGAGATCGCCGGCCCGGGCTTCATCAACCTGCGCCTGAAGGCCAGCGCGAAGCAGGCGATCGTCAGTGAGGTGCTGGCGGGCGGCGAGCGCTTCGGGCGCCAGCCGGCCCACGCGGATCAGATGCTGGTCGAGTTCGTGTCGGCCAACCCGACCGGGCCGCTGCACGTCGGCCACGCGCGCCAGGCGGCGCTCGGCGATGCGATCTGCAACCTGTTCGAGACGCAGGGCTGGAAGGTCAGCCGCGAGTTCTATTACAACGACGCCGGTGTGCAGATCGCCACGCTCGCGGCCTCGGTGCAGGCGCGGTTGCGCGGCCTCAAGCCCGGTGACGCGCAATGGCCCGAGTCGGCCTACAACGGCGACTACATCGGCGACATCGCCGCCGATTTCCTCGCGAAGCAGACCGTGAAGGCCGACGACCGCGCGTTCACCGCATCGGGCGATGTGAACGACCTCGACGGCATCCGCCAGTTCGCCGTCGCCTACCTGCGCCACGAACAGGATCTCGACCTGCAGGCTTTCGGCGTGCGCTTCGACCACTACTTCCTCGAATCGAGCCTGTACTCGTCGGGCCGGGTGGACGACACGGTGAAGCGCCTCGTCGCCTCCGGCAAGACCTACGAAGAAGGCGGCGCGCTGTGGCTGCGCACCACCGACTACGGCGACGACAAGGACCGCGTGATGCGAAAGCAGGACGCGACCTTCACCTACTTCGTGCCGGACGTGGCCTACCACGTGAACAAGTTCGAGCGCGGCTTCCACAAGGCCATCAACATCCAGGGCGGCGACCACCACGGCACGGTTGCGCGGGTGCGCGCCGGTGTGCAGGCCGCGGGCATGGGCGTGCCGGCGGGCTACCCCGAGTACGTGCTGCACAAGATGGTGACGGTGATGAAGGGTGGCGAGGAGGTCAAGATCTCCAAGCGCGCCGGCAGCTACGTGACCCTGCGCGACCTGATCGACTGGACCAGCCGCGACGCGGTGCGCTTTTTCCTGCTCAGTCGCAAGGCCGACAGCGAGTTCACCTTCGATGTGGACCTGGCGCTGAAACGCAACGACGAGAACCCGGTCTTCTACGTGCAGTACGCGCACGCGCGCATCTGCTCCGTGATCCGCCAATGGGCCGAGAACGGCGGTGACGAGGCGACGCTGAACCACGCCGACCTGACGCGGCTCACTGCGCCCAGCGAGGCCGCGCTGATGCTGAAACTGGCCGAGTTCCCGGCGATGCTGACGAACGCGGCCGCCGGCCTGGCGCCGCACGACACCACGTTTTACTTGCGCGACCTGGCCGGCGCATTCCACAGTTATTACGGCGCCGAGCGCTTTCTCGTCGATGATCGCGAGTTGGCGCGGGCCCGGATCGCGCTGCTGGCGGCGACGCGTCAGGTCATCCGCAATGCCCTCGCGGTACTCGGCGTCAGCGCGCCGGACCGCATGGATCGAGACACCAACGCAACAGAACCCTCATGAGCGAACAGAAGAAGTCACAGCGCGGCGGTTTTGCCGTGGGATTGATCATCGGGCTGCTGATCGGCCTGGCGCTGGCACTCGGCGTGGCGCTGTACGTCACCAAGGTGCCGGTGCCATTCGTCAACAAGGTGCCGCAACGCACCGCCGACCAGGACGCCGCCGAAACCCAGAAGAACAAGAACTGGGATCCGAACGGCCCGCTGTACGGCAAGAACCCGGCCAAGCCGGGCACCAGCGCGAGCGCCGCTGCGGGCGCCGGACCGGGTGCCGCCACGCCGGTGATCCCGGGCATGCCCTCGACGACACCACCGCCGGCCACCACCAGCGCGGCGGTGCCGGCGCCCAAGGGCTCCGCGCCGACGAGCACGCGCGATCCGGCCGCGATCCTCGCCGACAAGCCGGCGCGCACCGCCTCCGGCACAGCCGCGGCGGCCGCTGGTCCGGATCCGTTCGCCTATTTCGTCCAGGCCGGCGCCTACGCGCGCACCGAAGATGCTGAGGCACAGCGCGCCAAGCTGGCCATGATGGGCATGGAAGGCAAGATCAGCGAGCGCGAGCAGTCCGGCCGGACGGTGTTTCGGGTGCGCGTCGGTCCGTTCGACAAGAAGGCCACGGCCGATGGCGCCAAAGAGAAGCTCGACGCGGCGGGGGTCGAATCGGCCCTGGTGCGGGTCCAGCGCTGAGGGCGCGGGGCCCCGGCCTGAACTTTGCTCGTCGGGAATGACTCACTCCGCCGCCCAAACGCTGAAGCACCCATGAAACGTCGAGACTTTTCCGCCGCGCTGGCCTGCGGCGCCGCGCTCTCACCGGCCGTGTCGCAGGCACAGGGCAACCCCGTCGAGGGCCGCAACTACGTTCGCCTGAACCAGCCGGTGGCGGTCAACGCCCCGGCGAACAAGATCGAGGTCGTCGACTTCTTCTGGTACGGCTGCCCGCACTGCAACGCGTTCGAGCCCGAGCTGGACGCCTGGGCCAAGCGCCAGCCCGACGACGTCGTGTTCAGCCGCGTCCCGGTGGCGTTCCGGGCCGAGCCGTTCACGACGCATCAGCGCATCTTCTATGCCCTGGAGGCGCTCGGCCTGCTCGACACCATGCACCGCAAGGTGTTCTCCGCCGTCCACGTTAACCGGATGCCGCTGGACAAGTTGCCCGACATCGCTGCCTTCATGGCCCAGCAGGGCGTCGACGCCGCCAAGTTCACGGACGCGTTCAACTCGTTCACGACCCAGAGCAAGATCAAGCGCGCGAACGCGTTGGTCGATGGCTACAAGATCGACGGCGTGCCGGCGATCGGCGTGCAGGGCCGCTATTACACGTCCGGCACGATGGCCGCCGGCAACGACCGCGCCCTGCTCGTGGCGGAGTTCCTGGTTCAGAAGCTGCGCAAGACCGGCTGACGCACAGGGCCTGAAACGGCGTGGGCTAGAATGGCCTGCAAGTTTCATGCCCTTATGTGCCATTCTGTCTCTCACCTCTCGATCGTCGCGGCGCTGGCGGCCTGCCTGGCCGCTCCGGCCCATGCCGAACGGGCCGACCGGCTCAAGCCGGCCATCATCGAGGCCGACGCCAACGGCCTTGGCCAGCTCGACCTGCAAAAGCAGGTGATGGTGCTGAGCGGCAACGTCGTCATCACCAAGGGCACGATGGTGATCCGGGCGGCGCGCGTCGAATACAACAAGACGCCCGGCGGCTACGACAAGGCGGTCGCCTACGGCGCGTCGGGCAAGCCGGCCACGTTCCGCCAGAAGCGCGATGGCGTTGACGAATACATGGAAGGCGAGGCCGATCGGCTCGAGTACGACGGCAAGACGGATGTCGTCAAATTCATCAACAACGCCACGGTGCGGCGCCTGCGCGGCGCCACGCTGGCCGACGAGATCAACGGCAACCTCGTCACCTACGACAGCACGACGGAGGTGATGAATGTCTCCGGCGCGCCGGCCGCCACGGCATCGAACCCGGGCGGCCGGGTGCGCGTCGTGCTGACGCCGCGCGAAGGCAGCGAGGCGGCGGCGGAAGCGGCGCAGGCCGCGGCGTCGAGCGTCGGGCCGCTGAAGATGACGCCGACGCTGCCAGCGCCGAAGGCCGAGGCCAAGCCTTGACCATGTCCGCAAGCGCCGAGGCCGTTGCCGGCCGGCATCGCCTTGAAGCGATCGGCCTGCGCAAGTCGTTCGGTGCGCGCACCGTCGTGAAAGACGTGCACCTCTCCGTGCGCAGCGGCGAGGTCGTCGGGCTGCTGGGGCCGAACGGCGCGGGCAAGACGACGAGCTTCTACATGATCGTCGGGCTGGTGCGCGCCGACGCCGGCGAGATCACGATCGAGGGCAGGCGCGTCGAGCGGCTGCCGATCCATCAGCGCTCGCGGCTGGGCCTGTCGTACCTGCCGCAGGAAGCGTCGATCTTCCGCAAGCTGACGGTCGAGGAGAACATCCGCGCCGTGCTCGAGCTGCAGATCGACGAGCACGGCAAGGCACTGAAGCCGGCCGTGATCGAGGCACTGCTCGGAACGCTGCTGCATGACCTCTCGATCGAGAAGCTGCGCGCCTCGCCGGCGCCGGCGCTCTCGGGCGGCGAGCGCCGCCGCGTCGAGATCGCGCGCGCGCTGGCGACGCAACCGCGCTTCATCCTGCTCGACGAGCCGTTCGCCGGCGTCGACCCGATCGCGGTCATCGAGATCCAGCGCATCATCAGCTTCCTGAAGAGCCGTGGCATCGGCGTGCTGATCACCGACCACAACGTGCGCGAGACGCTGGGCATCTGCGACCGCGCCTACATCATCAGCGAGGGGCGTGTGCTGGCCGAAGGCACGCCGACCGAGATCGTGGACAACGCCGACGTGCGCAAGGTCTATCTCGGCGAACATTTCCGCATGTAGCCATGGCCGGCATGAAACCCACCCTGCAGTTCCGGCTGTCGCAGCACCTGGCGCTGACGCCGCAGCTGCAGCAATCGATCCGGCTGTTGCAGCTCTCCACGCTCGAGCTCCACCAGGAAGTCGAGCAGATGCTGGAGCAGAACCCGTTCCTCGAGACCGACGACGACGCGGGCCCGGCGTTCGAGCCCCTCGCCGAGCGCACCACGCCGGCCGAGCGCGTCGGCGAGCGCGAGACCGAGCGCGCCGCCGAATCCAGCGCCGACGGCGGCGGTGACGCCGACGCCGCGCCGCTCGACGGCACCGAGTTCGGCGGCACCGAGCGCGACGATTGGGAGAACGGCACCGAGCGCGAAGACTTCGACGGCATCCGCGAAACGCCGGGCAAGAGCAGCGCCTCGAACGACGGCGACGAGTTCGTCGGCAGCGACCGCGACACCGCGATCGAAAGCCTGCAAGACCATTTGCGCGCCCAGCTGTCGAGCCTGCGCCTGAGCCCGACCGATGCCGCCGCGGTGATGGTGCTCATCGAATCGCTGACCGACGACGGCTACCTCGCCGACACACTCGAAGACATCGCCGAGCAACTCGCCAGCGACACCGAAGCGCGCGAGGATCTGCTCGAGCAGCTCAAGTGCGGCCTGCGCTTCCTGCAAAGCATGGAGCCAACCGGCGTGGGTGCAAGCGACCTCGCCGAATGCCTGACCTTGCAGCTGCGCACGCAACCACGCAGCGAGGCGCAGATGATCGCGATCATCGTCTGCAAATCGCACCTCGAACTGCTGGCGCGGCGCGACCTGAAGAAGCTCTGCGCGGTGACCGGCGCCGACGAAGACCTGCTGCGCGAAGCACAGGCGCTGATCGTCGCGCTCGAACCCAAGCCCGGGCGCCAGTTCGCGCGCGCCGAGGCCAACATCATCATCCCCGACGTGATCGTGCAGAAGGCCGGCCGCGGCTGGAAGGTCACGCTCAATCCCGATGTGATGCCCAAGCTGCGCATCAACGACCTCTACGCCAGCGCGATCCGCCAGCAGCGCGGCGCCGCCAGCAACGGCGCCGGACCGGGGCTGAATTCGCGTCTGCAGGAAGCGCGCTGGTTCATGAAGAACATCCTGCAGCGCTTCGACACGATCCAGCGCGTCTCGCAGGCCATCGTCGAGCGGCAGAAGAACTTCTTCACCCACGGCGCGATCGCGATGAAGCCGCTGGTGTTGCGCGAAATCGCCGACGAGCTCGGCCTGCACGAATCGACGATCTCGCGCGTCACGACCGCGAAATACATGAACACGCCCTACGGCACTTTCGAACTGAAGTATTTCTTCGGCTCGTCGCTGAACACCGAAGCCGGCGGTAATGCATCGAGCACCGCGGTGCGGGCGCTGATCAAGCAGATCGTCGCGGCCGAGAATCCGGCCAAGCCGCTCAGCGACAGCCAGATCTCGCAGATGCTCGAAGAGCAAGGCATCCAGGTCGCGCGGCGCACGGTCGCGAAATACCGCGATGCGCTGAAGATCGCGCCGACCCAGCTGCGCAAGGCGATGTAGCGCGATGCCGCTGCCGATATTTTTGCCGTGTGCGGCGGGCGTCGAAGCGCTGCTCGCCGACGAGGTGCAGCGCGTGCTGCCGAAGGCGCGCGTGGTCGAAGCGCGCGGCGGTGTCGCGCTCGAAGGCGACCCGCTCGAGGTGATGACGCTGAACCTCGAGAGCCGGCTCGCGCAGCGCGTGCTGGTCGAGGTGGCGCACGGCTCGTACCGCGACGAGAACGATGTCTATGAGCTCGCGCGCACGGTCGAGTGGGGCGAGTGGATCACGCCGCAGCACACGCTGCGCGTCGACACGACCGCGCACCGCAGCCCGCTGAAGAGCCTGAACTTCGCCGCGCTGCGCGTGAAGGATGCCGTCTGCGATCTGCTGCGCGACGCCACCGGCGAGCGGCCGAGCGTGGACACGAAACACCCCGATCTCCAGATCGTGCTGCACCTCGGCGAGCACGAGGTGACGATCTACATCGACAGCTCGGGCGAGTCGCTGTTCAAGCGCGGCTGGCGCGAAGACAAAGGTGACGCGCCGCTGAAGGAGACGCTCGCCGCCGCGATGCTCGCCGCCGCCGGCTGGCACGGCACGCCCGAGGCGGGTGGCGCACTGCACGATCCTTGCTGCGGCTCCGGCACGATCGCGATCGAGGCCGCGCAGATCGCCTGCGGCATCGCGCCGGGCCTGAAGCGCCGCTTCGCTTTCGAGCGCCTGCTGCCGTTCGTCGGCGACGCGATGCGCGCCGAGATGCAGCGCCTGCGCAGCCACGCCACCGCGCGCATCCACGCGAGCGCGGTGCCGATCTTTGCCAGCGACGTGTCGTTCCGCATGGTCGACTTCGCGCGCCGCAATGCGCAGCGCGCGGGTGTCGAGGCGGCGATCACGTTCAACGGCGGCGATGCGCTGGAACGCCCTGCACCGGCGCTGCCCGAGGGCCTGCCCGGCACGCTGATGATCAACCCGCCGTACGGCGAGCGCATCGAGGTCGGCGGCAAGGCCGCGCGCGAATCCGCCGAAGACCGCGACACGCCGAGCGACTTCTTCCCGCGCCTCGCCTCTCACTGGAAGCGCGCGTACACGCAGCACGCCGGCGGCTGGACCGCCTACGTGCTCAGCCCCGACATGAAGCTGCCGGGCGCGATGCGCCTGAAGGAATCGCGCCGCGTGCCGATGTGGAACGGGCCGATCGAATGCCGGCTGTTCCGCTTCGACCTGGTCGCCGGCTCGGCCCGCAAGCCAACGTAGTCGATCAGCGCTTGGCGGTCAGCGACGCGAGGATGTCATCCATCCCACCCAGGCCACCGCTCGGCGCCTGGCCGTGCGGCGTGAGCCGGTTGATCACTTCCGGCAGCATCTGCGAGAGTTGCCCCGCCGCGTCGCCGTGCGACAGCCCGAGCTGCGACGCGATCTGGCCGATCACATCCGGGCCGAGCACGTTCGAGAGCTGATCGCCCGAGATCGGCGCGTTCTGGCCATGGCCGATCCACGAGCCGATCACGTCGCCCATGCCACCCTGCGTGAAGCGGCCGATCAGGTCGCCGAGGCCACCGACACCCGCGCCCTGCGGATGCTGCCCATTGGCCAGCATCGAGATCACCGTGCTCAGCAGCACCGAGCCCGGCGTGCCCTGCGTGGCACCGGGAGACGGGGGTTGCGCACCGGGCTGGGCGTTTGCCAGCGCGCCGATCACCGAGTCGAGCAAGCTCATGGTCACCACTCCTTAAGTTGATACCCGATTCTGGGCACCGCGGCGCTGCAACGCAAGCCAGAACAATGCGAAGGCGGTCAGCGCCACCGGCACCAGCGAGCCCATGTTCAGCAGCGTCCAGCCGCTGGTCGTGACGAGCGCGCCCGAGCTGAACGAGGTGATCGTCATCGTGCCGAAGACCACCGTGTCCATCGCCGCTTGGGCGGCGGTCTTCTCTTCGGGCCGATAGGCCTCGGTGAACAGCGTGGTGCCGCCGATGTAGAGGAAGTTCCAGCCGACGCCGAGCGCCACCAGCGCAATCAGGAACTGCATCAGCTCGACACCCGACAGCGCGACCGCGATGCAGATCAGGTTCAACACGACACCGATTGCCATGATGCGCAGGCAGCCGAAGCGCTTGATCAGCGAGCCGGTGAAGAAGCTCGGCACGAACATCCCGAGCACGTGCCATTCGAGCACCAGCGCCGTGCTCTTGAACGGGTGCGAGCACATCGCCATCGCGATCGGCGTCGACGCCATCAACAGATTCATCACGCCGTAGCCGAGCGCACACGCGATGATCGCGACCACGAACACCGGTTGGCGCGCGAGCTCTCGCAGCGGCCGGCCCGGGCGTGCCGCATTGGGCAAGGGCAAGGGCGGGAACGTGATGAACGACAAGGTGAACAACGCCAGCAGCGCGATGCCGACCAGCGCCGCGTAGGCACCGGCGAACGGCACCGGCAGCACGTCGCGCGTCGCGCTCGCCAGGTTCGGCCCGGCGACGGCACCGAGGATGCCACCGGCCAGCACCCACGAGATCGCGCGCTCCTTGAACGCGGGCTCGACCAGCTCGGTCGCGGCGAAGCGGTAGAGGCCGGCGTTGGCGTTGTAGTAGCCCGCCAGCAGCGTGGCGGCGACGAGCAGCCAGAACTGGTGCGTCGAGGCCGCGAACGCGCACAGCGCGCTCGCTCCGATCGCCACCCCCAGCCCGGCCTGGAACGCGCGTTTGCGGCCCCATCGACGCTGATGTTTCGCAACGAGGTTCGCGCACAGCGCACCGCCGGCGACATAGCCCATCAGCGGCAGCGTCGCCATCCACGGCCGCGGCGCGAGGCTCAGGCCGACGAGCCCGTTGATCGCCATGAAGGTGACGTTGTTGGTCAGGAACAGGCCCTGGCACAAGGTGAGCAGCAGCAGACGCAGATTCATCGAGTGGCGCTCAATCCGAGGTGGGCCAGCAGCGCCAGCGGCGCGGTGTCGGCGCGCAGCACGCGCGGGCCGAGCGAGATCGGGGCAAAGCCGGCGTCGTGCGCGGTCGCTTCCTCGTCGGGCGACAGGCCGCCCTCCGGCCCGCTGAGGCACAGCATGCTGCCGCTCGGCAGCCGCAGTGCAGCCACCGGTTGCGCATCACGCAGGCTCAGCATCCAGCGCGTCGGCGCCGTCGGCCCAGTCTTCAGCCACTGCGTCAACGTCGCGACCTCGGCGACCCGCGGCACGCGCGTGCGGCCGCTCTGCTCGCAGGCCGACTGCGCAACCGCCTGCCAGTGCGCGACCTTCTTGCGCGCGCGTTCGCCGCTCAGGCGCAGCACCGAGCGCTCGCACATCAGCGGCTGAATCGCGGCCACACCGAGCTCGGTCGCCTTCTCGACGACCGCGTCCATGCGTTCGTTGGCCGGCATGCCGAGCGCCAGCGTCACGAACAGCGGCAGCTCGCGGTCCACGGTGGTGTGCGCGCCGAGCTGCACGCACACGTCGCTGCGGCCCATCTGTGTGACGCTGGCCTCCCACTCGCCTCCGGCACCATCGAACAAGGTCAGCGCCGCGCCGGGTTGCAGGCGCAGCACCTGCACGTGGCGCGCGGCGCCGGCGGGCAATGCGAAGGCATCGCCAGCATGCAATGGCTGGTCAACGAACAGGCGGGGAGGCATCCACCGAGTTTGCCCTATCGCGCAGCCACGCTTCGATGATCGCGCAGGTCGTGGTGCTCGCGATGTCCTCGATGAAGCGGGCGAAGTCGATGTGTGCGGCGTCGTCGGCGCGGTCGGAGATGGTGCGCACGACCGCGAACGGGCGTCCGAAATCGGCGCAGGCCTGCGCCACCGCCGCGCCTTCCATCTCGACCGCGAGCGCGTCGGGCAGCAGCGCGCGCAACGCGTCGCTGTCCGCGGCGCTGGCGATGAAGCGGTCACCGCTGACGATCAGGCCGCGATGCAGGCGCGCGCCGAGACCGCGCAGCGCGGCGGCGGCCAGCGCCTCGGAGAGTTCGACATCGGCCTCGAAGCGCGCGCGGCCGGTGAGCGGCACCTCGAAACGCGGAAACAGCGGCGAGGCATCCATGTCGTGGTGCAACAGCTGCGTGGCGACGACCACATCGCCGACGTTCACGCCCGCCGCCAGGCCACCGGCGACGCCGGTGAAGACCAGCCGGTGCGCCTCGAACGCGTGCATCAGCAGCACCGCGGTCGTCGCCGCCGCCACCTTGCCGACACCCGACAACGCGAGCACGACCGGCTGGTCGTGGATCATGCCGTGATGGAAATCGCGCCCCGCGAGCCGCACCGTGTGGCGATCCGTCAGCAGCGGCAGCAGTGCGCGCAACTCCTCGTGCATCGCGCTGACGATGGCCGCGGGTCGGTGCGGCACGCGCTGTGTTCCGTCGGCGCGATCAGCGGCCGTACAGCGTGCGACGCGCGGCGGCGGCACGCGCCTCGCCCTTGCGCTCGGCGATCTGCGTGATCGTGCGATCGGCCACCGCGCGCAACTCCTCGATCGTGCTGGCCTTCTCGACCGCGAGCGTCAGCATCAGGCCGCGCAGGCCGAGTTCGGAGGAGATCATCAGCGTCAGCGCCGCGGTGAATTGCGCGTAGTCGAGCGGGGCAGCAGGGGCCGCTGGTTCCAGCGGCGACAGCGCGCTGCTCGTGGTGGTGGCAGACCCCCGCGTCGATCGCCCGGCCGGGCTCTCGGCCACCTGCGTTATCAGCCCCAGCTCCTGCAACACGTCGAAATCGGTCGCAGTGATGCCGGCGAGGCCGTCCAGCAGCATCGCGTCGGTCTTCACGCCATCGATCAGAAGAAGCAGGTTGCGTTTGGCACGCTCCTTCACGAGCGCGCGGGACTGCATCTCCAATCGACCGGCTTCGGTCTTGCCCCAGATCACGGATCCCTTCCCGTCGACTTGCGCACCGCCTGCGTCCGGGCATGCGCCACAGGGCGAAATGTATCAGGGCGCGCGTCCGGATTCAGGCCTTGTCGCGCAATTCGCGCCGGAGGATCTTGCCGACGTTCGACTTCGGCAGCTCGGTGCGGAACTCGACCTGCTTCGGCCGCTTGTACCCGGTCAGGTTGGCCTCGCAATAGGCGCGCACGTCGGCCTCCGTCACCGCGGGGTTGCTCTTCACGATCACCAGCTTGACGGCCTCGCCGGCCTTCGCGTCGGGGATGCCGACGGCCGCGCATTCGAGGATGCCGGGCATCTGGCCGACCACGTCCTCGACTTCGTTCGGGTAGACGTTGAAACCGCTGACGAGAATCATGTCCTTCTTGCGATCGACGATCTTGAAGTAGCCGCGCTCATCGACCACGCCGATGTCGCCAGTGCGGAAGAAGCCATCGGCCGTCATGACCTTCTCGGTCTCGTCGGGCCGCTGCCAGTAGCCGGCCATCACCTGCGGGCCGCGGATCGCGATCTCGCCCGGCGAGCCCAGCGGCACCTCGGCACCATCGTCGTCGAGCAGGGTCAGCTCGGTGTTGGGCATCGGCAGGCCGATGTTGCCGCTGTACGCGGTGCTGTCCACCGGGTTGCAGGTGGCAGACGGCGAGGTCTCGCTCAACCCGTAGCCTTCGACGATCGGGCAGCCGGTCTTCTCGAGCCAGAGCTTGGCGGTGGCGCTCGTCACCGCCATGCCGCCGCCGACCGAGATCACGAGGCTGCTCCAGTCCACCGAGCCGAACTCGGGGTGGTGCGCCATCGCGTTGAACAGCGTGTTGACGGCCGGAAAGCTGTGGAACTTCTCGCCCTGCAGCTCCTTGAAGACGCTCGGCAGGTCGCGCGGATTGGCGATCAGGATGTTGGCGCCGCCCATGCGCATCGCCAGCATCATGTTGGTGTTGAAACCGAAGATGTGATAGATCGGCAGCGCACAGATGGTGATGATCTGCTGGCCGGCCGGGATTTTTTTGAGCGCCGGCTGGTACCAGGCTTCGGCCTGCAGGATGTTGGCGACGAGGTTGCGATGCAGCAGCACCGCGCCTTTGCTGACGCCGGTCGTCCCGCCGGTGTATTGCAGCACTGCGATGTCGTCGGGGCCGACCGTGGCGGGCTTGAAGCTCTTGCCGCGGCCCGCGGCGAGGGCGTCGTTGAATTTCACGGCGCCGGGCAGGTCGAACGCCGGCACCATCTTCTTCACCTTGCGCACCATGTAGTTGACGATCATCGCCTTCGGGAAGCCGAGCATGTCGCCGAGCGCCGTCAGGATGATCTTCTTCGTCGGCACGTTCGGCAGCACCGTCTGCAAGGTGGTCGCGAAGTTCTCGACCATGATGATCAGCTTGGCGCCCGAGTCCTTCAGCTGGTGTTCGAGCTCGCGCGGCGTGTACAGCGGGTTCACGTTCACGACCACGTAGCCGGCGCGCAGGATCGCCGCCACGGCCACCGGGTACTGCGGCACGTTGGGCATCATCACCGCGACGCGGTCGCCCTTGTCCAGCCCCTGCGCCTGCAAGTAGGCGGCCAGCGCGCGCGAAGCCTCATCGACCGCCGCGAAACTGATCGACTTGCCCATGAACTTGTAGGCCATGCGGCCGGCATACTTCTTGAAGCTCTCGTCGAGCAGGCCGACCAGCGAGCCGTACTGCCCGACATCGATGTTCGCCGGCACACCCACCGGGTACTGCTTCAACCACGTCTTTTCCATCAGATGCTCCGGGAAACTGCGCGGATTCTGACGGAGCCCGGGCGTCACCCGCCTAGGGTGTTTCGATACATCGCCCCATGCTCAAGGGGCGTGCCAACCACCACCCAACGCCTGGATCAGCGCGATCGCCGTGGTCTGCCGGTTCGATGCGAGTTGCGACAAGGTGCGGCGCGCGCTCAGCGCCGAGGCCTGCGCGGTCACCACATCGCTGTAGCCGACCTGACCGGCCTTGTAGCGGTTCAGCAGCTGCTGCTCGGTGAGGTCGGCGGCTTCCGAGGCCGCGCGTCGCAGCTCGGCCTGCTCGGCCAGCGAACGCGCCGCGCTGAGCTGGTCCTCGACGGCCTGGAACGCGGCCAGCACGGTCTGCCGGTAGCGCGCCACCGCCCCGTCGCGGCCCGCCTCCGCCTGCTCGACGCGCGCACGCGTCGCGCCGGCATCGAAGATGGTCTGCGCGACCGAGAGGCCGAGCGACCACAGGCTGTTCGACGCGTTGAACAGGTCGGCGACGCGACTGCCCGCATAACCGACCGAGCCGCTCAAGGTCACGCTCGGGAAGTACGCTGAAGCCTGGATGCCGATCTGCGCGTTCGCCTGCGCCACTGCGCGCTCGGCGCTGGCGATGTCGGGCCGGCGTTGCAGCAGCTCGGAGGGCACGCCCAGCGGCACTGCCGGCACGGCCATGTTCCACGGCGCCGCGGCCAGCGTGAACTCGGCGGGGGACTTGCCGATGAGCACCGCGATCGCGTGCTCGAGCTGCGCGCGTTGCGCCGTCAGCGACGCGAGATCGGCGCGCGCGTTCGCCAGCGTGGTCTGCGCCTGCAGCACGTCGGTGCGCGGCGCGATGCCGGCGTTGTAGCGGTTGGTCGTGATCTGCAGCGCGCGCTCGTAGCCTTCGACCGACGCGCGCACCAGCACGAGTTCGTTGTCGGCATCGCGCAGCCCGAAGTAGTCGGATGCGAGCAGGCCCTGCGCCGAGAGCCGCGCCGCGGCCAGATCGGCCTCGCTCGCCTGCGCACCGGCCTGCGCGCTCTCGACCGAGCGGCGCAGCGCGCCCCACAGGTCGGGCGCCCAGCTTGCGCTCACGCCGGCCTGCACGCTGTTCGCGGTGCCCAGCGACGCGCCACCGCCGCTGCGCTTCGCACTGCCGTCCGCGCCCACCGTCGGGAACAGCGACGCGCGCTGCTCGCGCACCAGCGCCTGCGCCTGCGCATACGCGGCAACGGCGGCGGCGACGTTCTGGTTCGAGACCTCGACCTTCGCGATCAGCGCGTTCAGTTCGGCGTCGCCGAACAGCTCCCACCACGGCCCGCGGTCGAGCGCGTCGGCCGGTGCGGCGGGGAACCAGCCGGCGTCGGCGGCCGGCGCTTCCTTGTACGCGGCGGTGGTCTTGAGATCCGGCCGCTGGTAATCGGGCCCGACCGCGCAGGCGGACAGCAGCGCGGCCGTGGTCATCACGAGCAAGGGTGTTTTCATGTGGCTTCAGGCGCGGGCGCGTGGTCGCCCGCGCGGCTCAGGTGACGCTCGTCGGTGCCGCGGTGGCGCAGCTTGTCGAGCAGCAGGTAGACGACCGGCGTGGTCAGCAGCGTGAGCAGCTGGCTCGCGATCAGCCCGCCGATGATCGCGATGCCGAGCGGCCGGCGCAGCTCGGAGCCTTCGCCGAAGCCGATCGCGAGCGGCAGCGCGCCGAGCGCCGCGGCCATCGTCGTCATCACGATCGGGCGGAAGCGCAGCAGGCAGGCCTCGCGCACCGCCTGCAGCGAACTCAGGCCGCGCGAGCGCTCGGCCTCGAGCGCGAAATCGATGATCAGGATCGCGTTCTTCTTGACGATGCCGATCAGCAGGAACACGCCGATCAGCGCCATGATCGAGAACTCCAGCCTGAACATCAGCAGCGCGATCACCGCGCCGACGCCGGCCGACGGCAGGGTCGAGAGCACCGTGATCGGGTGCACCAGGCTTTCGTAGAGGATGCCGAGCACGATGTAGATCACGACGATCGCGGCGATGATCAAGAGCGTTTGCTGGCTGTTCGATTGCTGCGCGCTCAGCGCGCTGCCGGCGAACTCGCCGCGCAGCGTGGTCGGCAGGCCGATGTTGGCCTCGGCGGTCTTGATCGCGGTGCGCGCATCGGCGAGCGTCTCGCCGTCGGCGAGGTTGAATGAGATCGTGGTCGCGAGCTCGGTGTCCTGGTGGTTCACCGAGGTCGCGGTCGATTCCTCGGCGAAGCGCGCGACGGCGGCGAGCGGCACCAGCGCGGTCGCGGTGTTGCTCAGCACGTTGCCGGTCGAGGCGTTGCGCAGCCCGGGGTTGGCAGAGACCGCGGCCGCGGTCGCGGCGTTGGTGCTCGCCTTGGTCGCCGGCACGTAGATGTCGGCGAGCGCGTTCGGGCTCGTCGTGTAGCCCGGCGCCCACTCCATCACCACGTGATACTGGTTCAGCTCGGTGTAGATGGTCGCGACCTGGCGCTGGCCGAAGGCGTTGTAGAGCGCCGCATCGATCGCGCTCGAACTCACGCCGAGTTGCTTGGCGGCATCGCGATCGACCTTCACCGTCGTCTGCACGCCGTTCTCGGCCTGGTCGGTATCGACATCGGTGAGCTGCGGCTGCTGCTTCATCTCGTCGGCGAGCTTCAGCGCCCACTGGCGCAGCTGCGCGACGTTGTCGCTCTTCAGCGTGTACTGGTAGGTCGAGTTGCTGGCGCGGCCGCCGGAGCGCACGTCCTGCACCGGGTTCAGGAAGACCTGCAGCCCGGTCACGCGCGCGAGCTGCGGGCGCAGCCGCGCGATCACCGCGAGGCCCTTGTCGGTGCGCTGGTCGGCGGGCTTCAGGTTCACGAACATGAAGCCGCCGCCGGCGCGCCCGCCGCCGGTGAAGCCGACCACCGTGTCCACCGCCGGGTCCTTGTGCACGATGTCCACGACCTGGCGCAGCTTCTCGCCCATCGCCTTGGTCGAGATGCTCTGGTCGGCGCGCATGCCGCCGTTGAGCTGGCCGGTGTCCTGCTGCGGGAAGAAGCCCTTGGGCGCCATCGCGAAAAGGTAGACGTTCATGCCGATGACCGCGAGCAGGATCAGCATCACCAGCGCCTTGCTCGCGAGCGCCCAGTCCAGGCTCTGTTCGTAGCGCCGCAGCACCCACTGGTAGCCGCGCTCGGCCGTGCGTGCGACGCGCCCGGGCGGCTTGTCGTGCTCGCCGCCCGGCTTGAGCAGCCACGCGCACATCATCGGCGTGGTGGTCAGCGAGATCACCAGCGAGATCATCACCGCGGCCGACAGCGTGATCGCGAACTCCTTGAACAGCCGCCCCTGCTGCCCGCCCATGAACAGCAGCGGGATGAACACCGCCACCAGCGAGATGCTGATCGACAGCACCGTGAAGCCGACCTCGCGCGCGCCCAGCAGCGCGGCCTGCATGCGCGTCATGCCGGCCTCGATATGGCGGCTCGTGTTCTCCAGGACCACGATCGCGTCATCGACGACGAAGCCGGTCGCCACCGTCAGCGCCATCAGGCTCAGGTTGTTGAGCGAGAAGCCGAGCAGGACCATCACGCCGAAGGTGCCGAGCAGCGCGACGATGGTCGCCACCGCCGGCACGATGGTCGCGCGCACGCTGCGCAGGAACAGGCTGACGACGAGCACCACGAGCACGACCGAGATCACGAGCGTGAGCTCGACCTCGCGCAGCGAGGCGCGGATCGAGTTCGTGCTGTCGGAGGCCACGTGCAGTTCCACGTCGGCGGGCAGGTCGGCCTGCAGTTCCGGCAACAGCTTGCGCACCGCGTCCACCGTCGCGATCACGTTGGCCGCGGGCTGGCGCGTGATCAGCACGATGATGGCCGGCTCGCCGTTGAAGAGGCCGAGCGTGCGCGTGTCCTCGACGCCATCGGCCACCTCGGCCACGTCCTGCAATCGCACCGCGGCGCCGTCGCGCCAGGCAATCACCATGGTCGCGTAGTCGCTCGCGCGCAGCGCCGGCGTCTGGGTGTAGATCTGCAAGCGGCGTTCGTCGCCTTGCACGATGCCCTTGGGCCGGTTCGCGTTGCTCGCCTGGATCGCGGCGCGCACGTCCTCGGTGCTGATGCCGTACTTGTTCAGCGCGAACGGCAGCAGCTCGATGCGCACCGCCGGCAGCGAGCCGCCGCCGATCTCGACATCGCCGACGCCGTCCACCTGCGACAGGCGCTGGCTGATGATGTTCGAGACCGAGTCGTAGACCTGCCCCGGCGTCTTCGTCTTCGACGTGAGCGCGAGGATGATCACCGGCGCCGCCGCCGGGTTGGCCTTGCGGTAGGTCGGGTTGCTCTTCAAGGTGGCCGGCAGATCGGCGCGGCTCGCGTTGATCGCCGCCTGCACCTCGCGCGCGGCACCGTCGATGTTGCGCGAGAGGTCGAACTGCAGGGTCACGCGCGTGGAGCCCACGCCGCTCTGCGAGGTGATCTCGTTGACACCGGCGATCGTGCCGAGGTGCCGCTCCAGCGGCGTGGCCACGCTGGTGGCCATCGTGTCCGGGCTGGCGCCGGGGATCGCGGCGCTGACGGAGATCACCGGGAAGTCGATCTGCGGCAGCGGCGACACCGGCAGCGCGAAGAAGCCGCCGATGCCGGCGAGCGCGACGCCGACGGTCAGCAACACCGTGGCGATCGGCCGCCGAACGAACGGTGCCGAGAGGTTCACGCCGACGCCTCCGACGCATCCTCGAGCTTGCGCGTGCTGCCGCCGCCGAGCCGGTCGAACATCAGGTAGATCACCGGCGTGGTGAACAGCGTCAGCAGCTGGCTCACGATCAGCCCGCCGAAGATCGCCAGGCCGAGCGGCCGGCGCAGCTCGGCGCCGTCGCCCCAGCTCAGCATCAAGGGCACGGCGGCGAAGAGCGCGGCCAGCGTCGTCATCAGGATCGGCCGCAGGCGCAGCAGCGCGGCCTGGTGGATCGCTTCGCGGGCACTCTTGCCCTCATTGCGTTCGGCGTCGATGGCGAAGTCGATCATCATGATCGCGTTCTTCTTGACGATGCCGATCAGCAGGATGATGCCGATGATGCCGATCACGCCGAGGTCGTTGCCGGTGACCATCAACGCGAGCAGCGCGCCGACGCCAGCCGACGGCAGCGTCGAGAGGATCGTCAGCGGGTGCACATAGCTTTCGTACAGCACGCCGAGCACGATGTAGACGCAGATCACTGCGGCCAGGATCAGCCAGAGCTGGTTGCTCAGGCTCCGCTCGTAGGCGCCCGAAGCGCCGAGGAAGGTCATCGTCACGCTGCTGGGCAGCGCGATGTCTTTCGCGGCCTGGCGGATCGCATCGACGGCGTCGCCGAGCGCGACGCCGCTCGCGGTGTCGAAGTTCAGCGTGCTCGCCGGGTACTGCGAGACGTGCGTGATCTGCAGCGGCGCCTGCTTCTCGGCGATGGTCGCGAACGCCGAAAGCGGCGTCGCCGTGCCGCCGCTGGTGATGAGGTTCAGCTTGCCCAGATCGGAGACATCGCCGATCAGCCCGGGCGCGGCTTCGAGGATCACGCGGTACTGGTTGGTCTCGGTGAAGATGGTCGAGACGATGCGCTGACCGAAGGCGCTGTAGAGCGCGTCATCGACCGAACTCGCGGTGATGCCCAGGCGCGAGGCGGTGTCGCGGTTCACGTCAATGGTGGCCGCGAGGCCTTGGGCACCGGCATCGCTGCTGACGTTGCGCACCTGCTTCGAGTCACGCAGCCGCTCGATCAGCTTGTTCATCCACAGCGTGATGGTCGCGCTGTCCACGCCTTCGAGCGAGACGCGGTATTGCGTCGGGCCAGTCTCTGCGTCGATCGTCAGATCCTGCGTCGGCTGCAGGTAGGGCGTCACGCCGGCCACATGACTCACGCGCTCGCGCAGGCGATCCATCGTGGCCTGCGCGTTGCCGCGATCCTTCTTCAGATTGATGAGCATGCTGCCGGCATGCAGCATCGTGTTGTTCGCGGCATCGACGCCGACGAAGGAGCTCAGGTTCGCCACGTCCGGGTCGGCCAGGATCGCGGCCGCGGCCTGCTGCTGGAGCAGCGCCATGCGCTCGTACGACACGTCCTGCGCGGCCTGGATGCGGCCCTGCAGCTGGCCGGTGTCCTGCGTCGGGAACAGGCCCTTGGGGATCATCAGGTAGAGCAGCACGGTCAGCGCGAAGGTCGCGAGCGCCACGATCAGCGTGATCACCTGGTGGTCGATGACCCAGCCCAACGAACGGTCGTAGCGCTGCATCACGTCGCTGAAGAAGCGCTGCACGCGCGCCGCAGCGGCGTTGGGCTTCTTCGTGTCCTTCGCATCTTGTTTGGGCTTCAGCCAGCGCGCCGACATCATCGGCACCAGGGTCAGCGACACCACCGCCGAGATCAGGATCGTGATCGCCAGCGTCACCGCGAACTCGCGGAACAGCCGGCCGACCACGTCGCTCATGAACAGCAGCGGGATCAGCACCGCGATAAGCGAGACCGTCAGCGAGATGATCGTGAAGCCGATCTGCGTCGCGCCCTTGATCGCGGCCTGCATCGGCGGCTCGCCTTCTTCGAGGTAGCGCGCGATGTTCTCGATCATCACGATCGCGTCATCGACCACGAAGCCGGTCGCGATCGTCAGCGCCATCAGGCTCAGGTTGTTCAGGCTGTAGCCGAGCAGGTACATCGCACCGAACGTGCCGATCAGCGAGATCGGCACCGCGATGCTCGCGATCACGGTCGCGCGCAGGTTGCCGAGGAAGGCGAAGATCACCAGCACCACGAGCACGACCGCGAGGATCAGCTCCATCTCGACATGCTCGACCGAGGCACGGATGCCGGCGGTGCGATCGCTGAGCACGTCGATCTTCAGCGCCGCCGGCAGGCCGGCCTGCAGCTCGGGCAGCTTGGCCTTGATCGCATCCACCGTCGCGATCACGTTCGCACCGGGTTGGCGCTGCACGTTGAGGATGATCGCCGGCGTCTGATTGGCCCACGCGCCGAGCTGGTTGTTCTCGGCGCCGTTGACGACGCGGGCGACGTCGATCATCCGCACCGGCGCGCCGTTCTT
Organism: uncultured Rhizobacter sp.; assembly: GCA_964247075.1. Classification (GTDB taxonomy): domain Bacteria; phylum Pseudomonadota; class Gammaproteobacteria; order Burkholderiales; family Burkholderiaceae_C; genus LMDS01. Next base: position 84,450 of record CAXTSS010000002.1, on the reverse strand, counting down.
GTACGAGACGATCAGGTTCTTGTAATCATCGACCGTCAGCAGCTGGTCGTTCGAGTTGATCGTGTAGGCGCGCTTCGGGCCGTCGAAGCTGCCCTTCGCGGCGTTCGAGTTCGCCGCGGTGATGGCGCTGCGCAAGGTGTCCAGGCCGATGCCGTAGGACGCGAGCGATTGCGTGTCGGCCTGGATGCGCACCGCCGGCCGCTGCCCGCCCGACAAGGACACGAGGCCGACGCCGGTGACCTGGCTGATCTTCTGCGCCAGCCGCGTGTTCACGAGGTTCTGCACCTCGGTCAGCGGCAGCGAGTCGGAGGTGACGGCGAGCGTGAGCACCGGCGCGTCGGCCGGGTTGACCTTGGCGTAGACCGGCGGCGCCGGCAGGTCGGCCGGCAGCAGCGAGCCGCCGGCGTTGATCGCGGCCTGCACCTCCTGCTCCGCGACGTCGAGCGTCAGGCCGAGCGTGAACTGCAGGGTGATGATGGAGACGCCGGCCGCGCTGGTCGAGGCCATGCGGTCGAGCCCGGCCATTTGACCAAACTGCCGCTCCAGCGGCGCCGTCACCGTGTTGCTCATCACCTCCGGGCTGCCCCCGGGATAGAGCGTGCGCACCTGGATCGTCGGGTAATCGACCTGCGGCAGCGCCGAGAGCGGCAGGAAGCGGAAGCCGACCATGCCCGCGAGCACGATCGCCAGCATCAGCAGCGAGGTCGCGACCGGCCGCTGGATGAACGGCTTGGAGGGGCTCATGAGGCGGGTCTGGAGGCGCCACGCTCGCCGCGCTCACCACGCGCGCCCGAGGCGCGGCGCCCCGGCGCCGAGGCGCCCGAGGCCGCGCCCGCGGGCCGATCGACGCTGGTCTGCACCCTCGAGCCTTCCTTCAGCCGATCGCCGCCTTCCGTGACGACCTGCTCGCCGAGGGCTAGCCCCTTGGCGATCATCACGTTGTCCACGCCCGCCTCGCCGCGCGTCACGTTGCGCAGCGTGACGGTCTTGTCCTCCGCGACGACGTAGACGAAGTCGCCGCTCGGCCCGTGGCGCAGCGCCGTCACCGGCACGACGACCGCACCGGCGATCGTGCGCAGCAGCAGCTTCACATTGACGAACTGGTTCGGGAACAGCGTGCCGCCCGCGTTCGCGAAGCGCGCCTTGGCCTTCACGGTGCCGGTGGCCGGATCGACCTGGTTGTCCAGCGTCGAGAAGCTGCCCGTGTCGAGCTGCTTGGTGCGTGCGCGGTCCCACGCGCCGACCGGCAGCTGCGCGCCTTCGGCCAGGCGCGCCTGGATCTCGGGCACGCGGTCCTGCGGGATCGCGAAGGCGACATCGATCGGCGCGATCTGCGTGATCACCGCGATGCCGGTGGTGTCGCCAGCGCCGATGTAGTTGCCGGCATCGATCGGCCGCAGCCCGACGCGGCCCGACACCGGCGCGACGATGCGCGCGTAGCCGACGCTCAGACGCGCCGTGCCTTCGTTCGCGCGGTCGATGGTCACCGTGCCTTCGAGCTGCTTGACGAGCGCGGCCTGCGTGTCCACGTCCTGCCGCGCGATCGAATCCTGATCGAGCAGCGTGCGGTATCGCTGGAGGGTGACGCGCGCCGCCTCGAGCTGGGCCTCGTCGCGCTGGCGCGCGCCGATCGCCTGCGTCAGCGCCATCTGGAACGATTGCGGGTCGATGGTGGCGAGCAGGTCGCCCTTCTTCACCATCTGCCCTTCCTTGAACAGCACCTGCGTGATCACGCCGGAGACCTGCGGCCGCACCGTGACGTTGGCCGCTGGCGTGACCGTGCCCAGTGCCTCGATCACGACCGGGATGTCGGCCTTGCGCGCCAACGCGACGCCGACCGTGCTCGGGGGCGCGCCGCGCCCACCGCCGCCTCCAGGCCCGCCAGGGCCACCGGGCCCGCCACCTGCTCCGCTGGCAGTCGCCACCTTCGGCTGGTGCGTCAGATACCACGCCAGCGAGCCCAGCGCGACGAGGCACAGGATCGCGATGACGCTGCCGAGCCAGCGTCGGCGGCGCGGCGGCGTGGTGACGCTGTGGAATTCGTCCATGAGGGTTCGGGGGATGGGTTCGGGTGCAGCATGCCACGGGGCACCGGCCGCAAGGTCGGACAAGGGCAAACCCGATGTTGACGGGAAAGCGCCGACTCAACTATTCTTTACCGAATTGGTAAGACCACTTGGCCAATCAATCGGGCAAACGCAGTCAGACATGCCGATCCAGACCATCGAACCCCGCCGCCTCTACCGCCAGATCGCCGATCAGTTGCGCGGCCTGGTCGAGCGCGGCGAATACGAGGTCGGCAGGCGGCTGCCGCCCGAGCGCGATCTGGCGCTGCAGCTCGGCGTCTCGCGCCCCTCGGTTCGCGAGGCGCTGATTGCGCTGGAGGTCGAGGGCCTCGTCGAAGTGCGCATGGGTTCGGGCATCTACGTGCGCCCGCACGACCCGAAGCAACTCAAGCGGATCGGCGGCGAAGGCCCGCTCGAAACCATCCGTGCACGCCAGCTGATCGAGGCCGAACTCGCGGCGCACGCCGCCCGCCACATGAAGAAGGCCCAGATCGCCGGGCTGCGCAACGCTCTCGCGCTGATGCAGCAGGAGGTCGATGCCGGCCACCTCCCGACGCGCGGCGACCGCCTCTTTCATGAGCGCATCGCCGAGGCGAGCGAGAACTCGGTCTTGCTGCGCATCGTCTGCGAGCTGTTCGACGAGCGCCACAACCCGCTGTTCGAGCAGCTCGGCAACCACTTCGAGACCGTGCGCAGCTGGACCATCGCGATCGCCGAACACCAGGCCGTGATCGACGCCATCGCGAGTCACTCGTCCGAGGCCGCACGCGCGGCGATGGCCACGCACCTGGCACGCTCGCACGATCGCTTCACCGCGAACTGGCCCGCCAAGGCGCCGGCCAGGAACGCCGCCGTCACTCCCCGCAAGACCGCGCGCCGCAAGGCCGCCTGACCAAGGAACCTCCATGAGCCTGACCTGCAGAATCCACGGCGCGAAGGACCTGCGCCTCGAAGACGACGTGCCCGCCGAGCTCGGCCCGACGGATGTGGAGATGCGCCTCGGCGCCGGCGGCATCTGCGGCTCCGACCTGCACTACTACCAGCACGGCCGGGTCGGCGCGTTCGTGATGCGCGAGCCGCTCATCCCGGGCCACGAGGTCTCGGGCACGGTGGCCCGGGTCGGCGCGGGCGTGACGCGCGTGAAGGTCGGCGACAAGGTCGCGATCAACCCGTCGCACGCCTGCGGCCACTGCGACTACTGCAACGCCGGGCGCCTGAACCTGTGCCGCCACATGCGCTTCCTCGGCAGCGCGAGCGTGTACCCACATGTGCAGGGCATGTTCCGCGAGCGCTTCGTGATGGGCGAACGCCAGCTCACGCCGATCACCGAGGACATCTCGCTCGGCGAGCTCGCCTGTGCCGAACCGCTCTCGATCGGCCTGCACGCGGTGCACCGCGCCGGCAACCTCACGGGCAAGACGGTGCTCGTCACCGGTGGCGGCACGATCGGCTGCATGAGCGTGATCGCCGCCAGGCTCAACGGCGCGGCCCACATCATCGTCTGCGACATCGCCGACCGGCCGCTGGAGATGGCCAAGAGCGTCGGCGCCGACCAGACCATCCGCAGCGACAAGGCCAGTGAAGCCGAGCTCGCGGACATCGCCGACGTGTGCATCGAAGCCGCCGGCAGCCCGCCCGCGCTGATGACCTGCCTGAAGGCGGCGCGCCGCGGCGGCCGCATCGTGCAGGTCGGCAGCCTGCCGGCCGACGGCATGATGTTCCCCGCCAACAGCATCATGGCGCGCGAGCTCGATTACGTCGGCGCCTTCCGCGCCGCGCACGCATTCGACTGGGCGGTGCAATACCTGCGCACGCGCCGCGTCGATGTGCGGCCCCTGCTCTCGGCGCAGATCCCGCTCAGCCGCTCGCTCGAAGCCTTCGAGCTTGCCTCCGACCGCAGCCGCAGCACCAAGGTGCAAGTGGTCTGCGACTGATTCCGTTCCCAAGACTGCAAGCTGGAGACACCCATGCACACGACCTTGAAAGCCGCACTCACCGCCCTCGCCTTCGCGGCCGCCAGCAGCGGCGCATTCGCGCAGACCAAGCTCAAGTGGGCGCACGTCTACGAGACCTCGGAGCCCTTCCACACTGCTGCCGTCTGGGCTGCGGGCGAGATCGAGAAGCGCAGCGCCGGCCGCTATCACATCGACGTTTACCCGGCCTCGCAGCTCGGCAAGGAGAACGACATCAACCAGGGCCTGACCCTGGGCACGGTGGACATCATCATCTCGGGCTCCAGCTTCGCGGCCAAGACCTTCCCGCGCATCGGCGTGGCCTACTACCCGTACACCTTCCGCGGTGTCGAGCACCTGCTGGCCTACACCAAGAGCGACATCTACAAGGAGCTCATCAACGGCTACGAAGAGAAGAGCGGCAACCACATCGTCGCGACCACGTATTACGGCGTGCGCCACACCACGAGCAACAAGCCGATCACCAAGTGCGCCGACATGAAGGGCCTGAAGATCCGCGTACCCGACGTGCCCGCCTACCTCGCCATGCCGCGCGCCTGCGGCGCCAACACCTCGCCGATCGCGTTCGCCGAGGTCTACCTCGCGCTGCAGAACGGCACGGTCGAGGCGCAGGAGAACCCGCTCACCACCATCGAGGCGAAGAAGTTCTTCGAAGTGCAGAAGAACATCGTGCTGACCGGCCACATCGTCGATCACCTGAACACCGTGATCGCGGGCGGGCTCTGGAAGAAGCTCAGCGACGCCGACAAGAAGATCTTCACGGACGTGGCACAGGAGGCCTCGGTGAAGGCCTCGAGCGAAGTCGCGGCGCGCGAGAAGGAGCTGGTCGGCATCTTCAAGGGCAAGGGCCTGAACGTGGTCGAGGTCGACAAGAACGACTTCCGCGACACCGTGCTGAAGAACGTCACCTTCGAGTCCTTCGGCTACCAGAAGGCCGACTGGGACAAGATCCAGGCCGTCAAGTAAGCGCGCCATGTCTGCCGTCATCCACGACGCCGGCGCGCATCCGCACGAGGTCGCCGCCGAAGAGCTGGTCAAGAGCTTTGCCGAGGCCGACCACCATGTGGTCGATCTCTCGGGCTACTCGTTCGAGGACTGGGTCTGCTTCGGCTTCTTCTGGGTGATGTCGGCCCTGGTGTTCCTGCAGTTCTTCACGCGCTACGCGCTGAACAACTCGTTCGCCTGGACCGAAGAGCTCGCGGTCTACTGCCTGATCCCGGTCGTGTTCATCGGCTCGGCGATGTGCGTGCAGCGCAGCCGCCACATCCAGGTCGGCATCCTGTACCGCTACCTGCCGGCGTCGGTGGCGCGCGTGTTCTCGACGCTGGTCGATCTGGCGCGCACCGTCTTCTTCGGCTACGTAGCGTGGCTCGTGATGCGCTATGCGCTGGCCGTCAACAACGAACCGATGACGACGATCGACTGGAACAAGAGCCATGTCTACTGGCTCGCGTTCGCCGGCTTCGTGCTGATGTTCGGCCGCTCGATCCAGGTCAGCTGGACGAACTGGCGCCAGGGCTACTCCATCCTAGAACGCCCGGAAGCGTTCGATGGCGGCGACGAATAAAGGGGCGCCGCCATGGCTATTCTCATCCTCGGTTTTCTCGCGCTGATGCTGTTCGGCCTGCCGGTCGCGGTGGCGATGGCGGGCTCGTCGCTGCTGTACGTGCTGATCTCGGGCAGCGTGCCCGATGTCGTCGTCGCGCAGCGCATGATCTCCGGCATCGAATCGTTCCCGCTGCTGGCGGTGCCGTTCTTCATCCTCGCCGGCAACCTGATGAACGTGGCCGGCATCACCGGGCGCATCTACGACTTCGCGGTCGCACTCGTCGGCTGGATGAGGGGCGGCCTGGGCCAGGTCAACATCATCGGCTCGGTGATCTTCTCGGGCATGAGCGGCACCGCGATCGCCGATGCCGCCGGCCTCGGCGCGATTGAGATCAAGGCGATGCAGGACCACGGCTACAGCACCGAGTTCTCGGTCGGCGTCACCGCCGCGTCCGCCACGCTCGGGCCGATCATTCCGCCCTCGCTGCCGTTCGTGATCTACGGGATGATGGCCAACGTGTCGATCGGCGCGCTGTTCGTCGCCGGCATCCTGCCGGGCCTGTTCATGACGCTGCTGATGATGGTCACGGTGGCCTACTTCGCGCGCAAGAACGGCTGGGGCGCGGACACGCCCTTCGTCTGGTCGCGCCTCGGTGCCGCCACGCTTGAGATCCTGATCGTGCTGGCGTTCCCTTTTGCCGTGTGGCTGCTGACCAACTATGCCGGCGTGTCGGTCAACATCGCGGCCGGCAGCGCGCTGGTGGCGCTGCTCGCGCTCGACTGGTATTTCAACTTCTCCGCCGTGATGGCGCTGATGGCGCCGGTGATCCTGATCGGCGGCATGACGATGGGCTGGTTCACGCCGACCGAAGCCGCGATGGCCGCAGTGATCTGGGCGCTGTTCCTCGGCCTGGTGCGCTACCGCTCGATGACCTTCAAGACGCTCGCGAAGGCCACGTTCGACACGATCGAGACCACCGCGTCGGTGCTGTTCATCGTCACCGCCGCGTCGATCTTCGCCTGGCTGCTCACCACCACGCAGGCGGCGCAGCTGCTCGCGGACTGGATCCTGAGCGTGACGCAGAACAAGTGGGTGTTCCTGCTGCTGGCGAACATCCTGATCCTGTTCGTCGGCTGCTTCATCGACACGATCGCGGCGATCACGATCCTCGTGCCGATCCTGCTGCCGATCGTGCTGAAGCTGCACATCGACCCGATCCACTTCGGGCTGATCATGACCTTGAACCTGATGGTCGGCCTGCTGCACCCGCCGCTGGGCATGGTGTTGTTCGTGCTCGCACGCATCTCGAAGATGTCGGTCGAGCGCACAACGATGGCGATCGTGCCGTGGCTGGTGCCGCTGCTGTTAGCGCTCGCGGCGATCACCTACATCCCGCAGATCACGCTGTGGCTGCCGCAGCAGATGGGGATGCTGAAGTGACTCGGTGTCTGCTTCGTTCGTTGAGCGGGTCGCGGCAGGCGATGCCCGGCGGAGGCTCATGCGCCGGCGGTCGCCGCTTCGCGTCGACTCCACTGCGATGCTCGCGGCGAGGTCGGGCCGCTGAACTCCCTTCGTTCGCTGCGCTCACTGCGGTCAGACAGACGCGGCCAAGTCAGTTTTGGATGCGCGCTGCGCGCGCCGACCCCGCCGCTGCGCTTCTCGTCGCCGCCGAAATCGCCCCCACCGGGCACCGCCTGCCGCGACCTGTCACCGTCGGGGCTCTTTCCACGAATAGCCATGACGGCTGCCGCAAAGGCGCGTTCGGGCAGGCCGCGGCGCGCTTCGGAGGCGCTGAGGAGCGCAGGGCTCTTGGCCGCGCGCGCAGCGCGCTTCGTCATCTGACTTGTCGCAGCCCTGAACGTAGAGAGCGAAGCGAGCGGAGTGAATTGCGCGACGGGCCAAGAGACCGAGCGCCGCAAGGCAGTCGGCCCGAAGGGGCGACCGCTGAGGCAGCGCGCCTTGGCCTGCCCGAACGTGCCTTTGCCGTGCCGACCGACGCAGGGAGGCGCTGACACATGACAAAGAACAAGAGCCCTCGCATCGTCGCCATCGACCTGCTCCAGGTCGACTTGCCCCCACCAGTGCCGCGCAGCGACGCGATCCAGTCGTTCGTCATACAGGAGACGCCGATCGTGCGCATCCGCTGCGATGATGGCAGCGAAGGCATCGGCTACAGCTACACGATCGGCACCGGTGGCTCGTCGGTGATCGCGCTGCTGCGCGACCACCTCGCGCCGAAGCTGATCGGCCGCGACCCGGCGCACATCGAGGCAATCTGGCGCGAACTGATGTTCATGACCCACGCGACCACCGTCGGCGCGATCACCAGCCTCGCGCTGGCCGCGATCGACACTGCCCTGTGGGATTGGCGCTGCCGCCGCGATGGCCAGCCGTTGTGGGTCGCCGCCGGCGGCGCGAAGCGGCGCGTCCCGGTCTACACCACCGAAGGCGGCTGGCTGCATCTGCCGGTCGAATCGCTCGTCTCGCAGACCGTGGCCGCGAAGGACGCCGGCTTCAAGGGCGCGAAGATCAAGGTCGGCAAGCCGCATGTCAGCGACGACGTGGCGCGGCTGCGCGCGGTGCGCGACGCGGTCGGCGACGGCTTCGAGATCATGGTCGATGCGAACCAGTGCTTCACGTTGAGCGAGGCGCTGCGGCGCGCGCCGCGCTACGCCGAACTCGGCATCGCGTGGTTCGAGGAGCCGCTGCCGGCCGACGATCTGATCGGCCACCAGCGACTCGCTGCCGCGAGCGACGTGCCGATCGCGGTCGGCGAATCGCTCTACTCGCCGGCGCAGTTCGCGGCCTACATCCAGAGCGGCGCGGCCTCGATCATCCAGGTCGATGTGGCGCGCGTCGGCGGCATCACGCCGTGGCTCAAGGTCGCGCACATGGCGGAGTGCTTCAACCTTGCGGTGTGCCCGCACTTCCTGATGGAATTGCACGTCTCGCTGTGTGCCGCGGCACCGAGCGCGGCGTGGGTCGAGTACATCCCGCAGCTCGACGCGGTGGCCAGCAGCCGCATGGCCATCGAGAGCGGCCACGCCGTCGCGCCCGACACGCCGGGCCTCGGCATCGCGTGGCGCTGGGACGAACTCCAGCGCCGCGCACGATCCACCCATACCCTCCACTGACTTCGAGAACACCACCATGACCGATCGACTCAAGGGCAAGACCGCCTTCGTCACCGCTGCCGGGCAAGGCATCGGCCGCGCCACCGCCGAGGCCTTCGTGCGCGAAGGCGCGCGCGTGATCGCAACCGACATCAACGTCGAGTTGCTTGCCGATCTCGCCAAGGCCACTGGCTGCACCACGCGGCGGCTCGACGTGACGGACGCGAACGCGGTGCTCGCCGCGGCCAAGGAGGCCGGGCCGGTCAACATCCTGTTCAACGGCGCGGGCTATGTGCACGCCGGCACCATCCTCGATTGCGACGAGAAGGCGTTCGACTTCTCGTTCGACCTCAACGTGCGCGCGATGTACCGCATGACGCGAGCGTTCCTGCCGGCGATGCTGGAATCCGGCAACGGCTCGATCATCAACGTCGCCTCGGTGGCGGGCAGCATCAAGGGCGCGCCGAACCGCTTCGTCTACGGCGCGACCAAGGCGGCGGTGATCGGCATGACCAAGTCGATCGCGGCCGACTTCATCACCCGTGGCGTGCGCTGCAATGCGATCTGCCCCGGCACGGTCGAGTCGCCCTCGCTGCGCGACCGGATGGCGGCCTTGGCAAAATCGACCGACCAGACCATCGAGCAGGCCGAGGCCTGGTTCGTCGCGCGCCAGCCGATGGGGCGCGTCGGCAAGGCAGCCGAGATCGCGGCGCTGGCCGTTTACCTGGCGTCCGATGAATCGGGTTTCACCACCGGCACCGCGCAGATCATCGACGGCGGCTGGTCGAATTAATTCACTCACCAGAAGGAGCACCATGAAACTGATGCGATACGGCGCCAAGGGCGCAGAAAAGCCGGCCCTCGTCGACGCGAATGGCGTCGTTCGCGATCTCTCCGGCGTGCTCGCCGACATCACTGCGCAGACGCTCACGCCGCACGGCCTGAACCGCCTGCGCGAGCTCGACCCGAGCACCTTGCCGGCAGTCGCCAACCCCGGCCGCACCGCGCTGCCGTGGACCGGCTGCAGCAAGTTCATCGCCGTCGGCCTGAACTACGCCGACCACGCGGCCGAATCCAACCTGCCGGTGCCGGCCGAGCCGGTGCTGTTCACGAAGACGGTCTCGTGCATGGTCGGCTGCAACGACGCGGTCGTGCTGCCGCAAGGCTCGGTCAAGGGCGACTGGGAGGTCGAGCTCGGCATCGTGATCGGCACCAAGGCGCGCTACGTGAGCGAGGCGGATGCGCTCAAGCATGTGGCAGGCTACTGCCTCGTCAACGACGTGTCCGAGCGCGAATACCAGATCGAGCGCAGCGGCACCTGGGACAAGGGCAAGGGCTGCGACACCTTCGGCCCGGTCGGCCCGTGGATGGTGACGGCCGACGAAGTGCCCGACGTGCAAGCCCTCTCGATGTGGCTCGACGTGAACGGCCAGCGCATGCAGACCGGCAACACCAGGACGATGATCTTCGGCGTGGCGCATCTCGTGAGCTACATCAGCCGCTTCATGACGCTGATGCCCGGCGACCTCATCACCACCGGCACGCCGCCTGGCGTGGGCATGGGCAGGAAGCCGAGCCCGGTGTACCTGAAAGCCGGCGACGAGATGCGCCTCTCGATCGAGGGCCTGGGCGAGCAACACCAGCGCGTGCACGCCTGGGATCCGGCGCTCATCGACGGTTAGAAATGACAACCCCTCGGCCAACGAGTACGTTGGCCGATCCCCCGCGGGGATGCGGGCCGGCTCGGGAGCGGCCCAGCGCTCGGCCCGCAAATCAAGGAGCTCGCCATGTCCGATCAATCCGTGATCCGCATTCACCCGGCCGATGACGTCGTCATCGCGCGCCAGCAGCTCGTCGGCGGCACGCGGCTGGAGGAGCTCGGCATCACCGTGATCGGCCTGGTGCCGCCCGGCCACAAGATCGCGGTGCGTGCGATCGAAGCCGGCGCGCCGGTGCGGCGCTACAACCAGATCATCGGCACCGCGAAGGTGGCCATCGCGGCCGGCCAGCACGTGCATTCGCACAACCTCGAGTTCAGCAGCTTTGCGCGCGACTACGCGCCGACCACGGGCACGCACGCGACGCAGTTCGAGGCCGTTCCTGCGACCTTCATGGGTATCAGGCGTGCCGATGGCCGGATCGCGACGCGCAACTACATCGGCATCCTGACCTCGGTGAACTGCTCGGCCACCGTCGCGCGCGCGATCGCCGATCACTTCCGGCGCGACATCCACCCCGAGGCGCTCGCCAAGTACCCGAACGTCGACGGCGTGATCGCATTGACGCACGGTGCCGGCTGCGCGACCGACAGCCATGGCGAGCCGCTGCAGGTGCTGCGGCGCACGCTGGGCGGCTATGCGCGGCATGCGAACTTCGCTTCGATCCTCGTCGTCGGTCTCGGCTGCGAGACGAACCAGATTTCCGGCCTGATGGAGCAGGAGAGCCTGAGCACCGGCACGCAATTCCACACCTTCAACATCCAGGAGACCGGCGGCACCGCCAAGACGGTGGCGCACGGTATCGAACTGGTGCAGTGGCTGCTCGAAGAAGCGAACCGCGTGCAGCGCGAGCCGGTCAGCGCCGCGCACATCACGGTCGGGCTGCAGTGCGGCGGCTCGGACGGCTACTCCGGCATCAGCGCGAACCCGGCGCTCGGCGCCGCGGTCGATCGGCTGGTGCGCCACGGCGGCACCGCGATCCTGTCGGAGACGCCCGAGATCTACGGTGGCGAACACCTGCTGACGCGCCGCGCGGTGAGCACGGTGGTGGCCGACAAGCTGATCAACCGCATCAAGTGGTGGGAGGCCTACACCGCGCGCAACCACCAGGAGATGGACAACAACCCGTCGGCCGGCAACAAGGCCGGCGGCCTGACGACGATCCTCGAGAAGAGCCTGGGCGCGATCGCGAAGAGCGGCACCACCAACCTGACCGATGTGTTCGAGTACGCACAGCCGGTGACGACGCGCGGCCTGGTGTTCATGGACACGCCGGGCTACGACCCGGTGAGCGCCACAGGCCAGGTGGCCGGCGGCGCCAACCTGATCTGCTTCACCACCGGCCGCGGCTCGGCCTACGGCTGCGCGCCGTCACCGTCGCTGAAGCTGAGCACCAACACCGCGCTGTGGGTCAAGCAGGAGGACGACATCGACATCAACTGCGGCGAGGTGATCGACGGCAGCGCGAGCGTCGATGCGATGGGCGAACGCATCTTTCAATTGATGCTCGCGACGGCCTCGGGCACCAAGACCAAGAGCGAGGTGCACGGCTACGGGCAGAACGAGTTCGTGCCGTGGGCGCTCGGCGCGGTGATGTAAGTCAGGAGATGCGGCGCACACCCAAGCTCATGATGAGCCGCAGGTATTCGAGGCGCGCGTTCAGTTCGGCCAGCTCGCGGCGCAGCTTGAGCCACGAGCGCATCTGCACATCATCGGGCATGCGCCGGCGCGACGGCTCGGAGGGATGCGGTGAGGGCTTGTCCATGGCCGCATGGTCGCCACGGTCGGCAACTCGGTCAACCCCGCGATCAGGTGCCGTCCTATGATGCCGCCGATGAACCACATCTTGATCCTCGGCGGTACCGGCTTCGTGGGCCGCAGCGTCTGCGAGCAGCTGGTCGAGCGCTTCGGCGGCGGCAGTGCCGAGATCGTCGTGCCGAGCCGGCACCCGGCCGCGGCCAAGCATCTGCAGCCGCTGCCGACGGTGCGCGTCGTGCGTGCCGACGTGCACGACGAGGCGCAGCTCGGCGCGCTGGTGCGCGGCTGCGATGCGGTGATCAACCTGGTGGCGATCCTTCACGGCAGCGCGGCCGCGTTCGAACGCGCGCATGTGGAGCTGCCGCGCAAGCTCGCGCGCGCCTGCGCCACGCAGGGCGTGCGCCGTGTCGTGCACGTGAGTGCGCTCGGCGTAGGCGATTCGGCGCCCAGCCTCTACCTGCGCTCGAAGACCGCCGGCGAGGCGGTGCTCGCATCGGCCGGGCTCGATCTCACCGTGCTGCGGCCGTCGGTGATCTACGGCGAGCACGATCGCTTCCTGAACCTGTTCGCGCAGTTGCAGGCGCTGTTCCCGGTGATGCCGCTGGCGGGCGCGCAGGCGCGCTTTCAGCCGGTGTGGGTGCAGGACGTGGCCGCAGCGATCGTGGCCAGCCTGGGCCAGACGTCGAGCGTCGGCCAGACCGTCGAGTGCGCCGGCCCGGAGGTCTTCACGCTGAAGCAACTGGTGCAGGCCGCGGGGCGCTGGTCCGGCCACGAACGGCCGGTGATCGGGTTGCCCGACGCGCTCGCGCGGCTGCAGGCGCTGGCGATGGAGTGGCTGCCCGGCGCGCCGCTGATGTCGCGCGACAACCTCGACTCGATGCGCGTGCCGAACGTCGCCAGCGGCCGCCTGCCGGGCCTGCAGGCGCTCGGCATCACACCGGCGACGCTGGCGAGTGTGGCGCCCGGCTACCTCAGCGCCGGGCAGGGCGTGGCGCGGCTGGACCGCTGGCGCGCCCGGCGCGCCGCCTGAGCGGCCGGCACTGCGAAGCTCGATAATCGACGCATGTCCGCCGAACGCATCCTCGCCGCCCTCATCGTCGCCGTGTGCGCCGTGCTGCTGGTGCGCCTGATGATCGGCGCGCGGCGACGCCACCGCGTCGATGCCGCGCTGCGGCGTGCGTGGCACGCGGTGCGTGGTGTCGCGGTGTCGGCGCGCCACCGGCGCGAAGCCGCGCGCGTGGCCGACGAAGCTATCGAGCGCGCACGCCAGCGCAGCGGCGAGTGGGACGGCAACGTCTACAAGCCGAAGTCGTTCCGCAAGCCGCCGCGGGACAAGATGCATTGAAGATCGGATTGGGCGCGAGGGCCGCCGCGCCGGGCCGCCCCAAGCAAGGCCCGACCCTCTCGGAGGGTCGCGCGCCGTACTCGGCGCGCGGGGTGTCGTCATGACGGAGCGCTGGTCGGCCGATTCCGGCCCCCGCGACGTGGCCCGGCTCGACATCCCGGCCGATGCGCAGCGCGAGCGCCACTTCGAGATCTTCTGCCGCCTCGTCGTCAGCAACAAGGCCGGCCGCAGCGACGCGACCCACGCGATGCGCGTGCTGGTCAACGGCGCGCTCGAATGGACGCGCTCGGTGCGCACGCAGCCCGAAGGCAACGATGGTCTCGACCTGCGCCTGCGCCGCAGCGTGCCGGTCGGCCGGCCGCTGCGCGTGACCGCGAGCTGCGAACTGCGCGGCGCCCAGCGTGTCAGCCTGGCGATCACGGCCGAGGAAGATTGAGCATCGATACTATGCAACGCCCCAAGGACGCCGCCGTGCGGCGCCCGTCCCCCACGGGGATCAAGCAAAGTGGCAAAGCCACATTTCCTTGAGGACACATGATGAAGATCACCCATGCCAAAGTCATCGTCTGCTGCCCCGGCCGCAATTTCGTCACCCTCAAGATCGAGACCGACGAAGGCCTGACGGGCATCGGCGATGCCACGCTGAACGGCCGCGAGCTGGCTGTCGCCGCCTACCTCACCGAGCATGTCATCCCGTGCCTGATCGGCCGCGACGCGCACCAGATCGAAGACATCTGGCAGTACCTCTACAAGGGCGCGTACTGGCGCCGCGGCCCGGTGACGATGAGCGCGATCGCGGCCGTCGATACGGCGCTGTGGGACATCAAGGCCAAGGCCGCGGACCTGCCGCTGTACCAGCTGCTCGGCGGCAAGAGCCGCACCGGCGTGATGGTCTACGGCCACGCGAACGGCAGCGACATCGAGCACACCGTCGATGAAGTGCTGCGCTACAAGGCCGAGGGTTACAAGGCGATCCGCGCGCAGAGCGGCGTGCCGGGGCTGGAGAAGGTCTACGGTGTCGGCCGCGGCACGATGTTCTACGAGCCGGCCGACGCCGACCTGCCAAGCGAGCACGACTGGTCCACCTCCAAGTACCTGAACCACACGCCGAAGCTGTTCGAGGCCGTGCGCAACGCCGTCGGCGACGACATCCATCTGCTGCACGACGTGCACCACCGCCTCACGCCGATCGAGGCCGGGCGCCTCGGCAAATCGCTGGAGCCGTTCAACCTGTTCTGGATGGAGGACGCGACGCCGGCCGAGAACCAGGAATCGTTCAAGCTGATCCGCCAGCACACGACCACGCCGCTCGCGATCGGCGAGATCTTCAACACGATCTGGGACTGCAAGGAGCTGATCGAGCACCAGCTGATCGACTACATCCGCGCCACCGTCGTGCATGCCGGCGGCATCACGCACCTGCGCCGCATCGCCGACCTCGCGTCGCTGTACCAGGTGCGCACCGGCTGCCACGGCGCGACCGACCTGTCGCCCGTGTGCATGGGCGCGGCGCTGCACTTCGACCTGTGGGTGCCGAACTTCGGCATCCAGGAGTACATGCGCCACACCGACGAAACCGATGCGGTGTTCCCGCACGCCTACACCTTCAATGACGGCATGCTCTACCCCGGCGACGTGGCCGGCCACGGCATCACGATCGACGAAGCGCTCGCCGCGAAATACCCCTACCAGCGCGCCTACCTGCCGGTGAACCGCTTGCAGCATGATGGGACGCTGTGGAACTGGTAGGTTCCGAACTGGTAGCCCCCATGGAGCGTTTGCACCCGAGCCGTCTCGCATCGTTGCCCGATCGCATTGCACGACCGCGCTACGACCGTGCCGCGCTGCGCCCCGGAATCGTCCACCTCGGCGTCGGCGCGTTCCAGCGCGCGCACGTCGCGGTCGTCAACGAAGCGGCGCTGCACGCCAGCGGCGACCTGCGCTGGGGCACGGTCGGCGTCTCGCTGCGTCAGGCCGACACCTGGAATGCGCTGGTGCCGCAGTCGGGGCTGTACACCGTCGCGATCCGCGACGCCGCAGCCGATGGCCAAGCGCGCGAAGCCTTGCAGGTCATCGGCAACCTGCTCGACGTGCTGGTCGCACCCGACGATCCGGCCGCCGTGCTCGCGCGCCTGGCCGATGACGACACCCGCATCGTCAGCCTGACGATCACCGAGAAGGGCTACCACCGCGACCCCGCCACCGGCACGCTGAACAGCACCGACCCCGAGATCGTGCACGACATCGCAAGCGCGACGGCGCCGCGCACCGCGCTCGGCTTCATCGTGCATGCCATGCAACTGCGGCGCGCGCGCAGCGCTGCGCCGGTCACGCTGCTGTCGTGCGACAACCTGCCCGCCAACGGCGACACGCTGCGCGGCCTCGTGCTCGCGTTCGCGATGCACGTCGATGCCACGCTCGCCGACTGGATCGCGACGAACTGCACCTTCCCGAACTCGATGGTCGATCGCATCGTGCCGCGCACCACCGACGCCGACCGCGCGACCGTCTCCGCGCACCTCGGCTTGACCGACGCCTGGCCGGTGATCGGCGAGCCGTTTCTGGACTGGGTCGTCGAGGACCGCTTCGCGAACGGCCGGCCCGCGTGGGACAAAGGCGGCGCGCGTTTCGTCGCGCACGCCGAGCCGTTCGAGAAGCTCAAGCTGCGCATGGTCAACGGCAGCCATTCGGCGCTCGCCTACCTCGGCGCGGTGGCCGGCTGGCGCACCGTCGATCGCGCCATCGCGGTGCCGGCGCTGCACCGCTACCTCGACACGATGCTGCGCGACGAGATCGCGCCGACCTTGCCGGCCTTGCCCGGCCTCGATCTCGAAGACTACCGCGCGCGCCTGCTGCAACGCTTCGCCAACCCCGCGCTGCAACACCAGACGCACCAGATCGCGATGGACGGCTCGCAGAAGCTGCCGCAGCGCCTGCTCGGCACGGTGCGTGATCGCATCGCGGCCGGCAAGCCCTACGACCGCCTCGCGCTTGCGATCGCCGGGTGGCTCCACTACCTGCGCGGCGTCGACGAGACCGGCGCGACGCACGCGATCGCCGACCCGCTCGCCGCCGCGCTCACCGAGCGCGTCTCGGTGATCGAGCGCTCGGTGCACGACGGCGTGACCCACGTCACCCAGTTCGCGCCGGTGTTCGGCGACCTCGGCCGCGACGTGCGCTTCGTCAGCGCAGTCGCGCGCCACCTGGTCGCGCTGCGCCAGCGCGGCGTTCTCGCCACCCTCGACGCCCAGCCATGATTCAACCGGTTCACCCCGACAGCCGACCCACGCCCGCCGTCGCACTCGCCACCTGGGGCATGGCGTGCCTGCGCGCCGCCGGCGTCAGTGACGAAGATGCGCAGTGCGTCGCCGAGAGCCTGGTGCAGACCAGCCTCTGGGGCATCGACTCGCACGGCATCGCGCGCCTGCCGCACTACCTGAACCGCATCGCGCACGGTTCGATCAAGGCGCGTCCGAACATCGCCGTCACGCCCAGCGGCGCGGCCACCGCGCAGGTCGCCGGCGACCAGGGTCTGGGCATCGTCGTTTCGCACCGCGCGATGCGCGTAGCGATCGAGATGGCGCGCGAAAGCGGCATTGCCGCGGTCGGCGTCAGCGACTCGTCGCACTGCGGTGCGGTCGGTCTCTACAGCCGCGTCGCCGCGCGCGAAGGGCTGATCGGCATGGCCTTCACGCACTCCGACAAGATCGCCGCGCCACATGGCGGGCACCTGCCGTTCCTTGGCACGAACCCGATCGCGATGGCGTTTCCGCGAACCAGCGGTGAACCGGTGTGCCTGGACATGGCGACGACCTCGATCCCGTGGAACCGCGTGATGAACGCGCGCCGCGAGCAGCACCCGCTGCCGCGCGACGTGGCCGTCGACGCACAGGGCGCACCGACCGAATCCGCGGCGAACGCGAACGCGCTGCGCCCGCTCGGCGGGCTGGACTACGGCCACAAGGGCTACGGACTGGCGCTCGTCGTCGAGCTGCTGTGCGGCCCGCTGCACGGCAACCTCTACGGCCCGCAGATCGGGCCGATGTACGCCGAGCTGACCAAGCCGCGCCGCATCGGCGCGTTCATGATCGCGCTCGATCCGCTGCGCTTCGCCGGCGGTGCGTCGTTCGCCACGACCGTCGAGCACATCGCGCGCACGCTCGCCGCCGAACCCGGTGCACCGCGCATGCCGGGCGACCCGGAGCTGGAAGAGCAGGCGCAACGACTCGCGCACGGCATCCCGATCGAGCCCGGGCTGCGTGTGGAGATCGAGCAGTGGAGTGCGAAGCTCGGCGTAACTTCGCCGTTCTAGGGCGGCCGACGGCACGGTCGCGACGCGCTTCCTACAATGACCGCTTCATCTTTCGGAGCCCGCAATGATCGTCGAGCGCATCTGGACCGGCAACGCTTACCGCAACTACAACTACCTGATCGTGTGCCCCGAGAGTGGCGAGGCGCTCGCGATCGATCCGCTGGATCATCAGAAGTGCCTGGCCGCCGCGAAGGCGAAGGGCTGGCAGATCACGCAGATCCTCAACACCCACGAGCACCACGACCACACCGGCGGCAATGCGGCCGTGGTCGCCGCGACCGGGGCGAAGGTGATCGCGCACCACCTCGCCGGCGCGAGCATTGCCGGGGTGGATCGCGGCGTGAAGGCGGGTGACGTGATCAAGGTCGGCAGATCGGTCGAACTCGAATGCCTGGACACGCCCGGCCACACGATGTGCCACATCTGCCTGCGCTCGCACACCGAGCAGCCGGCGCTGTTCTCTGGCGACACGCTGTTCAACGCCGGCGCGGGCAACTGCCACAACGGTGGCAGCGCGCCAGACCTCTACGCGACCTTCGTCGATCAGCTCGCGAAGCTGCCGGCCGACACCCTGGTCTACCCCGGCCACGACTACATCGAGAACAACCTGCGCTTCACGCTCGACCGCGAGCCCGACAACGCCGCCGCGCGCGCGCTGCTGCCCGACGTCACGGGACAAGACCCGGCGACCTCGCGCGTCACGACGATGCGCGAGGAGAAGGAGTTCAACACCTTCCTGCGGCTGTCGAGCCCGAGCGTCATCAAGGCGTTGCGGGCGCGCTTCCCGGAGCTGCCCGAGAACCCGGACGCGAAGACCGTGTTCGTCAAGCTGCGCGAGCTGCGCAACACCTGGTGAATCGACCGCGCAAGGAGAGTCGGCCATGTCGCACCGCAGCCTCAACGTCGACGAGGTGCTGTACCAGTACCTAATGGATCAATCGATCCGCGAGCATCCGGCGCAGGTGGCGCTGCGTGCGGCGACCGCGCCGCACCCGCACGCCGGCATGCAGATCTCGCCCGACCAGGGCCAGTTCATGGCGCTGTTGATCAAGCTGCTGGGCGCGCGCCGCGCGATCGAGGTCGGCGTGTTCACCGGCTACAGCGCGCTGACGGTGGCGCTCGCACTGCCCGCCGACGGCAAGCTGCTCGCGTGCGACATCAGCGACGAGTACACGCGCATCGGCCGTCCGTTCTGGAGCGAAGCGGGTGTAGCGCACAAGATCGATCTGCGCCTGGCGCCGGCGCTCGACACGCCCGATGCGCAACTCGCCGCCGGCGCCGCCGGGCAGTACGACTTCGCCTTCATCGACGCCGACAAGACCGGCTACGACGCCTACTACGAACGCTGCCTGCAGCTGCTGCGCCCCGGCGGCCTGATCGCGATCGACAACACGCTGTGGAGCGGCCGCGTGGCCCGGCCGGCGGAGGACGCCGACACTTTGGCGTTGCAGCAGCTCAACACCAAGCTTCGGGACGATCAGCGCATCGACCTGTCGCTGCTGGCGATCGGTGATGGGCTGACGCTGGCGCGCAAGCGTTGAGGGCGCGTCGATATCGACATCGGGCTCTTTTCGCCAAGGAGGTCACCATGTTCGCAGGTCACATCGGCGCGGCATTGGCCATCGGGCGTGCAGAGCGGCGCGTCAACGTCGGCGTCTTCGTGGCTGCAGCGCTCTTTCTGGACCTTGTTCTCTGGCTGTTCGTTCTTCTTGGTTGGGAGTCGGTCACGATCCCTGCCAATTTTGCAAGTACGCATCAACCTGAGTTTGTCTTTCCGTACTCGCATGGCCTGCTCGCGGCCATCGCATGGTCGTTGTTGGTCGGCATGGCCGCAGGCGCCTTGTATCGGCCACTCAAGGCGGCGAGGTGGCGGGCCGCAGCGCTCGTTGGCATGGCGGTGTTCTCACACTGGCTACTCGATGCACTGGTGCATGCTTCCGAGATGCCGTTGGCAGCAGAGAGTTCGAAGAAGGTCGGGTTGGGCCTGTGGAACAGCATACCGACCGCGCTGTGCGTCGAAGCGCTCATCGCACTGGCGGGCCTTTGGCTCTTTGTGTCAGCCGCCAACCTCTCTCGCGGCAAGAAGGCCACGCTCGTCGTGTTTACTTCCGTCACGCTGGTACTCACAGTCGTCGGAATGACGGTTGCTCCACCGCCGCCTTCCGTCGCTGCAATGGCATCCAGTTCATGGGTCACCATCGTTGTCGCATGTGCGCTCGCCGGGTGGCTCGGAAAGCGGGCATCATGAACCAAGGGCCTCGACGTTGGGCCGATTCGATATGAAGTGCTACTCCGGGTCCGGGGGTGGTGCAGTTCGATGGGCAAGACTGGGAAGAATCAATGGGTTGTCTTCAGCGCAGTGAGCCCTGACCTGGCGGACACACACACACACCGCAACGAAGGCCGCCATGGACGTCATAGAAGCCATTCACTCTCGACGGTCCATCCGCGCGTATCGCTCCGATCCCGTCGATCGGGCGTTGCTCGAAGAGCTGCTGTACGCCGCGGTACAAGCGCCCACGCCACCGCCGAGCGGCACCAACCCGTGGGCGCTGTGCGTGATCGAAGGCATTGAACGCCTGGCGCGATTTGGGGTTCGTGCCAGGCAGTACGCCCACGATCATCAACCCGACGGCCGGCCGTGGGCGTGGACCGAACGGCCGGGCTTCAAGGTCTTCTGGGGTGCACCGACCCTGGTGCTGTTTTGCGCCCGAACGGGAAACCCCGAAACGCCCTTTGATTGCTGCCGCGCGGCGCAAAACTTCATGCTGGCGGCGCATGCGCGCGCGCTGGGCTCGTGCTGGGTCGGCGCGCCGCTGCCATGGCTTCACAGCCCGGGCGTCGCGGACGAACTCGGGTTGCCCGCCGGCTACGAGCCGGTGGTCGCCATCGTTGTGGGCCATCCCGCCGAGCAACCGATCGGCAGCCCCAGGCCAAAGCCGACCATCGCGTGGCTTGAGCCGACGTGAGGCTCTCCTGCGTCGAAGGCTCGCCACAGCGGTACGCGCGGTTGGCCGGCTTCTTGTACTTGGCCATCATTCTCCTGGGCGGCTTCGGCGAGTTGTTCGTCAGGGGCACGCTCGTCGTCTCCGGCGATGCAACGGCGACTGCCGGCAACATTTCGTCTTCGCCGTTTCTTTGGCGCGCCGGCATTGCCGGCGATCTGCTGATGCACGTCCTCGATGTGCCGGTGATCCTGATCCTGTACTTCCTGCTCAGGCCGGTCAGCGAGCGCCTCGCGCTGTTGGCGACGCTGATCAACCTGGTGCAGACGGCGGTGCTGGCCGCCAACAAACTCAACCTGCTGGTGCCGCTGTTCCTGCTGGACGATGGCGGCTACCTGAAGGCATTCTCAGCGGAGCAGCTGCATGCGCTGTCCTACGTGGCGATCAAGGCGCATGGGTACGGGTTCGGCATCGGGCTCATCTTCTTCGGCGTCGCGTGTCTGGTTCGAGGCGGTCTGATGTTCAGCTCCGGCTACTTTCCGAAGGTGCTCGGCGTTCTGATGCTGATGGCGGGGTTAAGCTATCTGATCAACAGCTTCGCGTTGCTGCTCGCGCCTTCGATCGCCGCATCGATCTTTCCTGCCGTCCTGCTGCCCGCGTTGGTCGGTGAACTGGCCTTTTGCGGGTGGCTGATCGTGAAGGGCGTGGACGAGGAGCGGTGGCAGCAACGGCTGATACGGCCATGAAAAAAGGGGCCGAAGCCCCTTTTGGTTTGATGCGCGACGCGCCTCACTTCATCAGCAGGTGCGGCAGCCACAGCGACATGCTGGGCCAGTAGGTCACGAGGCCGAGGAAGCCGAGCATCGTCAGCAGCCACGGCCAGACCGCGACCGTGAGCTCGCTGATGCCCATCTTCGTGATGCCGGACGCCACGTACAGGTTCAGCCCGACCGGCGGGTGGCACATGCCGACCTCCATGTTGACGACGATCAGGATGCCGAAGTGGATCGGGTCGATGCCCAGCTTCACCGCCACCGGGAACAGGATCGGCGCCATGATCAGGATGATCGAGCTCGGCTCCATCACGTTGCCGGCCATCAGCAGCAACAGGTTGACGACGAGCAGGAAAGCGATCGGCCCGAAGCCCTGCGCGATCATCCAGTCGGCCATCGCCTGCGGGATGTTCTCGGAGGTCATCAGGAAACTGAACAGCACGGCGTTGGTGATGATGTACAGCAGCATCGCGCTCATGCTGGCCGAATCGAGCAGCACCTTCGGGATGCGCTTGAGCGGCATGTCCTTGTAGATGAACACCGTGACGATGAAGGCGTAGACCGCCGCCATCGCCGCCGCTTCGGTCGGCGTGAAGATGCCGCTGTAGATGCCGCCCATGACGACGACGATCAGCATCAGGCCCCAGGCGCTTTCCTTGAACGCGACCCAGCGCTCGCGCCAGTCCGACTTGGGCATGCGCGGGTAGTCGTTCTTGCGCGCGATCCACCAGGTGGTGAGGCCAAGCGCGGTGGCCATCAGGATGCCCGGCACGATGCCGGCGATGAACATCGCGCCGACCGAGACGTTGGTCGAGACCGAGTACATCACCATCGCGATCGACGGCGGGATCAGGATGCCGAGTGCGCCCGAGGTGGTGATGACGCCGGCGCCGAAGTTCTTCGGGAAGCCCTGCTTGACCATCGCCGGCAGGATCACCGAGCCGATCGCCACCACGCAGGCTGGCGACGAGCCGGACACCGCCGCGAACAGCGCGCACGCCAGCACGCCGGCGAGGCCGAGGCCGCCGTAGTAGTGGCCGAGCATCGAGGTGGCGAAGCGGATCATCCGTTTCGCCACGCCGCCGTGCGTGAGCAGGTTGCCGGCCAGGATGAAGAACGGGATCGCCATGATCTCGAACTTCTCGATGCCGGTGAACAGTTTCAGCGCGACCGACTGGATCGGCACGTCGGTCATGGTGAACAGAAAGGTCAGCACCGTCAGGCCGAGCGAGATGCTGATCGGCATGCCCGTGAGCATGAGCGCGATCAGCAGCACGAAGATGATGAGCGTGTTCATCAGCGCGTCCCCTTCAGTTCTTGTTCGCTCGGCACCGCCAGCGGCCCGACGTCTTCGATGCCCTCCACGTGACCGTGGTCGTGGTGCGGCAACTCACCGGTCTTCAGGTAGCTCCACGCCACCTGCAGGAAGCGAAAACTCATCAACGAAGAGCCAAGCGGCACGCACAGATAGACCCACCACATCGGCACCTCGAGGTCGGCCGAGACCTGATCGGTCTGCGACATGTGCCAGACGAAGTTCGCGCCGAGCGTGGCGACGATGCCGGTGAACAGCGCGCCGGCCAGCAGCCCGAACAGGATCAGCACCTTCTGCGGCGTGCCGGTGAGCTTGCGGATGATCACGTCCACACCGACGTGGATGCCGGTGCGCACACCGTAGGCGGCGCCGAACTTGGCCATCCACACGAACATGAAGATGCACAGCTCCTGGGCCCAGCTGACATTCATCTTGACGGTGAAGTCCTGGATCCACGGCACGCCGGAGAGGAAGCGGTGCACCACCGCGAAGAAGATCACCAACGTGGCCGCACCGATCAGGAAGGTGATGAGCCACTCCTCGATGTGGTTGAGGATTCGGTTGAGCATGCAGGTCTCCTCGTGTTCTTGTGGGCGCCGGTCGTTGCCGGCGCTCGGCTCTTACTTCGGCGCGACGAAGCCAGCCGCCTTGTAGACCGCGTCGATCGTCGGCTTGCCGACGCGCGCTTCCATTTCCTTGTGAACCGGCATCAGCGCCTTCTTCCACTCGTTGGTCTCGGCCGCCGTCAGCGTGTAGACCGTGGTCTTGCCGCTCGCCTTGATCTTCTCGAGCGCATCGGCGTTCTCGGTCGCCGCGATGGCGTTGGCGTAGGTGGTGGCGTCCTTGATCGCGCCGGTCAGCGCGGTGCGAACATCGGCGGGCAGGCCGTCCCAGAACTTCTTGTTGACAATCACCGCGTAGGCGAGGTGGCCGTGGTTCGAGATCGTGATGTGCTTTTGCACCTCGAAGATCTTCTGGGTGTAGAAGTTCGACGGCACGCCCTCGGTGCCATCGACCACGCCCGATTGCAGTGCGGCGTACAGCTCGGAGAACGCCATCACCTGCGGGATCGCACCAAGCGCGCGCATCTGCGCGTCGAGCACCTTGCTCGACTGGATGCGCATCTTCTGGCCCTTGAAGTCGGCCACCGAGTGCAGCGGCTTGTTGTCGCTCATGATGTGGAAGCCGTTGTCCCAGTACGCCAGGCCCTGGATGCCCTTGGGCTCGAGCTTCTTGAACAGGTCGGCGCCGACCGCGCCGTCGGTGATGGCGCGGAACGAGGCCTGGTCCTTGAAGATGAAGGGCAGGTCGAAGACCTCGAACTCCTTCACGCCGAGCGGGCCGAACTTGGCCAGCGAGGGCGCGAGCATCTGCACCGAGCCGAGCTGCAGTGCTTCGAGCTCTTCCTTGTCCTTGTAGAGCTGGCTGTTCGGGTAGACCTCGATCTTGACCTTGCCGCCGGTGCGCGCCTCGGCGAGCTCCTTGAACTTCAACGCGCCCTTGCCCTTGGGCGTGTCGGGCGCGACGACGTGGCTG
The DNA here is from genome assembly GCA_964247075.1 of uncultured Rhizobacter sp. Classification (GTDB taxonomy): domain Bacteria; phylum Pseudomonadota; class Gammaproteobacteria; order Burkholderiales; family Burkholderiaceae_C; genus LMDS01. The sequence goes on along the minus strand of CAXTSS010000002.1, from coordinate 60,047 downwards.
AACTTGACGATGATCGGCGCTTGAGCCTGGCTGATCGCGGGCGCTGCCAAGGCGAACGCGGCGGCCATCGTGAGCACGGCACGGCGGGTGGTGTGGGTCATGGTGTCAGTCTCCTGCTGAAAAGTGAAAATTGCGGTCAGTGCGCCACGCCGGTGGCCTGGTAGACCTGGTTCAACAAACTCGCGCCGATGCGCGATTCCATTTCCTTGTGGACAGGCCACAGCGTCTTGCGCCAGACCTCGCGCTCGGCCGGCGTGAGGTCTTGCACCTGGGTCTTGCCCGAGGCCTTGAGCTCGGCGAGCGCGTCCTTGTTTTCCTGCGACACGAGCTGCGCTTCGTACTCGGTGGATTGCTTCACGGCGGTGTTCAGCGCGGCCTGCAGATCGGGGGCGAGGCCGTCCCAGAACTTCTTGTTGACGATCAGCGCGTAGCCGGTGTGGGTGTGGTTGGTCAGCGTGACGTGCTTCTGCACTTCGTAGTACTTCTGCGTCGTGTAGCTGGAAAGGATGTTCTCGGTGCCATCGACCACACCCGACTGCATCGCCTGGTAGACCTCGGAGAACGGCATCACCTGCGGCAGCGCGCCCATCGTGCGCAACGAAGCTTCGAGGACCTTGCTGGAGGGGATGCGCATCTTCAGGCCCTTCAGGTCCTCGGGTTTGCGCAGCGGCTTGTTGGCGGAGAACACATGAAACCCGCCGCTCCAGTACGCCAGGCCCTTGATGCTCTTGCTCTCCAGGCTGGTCATCAGCTCCTGGCCGATCTTGCCGCTGGTGACCTGGACGAACTGCTCCTCGGTCTGAAAGATGTAGGGCAGGTCGAAGATCTCGAACTGCTTCGCGCCGAGCGGCCCGAACTTCGACAGCGAGGGCGCCAGCATCTGCACTGCGCCGAGCTGCAGCGCTTCCAATTCTTCCTTGTCCTTGTAGAGCTGGCTGTTCGGGTAAACCTCGACCTTGACGCGGCCTTTGGTCGCCTCCTCGGCCAGCTGCTTGAACTTGAGCGCGGCCTTGCCCTTGGGTGTGTCGGGCGTGACGACGTGGCTGAACTTGATGACGATCGGTGCCTCCGCGAGAGCGGCACCCGAAGCGAACAGGGCGAGCACGCCGGCGGCAACGGCCACACGGCGGGTGAAGGCGATCGACACGGTTTGTCTCCTGTCGTTTGAACCGGGTTTTGTGCCGCGATTCTGGGTCGAACACCGCACGGCGCGGAATTGTGGAGTTCCACATTTGTGCCACCGTGGATGCCGCGTCTAGACTTCCCGGCATGGCCGAGCCGCCCACCGTCGTCACCCCGCCGCCCCGGCCGGCGCTGGCGTTGCCGCCGCGCCCCGCGCTGCGGCGCGGGCTGTGGGCGCTGCCGTTGCTCATCTCGCTGCTCTTCGTCGGCGTCGTGCTGACCTGGCTGCGCGCCACCGAGCAGGCCGAGCTGGAGGAGCAACGCAGCGAGCTGATCTCGGATTCGCTCTCGCTGCAGAACCAGATCGGCAGCCGCATCGAGCACGAGAGCGAACTGCTCGCCGAGTTCGCCGCCAGCCTGGAGCGGCGCCGGCTCGAAGCCGAATCGTTCGCGGGCGCGCCCGAGGTCCAGCAGGGCCTGCACCGCTTCTGGGTCGGGCTGACCTGGCTCGACGCAAGCAACCGCCTCGTCGCGCACGTGCCCGAGCTCGCGCCGCGACCCGATCTGCCGAGCCTCGCCCGCTCCGGCCTGTCGGCCCACCTGCGCGCGCCGCTGGCCTCGGGCGGTGCGCTGATCGCGCGCTACTCGCCGACCGAGATGCTGCGCCAGAACGTGCCGTGGTGGCTGGCGCGCAAGTACGACGTGCGCCTCATCGACAGCTTCGGCGACGTGATCGCCTCGACCACCGAAGCGCGCGATCTCGGCGGCGATGCGGGCAAGCGCCAATCGCACCGCATCAGCCTGGAGCCGACGCTGAACGACGCCTACCTCGAACTGATCGCACGCGACCGCATCACGCCGTGGCACCGCAGCTTGCCCATGGCGATGATCGCCGGCTTCGTCGCGCTGATCGCCGCGATCACCTGGATGCTGCGGCGCCAGGTGCGCGACGTCTCGCGCGCCGAGGCCGCGTGGCGCACCGAGGCCGCGTGGCGCAGCGCGATGGAGGATTCGCTCACCGTCGGCCTGCGCGCGCGCGATCTCGCTGGCCGGCTGGTGTTCGTGAACCGCGCCTTCGCCGACATGGTCGGCCACGCGCCCGAGGCCCTGCACGGGCTGCTGCCGCCGATGCCGTACTGGCCGCCGGACTCGATCGAGGAATCGATGCAGCGGCACCGCCGCAACATGGCCGGCGACGCGCCGCGCAGCGGCTACGAAACACGCTGGCGGCATCGCTCGGGCCGGCTGCTCGACGTGATCGTGTTCGAGGCGCCGCTGGTCGATGCCAGCGGCCGGCACATCGGCTGGATGGGCTCGGTGATCGACATCACCACCGCCAAGCGCCTCGAAGACCACGAGCGCCGCCAGACTGAACTGATGTCGCACCACGCGCGCCTGACGATGCTGGGCGAGATCGCCTCGACGCTCGCGCACGAGCTGAACCAGCCGCTCAGCGCGATCTCCAGCTACAACGCCGGCGTGCTGAACTCGCTGCAACGCGCCGATGCGTCGCGCCCCGCGCCCGACCCGGCCGTGCTGCGCGCACTGCAACGGCTGGGTGAGCAGGCCGCGCATGCCGGGCGCATCGTGCAGCGCATCCGCCAGTTCCTGACGCGGCGCGAGCCGCAGCTCGAAGCCTGTTCGTTGAACGAGGTCGTCGAGGGTGGCGTCGATCTGCTGCGGCGCGAGCTGGCGCGCCAGCAGGTGCAGATCAGCTTGGCTCTGGAGCAGGGCCTGCCGCCGGTGGTGGCCGATGCGGTGCTGATCGAGCAGGTCGTGATCAACCTCGTGCGCAACGCGGGCGACGCGCTCGCCGAGGCGCCCGCATCACCCGAACGCCCGCGGCGCATCGAGGCCCGCACGCTGCGCAGCCTCGACGCGCGCTTCCTGCGCATCGAGGTGCGCGACAACGGCCCGGGTCTGCAGGGCCGACGCATCGAAGACCTGTGCGCGCCGTTCTACTCGACCAAGTCCGAAGGCATGGGCATGGGGTTGGCGATCTGCCGCTCGATCCTGGAGGCGCACCACGGTGCGCTCGACGCTGTCGAGTCGCCGGGCGGTGGCGCGTGGTTCACGCTGACGTTGCCGGTGGATCTGAAGATCGCGGCAACGGCGCTGGAGGAAACCGCGTGACGGGTGGCATCGTCTACCTGCTCGACGACGAAGCGGCCGTGCTGGACGCGCTCGGCTTCCTGCTCGCCTCGCGCGGGCTCGAGGTGCGCCCGTTCGCGAGCGGCGCCGAGCTGCTCGCCGCGGTCGATGCCACGCCGCGACCGCTCGCCGGCGTGTTCCTGCTCGACGTGCGCATGGAGCCGATGTCGGGCCTGCGCGTGTTCGAGGAGCTGAGCGCGCGCCGGCTGCGCAACCCGGTGCTGCTCCTGAGCGGGCACGGTGACATCCCGATGGCCGTCGAGGCGCTGAAGAACGGCGCCTTCGATTTTCTGGAGAAGCCCTACAGCGACAACGCGCTCGCCGACCGCATCGAGCAGGCGCTCGCGGTCGATACCGCGATGCACCGCACCGACGCCCGCGCCGAAGAGCGCGGCGCGCGCCTCGCCAGCCTGACCGAGCGCGAGCGCGACGTGATGCAGCGCGTCGCCGCTGGCAAGCTCAACAAGGTCATCGCCGACGAGCTGCATGTGTCGGTGCGCACCGTCGAGGTTCACCGCGCGCGCGTCTACGCGAAACTCGGCGTGCGGTCGGCGGCGGAGGTGGCGACCCTGCTGGCGGGGTGAAGCGCCAGGCCGGCAAGGCCGGTGAGCCTGCGGCGTAGACTGGTGCTGCAAAAGGGGCACGATGAACGAACTTCGACGCCGGTCCTTCCTCGCCTTCTCCGGGGCGATGCTCGGAGCACCGTGGCCGGTTGCGGCGCAGCAGCCCGGCCGGGCCTATCGCATCGGCATCCTGTCGCTCGCCGTCCCGGCCGCGAGCATGCGCAGCGTGGGTGGCTGGCCGGCGTTTTTCGAGCGCCTGCGCGCACAAGGCTACGTCGAAGGGCGAAACCTGACGATCGATCTCCGATCTGCCGAAGGCCGCATCGAGCGCCTGCCGGAGCTTGCCGCCGAGCTCGAGCGGCTCAAGCCCGACGTGCTGACGGCGATCTCCAACCCGCCGCTGCTCGCATTGCACCGCGCGACGCGCACCACGCCGATCGTGATCATGTCGCACGCGGCAGTCGCCGTCGGGCTGGTCGACAGCCTCGCCCGCCCGGGCGGCAACGTGACCGGCATCGACAACCTCGCGCCCGAACTCGACGGGAAGCGACTGCAACTGCTGCAGGAGATCGCACCGCAGGTGAAGCGGATCGCCGCGCTCTACAACCCGGCCGACGATCCGGCGATGGCGATCCACTTCGCGCAGGCCGAAGAGGCGGCGCGCACGCTGGGCCTGTCGATGCGAGCCGTCGAGCTGCGCCGGGTCGAGGACTTCGACGCCGCCTTTGCCGCCCTGGCGCGCGAGCGGCCGGACGCGCTGATCGCGTTCACCGACAACGTCACTTTCGTCAACCGCCAGCGCATCGTCGACTTCGCACTCGAACAGCGCCTGCCGACGGTGTTCGAATTCAACGACTTCGCAGTGTCGGGCGGACTGATGTCGTACGGGCCGACGCTGTCCGACATCTGCCGGCGCGCCGCCGACTACGTGGTGCGGATCTTCAGCGGTGCCAAGCCGACCGAACTGCCGGTCGAGCGCCCGACCACGTTTGAGCTGGCGCTCAATCTCAAGACCGCGCGCATGCTCGGCATCACGGTCGCGTCGTCGACGCGCCTGCGTGCCGACCGGGTGATCGAGTGAGGCGCGTCGGCGGCGTTACTCGATCGCCTTCATCATGTCCTCGACGACCTTCTTCGCATCGCCGAACACCATCATGGTCTTGTCCATGTAGAAGAGTTCGTTGTCCAGACCGGCATAGCCCGCCGCCATGGATCGCTTGTTGACGATGATGGTCTTGGCCTTGTAGGCCTCCAGGATCGGCATGCCGTAGATCGCGCTGCCCTTGGTGTGCGCCGCGGGGTTCACCACATCGTTGGCGCCGAGGATGATCGCGACGTCGGCCTGGCCGAACTCGCCGTTGATGTCTTCCATCTCGAAGACCTGGTCGTAAGGCACCTCGGCCTCGGCCAGCAGCACGTTCATGTGGCCGGGCATGCGGCCGGCGACCGGGTGGATCGCGTACTTGACGTTGATGCCCTTCTCGGTGAGCTTGGCGGCGAGCTCCTTGACCGCGTGCTGCGCGCGCGCGACCGCCAGGCCGTAGCCCGGCACGATCACCACCGTTTCGGCGTTGCCGAGCACGAAGGCGGCATCGTCGGCGCTGCCGCTCTTGACCGGGCGCGCTTCGGCCTTGGCGCCGCCCGCGGCCGCCGTCTCGCCGCCGAAGCCGCCGAGGATCACGTTGAAGAACGAGCGGTTCATCGCCTTGCACATGATGTAGCTCAGGATCGCGCCCGAGCTGCCCACCAGCGAGCCGGCAATGATCAGCATCGCGTTGTTCAGCGAGAAGCCGATGCCGGCCGCGGCCCAGCCGGAGTAGCTGTTGAGCATCGAGACGACCACCGGCATGTCGGCGCCGCCGATCGGGATGATGATCGGCACGCCGAGCACGAAGGCGATCGCGAGCAGCACGATGAAGTCGGTCCAGCTCTGGCTGTCGATGAAGCCGTAGATGAAGAAGACCAGCGCCAGGCCGAGCATCGCATTCAGGATGTGCTGGCCCTTGAACTGCACCGGCGCGCCCTGGAACAGGCGGAACTTGTAGGTGCCGCTGAGCTTGCCGAACGCGATCACCGAACCGCTGAACGTGATCGCGCCGATGGCCGCGCCGAGCGCGAGCTCGAGCCGGTTGCCGCCGGGAATCGGCTCGCCCTTGGCGACGATCGCGAAGGCGTGTGGTTCTGCGACAGCGGCCACCGCAATGAAGACCGCCGCCAGGCCGATCATGCTGTGGAAGAACGCCACCAGCTCGGGCATCTTCGTCATCTCGACGGTCTTGGCGCGCCACGCGCCGTAGCCGCCACCGACCACCAGCCCGAGCAGGACCCACACGAGGCCGAGCACGCTGCCGTTGGCCAGCTTCACGATCAGCGCCGCGGTGGTGACCGCCGCGATCCCCATGCCGACCATGCCGAACAGGTTGCCGCGGATCGAGGTGGTCGGGTGGGAGAGGCCCTTCAGCGCCTGGATGAAGCAGACGCTGGCGATCAGGTACAGCAGCGTGACGAGGTTCATGCTCATCACTTCTTCCCCTCGACGGCCGTCGGCGCTTTCTTCTCCTTCTTCTTGAACATCTCCAGCATGCGCCGGGTGACCAAGAAGCCGCCGAACACGTTGACCGCGGCGAGCGCGACCGCGAGCACGCCGAAGATCTTGCCGACGCCGCCTTCGGTCAGCGCCGCGGCGAGCATGGCACCGACGATCACGATCGCCGAGATCGCGTTCGTCACCGCCATCAGCGGCGTGTGCAGCGCGGGCGTGACCGTCCAGACGACGTGGTAGCCGACGTAGATCGCGAGCACGAAGATGATCAGGTTGGTGATCGTGTGGGAGACGATTTCGTGTTCCATGGTTTCTATTTCCTCTTCACTTCACCGGCCTGGGTCATCAGGCACGCGGCCACGATGTCGTCGTCCATCGGCACCTGGAAGGCGCCGTCCTTCGGCAAGACGAGCTTCAGGAAGTCGAGCACGTTGCGCGCGTAGAGCGCACTCGCATCGGCCGCCACCAGCGCCGGCAGATTGGTCTCGCCGACGATCGTGACGCCGTGCTTCACGACAGTCTTGTCGGCCTCGCTCAGCGGGCAGTTGCCGCCGGTCATGCCGCCGCTCGAATCGGCGCCCTTGCCGGCGGCGATGTCGACGATCACCGAGCCCGGCTTCATCGACTTGACCATCGCCTCGGTGATCAGCGTCGGCGCGGCGCGGCCCGGGATCAGCGCGGTGCTGATGACGATATCCGCCTGCGCGACGCGCTTGGCGACCTCGACCGCCTGGCGCGCGAGCCAGCTCGGCGGCATCGGCTTGGCGTAGCCGCCGACGCCTTCGGCGGCTTCCTTCTCCTCGGGCGTGTCGTACGAGACCTCGATGAACTTGCCGCCGAGCGATTCGATCTGCTCCTTCACGCTCGGCCGCACATCGCTCGCCTCGATCACGGCGCCGAGGCGCTTCGCGGTCGCGATCGCCTGCAGACCAGCGACGCCGACGCCGAGGATCACGACGCGCGCCGCCTTCACGGTGCCGGCGGCCGTCATCAGCATCGGGAAGAAGCGCTGGTAGCGGTCGGCCGCGATCATCACGGCCTTGTAGCCGGCGATGTTGGCCTGCGAGCTCAACACGTCCATGCTCTGCGCACGCGTGGTGCGCGGCGCGGCTTCGAGCGCGAAGCTGGTAATGCCGGCGCCGGCGATGCGGTGCAGACCGTCCATGTCGAACGGGTTGAGCATGCCGACGAGGTTGGCGCCGGTCTTCATCATCGAGAGTTCGCTGTGCAGCGGCGCCCTCACCTTGAGCACCAGCTCGCAGCCGAACGCGCCGCCGACATCGGTGATCTCGGCGCCGGCCGCCTCGTAGGCCGCGTCGGTCACGCTGGCGGCCACGCCGGCACCCGATTGAACCCTGATCGTGTGGCCCTGGGCCTTGAGTTTCTTGGCCGTCTCGGGCGTGACGGACACGCGCGATTCACCGGCCGCTGTTTCGAGCGGTACCCCTATCAGCATGGATGCCTCCTCAGGCGCTTTTTTCTGGAAACTCTGAAACGTGGCTGATTCTGCCGCACCTTGGCGCCGCGACCAATGGCCGCGATCGGGGATCGCGCGATAACATCCGCGCCATGGCCGAGCGCTGGAAACCGAGTGTCACCGTCGCCGCCGTCATCGAGCGTCGCGAGGGCGACACGAGCCGCTTCCTGCTGGTCGAGGAGCACACGCCCGAGGGCCTGAAGATCAACAATCCGGCCGGCCACCTCGACCCGGAGGAGTCGCCCGAGCAGGGCGTGATCCGCGAGGTGCTCGAGGAAACCGCCTGCGTCTTCACGCCGGATCGCCTGGTCGGCGTCTACCTGTCGCGCTTCCAGCGCCCCGCCACCGGCGCCGACGTGACCTTCGTGCGCTTCGCGTTCGGCGGCACCGTCGGTGAGGCCGACCCGGCCCGCACGCTCGACGAAGGCATCGTGCGCACCCTGTGGATGACGCTGCCCGAGCTGCGCGCCAGCCGGGCGCGGCACCGCAGCCCGCATGTGCTGGGCTGCATCGAGGACTACCTCGCCGGACGGCGTTATCCGCTCGACGCGATCACGACCGACGCGACGGTCTACGACCCCGAGATCAAACGCTAGGCCGTCACTGCCTCGCCTTGCTGCCGGTACTCGACCAACTCGTCGATCGTCAGCATCGGAAAGCCGTGCGCGCGCGAGAACGCGACGAGCGCGTCGCCGCGCATCATGCTGCCGTCCTCGTTCATCAGTTCGCACAGCACGGCGGCGGGTTGCAGGCCAGCCAGGCGCGCGAGTTCGACCGCGCCTTCGGTGTGGCCACGCCGCGCGAGCACGCCGCCCGGCGCGGCACGCAGCGGGAAGACGTGGCCGGGGCTGACGAGATCGCCTGGGCCCGCGTCGCGGGAAATCGCGGCGCGGATCGTCGCGACGCGGTCGGCCGCACTGACGCCGGTCGTGACGCCCTCGCGCGCTTCGATCGAGACCGTGAACGCGGTGCCGTAGCGGCTCTCGTTGCGCGCCACCATCGGCGGCAGCGCGAGCTTTTGCAGCTGTTCGTCCGGCAGGCACAGGCAGACGATGCCCGAGCACTCGCGGATCATCGTGGCCATCATCGGCACCGTGAGCCGCTCGGCCGCGACGATGAGGTCGCCCTCGTTCTCGCGGTCGTCGTCGTCGAGCAGGATCACGGCGCGGCCGTGGCGGATTGCGTCCAGCGCGATCCTCAGTCGAGGCGGCAGGGCGCGGGTGCTGGCAGAGAGTTGAGACATTGAAACGCTCCTCGTTTGAACGAAAAACATTTCAGGGCGCGCAAACGCAAAGCGCCCACGCCGCGGGGCGGCGCAGTCGCACTGCATCAGCACATCTTCTTTCATCCGGACTGTGCCGCCGAAGCGAGGCACCTGTGCAACTGTGCAGCGAAGGCGGCACATTTTCCGCCTGCTCTGCGCAACTGCGTAGGCGCTTCGTTCCGGCGGAAAACCGTCGGCTCTGGTATCGCACCAGATCTGCTGACCCTGATCTCCGGGAGGAGGCCAGGCGCTCGCGGGCTTCATCACTTGCGTGATTTACCGCCGGTGGGGAATTTCGCCCCGCCCTGAAGACGTGTGCCGGCCTTGCGACCGGCGATGCCATCTTACGGCGGAGCCCTTATCCGCGCGCGTCGCGAGGGCGACACCTAAAATTGACGCCATGAAACCCCAGCGTGTCGTCGTCGGCCTGTCGGGCGGCGTCGATTCGGCCGTCACGGCGTGGCTGCTCAAACAGCAAGGCCATGAAGTGGTCGGCATCTTCATGAAGAACTGGGAGGAGGACGACGACAGCGAGTACTGCTCGTCGAACATCGATTTCGTCGATGCCGCGGCCGTCGCCGACGTGATCGGCATCGAGATCGAGCATGTCAACTTCGCCGCCGACTACAAGGACCGCGTGTTCGCCGAGTTCCTGCGCGAGTACGAGGCCGGCCGCACGCCGAACCCCGATGTGCTGTGCAACGCCGAGATCAAGTTCAAGGCCTTCCTCGACCACGCGATGCGCCTCGGCGCAGCGAAGATCGCGACCGGTCACTATGCGAGGGTGCGCGAGCACGCCGGTGCGTTTCAGCTGCTCAAGGGCCTCGATCCGCTGAAGGACCAGAGCTACTTTCTGCACCGCCTGACGCAGGCGCAGCTCGCGAAGACGCTGTTCCCGGTCGGCGAGCTGCCCAAGACCGAGGTGCGGCGCATCGCCGCCGAGGCGCGCCTGCCAGTCGCGGCGAAGATGGATTCGACCGGCATCTGCTTCATCGGCGAGCGGCCGTTCCGCGAGTTCCTGAACCGCTACCTCGCGAACACGCCCGGGCCGATCAAGGACGACCGTGGCCGCACGATCGGCGAGCACGTCGGGCTGAGCTTCTACACGCTCGGGCAGCGCAAGGGCATCGGCATCGGCGGCCTGAAGGAGCGCGGTGCGCCGCGCGGCGCGGGCGAGCACGCGCCGTGGTTCGTGGCGCGCAAGGACATGGCGGCGAACACCTTGTATGTGGTGCAGGGCCACGCGCATCCGTGGCTGCTCTCGCACCGGCTGAGCGCCGACGATGCGAGCTGGATCGCCGGCCACGCGCCCGGCGCCGGCGCGCTGGCGGCAAAGGCGCGCTATCGGCAAGCGGATGCAGATTGCAGCTTCGGCGATGCCGCTGCCGGCGCGTTCGAGCTGCGCTTCGATCAGGCGCAGTGGGCCGTGACGCCGGGCCAATCGGCGGTGCTGTACGACGGTGAGGTCTGCCTCGGCGGCGGCGTGATCAACGGATCAGCGTGATTTCGCCAGGTCCATCGTCCAGTAGGTGTTGTAGGTGTTCGCCGCGGTGCCGGGCACGCAGACCAGCCCGACCTGGTTGAAGCTCGCGTTCATCAGGTTCGCGCAGTGGCCATCGCTGGCCATCCAGCCGGTCATCACCGCGTCGATGCTCGGGTAGCCGGCGGCGATGTTCTCGCCCAGGCCGCTCCACAAGTAGCCGGTGGCGTCGACGCGGCTCCCCAAGGTGCTGCCGTTCGAGCCGGTGTGCGAGAAGAAATTGTTCGCGACCATGTCCTGCGACAAGCCCTCGGCCGACTGCGTCAGCAACGCGCTCCACGTCAGGGCCGCGGCCGGTGGGAACGTGCCTTTGGTGTGGCAATCGGCACCCGCGGCGCGCAGCTGGTTCATGCGCGCGAGCGCGGTGGCCGCGAAATCGGCGATGCCACAGGTCGAGCCTGCGGTCGTCGGAGCAGGCGCCGGGGCAGGTGACGGCGCGGGCGCAGGAGGTGCCGGCGCAGGCGCAGGGCCCGGCGCGGGCGCCGCCGCGGGTGGCGCGGTGGTGCTCGAGGTGGGCGTGTCGGAGCCACCACCGCCGCATGCGGCCAGGCCAGCGGCGGCAAACAGCATCAGGCACTGCGCACGCCGGGAGATTCGATCGGCAGGGGTCTTCATCGCGCCGCAGACTAACCAACGCGCCGCGCCGCAGGGGTTAAGAGTCGTAAGCGCCACGCGCGCCCGCGAAGGTGACGTGAACTGCGCCACATCGGCGGCGTGATACGGTCTGCTTTTCGATCCTCGACCGTCGAGACCACGCCATGTACCTGCCCAAGCACTTCGAAGAGACCCGCCCCGAGCCGCTGCACGAATTGATCCGCACGCAGCCGCTCGGCCTGCTCGTGACGCTGAACGACGCCGGCCTGCAGGCCAACAACATCCCCTTCGTGCTCGACCCCGACCCGGCCGGCGGCCCCGGCATCCTGCGCGCGCACGTCGCGCGTGCGAACCCGCTGTGGCGCGAGACGCGCGCCGATGTCGAGGCGCTGGTCGTGTTCCAGGGCCCGCAGGCCTACATCTCGCCGGGCTGGTACCCGAGCAAGGCCGAGCACGGCAAGGTCGTGCCGACCTGGAACTACATCATGGTGCAGGCGCGCGGCACGCTGCGCGCGATCGACGACCCGGCCTGGGTGCACGCCTTCGTCGCGCGCCTGACGACGCGCCACGAAGCCACGAAAGCGAAGCCCTGGGCGATCACCGACGCGCCGCCGGACTACATCGAGACGATGACCCGCGCCATCGTCGGCATCGAACTCACGCTGACCGCGCTCACCGGCAAGTGGAAGGTGAGCCAGAACCGGTCGGCGGCGGATCGGGTGGGGGTGGCCGGTGGGCTGCGGGCGGCGGGGTTGGTGGAGGCGGCGGAGTCGGTGGAGAAGTCAAAGTCCGCACCATGAATACGCTGCAATACAACGGCTACAGCGCTCGCGTCGAGTTCGATGCGGAGGATCGAATTTTCGTGGGCCACATCGCGGGCGTGCAAGACATCGTCGGCTTTCACGGTGCCACCGTGGACGTGTTGGAGGCCGCATTTCGTGAGGCGGTCGATGACTACCTGTTGGCCTGCAAAAGGCTCGGGCAGGCGCCCTTCCCACCGAGTGATGTTCCGCCTGACAGTGCAGGCGAACGGGATATTCGTTAACCAGCGGGTTAGGTTTCCTTTATGCCTCTCTCCGAATTTGCATCGAGCCTCTATGCTGCCGTGCCAGACACGAGGCTTTACCACTACACGTCCATTGATGCGTTACTTCAAATTGTTCCATCCAGGTCTCTTTGGGGTACGGACATTCACTATCTGAACGACTCATCCGAGCTAAGGCACGCCTGCGAACGATTTCTTGCGGAGGTTCGACAGCTACAAGGTGATCCGTCTCAAGACCAAGTGCTCCTTGCCCAACTCTCAGAGTGGCTAAGAGATCGCCTAGCCAATGGCCATATGCTTTTCATCGTCTGCTTTACTGAAGACGGTGATCTCCTAAGCCAGTGGCGAGGCTACGCGCCACATGCGAAAGGTGTCTCCATAGGCTTTGCTCACATGCATCTGCTCGAATGCGCTCGTGAACAGGCATTTGCATTTGGACGGTGCATATACGACCGAGTTGTTCAAGAAGAGGTGTCACGTCAAGCAATTCGGAGAGTCCTCAAGGCCGCGCAGACTCGCGGACCGGCCCCGCCGTCTGAAGCTCATCCGACACAGTCATATCACCCAGCATTCCAAGATGCTGAACCTCATCTGCTTCGAATAGCCGCGCTATTCAAGCATGACGCATTCGAAGCCGAGCGCGAGTGGCGCGCCGTATCTCCCGCCGTATCCGACTTCGTGAATACCGAAGTCCTTTATCGTGCGGGCAAGACTACGTTGGTCCCATATCAGCCACTGCGTCTGAATCTACGCAATCAAACCACGATTGGGGTCGAACATGCGGTGCTCGGGCCCACGCCTCATGTCGAACTTGGTGTGCAGGCGCTGTCGCAATTCTTATCAATGCATCGCGTGTCCGCAGGCCCAAGGAGGACGAGTCCAAGCCGTGTACCGTACCGAGAAACCTAGCCCGTCTCTTAAGCGGACCCACAGACTACTGTCCGCTCAAGTCAAACGTGAAGAGGTGCTGGATACGGCGGCGCCCGACTGATCCACTCGCGGCATTCACCCGGCCCCTTGCTTCGGGGTAGTTGGCCGATGCCAGCGCACTGCCACAATGTCCACCCCGTGACAGCTCCCTCCTCCCACACCCCGCTCACGCCGCGCCAGTTCTTCGCCGCCACTGCCGCGGTGATGATGACGATCCTGCTCGGCGCGCTCGACCAGACCATCGTCAGCGTCGCGCTGCCGAGCATCGCGCGCCAGCTCGGCGGTTTCGAGTGGATGGCGTGGGTGATCTCGGGCTACCTGATCGCCGCCACGGTCGTGACGCCGCTCTATGGCAAGTTCAGCGATCTGTTCGGCCGGCGACGCGTGCTCGGCACCGCGATCATCATCTTCGTGCTCGCCTCGATCGCCTGCGCGCTCGCGCGCAGCATGCCGCAGCTGGTGATCGCGCGGGTGCTGCAGGGCGTGGGCGGCGGCGGGCTGATCGCGCTGGCGCAGTCGGTCGTCGCCGATGTCGTGCCGCTGCGCGACCGCGGGCGCTACCAGAGCTACATCAGCGTCGTCTGGGTGGTCGCGAGCATGCTCGGGCCGGTGGTCGGCGGGGTGCTCACGGAGCAGCTGTCGTGGCCGTGGATCTTCTGGATCAACCTGCCGCTCGGGCTGCTCGCGTTCGCGCTGGTCGAGACCTCGCTGCGCGCGCTGCCGGTGCACCGCGGCGCGGCGCGCATCGACGGCCTCGGCGCGCTGCTGCTGCTCGCCGGCCTCACCGCCGCGTTGATACCGATCACGCGCGTCGGCCAGGGCTGCCCGTGGTTGGACACGTTCAATCTCGTCGGCTGGGCGCTCTCGGCCCTGCTGCTGTTCGGCTTCAACCGCCAGCAGCGCCGCCACCCCGAGCCGATCGTGCCGATGGCGCTGCTCGCGAACCCGGTCGTGGTGGCGTGCTGCGGCATGCTGTTCCTGTTGTTCTTCAATTTCATCGCGCTCTCGGTGCTGGTGCCGCTGCGGGTGCAGATGGTCGCCGGCCTGAGCGCCACCGATGCCGCGCTGCACCTGCTGCCGATGACGCTGGCGGTGCCGATCGCGGCCTTCCTCGGTGGCCGCTGGCTGGCGCGCACCGGGCGCGCGCGGCCGCCACAGCGCCTCGGCGTGGCGCTGGTGCCGCTTGCGCTGCTGGCCTTGAGCTTTGCGCCGACGACCGGGCCGGCCGCGATGCTCGGGCTCGTCGCCGTCGGGCTCGGCATGGGCCTGCAGATCTCGACCACGCTCATCACGGTGCAGCAGTCGGTGCCGCGCGCGATGATCGGCACCGTCACCGGCCTCACCGGCTTCTTCCGGCTGCTCGGCGGTGCGATCGGCATCGCGGTGCTGAGCACGATCACCTTGCTGCTGTTGCGCGCGCAGCTGCCGACGGCGGCGGATGTCGCCTTCCGGCAATTGATGCAGGTGTGCGCGCTCGCGGCGCTGCCGGCGCTGTGGTTCGTGCGCCGCCTGCCCGACTTGCGCCTGAACGAACCCCCGGCGCCGTGATCCGCCTCGTGTTGTTCGGTGTGCTGCTGCTCGCGGGCAGCGCTCAGGCCGCGCCCAAGGTCGAGGACACGATGGCGCAGCGCGTGTTGGCCTGCACCGGCTGCCACGGCCCGCAAGGCCGCGCGGCGAGCGACGGCTATTACCCGCGCATCGCCGGCAAGCCGGCCGGCTACCTCGCCAACCAGCTGCTCAGTTTTCGCGACGGGCGGCGCCAGTACACGCTGATGGCGAACCTGCTCGCACCGCTCACCGACGATTACCTGCGCGAGATCGCCGCGCACTTCGCGCAGCTCGACATCCCGTACCCGCCACCGCAACCGGCCACGGTCGGTGGCGATGCACTGGCGCGCGGCGAAACGCTGGTGAATCAGGGCGATGCCGCGCGGCGCGTCCCGGCCTGCATCCGGTGCCACGGCGCGGCGCTGATGGGCGTGGCGCCGAGCGTGCCGGCGCTGATCGGCATGCCGCGCGATTACCTCAACGCGCAGCTCGGCGCATGGCGCGCCGGCAGCCGCCACGCGATGGCGCCCGACTGCATGGCGGATGTCGCGCAGCGGCTCGCACCGAACGACATCAGCGCGCTCTCGCACTACCTCGCGGCGCAGACGGTGCCGGCCGGCGCGAAGCCGGCGGTCTCGTTGCCCGCGCCGCTGCCGTTGCCGTGCGGTGGAGTACCGGGGAGCCCGAAGTGACGCGTCGCGTGGTGTGGTTCGCCATCGCGCTGCTCGCGATCGGCGCGCTGCTGGTCGCGCTGATCGCGCTGATCGCGTGGCTGAACCTGCGCGGCGAAGACCCGCTCGTGCCCGACGCGGCTGCCCCCGCGACGGCCGAGCTGATCGCGCGCGGTGCGTACCTCGCGCGCGCCGGCAACTGCATGGGCTGCCACACCGAGCGCGGCGGCGCCGCGTATGCCGGCGGGCGCGGCGTGCCGACGCCGTTCGGCACCGTGTTCGCACCGAACCTCACGCCCGACACGGCCAGCGGCCTCGGCGCGTGGACCGCCGCCGAGTTCTGGCGCGCGCTGCACAACGGCCGCGCGCGCGACGGGCGGCTGCTCTACCCGGCCTTCCCGTACCCGAACTACACGCGCGTCACGCGCGCCGACTCGGACGCGCTCTTCGCCTTTCTGCGCAGCCTGCCGGCGGTGGCGCAGACCAACCGTGCGCACACGCTGCAGTTCCCGTTTGACCAGCCCGCCGCGCTCGCGGTCTGGCGCGCGCTGTACTTCCGCCCGGCGCAACACGAGGCCGATGCGTCGCGCAGTGCCGAGTGGAACCGCGGCGCCTACCTCGCGGGCGGCCTGGGCCACTGCAACGCCTGCCATGCCAGCCGCAACGCGCTTGGCGCCACGGCGAGCCCGCTCGACCTGGCCGGCGGGCTGATCCCGGTGCAGAACTGGTACGCGCCCTCGCTCGCGTCATCGCTCGAAGCGGGTGTGGCCGACTGGAGCGATGCGCACGTTGTCGAGTTGCTGCGCACCGGCGTCTCGGCGCGCGGCGCGGTGATGGGGCCGATGAGCGAGGTCGTCAGCGGCAGCACGCAGCATCTCAGCGAGCCCGATCTGCGCGCAATGGTGGCCTACCTGAAGGCACTGCAACCACCGACGGCCGAGCGCGCAGCCGCCACGTCGGCCGCGAACGCGACCGCTGCCACCGGCCCCGGCGCGAAGCTCTACGACACGCACTGCGCCGCCTGCCACGGCGAGCGCGGCGAAGGCGTGCCCGGCATCTACCCGGCGCTGGCGGCAAGCCGCGCGGTCGCGATGCAGACGTCGGCGAACCTCGTCCACATGGTGCTCGAAGGCGGCTTCCCGCCCGCCACCGCCGGCAACCCGCGCCCCTTCGGCATGCCGCCGTTCGCCACCGTGCTGAGCAACGACGAGGTCGCGCAGCTGTTGACGCACATCCGCGCCAGCTGGGGCAATCGGGGCGCGCCGGTATCGGCGCTCGACGTGACGAGGTTCCGCAGCGTCGCGGCACGGTAGGTCGAGATCCACTCCACATCGATCGGTCGTCGTTTCGGTGCGGCCTTTCGACACAGCGATGGCGCGTGCACACACGTCTGCGCATCGACCACACCGATATTCGTTGAATATCGAATTTAGCGATTTTTTGCATATATCGGCTATATGGATATAATGCATTTATCGATCAAGCCGATATGTCATGAACCGCCTCCTCCAATCACCCCAGCAGCTCTCGGCACTCATCAAGGCGACGCGAAAGGCCCGCGGCTTCACACAGGCCGAGGTCGCCACTCGCTTGGGCGTCAGCCAGAATCGGTTCTCGGAGCTGGAGAAGGATGCCAGCAGCCTCAACGTGGACCGGCTGCTCGAACTGGCCAAGGCACTCGGCCTGGAGCTTTTCGTGCAGAAGTCGGGCGCCCGGTCCGGTCCCGCTTCCAGCCCTTCGGGCTCGGATTGGTGACCGGCATGGCTGGCCGCCCGTCTCACGCAAGAGCGCTGTCGCTGTGGATGAACGGCGCGCGTGTCGGCGAGTGGCGCATCCCCACCCGCGGCGCGATGGAGCTTGCCTACGACGACACTTGGCTATCGGCACGCGAAGCCCGGCCCCTCTCTCTATCGCTGCCTTTGCCGCTGGACCCGGTGCCGTTGACGACGCCCGCGGTCGGCACGTATTTCGACAACCTGCTGCCCGACTACGATCCCATCCGCCGACGCATCGCGTCGCGCTTCAAGCTCGCGGACATCGCTCCGTTCACCCTGCTCTCGGAGATCGGCCGCGATTGCGTTGGCGCGTTGCAGTTGCTGCCCGTGGACGCTGCCGCGCCTCGCGTGGACGTCATCGAGGCGGAACCGCTCGACGAAGCGGGTGTCGAGCACGCGCTGGATCGCGCGGTCACTCCCACCGATGGCATCGCCGGCGAAACGGACGAGGACGAGTTTCGAATATCGATCGCAGGCGCCCAGGACAAGACGGCTCTGCTGTGGCACGAAGGGCAGTGGTGCCGGCCGCTGGGTGCGACTCCCACGACTCACCTCTTCAAGCTGCCCCTGGGCTTGATCGGCGGCCAGCAACGTCAGATCGACTTCACCGCATCAGTCGACAACGAGTGGCTGTGTCTCAAGGTCCTCGGCCTGTTCGGCCTGCCGGTGCCTGCGGCCCGGATCCAACGGTTCGGTCATCACCGTGCGCTGATCGTCGAACGCTTCGATCGTCGCCTGGCGCCCGCGGGAACCTGGTGGCTGCGCCTGCCCCAGGAAGACTTCTGCCAGGTCTTTGCCGTGCCGCCCACCGCCAAGTACGAGCGCGATGGCGGCCCTGGCATCGTCGAGATTGCCGGCAAATTGCAAGGATCGGTCGACGCCACCACAGACATCGAGGTCTTCCTGAGCGCACAGATCGTGTTCTGGTTGCTCGCGGCCATCGACGGGCATGCCAAGAACTTCAGCCTGCACTTGCTGCCCCAGGGACGCTATCGGCTCACGCCGCTCTACGACGTGCTGTCGGCATGGCCGGCGGCCGGCCCCGCGAAGAACCAGATCAACCCGCACGATGCCAAGCTGGCGATGAGCGTCAGAGGCAAGAACAAGCATCGCAAGATCTTCGAGATTCAGCGTCGCCACTTCAGCGACACGGCAAGAATGTGCGGACTTGACACCGCCGAGCGCTTGATCGAACGCCTCGTGGCCCGTACTCCCGCCGTGCTCGAGCAGGCGCAGCAAGACTTGCCGCCCGGCTTCTCGCAGCGGGTCCTCGACCGTTTGCTCAAGGGACTGGCCGACATGGCGAAGCGGCTCGAGGCGATGCCCTCGGCCTGAACTCACGCGGCCTGGGCGCCCGCGCCGGGTGCTCCCTCTACCGATCGAGCGCAGGTCGCTTCGGGTCGAAGCGCCAGCCGGGAACCAGGTACTGCATCGCCATCGCGTCGTCGCGCGCGCCAAGACCGTGCTGCTTGTACAGCTGGTGCGCCTTCTCGACTTCGACCATGTCGAGTTCGACGCCGAGCCCCGGTTTCTTCGGCACCTCGACGAGGCCGCCCTTGATCTGCAACGGCTCTTTGGTCAGCCGCTGGCCGTCCTGCCAGATCCAGTGCGTGTCGATCGCGGTGACCTTGCCGGGCGCGGCGGCGCCGACGTGCGTGAACATCGCGAGCGACACGTCGAAGTGGTTGTTCGAGTGCGAGCCCCAGGTCAGGCCCCAGTCGCGGCAGGTCTGCGCCACGCGCACCGAGCCGGCCATGGTCCAGAAGTGCGGGTCGGCCAGTGGGATGTCCACGCTTTGCAGCGCGAGCGCGTGGCTGAGCTGTCGCCAGTCGGTGGCGATCATGTTGGTGGCGGTTGGCAGACCTGTGGCGCGACGGAACTCGGCCATCACCTCGCGGCCCGAGAAGCCGTCTTCCGCGCCGCAGGGGTCTTCGGCATACGCCACCACGCCGCGCATGTCGCGCATCAGGCGAATCGCGTCCTCGAGCAGCCAACCGCCGTTCGGATCGAGCGTGACGCGGGCCTTCGGAAAGCGCTCGTGCAGCGCCCTGATGGCCTCGACCTCCTCTTCGCCGCGCAGGACGCCGCCCTTGAGCTTGAAGTCGTTGAAGCCGTAGCGCTCGTCAGCGGCTTCGGCCAGCCGCACGATGGCTTCCGGGGTCATCGCCTTCTCGTGGCGCAGGCGGCACCAGGCGTCGGGGTTGTTCGGGTCGCTCGCGTACGGCAGGTCGGTCTTCGCGCGGTCGCCGATGTAGAAGAGGTAGCCGAGCATCTCGACGGCCTCGCGCTGCTGGCCTTCGCCGAGCAGCGCGGCGACCGGCACGTTCAGGTGCTGACCGAGCAGGTCGAGCAGGGCCGACTCGATCGCGGTGACGGCGTGGATGGTGGTGCGCAGGTCGAAGGTCTGCAGCCCGCGGCCGCCGCTGTCGCGGTCGGCGAACTGCTGCTGCACGGCTTGCAGCAGCCGCTGCTGGGAGCCCAGGGGCTGGCCGACGATGAGCTCCCGGGCGTCCTCCAGCGTCTGGCGGATCTTCTCGCCGCCAGGCACTTCGCCCACCCCGGTGTGCCCGGCGCTGTCGGTGAGGATCAGCAGGTTGCGGGTGAAGAACGGGCCGTGCGCGCCGCTCAGGTTGAGCAGCATGCTGTCGCGGCCGGCGACCGGAACGACGCGCAGTGCGGTGATGGTCGGTGTCGAGGAGCGGGGCATGCCGCGCTCTTCAGAACGGAATGTCGTCGTCCATCGTGTCGAAACTGGTCGCCGACTTCTGCGGCGCCGCCGGCCGGGCTGCGGCCTGCGCGGCGGGTCGTGAGGCCGGCGCCGGGCGCTGCGGTGCGCTGCGCTCGCTGTAGCCGCCGCCTTCTTCCTCCGCGCCACCACCGCCGCCGCCCATGCCTTCGCGGCTGCCGAGCATGTTCATCTCTTGCGCGATGACTTCGGTGGTGTACTTCTCGGCGCCGTCCTTGTCGGTCCACTTGCGGGTCTTGAGGCGGCCTTCGACGTAGATCGAGCGGCCCTTCTTCAGGTACTCGCCGGCGATCTCGGCGAGGCGGTCATAGAAGACGATGCGGTGCCACTCGGTCTCCTCCATCTTCTCGCCCGATTCCTTCGACTTCCAGCTGCGCGTGGTGGCGAGCGTGACGTTGCAGACCGCGCTGCCGCTGGGCGTGTAGCGCACCTCGGGGTCGCGGCCGAGGTTGCCGATCAGGATGACTTTGTTGACTGATGCCATGGGGAGCTCCGGGCTTGTCTAGGGACAATTTATTTTGTCCAAGGGACAATTGTTTTGTCCACCTAGACGGCGTTTAGGGACAATTATTTTGTCCAAGTAGCGTATTCTGCCGCAACGAACAACCCAGCAAGCACAAACCTTGTCCAGAGAAACCCATCGCAGCTATGCTGCAAGCTTACCCGATGCCATGCCCCAAATGGCGGGGCGCCGGCTTCTGGCCACTCCACCAGAACGCACGTTCGACGAGGACCAAAGCCCCGCTGCCGGACGTAACGCAGCTTCGTGCGTCCCGCAAGTTCGGCAGCCCGCGCACGCTTCTCCGGCCACAGCCGAGGGAAAGGCTGGTCATGGCAGGCACTAAGTCGCGCAGCCCTACTCCGACGATTGTCCATCGTTGGATCAAGGCCGGGTACGGCCAAGGCGAAGGGAAGGGCTACAAGCCATTCATGTATGTGCGCGATGTGCCGTCAGAAGGCACATCGAGCATGGTTCGGAGTCGGATCACTGGCCGCAACCACTCCTACCTCTCAGACCATGAATTCAAGGTGCACCTGATCGCCGAGTACGGTCGCTCGACCCTCGACATTCGCGAACAGTTTGCATTGCTGCCCTGGACTGAAACGCAATCGATAGCGTCGCAACTCGGCATCCGACACCCGATCTTCCGCGGCACCACCACTCCGACAGTCTTGACAACCGATTTGCTCCTTACCTTGGAGCGGCCGGATGGGATGGAACTCGTGGCGGTCAGTGCGAAGCTGAACAAGGATCTGACCAAGCGCAACCTGGAGAAGCTGCTGCTGGAACGGCTCTACTGGAACCGCAGGGGAATCCGCTGGATTCTTGCGACGGAGGACAACGTGCCCGCCGCCCTCGCGAGCAATCTCAAGTTCTTCGAGTCCGCGCTCAACGACGACAGGGCTGCGAAGTCGGGCGTCGATCCCGCGGATTTCAGTCGTAAGTTTGAAGGGCACTGCTCCGCTGCGCTTTCGTTCAACGACATCATGAGCGAGGCCATTGGCTCGATGGGCGTTGACGTGTTCACCGGGCACGCTCTGCTCGGCACGGCAGTTTGGAACCGCGACAGCCGCGTCGACATCGCTTCACACAAGCTGACCCATCGCGGCACGGTCAGCTTGATTCACTGAGGGCGACGCCATGTTTCAGATCCACGAGATTTATCGTCCGACGAAGCCTCTGAGCAAGATCACCGGCCCGGTTCGGATCATCGACTCGATTGACCTCGAAAGCGTGGTTCTCATCGACATGGACGCCGAGAACCAGACGGTGCCCTTCCCCTTCAAATACGCCGACTGGGTTGAACTGCTGAACGATCATTCCCTCGAAAAAGCACCCGATCCGTTCCTTCGGCTCACGTCCGCACCCACCGGCCTGCCGAAGGGCGTCGCCAACAGGCTCAAGGACGTTATCGAAGCAACTTCGACGCTGTCGCAGAAGCCGGCGCTTCTACACGCGCCTCGGACCCTGGCTAAAGAGATCAAGGTCGTTGCGAAGTCCATGAACCTGAGTCAAAGGACTGTGAAACGGTGGGTGCTTGATTGGCTGCAAGCCGGCCGCAACCCCGCTGCCGTCGTGCGCGGGTTTATCGAGACGGACGATGAGGAAGCCGAAGCCGGCGCGCAAACCAAAGGCGCCAAGCGTGGAGTGGGCAATACGAAGCCGGAAACGGCATCCGATGCACCCGCACACGAGATCCGGGCCAAGTGTGAGAAGGCCTACGCGTCATACGTCAAGGGTCAGCGAATGATATGGCTCGACGCGTACTACGAGATGCTGATTGCCCTGTGCGGCATCCCCGACGCGGAGTTGAAGGATTCCAAGCGCGGCCTGTTGATGGACCCCGTGCTGATCGAAAAGTATCGCCCGCCCACTTGGCCGCAGTGCAGATACGTCTTTCGCAAGCTGAAAAAGAAGGAGACCGGTCAAGGCGAAGATGTTCCTCGCGGCAAGCGTGGCAAAGCCACCGACAACGTCCCCGGCCCCGGCTTCTTTGAAATCGACGCGACGTTCTTTCAGATTCAGCTCGTCTCGCGAGTCACGAAGTCGGTTCTCGTCGGAAGGCCAACCGTCTACCTCATCGTCGACATCTTCGATGGTGTCATCGTCGGCTACGCCGTCACACTGGAAGACCCAAGCTGGGCGGTGGCCGCACTCGCGTTGTACAACTGCTTCAGCGATAAAGGCGCGACGTTCGATCGCCTTGGCCTCCCGTTCACGTCGAAAGACTGGCCTTGCAACCACCTGCCCACCATGTTGCGCGCAGACCGCGCGGAGTTGGTTTCAAACATGGGCCAGGACTTCCCCACTTCTGGCGTGAGAGTGGAGGTAACACCTTCAATGGTCCCCATAGCCAAGGGCACAGTTGAGGGAAAACACTCTGAGGTGAAGAGAGAACGTCCCGGCCGCTTCGACCTGCCGGGCAGGTTCAAGAAGGTGCGCGAGCGCCGGCAATCGGACGGTAAGAAGGACGCGGCACTGGACATCTTGGAGTTCGAGCGAATCCTCGTTGAGGTCATCATGGACATCAACGGCGAGCCGATCGACCCGAGGAGGATTCCACCGGATGCGTTCCCACTTGGCGCGAAGGTCGCCAGCCGCATCGGCTTCCACGAATGGGCACTGGAGAATCGAGCCGGATTCACGCGAGAGATGGGCGCGCATTTCGTCTTCGAGCATCTCCTGACAAAGGCCAAGGGCCAAGTGACGCCACTGGGCATCAAGGTCAAAAACGAACTCTTCATCTGCGACCGATTGCGCGAGATGGGTTACCTCTTGGCAGCAGCGGGCACTGAATTCGAGATCCCGATTTCGTTCAATCCTCACTATGCCGGGGAGGTCTTCTTCTTCGACAAGAAAAAGGACGCGTGGACCGCCGCAGCAAATGTCGACCCCGAAGTCGATCGGCACAAGATGACTTTTGCGGAAGCCCAGGAATTTCGCGCCCTGCAAACTCTCATGGCACACCAAGCCGGCATGGACAACCATGCGCGTCGCCGCACGAGGATGCCTGTCGTTCGCGAAGCCATCAAGAACGCAGTTACCGAGAAGGCCTCGCTTGGCGTCAAGACTAGCGCGTCGAATGCGCGCATCAGGGAGAACCGCAAACAGGAGCGGGCCGGTCAGCGGTCGGCGGGCCTCAACGGCTCCCTCCCGAAGCCTCCCGCACCCGACACAGGAGCGCCAAGCGCTTCTCCTTCTCCTGCGTCTGTGATGGACTCTGGAAAGCCCGATCCCGCAGGCCCGCCGAATCCGCCCGCGGCAAAGCGGCCCGCGACCAGCGCCGTTTCGCTCTGGAGCAAAGTCGATGCGGTCAACAAGCACTAGCGGAACCGGCGAGAACACAGCCGGGTCTCCAACACAAACGGGCCTCCGGTAGGAGTCCGTGCCGGAATCGAAAGGTCTGATTCGAAGTCATGAATGCACCCGAAGTAGTCGAGCCTTTCTATCGCGTCAGGGGCGCGCCCGAGATTGACGGCAACCCGCTGCTCGCCCACCTTCCCCTGCCCCCAGAGACAGACAACGATGCGTTTCTGGCTCTTGGGCTTCGGCCTGATTTCGACATCCGAGAACGAGATCTTCCGAACTCGATTCGACGACTTCGGATCAAGCGGCTTCGCCGCTTCTACGTTCCCACGCTGAAGGCTCATCGACAAGCGCTCATCGAAATTTCCACCAATGTCTTTGACGGGTACATCCCGCGAAACCCGATGACCGCTGAGGGGCAGGCATTGTTGTACGGTGGCGCCGCTGACCTGGCCTTCCGGCCGACGATATCCCTGGTTGCGGGACATTCAGGCATGGGAAAGTCCACGCTGATCGACCGCATCGTTGGCTATCTAGGGAACCAGTTGCACCGGCACGTCCGCTTCGATGACAAGCCCTTCACGGAAAAGCAGATTCTGTTTCTGCGCCGGAACTGCCCTGAGCACTGCACCGTGGGGACGCTTTGTTCCACTTTCGGCGACTACACCGACAGAGTGCTGGGGCTCCAGCTTTACTCGGGCGTCTTTGCCAAGTTGCAAGGGGGTTCACGAACCTTGTACCTCTCCGAGATTTCCAAGATCATCAAGAATCACCACGTCGGGTTTCTTGTTCTTGACGAGTTTCAGAATCTCTCGCTCATGGGTGTTGGTGCGAAGAAGATCATCGCCCTCCTCGTCAACCTACGCGACGAATTGGGACTCCCCATTGTTGTAGTCGGTACCTACAAAGCGCTTCGTCTTCTTGAAGGCGACATGAGCACTGGCCGCAGATTGGTCGAGGGGGGCTACTTTGATCTCGAACGGCCTGCCTCTGCAGCGGTGGACAGCTGGGTCGACCTCTGCCAGATCGCGTGGGAGTACCAGTGGGTAAAGAACCCTGTGGATTTCGACTCCGACATCTGCGAAGCCCTCTATGAGGTCAGCCAAGGGATCACTGGAATCATGATCAGCGCCTTTGCATTCGCGCAACTCGCCGCCATCGAGGACGGGACCGAGCGTGTCGACGCCGCGCTGATCTGCAAGGTCTACCTGGAGCGAATGAAGCCTCTCCACCCGGCGATCCGCATCCTTCAGTCCGGGGACCCGCGCCTCGTGGACAAGTTCGATGACCTTTACAAGAACCTGTGGCCGACGAAGGATGGCGATGAAGACCTTCACCCACCCGAAGCGCCCGTTGCCAGCAATGCCGACGATGAGCCGGTGGACGCGGAAGGAGACGAAGTTGCGCCGGCGCCGACTCGAAAGGGCCGCAAGGTTGCCTCCGCTCCTGCCGCCTCGCCGAAACCTGTGCTGACTGAGGAGCAGGTGAGAAAGATGGTGATGGCGGACTCCGTCGCTGACCTGGTCTCCATCCTCGACAAGCGGTGAAGCTTCCAGGATTCCCCGTCGCGGTACCAAGCGAAACGGTAGCCTCCGTCGTGGCTCGTCACTTGGAGCGCACTGCCGGCCCGAGATCACGCAGCTTGAGCGTCCTCGGCCTGCGACAAGCTGCCGCCAATGCGCTTGTGCCGTCCGAGTTGGCGAAGTTGGCGGACTCGATGCCGGAGGGGCATCCTTGGTCCGCCAGACCCGACGAAATTGTTGTTCGCCACACGCTCGTCCCGTTGTATTTGTTCTTTGCTGATCCGAAGCGCAGCGCGGGCATCTTGAGTCTCATCCAGACAGGTTCGAGCGCAAATCCTGCTGCCTCTTTGGGTTTGACGACAGCGGCAACTCGCAAGCTGACGACGGGCTACAAGTATTGCGTTGACTGTGCTGCACACGATGCATCTCAGCGTGGCTTCTCGGTCGTGTATCGAGAGCATCAACCTCCGTTTGTGATGGTGTGCGTACTTCACCTCAGGCCGTTGGTTTTTGGTTGTACCGTGTGCTCGCTCAATCGGAAGGCGCTGAGCATGTGGCGCATGGCTGGACGATGCAGCTGCGAGACTCCCCAGAATCTGCCCGCGTACACAGCCAGCACTGATCCAATCTATGAGGCTGGCGTGCTTTGGTTGGCGAAGCAAGTTCGGACCATTCTCGCGAATGATGTCTCGCCACCCGAAACATCACTCGCCGTTCGACTGCGTGAGGCATTGGTTAGCACGGGCTTTGCCGGTCGGACCGGACTCGACTCTGAGGCGATCAAATCTGCGCTGGTCGCGCGTTACGGATCGGCTCTCCTCCAAGAGCTTGGGGCCTCGGAGTCGACGCGAACTTCGTCAGGCTCTCGCTGGCCGAGCCGGTTGCTTGGTTTGAATGTGGTCAATGGCGAAAGAACGCCGGATGTTCTTCGCTGCCTGCTGTTGGCTGGTCTTGTCGCGAATGACATTGGCGATCTTGCAGAGTCTTCAGGGATGCCTGCGGAACCTGCTGCCCCAGAGCCCAGCGGGTATGGCACCGCCAAGAAGCTCGGGCGCGAAATGCTGGCAACGGAGTCGATAAATGCGGCACTCGGAGCGTCGAAAGGCAAGATCCCCGCGGCAGCATTGAGGCTGGGCGTGAGCCCATCGCGGCTTGCGGTGGACATGCAAAGACAGGGCATTTGTTCGCCACTGTCAGCAACCACCGCAAAGCGCCTGGGGTCGGAATTGATTGCCAACGTGCGGCACGCCCTGCAATCCGGAACCCCAAAGATTGAGATTCAACGCTCCTTGGGGATTTCCGAATGGTCGATTCAGCTGATCGAACTGGACTCTCCGGCTCTGCGCGATGAACACCGCTCGGCCACCATCAAACTGCAACGCGAAAGACACCGCGACGCGTTGCTGCAACACCGTCACCTCCATCCGTCGGCTAGCAGATCAGAGTTCGTTGCAGACTGTCCCGCTGCGTTCGATTGGCTACGGCACTTTGACAGTGACTGGCTCGAGAGCAACCTGCCCAGTCCGAAGCGTGCTCGCGACAACGGCAGAGGGCCACGAAAGAACTGGCCGCAAGTCGATCTCGCCTGCGTCGCGCTCATTCAAGCGGCCGCGCGCAGTGCGCTGGAAAAGCCGGGCCGTCCTACGCGCCTGACAACGACGCAGTTGCTCCGCACTGCTGGGGCGCCAGGCAAAGCCGCCGCTCTTATGCCGTTGGCAACAGCCGAGGCCAAGCGTCATGCTGAAAGCGAGGACGCGTATCTTCGGCGAAGAATCAAGTGGGCTCTACACGAGTATTCGAGTCGCCACGTGCCTGTCTCGATGAACCAACTGCGTCGCGTAGCCGCCTTGCACCCAGATCGTCTGCTCCGGTATCGCGACTACATCGCAGAGGTAGCGCAGGAACTCGAGTTGACCATTGACGCGCGTTGTGCGCTGTCGCCGCTTCAAATGTAAAGCGAAGACCCGCTTCAAATCCGCGGTTCAAGCAACCTACCCGTTAGGCCTCGCCAACATAGCGTCGCATGACCTATGTATTCCCCAACTCAAGATGGATTTTCGTTTCGTGGACCATCCTCGACGCCATCTCCCGCGATGTGCCTCATCCCAACGCCGTGCGTTTTGCCCTGGAGCGAGCGCGTGAACGCAGCGGGCGCCCCCCGCCGCTGGCCTCGGCGCTGTCCGAGCGCGTGGCGCGACGCGATGCACCCATGCGCACGCATTCGCTGGCTTCCTACGACCGCCGCAATGACACACCCGAGGACACCCCCAATGACTGAACTGAACCCCCAGAGCCACCACCCCGTGGCCTCACACGCCGAGCCGCGTGCACAGGCCGCCGAGCTTCGTCCGCACAGCCTGCTGGCCCACTGGGACGAGCTGATGGGTCAACCCGAGACCGAGCAGCGCGTGCGTCAGTGGTTGGGTTGGGAGAACGCCGAGCGCGCGCACCGCAGCCTGGAGCAGCGTCTGCGCGAGGCGTACCTGGGGCGCTTCAAGCCGCTGTCCGACTTCGACTGGGGCTGGCCCAAGTAATGCGACCGCGGGGCCATCGAAGAGCTGATGAGCCTGCAGTTCCTCGCCGACGCCAGCAGCGTCGTGCTGTTCGGCCCGAACGGGGTGGGCAAGACGATAGTGGCGGCCAACATCGGCCACCAGGCGGTGCTAAAAGGGGCGCACGGCGCTGTTCACCACCGCCGGCCAGATGCTCAGCGCGCTGGCCGCACTCGACAGCGACTCGGCTATGCGCCGGCGGCTGCAACACTACGCCGCACCTGACCTGCCGCTGATCGACGAGTTCGGTTATCTGTCCTACTCCAATCGCCACGCCGACATGCTCTTCGAGCTGATCAGTCGGCGCTACCTGCACAAGAGCACCGTCGTCACCACAAACAGACGATTCGCCGACTGCGGCGAAGTCTTCCCCAACGCGGCCTGCGTCGTCTCGCTCGTCGACCGGCTGATGCATCGCGCCGAAGTGGTGCGTATCGATGGCACGTCATATCGGCAGAAGGAAGCCGACGAGCGCGACGCTCAACGCAGGGCCGGGCGCGCGGCCAAGGGCACGCCAGCACGCCAGCGCAAGGCCCGCGAAGGAGCACGCCATCAGCCACTTCGCCGACACTGCCGGCACCGGCGGGCCTCGTGCCGCTGCACTGGACCCCCGAGCAGGCCCTGGCCGTCTTCGAGTGCCTGCAGGCACTGCGTCAGGCCTTATGGGTGGCCTTCGGCTATGAGGTCCAGCAGGCCTGGCGCGAGCAACTCATGCCCGACATCGAGGCCGAGGCCCCCGAGTTCGACCCCGACGAGCCGTTCTGATCAAGCCACCCTCGGCCGACCAACAGCAAAGCGCAGATGGCCCCTCCCCGGGGCCATCTGCGCTTCGTCGTTCAAACACTGAAATCCAGCACCCGGTGATCGCCGAAAACCGCGTCCTCGCCGTCGAAAAAGCGCGGATCTACATTGGCGCGAACACGGTGCGTCGCGGCGCGGGTCGAATCCGGGTGTGCCGACGGTTAACCATAGCCGAACTAAGCCGACGCTGACTACACTTTTTGGAGCCGATGAAGCACACCGTTAGCTTCCGGGGCCCCAGCGGCTCGCTACGACGATGCACATAAGGAGGCGCGTAAGGCGCACGGCGAAGCCAACGGCTGCTGCGTGCTGAAGGCCACGCGGTTGAAGTCCCTGTGCGCGGAACTGTGCGCACGAGTGATGGCGAAACGCTGAGGCAACTGGCGATGTCGGGCGCCGGCCTGGCGCGATCGTCGCGATTCCATGTCCAAGCTGACCTCGACAGTGGTCGGTTGTTGGCCGTGCTGGAGAAGTACAACCCGCGCGACAAAGCCCCGATCCACGCGGTCTACCTCGGCAAGGCCCATCGGTTGCCGCCGCGTGTGCGCGCAGTGCTGGATTTCTTGGTTGTGCACGTCGGGGCAGATCAGCGTTTCGGCGGGGCCGGTGCGGGCCGCGCTTGCGACAATGAAGCCGTGAGGCTGGGCGATGATTCGCTGGCGGGCTGACCGGTCTTCCCAGCGCATTGCGCCTTGTGCTTCTTGGACATAATTTGCCCCGGCCACCCGGCGCTCGCTTCAAATCTCGGTCGATTACGTTGGGAACGCCGGTTGGTTAGCGCAGCCATGACAGTAGCGATGCTCGGCCGATGCTTGTAATACCTCTCCTAAGGACAAAAGATGGCTTCTTCAAACTCACAGATCAGCGTGCGGCACGCGGCCACGGAAGAAGATCTGCGCCTATGCTGGCCCGTCATGCGGGAGTTGCGGCCGCAGCTCGACAGCGCGGACGTCATGATCGAGCGAATCAATCGCATGTCGCAGCAGGGGTACCGACTCCTTGCTCTGTGGGATGGCGCGGACGTGATGGCTATCGGAGGCTATCGAGTTCAGGAAAACCTGATCTATGGCCGGTTTCTTTATCTTGACGATCTGGTGACGCGCGCGTCGGCGCGCGGCGAAAGATGGGGGGAGCGCGTTATTGTCGAGGTGAGCCGCCTCGCCAAGCAGGCTGGATGCGCCAAGCTGGTACTCGATACGGGTCTTTCCAACGCGTTGGCACAGCGCTTCTACTTTCGCCAAGGCTTACTCAGCAGCGCAATGCGCTTCAGCAAGTCGCTATCGGAGCCGACGCCCTGAGGAAGATCAGGGCACGCGAGCAAGAGCGGTGAAAATCGTCGCAGGGTACGCTGCCTTGGGTAGCCGTTCGATCAGTGCGATGCAGTCAAAATTGATTTGCCTCTATGCGCCTTACGAATGTTTCGACGGGGATCCTGATTGAACCTTATTGGACCCCGTTGCCTTGTCTCTTCCAAGCTGAAAAGGATCTGAAAATGAAAGTCGCGGTCTTGGGCGCCAGCAGGCGCGCCGGTTCAGCAATCGTCAAGGAGTTGGCTGCGCGTGGGCATCAGGTTCTTGCAGTTGCCAGGAGGCCCGAGGCGATCACAAGCGCGTCCGGTGTGATGGCAAAGGCCGGCAACGCAGCCAACCAGGCCGAACTGTCGGAACTTGTCGGGGGCATGGACGCAGTGATCAACACGCTTCACTTTGACGTGCGCGCCAAAGCTCTTCTCTCTGCACTCAAACAGGCTGGAGTCGGCCGACTATGGGTTACCGGGGGGCAGCAAGCCTGGAAGTTACTCCGGGCGGGCGGCTGATCGACTCCCCCGACTTTCCCTCGGACTGGAAAGCCTCCGCGATCGAAGGAATCTCACTTTTGGATGCGCGCCGCAAAGAAGAAGGGATCGATGGACATTCTTCTCGCCCGCAGCTCTGATCTTCGAGGGCCCTCGCCTGGGGCATTACCGCGCCGGGGGCGACCAACTCGTGACGGATGAAGCCGGCGAGAGGAAGATAAGTTTTGCGGACTATGCAATTGCGATGGTTGATGAACTAGAGCAGCAACGCCACAGCCGCGGCCGCTTCACAGCGGCGTATTGAGTGATGCCTCAATCCGCGAACGCGGTAAACGATCCGAACCGACACTGACAGTCTCTGTGCCAACTGTTGCGCCGTCATTGCCCGGTGGCATCTCCGCAGGACTTGCATCAGCAAACAGAGGCTGGAAGGCTTACCCATGCTTGGGTTGCCGTTCGTCGTTCCACGCCGGTCGGCATGGGCGAAATGATCGATATGCGGGGCGGCTGCTGTTATTCAACGGGACGATCATCACCCGCCAGTTCCCAATCAAACGATTGCACGACCACTTCGCAGATGGACTGCACCACAGTCGCCGACGCCCCGATGAGACTAATCTTCGGCGGCGCGCCTTTGGGGCGATTTCAGAACGCCTGCCAAGTCCAGCAAGGTCTCGGCCAGAACTTCGCACCCAACCGTTAACTGCTCGGGATTCGTCCATTCGTCCCCGTGATGGCTGATTCCTTCGCGCGGAGGCACGAAGATCATCCCGGTAGGAGCGACTGCGGCCAGTCGGCCGGCATCGTGCAGGGCGCCGCTGATCATCGATGCGTATTGCTCACCTTGGGCAGCGGCAGCGCGAATCACGGCACTCACACATTCGTCGTAAAACCGCACGGGAGGAGCCACCATGAAGCTTCGCACGCTGACCCGAACGTTTTCCTCCGCGGCGAGCCCACGGCTCGCTTTCAGAAACGCCTCAATGCGGTCCAGCACGGCTTCGTCCTGATGCCTGAGGTCTATCGCGAATACGGTGCGACCAGGGAGGGTATTGGGGGAGCCAGGCTCGATCCGTGCGCGCCCGATCGTGAATCGGACGTCTGGATGGGTTTCCAGCGCAAAGGAACGCATGTCCAGGCCGTAACGCGCCGCAGCCATGAAGCCGTCCTGCCTGTCCAGCATGGGCGTCGTGCCGGAATGCCTGTTTGCGCCACCGATCGTCACTTCGAACCATCTCACACCCTGAATTCCCGACACAGCGCCGATCGACTTGCCCAGGCGCTCCAGGACGGGACCCTGCTCGATGTGCGCCTCCACGTGTGCACGGATTTTTAGGCTGTCGGGATCAAGCTCACCGGCTGACCCAATGCGCAGCAGTTCGTCGCCATAAACGCTGCCATCGGTACCAACGATCGAGAGGGCCTCGTTGCGCGAAAGCTTTCCGGTGAACGCGCTGGATCCACTGAGACCGGGCGCGTAACGAACACTTTCTTCGTTAGTCCAGTTGACGACCGCGATGGTCGCCAGAGTTTCGATCCGTACGTCGTTCAGCGCACGCACCACCTCCAGCCAAGCGAGAACCCCGTAAACGCCGTCCAGATGCCAGCCGTGCGGCTGCGTGTCGAGGTGACTCCCGGTCAGAACAATCGGCGCATTTAGGTCGATTCCCCTGCGAAATGCGAAGATGTTTCCATAGGGGTCGTTCTGAACCCCGCACCCCGCGTCGCGACACCAGCCAACGAATAAGTCTCTCGCCTGTTTGTCGGCATCGGTGAGCGCCAGACGACAACAGCCACCGCCGTCCAAAGCCCCGATCTTGGCGATGTCCGCGATGCTGTTGTAAGCCTTGTAGGGTCAATGCGCCACGAGCGCGTTCGCTGCGGCAGAGCGGTTTCAATGCTGGCCTTCACAGTTCGATCCAGGCCGTCTTGAGAGCGGAGTACTTCCCCAGTGCATGCAGCGAGAGGTAACGTCCGATGCCGGATTGTTTGAAGCCACCAAAAGGCGTTTGCACGCTAACGTGCGTCGACGGTGCTCACCGACACCGTGCCGGCTTGCAGCAAGCGCGAGACGCGATGGGCGCGACTCAGGTCGTCCGTCCAAACCGAAGCGCCAAGCCCGTAGATCGAGTCGTTGGCCATGCGCAGGGCCTCTTCCTCCGTATCGAACTCAAGAACACTCAGCACCGGGCCGAAGATTTCTTCCCTTGCGATCACATGCGCCGGCTGCACGTTGTCGAAGATCGAGGGTTCGGCAAAGAAGCCCTTGCCCTGGATTTGAAGCTGGCTGCCGCCGAGGACGAGGTTCGCCTCCTTCTTGCCTTGTTCGATGTAAGACATCACGCGCCGGGTCTGCTCGCCGTCAACCATCGCACCCATCCGACTTTGTGGGCCCAATGGATCGCCCGGTTGAAACTGGCGACCATGCTTGAGGAGCGCCTCAAGGAATTCGCCATTGATCCGCCTGTCCACGAAAAGTCGCGACGTTGCCGAGCAGACGTCACCCTGTTGAAGAAGATGCCCTTGGCCGCGAAGCGCGCAGCCTTGTCGATGTCCCGACAGTCCGCAAACACCAGATTGGGACTCTTCCCGCCGCATTAGAGCCAGACCTGTTTCATGTTGGACTGGGAGGCATAGCCGATCAAATACTTCCCCACCTCGGTCGAGCCGGTGAACGCTACACAGTCGATGTCGGGATGCAGCCCGATGGCTCGGCCTGCCGTAACCCCCAGCCCGGGCAACACATTGAAGACGCCGTCCGGTACCGCTGCCAGCGTCGCCAGTTCAGCAAGCAGGAGTGCCGAGAGCGGAGACTGCTCGGCCGGCTTGAGGATCACGCTGTTCCCCGCCGCGAGTGCCGGGGCGTATTTCCAAGCCGCCATCTTGAAGGGAAAGTTCCATGGCACGACCGCGCCGACCACGCCCAAGGGCTCGCGTGTGACCAGCGCCACCGCCGAGCCGCCAACGGGCGCAATTTCGTCGTAGACCTTGTCGATGGCTTCGGCGTACCACTGAAAGACTTCCGCCGCTGCAGGCACGTCCATCGTCGCCGCATCCCGAACCAGTTTTCCCATGTCGAGGGAGTCGAGCAGGGCGAACTCCTCACGGTGCTCAACGATGAGCTGTGCCAGTCGCGAAAGCACGCGCTTGCGGTCTACCGGGCGCGCCCGCGACCAGACACCGGCTTTGAAGGCTCGGCGCGCGGCGAGCACCGCGGCATCAACGTCGATCACAGCGCAAGACGCAACATCGGCGAGCGTTCGTCCCGTAGCCGCGTTCAGGCTCGCGAAGGTTTCACCGGACGTCGCATCCGCGAACGTGCCGTCGATGAACGCCTGCGACCGAATTGCCAGTTGCTCGGCCCGTTCATGCCATTTCTGCATGGTCAGGTTGGCGGCTTCTGACTCTGTCATGTTGTATTGACTGAAGAAGATTTGAGCGGGATCAACGGAACTTGTAGGAGTCGGCGAGCCAACGGCTGAAGACCGCGATGAAGCGTTCAACCTCGTCCGGGGTGTTGTACTGGGCGATGCTCAGTCGCACGACGCCGCCGTGGTCAAGCAGTCCCAACCTCCGACAGGGCTCGAGTCCGTAGTTGTGTCCGTGCCAGACGTTGATCTGATGAGCGGCAAGCGCCCGCGCGACCTGCTCGGTGGACTTGCCCTTCACGACAAACGAGATCGTCGGTACGCGGCGGGCTAGCGCGTCGTCCGAACTGATCCCCATGATCTGAACCTCCGGGATGGATTTCAACCCGGCAATCAGATCGCGCACCATCGCGTCTTCGTAGACCCGCGTGGCTTGCATTCCGGCGATGATCTTCTCTCGTCGTGAGGCCCCGGAAGCTGCACCGCCCCACTCAGCTCCGATCCACTCAAAGTGCTCGACTGCCCCAAGAATGCCGGCAATCGCCTCGCGCGATTTCGTTCCGGTTTCGAACTTGTCAGGGGATGCATCGCTTGCCGCGCGAACCTTGTAGGGCTGGAGGGATTCCAGCAGTTCGAGCCGCCCCCACAGAATGCCTTGATGCGGACCGTAGAACTTGTATGCAGAGCAGACCAGAATATCGCAGCCGATCGCACGGACATCGATCACTCCGTGCGGGGCGTACTGCACTGAATCCACGTACACGAGGGCTCCCACGCGCTTGGCCTTGCCCGCCACGGCAGCAACGTCGTTGATCGTGCCCGTGACGTTGCTGGCATGGTTCACTGCCACCAGCTTGGTGCGCGGCGTCAGCAGCGAATCGAGTTGGGGTAGGTCGTATTCGAAGGTCGACGGATCGAAGTCCAGCCATTTCACGACCAGTCCACGTTCTTCGGCGATGCGAAGCCAAGGTGCGACGTTGGCGTCATGATCCATTCGCGTAAGGATGACTTCGTCACCTGCGACGAAGCCTTGCGCGAGCGTGCGCGACATGGCCAGGGTCAGGGTAGTCATGTTCTGGCCGAACACGATCTCCCGCGGATCGAATGCGTTGAAGAAGTCCACCATCGCTTCGCGCGCCCAGCGCACCTCAGCGACAGCTTCCTTCGACACGTCGAACACGCCGCCCAAGTTGGCGTTGGCATTCAGCATGGCCGACGTCATGCGCTCGAGCACGCGGCGACTGGCCTGGGTCCCAGCCGCACCGTCGAAAAAGACCGTCTCGGCATGCGGCCGGCCGACGTCGAATGCTGGGAAGCACTCCCGAATGCGCGAGAAAGGCAATTCGTCGCTGAGTCCCGACGAAGTTCGATTTGCGAGAGCTTGGTTCATGCCAACGCTTCCTTATGAGCGATTAGTTCAATGCGCCACCGCATCGCTGTATGCGAGCGGCTCTACTGTCGAGCCGATGTCACCCAACTCGCCGCAGTGAGGCCCCTGGGAGATGCCCGCCCGCCTTGGTCGATGGCCGACAGTCGAAGCGACTACTGCTCTTCATGGTGATTGGCAACCCAGCGATTGAGCAGCCTCACCCCATATCCGGTTGCGCCCTCGGGAGTGACGGGTGACGCTGACTTCTTCTTCCAGACGACGCCCGCGATATCGATGTGCGCCCACGGCGTGCCCCTGACGAAGCGCTGCAAGAAGAGCGCTGCAGTGATCGCACCGGCAGCCGGATGACCGCCGACGTTCTTCATGTCCGCCACGGCGGTGTCATGAAGCTTGTCGTACTGCGGCGGCAGCGGCAAACGCCAGAGGTGCTCGCCTTCCATCGCTCCCGCATCGAGCAGCCCGGCGGCGAGCGGGTCGTCGTTGGACATCACGCCAGCATAGTCGTCTCCGAGTGCGACGATGACCGCGCCGGTCAGGGTCGCCAGATCGACGATTGCCGTCGGCTTGAACTCCTGTTGGGCGTACCAAAGCGCATCAGCGAGGACGAGTCGACCCTCGGCGTCGGTGTTGATCAGCTCGATGGTCTGGCCCGACATAGATGTGACGATATCGCCGGGCCGCTGCGCATTTCCGTCAGGCATGTTCTCTACCAGCCCGAGTATGCCCACCGCATTGACCTTCGCTTTGCGGGCTGCGAGCGTCAGCATCAACCCTGCGACGGTTGCTGCCCCACCCATGTCGGTCTTCATCTCCTCCATGTTGGCGGCTCCCTTGATGGAGATGCCGCCGGTGTCGAAGGTCACGCCCTTGCCGACAAAGGCAATGGGAGCAACGTTCGGGTCGCTGGCCCCGCACCATTTCAGAACCGCAAGTTGGCTTTCGCGCCGGCTTCCCTGGCCAACACCGAGCAGAGCACCCATTCCGAGCTCGCCCATTTCGGCTTCGCCGAGTACCGTCACAGCGAGCCCAAAACACTCCAGAGCCTTGACACGCGCAGCGAACTCTTCGGGGTGCAGGATATTTGCCGGCTCCGACACCAAGTCGCGGGCGAACCCGATGCCCTGACCAAGCGCCGACAGCGGCGCAAATGCCCGGCTCACCGCATCAGGCTCTTCGCTGAACAAGTTGATGACCTCTATCGAGGCCCGTGCCCCAGGCTCCAGCTTGGTCAGGTAGCGGTCGAAACGATAGGCGGCGAGCAAGGAGCCAAAGGCCGCATGTGCTGCGAGGATCGGCGTCAGGCCGGCGACTCTCCACTCCAGCGTATTGACACCCGAGAGCTTCAATGCGGCATAGGCGTGGCCGGCGGCCTCCTCGACGAGCAGACCAGTCAGGCCTTCGCGCTGGCCTGCTCCGACCAGCAGCAGCCGTGAGGCGCGAAGCCAATGGCACGCGATGAGTTCGCAGGTCTGGCCTACCTTGCCGGTGAATCTTCCGCCTGCGATGGCCCGCGAGACCGCGCCCGCGCTCGCTTCATCCAGCGCCACAGCGTCTGGAGACAGGAATGGCCCTTCGAAGACCATCGCGGCGATGGCTGATTCGGCCTCGCCTTCCATCGGTCCTTGAGCAGCAAACTGGATTTTCATTTTTGTCGCCGCCTCCGGCGAGACCTGGACATGTTGAAGGTTGAAGGTTGAAGGCTATCGACTAATCTTGTTCTTGTCCACTGGACAATGAAATAGGTGTCTGGCAAAGTCAGGTTATGGAGTGCCCCCGATGACCAAACCTGCCCCCGACTCCTGGCGAGCCATCTATGGTCGAGTCCAGCAAGTGATGTTGGCCGAGAGTGCCGTTGCAAACGCCAGGGTGTACCCACGCTGGATCGCTGGCGATCAGTTCTGGTACGAGCGAACGAGAGAGGGCAAGACTGAATATCGAGTAGTGGATGCGTCCACAGGCCTCGAACAATTGACTTTCGCGCAGCGACCGATCGCAGATGCGCTGTCGCGCACTCTCGGTGCCGAGATCGATCCAGAGATGCTCGTCCTCAAGAACCTCCAGGTTCGGCAAGGTCTGGGTAGCGCGACTTTCGATGCTTTCGGGGACAGCTGGCAATACGACCTGCGCCAAGGCCTGTTGACTCAAGCTGCCAAGACCGACGACCGGAACTGGCTGCTGTCGCCCGACGGCAAGTCGGCGGCTTTCGTGCGAAGCGACAACCTCTGGGTCCGTGAGATCGCGACGGGCCAAGAACGAGCGCTCACCTCCGACGGCGCGCCGGCCTACGCCTACGCCAGTCTCCCGTTGGCCACTCGCTCGACGCTTGCGCAAATCGGCGCGCGCCCGGAGGCACGCTGGTCGCCCGACAGCAAGCACATCTTCACGCTGCAGACGGACGACCGCCATGTTCCCGAGCTCTCGCTCATCGACTTCGCGCCGATCGACAACATCCGCCCCAAAGTGCGGAGCAGTCGTTTCAGCCTGCCCGCAGATGGCAAGCCCACCGAGTTCCGGATGGTTTGCATCGATACAGAGACCGGGCGGCAGACTGAAGCGCGCTATCCACGCTTGACGGCAGTTCGCATGAACGACACGCCTTTCTCGGCGGGTCTTGCTTGGTGGAGCGCCGATTCGAGGGCTGCATGGTTTGTCGACACCGAGCGCGGCGAGAAGTCGGCCCATGTCGTGGCCTTCGATGTACTGAAAGGTTCGACCCGCACCGTGTTCTCCGAGACTGCGGCGACCTACGTCGAGTTGAGCGTTAACGTCTATACCTCTGCGCTCGTCTTTCCGCTGCCTGAGACAGAAGAGTTGGTGTGGTACTCGGAGCGGAGCGGCCACGGCCATTTCTTTCTCTACGATCTTCAAACCGGGTTGATGAAGCACCCCATCACGTCAGGCGCGTGGCAGGTTCGCGATGTTCATCACGTCGACGCGTTGCGGCGGGAGATCTTTTTCACCGCTGCGGGCATTGCACCGCAAGAGGACCCCTACATCTGCAAGCCCTGCGTCGCATCGCTCGACACCGCAGATTTGCGAGTCCTTGCCGATGAACCCGGCGACCACATCGTGTGGCGGCCAGGCGAGTACGGCCTGATATCGCCCGGCCTGCTGGGCCACGACGTCCATCAAATCTCGGGTACGTCACCGACTGGCGACTACTTCGTCGAGACCATCGGCAGGATCGACTGCCTGCCGCGCACGTTGTTGAGGAGCCGGTCGGGCGAGGAGATCGCCGTCCTGGAGAATGCCGAGGATGTAGGGCTGCCGGATTGTTGGCAGTGGCCCGAGGCGGTAAAACTGAAAGCCGCAGACGGCGTCACCGACACCTACGGGCTGCTGTTCAAGCCGTTCGGCTACGACCCTCAGAAGACCTACCCCGTCATCGACTACATCTACGGTGGTCCGCAGGTCTCTTACACGCCGAAGAGTGCGTTCGCCGGCAGCGATCTGAACGGGGTCTACATGACCACGGCTTCCTTCGCTGCGCTTGGTGCGTTCGCGCTCGTCTTGGACGGCCGCGGCACAGCCTATCGGGAACGCGCATTCCGAGACGCTTCGAGTGGGGCGATCGAGACGGCATCGAACCTCGAGGATCACGTTTCAGGGATTCGGCAACTGGCCGATCGCTACCCCGGACTCGATGCCAATCGGGCAGGCATCGCCGGATTTTCCGGCGGTGGCTACATGGCGGCCATGGCGGCGCTGCGCTACGGCACTTTCTTCAAGGTGTCGGTCGCAGGCGGAGGCAACTACGACCAAGCTCTGTTCTGGCACTCGTGGGGAGAGCGCTATCACGGCGCCTTCGATGCAGAGCACTACAAATCGCAGGCCGCCAAGTCATACGCCGACGGCTTGGTGGGCAAGCTGATGATCGTGCACGGAATGCTGGACGACGGTTGCCATCCGGCAGCGGTCTTTCAGCTGCTGCAAGCCTTGATCGAAGCAAACAAGGACGTCGATCTTGTGCTGCTGCCGCGCGCCGGACACAAGTTGACGTCCTATGGCGAGCGCCGCCGACTCGACTATTTTGTCGAGCATCTGTTCGACAGCGTGCCGCCCAGCGACGTACGGCTGACCATTCCGAGTGAGGAACTCGACCGGCGGATGGTCATCAACGCGGCTCGCCCGGATCGCGCTCGAAACGCTCACTCATGACCGGCAACGCAGCGGAAGGAACAAGGCCGGAATCGTCGGCCGCGCGCCTGAGGTTCGAGACGAATCTGGGCGCGATCCATATCGAGGTGGATCTCCACCGTGCTCCCATGTCTTCCTCAGCATTCCTGACATTCGTCGACGAGGGGCGCTTTCAACAGGCTGCCTTCTGGCGGACTGTTCGCAGCGAAAACGATGCTTCTGATACGCCCATCCAAGTGATTCAGGCGAGGCTCGGAGTCTGGGATGGCGCCGCCCCCGGCATCCCGCATGAGCCGACCAGCCTGACCGGTATTCGCCACGTCGACGGTGTGGTGTCACTGGCTCGAGGGGACATCGGCACGGCTTCACCTGTCGACTTCTTCATCTGCATCGACGACCAGCCTGAACTGGACTTTGGTGGTCGACGAAATCCCGACGGTCAGGGGTTCGCTGCCTTTGGACACGTCATCGAAGGCATGGACATCGTCCGACGCGTCCATCAAGGAGCCACCAAGGCCGATGCAGCGATCCCCTCGTTTGCCGGGCAGGTGCTCGTCGAGCCGATAAAGATACTCAGCATCCTGCGGGACTCGACATGACGGTAACAATTGATCGGGTTGATGCGGATGCCGGAGCGAGCTCCGATGGGTCCAGCCGTGCCGCCTGGTTCGCGCTGTGGGTGCTGGTTGCGGCGACGCTGTTCGCCTTCGTTGACCGACAAGTCTTGGCGTTGGTCGCTGAACCGATGGCGAAGGAACTGAAGCTGCAGGACTCGCAGCTGGGCGTGATCCAGGGGCTCGGCTTCGCCATCTTCGGGCTGATCGCGACCTACCCGCTGGGTTGGCTGTCTGACCGCTTCGACCGCCGCCTGGTGCTCGGTGGTTGCGTCGTGGTGTGGGCGGCCGGTACTGCAGCGTGTGGGCTGGTCGATTCCTATGTCCCGTTGCTGATCGCAACACTCGCCATCGCTGCTGGCGAAGCCGGATTGGTGCCAATCGTCTACGCAGCCATTCCCGATCTATTTCAGGGGCGCCAACGCGTGTCTGCGAATCAGATCTTCTACGTCGCTTCGATTCTGGGAGGTTCGGCCGGACTGTTCCTCGGTGGCTCCGCGGTGGCGGCGCTGGATTCGGTCCACGAACAACTGCCCGAGGGGCTTCGATCGCTCGCAGCCTGGCGACTCGTCTTCTTGTTGGTGGCTGCGCCGGCGCCGGCGCTCCTGCTGCTCATTTCTTTCACCCGGTTGGGGCACCCCCGGCTTCGGAGACACAAAGCCAGCGCCCTTGAAGGAGAACAGTTCGCCGCCTATCTGCGGCGGCACGCCCGCGCGGTCGCGCTCGTCTTCGCAGCCCTATGCGCGTATGGCTTGCCGTTCGGCGGCCTGCTCGCGTTCACGCCGGTGGCACTCACCCGCCTGTTCAACACCTCGGCCGCCGAAAGCGGCATCGGCCTGGGCATCGCTGTAGCGGCGGGATGCATCCTGGGCGTCGCGCTGGCGGCTTGGTTGATGCGGGTCTCCACGTCAAGATGGGGAGCGTCGGCGCCGTTGCGGATCAGCGCCTGGACGCTGCTCGCATTTCTACCGACGGTGATCCTGCTGCCGGCCGTGGCAAACGCGGGCCAGGCGTTTGCCCTCGTCGGACTGCAGATGACTGCGGGAACGCTGATCGGCTCACTGCTGCCGAGCATCATCCAGGGCATCGCGCCCGCGGCGCTGCGGGGGCGCGTCGCCGCGTTCTACAGCATCGTATCGGGGGTGACATCGGGACTCGGGACCTTCGCAGTGGGCCCGCTGTCGGACGCCCTGCAGGGGCAGCCGCGCGGCCTGCTCATCGCGATCACGACAGTGTCCCTGGTGTCGTGGATCGTTGGCAGTTTTCTGATGAGGATCTCGGAAAAGCCATTTGTCCGAACTCTCGATGCCGTCGGAAACGGCCAGTTGTGAACGCCACATCGGGACTCTCCTTCATGCCTACGGAGCAGATATGTCCAAGCGCAAAGTGATCGTCACCATCGCCCCTACCGGGGGCATGGCGCACAAATCCCAGAACCCGCATTTGCCGACCCAGCCCGACGAAATCGCGCAAGACGTGGTGCGCTGCTGGAATGCAGGGGCCAGTGTTGTCGCCCTTCACGCGCGCCGACCCGACGATGGTGCAACCTGCAATCCGGAAATCTATCGCGACATCAATCGCCGCATCCGCGCGCAGAGCGACATCGTGATCAACAACTCCACCGGCGGCGGCGTGCACGGGGACATGATCGGACAGCTGCCGGACGGCAGCTGGGAGATTCTGTGGAGCGAGCGCCTCAAAGGCATGGATGCAGGCGCCGAAATGTGCACTCTCGACGCCACGACGTTGAGCCTGACGTTCGACGGACGCGACATCCTCATGAATACGCCGCTCGCGCGCGGCCGCGAACTGGCGTCCGGCATGAAGGAACGCGGCATCAAGCCCGAGTGGGAGGTCTTCAGCCCGACGCACATCCTGCAAGATGCCACGACGCTGATCGGCGAAGGCCTCGATGACGAGCCGCACTTCATCAACCTTGTGATGAACGTGCACCGCAACTTCCAGAATGCCATGCCCTATTCGCCGCGCTATCTGCAGATCATGGTGGACACGCTGCCGAAGAACAGCATCTTCTGCGTGAGCGGCATCGGGCCATCCCAACTCGAAGCCAACATCTGCGCGCTGCTGCTGGGCGGTCACGCGCGCGTCGGCCTCGAAGACAACCTGTACTTCAGGCAAAGCGAGTTGGCCACCAATGTTCAACTCACCGAACGGATCGTTCGAGTCATCCGTGAGATGGACATGGAGCCTGCGACGCCGACCGAAGCGCGCGAGATGATGGGCTTGTCACGCAAAGGAACCGTGCGACCGCAGTTTGCGCTGGGTTGAGGGCGGTCACGCCGCACCGAGCGGTGCCGGCAAGCGCGCCACTCAAACTGAATTTGACGACATAAGGGTCTAGTCTATTGTCCACTGGACAATGACTCTGATACATTCGAGTCGGCAATATTGGACACACGTAGAGACTCGAATCTAAGGAGTGGATGATGCAGCGCGACTCGACCTTGAGGACTGACCTTTGCGGCGGCGCCGCGGTGATCGCACTGATCGCGGCACAGGCCGCGTCGGCGCAAACCACGTCCGAGGCCCCTACCCCGGCAGAGGCCGCGTCGGCACCCGCGGCGCAGACCTCGACGATCCCGGCAGCGCCAACCGACGCAGCATCTGCTCCGACGACCGCGAAACCTGCATCGTCCGGTGAACAGGACGTGTCCAAACTGGGAACCGTCGTGGTTACCGCCTCCAAACGGCCCGAGTTCCTGAAGGATGTACCGAGTTCGATCGCCGTGTTGGACGGCTTCGGCTTACGCAAGCAAGGTGCGGCCAGACTTGAAGACTATGTCGCGCGGGTCCCGGGCCTGGTACTCAACGCCCAGTCCGTCGGGCAGCAGCAGATCACAATTCGAGGCCTGTCGACCGGCGCCGGTGGCGCGCCTACAGTGGCCGTTTATGTGGACGAGGCGCCTTACGGCGCGAGCACGAGCGGCGGCGCCGGAGGGTTGTTGACTCCGGACGTTGACGCCATCGACCTCGAGCGTATCGAGGTGCTGCGAGGCCCTCAAGGAACCGTCTACGGCGCCAGCAACATCGGCGGGTTGCTGAAGTACGTTCTGATCGCGCCTGACCCCAGCGAGTTCGGCGGCGAAGTTGGCATGGAAGGCAACAAGGCCAGCCATGGCGGAGCAGGCTATGCGGTGCGCGGTCGCGTCAACGTTCCGATCGTTCAGGATCAGTTTGCCATCCTGGCGTCGGGCTACTACCGACGTGACCCCGGCTTCGTGGATGACGCGGGTCGCGGCCTTACTGACGTTGACAAGACAAGGGTCTACGGTGGTCGGTTGTCGGCACTGTGGACGCCGTCGCCGGGATTGAAGATCAAGGCCGAAGCGATTGCCCAGGACCGCCGCGCCAAAGGCTTCGCGGAAATCGATGTGGACCCCGCGACCTTGACTCCGGTGTACGGCGACTACGAGCAGCGCCGCGCCGTCGGCGCAGATTTCTTCGGCTCGAAGATGCGACAGTACATTTTGACCGGCAGCTACGATTTCAACGGGATCGAGCTCACCGCGACCACGAGCTACAACACCCTCAAGGACGTCGGTGGCGCCGACTACACACAGGCTTTCGGACCGATTGCGACCGGCTTCGGGCCCGAGTTCAATGTTCCAAACCTCGGCTTCTCCGCGGTCAACGACATTGCTCAGCGCAAGTTCAGCCAAGAGATTCGTTTGTCGGGCAAGCTTGACAAGGCTTTTGATTGGACCGGGGGTGTCTTCTTTTCAAAGGAGTCATCTGACACGGTCGTCACGTTGCCGACGTTCGACTCCGTGACAGGGGCGGCGCTGGTCTTGCCCGCGCTGCTGGTGTCCGACATTCAAACGAAGTACGCGGAGTACGCCGGGTTCGGCGAAATCACCTATCACGCGACCTCGAAGCTCGATCTCATCGGGGGTCTTCGCTATGCGGCGAACAAGCAGTCGAATGTCTCGACGAGTTCTGGCGCGCTGGTGGGTCCGCAGTCGACAGTTCTGAGCGACTCGAAAGACAGTTCGACGACCTTCAGCCTGTCTCCTCGCTACAAGTTCAACCCAAACCTGATGGCTTACGCCAGGGTGGCCTCCGGCTATCGTCCGGGCGGCGCGAACGGTGGTTACGGACCGACACCTAGCTACGCGCCCGACACGGTCGTGAACTATGAAGTTGGTTTCAAGGCAAGCGCTCCAGCACAGAAAATCTACCTCGACGTTGCGCTGTTTTCCATCGACTGGAAGAAGATTCAATTGCTGCTGCGCGACAGCAATGGGCTCAGCTACATCGACAACGCAGGCCGCGCTCGCAGCCAAGGCGTTGAAGCCGCCCTGACGTATTCGCCAGTCGGCGGCCTCACCCTGGGTGCCAGTGCGGCCTACACCGATGCCAAGCTCAGGCAGGACATTCCGTCGGGCCAGTATGGTTTGAGTGGCGACAGCCTGCCCTATTCGCCGAGACTCAAAGCCTCGCTGAGCGCGGACTACAGCTTCACCTTGGGTGAGAACTTGCGCAGCTTCGTGGGCGCCAGCTACTTCTACACCGACAAGGTTCTGGCGGCCTTTTCCTCCGACGCTGCCACGCCCCGAATCGGCTTGCCGTCCTTCAGCACCGTGGATCTTCGCGCCGGAGTGACGATCAATCAGGTCAGGATCGGTGTTTTCGTCAAAAACGTTGGCGATAACAGAGGATATAACGGCACGAGACCTTTGACCCTGGATGCTGCCGGCCGCGCAAGCGCCAGCCTTATTCAGCCGCGCACTTTGGGCGTTTCCTTGGCAGCCAGTTTCTGAGAATTGGCGGTACTGCATGCTCGGTCTGAAGCTGC
The DNA here is from genome assembly GCA_964247075.1 of uncultured Rhizobacter sp. Lineage (GTDB taxonomy): Bacteria > Pseudomonadota > Gammaproteobacteria > Burkholderiales > Burkholderiaceae_C > LMDS01. The sequence continues at coordinate 15,275 of CAXTSS010000002.1, read as the reverse complement.
GTCAGGCGAACCCGTCAACCAACAGAATTCAGCCATGACCACCAAGCCTCGAGCCAGGGAACTCGGCGTGCCTTTCGAAGGCAAACCCGGTCCACTCAATGCCATCACGGATGTCGCTGGCGTGACGGTGGGCCACGTCACGCTGATCAGCGGACAAGGTCCACTCATCGTCGGGAAAGGGCCTGTCCGCACCGGTGTCACCATCATTCACCCGTTGGGTCGCAACAGTTCCAGCGCTGTCACCGCCGGTCGCACCGTCATCAACGGAACCGGCGAGTGGACGGGCATGCACTTTGTCGATGAACTCGGCCAGTTCTTCGGGCCGATCGCCCTCACCGGGACCGGCAACGTGGGGATAGTGCACAAGGCTTTGGTTGACTGGGCGGCCAGACTCGGAACCCTGTCCGCCGAAGAGCTGTTCATGCGCCTGCTCCCGGTCGTCGGAGAAACACTCGACTCTCAGTTGCACGATGTCTTCGGCCACGCGTTAATGACCGAGCATGTCTTTGCGGCACTCGATGAAGCGAAGGCGGGCGCAGTGGCCGAAGGCAATGTGGGCGGCGGCACCGGCATGGTGGCCTATGAGTTCAAGGGCGGCATCGGGACCGCCTCGCGCCTGGTGGACGTCAACGGGCACAGCTACACCCTCGGTGTCCTACTTCAGGCCAACCATGCTCGCCGCGCGGAGCTTCGCATTGCCGGTGTCCCCGTTGGCGTCGAGATCGCCGACCTGCGACCCGGGCCGAAACCATCGTTGGATTCCCCGATGCGCGAGGCCCGAGCCAGTTTGGAGCACAGAAAGAACTCGCTCTTGGTCGTAATAGCGACGGACGCGCCTCTTCAGGCGCACCAACTCAGCCGACTGGCGCGGCGTGCAGCCCTGGGCATCGGACGAAGTGGCAGTACCGCCGGCAACCTGTCCGGAGAATTCGTACTCGCTTTCTCCACGGCGAACACCCACCCAGTCGGGGGCCGCACACAAGTCTTCGAGGCAATCCACGACAACGACAGCGCGGCGATGGGGCCGTTGTTCACTGCAGCTGTGCGCGCCGTCGAAGAGGCGCTCGTGAATCAGCTCGTCGCCTCGGAGACTCTCGACGGCATCGACGACACGATCGTGCATGCCTTACCTCATGACCGGCTCGTCGCGGCCCTGCGAAAGTACAACCGGCTCGCGCCTGACGCGTCCCGCCTGCCATGAGCCCGTCACTCCGGAGCGGCGAGTACCTCGATCCCCGCAATCACGACATCGACGAAAACGGCGAAGCTGTCGTCGAGAGGAGCGTCAATGCCGTTCTGCCAGCGGAGGATGAATGCGTGGTTCACGAGAAGCGGCAAATTCGTCGCAAGCACCGGGAACTTGTCTCGGTCGATGCCCAGCAATCTTTCTTGCACAGACATCTGCCAAGCGGTCGAGTTCTCGGTCGGAACCGGTGCGAACTCCTGGGCGATGAAGCCGGCCAGTGACGCAATGACGCTGTTGTACGCGCCCACGAGGGGCCGGCCTGAGAGGCCGGCTCGCGTCAGGGTTTCCAGGATGTTCTCCACCAGGTCGAGGCTCATCGTCGAGTTCGACACGAGCTGCGTACCAATGAGCGGCGCCGCATTCGGATGAGCGCGAACCGCCGCACGGAAATTGTCGAAGATGTCTCGCAGATGCTGTTGCCAGTTTCGCCTGCGACGCGATGGCGACACCCCATTGAGGATGAGGTTCACGAGCTCCGCCATCAGTTCATTCCGGTTCGGAACGTACCAGCGAATGGCGGTGGGGAACACACCAAGGCGGCCCGCAAGCGTTCTCAGGCTGAAAGCGTCGAGACCTTCCTCGTCGATCTGCGCAAGCGCTGTTCGAATGATGTGATCTCGGCTCAGGGAGACATCAGTCGCCGGGCTGCCTCGTTTGCCTTTCACCGCACCGACCGCTGTCCTCGACACCCTGACATCCTCCAATTGATGTTCACTGTACAAGAAATGCTTGAGAAATTGAGGGAAGAACTATGACACACGTCCTGCATCGCAGCCTGCGAAGCGAACCGGAATTTGCCATTGCAGGTGATGGGATCACACTGACCCTTGCAGACGGTCGCACAGTCATCGACGCTGCCGGTGGTGCAGCAGTCGCATGCCTTGGTCACGGCAACCCGCGCGTCATCGAAGCGATGATGGCCCAGGCGAAGCGCCTCGACTACGTGCACACCATGTTCGTGACCTCGGAACCCGCCGAGCAACTGGCGAACGAGATCCTTGGCCACGAGCCCGGTGATCTGACTCATGCATTCTTCGTGTCTTCGGGCTCCGAGGCGATGGAGTCGGCACTCAAGATGGCCCGTCAGTACCACGTCGAGCGAGGCGAGCCGCAACGCGTTCACTACATCTCTCGGCGGCAGAGCTATCACGGCAACAACTTCGGCACGATGGCTCTGAGCGGTCATCCGGCGCGACGAGCGCCCTACGAGGCCATTCTGCCGACCGGCTTCAGCCAGGTGTCCGCCTGTTTTGCGTATCACGGGCAACTGGCAACCGAGAGCGACACCGCATACGTGGCGCGTTTGGCCGCCGAGTTGGAAGCGGAGTTCCAGCGCGTGGGACCGGGCCGCGTGATCGGATTCGTTGCCGAGACCGTGGTCGGTGCGACCGCTGGCTGCGTGACGGCGACGCCGAGCTATTTTCGGGCAGTGCGCGATGTGTGCGACCGTCACGGCGCGCTGTTGATCCTGGACGAAGTCATGTGCGGCATGGGCCGCACGGGCACCACTCACGCATGGGAGCAGGAAGACATCTACCCTGATCTTCAGGCCGTTGCCAAAGGTCTCGGCGCAGGATACGCGCCGGTTGGCGCCTTGCTGGTCGGGCGCAAGGTGATGGCGGCCTTGGCGAATGGCTCCGGCGCGTTTGTCCATGGTCATACGTACCAAGCGCACCCCATCGGATGCGCGGCCGCCCTGGAAGTGCAAAGGATCATTCGCGAGGAAAACCTGCTCGCCAACGTCGTCGCAATGGGCGAGCACTTGCACGCGGGTCTCTCCTCGGCGCTTCTGGAAAATCCCAACGTCGGCCAGATTCGCGGACGAGGCCTCTTCTACGCGATAGAAATCGTCGCAGACCTCGCGAGTCGGCGCTCTTTCGAGCCAACCGCGCGCGTCGGGGCGCGACTCAAGTCAGCGGGACTGGAGCACGGCATCGCCATCTATCCGGGCTCAGGTACGGCTGACGGTGCCATAGGCGATCACTTCCTGATTGCCCCACCTTTCAATGCGACGGCTCGCCAGATCGAAGCGATCGTCGAACGCCTCGCAGGAACTGTACAGACAGCACTCCGAGGCCTTAGCGAAAATAGTCAGCTCCGATAGGGCTCTGAATTTGCCGCCGACAACTGTGGAGCCTTTAAGTCCGGATCTGTGGCGACCTGGTTGCGACCAGCTTGCTTGGCGTTGTAGAGTGCTCGGTCGGCTCGCGCCAGCAATGACGCTGGCGACTCTTCGGGCAGAGCTTCGGCCACGCCGACGGAAATCGTTACGGGTTCTGAGCAATCCGGTGACATTTCCAATTCCGCTATCCCGAGCCTCAGCCGCTCTGCGCAAGCGCGAGCCTCCTCAATTGCTGCCCCGGGCAACACGACCAGAAACTCTTCACCACCGAAGCGGCCCAGTTGGTCCATAGCACGCAGCTGCCCCTTCACAGCCTTGGCGATCTTTTTCAGGACCGCATCGCCGGCGGGATGGCCGAAGCGATCGTTGACCAACTTGAAGTGATCGACATCGATCATGCAAACACACAGCCCTACACGCATTCGCGCCTTCTGCCGGAGTTCGGATGCAAGGAGCGTATCGATGTGGCGCCGGTTCCAGCTATCGGTCAAGGCATCGGTTGTCGCAAGCGTCTCGATCGTTGTCAACGATTCGCGCAGTCGAGCACGCAATTGACTGATGTACCCTGCCGCCACGGTGTACCAGATCGTACTGATGATCACGAGCGCGGCGTTGATCAATTCGACACGCAGATCCACTCGATCGGCAAAGGCCTGCGAACGTATCGCGACAGCGGCGCAGTAGCTGACGACAACAAATATCTCGAAGCGGATCAGTTGCTGCCGCTTGAGCCGCAGCATTGCAAAGACGAACAGAGAGCTGTAGAAGGGCACGGCGACGAAGAACAGTCGTTCGCTGAGTATCAGGATCAAGAACACCACGCCAGCGGCGACGAACAGTTGGGGCTGGGTCATCGTCGGGTCGGCAAGGCGCAGATTCCAGCCCATTCGAAACACGATGAAGAATATGGCCGACACCGCCGCAAAGACGAGTCCGATGGTGCCAAGCAGGCTTGGTGCCAGCAATCCGAAATAAGTGCACAGCGCCATGAACAGGAAGCCGATGCCGTAAGTAGCGAACGCAGCTGCGCGCAAGAAGCGAGTTCGCCGTAGCGCATTGGTTCCTGGAGGGGCGGGAGACGGATCGGGCATGATCATTCTTGATTGCTGACTGCGAACCAAAGCTTGAGCCTGGAGAGCGGCCAGTTTCCTCGATATTGAGCGGGAGTGCAGTCTTGACCAGGCATGCGATCAATACAAGGGCTGGTTTACACGCTCCTTGACTTGCGCATTCAGGCGGAGCGCAATTGCCTCTGGCGATTTCGTTTCGACATCCCACTTTTTCGGCTAAAGCGTCGCCTACTTAAGGCGTTGCTCGCATATCGTCGTGTCAAGCCGCACGCCGACCGTGACGCCCTGTCGGTCGTGCGGAAAGTGGCGCGATTGCGGCTGTGCCAGCACCGTGTGCTCCAGTCGAAGTCTGCGATTGCAAACTCACGCCAGTCAGTAAAGACACGGCCCAAGGTCCACCGATCTTCGCGCAGTATTCTCTGACCGCGTCGCGCGTCTCTGCGGCCACGGCCAGCACGGCCGGAGCAGCAATACGCGGGTAGACAAGTGAAATCGTCAGGGGAGGCAGAGAAGGCCCCGTGAACTTCAGAAGCACGCCGTCTTGAAGCTCCTGTCGAACGAATACCGGCGGAATCGCCGCCAATCCGAAACCTTGTGTCAAAAGTCGCAGGATTGCCGCCACCGAAGGAAAACTGCTCACTCGCGGCTCGAGCTCGCTGCCCGTGAACAGCGCTCGCACATGCGCATGCGGACTCGAGGTGCGCGAGAAGGTTAGCAAGGGCAATTCCATCAAATCATCGATGGTGAGCCGACGGCGCGGAACAAGCCCGGGTCGCCCGATCCAACGGATCGGGAATCTGCAGAGCGCAATGACCTCCAGGTCGTCGCTGCCAGCCGCGGCTTCTACGGGGTCGTTCTGGATCAACACGTCGAGCCGGTGATGGCGAAACTGCTCGCGCAGGTTGCGCGCCGTGTCGACCGTAAAGTCTGGTTCGATACCGGGATGGCGGCTTGCCAACGCATTCACAAGTGGTGCGAGCCAGCTATGAACTACCGACTCGATAACGCCTATGCGGACCCTACCGGCCGGCGGCGCGTCGGGCCGCGCGGTCAAGCGAAGTTCTCTCTCAAGCGAAAGGAGGCGCTCAGCGTGACGCAAAACGCGCAAGCCCGCCGGCGTTAGCTTGAACCCAGAGGCCTCGCGATCGATGAGTTCCGCACCCAGTTCTGCCTCCAGCGTCGCAATGCGCTGCGAAATCGCGGCCTGGGTCGCGTGCATGTGTTTGGCGGTCTCGCGAAAGCTCCCAAGCCGCGAGAGCCAGACGAGTGTTTCGAGAAATCGAGTGTTCATCCAAGGGCATGGTCAGCAAGAGTCGTAGATCATAATTTATGATCAAAACTGATCAAAATTAGTAGTTCGACGCTAACACGGTCAGACGCTTTAATTGATCTTCATCGCAGAATACGGAGATCATCGATGACTCAGCCTTCACAGCAGTCCTCTGTCCGCCGTGTCATCGTGGCCAGCCTGATCGGTACCTCGCTCGAGTGGTACGACTTCTTCATTTACGGTACGGCGGCTGCGCTCGTCTTCAACCAGCTGTTCTTTCCCAAGTTCGATCCGCTTGTCGGAACGCTGCTTGCGTTTGCCACCTACGCCGTGGGTTTCATATCGCGACCGCTGGGCGGCATCGTGTTCGGCCACTACGGCGACAAGCTCGGGCGGAAGAACGTCCTCGTGATCACGCTCCTGCTCATGGGTGTGGCCACCTTCTTGATCGGCGTGCTGCCCACCTATGATTCGATCGGCTTTTGGGCGCCGGTACTGCTCGTTGCGCTGCGGTTTTTGCAAGGTCTCGGACTGGGCGGCGAGTGGGGTGGCGCAGTGTTGATGACGCTCGAATCAGGCGATCGCAAACACAGCGGCCTCAATGCCAGTTGGCCTCAAGTCGGGGTGCCCATCGGCCTTCTGCTCGCCAACGGCGTGATTTCCGCCATGGGCGCACTGACGACTGACGTCGACTTCAAGTCCTGGGGCTGGCGCATTCCATTTCTCCTGAGCGGTTTGCTCGTGTTCGTCGGAATGTGGATTCGGCTGACGATCGCTGAAAGTCCGCTCTTCCGCGAGGAGGAGGCGCATGGCAAAAAGCCTGCTGCGCCTATCGTGGAAGTGCTGCGGCTCTACCCGAAGCGGGTCGCGCTCGCGATCGGGGCGCGGGTCGGTGTCGACGTCGCCTTCTACACGTTCGTACTGTTCATCACGACCTATATCGTCACCTACCTCAAGTTGCCGCGGAGCTACGCTTTGAATGCGGTGCTGATTGCCGCCGCTGTTCAGATCGTGATGATTCCCTGGTTCGGCGCGCTGTCCGACCGTTTCGGACGACGGCCCGTCTATCTGTTTGGCGCCATCGGCGCGGCGATATGGGTTTTCGTCTTCTTTGCGATGGTGAACACGAAGAGCTTCCCAATGATCGTCGCGGCGACGGTCATTGCGTTGGTGCTGCACGCGGCGATGTACGGGACGCAAGCGTCCTTCATCACCGAAATGTTTCCAACCCGTGTGCGCTACACCGGCGCGTCCATGGGATATCAGCTGGCGGGAATCATCGGCGGAGCGCTGGCGCCGATCATTTCGGTCGCTCTGCTCGACAACTATGGCTCGTCGCTCGCTGTGTCTCTCTACGTGCTGGGTATGTTGACGGTGACGACGCTCGCGGTGCTGGCATCCCCGGAAACGTACCGGGTCGACCTTGATGCCGAGAGTCCTGCCGCATCGGCAGCGCGGGCCTGAACTTCCCCGCGTGCGATGTCTGTTGCCCAAGCACGCCGAGATAGACCGCCACACTGAAGCCCGTCACCTGCGGCGTTCCCTGCTCTACTTCCTGATATTTCGTCGACGCGATGCGGAGGGCACGGCCATGAGAATCGACCTGAACAGCGACCTCGGCGAAAGCCTGGGCGCCTGGCGGATGGGCGACGACGATGCGATGCTAGGGATCGTGAGCAGCGCCAACGTCGCCTGCGGTTTCCATGCGGGAGACGCCGCGGGCATCCTCCACACATTGAAGCGCGCACGCGCGTGCGGCGTTGTCGTCGGTGCGCATGTGGCGTATCCCGACCTGGCCGGTTTCGGCCGCCGAAACATCGACATGGCGAGCGCCGATCTGGTGGCCGACGTGATCTACCAGATCGGCGCACTGAAAGGACTGGCGGCTGCGGCGGGCACCACGGTGCGCTACGTCAAGCCGCATGGCGCGCTCTACAACACGATCGCTCATGACGAACGTCAAGCGCGGGATGTGATCGCGGCCATCCGGGCCATCGATCCCGAGCTCTGGCTGGTCGGGCTCGCAGGGTCATCTCTGCTGGGCTGGGCGCAGGCCAGCGGGCTGCGCACAGTCGCCGAGGCTTTCGCCGATCGGGCCTACACGTCGAGCGGTGCGCTGGTCTCTCGGCGCGAAGCAGGTGCGGTGCTGCACGATGCGCACGAAGTGGCGGCGCGCATGCTGCGCCTGGTCACCGACGGAATCGTCACCGCGATCGACGGCAGCACGGTGCGCATCGCCTGCGACTCGGTCTGCGTGCACGGCGACACCCCCGGCGCTGTGGGCATGGCCAAGCACTTGCGCGCCCTGCTCGAACGATCGGGCGTGACCATTCGCCCATTCGTGGATGCGACGTCCGACGCGGCAGCAGGATGAAGCGATTCCTGCCGGTCAATCTGGATGCGCTCCTGGTCGAACTCGACGACCTGCCGCAGACCTTGGCCCTGCTCGCATCGCTCCAGGCCGAGCCGATCGGCGGTATCGAGGAACTGGTGCCAGCGGCCCGCACGGTTCTGGTTCGATTCCGCCCTGCCGTTGTTTCGATCAATGATCTCGTCGCGCAGATCGGGGGCCGCCGGACCGACGCGCTGGTGCAGCGCTCGGCAACCCGCGTCGAGATTCCAGTCGTGTACGACGGCGAGGACTTGGACGAGGTGGCGCAGATGCTCGGCGTGTCGCGTGAAGAGGTGATTCGCCGGCACACCGGCAGCGACTACAGCGTTGCGTTCACCGGATTCGCGCCCGGGTTTGCCTACCTGAGCGGCGGGCACCCGAGCCTGAACGTGCCACGTCGCACGACACCGCGCACGCGCATCCCCGCCGGTGCTGTCGGGCTCGCAGGCGAGTTCAGCGGCGTTTACCCGCAGGCCAGCCCTGGCGGTTGGCAGATCATTGGCGTGACCACCACGCCAATGTGGAACTTGGCCCGAGACGAGCCGGCCCTGCTTCAGCCGGGCTTCAAAGTGCGCTTCGTTGATGTGACAAGCCAGACGCCGAACGCGACCACGGCGTCGGCCACGGAGAGCCTGGTTTCGCCCTCGGCAATCGCCCCGGCAATCGCGAGCGACGGCGTGTCCCTCGAGGTTCGCGCTACCGGCCTGGAGGCCTTGTTCCAGGACTTGGGGCGGCACGGGCAGGCCAGACAGGGCGTGTCGGCTTCCGGGGCGATGGATCGGAGCGCACTGCGCGCGGCGAATCGACTCGTCGGCAATCGCAGCGACGCGGCCTGCGTGGAAATCGCCTGTGGCGGCTTCCACTTTGTCTGCCATGGTCCATGCGTCGTGGCCGTGACCGGTGCGGATGCACCGATTCAGCTGACGGACCGCCACGGCGTTCGACACGACGCGAACGGATACGAGACCCTCGCCCTGTCGGACGGCGACATCCTCTCGCTCGGTCGACCGCTTGCAGGCGCACGCAACTATCTGGCGGTGCGCGGCGGCTTTGCAATCGTGCCGGTGTTGGGTAGTTGTGCGACCGACACCCTTGCGCATTTGGGCCCCCAGCGCATCCAGGCCGGTGACTTGTTGGCCATTCGGCCGGTGGACCGCGGCGCCGTGGTGGGTCTTCGCGAACCCTCGCCCGCAGACCTGCCCGACACCCGATCTCTTGTGGCACTCGATGTCGTCATGGGCCCCCGCGCGGACTGGTTCACGCCCGAAGCTGTCGAGCGGTTCGCGCGCCAGATCTGGACCGTGACGCCGCAGTCCAACCGCGTCGGTCTGCGCCTCGCGGGCGAGGCACCTCTGGCCCGCGCCAATACCGCGGAGTTGCCGAGCGAGGGCACCGCGCTTGGCGCGATCCAGGTTCTGCCCAGCGGGCAGCCCGTGCTGTTCCTGGCCGACCACCCACTGACCGGCGGCTACCCGGTGATCGCTGCGGTTGCCAAGCACCACCTCGACCGCGCGGGCCAGATCCCGATCGGCGCCAGGCTGCGCTTCAACCCGATTCGCCCATTCGAGACGAGCTCCACTTCCGACCGGTGAAACACCCCATGAAAAAAGTCCTGATTGCAAACCGCGGCGAGATCGCCGTGCGCATAGTGCGCGCGTGTGCCGACTATGGCGTGGGCTCGGTTGCCGTGTATGCCGACTCGGATCTCGACGCAATGCATGCACGCATGGCCAACGAAGCTTACGGTCTCGACGGCCAACGCTCGGCCGACACCTACCTGAACATCGACAAGCTGCTGGCCATCGCAGCACGCTGCGGGGCGGATGCAGTCCACCCTGGGTACGGCTTCCTTTCAGAGAGTGCCAACTTCGCGAAAGCCGTGATCGGCGCCGGCCTCACCTGGATCGGCCCGCCGCCCGCCGCCATCGAAGCCTTGGGTGACAAGATTCAGGCGCGCAAGATCGCACTGCAGGTCGGTGCTCCGCTGGTCGTCGGCACATCAGCGCCAGCGCGTGACGCGCAAGAGGTGGTTGCATTTGCCGAGAAACATGGCCTGCCGATCGCCATCAAGGCCGCGTTCGGCGGTGGCGGACGCGGACTCAAAGTCGCGTGGCGCCTGGACGAGGTGGCCGAACTTTTTGACTCGGCGGTGCGCGAAGCCGTGACGGCGTTCGGCCGCGGCGAGTGCTTCGTCGAGCAGTTCCTCGATCGGCCGCGGCACGTCGAGGCGCAGGTGATCGCCGACTCCCACGGCACGGTGGTCGTGCTCGGTACCCGCGACTGCTCGTTGCAGCGCCGCAATCAGAAATTGGTCGAGGAAGCGCCCGCACCCTTTCTCAGCGACGCCCAGCGCGAACGCATCCACCAGGCAGCACACGACATTTGCGCATGTGCGGGCTACGTCGGCGCAGGCACGGTCGAGTTCCTTCTCAGCCCTTCGGGAACCCTCTCGTTTCTCGAGGTGAACACTCGGCTTCAGGTGGAGCACAGCGTGACCGAGGAGACGACGGGAGTCGATCTGGTCGTAGAACAATTGCGAATCGCCGACGGGCTGCCGCTGTCGATCTCGAAGACACCGGTGCCGCGCGGCCATGCGTTTGAATTCCGCATCAACGCCGAGGACGTGGGTCGCGGCTTCTTGCCGACACCTGGCCCGGTGAATTTGTTCGAGCCACCTTCGGGCCCAGGCATCCGCCTCGACACGGGCGTGCTTACGGGCTCGAATGTGCCCGGCACGTTCGACTCGCTGATGGCCAAACTCATCGTCACCGGCGCGACGCGCGAACAAGCCATCGCACGGGCCCGGCGCGCTCTGAAGGAGTTCCGCGTCGAAGGCGTTGCGACAGTGCTGCCTTTCCACCGCGCCGTGATGGAAGCGCCAGACTTCACCTCGCCCGATTCGTTCAACGTCCACACCCGTTGGATCGAGACCGACTTCGTCAACGCGCTCGCCGCGGCAACGCGCGCCTTGCCATCGCAGCACATACCGCTCGTGCGCGCCGCGATCGAGATCGACGGGCGCCGAGTGGCACTCGGCTTGCCGGTCGAGTTGTTCCGGGGCCTCTCGTCTGCGCCGAATGACGTGGCGGCGTTGTCGGCCACTGACACGGTCACCACAGACGCGGCAGCGGTCGCGGCCCCGATTGCCGGCACGCTGCAAGCATGGAAGGTCGCCGATGGCGACACGGTTGCGCAGGGCGACGCGCTCGCCTCGATGGAGGCCATGAAGATGGAGATGCAAGTGTCGGCCCATCGGGCGGGCCGCATCACGCTCAAGGCAGCGCGGGGCACACTGCTCGCCGCCGGTGCGCCGATCGCGGAGATTCACCCAATCGACACGTCGAACCCGAGGGCTTGACCGTCGTGCTTGGCCGCGACACGACCTAGCACGCATTGGGGCCAAGCCGAGGGCGATGCGAACGATCTAAGACTTTGTCGTGAGCAGCAGTCTTTCCGCAGGTACGCGCCCGCGCGAACTCGAGCTCCCGCAGCTCTCATCGGCAGCGGCCGAGCGCGCGGCCTGGTTGAGCGACTGGCCGACGTCTTCGCCAACCGTCGCTTGAGGCGCTGCTGCCCGCGCTGGAAGATGCGCAGAAGCGCTACGGCGCCGGCACGACCGGGGTGGTGCTCATCGGCCACTCGATCGGTGCTGCAATCGCCGCCGCCGTCGCGGCGCGTCTGGCCGTGGGCGGCGCGGTGCAGCTGATTGGCCTGGCGTTGTCCGGCGTGGGCATGCGCACGCCGCCGGAGCATCAGCGGATGTGAGAGCAACTGCCCGACACGCCGACGGTGGAGATACCATCGCCTGTCAAGGAGGCCATGATCTTCAGCCCCGCGGGGAGCTTCGATCCAGCCATGCCGGCAACCAGCTCCGCGGCGAATGCGACTGCGCCGAACGCGGAGCTCCTCGACATTGTCAGCCGCTGGCATGTACAGGCATCCGACGTACTGGGCAACATTGCCGTGCCGGTGCACTACCGGCAGGCGGAGCACGATCACCCGTGGATCTGCGGGCAGGACGAGATCGACGGTTTCGCGTCTGCGCTCTCGAGTTCTCCTCGCGTCGATGCGGCGATGGTGCGTGCAACCGGCCACGGCATGGATCTGCATCACGTCGAGCGCTCATTGCATGTGCAGCAGCTTGGCTTCGCACTGCAGTGCGCTTCCGAGAGCCCGTGATGGTGAATGTTCAGCCGCTTGGGCACGGCCGCTAACCCACCCATGAACAGGTCGCGCCCCAACGGAGATCACGCCAGTCCCACACTCGCCTCGTCGAATTCCTGTTGGTGGGCCAGCGCCGCAGCGCCGATGGCGCATTCGTAGAACCCATTTCGCGAAAGGGCGAGCTTTGGCGGAGCCATGCCGGGAACAATCTCGCGTTGAACCTCGTGCGTTAGCAGAGACAGTGCGACTTCGACAATCGGACGCAGCGTACCGCCCAAAACGATATCGCTGGGGTTGAACAAGTTGGCGATCGTGATGATCCCTCGGACCAGCGCATCGACGTACATCGTGACCGCAGCCTGGGCCTTCCGATCTCCCTTGTCTGCGGCGACCGCCACCTCGGTCGGGTCCGTCGACTGACGGAACCCAGACATTTCGAGGTATCGATTGAGCGCATCGAGATTGACCAGCGGCTCAAGACAGCCATGCCGACCACAACTGCATACCGGCCCCTGTCCTCCCACGCGCATGTGTCCGAATTCGGCCGCAGTGCCACTGGTCCCCCGAAGTAGCCGGCCGTTAATGATGGCGGCACCGCCGCAGCCGTTGCCCAACTTTAGGAAGACGATCAGGTCACGCGATTCCTTTGGATGACAATAAACTTCGCCGAACGCAGCCGCATTCGCGTTGTTGTCGATCAGGACAGGCAGATTCAGTCGTTGACGGGCCACTTCCAGGAAGTTGACGTCTTTCCAACCCAGGATAGGCAGATGCACGATGAATCCGTCGCTTCGGACAAGGCCCGGAACCGTCACACTCACGGATCGGATTCGCTCGGGCTGCTCCAACCCTTGCTGGCACTTTGCAAGAAAGTCCGCGATGCGTTTGACGACTTGATCGGGTTTGGCAGCGCTCCCCAGACTCACTTCAGATTTCCTCAACACTTGAAGCGTCATGTCCATCAACACCAACCGCAACAGCCCGACGCCGATCTCGGCACCGACGAAGTAGCTGCCACCGGAACTGAGCGCAACGTCAACACCGGGCCTTCCCATTTCCTGACGAGGTGCTTTCGCTATCGTGCCTTGCGCTACCTCGGATACCAAGCCTCGCTCAATGAGATCGTCAACGATGTTGGTCACGGTGGAGCGCATCAGATCGAGCCGCCGCGCGATATCAGCTCTGGTCAACCGTTGCTCAACCCGCAGCAATGTGAGGACTCGTCGCTCATTGAGGTTCTTGATGAAGGCCTGATTTGCCATTGCGACCCCACCCACTGGAGCTAAGTTAAGTTGCGGGCTTCCGAGAATTGCGGCTCTTGTCGGACTCCCGAGTCCATTTTTCCTAATGCCTGCACGCGAACAGTTCTGCGGCGTTAGTGCTCAAGCTGCCCCTGACCCGCTGGTTCACGGCGCTGCACCTGCTCCCTCAGGTTAAGAACAACGTCTCGGCGCTGGAACACAACTACGCCGACAACACCTCGTCGAGAGCGCCGCTCGCCCCCGCCTTCTCGATGGTACGAACCACGGCGAGGAAGGCTTTGGAAAAGGCCGGATCGAGTTGGAGATTCATGGCGCGAAACGCCGTCGTGCGCAGAATCGCAAACGGCTCAAGGCTCTTGAGGATTTCCCAGTCCGCTGCGCTAATGCGAGGCTCTTGGACTTCGAACACATTGCCGGCGTCATCGACGCCTCGGAAATACTGCTGGAAGCAAGCAAGGAAGAAGGCTTCGCGTCTGATATCACCGCCCGACTGCACCAATGCAAGCAAGGTCTTGAAGTGGAAGACTGGGATCTTCGACACGCCGTCGTGCGCGATGCGCAACAACTGATCGGCCACGGCAACGTTGGTGAACCGGCTGAGAACCTGCTTCTTGTAGGCCTGCAGTGAGACGCCCGAAGGGGCCTCGAGCAGTGGGATGACGTCCAACTCCATGAATCGTTCAAGCAGCTTGACGAGCCGTGCATCGGCCACGGCTTCGTGGACCAGGCGATAGCCGCAAAGCAGCGCCGGGTACGACAGCATCATGTGCGAAGCGTTGAGCATGCGCCCCTTGATGCCTTCGAATGCCGGCACGTCGTCGCGCAGCTCAACACCCACGCGATCAAAATGCGGCCGGCCGGCGTTGAATTTGTCCTCGATGACCCACTGCGTGAAGCTTTCGCCGGTGACCGCAATGGCGTCGCCGGCTCCCGACAGCCGATTGAGCTTCTCTCGGTTCGCGTCGGACACGCGCGGCGCGATGCGATCCACCATGCTGTTCGGAAACGATACCGAGGTGTCGATCCACTCGGCCAGTTCAGGATCCAGCGCCCGTGCGAACGACACGATCGCCCGTCTTGCCGTGTCTCCGTTACGCCGAAGGTTGTCACAAGACACCACGGTAAACGGCTGCACCGAGGACCGCCGGCGGCGGCGAAGCCCCTCCACGATGTAGCCAAATGCCGTGCGCAGCGGTCCGCCTGCGAGTTCTGCGGCCACCTCGGGGGTTCCGAGCAAGAACTCTCCGGTCGATTCGTCGATGTTGTAGCCGCCTTCCGTGATGGTCAACGAGACGATGCGGATCGCGGGGTCTGCGAGTTTGCGGGCCACGGCCTCGGAATCTGACGGCGCATGCAGGTATTCGATGATCGACCCGATCACGCGTGTGTTGAAAGCCCCTTCCGGGTCGAATTCGGTCAGGGTGTACAGCCCGTCTTGCCGATGGAATGCCTCGGCCTTCGCGCGCGCGGCCGCGCCGTCGCCCAAGCCAATGCCGCAAATGGCCCAAGTCTGCTGATCCGGCAAATGCAGGCATCGGTCGACGTAGAGAGCCTCGTGTGCTCGATGGAAATTGCCCACGCCGATGTGGGCAATTCCTGCTTTCAAGATTCGGCGGTTGTATGCCGGAACTGCCACGTCGAGTGGCAAGGCTTCAAATGTCGCGTTGCAAAGGAAAGTCAACCTGCTCGGTTCGTTGTTCATGCTCGTCGACTCACCAAAGGGGGTAGCCGCCGTCCGCCTGGACGATG
>CAXTSS010000001.1:0-528354 GCA_964247075.1 uncultured Rhizobacter sp. | reverse complement strand
CCGCTACACCTCGATGAGCCTGCCGTACCACATCGGCAACGGCTGGTTCGGCGGCTTGCTGCCGACCACCTTCTTCGCCATCGTGGCCTCGACCGGCAACATGTTCAGCGGCCTGTGGTACCCGATCATCATCGCGTCGATCACCTTCGTGGTCGGCATGCTGTTCGTCAAGGAGACCAAGGACGTGGATATCTACAAGAACGATTAAGCGTTCACCTGCGCTGCATCAGAGCCGGCCGGTCGCAAGACCGGGCCGGCTTTTTTCTTGCTCGGCCAGTTCCATCAGGCACCTCACGCACAGACAAGTCTCGTAGTGCTCGCGCAGACGCGCCAGCGTCGCGGCGGCCAGCGTGAGCGTCGTGCACGCACACGGCAGCACGTCGGCGACACCGCAGTGAAGTCCGCCACCGCAGCGCGGGCATGCGTAGTTGTCGCTCATCCTGCGAACAGCGTCTGGTGCTGCTCGCGCAGGAGGTTCTTCTGCACCTTGCCCATCGCGTTGCGCGGCAGCGCGTCGACGACGAACACGCGCTTGGGCACCTTGAAGTTGGCGATCTTGCCCTTGAGCTCCACGATCAACGCCGCCGCGTCGGGTGCGGCCCCCGGGCGCGCCACCACGACCGCGACCACCGCCTCGCCGAAGTCGGCGTGCGGCACGCCGATCACCGCGCTTTCGGCGATGCCGGGCAGCTCGTTGAGCACGCTCTCGATCTCGGCCGGGTAGACGTTGTAGCCGCCGCTGATGATCAAGTCCTTGCTGCGGCCGACGATGACGACGTAGCCTTGCGCGTCGATCTTGCCGACGTCGCCGGTCTTGAACCAGCGGTCCTTGGTGAACTCTTCCTTCGTCTTCTCGGGCATCTGCCAGTAGCCCCTGAAGACGTTCGGCCCGCGCACCTGCAGGTGGCCGATCTCGTCGCGTGGGCAGCGTGCGCCGGTGTCATCGACGACCCGCACGCGCACGCCGGGCAGCGGGAAGCCGACCGTGCCGCCGCGCCGGAAGCCGTCCTTCAGCGCATACGGGTTCGAGGTCAGCATCACCGTCTCGCTCATGCCGTAGCGCTCCAGGATCGTGTGGCCGGTGCGGGTGTGAAAATCCTCGAAGGTGTCGATCAGCAGCGGCGCCGAGCCGCTGATGAAGACGCGCATGTGGGCGCAGGCCTCGCGGTTCAGCGCGGGCTCGCCGAGCAGCCGCACGTACAGCGTCGGCACACCCATGAACACGGTCGCCTCGGGCAGCCGTTCGATCGCCGCGCGCGGCTCGAACTTGCCGAACCAGATCATCTTGCTGCCGTTCAGCAGCGCGCCGTGCGACGCCACGAACAGGCCGTGCACATGGAAGATCGGCAACGCGTGGATCAGCACGTCGCCTTCCCGCCAGCCCCATTGGGTCTTCAGCACCTCGGCATTGCTGAGCAGGTTGCCGTGGCTCAGCATCGCGCCCTTGCTGCGACCGGTCGTGCCGCTGGTGTACAGGATCGCGGCGAGGTCATCGGCGTCGCGCTGCGCCGGCGTGTGCCGATCGCTCTGCACCGCGGCGCGCTGCAGCAGGCTGCCGCCGCGCGATTCGTCGAGCGTGAAGACGTGCGCTGTGCCGGCCGTGAACGCGAGCCGGCTGACCCAGCCGAAGTTGCGCGGTGCGCAGACCACCACCGCGGGCTGCGCATTGCCGATGAAGTATTCGATCTCGGCGCTCTGGTAGGCGCTGTTCAGCGGCAGGTAGACGAGCCCGGCGCGCAGCACTGCGAGGTAGAGCATCAGCGCTTCGACCGACTTCTCGGTCTGCACCGCGACACGGTTGCCGGCCGGCAGCGCCAGCGACTCGAGCAGGTTGGCGAGCATCGCGGTGCCGCGTTCGAGATCGCGCCAGGTGTAGTAGAGCGGCTCGCCATCGGCAGTCTCGATCGCGACCGAGTCGAGGTCGTCCGGGAAGTTCTGGCGCAGTGCGCAGAAGAGGTTGGCGTTGTGGGTCATGGTCGGAAGCGTGGCGTTCGTTTCTCGATGAAGGCCGTCACGCCTTCGCGGTGCTCGGTGCTGTCGGCGTAGCTGAAGTGGGCGCGGCGCTCCCCGGTGCTCGGCCCGCCCGCGGCGATCTGCCGCAGCGTGCGCTTGTTGCTGCGCGCGGCCTGCGCCGACAGGCTCGCCGCGCCGCGTGCGCGTTGCAGCGTGTGGGCCTCGACCTCGGCATCGCCGACGACCGCATGCACCAGCCCGAGTTGCAGCGCGCGCGCCGCATCGAGCAGGCGCGCTTCGAGCAGCAGCTCGCGCATCACGGCGGCGCCGGCCAGCGGCACCAGCAACTCCAGCTCGCCCGGCGCCATCGGGAAGCCGAGCTTCGCGATCGGCGCGCCGAAGCGGCTGCCTTCGCCGCAGATTCGGATGTCGCAACACGCGGCGATCTCGAAGCCACCGCCGATGCACGCGCCGTCGATCTGTGCGAACAGCGGGATGTCGCAGTTCAGCATCGCGTGCAGCGCGGGTGCGACGATCAGCTCGTGAAACTCGTGCAGCCGCGACTCGATGAAGCGAAAGCTCGCGAACTCGACGATGTCGCCGCCCGACGCGAACTCGCCATCGGCGCCGCTGACGACGATGGCGCGCGGCGCGTCGGCCGCCGGCAGTGCTTGCAATGAATCGAACAGCGCGCGCAGCTCGCGCCACATCGCGATGTCGATCGCGTTCAGCTTGCCCGGGTGGGCGAGCACGACGCGCGCGACGCCGTCGTCGGCCGCGGCATGGAAGGTGACGGATCCGGTCATCCGCGCATTCTGGCCGACTCGTGCTGGTGCGCGCCATCGGTGCAGGCTACAGTTCTGCCCGATGTCCCTGCCACCCGCCGCCCCGCCCGCCGCTGCCGACGGTGTGCTCAAGAGGGCTCGCAGATGGGCGGCATTCGTCGCCGCCATGCTGCTCGGGTCGGCGCTGCACGCGGTGGCCCAGACCGCCGCACCTGCGCCCGCCGCATCGGGCGCCTCGGCGCCCGCCACCACGCAGCTCAAGCGCGTCGAGATCACCGCGACCCGTCCGGGCGACACGCAGGAGCGGCGCGAATCGACCGCGGCCAAGATCGTGATCGGCCGGGAGGAGATCGATCGCTACGGCGACAGCAACCTCGGTGACGTGCTCAAGCGCCTGCCCGGCGTGACGATGCAGGGCCGGCCTGGGCGCGGCGGCGACATCCGGCTGCGCGGTCTGGGCAGCGGCTACACGCAGATCCTGCTCGATGGCCAGCGCATCCCGCCGGGCTTCTCGCTCGACTCGCTGACGCCGGAGCAGGTCGAGCGCATCGAGATCCTGCGTGCGCCGACGGCCGAGACCGGCGCACGGGCCATCGCCGGCACGATCAACATCATCACGCGCGAAGGCTTCGCCAAGCACATCAACGACGTGCGCCTGATCGCCGGCATCGAGAACGGCCGGCTGCAGCCGAGCGCCGTGTGGACGCGCAACGAACCGATCGGCGCGTTCATCGTCAACTACTCGTTGAGCGTGTTCAGCCAGGACCGCCAGAGCGGCAGCACGGCGACGACGGTCGATCGCAGCCTGATCGACGACGCGCTGCTGCTCGACCAGACCGATGTCGGCAGCGTGCACGAGAAGCGCCGCGGCCTGCACGCGACCGGCCGCCTGCAATGGCGCAGCGAAGCGGGGCTGGACACGATCACGCTGATGCCGCTGCTGATCCACGGCACCGGATCGACGCAGCGCCACGGCAGCCTGACCCAGACCGCCGGCACGCTGCCCGCGCCCTACGACACCAGCGACACCGCCGGCGACGGCAGCTTCAGCCTGCTGCGCCTGAATGGCCAGTGGAACCACCGCTTCGAGGCCGGCGGCCGGCTGGAGACGAAGTTCGGCCTCGGCCAGGGTCGCAGCGTCAGCGCGACCGTGCGCGAGGAGACGACCGCCGGCGCGCTCAGCCGCACGCTCGACGACCGCTACGACATCGTCAATCGCAACCTGCTGCTGGCGACGAAGTTCACGCGCGTGCTCGAAGGCGATCACACGTTCGTGACCGGCGTCGAGGGCGAGACGAATCGCCGCAACGAGCAGCGCACGACGCTGCAGAACGGGTTGCCGCTGCTGGTCGATTTCGGCGACAACGTGAGCGCGTCGTCGTTGCGCTTCGCGGCGTTCGCGCAGGACGAATGGAGCTTGACGCCGCAGTGGGCCGTGCACGCCGGCCTGCGCTGGGAAGGCATCGCGACCCAGGGCAGCGGCGAGAGCGCGGAGGCGCGCAACCGCAGCAGCGTCTGGACGCCGTTGCTGCACGCGGTCTGGAAGCCCGAGCCCGACAGCCGCGATCAGCTGCGTTTCAGCCTGACGCGCAGCTACCGCTCGCCGACCCTGCAGAACCTGATCGCGCGGCCGCGCATCGACACGCGCTGGCCCGTCAGCGGCTCCAACACGCCGACCCAGCCCGACTACGCGGGCAACCCGGAGCTGCTGCCCGAACTCGCGACCGGCATCGACATTGGCGTGGAGCACTACCTGTCGGCCGGCGGCCTGGTGAGCGCGAACGTGTTCCACCGCGAGATCCGCAACTTCATGCGCAGCCAGACGATGCTCGAGACGGTCTCGTGGTCGGCGCGGCAGCGCTACGTCTCGCGGCCGCAGAACATCGGCGATGCGGTGACGCAAGGCCTGGAGCTCGAGGCCAAGTTCCGCCTCAGCGACGTGGTGGGCGACAGGGCGCCCAAGGTCGATGTGCGCGCCAATGCGAGCCTGTTCCGCTCGCGCGTGAAGAGCGTGCCCGGCCCCGACAACCGGCTCGACCAGCAGCCCGACTGCACCGCCAACCTCGGCGCCGATTACCGCGTGCCCGGCCTGCCGCTGACGCTCGGCGGCAACCTGAACTGGACGCCGGGTTACGACACGCGCATCAGCGAAGTGCAGACGGCCTACCAGGGCCACAAGCGGGTGATCGATGCCTATGCGCTGTGGGTCTTCAACCCGACGCTGCAATTGCGCCTCACCGCGAGCAACCTGAACCCGCGCGATTACGTCACCGGTGGGAGCGTGGACAGCGCCGATCCGGTGACGCTGGTGCCGTACCGCGAGACCTCGACGAACACCGCACCGACCTACCTGAATCTGCAGTTCCGGCTGGAGATGAGGCTCTGAGCCTGATACTCGGACCTTTCGGTGCACACTGGCACGACGATTGCCTGCCAGCCTCGATTCAACAAAGGAGACTCCTCGCATGCGTTCACTATGGTTCACCGCCGCGGCCCTCGCGCTCGTTGCACCGGGCATCGGATTCGCGCAGACCAAGGGCGAGATCCGCATCGCCCACGTCTACAGCAAGTCCGGCCCGCTCGAGGCCTACGGCAAGCAGACCCAGACCGGCCTGATGATGGGGCTGGATTACGCCACCGGCGGCACGATGATGGTCGCCGGCAAGAAGCTCGTCGTGATCGAGAAGGACGACCAGGGCAAGCCCGACGTGGGCAAGAGCCTGCTCGCCACCGCCTACGGTGACGACAAGGCCGACATCGCGGTTGGGCCGAGCTCGTCGGGCGTGGCGCTGGCGCTGCTGCCGGTTGCCGAGGAGTACAAGAAAATCCTGCTGGTCGAGCCGGCCGTGGCCGATTCGATCACCGGCGACAAGTGGAACAAGTACATCTTCCGCACCGGCCGCAACAGCTCGCAGGACGCGATCGGCAACGCGGTGGCGCTCGACAAGGAGGGCGTCTCGATCGCCACGTTGGCGCAGGACTACGCGTTCGGCCGCGACGGCATCAAGGCCTTCAAGGAGTCGATGAAGAAGGCCAAGGTCGTGCACGAGGAGTACCTGCCGCAGAACACGAGCGACTTCACCGCCGGCGGCCAGCGCGTCATCGACGCGCTGAAAGACAAGCCCGGCCGCAAGATCATCTACTTCTACTGGGCCGGTGCCGGCAACCCGCTGAAGATCGCCGACATGGACCTGAAGCGCTACAACATCGAGATCGCCGCGGGCGGCAACATCCTGCCGGCGATGGTGGCCTACAAGCCTTACGCGGGCATGGAAGGCGCGACGTATTACTACTTCGGCTTGCCGAAGAACCCGGTCAACGAGTGGCTGGTCGCGAACCACTACAAGCTCTACAAGACCCCGCCGGATTTCTTCACCGCGGGTGGCATGAGCGCCGCGATCGCGCTGGTCGAAGCGTTGAAGAAGACCGCGGGTGACACCGGCACCGAGAAGCTCATCAAGACCATGGAAGGCATGAGCTTCGAGACGCCCAAGGGCAAGATGACCTTCCGCAAGGAAGACCACCAGGCGATGCAGTCGATGTTCCACACCCGCATCAAGAACGATCCGGCGTTCGCCTGGGGCGTGCCCGAGCTGGTGCGCGAGATCAAGCCGGAAGAGATGAACGTGCCGATCAAGAACAAGCGCTGATCGGCCGTGCTCGAAACCCGGAGCCTGACGATCAGGTTCGGTGGCCACGTCGCCGTCGATCGCGTCAGCTGCGCCTTTCAACCCGGCACGCTGACCGCGATCGTCGGGCCGAACGGCGCGGGCAAGACGACCTACTTCAACCTGATCTCGGGCCAGTTGCGCGCCAGCGTTGGCTCGGTGTGGCTCGACGGCATCGACATCACCGCCGAGCCGGTGTCGCAGCGCACGCACCGTGGGTTGGGGCGTGCGTTCCAGCTGACGCAGCTGTTCCCGAACCTGAGCGTGCTCGAGAACGTGCGTCTCGCGGTGCAGTCACGCCGGCACGAAGGGCTGAGCCTGTTCTCGGTCTGGCTCGACCGCCGCGAGACGCTGGCGCGCGCGCGCGAACTCGTCGAGCGCGTGCGCCTCGGTGACCGCGCCGATGCGGCTGCGAGCAGCCTGCCGCACGGCGACCAGCGCAAGCTCGAGGTCGCGATGCTGATGGCGCTGGAGCCGAGCGTCTACATGTTCGACGAGCCGACCGCCGGCATGAGCGTGGACGACGTGCCGGTGATCCTCGACCTGATCCGCGCGCTGAAGAAGGAAGCGAACAAGACCATCCTGCTGGTCGAGCACAAGATGGACGTGGTGCGCGAACTCGCCGACCGCATCATCGTGCTGCACAACGGGCAGCTCGTGGCCGATGGCGAGCCGGCCGCGGTGATCGCCTCGCCGATCGTTCAGCAGGCGTATCTGGGCATCGCGCCGGAAGCGGAAGCCGCATGACCTCGTTGCTGAAACTCCAGGGCGTGCACACGCACATCGGCCGCTATCACATCCTGCATGGCGTCGATTTCGACGTGCCCGTGGGCCAGGTGACGATGCTGCTCGGCCGCAACGGCGCGGGCAAGACAACGACCTTGCGAACCATCATGGGCCTGTGGGCCGCGTCGCAGGGCACCGTCACGTTCGACGGCGCGCCCATCGGCGGTGCCGGCTCGCAACTCGGCACGCCCGACATCGTGCAGCGCGGCATCGCCTATGTGCCAGAGAACATGGGCATCTTCGCCGACCTCAGCGTCGCCGAGAACATGCTGCTCGCCGCGCGCGGCGCACGCACGCTGGCTCAGCTCGACACGGCGCGCCTCGAGTGGCTGTTCGGCCTGTTCCCGGCGCTGAAGAAGTTCTGGCTCTTTCCCGCAGGCAAGCTCTCGGGCGGTCAGAAGCAGATGCTCGCGACCGCGCGCGCGATGGTCGAGCCGCGGCGCCTGCTGCTGATCGACGAGCCGAGCAAGGGCCTCGCGCCCTCGATCGTGCAGAACCTGATCTCGGCGCTGCGCGAACTCAAGCGCACCGACACCACGGTGCTGCTGGTCGAGCAGAACTTCGCGATGGCGAGAGCGCTCGGCGACTTCGTCGCGGTGATGGACGACGGCCGCATCAAACACCGCGGCACGATGGCCGAACTGGCCGACGACGAAGCGCTGCAGCATCGCCTGCTCGGGCTCTCGCTCGCGACGCACACGTGATGAATACCGTCACCCTTCCTGCCGCCGGCACCGCGGACGCCATACCGAAGACGCGCTTCGACATGAAGCCGCTGGCGATCCTGCTCGTGCTCGCGCTCGCCGCCTGGCCGCTGGTCGGCTCGACCTCGACCTGGCTCACGCTGACAATCGCCGGCCTCGCGATGGGCATGATCGTGTTCATCACCGCCTCCGGCCTGACGCTGGTGTTCGGCCTGATGGATGTGCTGAACTTCGGCCACAGCGTCTTCATCGCGCTCGGCGCGTATGTCGCCACCAGCGTGTTCGGCGTGCTGACCGGCTGGACCGCAGCCGCGAGCCTCGCCTCCAACCTCGCGGCGGTGTTGGTTGCAATGCTCGCGGCGATGGTGCTCGGCGGTGCGCTCGGCCTCGGCTTCGAGCGCGTGATCGTGCGGCCGGTCTACGGCCAGCACCTGAAGCAGATCCTCGTGACGATCGGCGGCGCGATCATCGGCGAAGAGCTGATCAAGGTCTTCTGGGGCCCGGCGCAGATCCCGCTGCCGCTGCCCGAGGCCTTGCGCGGCGCGATCTCGCTCGGTGACGTGACGATCGACCGCTTCCGCCTCGTCGCGGTCGTCGTCGGGCTGGTCGTGCTGGCGGCGCTGCTGTACACGCTGAACCGCACCAAGATCGGCCTCTTGATCCGCGCCGGCGTGCAAGACCGCGAGATGGTCGAAAGCCTGGGCTACCGCATCCGCCGCCTGTTCGTCGGCGTGTTCGCGGCGGGCTCGGCGCTGGCGGGGCTCGGCGGCTGCCTGTGGGGCATGAACGCGCAGATCGTGTTCCCGCAGATCGGCGGGCAGGTCAACGTGCTGCTGTTCATCGTCATCATCATCGGCGGGCTGGGCTCGACCTTGGGCTGCGTCGTCGGCGCGCTGATGGTGGGCTTGATGACCAACTACGTCGGCTTCCTCGCACCGAAGCTGACGATGTTCTCGAGCATCGGGCTGATGGTGGGCGTGCTGCTGTGGCGGCCGCAGGGGCTGTACCCGGTGGCGAATCGCTGAAACCGGCAAACGCGCATGCTGAACCGACTTCTTTCCCACGACCTGCCGCGCAACCGCGTGCTCGCGCTGGTGCTGCTCGTGATCCTGCTCGGGCTCGCGTTCACGCCATTCGTCTTCCCCGGCACGAAGGCGTTGAACGTGGCGGCGAAGATCATCGTCTTCATCGTGCTCGCTGCCAGCTTCGACCTGCTGCTCGGCTACACCGGCATCGTCAGCTTCGCGCACACGATGTTCTTCGGCATCGGTGCCTACGGTGTCGCGATCGCGAGCACACGCATCGACCCGGGCTGGGGCGCGCTGACGCTCGGCGTGGTGGCGGCGCTCGTGCTCTCGACCGTGCTGTCGGTCGTGATCGGCCTGTTCAGCCTGCGCGTGCGCGCGATCTTCTTCGCGATGATCACGCTCGCGGTCGCCTCCGCCTTCCTCACGCTGGCGTCGCAGTTGTCCGACTTCACCGGCGGCGAGGACGGGCTGACGTTCAAGATCCCCGAGGCGTTGCGGCCGGGCACGTCGTACCTCGACGAGCCGGTCCTCGGCGCCACGATCGACGGCCGCTTCGTCACCTACTACGCGCTGTTCTTCGTCGCGCTGGCGCTGGTGCTGCTGCTGCTGCGCATCGTCAACTCGCCGTTCGGCCGCGTGCTGCAGGCGATCCGCGAGAACGACTTCCGCGCCGAGGCGATCGGCTACCGCACCGTCGTCTACCGCACGCTCGCGTCGGTGCTGTCTGCCCTGTTCGCGACGCTCGCGGGCGTGCTGCTCGCGCTCTGGCTGCGCTACAACGGGCCCGACACGACGCTGTCGTTCGAGATCATGCTCGACGTGCTGCTGATCGTCGTGATCGGCGGCATGGGCACCGTCTACGGCGCGGTGATCGGCAGTGTGCTGCTGGTGCTGGCGCAGAACTACCTGCAAGACTTGATGAAGCTCGGTGCCTCCGCTGTGGAGGGTGTGCCGATCCTGTCGCAGCTGGTCTCGCCCGATCGCTGGCTGCTGTGGCTCGGCATCCTGTTCGTGCTCTCGGTCTATCACTTCCCGACCGGTGTGGTCGGTCGGTTGCGAGCAATGCGAAAGGCGCGGCCGTGAGCTTCATATCGCACTACCTCACGTGCGCCGGCCGCGAGCTCCACTACACCGAGTGGGGCGCAGGCAACGCCGAAACGGTGATCGCGTGGCACGGCCTGGCGCGCACGGGCCGCGACATGGACGACATCGCCGCGCACCTCGCGAAAACCTACCGCGTGATCTGCCCCGACACGATCGGCCGCGGCCTGAGCCAGTGGAGCCCCGAGCCCGAGCGTGAATACTGCCTCGCGTTCTACGAGCAGCTCGCGGTGGCGCTGGTCGATCAGCTCGGCCTCGCGCGGTTTCACTGGCTCGGCACCTCGATGGGCGGCGCGATCGGCATGCGCGCCGCGGCGCGTGCGCTGAACGGCCGCATCCGCCGGCTGGTGCTGAACGACAGTGGCCCCGAAGTGGCCGCGGCGGCGATCGAACGAATCCGCGGCTACGCCGGCAACCCCTCCGCGTTCCAGACCGTGAGCGAGCTGGAGGCGTACTTCCGCACCGTCTACAAGCCCTACGGCTGGCTCAGTGACGCGCAGTGGCGCCGCCTCACCGAGAGTTCGACGCGCCGCCTGCCCGACGGCCGCGTCACGCCGCACTACGACCCTGCGATGGTGATGCAGTTCACCCACCACGCCGACGAGTATGTGCAGTGGGACGACTGGGAGCGGCTCGACATCCCGGTGCTGTGCCTGCGCGGCGAGAGCTCCGACCTGCTGCTGCCCGAGGTGGCCGAGAAGATGCGCAGCACCGGCCCGCGCGCAGTGGTGGCCGAGATCAAGGACTGCGGCCACGCCCCGGCCCTGAACACGCCGGCGCAGTGGGCGCTGGTCGAGCGCTTTCTCGCCGGCTGACGCTGGCTTCCCACTGTCACGACCACACGAGGAGACTCCGCATGAACCGCATCCCCCGGCTTCTTACGACACTGCTCGCCGCCGGCGCGCTGGCCGGCGCATGCGCCAGCGCCCAGGCCCAGGGCACCGTCGGCAACACCTTCCCGGCCGACTTCCCGGTGATCGAGGACGCGTCGCTTCCCAACACGGCGGTGATCGGCTTCGGCGCCGCCGGCGCGGTCACGCGCACGCCGGTGATCTTCCTGCACGGCAACAACGACACGCCGTTCCCGACCAAGTGCAACCCGTTCGGCCGCGTGCAGGCCTTCGCGCAATACCTCGCCGACCGAGGCTATGCCACCAGCGAACTCTGGGCGCTCGGCTACGAGGGCGATCAATGCAACCTCGCGACCGACCAGACGAATCGCTCGCGCATCGCGCACACCGTCGCGGCCAACGTTCCGGACCTGAGCCGCTTCGTCGCCGCGGTGCTCGCGTACACCGGTGCGCGCGAGGTCGACATCGTGGCGCACAGCCTGGGCGTGCCGCTGGCGCGCGAGTGGATGCGTCAGGAGGACGCTTACCGCAGGGTGCGCCGCCTCGTCGCGATCGATGGGCCGAACCACGGCATCATCAATTGCTCGCCGAATCCGCTGAACTACTTTCAGCTGCCCGCCGCCGGCGGCTTCACGCCGTCCAGCGAGCTCTGCAAAGAGCTCGGCTCGCCCGACACGCCGTTCCTGAAGCGGCTGAACCGCGGCGACGACACGCCGAGCCCGACGCGCGTGCTCGTGATCCGCAACGCCGACAAGAGCTTCGTCTATTTCCCGATCCAGGACGGCTTCATCGCGCCGGTGCCGGCCGAGGATTCGTTCGGCCGCCCGACCGACTTCTCGCGCAGCGCGAGCCTGCAGGGCGCCGCGGAGTTGAGCCTGATCGGGCAGGGCGCGTTCGACCCCATCCTCGGCACCGCGCACCTCGGCATCCTGAATTCGCCTCAGACCTGGGCCGCGACCTTCGACTTCCTCGCGGCGCGCCCACGGCACTGAATCACGGCAAGTACAGGTTGCCGCTGGGCACGGCGGCGTGGCTGCTCGTCCCCGGCACCAGCCAGCGCAGCCTCGCGACCGCGCCGCCGCCGCGCTCGTAGTACTCCATCGTGATCGTGTACTTCTGCCCGGCGGCCAACGTGATCGCGGCGCTCGTGTCGGTGGCCGGGGCGTGGTCGTTCCAGTTGTTGATCAACTGCACGCCGTTGACCCACAGGCGCACGCCATCGTCCGACACGGTCTGGAAGCGGTACGCGCCTGCGATCGGCGCCAGCACGGTCCCGGTCCAGCGCACCGAGAAGTTGTCGATGTTCACGCCGGCGCCCGGCGAGCCGGTGCCCCAGTCGAAGTCCACGGCTTCGGTGCGGGTCAGCGCCGGCGTGCCCGTCAGCGCGACGTTGTTGAAGTAGCGTGCCGTCAGCCCGTTACCCGGCGTGACGACCGGCGGCGTGAGCGCGCCGTCGGGGAACAGGCCGGTCTTCGGGATCACCGCGTAGGCCGTCGCACCCGGCGTGCGCCAGCGCAGCCGCGCCACCGCGCCGCCGCCGGCTTCGTAGTACTCGACGACGACGCTGACCACCTGGCCCGCCGCCAGGGTGATGCCCGCGCTGGTGTCGGTCGCGGGGCTGTGATCGGTCCAGTTGTTGATCAGCGCGACGCCATTGATCCACACGCGGATGCCGTCGTCCGAGTAGGTCTGGAACGCGTAGCTTCCCGTGCTCGGTGCGACCAGCGTGCCACTCCAGCGCACCGAGAAATTGTCGATCGGCACGCCGGCGCCCGGGCTGCCGGTGCCCCAGTCGAAGTCGACCGCTTCGACGCGCGTCAGCGCGGGCGCGCCGCTGAGCGTGCGATTGGCGAAGTAGCTGCCGGTCAGGCCCGTGCCCACCGTGGGCGCCGGGGCGGGCGCGCTCGCTTCGTCGCTGCCGATCTCGCGCAGGTAGGCGACGACGCTGGTCAGCTCGCCGGACGTGAGCGTGACGTTGTTGTGCGCCTGCACCGCAGCATCGAGCGTCGGTGCCGAGCCGTCGTGCAGGTACGGTGCGGTCGCCCACACGTCGCGCAGCGTCGGGATGTCGATGCCGGTCAGCGGGCCGCCGAGACGCGTGCCGCTGCTCGCCTTGAGGGTGCCGATGTTCTTCACCGACGCCGCGTCGAGGCTCGCGGTGAATGCGGTGCCGGCATGGCACTGCGCGCAGTTCTTCGCCTGAAACACGGCCTTGCCGTTTTGCGCCGCGGCGCTGAGCGTGCCATCGGCATTGCGGTAGGGGCTCGGCGCGAAGCTGTTCAGCGAGGCGAGGTAGGCTGCGAGCGCATCGAGGTCGGCGCTGACGCCGGCCTTCCTGTCGCCGAGCGGCTGGCTGCGCGTGCCCGTGTTGAACTGCGCGTCGGTCATCAGGCCGGTGCCGCCGGCGAGCGCGCGGATCTGGCCTTCGAAGTCCTGCACCTCGTCGAAGTTCGCGCTCCAGTGCAGCAGGCCTTGCGCCGACGCGCGGCCGCGCAGCGCGATGGTGTTGCGCAGGCCTTCGCCCTGGCCCGTCAGATCCCAGGTGCGGCCGTCGTGGCCGCCATCGTTGTGGCAGGCGGCGCAGCTCATGTAGCGGTCGCGCGCGAGCCGCGTGTCGCGCGCATCGTAGAAGAACTGCTTGCCGATCAACACATTGGCAGCGAGCTTGTCGGTTGCCACGGCGTTCAGGGTCGCGAGTGACGGCACGTTGGCGGTCCCCTGCACCAGCAGCGGTTGCAGGTCGAACACGCCGACCGTGCGGTCCATGAAGTTGTTGACGAACAGCGTCTTGCCATCGGGTGAGATGGCAAGCCCTTGCGGCGCGCGGCCCACCGCGATGCGCAGCAACTCGTGCTTGCCGTAGACATCGACGACCGCGACCTCGCGGCTGGTCTCGAGCGCGACGAACAGGTAGACGCCGGTCGGGTCGTAGACCGCGGCGCTGCCGACGCTGGAGTTGTCGTGGTCGATGCGACCGGCGAGGTCTTCGGTGTTGTTCGCGAGGTCGATGCGCGAACTGATGGCGCGCACCGTGTTCTGGAAGTTCAGCGCATTGCCGTCGCGCAGCGTGCCGCGCTTGATGTTGTCCTGCTTCGAGGGCACCCAGGCCTGCGTGCCGTCGGGCGACAGCACGGCTGCGCCCAGGTAGTTCGGCACGCCGCGACCCTGGTTCTCGAAGTCGGGCTTGTCGCTGTGCGCGAGCACGATGGTGCGTGTCACCGTCATCGCGGCCGTGTTCATTGCGAGCACTTCGCCGCCACCGGTCGCGGTGTTGACGGTGGCCGTGCCCTCGCCTGGCAGCGGCGGCGTGATGAAGCGCGAGACATACGCGGTCGCGCCGTCGCCGCTGATCGACACATGGCGCGCGTTCCCGCCGATGCTCGCGCCCGCGAGCTGCGCGTAGCTGGTGGTGTCGTACTTGAGCAGCTGCCCGCTGGCTTCGAGCACGACGAGCGCGTACCCGCCGACCGGCGCCATCGCGATGCCGAAGGGCTGCGAGCCGCGCGGCAGGATCAACGTGCGGCTGACAACGAGTGTGGCCGGATCGATCACGCTGAGCGTGGCGGCGGCCTTGTTGGCGACCCAGACCATGCCGTTCGGCGCACGCGCCAGCGTGCGCGGCGAGGCGCCGACCGCGATCTCGGCGAGCTTCGCGCGCGTGACCGCGTCGAACACCGACACCGAGTCGTTGTCCTGGTTGGCGACCCAGACGCGGGCGTTGCCGCCGGTGCGCGGCTCGACCAGCAGGTTGGTCGAAGCGCTCGGTCGGTTGGCCGTAAGCGGCAGGTAGATCGCCTGCTGCACCGTCTGGCGCGACTCGACGCCGCGGTCGTCGATCGCCGTCACCGTCACGTAGTACAGGCCCGGCGCGGCGTAGGTGTGCGTCGCGCCCGGCGAGGTCGAGTACGCCGTCTCGGCGGTGCCGTCGCCGAAGCTCCACTTGTAGCGCGGGTTGAACAGCGTCGTGCTGGCGCCGGCGGTGAAGCTGGCGGTGCCGCCGGCCAGCGTCGGCGCAGGCGGCGTCGGCATTGTCACCACCAGCACGGTGCCACCGGTGATCGTCCAGGTGAAGCTGGCGCTGATGACGTTCACGCCGTCGCTCGCGGTCACGACCACGCTGTAGATGCCTGGCGTCGTCGGCGTGCCGCTGATCTGGCGGGTGGCGGCGTTCAGCGTCAGCCCGGGTGGCAGGTTGGTCGCGCCATAGCTCAGCGCGTCGCCGTTCGGGTCGGTGGCGACAAGCTGCAGGCTGGTCGGCAACGCGACCGTGCCCGACTGCGCGCCGGGGTTGGTGAGGGTGGGCACGATCGCCGGATTCGGCGCGGCCGCGACGTTGACGCGCACGATCTTCGCTTCGGAGGGCACGCCCGCCGAGTCGAGCGCGAACAGCATGTAGAAGCCCGGCGGCGCGTCGGCGGCCCGTGCCGGCGACTGCACCGAGAGCTGCCCGCCGTTGAGCGCGAACGGCAGTTCGACGAAGCGCTGGCCCATGTTGAAGCTGTGCGAAGTCGAGCCGTTCCTGACCATCACGACGCGCGCCACCGGGTTGATGCCGCTCACCTGCAGCGGGAAGACCTTGCCGATGTCGAGCACGGTCGGTGCGCTGTCGATGCTCGGCCGCGGGGCGAGCGCGCCCGCCGCGGTGAACAGGTAGGGCGGGTAGTAGAGCTCGGCGTTCAGGTTGTTGACCGGGCCGGGCGCACCGCCGCCGACCGCGAGCACCGTGCCGTCGGGCAGCAGCACGGCGTTGGAGTGGTACAGGCGCGGCTGCACGCTGCTCGCGCCCACCGTCCAGGCGCCGGTCGCCGGATCCCAGATCTCGGCGCTGTTGTTGACGTTCGTCAGCTGGTTGTCGACGCTGCTGCCGTTGGTCGCGACGACCTTTCCGTCGGCCAGCACGGTGGCGTTGGCCCATTGCCGCTGGGTGGCCATCGACTGCGTCGCCGTGACCGTCGGCGCCGCGCCGTTGATGTCGATCACCGCGGCACCGTTCGAGTTGCCGCCGATCTGCAGGATGCGGCCGGGGCGGAACATCGCGCTGCTGGACGTCCAGCCCGCGTTGGCCGAGTTGAACTGGCCCTTCGTCGTCAGCGACCCGCCGCCGTTCGGGTCGACGTAGTACATGCGGCCCGAGATGTCGAAGCCGAACACGCGGCCGTCCGGCGCGACGAAATTGCGCGGGTACTGCCAATCGAGCCCGCTCGTCGGCGCACTGGAGAGCAGCCTGAAATTGCCGTTCGCAGCACGCACTTCAGGGAAGTCCGTGCCGCCGGAACCGCCTTGCACATAGGTGTCGCCGTTGAGCAGCGTGATCGAGCTCGAGTACCAGCGCGCCCGGTTCATGTTCGGGCCGCGCGTCAGCGTGTTGCCGCTGTTGCTGAACAGGTTCGAGTTGTTGTTGCCGGTGTTGGTCGTGGCGCTGCCGGTCCAGTTGTCGCCGCCGGCGATGAAGACACCGCTGCCGTCGGGCAGCAGGGTCTGCGAGCTGCAGAAGATGTCGGTGCCGGTGGTGTTGTCCAGTGTCAGGTGGCCGCCGTCGAGTCCGCCTTGCGGGTCCCACACGTCGTAGCTGAAGAAGCCGGTCTGCTGGCCGTTGGTCTTGGTGCCGTAGGTGAGCAGCCGGCCGTCCGGCAGCAAGGCGGTGTGCACGGCGATGAGCGGCCAGTTGACGATCGGCGACCACATGCCCTTGGTCCCGGCGTCGGTCGGGATCGCGCCGGTCGGCACCAGCACGCGCTGCGCCTTCTGCATCGATCCATCTTGCGGCGACTGCGTCGCCGGCGTCGATGGATCGCCCCCGCCGCACGACGCGAGCAGCGCGGCCGCGGCGATGGCGGTGAGCGCCCGCAGGGTCTTGCCGGTGCTCGTGAAGCGCGCGCGTTGTCTGCCCACGGCCGGTCGCGCGGTGCCTGTTGTCATGACTTGTCTCCCCCGTTTGCATCACGTTACATGTGCGATGCAAAACGCGGCAATCCCGCGCCTCGGGGGGCGGGAAGTTACCAGGGGGAGTCGTCGCGCGACCGGCGCCGGGCCGCTCCCAAGCGGCCGCGCACCCGCTCGGCGGGTGGCGCCAGTACCCCGGCGCCGGGTGCCCCATCTAACGTTTGAATTTGCCGTCCTGTCCGACGATCGACAGGTCGGCGTAATCCAGCCCGGTGTGGTTGGTCGCGCTGTAGCTCAGCTCGAGCCCGCCGATGTTGACCTTGTTGAAGGCTTCGAGCGCGTTTCTCAACGAGGTCCGTGTCGGCTCGCGGCCGGCGCGCCGCAGACCTTCGACGAGCACCTTGGCGGCCGCGAACCCTTCGAGCGATGCGGGCGTGATCTCCAGGCCCTTCGCCTTGGCGAGGTCGGTCGCCTCCTTGACGATGGGCAGGCCGAGCGAACGCTCGGACGGCAACACCTGGCTGACCACCGTGCCGTGCGCGAGATCGCCCAGGGCCTTGACGAAGCCGGCCGAGGCGTTGTTCGACAGCGTCACCATCTGCGCGCGCGAGCCGGCGGCGCGCAGCGCCTTGATCGCATCGACCACCGCTGTGCCCGAGCCGACCAGCACGACGGCTTGCGGGTCGCCCTTCACGATCTTCGGTATCAGCGGTGCGAAATCGGGCTTCGCACGGTCGTACTTCTCGTAGGCGACCGGCTCCAGCTTCGCATTCGCCATGCCCTTGCGCAGACCAACGGCCGCGTCCGCGCCGAAGGAGTCGTCCACCTGAAGGATCGCGATGCGCCGCACGCTCACCACGCTCAGGTGCGAGATCGTGCGCTCGGCCTCGCGCTGGTAGGTGGCGCGCACGTTGAAGATCCACGGGTTGACCGGGTTGTGCAGCACCATCGCGCCGGTAGACGGCGCGACCAGCGGAATCTTCGATTCGGCGAGCAGCGGCATGATCGCCTGGGTGTGCGGCGTGCCGCGGTTCAGGAACAGGCAGATCACACCCTGCCCGATCAGCTTCTTCGCGTTCTCGGCGGCGAGCTTGGGGTCGAACTGGTCGTCCAGCGAGATCAGTTCGAGCTTCTGGCCGCCCACGCCACCGCGCGCGTTGACGGCGTCGAAATAGAGCTTGGCGCCGTCGGTGACCTCCTTTACCGACGCGGCCACGGCGCCGGTGAAGCCGGCCGTCTGACCGATGCGGATCTCCGCGGCGGCCGGCCCGGCCAGGCCGTTCAGCAGCAGGATCGTCAGCAGTGCCTTGTGCAGCAAGTTGAACTCCTTCGAGGATGTGTCCGGACGCTCGGGCCGGATTCTGCGCCGCCGCGCGGGGCTCGGGTGACAAAATCGGGTGCATGACGAGAGCATGGCGATTTGCGGCACTGGCCGCGTTGCTGACTTGCGCGGTGCCGGCCGGCGCCCAGGTCGGGCCGAGCGCGACCGAGGCGGCGCGTTACGCTGGCCTGCATGCGGCGGCGCAACTCGGTGACGTTGCCGCGGCCGAGCGCCTGATCGCGGCCCGCGCGCCGCTGAACGCGCGCGATGCGAACGGCCGCACGCCTCTGCATGTGGCGACCTTCGCGCGCCAGCGCGGCGTGATGCAGGCGCTCGCGAAAGCCGGTGCCGACCTCGGCGCCTACGACAACGACCGCTACGACGCCGTGACGATCGCGGCGGTCGCCGACGACGAGGACAGCCTGCGCGTGTTGCTCGCCTCGGGCGCGAGCGCGAAGCTCGTCACCAGCCGCTACGACGGCACGGCATTGATCGCCGCCGCGCACCTCGGGCACGACGGCGTGGTGCGGCAGCTGATCCAGGCCGGTGCGCCGCTCGACCATGTCAACAACCTGCACTGGACGGCGCTGATCGAGGCCATCGTCCTGGGCAACGGCGGGGCGCGCCACGTGGCCACGCTGCGGGCGCTGGTGGACGCTGGTGCCAGCACCCGGCTGGCCGATCGCGAAGGCCGGTCGCCGCTGGCGCTGGCGCGGGCCCGCGGGTATGCCGAGATGGTCGGGATTCTCGAGCAGGCCGGGGCGAAGTAGCGAACGCGGGCGCGGTTGGCCCGCTGTCTCTAGAATGTTCGGCTTCGCTGCTCCGCGCAGCCAGTGAGCCGCCCATGTCCTCAGGTGTGATCCGCATTCGCGGCGCCCGTCAGCACAACCTCAAGAACCTCGACCTCGACATCCACACCGGTGAGATGACGGTGGTGACCGGGCCCAGCGGCTCGGGCAAGTCCAGCCTGGTGTTCGACACGCTGTATGCCGAAGGGCAGCGGCGCTACGTCGAGACCTTCAGCGCCTACGCGCGCCAGTTTCTCGATCGCATGGACCGGCCCGCGGTCGATCGCGTCGATGGCGTGCCGCCGGCGATCGCGATCGACCAGACGAATCCGGTGCGCAGCTCGCGCAGCACGGTCGGCACGATGACCGAGCTGAACGATCACCTGAAGCTGCTCTACGCGCGCGCCGCGGAGCTGTTCGACAAGCAGACGGCGCAGGGCGTGCGCCACGACTCGCCGGAGACGATCTACGCCGAGCTGATGGCGCGCACCGCCAGCGCCGATCCGCGGCTCGTGTTCACCTTCCCGGTCGAGCTGCCGGCGAACACGAGCGCGGAAGAAGTCGAGCAATGGCTGTCCGCCAGCGGCTACACGCGCGTGCAGGCCGAGCGCGTGGTCGGCGACCGCAAGCTGCTCGACGTGGTCGCCGATCGCTTCCGCATCCAGGGCACCGAGAAGGTTCGCGCCGTCGAGGCGATCGAGACCGCGTTGAAGCGCGGCAGCGGGCGCGTCACCGTGTATGTGCTGAAAGAAGAAGGCGAGCCCGAGCTGTGGCGTTTCTCTACCGGCCTGCATTGCCCGGACAGCGACATCCGCTACGCCGATCCGCAGCCCGCGCTGTTCAGCTTCAACTCGGCCTACGGCGCCTGCGAGACCTGCCGCGGCTTCGGCCGCGTGATCGGCGTGGACTACGGGCTGGTCATTCCCGATCACCGCAAGACGCTGCGCTCGGGCGCGATCAAGCCGATGCAGACGCCGGCCTGGAAGGATTGCCAGGACGACCTGCTCAAGTACGGCGGGGAGGCCGGCATCCCGCGCGACACCGCGTGGAACATGCTCAGCGAGGCGCAGCGCGACTGGGTCATCAACGGCACGCCAAACTGGAAGGGCAACTGGAACAAGCAGTGGTACGGTGTCAAGCGCTTCTTCGAGTACCTCGAGAGCAAGGCCTACAAGATGCACATCCGCGTGCTCTTGTCGAAGTACCGGAGCTACACGCCGTGCCATGTGTGCGGCGGCGCGCGGCTCAAGACCGAGGCGCTGCTGTGGCGCCTCGGCAGCAAGGACGACGCCGACGCGGTGATGGCCCCCGCGAAGCGCTTCCTGCCGATCGGCGTGCAATGGAGCCGCGCGCAGCTCGAAGCGCTGCCCGGTCTCACCGTGCACGACCTGATGCTGATGCCGATCGATCGCATCCGCCGGTTCTTCGACGGCTTGAGCTTGCCGAGCACGATGCTCGACGACGCGCTGAAGCTGTTGCAGGACGAGATCCGCACGCGGCTCAAATACCTCTGCGACGTCGGCATCGGCTACCTCACGCTCGACCGCCAAAGCCGCACGCTCAGCGGCGGCGAGGTCCAGCGCATCAACCTGACGACCGCCCTCGGCACCTCGCTGGTCAACACGATGTTCGTGCTCGACGAGCCCAGCATCGGCCTGCACCCGCGCGACATGAACCGCATCATCGAGGCGATGCACCGGCTGCGCGACGCCGGCAACACGCTGGTCGTCGTCGAGCATGACCCGGCCGTGATGCTCGCGGCGGATCGCCTGATCGACATGGGCCCTGGCCCCGGCGAGCGCGGCGGCCAGATCGTGTTCGACGGCACGCCCGAGGCGATCCGCCAAGCCGACACGCTGACCGGTGCCTACCTCGGCGCGCGCAAGCACGTGACGATGGGCATCAAGCGCCTGATGAGCGAGAAAACGCCCAAGCTGATTCTCGAAGGCGCGCGTGACCACAATCTCAAGAACGTGACCGTTGAGTTCCCCTTGCTGCACCTGGTCTGCGTGACCGGCGTGTCCGGCTCGGGCAAGAGCACGCTGATTCAGGACGTGCTGTTCCCGGCGCTGCAGCGCCACTTCGGCAAGGCCACCGAAACGCCCGGCGAGCACGACGGCCTGCTCGGCGCCGACTGGCTCAGCGATGCGGTCTTCGTCGACCAGTCGCCGATCGGCAAGACCGCGCGCTCCAACCCCGCGAGCTATGTCGGCGCGTTCGATGAGATCCGCAAGCTGTTCGCGCAGGCGCCGCTCGCGGCGCAGCGCGGCTACGGCCCCGGCATGTTCAGCTTCAACGCCGGCAACGGCCGCTGCGCGACCTGTGGCGGCTCCGGCTTCGAGCATGTCGAGATGCAGTTCCTCAGCGACGTGTACCTGCGCTGCCCGGACTGCGACGGCCGCCGCTACCGGCCCGAGATCCTCGACGTGAAGATCGACCGGCGCCTGCCCGGCGACGTGATCCGCGACCTGTCGGTGGCCGATGTGCTGGAGCTCACGGTGAGTGAAGCGGTGCAGTTGTTCCGCGACGACCGCGAGGTGCTGCGCGTGCTGCAGCCCATCGTCGATGTCGGTCTGGAATACGTGAAGCTGGGCCAGCCGGTGCCGACGCTCTCCGGCGGAGAGGCGCAGCGCCTGAAGCTCGCCGGCTTCCTCGCCGAGACCGCGCAAAGCCAGACCGCGAGCCGCCAGCCGGTCGCGAAGCGCGGCACGCTGTTCATGTTCGACGAGCCGACCACCGGCCTGCACTTCGACGACATCGCGAAGCTGATGCGCAGCTTCCGCAAGCTGCTCGATGCCGGCCACTCGATCATCGTCATCGAGCACAACCTCGACGTGATCCGCGCCGCCGACTGGCTGATCGACCTCGGCCCCGAAGGCGGCGATGCCGGCGGGCTGGTCGTCTGCACCGGCACACCGGAAGACGTGAAGCACCACCCGACCTCGCACACCGGCAAGGCGCTGCTCGACTACGACAAGGCGATGGGCTTCGACGGCCACGCGGTTGAAGAAGGCAGGCCGCTGCAATACCTGCTGCGCGCGCAACGCGAGGCGCGCCGTGCGCCCGACGAGAACATCCGCATCGTCAACGCGCGCGAGCACAACCTGAAGTCGCTGGACGTCAGCATCCCGCGCGGCAAGTTCAGCGTGGTCACCGGCGTCTCGGGCTCGGGCAAGAGCACGCTTGCGTTCGACATCCTGTTCAACGAAGGCCAGCGCCGCTATCTCGAATCGCTGAACGCCTACGCGCGCAGCATCGTGCAGCCGGCCGGGCGGCCCGAGGTCGATGCGGTCTACGGCATCCCGCCGACCGTCGCGATCGAGCAGCGGCTGAGCCGCGGCGGCCGCAAGAGCACGGTCGCGACCACGACCGAGGTCTGGCACTTCCTGCGGCTGCTGTACGTGAAGCTCGGGCTGCAGCACTGCATCAACGACGGCTCGCCCGTCAAGCCGCAAAGCGCCGAGAGCATCGCCGCGCAGCTGCTGCGTGACCACAAGGGCCAGCACGTCGGCCTGCTCGCGCCGCTGGTCGTCAACCGCAAGGGCGTCTACACCGACCTCGCGAAATGGGCCAAGGGGCGAGGCCACACGCACCTGCGCGTCGATGGCGAGTTCCTCAAGGTCGATCCGTGGCCGCGGCTGGATCGCTTCAAGGAACACACGCTGGAACTGCCGGTCGGCGACATCGTCGTCAGCGCTGACACCGAGCCCGAGCTGCGCGCGATGCTCGCGAGCGCCCTCGAACTCGGCAAGGGTGTGATGCACCTGCTCGCGCCGCTCGATGGGTTGAAAGGCGCGATGCTGGCCGAGACGACGACCGCGAACATCGGCACCGTCAAGGTGTTCTCGACCAAGCGCGCCTGCCCGACCTGCGGCACCAGCTACGCCGAGCTCGACCCGCGCATGTTCAGCTACAACAGCAAGCACGGCTGGTGCACGACCTGCGTCGGCACCGGCCTGAAGCTGACGCGCGAGCAGCGCAAGGCCTACGACGACTCGATCAAGGACGACGACAACAAGGGCCGCGAGCAGTCGTTCCCGTCGGAGGAGCAGGAGGTCGAAGGCGTCGAAGATGCACCGTGCCCCGACTGCGCCGGCACGCGCCTGAACCCGGCTTCACGCCTCGTCACCTTCGAAAGCGAGCCCATCACGACGATCGGCGCGTGGTCGGTGGCGGACGCCCGTGTCTGGGTCAACGCGCTCGCACTCACAGGCCGCGACGCCGAGATCGCACGCGACGTGGTCAGCGAGATCAAGAGCCGGCTCGAGTTCCTCGAGGAAGTCGGCCTCGGTTACCTCACGCTCGACCGCGCCGCGCCCACGCTGAGCGGCGGCGAAGCGCAGCGCATCCGCCTCGCGGCGCAGCTCGGCAGCAACCTGCAAGGCGTCTGCTACGTGCTGGACGAGCCGACCATCGGCCTGCACCCGCGCGACAACCAGGTGCTGCTGAACGCGCTGCAGACGCTCAGCGACAAGGGCAACACGCTGGTCGTCGTCGAGCACGATGAAGACACGATCCGCCGCGCCGACCACATCATCGACATCGGCCCCGGCGCCGGCAAGCGCGGCGGCCACCTCGTCGCCGAAGGCAGCGCGGCCGACCTCGCGTTGAACCCCGACTCGGTCACCGGCCGATTCCTCGCACACCCGCTGGTGCACCCGATCCAGGCGCGACGCTTCATCGAGCCGGTGACGAAGAAGACCGTGCGCGCCGAGAGCGAGGCGAACCGCCTGCTCACGGTGCGCGACGCCAGCAAACACAACCTGCGCAACATCACGGTGGACGTGCCGCTGAAGCGGCTGGTGGCAGTCACCGGCGTCAGCGGCTCCGGCAAATCCACGCTCGCGCGCGACGTGCTGCTCGCCAACCTGCAGTTCATCAACTCGCGCGGCGGCCGACCCAACTGGCAGGGTTGCGCGAGCATCGACGGCTGGGGCTTCATCGACCGCGTGCTCGAAGTCGATCAGACGCCGATCGGCAAGACACCGCGCTCCTGCCCCGCGACCTACATCGGTTTCTGGGACACGATCCGCAAGCTCTTCGCCGACACGCTCGAAGCGCGCGCCCGCGGCTATGCGCCGGCGCGCTTCAGCTTCAACACCGGCGTGGGTCGCTGCCCGGGCTGCGAAGGGCAGGGCATGAAGACCATCGAAATGAGCTTCCTGCCCGACGTGAAAGTACCGTGCGATGTGTGCCACGGCGAGCGCTTCAACGCCGAGACGCTGGCGGTGAGCTGGCGCGGCAAAAGCATCGGCGACGTGCTGAAGATGGAGGTCGACGAGGCGGTCGAGTTCTTCGCGAGCATGCCCAACATCTCGCACCCGTTGCAGCTGCTGAAGGACGTGGGCCTGGGCTACCTCACGCTCGGCCAGCCGTCACCGACGCTGAGCGGCGGCGAGGCGCAGCGCATCAAGCTCGTCACCGAACTGAGCAAGGTGCGCGACGACGTCACGCGCCGCGGCAACAAGGCGCCGCACACGCTGTACGTGCTCGACGAGCCGACGGTGGGCCTGCACATGGCCGATGTCGAACGCCTGATCCGCGTGCTGCACCGGCTGGTGGATGGCGGCCACAGCGTCGTCGTGATCGAGCACGACCTCGACGTGATCGCCGAAGCCGACTGGGTCATCGACCTCGGGCCGGACGGCGGCGTGAAGGGCGGCGCGGTGGTGGGGGAGAGCACGCCGGAGGTGTTGGT
This sequence comes from uncultured Rhizobacter sp., assembly GCA_964247075.1. Lineage (GTDB taxonomy): Bacteria > Pseudomonadota > Gammaproteobacteria > Burkholderiales > Burkholderiaceae_C > LMDS01. Next base: position 503,788 of record CAXTSS010000001.1, on the reverse strand, counting down.
GGGGAATGCGCGGAGCCACACGGGGGCGGCGTTGGGGCCGGTGTTGGCGCGGGGGTGAGGGGCCGAGTGGCGGGATCGGTCAGCGGTTCCGCTCAGGGCTTGACGAACTTCAACACGAACTCGTCCTTCGGCTGCGGTGGCTCGGGGGTGTTCCGGTCGCGCGGGTCGTTCGGGTTGCGCAGGAAGTTCCCCTCGTCGGCCAGCCTGAACCCGGCCGCTTCGACCTCGCCCCGCAGGAACGACTGCTCGATGCGGTGCAGCGTGCCCGATTCGGAGATGCCGGTGCCCGGCCGACCGGCGTGGTCGGCGATGACGTAGAAGCCGCCCGGCTTCAAGGCATGGAAGACGGCGCGGTTCAGCTGCGCGCGATCGACGCCCATGAAGCCGAAGTCGTGATAGTTGAACATCAGCGTCACCAGATCGAGCTGCCCGTCTGCCATCGCCGGCGGCACCGGATTGTCGAAGCGCTGGCCGACGTAGACGATGCGCGCGGCCGCCACGCCTGCGGCCTGCATGGCCCTCTCGCGATCGGCGAGCACGTCGGCCGTGTTGCGCTGCGGCCGCGGTGCGGCACTCGCCGAGGCCGGGGAGGCCGCCGCAGGTGGGCCGCCGCCTTCCGGCGCGGCAGGCGTGGGGGCCGCCCGGTTCGGGTCGCGAGGCTGGCTCTGCGCGTACACCGTCCCCGACGGCCCGATCGCGCGGGCCAGCAGTTCGGTCGTGTAGCCGCCGCCCGCGCTCACGTCGAGCGCCGTCCATCCGGGCCGGATGCCGATGAACGCCAACATGTCGGCGGGACGGCGGCGCAGGTCGTTCGTGCGGTCCGCAGGACTGCGCTCCGGGCTCGTGACGATCTGGACGATGCGGTCGTGCGCCAGCGTTGACGCACCGTTCATGGCGCAACCCATCAGGCTCGCGCAGAGCACCGCGGCCAGCAGGTCACGTGCGCAGTTCGATCGCTGAGTCCGCATGGCTGCTCTCACTTTCTCAGGGGGCACACGGCTGATGTGCGGCGCCGATGTTGCCAGACTGGCGGGCAGCGCGCCGAATCTCGCTGACACAGGTTCGTCTCCCATCGCTATGCTGGGCACCTATGTTGTCCGAGCACCAGAAGATCCTCGCCGGCATCGCCGCGCTGGAGGCCCAACGCGAGTTGCTGGGCGACGCGGTGGTCGATGCCTCGATAGCCGCCCTCCGCTTCAAGCTCATCGACTCGACCACATCCACAGCCGCCGATCCTGCCCAGGCCCTTCGACAAGTCAGCATCCTCTTCCTCGACATGGTCGGTTCGACGACGCATTCGCAACACCTGGATCCCGAGGACATTCACTCGGTCATGGACGGCGCCTTGGCCCGTTACACCGCCGTGGTCAGCGCCCACCACGGCAAGGTCCTGCAGTACGCTGGCGACAGTCTGCTGGCCGCATTCGGCGCCACCGAGGCGAAGGAAGACGATGCCGACCGCGCCGTGCGCTGCGGCTTGGCGCTGTTGGCCGAGGGCCAGGGGCGGGAGGCCGACGTGCAGACCGCCCAACGCCACGCCGGCTTCGACGTCCGCGTCGGCATTCACACAGGCGCGGTGCTGCTCGGCGGTGGGGTGAACGCCGACGGCACGATCCGCGGCATCGCTGTCAACATCGCCGCCCGCATGGAACAAACCGCGCCGGCCGGTGCCCTTCGTATCAGCCGCGACACCTACCGCCACGTGCGGGGAATTTTCGACGTCGAGCCGCAGGACCCGATCACCGTCAAAGGCGTCGACGCGCCGATCCAGACCTACCTGGTGAAGCGCGCCAAGCCCAGGGTATTCCGTGTCACCACCCGAGGCATCGAAGGCGTGGCAACGCGGATGATCGGCCGCGACGATGAACTGGCACAGCTGCAAGACGCCTTCGAGCAGCTCCATAGCCAAGGCAAACCGGCAGTCGTGACGGTTGTTGCCGAAGCGGGCATCGGCAAGAGTCGGCTGCTCTACGAGTTCGAGACTTGGGCCCAAACCCGACTCGAAGCGTTCTGCGTTTTTCTGGGCAGGGCCAACCCCCAGACCCAGGGCCAGGCCTATGGCCTGCTGCGCGAAATCCTGGCCTGGCACGTGCAGATCGGCGACGGCGACAGCATGGAGTCCGCCAAGCACAAAATCGAACAAGGCATCACACCGCTGTTTCGCAATTCAGAAGGTGGCGAAGAGGAGGATGACCGGGCGCAAGCCCACGCCCACCTGCTGGGCCACCTTATCGGACTGGACTTCGGCGACACCAAACACATTGCGCGCATCAAGGACGACATCCAGCAACTGCGAAACCGCGCCTTCGAGACGGCGGCGCAAATATTCCGTCGCGTCGCTGTCCGAGACCGCAGCCCATCGTGCTCTTGCTCGACGACCTGCACTGGGCTGACGACGGCTCGCTGGACTTTCTGAACTACCTCACGCAAGCCAACCAAGACGTGCCGATGCTGACGCTCGCCCTCACGCGCCCAGCATTGTTCGAGCGACGATCGGACTGGATTGGTGCCAGCGGCAGCCATCTGCGCATCGACTTGCTCCCTCTCGACACGGCCTCGAGCCGCAAGCTTGCCGACGAGCTTCTGAAGGAGGTGCGGGAGATTCCCGCTGCGCTTCGCGAACTGATCTCCGGCCGCGCCGAAGGGAACCCGTTCTATATGGAAGAGCTGGTGAAGATGCTCGTGGACGAAGGAGCGATCGAAGCGGGTGAGAGTTGCTGGACGGTGAACCCCGGCAAGTTGCTGAACAGCCGCGTTCCACAAACACTCGCCGGCGTGCTGCAGGCCCGGCTCGATGGTCTGAGGCTGGCCGAGAGGCTGGCACTCCAGCAGGCCTCGGTGATTGGCTTCGTGTTCTGGGACAGGGCGCTCGGCGCCATCGACGCAAAGGCCGTCGCAGCCCTGCCTGCGTTGGCGCAGCACGAATTGACGCTGCCCCGCCAGAACAGCAGCCTCGAGGGTGTGCGTGAATACACCTTCAAGCACCAGATCCTGCACCAGGTCACCTACGACACCGTACTCAAGCCCATGCGGCGCGAATGCCACGCCCGAGTTGCGGCCTGGCTGGCGGGCCTGACAGGGGCACGCGCCAATGACTTTCTGGCCGCAACGGCCGAGCATTTCGAAGGTGCCGGCAACAACGCCCAGGCCTGCGAGTTCTTCACCCGCGCCGCCGAGCATGCGGCAGGACGCTTCGCGCACAAGACAGTATTGGCGCATGTTGAGAATGCCCTTCGCCTCGTTGACGAAGACGTCGGCCACGATCGGTCTGGCCGCCGCGTCGGGCCACTGCTTCGCTGGCGGCTGCTCGATGTGCGCGAGCGCACGCTGGACCTGCTGGGCCAACGCCCCGAGCAGCAGGCCGACATCGCCGTACTGCGAGCACTTGCCGAGGAACTTGACGACGACCAGCGGCGCGCCGAGGTGGCGTGGCGGCGCAGCGACATCGCGGTGCGCATTGCCGACTACCCGACACAGGAAAGCACTGCCCGGCAGTCGATGGAGCTGGCCCGGCGCATCGGGGACGGCGTGCTCGGTTTGCGCGCTCAGCAACGGCTTGCGTATGCGCTGTGTGATCTCGGCAAGGTTGCAGAAGGCAAGGCGTTGGCGCTGGAGGGGCTGGCCGCCGCGCGGGCTCAAGGGCTGCGCGCCATGGAAGCGCGCTTCCTCAACGTCCTGGCTGTCGTCGCCAATATCGAGGGTGACCCAGTCGCCTATCTTGAGACCACGCAGCAGACTTTGCCGATCAATCGGGAGCTCGGCGAACGACGCCTCGAAGCCATCGCGCTCTGCAATCTCGGCGCATCGTGGCTGGGATTGGGTGAGTGCGTGCAAGCCCGATTGAATTTGGACGAGGGTTTGCGATTGACGCGCGAAGTGGGGGACCGTGCGCAAGAACCCTATCCACTGATCTACCTTTCAAAACTCGCGCTGCGGCAGGGGGACGTTGCGCTCGCACTGACGCTTGCGCAATCCGCGTTGGAAATCGGTATCGCAGCACAGAACCCACACGCCGAGGCCATTGCACTGTGCTGGCTTGGCAACGCCAAAATGGCGCTGGGCCAGCACGAGCCGGCGCAGTCTGCGATCGAGCGCGCCCACGCCCTGGCGCTGAAGATCGGCGCACCGCAGAAACACGACGCGGCAGCTGGCCTGGCGCGAGTGGCGTTGGCGCAAGGTGACGTGACCGAGGCCATGCGTGCGACCGAAATCGTGTTGACCCACCTCGCCGCCGGCGGAACGCTGGAAGGCACGGACGTTCCGCAACTCATTCGCTTGAGCTGCTACCAAGTGCTGGCACGTGCCGACGATCCCCGCGCAGCGGAAATCCTGAACGCCGCCCACACAGAGTTGCAGGCGCGTGCCGCCAGCATCCGTGACGCCGTACTTCGCCACAGCTTTCTGAATGAAGTGCCGGAGCACGTCGAGATCGCAGCTTGCGTGCTTCATGCGCAAACTCTTGCGGGCAGGCATTGAGTGACGCAGAACAAGCGCTCGGAGATCGACCGCTCTTGCTGGTGCTTATTCCTGCTGTGGGTCGTACTGAGCCAGCTGGCCACAGCCGGCTGCCGCCGTCAGGCCGCCTCGACCCGATCGCGGCCGGACTGCTTGGCCTGGTACAAGGCCCGGTCAGCGCGGTCGATGGCGGCGTCTTGGGACTCGCCTTCGCGCATCTGCACCAACCCAGCCGAGAACGTCACCGTCAAGGCCGGCGCGATCGCATCGAACCCACCGCAGGCGACCGCGCCGCGCAGTCGCTCCAGCGCGATGAGTGCGTCGTCCAGCTTCGTGCCGGGCATCAGCAACAGGAACTCTTCTCCACCCCAACGTGCCACCTCATCGACGGTGCGCAACTGAGGTTGAACAACGGCGGCAAAGCGCCGCAGCACGTCGTCGCCCGCGCGATGGCCCAGGGTGTCGTTGACGCGCTTGAACCAGTCGATGTCCAGCAGGGCGAGCGACAGCGGGCCATAGCCACGCTCGCTGCGGGCTTGCTCGCGGGCCAGCAATTCGACCATCGCACGGCGGTTCAGCAGCCCCGTCAGCGCGTCGCGGGTCGCGAGTTCGCGGTTCAAGGCCAGCGCATCGGCCAGCTCCCGCCTTCGCGCCGCCAGCCGAGCGCGCAGCCGACCAATGCGCATCACCACCACCGCCGTCGCGCCCATCACGATCGCGGCGAACAACGCGTGCACCGATTCGACCACCGGGGCGTAGCGGTCCGGCGCGGTTGCGGCGCGCCAGACCATCACGCTGGCCAGCCCTGCGAAAGCCAGCAGCGCCAGGCGCGGCGCAAACTTCGGGTCCAGGGCGAACATGCCGAACACGATGGTCACCACCATGATCGCAATGACCGCGCCACGCGCCGGCCCGGTGATGGCGTATGACCAGGTGATCGAGCAAATCGCGAATAGGATCTGCGGCAGCGTGAGGAACGGGTCGCGCGAGAGGCGCTCCGACAGGCGGCTGCGTTCCAGCACGTAGAACACCGCACTGCCGCCGAGATTGAACGCCGTGAGGCGGTTCGACTCGGTGAGATCGATCAGCCCGAGCATCACCTCGCCGTGCTGCACGATGGCGAACAGGATGAAGACGACGAGCGGAATCAAGGTCATCGAGGTGCGGACCCGCACCGGCCCCGCAGGCCCCAGCACAGTGGCCGCCACGCGCTGCGGCAGCGAAATCTTTTCCATCCGACTCTCTGTTGACCGCCGCGACGCCCGAGGGGGCTGACGACAGCCTCCGCGTGCATTGTGCCCCCTAGGCAGCACCCCTTACCGACGTCGACCGAACCTGCGATCTCGCCGGGCCGGGCGTGTGGTGCGGCGACGGGCCGCCGGTGCCGACCAGCGCCTCGATCGACGCCACGCCGCGCGCGACCGCATCGTATTGGCGGTACTCCTGCGCCAGGCGCTTCGCCTGCGCTCGATAGGACGGCGCGCCGAGAATCTCGCGCACGGCGGTCCTCACGGCTTCCGGTGTCGGCGTCGACGTGCGCAGATTCACGCCCGAGCCGCTCCACGCCACGCGCGCGGCGACCTCGGGTTTGTCTTCGGTCGTGCCGGCGACGACGAGGGGCACGCCGTGCGAGAGCGCGAGCTGAACGCCGCCGTAGCCGCCATTCGTCACCATCACCGAGGTGCACGGCAGCAGTTCCGCGTAGGGCAACCACGGCGCCACGCGCACGTTGTCGGGCACGCGGGCCAGCCCTAGTTCTTCCGGAGCCCGCCCGCCGGTGGCCAGCACGACGAGCACGTCTTCGTTTGCGAGCCCCTCGACCGCCGGCGCGAAGAGCGCGGGCTCCGCATTGGCGATCGTGCCTTGCGTGACATGCACCACGGGCCGCGAGCCGTCCAGTTCGCCGAACCATGCGGGCCGCTTCACCTCCTGCGGCGCATCGACGGGCAGGATGCCGATGAAGTCGACGTTGTCCGGCAGGTCGGAGCGCGGGTACTCGAAGCCGGGAATGGTCGGCAACAGGAACCGCGAAATCGTGCGCGGCGCGTCGAAGAGGAACGCGCCGGGCGCCAGCCCGGCCTGCGCGCGCGTGCGTTGCCAGTGCGCCTGCACGCCGCGGAAGACGATGTGCTCGACGACCCCGTTGAGCAGTCTGTTGCGAAAGCGCCCCACCGTCGAGGGCAGCGGCGGCAACCCGAGTCCGAACGGTGCCGCGTCGCGGCTGCGCAGCACGCAGGGCAGGACACTCACGGTGGCCAGTGGAATGCCCAGTCGGTCATGTGCAAAGCCCGCGCCGAACATCGTCGGGTCAGCGACGATGACATCCGGCCGCCACGCGTGTGTGAGCGCCTCGATGTCGGCAAATTGCCCCGGCGCGGCATCGATGAAGACGCGCATCAGATCGAAGCGCAGCTGGTCGAGGCCCGTAAGGGCAGAGCGCCCGGGAAACTCTCGTTCCAGCTGCTGGTCATCGTAGTCGCGTGCACGGGCGAAGCGCACGAAGCGCACGAAGCGCACGCCCGTGGCCTCGATGCGTGCGGCGTGTTTGCGTCCGCTGTACCAGCGTAGCTCGTGTCCGCGTGCCACGAGCGCGCGGGCCAGCGGCAGGATCGGGTTGATGTGACCGAGCACGGGCACGGTGGCGATCAGAATCTGTGCCATGACGGAACTCCGGTTACGCGCTGAACGCCGCCGCCAAGGCGCGCGTGTCCTCACTCGGCCGGGCGGCGGCACCTGCCGCACGGTTCGGCCCCTCGTCTACGAGCCAGGCCCCGGCCTGGATGCAGGGCGAAGGTCGGCGCCGATCAAATGCGACGGCGGGTGTTCTATTCGCCTGGCAACTGCTCGCCGCGCATGCCGCGCCACAGCGCGAGGTCGTAGGCGATCTTGAGCACGCCGCACACCACGAGCGGCAGCGAGACGAAGCCGGCGGCGAAGAGCGCACCACTGAGCGTCGGGCTCAGCGCCGCCGCCAGGCTTCTCGGCACGGCTGTGAAACTGGCCGCCGCCGGCCGCTCCGCTGGCGTCACGACCGCCATCACGTAGGCCGTGCGCGTCGGCACGTCCATCTGCGACAAGGCGCTGCGCACGAACAGCAGCGCCAGTGCGAGGGGCAGGCTCGGCGCCACCGCGGCCAGCACGAGGCAGACGTTGGCGGGGATGTGCGTGAACACCATCGTGTTCAGCAGCCCGAATCGTCGCGCCACCAGGGGCGCGGCCAACTGCGACGCAGCGCTCAGCAGCCCGGCCCAGAAGAAGAACGCGCCGGCCTGCGCCAGCGACAGCCCGAAACGCTGCAGCAACCACAGCGACATCAACGAGTTCACGACCAGCCCGCCCGCAAAGGCGTCGACGCTGAACAGCGCGGCAAGCCGCACGACGATGCGGCGTGAGGGACCGAGCGGCGCGGCTGCCTGAGGGAGCTCGTCGACGGCGACGCTCATCAAAGGCTGGCGGTAGAGCCACCCGATGAGCAAGCCGATGACGCCGTAGAGCAGGAACATTGCGCGCAGCGTGACGATCTGCGAGACGCCGGCGTGACTCGCCACCCAATCCGGCAAGGCCGCCGCCAGCGCGCCGACGGCGGCACACAACGCCCCGACCACGCTGTAGCGCGCGAACAGGGCGATTCTCGCGTGCCCACTGGCGGCAGCCGCCAGACGCGCGTGTTCCAGCGGCAGGAACAAGCTCACGTCGCCCGAACTCGCGTTGAGCGTGCCGACGAAGGCGACCACCAACAACGGCCAGAACGACGAGAAGCCGGCGAATCCCAGCCCCGTGGCCGCCATCAGCAGCGCGGCAGCGCGCAGCAGACGACCCGAATCAAACCGATGCCCCCAGGCCCCGACGGCGACCGTCGCCAGCGCCGAGCCCAGCATCGTCATCGTGGCGATGACGCCGACCTGCAGCGTGCCCAGGCCGACCGACAGCAAGTACGCCGGCAGCAACACCGCCATGTAGCCGTCGGCCAGCGCGCGCAAGCCTCGGGCGACCAGCAAGGGCCTCGACTTCAGCATCGCCTGTTGCTCTGCCGAGAGTGAGGCCGAAGTCATCTCGATCACTCGACAGGACCGGATGATTGGCTACATGGAACCAACTGAAGCGACGCTCGCAATGGTCTTGCCGGGCACTGGATGATCTGGCGCTGCTGGCCGACTGGACATGAGCCTCGGCAGATTCGCCATCGCGGCGGCGGATTGATCCTTGAAGCGCGCGATGATCGCCTGCTTTTCGGCGTCCTGCCGATCCGCGCTGGACATCAGTTGGCCGAACCCGTCCAGCCGGCTCGCGCGGATCCATTCGCGCAGGTCCTTGTCCTGCCCCCATTGCATCCGGTTCAGCATGTTGGCCATGATCGTGTGCGGGTAGTCCGCCGTCGTCTTGGGGAACGGCACCGGGCTGCACAGGCGGTTCTTGTGAACGTCGTCGTCGTGATGCGCTTCGACGAAGGCCGTCACGGCGGCGCTGAAGGCAGGTTGCGGCATGCGCACGATCTGCAGCACGATCTTGTCGTCCTGGAAGATGGGCTGCGTCGGCCGAAACTCGATGGCAGACGCGGTGCAGTCGATGAACAGCGTGTCGCGCGCGACCGGCACCTGCCCTTGCTCGAGCACCATCTGGTCGGTCTCCAGCGCCAGCACGCGCCCCAGCCGAACCACGTGGCGAATCCTGCGCAGCACCTCGGCTTCGGCTGGCGTCAGGGTCGCGAAGTGAAACATCGTCGGCGTGTGTTCCGGATGGATGCGCAGCAACGCGCCGCAGGCTTCCAGTCGAAGGAACAGGTCGTCGGTGGAGGTGGCCGTGGCGAACGCTTCCATCTGGTCGGCCTGGCCACCGATCGTTTCACGGAAGAACTCCGACCCGGTCTGCGTGGTCACTCGATTGACCACCCAGGAGTCGCGCGGCACGACCCAGTTGATCGAGTCCGGGTCGGCGCCCGACTGGATCAGCCACACGCAGCTGTCCATCGCCGTCTTGCCCGCGCCGATCACGACGAAGCGCTTGGGGCGCGGCGCGTGTTGCGAGCCGTGCCACAACCCCGGCAAAGCGTTCGGAGCCACCATGCGCACCCCCGGCGCGAGTTTGAAGCGGGGCTGGTGAGTCGAGGGAACCGAGGGGCTGAGGTAGGTCGCGTCCACCAGCTTCTTGCGTATCGTCACCTGCGTGCTGGCACCTGACAGCAGCGATTCGAACCGGCCGTCTCCCAAGTGGTTGCACAAGGGGAAGTAGCGAACGCGGCCGCTGGGCAGCAGGCCGTGGTTCATCACCCGATCGAAATAGCCACTGACCTCCGGCCCGGAGGCGAGCTCGTAGAGACCGCGGTTCAAGCCGATCGTGTCCTTGCGCCCGCTGCCCAGCTCGAGCGAATTCACGCCATAGAAGGCGGACGGCTGGTGCAAGGTGACGAACGGATAGGCGTCGTTCCAATGTCCACCGGGCTTGCCATGCCGATCGACGATCGTGACGTGGGCAGCCGTTTCGGCGATCAGCGTGTCGGCAAAAGCCAGCCCGGCGGCACCGCTGCCGATGATCAGGTAGTCCGTTTCGATTTCAAGCAGCGCCATCGTGTTGCCTTGTCGCGGGACCGGCCGGCCGGCGTGGCATCGGCACGATCATCGGAGTCGCTTGCCGGTAGCGTTCGTAGGTCTCGCCGAGGGCTTCGCGAGTATCGTGCTCTTCCAGGAAGATGCCGATGAACACGTAGACCGTGCTGGCGGCAGCGAACAGCAGATGCCCCACGCTCATGTGAGGCGTCGCCCAGATGCCGATCAGAACCCCGAGCATGATCGGGTGCCGCACGAAGCGGTACAGCGCCACCTGGACGAACGGCACCGGCCGGTACGGCTCATCCTTCAGGCGCAGGTACACCTGACGCAGCCCGAAGAGGTCGAAGTGATTGATCATGAAGGTCGACGCGAACAGGATGACCCAGCCGAGCCAGAACAGACCCTGGAGCAGGCCCTTGCCGACAGCGTCTTCGACGTTCCAGACGACCCCCGGGATCGGCTGCCATTGCCAGTACAACAGCGCCAGCACCACGCCCGTGAGCAGCACATAGGTGCTGCGTTCGGCCGGCTTCGGCACGATGCGGGTCCAGCGTTCCTTGAATCCGGGACGCGCCATGATGCTGTGCTGCAAGGCGAACAGCCCAACCAGGATCAGATCGATCAGGACGGCTGGTGCGATCGCACCCACCGGCGCGGAGTCGATGGTCTTGGGCACCACGACGTTGCTGAGGAAACAGATCAGGTAGAGCAAGGAGGCGACGCCGAGCGCATAGCTGACGATGCCGTAGATGAAGGTGACGATTTTCATGGGACGCTCCGGTTGTACCAGTCCCCGTGGGGGATCGTGGTGTCAACTGGATTGTTCGTGGCGACGCGGCGAACGCCATGGGTCGAGCGTCCCGACAGGCGGCTGAATTCGGGGATTCGGCCCGCGTGCAAGGGACTCTGGCCCCGCAATCCCTACAACCGCTGTCAGAGCGTTGTCCGCAGCAGGCGCCTGGCTTCCGCGACCACCGCCGAAGGCACGATGCCGAAGAGTTCGTAGAGGGCCTCGGCGGAGCCCGACGCACCGAAGCCCGTCATGCCGACGAAGCCGCCGCGCTCGCCGAGGTAGCGGTCCCATCCGAAGCGCACGGCCGCTTCCACGGCCACGCGCACGGTGCCCGGCATCAGCACCGAGGCGCGGTAGGCCGCGTCCTGGGCATCGAAGCATTCGCAGCAGGGCATCGAGACCACCGCGGTCGGCACGCCTTCGGCCTGCAGGCGTTCGCGTGCCTGCAGCGCGATCGTCACCTCCGAGCCGGTGGCGAGCAGCGTCACCTCGCGTGCGCCGCCGGTGGCGTCGGCGAGCACGTAGGCGCCGCGTCGCGAGAGGTTGTCGGCGGTGTGCGTGCGCCGCACCAGCGGCAGCGCCTGGCGCGCGAACGCCAGCGTCGCCGGGCCGCTCTTGTGTTCGAGCGCGATCTCCCAGCACTCGGCGGCCTCGACCGCGTCGGCCGGGCGCAGCACCAGCATGTTGGGCATGGCGCGCAGCGCGGCCAGGATCTCGACCGGCTGGTGCGTCGGGCCGTTCTTGCCGACGCCGATCGAGTCGTGGCTGAACACGAACTTCACCGGCAGGCCCATCAGCGCCGCCATGCGCATCGCCGGGCGTTCGTAGTCCGAGAACGCCAGGTAGGTAACGGCCAGCGGAAGGATGCCGCCGTGCGCGGCCATGCCGTTGGCCATCGCGCCCATCAGGTGCTCGCGCACGCCGCAGTGCACATAAGCACCGCTGCGGTCGTCGGCGGTGAAGGCCTGCAGCCGGCGCTTGTGGCTCGTCGGTGCCTCGAGGTCGGCGCAGCCGACCATGCGCTCCGGCAGCACCTCGGTCAGGCAGTCGTTGATCTCTGCCGAGATGAGGATGCCGCCCAAGGCCTCGCGCTTGAGGGCGCGCTGCTTGTAGCCCTGCAGCACCTCGCGCCAGCCCGAGGGCAACTCGCCGTTGACGATGCGATCGAACTCGATGCGATCGGCAGGCGCGAGCGCATCGCGCCGCGCCTGCCACGCCGCGCGCTCGGCCGCGCTGCGGCATCCGGCATCGCGCCATGCGCGCAGCACGGGAGCGGGCACCTCGAAGGGGGCGTGCGGCCAGTCGAGATCGCGGCGGGCGGTGTCGGCGTCCTCGACATACAGGCGGGCGCTGTGGCCGCCGCGCTGGCCTTGCAAGCGCGCAATGCCGCGCGCGATCACGGTGCGGCAAGCGATCAGCGAAGGCCGCGGGTCGTGCCGGGCCGCCGCGAGCGCCGACGACACGGCTTCGATGTCGTGCCCGTCGACTTCGACGACATGCCAATTGGCGACGCGAAACCGCGCGGCCACGTCCTCGCTGATCGACAGCGCCGTGCTGCCGTCGTCGGTGATGCGGTTGTCGTCCCACAGCAGCACCAGCTTGGAGAGCCGCAGGTGGCCGGCCAGCGAGATCATCTCCTGGCCGATGCCTTCCTGCAGACAGCCGTCGCCGACGAAGGCGTAGGTGAAATGATCCACCAGCCCGGCGCCGAAACGCGCATTGAGGTAAGCCTCGGCCACAGCCATGCCGAACGCATTGGCGATGCCCTGGCCGAGCGGGCCGGTCGTCACCTCGATGCCGCTGGCGGGGTCGAACTCGGGATGCCCCTGGCAATGCGAGCCCAGCTCGCGGAAGCTCTTGATCGCGTCGATCGAGATGCGCTCGTAGCCCGTGAGGTGCAGCAGCGCGTAGAGCAGCATCGAGCCGTGGCCGTTGGAGAGCACGACCCGGTCGCGGTCCGGCCAGGTGGGGTCGGTGGCGTGAAACTTCAGGTGCCGCGTGTAGAGCGCGGTGGCGATCTCGGCCATGCCCAGCGGCACGCCCTGGTGGCCCTCGCCGGCGCGCACGATCGCATCGATCGCGAGAAAGCGGATGGCGTTGGCGAGGCTCGAGGCTGCGGGGCGGGGCATGGCAAGGTCTCTCGGTGAGCGCGTGATCAGGCGAGCGTGCCGGCGTTGTCTTCGAGCAGCTTCCAGGCCTCTTCGCCGAACTTCGCGCGCCAGTCCTTGTAGAAGCTGCTCTTGCCGAGCGCGGCCTTGAAGACCTTCTTGTCGACCTCGACGAACTGCAGGCCCTTGGCCTGCAAGTCGCCGCGCAGCGTCTTGCTGAGGGCGGCGATGTCGGCGCGTTCGTCGGTGGCGGATTTCTCGAATTCGCGGAACACGATCTCCTGGATGTCCTTGGGCAGGCGATCGACGGCCTTGCGGTTGCCCAGGATCCAGTACGCGTCCCACACATGGTTCGTCAGGCTGCAGTACTTCTGCACCTCGTACAGACGCGCGGTGGCGATGATCGCCAGCGGGTTCTCCTGGCCTTCGACCAGCTTGGTCTGCAACGCCGAATAGACCTCGTTGAAGTTGATCGGCGTCGGGCTCGCGCCGAGTGCGCTGAAGAGCGTCGAGAGCATCGGCGCCGCGGGCACGCGCAGCTTCAGGCCGCGCAGGTCATCGGCCGTGTTGATCGGCTTGGTGGAAGTCGTCACCTGGCGGAAGCCGTTGTCCCAGGGCTTGGACAGGGTCATCAGGCCGACCTTCTCGATCTGGCCGCGCACGTGGGTGCCGAGTGCGCCGTCCATCGCCTTCCAGACCTGGTCGTAGTCGTTGAACGCGAAGCCGGTGTTGACGATGCCGGCCGCCGGCACCAGCGTCGACAGCACCGAGCTGGCCTGGTTGAAGAACTCGACGCCGCCGTTGCGCACCTGCGCCAGCAGGTCGGTGTCCGAGCCCAGCTGATTCGCCGGGAACAGGCGGATCTCGAGGCGGCCGTTGGTCGCGGCCTTGATGCGGTCGATCGCCTCCTGCGCGCGCTTGTTGACCGGGTGGCTCGGGTCCTGCCCGGTGGCGAGCTTGTAGGTGAACTCGGCGGCTTGGGCGCGCTGCGGCAGGATCGTGAACAGCGGCAGCGCTGCGCTAGCAGTCAGGCATTGCCGGCGGGTCAGGCCGGTGCGAAGGGTCTTGAGCTGGGTCATCGTTGTCTCCGATGGAATTGAATTGGGGTGAGGTGGCTGCGGTGGATCGATCAGTGGATCAACATGCCGCCGTTGACGTCCAGCGTGACGCCGGTGCAGTACTTGGCCAGCGGGCTGGCCAGGAACACGATGCAGCCGGCCACGTCGCTCGGTTCGCCGATGCGGTTCAGCGGGATCTGCTCCAGGATGCCCTTCATGCGGTCATCGGGAATCAGGCCCTTGTTGATGTCGGTGGCGATCAGGCCGGGCGTGACGCAGTTGACGCGGATGCCGTCGATGCCGAACTCGCGCGCCATCGCGCGCGCCAGGCCGAGCACGCCGGCCTTCGCCGCCGAGTAGTGCGGCCCGCCGAGGATGCCGCCGCCGCGCTGCGCCGAGACCGACGAGACGCACACGATCGCGCCCGCCTTCGCCGCCCGCATCGCCGGCAGCACGGCCTGCGACATGTACAGCGTGCCGCGCAGGCTGACGTCGAGCACCGCGTCGTAGTCGGCGCCGGTGATGTCGGCGGTCTTGCGCGGCTGCGTGATGCCGGCGTTGTTGACGAGGATGTCGATCCGGCCGCACTGCTTCAACGCCGCCGCGGCGGCACGCTCGCACGAGGCCTTGTCGGTCACGTCGGCCACCAGGCCGACGTGTTGCGTGCCGAGCTGCGCCGCTGCACCGGCCGGGTCGGCGCGTTCGAGGTCGAGGATCACGACGCGGGCGCCTTGCGCGGCGAGCATGCGGGCGGTGGCGAAGCCCAGGCCGTTGAGCCCGGCGCCGCCGGTGACGAGGGCGACTTTGTCAGTCAGAAGCATGGTCAGTTCTCCGAGGTGAAGTTGGGTTGGATGAATCTCTTCGGGCTCAGGCGAGCCAGCCCTTGATGCGTGCAGCCAGGGCTTCGGTGCTGATGCCGTAGCGGTCGTGCAGCGTCGGCAATGCGCCCGCATCGAGAAAGGCGTCGGGCAAGCCGGCGAGTTGGAAGCCGGCCGGCTGCACGCGATGCCGCAACAGCGCGCTCGCCACGGCCTCGCCGAGCCCGCCGATCACCGAGTGGTTCTCGGCGACGACCACGAGCCGGTGCTTGTAGCGCACCGCCTCGACGATCGCCGCCTCGTCGAGCGGCTTGATGGTCGGGCAGTGCAATACCGCGACGTCGACCCGGTCGCCCGCGAGCGCCTGCGCCACTTCGAGCGCGCGCATCGTCATGAAGCCGCTCGAGATGATCAGCACGTCGTTGCCGTCGCGCAGCAGCTTGGCCTTGCCGAGCTCGAAGCGGTAGCCGTACTCGTCGAGCACCAGCGGCACGTTGCCGCGCAGCAGCCGCATGTAAACCGGGCCGTTGTGGGCAGCGATCTGCGGCACGGCCTGTTCGATGTCGAGCGCGTCGCACGGGTCGACGATGGTCAGGCCGGGGATGCCGCGCATCATCGCGATGTCCTCGGTGGCCTGGTGGCTCGGGCCGTAGCCCGTGGTCAGGCCCGGCAGCGCGAAGCACATCTTGACGTTGAGGTTCTCCTCGGCGATCACCTGATGGATGAAGTCGTAGGCGCGGCGCGTGCCGAACACCGCGTAGGTCGTCGCAAACGGGATCAAGCCTTCCTTCGCCATGCCACCGGCGGCGGCGATCAGCAACTGCTCCGCCATGCCCATCTGGTGGAAGCGCTCCGGGTAGGCTTGCGCAAACAGGTGCAGGTCGGTGTACTTGGCGAGGTCGGCGGTCATGCCGACGATCTCGGGTCGGTCGGCCGCCAGTTCGACCAGCGCCTTGCCGAACGGTGCAGCCTTCACGCGCTGCCCTTCGGAGGCGATCGAGGCGATCATCGCCGACGTGGTCAGGCGCGGCTTCTTCTCTGTCACGGTGTTCATGCGAGGGCTCCTTCGGCCTGCGATTGATCAAGGATCCGGAGGGCTTGCTGCCACTCCGGCGGGTCGACGCGGATGAAGTGGTTCTTCTCGCGCGCCTCGAGGAAGGGCACGCCCTTGCCCATCAAGGTGTCGAACAGGATCACGCGGGGCTTCGCCTCGGCGAGATGGCGCGCGGTGTCGAAGGCCTTCAGCACTGCGGGCAGGTCGTTGCCATCGACGCGCTGCACGTGCCAGCCGAACGCCGCCCACTTGTCGGCCAGTGGCTCGAAACCCATCACCTTGCCCGACGGGCCATCGGCCTGCTGGTTGTTGATGTCGATGAGGCAGATCAGGTTGTCCAGACGATGGTGCGCCGCGCCCATCGCGGCTTCCCACACGGAGCCTTCGTCGAGTTCGCCGTCGGACATCGAGTTGTAGACGAACGCCGGGTTCTTCTTGTGCCGCAGGCCGAGCGCCATGCCCACGGCGATGGGCAGGCCCTGGCCGAGCGAGCCGCCCGACATTTCCATGCCCGGCGTGTAGGTCGCCATGCCCGACATCGGCAGGCGGCTGTCGTCGCTGCCGTAGGTCTCGAGTTCGCTCTCGGGGATGATGCCGGCCTCGATCAGCGCGGCATAGAACGCAATCGCATAGTGACCGTGCGAGAGCAGGAAGCGGTCGCGGCCCTCCCACTCCGGCTCGTCGGGGCGCAG
Organism: uncultured Rhizobacter sp.; assembly: GCA_964247075.1. Taxonomy (GTDB): domain Bacteria; phylum Pseudomonadota; class Gammaproteobacteria; order Burkholderiales; family Burkholderiaceae_C; genus LMDS01. The sequence goes on along the minus strand of CAXTSS010000001.1, from coordinate 487,264 downwards.
GTTGAGCGCGTGGCCATAGGCCACCGCCAGCACGTCGGCCCAGCCCAAGGCCTGGCCGATGTAGCCCTGGCCTTGCACCTCGCCCATGCGCAAGGCGAAGCGGCGGATGCGATAGGCGCGCTCGCGCAAGGTGGTCGTCAATTCAGACATGGCAGTCCTTTAGGAAGTCTCAGAGCAGGCCGATGGAGAACCATGGCACGAAGGCGACGATCAGCAAGCCGACCAGCAGCGCCCCCAGGTACGGCCAGATGCGCCGCACCGCGACATCGGGGTGGACACGGCCGATCGTGCAGGCGGCGTAGTAGCCCAGGCCGAACGGCGGCGCGAAGAGGCCGATGCCCATCGCGAGGATGATGACCATCGCGTAGTGCACCTCGTGCACACCGATCGCCTTGGCGACCGGGAACAGCAGCGGCGCGAACAGCACCATCGCCGGGATGCCCTCGAGCACGCTCCCGAGCACGATGAAGGCCGCGATCGAGACCAGCAGGAAGCCGTACTTGCCGCCCGGCACGCTCGTCATCAGCGCGGCCAGGCTGTGCGAGAAGCCGGATTGCGTCAGCGCCCACGACATGCCGGTGGCCGTGCCGATGATGAACAGGATCGCACCCGACAAGGCCGCGGTGTCCACCAGCATCGGGTACAGGCGCCGCCAGTCGAAGCGGCGGTAGATGAACAGCCCGGCGACGACGGCGTAGGCGATGCCGATCGTCGACACCTCGGTCGCCGTGGCCACGCCTTCGACCACCGCGGTGCGGATCAGCACCGGCAGCGCCAGCGCCGGCACGGCGACCAGCAGGGTCCGGCCAACGACGCTGATCGGTGCGCGCTTGAGGCCGTGTGCGATCTCCGCGCTGCGCCAGCGCGCCAATATCGCAAGCAGCACCGCGAGCACGACGCCCGGCAGGATGCCGCCGGTGAAGAGTGCGGCGATCGAGATGCCGGCGACCGAGCCGATCGTGATCAGCACCAGCGAGGGCGGGATCGTCTCGGCCATCGCGCCGGATGCGGCGAGCAGCGAGATCAGTTCGCCTTCGTGGTTGCCCCGGCGCTTCATCTCGGGCAACAGCACCGGCGCCACCGCCGCCATGTCGGCCGTCTTCGCGCCGGAGATGCCCGACACCAGCAGCATCGCACCCAGCAGCACGTAGTTCAGGCCGCCGCGCACGTGGCCCAGCAGCGACGCGAGGAAGTCCACCATCGCTTTGGCCATGCCGGTCATCTCGACCAGGTGGCCGAGCAGGATGAACAGCGGCACCGCCAGCAGGATCAGCGAACTCATGCCCTCGTCGATGCGCCCGGCGACGACCGCCAGCGGCGTCGACGTCGTGCACAGCAGGAACGCGACAGTGGCCAGCGCGAAACAGAACGCGATCGGCACGCCGAGCAAGACGCCGGCACCCATCAGCAGTGCGAAGAAGATGACGAGGTTCCAGTTGCCGATGCCCTGGAGCCAGTGGGCGCCGAGATACAACACCCCGGCCAGCACGGCGATGGTGAGGACCACGCCAAGGAGGTCGGCCAGGCCCTGGCGCGCGAGGCGCAGCAGGCCGATCGCGATCATGAAGGCGCTGCCCACCGGCACGGCCGCGGCGCGCACCGTGTTCGGCCACGACAACGCCGGCGTCTGCACGATCCATTCGTCGTGCGCGTACTCGGCCATCGGGCCGACCAGGATGACGAGCACCAGGCAGGGCGCGGCGATCGCCAGCGCTTCGGCCCAGGCCTGGGCGCGCGGGCTGAAGAACGACACGAGCGCGGTGGTGCGCATGTGCGTGCCGCGCCGCAGCGCCACGGCCGCGCCGAGATTGGCGAGCCACAGGAACAGGATCGAGGCCAGTTCGTCGGCCCAGGGGATCGGGCTGTTGAAGATGAATCGCGAAATCACGCCGGCCAGCAACACCGCGACCTCGCCGACGAGCAGCGCCGCGGCCGGCGCTTCGATGCAGTGGCCGAGCCACTGCTCCGTGCGCGCCGGCCACGAGCCGTCCGGTGCGGCGGGTTGCGCATCCAGCATTGCGGCGCTCACGTCGGGCTCCCAGCGCCGTCTTGCAGCATCTTTCGGCCTGTGGCCTCAGCGTCGTTGAGCAGCATCTCGATCGTCTCCTGAGTTCTTGGGGACGATCTTCGGCGGCGGGCCACATGAAGACAAGCGAAGAGTCATCAGCCTAAGATGACGGTTTTTCATCTGACGTGAGGGTTCACCCGATGGCCACACTGCCTCCCCTTGCCAACCTCCAGGCCTTCGAGGCCGTCGCTCGCCGGCGCAGCTTTGCACTCGCCGCGGCGGAACGCCATCTGACCGCTTCCGCAATCAGCCACCAGGTGGCACGACTCGAATCGCTGCTCGGCGTGCGTCTGTTCGAGCGCAGCGCGCACGGTGTGCGCCTCAGTGCGGCCGGCGAGCAGTACCTCGCGCGCGTGGGCGGCGCGCTGTCGGCCATCGCCGCCGCCAGCGACGATCTGCGACAAGGCGTGAGCAACAGCCTCTACGTGCACTCGACGCCGAGCTTCGCGAGCCTGTGGCTGCTGCCGCGGCTGCGCGCGTTCGCGCAGGCCAACCCCGACATCTCGCTCAACCTGTCGGCCGCGCACACCCACAGCGACTTCGCCCTCGGACAAGCGGATATCGACATCCGCTACGGCGTGCCGCAGTGGCGAGACGTCGTGATCGAGCCGCTGTTCGAGGAGCGCATCCTGCCGCTCGCCAACCCGGCCTTCATCCGCGAGCACCGCCTGAAACGGCCCGAGCAATTGCTCGAGATGCCGCTGATCCAGAGCAACGTCAGCGTGGTCCAGTGGTCCGACTGGTTCAAGGCGTTCACCCACAAGCGCGCGCCGGAACGATTCGCGCTCCGCTTCGACCGCGCGATGATGTCGCTCGACGCGGCCAGCCAGGGCTTGGGCGTGGCCCTGGAGAGCTATACGATCGCGGGCCGGCATCTGGCCGAGGGCAAGCTCAAGCCGATCTTGAGTCTCGACAAGGCGGTGCGGGCCAAGGCGCACTTTGCCGTGTACCCGGCCCGGCACGCGAAGCGCGCACCGGTCGAGGCGTTCTTGTCGTGGCTTCACGGCGAAGCCGCGAAGAAGAACTGAACGTGCCTGCCATCATGAACAAGTACAGCAAGTTCGCGAAATACGCCGCCGCCGCGGCGCTGCTGCTGCTGCCCCTGCTGTTGCAAGGCTTCGGCACCCACTGGGTCCGCATTGCCGATACCTGTCTGCTGTACCTGATGCTGGCACTGGGCATGAACATCGTGGTGGGCTGCGCCGGTCTGCTGGATCTGGGCTACGTCGCGTTCTACGCCGTGGGCGCCTACATGTTCGCGCTGCTCGCGTCGCCGCACCTGACCGACAACTTCGCCTGGATCGCGGCGATGTTTCCGGCCGGCCTGCACACGCCCTGGTGGGTCACGATCCCGCTGGCGGCCGTGCTCGCCGCGGTCTTCGGCACCTTGCTGGGCGCTCCCACGCTGAAGCTGCGCGGTGACTACCTGGCCATCGTGACGCTGGGTTTCGGGGAGATCGTGCGGCTCTTGCTGAACAACCTGAGCCGCCCGGTCAACATCACCAACGGTGCCAAGGGCGTGGGCCCGATCGATTCGATCAGCGTCTTCGGCGTGGATCTGGGCAAGCCCTTGTCCGTCGGCGGCGTCGAGCTCGCCTCGGTCACGCTCTACTACTACCTGTTCCTGGCGCTGGTCGTGCTCACGGTGATCGTGTGCCATCGCCTGCAGGATTCGCGCATCGGCCGCGCCTGGATGGCGATTCGCGACGACGAGGTCGTTGCCGCCGCGATGGGCATCAACACCCGCGACATGAAGCTGCTCGCCTTCGGCATCGGTGCCAGCTTCGGCGGCGTGGCCGGCGCCATGTTCGGCACCTTCCAGGGCTTCATTTCGCCTGAGGCCTTCACCCTGCAGGAGTCGGTGATGATCGTGGCGATGGTGGTGTTCGGCGGCATCGGCCACATCCGGGGCGTGATCCTGGGTGCCGTGCTGCTGACGGCTTTCCCGGAGATGCTTCGCTATGTCGTCGGCCCGCTGCAGGCGATGACCGACGGCCGGCTCGACGCCGGCATCCTGCGCCAGCTGCTGATCGCGCTGGCGATGATCATCACGATGATGCTGCGCCCGCGCGGCCTGTGGCCGTCACCCGAACATGGCAAATCGCGCCAAGTTCAGTAGAGGCTTCAGCCCCGCGCCGCCGCCAACACCGCATTGAGCGTCGCGCTCGGCCGCATGACAGCCTCGCACTTCTTCGCATCGACCAGGTAGTAGCCACCGATGTCGGCCGGCTTGCCTTGCACCGCCGCCAGCTCCCGAACGATGGTCTGCTCGTTGTCGGTCAACGCCTTCGCCAGCGCTGCGAACCGCGCCTGCAAGGCCTTGTCATCGGTCTGCGCGGCAAGTTCCTGGGCCCAGTACATCGCGAGGTAGAACTGGCTGCCGCGGTTGTCGAGCTGGCCGGTCTTGGGTGAAGGGTTCTTGTTGTTGTCGAGCAGCTTGCCGGTGGCGGCGTCGAGTGTCTTCGCGAGGATCTTGGCCTGCGCGTTGCCGGTCTTGATCCCCAGGTCTTCGAGCGAGACGGCCAGCGCCAGGAACTCGCCGAGCGAATCCCAGCGCAGGTGGTTCTCCTCGACCAGCTGCTGCACGTGCTTGGGCGCTGAGCCGCCGGCACCGGTCTCGTACATGCCGCCGCCGGCCATCAGCGGCACGATCGACAGCATCTTCGCGCTGGTGCCGAGCTCCATGATCGGGAACAGGTCGGTCAGGTAGTCGCGCAGGATGTTGCCGGTGACGGAGATCGTGTCGAACCCGCGCACCACGCGCTCCAGCGTGAAGCGCATCGCCCGCACCTGGCTCATGATCTGGATGTCCAGCCCGCTGGTGTCGTGGTCCTTCAGGTAGAGCCGGACCTTCTTGATCACCTCGTTCTCGTGCGGGCGGTACGGGTCGAGCCAGAACACCGCCGGCGTGCCGGAGTTGCGCGCGCGAGAGACGGCGAGCTTGACCCAGTCGCGGATCGGCGCATCCTTCACCTGGCACATGCGCCAGATGTCGCCGGCCTCGACGTTCTGACTCAGCAGCACCTCGCCGGTCGCGAGATCGACGATGTTGGCCACGCCGTCTTCGGTGATCTCGAAGGTCTTGTCGTGCGAGCCGTACTCCTCGGCCTGCTGCGCCATCAGGCCGACGTTGGGCACCGTGCCCATGGTCTTCGGGTCGAAGTTGCCGTGCCACTTGCAGAAGTTGATCATCTCCTGGTAAATGCGGGCGAAGGTGCTCTCGGGCATCACGGCCTTCACGTCCTTCAGGCGGCCGTCGGCGCCCCACATCTTGCCGCCGTTGCGGATCATCGCCGGCATCGAGGCATCGACGATCACGTCGTTGGGCGAATGGAAGTTGGTGATGCCCTTGGCCGAGTCGACCATCGCCAGCTCGGGCCGGCCTTCGTGGCAGGCATGCAGGTCGCGCAGCACTTCGTCGCGCTGCGACTGCGGCAGTGTGTTCACCTTGTCGTACAGGTTCACCATGCCGTTGTTGACGTTCACGCCGAGGTCGTCGAACAGCTTGGCGTGCTTCTCGAAGGCCTGCTTGTAGAAGATCTTCACGCAGTGGCCGAACACGATCGGGTGCGAGACCTTCATCATCGTGGCCTTCACGTGCAGCGAGAACATCACGCCGGTCTTGAAGGCGTCGTCGATCTCACGCTCGTAGAACGCGACCAGCGCCTTCTTGCTCATGAACATCGAGTCGACGATCTCGCCGTCCTTCAGCGCGACCTTGGGCTTGAGCACGACGGTCTTGCCGCTGGTCGTGACGAGCTCCATCTTCACGTCGCGCGCCTTGTCTAGCGTGATCGACTTTTCGCCGTGATAGAAATCGCCCTCGTGCATGTGCGAGACGTGCGAGCGCGAGGCCTGGCTCCACTCGGCCATGCTGTGCGGGTTCTTGCGGGCGTAGTTCTTCACCGCCAGCGGCGCGCGGCGGTCGGAGTTGCCTTCGCGCAGCACCGGGTTCACCGCGCTGCCGATGCACTTGGCGTAGCGCGCGCGGATGGCCTTGTCGGCGTCGGTCTTGGGGTTGTCGGGATAGTCGGGCAGCGTGTAGCCCTTGCCCTGCAGCTCCTTGATGCACGACATCAGTTGCCCCACCGACGCACTGATGTTGGGCAGCTTGATGATGTTGGTGTCGGGCTTGAGCGTCAGCCGACCGAGCTCGGCGAGGTTGTCGGGCAGCCTTTGCGCATCGGTCAGGAATTCGGGGAACTCGCCGATCACCCGCGCCGCCACCGAAATGTCGCTGGTGGTGACGTTGATGCCGGCCGGCCCCGTGAAGGCGCGGATGATCGGCAGGAAGGCGGAAGTCGCCAGCATCGGCGCTTCGTCGGTCAGGGTGTAGATGATGGTGGGCTGCTGGGTCGTCATGGACGTCTCTCCGTGGTGTGCGCTTGTGAATACCCAAGCGAGAACTCTGCCAACGGGAACTGTACAGGTGCCGGCAGCCATCGCCCCGCGCGCCGCGGGCGGCAGAATGGGTGCCCGCTTCCCGACAGCCTGCTTCCAACAACCATGGACCGCTTCCTCGCCATCGATGCCTTCGTGCGGGTCGCCGAGTCGCAGAGCTTCGCCGAGGCGGCGCGCCAGATGCGCGTCTCGCGCTCGGTCGTCACCAGCCGCATCCAGCAGCTCGAGGAGTTCGTCGGCGCGCCGCTCTTTCATCGCAACACGCGCAGCGTGCGGCTCTCCGACCTGGGCCACTCGTTCCTGCGCGATTGCACCGAGCTGGTGGGGCGCACCAACGATGTCGTCGATCAGATGCGCGAGGTCACCACTTCGCCGACCGGGCGGCTGCGCATCCACGCGCTGCCGGGTTTCGTGCTCGGCCACCTGGCGCGGCTGCTGCAGGAGTTTCAGTCGCGCTATCCGCAGATCGTGCTCGATCTGGTCGTGAACGATGCGGCGCTCGACCCGGTCAAGGAAGGCTTCGACTGCGCGCTGCAGATCTTTCCGCCGCGCTCCGAGGAACTGATCTCGCGCAAGCTCTTCCCGGTGCGGCGCGTGCTATGCGCTTCGCCGGACTACCTGCGCCGCCATGGCATGCCGCGCCACCCGCGTGATCTGGCGGGGCATCGCATCGGCTGGTACTCCGGCTACCCGACGCGCGAGCGCTTGATCTTCCACGGCGCGAGCGAGCGGGTCTCGGTCGAAATCAAGCCGGTGCTGATGACGAACAGCGTTCACTTGTTGCGTGAATACGCGCTCGAGCACGCCGGCATTGTTTGCGTTCCCACGCTGGTGGCGGCCGACCCGGTGCTGGCGGGCGGACTGAAGATGGTGCTGCAGGATTACCCGCTGAGCTCGTTCTGGCTGTCGGTGTTTTACTCGACGACCCTGCGCAGCTCGCTCAAGCTGAAGCTCTTCCTCGAAGTGCTGACGGCCAGTTTCTCGGGCGTGCCGCCGTGGGACGAGGTGCTGATCGCGCGCGGCCTGCTGCCCGAGACGATCATCGAGTAGCGCGCCGCGGCCCGCACGCCGATCGCGGGATTACCCGCATATTGTTCGACAAATCAGAACAATCCGATCGCCCTGAAGGCTCTACCGGAGCGCCCGTTCGCTTCCTAGACTCTCCCCACTGATGCAGCTTCCCGATCGGAGACATGCCATGACCCCTACCGCGTACAAGACCGTCTTCGGATCGCTCGACCGCTTTGAAAAAGGTGGCGTGCAGAACATCGACGACAACGTCAAGAACTACGCCTTCTCGAACTGCTTCGAGATCGCGAGCAAGGCCAAACCGTACGAGAAGGTGGTGTTCGGCCAGAACCAGATCTACGTGCTCGAGACGATCCGCGCCGAAGGCACGTCGCCCTGGTTCACCTGCGCGCACGACGAGTTCGCGCTGAGCATGGACGGCGAGGTCGAGATCCACCTCGTCAAGCTGGACGCCGAGCAGACCGTGCCCGACGAGAACCACAACGGCGCGGTGCTCGTCAAAGGCGAGCCGCGCGGCAAGAAGATGGGCTGGATGAAGATCCAACGCGGCCACCAGGCGATGCTGCCGAAGAACACCGCGTACCAGTTTCGTGCCGCCAAGCCGGCGGTGCTGGTGCAGCAGACCTGCAAGGGCGATCTGTCGATCGAGCGCTGGGCAGACATCTGCCAGGTCGCCTGACTCTTCAAGCCTCGGAGAACCACACCATGAGCGCTCCCACCGACATCGCCAAAGTCCTCGCCAGCCCGGCCGACAAGCTGCACGGCTACATGTCCTTCAAGCTCGGCAGCTTCAACTTCCGCCGCGACGAATACTTCGCCCACATCGGCTGGACGACGCGCGACGGCCGCCCGCTCAGCCACACGATGGACATCGGCAACTTCCTGCGCGCGCTGATGCGCGACGTGGCCTGGGGCTTCTTCTACGGCGGCGTGAACTTCGATCATGTTTTCGGTACGACGAATCACTACAAGACCGTCGATCTTTACGCCGGCACCTACAACGCGACGATGAAGGCGGCGAGTGTCGACCTGCTCGAAAACTTCGAGACGCCGCAGATTGCCGCGACCTTCGCGCAGATGCTCGACGACTGGACCAACGAGACCTTCGACCCCTTCTCCTCCCCGCAGGAAACCGGCTCGCCCTACGGCCGCAAGAACGGCAGCAACACGCCCAAGCTCACGCGTGCCCGCGAACTCGCGAAACGCTGCGTCGGCCTGAAGGACGACCTGAGCCTGCGCACCGATGCGCGCGGCGCACCGATCAACCGCGCCTTCGCGGATGTGCCTCAAGACCAGCCGGAGCTGCACCCCGAGCCCGGCTTCGAGAATGAGGTGCACGCGTTCAACCTGTTCGCGTTTCTGTCGCGCTCGCAGGTCACCTGGAACCCGAGCTTCACCTCGGTCGTGAAATACAGCTTCATGTGCCCGACCACCGAAGAGCACATCCTGCCCATCATCCACGCCAACGACCGGGTCGAGTGGTTCTTCCAGATGTGCGACGAGATCCACTGGGACTGCGCTGACAAGACCAGCGGCAAGCCGCTCGCCCGCGTGATCATGAAGGCCGGCGACATGGCCGCGATGCCGGCCTACTGCCGCCACCAGGGCTACAGCCCGAAACGCTCGATGCTGCTGGTCTGGGAGAACGGCTCGCCGACGCTGGTCTACGAGATCGAGAAGGGCGAGAGCCCGGAAGTTCCCGTTCAGTTCTGACACGGCGGAGCCCACCATGAACCTCGCGGACATCGCTGCCGCGGCGGGCTTGCGCTCGCCGATCCGGCACCAGCTCTTCATCGCCGGGAAGTTCGTCGATGCCGAATCCGGCGAGACGCTCGCGACGCTGAACCCGCACGACAACTCGGTCATCGCCGAAGTCGCGATGGCGGGGCACGCCGACGTCGACAAGGCCGTCGCTGCGGCGACGCGCGCGTTCCCGGCCTGGGCGCGCCTGGCCGCGGCCGACCGCGGCCGCATCCTGCTGCGGCTGGCCGACCTGATCGAAGCCAACACCGAAGAACTCGCGCGCCTCGAATCGCTGGACACCGGCCACCCCCTGAAGGACTCGCGCGCGCTCGACGTGCCGCGCACCGCGGCGTGCTTCCGCTACTTCGGCGGCATGGCCGACAAGCTGCAGGGCGACGTGGTGCCGGTGGAGGCCGGATTCCTGAACTACCTGATGCGCGAACCGCTCGGCGTGGTCGGGCAGGTCGTGCCGTGGAACTTCCCGCTGATGTTCACGAGCTGGAAGATGGCGCCGGCGCTCGCCGCGGGCAACACCATCGTGATGAAGCCGGCCGAGATCACGCCGCTCACCTCTCTGAAGATCGCCGAGCTGATGAGCGAGGCCGGCATGCCCGACGGTGTCGTCAACATCCTGCCGGGCCGCGGCGCGGTCGCGGGCCAGTACATCGCCGAGCACCCGGGCATCGCGAAGATCGCGTTCACCGGCAGTACCGCCACCGGCCGGCGCATCGTGCAGGCGAGCGCGGGCAACCTGAAGAAGGTGCAGCTCGAGCTCGGCGGCAAGGGCGCCAACATCGTGTTCGACGATGCGAACCTGGTCGCTGCCGTCAACGGCTCGGCCTGGGCCATCTTCCACAACCAGGGGCAGGCGTGCATCGCCGGGTCGCGGCTGGTGCTGCACGAGCGCATCGCGGACGAGTTCCTCGACAAGTTCACCGCGCTCGCCCAATCCATCAAGCTCGGCAACCCGCTGGACGCCGCCACCGAGATGGGCCCGCTCACCAGCTCGCTGCACCGCGACCGCGTGCTCAGCTACGTGCAGGTCGCACGCGACCAGGGCGGCGAGGTGATCGCTGGCGGCAAGGCGCCGAGTGCGCCCGAGCTCGCGCGCGGCTGCTATGTGGAGCCGACCATCGTGAAGGCGAAGAGCTTCAAGGACCGCGTCGCGCAGGAAGAAGTCTTCGGCCCGTTCGTCACGGTGCTCACCTTCAAGGACGACGCCGAGGCGATGGCGATTGCCAACAGCACCGAGTACGGCCTGGGCAGCGGCCTGTGGACCAGCAACCTGCAGCGTGCCCACAAAGTCGCGCGCGACATGCACGCCGGCATGGTCTGGATCAACAGCTACAAGCGCGTCAACCCGGGCTCGCCGTTCGGCGGCGTCGGCCAGAGCGGCTATGGCCGCGAGATGGGCTTCGAGGCGATGCGCGAATACACGCAGGTCAAGAGCGTGTGGGTCAACGTCGACGCCCAGATTCCGCCCTGGTACCCGCGAGGCTGATTCAGCATGAAGCCCTTCGTTCATCAGGCGCTGGCGTCGCGCGTCGTGTTCGGCGCGGGTTCGCTGCAGCAGCTCGGCCAGGAGATCGATGCGCTCGGCGCGACGCGCGCGCTGGTGCTCTCCACACCCGAGCAAGCCGACGCGGCGCGCCGCGTGGCCGAGTTGCTCGGTGCGCGTGCCGCCGGCATCTTCCCGAGGGCGGTGATGCACGTGCCGGTCGAAACCGCGCGTGAAGCACGCGACGAGGCGCGTCGGCTCGGCGCCGACTGCGCCGTGGCGATCGGCGGCGGCTCGACGACCGGGCTGGGCAAGGCGATCGCGCTCGACTCGGGCCTGCCGATCATCGCGATCCCGACCACCTATGCCGGCAGCGAGATGACCTCGATCTACGGCCTGACCGAGGCCGGCGTGAAGAAGACCGGCCGCGACTTGCGCGTGCTGCCGCGCACCGTGATCTACGACCCTGAGCTGTCGGTGAGCCTGCCCATCGGCCTCACGATCACCAGCGGCCTGAACGCGATCGCGCACGCGGTCGAGGGGCTGTACGCATTCGACGGCAACCCGATCCTGTCGCTGATGGCGGAAGAAGGCATTCGCGCGATCGCCGCCGCCTTGCCGCGTTTGTCGATCGACCTCACCGATCTCGACGCGCGCGGCGGCGCGCTCTACGGCGCGTGGCTGTGCGGCGCGGTGCTCGGCGCCGTCTCGATGGGCCTGCACCACAAGCTCTGCCACACGCTGGGCGGCAGCTTCAACCTGCCACATGCCGAGGTCCACACCGTCGTGCTCCCGCACGCGCTCGCCTACAACGCCGCACACGCGCCCGAGGCGATGCGCCGCATCGCGCGCGCCATCGGCACCGAGAACGCGGCACCAGGCCTCTTCGATCTGGCGCAACGGCTCGGCGCGCCGGTCGCTCTGAAGGACATCGGCATGCCCGCCGAAGGCCTGGACCGCGCCGCCGACCTGGCCGTGCAGACGCCTTACCCGAACCCGCGGCCGCTGGAACGCGTCGCGATCCGCGAACTGCTTCAGCACGCGTTCGACGGCGCTCGCCCGCCCTGACCAATTTCGAATTTCACCCGATCGACAGAATCAACAGGAGACAAGAATGACCGTTAACCGCAGAACCTTTGTCCAGGGAACGACCGTCGCCGCAACGCTCGGCCTCTCGAAGCTGGCCTTCGCCGCCGACACGATCAAGATCGGCTACGTGTCGCCGCAGACCGGCCCGCTGGCGCCCTTCGGCGAGGCCGACAAATGGGTCATCGACCAGATGAAGGCGGCGTTCAAGGACGGTCTCTCGATCGGCGGCAAGACCTACGAGGTGCAGATTCTCCTGAAGGACAGCCAGTCCAGCCCGAACCGCGCCGGCGAGGTCGCGAGCGATCTGGTACTGAAGGACAAGGTCGCGCTGATGCTGACGGCCGGCACACCCGAAACCGCGAACCCGGTGAGCGATGTGTGCGAGCTCAACGAAGTGCCCTGCATCTCCAGCGTGGTGCCGTGGCAGCCGTGGTTCTTCGGCCGCAAGGGCGATCCGGCGAAGGGCTTCAACTACACCTATCACCTGTTCTGGGGCCTGGAAGACGTGATCGCGAATTTCACGAACGGCTGGAAGAGCGTGGCCACCAACAAGAAGGTGGGCGGCCTGTTCCCCAACGACGGCGACGGCAATGCCTGGGGCGACAAGGAGCTCGGCTTCCCGAAGCCGCTCGCGGCGATGGGCTACACGCTGACCGACCCGGGCCGCTTCCAGAACGGCACGCAGGACTTCAGCGCGCAGATCGCCGCGTTCAAGAAGGAGGGCGTCGAGATCGTCACCGGCGTCGTGATCCCGCCCGATGCGAAGACCTTCCTGACGCAGGCGGCGCAGCAGGGCTTCCGCCCCAAGGTCATCACGCTCGGCAAGGCGCTGCTCTTCCCCGGCGCGATCGAGGCGCTCGGCGAGCAAGGCTACGGCCTGAGCACCGAGGTCTGGTGGAGCCCGTCGCACCCGTTCACCTCGTCGCTGACGAAGCAGAGTGCGAAGGCGCTCGCCGATGCCTATGAAGCGAGCGCGAAGAAGCAATGGACACAGCCGATCGGTTTCGCGCATGCGCTGTTCGAGGTCGCGGCCGATGCGCTCAAGCGCAGCAAGGGTGTGGGCGCGAAGGACGTGCGCGACGCGGTCGTCGCGACCAACCTGACCACGGTGGTCGGCCCGGTCAAATGGGGCGGCGCCGGCCCGATGAAGAACGTCAGCAAGACGCCGCTGGTGCTGGGCCAGTGGAACAAGGGCACGAAGTACAAGGTCGAGCTGAGCATCGTCAACAACGAGGCCGCGAAGAACATCCCGACCGGCGGAACGCTGAAGCTCCTGTAAAGCCCGCGCGATGCCCCTGCTCGAACTTCACGCGGTCAGCAAGTCGTATGGCGCGTTCAAGGTCACCGACGCCATCTCGCTGTCGGTGGCCGAAGGTGAGACGCTGGGCATCCTCGGGCCGAATGGCGCCGGCAAGACGACGCTCTTCAACCTGATCTCGGGCGATGTGCGTTGCGACGCCGGCCGTGTCGAGTACGACGGCCGCGACATCACGCCGCTGAAGCCGCACCAGCGCTGCCGCGCCGGCGTCGGCCGCAGCTACCAGGTGCCGCAGCCCTTCGGCAACATGTCGGTGTTCGAGAACCTCGTCACTGCGGCCGGCTTCGGCGGCGGCCAGCGCGAGCACGAGGCCTGGGAGACGGCGCACCAGGTGCTGCAGCAGACCGGCCTGATGCCCCATGCGAACAAGCCCGCCGGCGGCCTCACGCTGCTGAACCGCAAGCGCCTCGAACTGGCGCGCGCGCTGGCCACGAGGCCCAAGCTGCTGCTGCTCGACGAGATTGCCGGCGGCCTGACCGAGCACGAGGCGCGCCAACTGGTGGACGAACTCGCGCGCATCAAGGCGGAGGGCGTGACGATGATCTGGATCGAACACGTCGTGCACGCGCTGCTGGCGATTGCCGATCGGCTGTTCGTCATCAACTTCGGGCAGAAGCTGGCCGAAGGCGAACCGCGCGCGGTGATGGACGACCCGCAGGTGCGGCGCGTCTACATGGGCATGGAAGCGTGAGCCGATGAGCGCGCTGCTGCAGACCAGCGGGCTCACCGCGTTCTACGGCGACGCGCAGGCCTTGTTCGGCATCGACTTCGAGCTGAACGCCGGCGAGACGGTCGCGATCATCGGCGCGAACGGTGCCGGCAAGAGCACGTTCCTGAAGGCGGTCTCCGGCCTCGTGAAGAGCCGACCCGATCAGATCCGGTTCGACGGCGCGCCGATCGGCGGGCTGGCGCCGGGCGAGATCGTCAAGCGTGGCATCGCGCTCGTGCCCGAGGGCCGGCGCTTGTTCCCGAGCCTGAGCGTGGAGGAGAACCTGCTGATGGGTGCGTTCGCCCGGCGGCCCGGGCCGTGGAGCCTGCAACGCCTGTTCAAGCTGTTTCCGATCCTCGAACAGAAGCGCGCGTTGCCCGCCACCTCGCTCTCCGGCGGGCAGCAGCAGATGGTCGCGATCGGCCGCGCGCTGATGAGCAACCCGCGCGTGCTGCTGTGCGACGAGCTGAGCCTGGGCCTCGCGCCGATCATCATCAAGGAAATCTACGACGCGCTGCCGGCGATCTGCGCCGAGGGCATGACCGCGGTGATCGTCGAGCAGGACGTGGCGATGGCACAGTACATGAGCCGCCGCATCTACTGCTTCCAGGAGGGCCGCGTGGCCTTGCACGGCGCCGCCGATTCGCTCACCCGCGAGCAGATCTCGCAAGCCTACTTCGGCATCTCGGCATGATCGAGACGCTGCTCCAGGGTTTGCTGCTCGGCGGCCTCTACTGCCTGTTCGCACTCGGCCAGTCGCTGATGTTCGGCGTGATGCGGCTGACGAACACCGCGCAGGGCGACTTCATCATCCTCGGCTCGTTCGCCGCGATCGCCGGCATCAACGCGCTCGCCGCGCTCGGCTGGAGCAACGGCTTCGCGCCGTTCGCGGTGATGCTGGCGCTGGTGCCCCTCGCCTTCGGCTTCGGCTACGCGCTGCAGCGCTGGGTGCTGAACGGCACGCTCGGGCGCGACCCGCTGCCCTCGCTGGTCGTCACCTTCGGCCTGTCGATCGTGATCCAGAACCTGCTGCTCGAACTGTTCTCAGCCGACCCGCGCTCGATCGAGACCAGCGGCCTGAACACCGCGAGCATCGCGCTGCCTGCCGGCCTCGCGATCGGCGTGCTGCCGCTGGCGATCTTCGGCGTGGCGCTGCTCGCGACCGGCGCGCTGCAATGGCTCTTCAACGGCACGCGGCTCGGCCGCGCGTTCCGCGCGGTCTCCGACGACAAGGAGATCGCCGAGCTGATGGGCTTGAACTCGAACAGCGTCTACGCGCTCGCGACCGCGATCGCCTTCGTGCTGATCGCGCTCGCCGGCGTGCTGCAAGGCATGCGCACCACGGTCTCACCGGCGGACGGCCCGCTGCTGCTGCTGTTCGCGTTCGAAGCCGTCATCATCGGTGGCATGGGCTCGTTCTGGGGCACGTTCACGGGCGCGCTGCTGCTCGGCATCACGCAGCAGATCGGCTTTCGCATCGACCCGGGCTGGGGCATCTGGATCGGGCACATCGTGTTCCTGATCGTGCTGGTGCTGCGGCCGCAGGGGTTGTTCCCGAAGACGCGAGGCTGACCGCATGACCATCGATGTGATTCGAAGCACACCTGGCAGCCGCGCCGCGTCATGGATCGGTCTAGCCTTGGTCGTGCTCGCCGCCACCTTGCCGTTCTGGGCGCCCGAGGGCAGCCGCTCGTCGTGGATGCGCGAGTTCGTCGAGATCGCGTGCTACTTCATCTTCGCGATGATGTGGAACCTGCTCGCCGGCTACGGCGGCATGGTCAGCATCGGCCAGCAGGCCTTCTTCGGCTTCGGCGGCTACGTGATGCTGATGCTGGGCAACTTCGCGGGTGTGAACCCGTTCGTCGCGGTGCCGTTGGGCGCGCTCGCGGCGGCGCTCATCGCGGTGCCGGTGTCGTTCGTTGCGTTCCGCTTGCAGGGCGGCTACTTCGCGATCGGCACTTGGGTCATCGCCGATGTGTTTCGCCTCAGCTTCGCAAACGTCTCCGCGGTTGGTGGCGGCTCTGGCACCAGCCTGACCGCGCTGCGCGGCATCGAGAAGGCGACGCGCGAGAACGTGACCTTCTGGATGGCGCTGGCCTGCGTGGTCGCGGCGATCGCGCTCGTCTACCTGTTCCTGCGCAGCAAGCGCGGCCTCGCGCTGCTCGCGATCCGCGACAACGAGGTCGCGGCCGAATCACAGGGCATCGATGTGCGCGGCATGAAGCTCGCGGTCTACGTCGTCGCGGCCTTCGGCGCGGGCCTCGCGGGTGCGCTCTACTTCGTCGGCAACCTGCGCATCAGCCCGGACGCCGCGTTCAGCGTCAACTGGACGGCGTTCGCGATCTTCATGGTGGTGATCGGCGGCATCGGCCGGATCGAGGGGCCGATCGTCGGCGCGCTGATCTTCTGGGCGCTGAACAAGTTCTTCAGCAGCTACGGCACGGGGTATTTGATGGGCCTCGGGCTGCTCGCCATCGTCGTCACGATCTACTTCAAGCAGGGGCTCTGGGGCTGGGCGCAGCGGCGCTTCGGCCTGAGCCTGTTCCCCACGCAACGCACACTTCGGCTTTGAACCGAGCAGTCCACCGAAAGGCCCACCATGCGCAACATCGACGCCAGCACGATCACCCCTGCCGTCATCGCCCGGCTCGCCAACATGGAAGACCCGCGCCTGAAGCAGATCCTCACGGCGCTCGTGACGCATCTTCACGATTTCGCGCGCGAGGTGAGCCTGACCGAAGACGAGTGGATGCAAGGTATCCAGTTCCTGACCGCCACCGGCCAGAAATGCGATGCGAAGCGGCAGGAGTTCATCCTGCTGTCCGACACACTGGGTCTGTCGATGCTCGTCGTGGCGATGAACCACGCCAAGCCGGCCGGCGCCACCGAGGCGACGGTATTCGGGCCGTTCCACGTCGACGATGCGCCGGTGGTGGAGCAGGGCGCCGACCTCGCCGGTGGCGCGCCGGGGGTGCCGTTCTTCGTCGAGGCGTGTATCCGTGATCTGGCCGGCCGGCCGATCGCAGGTGCCGAGGTCGATGTCTGGCAGGCCGATGACGATGGGCTCTACGACGTGCAGCGGCCCGAGCTCGGCGACACGCGCCGTGCGCGCGGCGTGCTGCACACCGACGCCGCCGGCACCGTGCGCTTTCGCACCGTGGCGCCGACCGCCTACCCGGTGCCTACCGACGGGCCGGTCGGTCGCATGCTGCTGGCGAGTGGCCGGCATCCATGGCGGCCGGCGCACCTGCACTTCCGCATCCGCGCGCCCGGCTTCGCGACGCTGGTGACGCACATCTTCCGCAACGGCGATCCCTACCTCGACTCGGACACCGTGTTCGGCGTGCGCTCGTCGCTGGTCAGCGACTTCGTGCAGCATGCGCCCGGCACGGCCCCCGACGGGTCCACGCTCGGTGAGCCGTTCTACTCGCTCGTGCAGGACTTCGTGCTCGCGCCTGCGGCTTGATCGATCCTCCTTTTTCCGGAGTGTTTCGATGTACTACGCCGTCTGGGCCACCGACCTACCCGGCACCCTCGCCGCGCGCCTGCAAGCGCGGGATGCACACCGCGCGCGCTTGCGCGAACCGGGCGTGCATCCGGTGAAAGTGGTGGTGGGCGGCCCGACCTTGAGCGAATCGGATGCCTCGATGAACGGCTCGCTGCTGGTGATCGAGGCCGAGAACATCGACGCCGTTCGCCGCTTCGTCGCCGAAGACCCGTATCAACTGGCAGGCGTGTACGCCCACGTTGAAGTGCGTCCCTGGCAATGGGGGCTGGGGCAGCCGAAGGCCGATGCGTGATTGGGTAAAGTCGATCCAAACCCCAGGATCGACGCCATGCCCGACTTCCCCACCGACATCTACACCGAGCCCGCGCACCAGGATGGCGACACGCTCAAGAACCTCGGCCCGCTGCGCGGTCTGGCCGGCATCTGGGAGGGCACACGCGGCGTCGATGTGAAACCCAAGGCCGACGGCCCACGCACGCAGGCCTACGTGGAGCACTACGAACTGCACCCGATCGACCCGCAGACCAACGGCCCGCAGATGCTCTACGGCCTGCGCTATCACACCTACATCACCAAGCCGGGCCTGACCAAGATGTACCACGATCAGGTCGGCCACTGGCTCTGGGAGCCGGCGACCGGCGCGGTCATCCACACGCTCTCGATCCCGCGCGGGCAGGTGGCGATGGCCTCGGGTGTGGCGGCGTCGGACGCGACCCACTTCGAGCTCGTGGCGACGCGCGGCAGCGAGGTCTACGGCATCTGCTCGAACCCGTTCCTGGAGTTCGCGTTCCAGACCGTCGAGTACCGCATCATGGTCACCATCAATGCCGATGGAACCTGGTCCTACGACTCGGACACGGTGATGAACATCCGTGGCCAGAGCGAGCCCTTCCACCACACCGATCGCAACACGCTGACGCGCATCGGCGCGCCACTGCCTAACCCGCTGGCTCCGAAGCCTGCCGGCTGAGCGCCTGGCGCAGCCGGCGCGGGCTGTCGAAGCCGGCGAGCCGCGCCGCCGCCGCCGTCGAGGCGCCTCCCGCCAGCGCGTGCTGCGCAAGACCGCGGCGCACATGCTCCACGTAGGCGCGCGGGCTCAGGTGCACGTGCGCGTGAAACAGCCGCGCCAGATGGCGCGGCGTGACGTGGGCCGAGGCGGCGAGGCGCTCGGCCGTCCAGTTGGCCCCGGGCGCGGCACAGACGGCGTCCTGCACGCGGTGCACGGCCGGGTGCAGGTGGTCGCGGTGCGCGAGCAGCGGTGAGCGCAGCGCATCGTGCGGGCCGCGGCGCGTGAACGCGACCATCACCTGCGCGACGGCCGAGGCGATCGCCGGCCCGCACACGCGCGTGATCAAGTGCAGTGCGAGGTCGATGCCCGCGGTGATGCCGGCACTCGACAGCAGCGGCCCGTCCTCGACGAAAACGCGGTTCGCCTGCACCCGGGCCGCCGGCGCGAGCCGGGCCAGATCGTCCAGCAATTCGTGGTGCGTGGTGACGCAGCGCGAGCCGATCAGACCGGCATCGGCCGCGAGCAGCGCGCCGACGCAGACGCTCAGCAACCTGGTGTCGTCGCCGAGCCGCGGCGCGACGACGCGCGCGAGCCACTCGCGCGCCGTGAGCCACGGCCGCTGGCGGCGCAGCACCTCGGGTGCGCCGCCGGGCCGGCCGAGCACGACGACCCAGCAGCGCGGTGGCAGCGTGTCGGGCAGCACCTCGATCTTCGACAGGCTCAGGCCGACCGACGAGTCCGTCTCGGCCAGCGGCCCGACGAAGCGCATGCGGAATGCCGACGGCTTGTGCACGTGGCGCAGCTGCTGGTTTGCGATCCGGAACGCCTCGGCCGGGCCGGCGAGGTCGAGCAGCAGCGAGTCGGGCAAGACGAGGAACAGGACGTCGATCACGTGCAGTCCAGGATCAGCAGACCGGCATCATGCCGCAGCCCCTGCGCGCGCCAGCGCCTGTGCGGCGCTGCACAGCGTCGCGAAGCGGCCCGCGAGCACGGTCTCGGTGCGCTCGCGGATCTCGGCCGCGGTGAGCGTCGCGCCGCTCGGCGTCTGCATGTCGAAGGTCAGCGTTGCTTCGGTCACATAGTCGACTTGCCAGCCTTCGTCGCTGGCGTGGCGGGCGGTGGTCTCGCAGCACTGCTCGGTGCGGATGCCGGCGACGATCAGCCGGCGGATGTCGCGCTCGTGCAACCACACGCTCAGGCCGGTGCCGACGAGCGCGCTGTGGCGGTGTTTTTCGATGGTCAGCGCGGCATCGAACGGCGCCAGACCGTCGAGCGGGCGGATCAGGCCGCTCGCGACGGCGAACGCGTTGTCCGCGGCGTTCGGGCCGTCGGTGTGGAACACCCGCACGATTGGGATGCCTTGCGCCGTGCAGCCGCGCGTGAGTTCGTCAACGGCGGCGAGAAAGCCGGGCAGGTCGTTTTCAGACCAGTACGGGCGGTGCTTGAAGGACTGTTGAACGTCGATCAGCAGCAGGGCTGTGGACATAGAGCTCTCCTGGGATTGAGTGCTCCATGATGAGGGCTGTTCATCGCCATGCGGTACCGTGATCCGACCGGATCGGACCGAAAACGGACATCTCTGCCGGGATCGATCAGTGCAGCGCCGCCACCGTGACCTTGGCCGCCAGGATCGCTTCGTGCCCGAGCCGCGGTTCGACGCGGGCAGGCATCAGCAGCGCCTCGGCGGCGGCAGGCGAGAGCGGTCGTTCGAGCAGGTATCCCTGGCCGAAGTCGGCGCCGAGCGAGCGCAGCTCGGCGAGCTGCTGCGCCGTCTCGATGCCTTCGGCGATCACGATCTTGCCGAGCGAGCGGCCGAGCGTGACGATCGCCTTCACGACCTCCAGGTTCTTCGTGCCGTCCTGCAATCGCTGCACGAACGAGCGATCGATCTTGAGGCTGGTGATCGGCAGGGTCGAGAGGTAGGAGAGCGACGAATAGCCGGTGCCGAAGTCGTCGACGCTCAGGCCGACGCCGATGTCGCGCAGCCGCGTCATGGTTTCGATCGCGCTGTCGAGCCGCTCCATCAGCGTGCTTTCGGTGATCTCGAGCACCAGCTGCGAGGGTTCGATGTGGTGCGTGAGCAGCGTCGTCGTCACATGCGGGACGAGCGCGCGGCTGCACAGGTCGCTGCCCGAGATATTGACGTGCATGCGCAGCCGTTCGGTGCCGACGTGACCCCAGGCCCGGAGTTGCGCGCAGGCCCGCGTCATCACGAATTCGGTGACCTTGCCGATCAGGCCGGCTTCCTCGGCGATCGGGATGAACACGTCCGGCCCGATCGGCCCGCGCTCGGGATGATCCCAGCGCGCGAGCGCTTCGAAGCCGCTGATCTTGCCGGTGTCGAGCGCGTAGATCGGCTGGTAGGCGAGCGAGAGCTGGTTGCCTTCGATGGCGCGCCGCAGATCGCCTTCGAGGTGCAACTGGTCGGCGATCTGGGCCCGCAGGCTCGCGTCGAACAGCGCTATGCAGCCGCGGCCGGCCGCCTTGGCACGGTACATCGCGATGTCGGCATCGCGCAGCACCTCGTCGGGCGTGTGGTAGCCGAAGCCGCTGAAGGTGATGCCGATGCTGGCGCTGCTGTTGATCTGCGTGCCACCCACGTGGTAGGGCATGGCCAGCGACTCCTGCAGCCGCTCGGCGAGCGTGGTGGCCATGTCCTCGCTGTCGAGCTCGTGGATCAGGATCGCGAACTCGTCGCCGCCGAGCCGGCCGACCACATCGCCGGGGCGGATTTGCTGCTGGATGCGCTGCGCCACCTTGATCAGGAACTGGTCGCCGGCGCTGTGGCCGAGCGTGTCGTTGATGAGCTTGAAGCGGTCGAAGTCGAGGTACATCACCGCGAACGTGAGGCGGCGGTCGCGCCGCACGGCGGAGATCGCCTCGGCGACGCAGGCGCTGAAGCGCACGCGGTTCGCGAGCGAGGTGAGCGCGTCGTGGTAGGCCATGTGTTCGAGGCGCGCTTCTGCCGTGCGCCGGGCGGTCACGTCCTGCGCCTGCAGGATCAGGCACGGCGTGCGCGAGTTGCGTTCCGAGAAATAGCTGCCGTGCATCGAGACCCAGACCTCATGGCCGGCCGGATGCTGGCAGCGCAATTCGATCGCGGCGGCCTCGGCGTCCTGCGCCACCACGCGCAACAGCAGTTGTGCCAGCGCGCCGGCGTCACCGGGGTGCAGGAAGCCGCTGAGTTCGCGGCCCACGACCTCGTTCTCGGCCCGGCCGAGCAGGTGGCACAGCGCGGCGTTGACCTGCAGTGCGTGGCCGTCGGTCGAGACCAGCGCCATGCCGATCGCGGCGTGCGAGAACGCGCTGTGGAAACGCCGCTCGCTGACCTCCAGCGCCTGCGCATGCTGCGCAGCCTGGCCGGCCTCGCGCTCGGCGGCGGCCACACGCAGGTGCTGTGCCGTGTCGGCGGCCTCGCGCTGGCGAAAGTGAAAGTGAAGGGTGGCCAGCAGCATGCCGATGATGGGAACGCCGGCCGCGAGCACGGCCGTGCCGACGCGCTGGAAGCTCAGGTACAGCAGCGCGGCGACGAGCGCGCTGCTGCCGTAGATGATGCCGACCCAGCCGAGGCTGCCGAGCAACGCGCGCAGTTGCAGCGGCTCGTTGCGCTTGAGGCGCGTCACCAGGGTCACGAGCACGGTGTTGACGACGAAGTAGCCGGCCGCGAAGAACATCGCCACCAGCATCAGCGTGGCCTCGCCGAATCCGCCGTGCACGCGCAGCGCGTCCAGCACCGCGTGCAGCGCGGTGCCCGAGGCATACATCGCGATGCAGGCCATCGCCGGGCTCGCGATGCGGCTGGTCCAGCGCTTGGACGTGCGCGCCGAGCCGACGAAGGCCTCGCTCGCCGCCGCCACCGTGGCGCCCGCCACGCCGTGCAGCAGCAGCAGCAGGAAGATGAAGATCTCACCGGCCGCGAACGAGTTCTTCGAGCCGGGGATGCGCACCGGAAAGATGCCGGCCAGCATGGCCACCGCGCAGCCGAGCAGGATCTGGAACTGCACGTCATGCGCTTGCGACAGCACGGTGCCGACAGCACCCGTCAGCAGCCACGCGCCCAGCACCACCATCGTCCACCAGTACGCGGTGGCCTTCGGGTTGTAGTCGGGCATCAGCGCGGCGTGCAGGCGCGCGGCCCAGGAGGCAGGCGCGGCGCCATCCGGTTCGGTGAGGACGGGGATCATCATGGACCTCGATCGGTGGGGCTTGGCAGAGGCTGAACGGGTGGCGGCCTGCGCGTGACGCTCAGGGCTCGCCGGCGACGGTCGAGTCGCGCTGGTTGGTACCGCTGGTGTTGCCCGCTTCGCTCATCACCAGGCCTTCGCTGAGCACCAGGCCTTCGCTCAGGATCAGGCCTTCGCTCATCACCAGGCCTTCGCTCAGGATCAGGCCCTCGCTCATCACCAGGCCCTCGCTCATCACCAGGCCGTTGCTCAGCACGATGCCCTTCGCGAGCCATACGCCGCTGCCGGCCTGGGCCCAGGCGGACAGATTCTTGACCGGAATGAAGACGCCTGTCGCGCCCTTCAGGGAACTCGCGCCCGCGAGCTCGACCAGCGAGACCACGCCCGGAGTGACGATCGTCGAGCCGGACGCGACCGTGTCGGTCACGCCCATCGGCCACAGGTTGCCCACGTAGTAGGTCGTGTTGAGCTGGCGCACGCGGTCACGCACCCAGAGCACGCGCGGGTCGTAGAAGGCCTGCCAGCGGGTGAACAGCGCCTGGCCGCTCAAGACGCGGTTACCGCCAGCGAACACGAGCTGGCTCCATTTGAAGGTCTTGCCGTTGATCGTCGACTGCGGCGCGGGCAGCGTCTGGCCCGGCCACTGCAACAGCGAATCGCCGACCGGGATCGTGCCGGTGGCGAGGCGCGGCGCCATGTCGTTGCGCAGTGCCTTGGCCATCGCCACGGCGCCGTCGATGTTCAGCATGCCCGCGCCCTGCTGCAGCAGGTTGGCGTTCGCCAGCGGTTGCGCGGTGTATTGCAGGATCGCCTTGACCAGCGGCGGGGTGAGGCCGCTGTTGGCCTGCAGCATCAGCGCCACCGTGCCCGCGACGGCCGGTGCCGAGATCGACGTGCCGCTGAGCATCATCAGGCTGCGGTCGGCGCTTTGCGAGGCGCCGGGCACCTTGCTCAGCTCGGGGTAGGTGCGTGCCAGGTAGTTCCACTGGCCGCCGGACGCCTGGGTGTTGGCGCCGAGTGCCGAAACGATCTTGTTGCCGGGCGCGACCAGGTCGGGCTTGAGCACGTTGTCGACCATCACCTTGGCGGTGCCGGCATCCAGGAACTTGCCACGCGTCGGGCCACGCGAGCTGAAGTTGTTGACGGTGTCGTCATTGCGATCGAGGCTGTCGTGCGTGTTGACCGAGCCGACCGTGATGACGCTCGGCTCGTGGCCGGGCGAGCTGATCGTGCCGTACGACTCCTTGCCGTTCATCACGCCGAAGTTGCCACCGGCGACAACGACGACGATGCCCTGCGCGACGGCGCTGCGCACCGCGCGCGTCAGCGGATCGGTGCGGTAGGACTCGCTCGAATCCGCACCCAGGCTGAGGCTGAGCACGCGGATGTTCTTGAAGCGCGCGTTGTAGATGACCCAGTCGATGCCCGCGAGCACGTCCGACAGCTGGCCGTAGCCGTTGTCGTCGAGCACCTTGACGTCGTACAGGCTCGCGGCCGGCGCGATGCCGGTCGTGTCCAGCGACTGGTAGGCACCGCGGCCGGCGGCCACCGCCGCCACATGCGAGCCGTGGCCGTAGGGGTCGGGCTTGGGGTTGAAGCCGTCCTGGATGCGGTTCAGGTACGACGCCATCGTCGTGCTGCCGGGGAACAGCGCGCCCGAGACATCGATGCCGGGCGTCCAGTCGCGCACGCCGACGAGGCTGGCGTCGCCGGTCTTCAGGAAGTTGACGCGCTCGCGCACGCGGCTCACGCTGGTCGTGTCGTCCGCGAAGTCACGGTGCTGCCAGGCGATGCCCGAGTCGAGCACGGCGATGCCGATGCCCTTGCCCGTCATGCCGGCGTTGCTGTTGAACGCGGTGCCGCCGGTGGCGCGCACATTCGGCACGCCGGTCACGCTTTCGAGCGCGCTCGCGGTCTGCGCCACGATGCGGTTCGGCGAGATGCTCTGGACCTCTGCCATCGCCGCAATCGTGCCGATCTTGCTCGCCGGCAGCATCGCCGACAGTGCCGTCACCGAGGTGTAGCGGTAGTACACCGAGCCGCCGTTGGCGAGCACGGCCGCGCGCAGCGTGGCCAGGTCCGGGTCGCTGCTGGAGCTGACGATCAGCACCTTGAGGTAGGTCACGCCGTTCACGGTCTTGGACCAGTTCAGGTTCGGCGCAGGCAACGCGACCGTGCTCGAGCCTGAGTTGGACACATTCGACGTCACCAGCGACGCCATCTTGCTGACCGTCGTGGTCACCATCTGCGCTTGCAGGTCGAGTGCGAGCTTGGTGGGCTGTGCGAGCGCGGCGGCCGGCAGCAGCGCCAGTGCCCATGCGACGTGGCGAGCGCGCCAGGCACGCTCGATCAACACGGTAAAGGGGTGCAGCAGGGATCGCATCGTCGACTCCAGTCATGAAAGATTCGGCCCGGAAGGCGTTGATGCGGAGTTTGTATAAATCTTGTCTAAATGTGTCTGAGTTGGGTGTGTCGGCGTGACAACCCGCACGGGCGGAATCCACGCTTTCATTCGGGTCTTTGGAGACCGGTACGGCGACGAGAAACTTGAGGCACCGGTCCGTGAAGAAGCACCGGTTCGGGTCTGCGGAAATCAGGGGCTGGACTTGATCTTGTAGATACCGTTGTTTTTGTCAGCGCTGAAGTAGACCGTGCCGTCCGCCCCGACCGCCAGCGTCACTCAACGAAGCGCTTGAGGATGCCCAGTGCCGAGGTTGAAGTCTTTGGCCGGGGGCGTTGCGCCTGAAGCGCAGTCGGGGGCGACACCAACTCGTCGACGTGGCTCAGCCTTCCGCGGGAATGTGTTCGATGACGGCGCTGCGCCGACCAATCAATTCGACTGCGGCGCTCGCCAGAGTCCGCAGGTTGTCCAGTTGGTCAATGGAGAGTTGCCTGGGTCGAACATCGTAAGCACAGAGTGTTCCGACGGTCTCACCGCGCACGATCAGCCGCGCCGCGGCATAGAAGCGGATGAACGGCCGCCCCGCCACCATGGGATGCTGCTCGAAACGAAGGTCGAGCAGCGTGTCCTCAATGACGATCAAATCGCAAGTCGTACTGAAGAACGCCTCGCAAAATGAAGTGGCTTTTGGGGACTGTGTTTGTTGGATGCCGACGCACGACTTGAACCAGTCGCGTTCGGCATCCAGCAGATTCACCATCGTAATTGGAACGGCCAAGCTGGTGGCAAGCAAGCGCGTGATGTCGTCGTACCCGCGCTCCGCAGCAGTATCGAGAATCAAGGCTCGACGCAACTCTGCCAGACGAGACGCGTCGAGCCTCATCCCCTGTTACTCCGACGATCAGGCCGCTTTGCGTGCTCGTCGATCCCCGTGCTCACCTTGGCAAGTTTGACGAAAGGTTGGGAATGGGTTTGCATGAGGTTGTCGTGCATGGAGTCTCCTGGGATGCGACGCGGGGAGGTTGAACAATGGGATGTTGCAGACCTCTGTCGAGGCCATCAATACTCCGCCGAACGTTCCTCACGACGCGGCCGACACAGAACTTGCGGCCCAGGACGCAACTCACGAACCGAGTTGTGTTGCAGGGGTTTCTCTGCGAATGCAACACAGGCGTGGACAGTATGGCAGGTTGCCCGACCCTGCTGATCTATGCTTGCAATGGAATGCAACCCTCTCGAGATTTGCGTCGCCTCCCCTCATGCCCGGGGCACCGACAGGACTGCCCGACTCAGGCCAGCATTTGGGTTTCGCCGGTCGCCTTTGAAGTTGGAAAACTCCATGACGCCTTGAGTTCTCAAGCACGAGTTGCCATTCCCACTCTGCGGAGCGTTCCCTTCGAACACCCGGCCGTCCGATCGAATTCGCTCGACGCGAGTCGAGACTGGGACACTCTCTTGAGCGCGGTGGAAGTACGGCTGGCGCAGAGCGTGGGCCAGTTGCTGGATGTCGGACCGGTCCGACGCGGGCAAAGGTCAAATCCCAGGAGGCGGGCCAGCGCCATCGCGAAGTTGCTACAGTGTCGGACATGAAAGCCTCGATTAAGCCGGCTCCCCCCAGAGCCAAACGGACGACGGAGGCGGCCGCCAAAAGTCGCAGCACCGCTTCGGCGCGCAAGCGGGCTAAGAAGACGGCGACCAACCACGCGATTGCGACCGACCTGGCACCTGCGGTGGCTATCGCCTTGCTGGACAAGACCGAGCAAGAGCCCAATGCGGCGCCGCCCGCGCTTGACTGCTTGGCCGCGGGGGCCGCTCCGTCGGAGACCCCGGGGAGGGTGCGCGTACAACTCATGTTTGAAACTGGAGCGGTCTTGCCTGTGGAAATGAGTGCCGCAGCGGGAGCCGCCTTGTCTAAAGGGCTGGCGGAAGAATCGCCCAATCGGCCTCCCAAGAAAAAGCCTTAGTCGAACCGCTCGACAGGGATCAGGCAACGCTGACCGAGCAGCCATTGGCCTTCGCAGGTCGGCCTCCTTGCGATCCCTCACCTCGCCCCATGGCCGATGCCGGGCCTCGACGCCTCGTCGCCGGTGACAGGCTCACCCAATTCCCGCCGGGCGCGGATGGTGTGGGCGCGTCGGATGGTACGGATGGCACATTGCCCCCGGCTCTACTGCCTGTCTCTGTCTTGCCGAGCGATTCGATACAGCCGCAGGCCGACTGCGACTTCGGACATTTCCTACAGGCGGTTGACGCGTACTCGCTCAGCATTCGCGATCAAGACCCGGACGAGGCCGCCTTCGCACCTGCCGTCTCCCGAGCGAGTGCCCTCGGGCAAGGCTTCTTGGCCGATAGATCGATTAAACAAATTGTGACGCAAAGGGGAGTACCACGATGAGCATTGAGCAACTGATGGGTCGTTACCTTCGTTTGAAGCAAGACCTCGAGATTGCCTATAGGGCGCAGCCTTGGCGCGGTGGTCTCATCAACCGCCTCGCGAACGACATCGCCCGAACCGAGCGTGAGTTAGCGTCGCGCGAGTTCGCCAGCCGTCCAGCGCAGGCTGCGTAACCGCGTTCACCGCTCCGCCTTGCGCCACTCCCAAAGCGCCAGCGGAGCTTCGTCACCCCACAGTCCGCCCCGGGGACTCGGGCATCGAAATCCCCGGTGGAAATTGCGCACCGTTGATCTTCATAGTTCACTTACTGTGGTGGTGAGTCCATTTTCGACTTCGGTAGCTCACCGTGAGCCTGCTGAGGTTCGTCGCCGATCAGCGATGCCCCTTGAACTTGTGCCGATCGCCCAGAACTGACGGTGAAGGTTTCGCCGCTGCGGAGCCGCATGAGCAGGAGCCCCGCATGTCCACGATCCCTCGTGAAACCGTCAAGAACCGCCTCGAAAACGTGATCGCGTTGGCGCGCTTGCTCGAGCGCGTAGAAACCAGCGCCGTGGCGTTCAGTGCCGATCAATACCAGGCGCTCGTGCGCCAGCTCAAGATCGCGCTCGGCCAGGAGCTGCCGCAGGACGCCTTGGACGCGGTGCTCGGCGCGCACCCGGCCGCGGCCGAGCTGTACGAGAACCAGCACTACGCGCAGTCGGGCTTGTCGCGCTCGTCATTGGAGCGCTCGGTCGGCTCCGAGATGCTGGCGAGCCAACTGATCGCGCGGGCGGCGAAGCGTGGCTGACCCGTCATGTCGTTTCGCTTGCGGTCCCGATAGGCGGAGCGGTGCGGCAGGCGGCACCCGGCGTGGTGCTCATGGCGTGGCGGTCGGCGCTGCGCGCCGACTGCACTGCGGTGCTCGGTCCGAGGTCGCGCCGCTGAACTCACTTCGCTTCGCTGCGTTCAAACAGACGCGGCGAGTTTGATGTGGATGCGTGCTGCGCGCGCCGACCTCGGACCTGTGCTCCTCGTCGCCACACAAATCGCCCTCACCGGGTACCGCCTGCCGCTCAGATCCGCGAATGCAGCCGCGTATCACTCCGCCCGCGCGTAGCGCTTCGCGCGCAGCGTTTTCTTGATCTCCTGCAGCATCGGCCGCAACTCGCCGGGGAGGCGCAGCGCGACCGCTGTCGTCAGGATGTCGATCACCATCAGGTGCAAGAGCCGCGAGACCATCGGGCTGTAGCGGTCGTAGTCCTCGGGGTGATCGACCGCGAGCAGGATCTGATTCGCGCCGTGCGCCACCTGCGCCAGCGGTGAGCCGCTGGCGGTGATCGCGATCAGCGTCGCGCCCTTGCGGCGCGCGATCTCGGCCACGTCGAGCAGGTCGCGGCTGTGGCCGGAGTTGCTGATGATCACGGCGCAGTCGCCTGGCGCAAGCATGGTCGCGCTCATCACCTGCACGTGGCCATCGCTGACCGCGTTGGCGTGCACGCCGAGGCGGAAGAACTTGTGCTGCGCATCGAGCGCCACGATGCCGGAGTTGCCAACGCCGTAGAAGTCGATCCGCTTGCCCTGCGTGCCGGCATCGGTGAGCGCCACGATGGCGCGCTCGAAGGCGTGGTTGGCGGCGTCGTTGCGGTACTTCAGCAGTGCACTGACGGCGTTGTCGATCACCTTGACGATGATGTCAGCGCTCTTGTCGTCTTCATCGACCGAGCGGTGCACGAACGGCACGCCTTCGTTGACGCTGCCGGCGAGCTTGCGCTTGAAGTCGGTCAGCCCGTCGTAGCCGACGCTGCGGCAGAAGCGCACGACGGTCGGTTTGCTCACATGCGAGCGTTCCGCCAGCTCAACCACCGGCAGGCTCGCGAACGCGCGCGGGTCGGCCAGCACCAGCTTGGCGACGCGCTGCTCGGCCGGCGGCAACGCGGGGATCGAGGCGCGGATTCGGTCCAGCATGGTGGCTTACTGTTCCTCGGACCAGGCGTAACCATCACGCGCCACGAGTGCGCTCGCGGCGGCCGGCCCCCAGGTGCCCGCGGCATAAGGCCGAGGGCCGGTCGTGTCGCGCTTCCAGGCGTCGAGCACCGGTTCGACCCAGCGCCAGGCTTGCTCCTGCTCGTCGCTGCGCACGAACAGGTTGAGCCGGCCGGCGATCGCTTCGAGCAGCAGCCGCTCGTAGGCGCCGACGCGGTTCTCGGCAAAGGCCTTGTCGAAGTCGAGGTCGAGCGACACCGGCGACAGGTTCTCGTGCTGGCCGGTGCCCTTGGCGGCGAGCAGGTGCAGCTCCAGCCCGTCTTCCGGCTGCAGGTTGATGACCAGCTTGTTCGGCTGGTTCAGGCCGGGGAAGATGTTGTGCGGCGTCGGGCGAAAGTTGATGACGATCTGCGCCTCGCGCGAGGCCAGCCGCTTGCCGGTGCGCAGGTAGAACGGCACGCCGGCCCAGCGCCAGTTCTGCACCTCGGTGCGGATCGCGACAAAGGTCTCGGTGGGGCTGCTCGCCGGCACCTTCGCTTCCTCGAGGTAGCCGATCGCCTTCTTGCCCTGCGCGTTGCCGGCGCGGTACTGGCCGCGCACCACATCGCGCCCAACGCTCTCTTCGGTGAAGGGCTTCAACGAGCGCAGCACCTTGAGCTTCTCGTCGCGGATCGCATCGGCGTCGTTGCGGCTCGGCGGCTCCATCGCGACCATCGTCAGGAGTTGCAGCGCATGGTTCTGGATCATGTCGCGCAGCGCACCGGTGGTGTCGTAGAAGTCGCCCCGCGTGCCGACGCCGAAGTCCTCGGCGATCGTGATCTGCACGTTGGCGATGCTCTCGCGCCGCCACAGCGGTTCGAACAGCACATTGCCGAAGCGCAGCGCCATCAGGTTCTGCACCGACGGTTTGCCGAGGTAGTGGTCGATGCGGAAGGCCTGCTCTTCCTTGAACACCGAGCGCACGACGCGGTTGATCTCCTGCGCGCTGGCCAGGTCGTGGCCGAGCGGCTTCTCGAGCACCACGCGGATGCGTGGCTCGTTCAGGCCCGCCGCGCCGAGCTGTTCGCAGATCTGCGGGAACAGGTACGGGCTGGTCGCGAGGTAGAGCACGACGGTGTCGGCACTGCGCTCGCCCAGCCATTCCTTCAGCCGCCCGTAGTGCTCAGGCTGCGAGAGGTCGAGCCGGCGGTAGTGCACCATCTCTGCGAAGGTCGAGAACTCCTCTTCGCTCGGGCGCTTCGCGAGTTCGACGTCCTGGAAGCGCGCCTTGAGCCAGGCGCGGTACTGCTCGTCGGTCTGGTCGTCGCGTGCGACGGCGAGAATTCGCCCGCTCGGCGGCAGCTTGCCGTGGCGGAAGGCCTGGAACAGTGCGGGCATCAGCTTGCGCCAGGTGAGGTCGCCGGTGCCGCCGAAGAAAACGAGGTCGAAGGACATGATCGTGGGCCCGGCTCAGACCGGGCGATGTAACTAAGTTTCAGACTCCATGATGCCTAAGTTTCTTCGGCAGGTCAAACCTGCCCCGGGTGCGCCCCGATCGGCGCGGCGCTCGCGCGTTGCTACGATGCCCTGATGAAACATCAAGTGGTCGCTTCTCTCCTCGTGGCGCTGGCCTCACCGGCATTCGCCCAGCAGGGCCAGGTCAACGTGATCTGCTCGGTGCAGGCCGACTGGTGCAACATGATCCAGACCGTGTTCGCGAAGAGCACCGGCATCAAGGTCAACATGTCGTTGAAGGGCTCGGGCGAAGCACTCGCGCAGCTGATCGCCGAGAAGGCGAACCCCAAGACCGATGTGTGGTTCGGCGGCACCGGTGACCCGCACCTGCAGGCGGCCGAGAGCGACCTGTCGATCGAGTACAAGTCCGAGAGCCTCGCGCAGTTGCACACCTGGGCACAGCTGCAGGCCAAGCAGTCGGGCTACAAGACGGTCGGCATCTACTCCGGCCCGCTCGGCTTCGGCTACAACACCGAGCTGATCGCGAAGAAGAAGCTCGATGTGCCCAAGAGCTGGGCCGATCTGCTCAAGCCCGAGTACAAGGGCGAGATCCAGGTCGCGAACCCGGCCTCCAGCGGCACCGCGTACACGATGATCGCCACGCTGGTGCAGCTGATGGGTGAGGACAAGGCCTTCGAGTACCTGAAGGGCCTGCACAAGAACGTCAGCACCTACACGCGCAGCGGCACCGGCCCGATCAAGGCGGTGGCGCGTGGCGAGACGGCGGTGTCGATCAGCTTCGTGCACGATGGCCCGGGCGAGAAGCAGCAGGGCTTTCCGGTGGCGACGATCACGCCGAGCGAAGGCACCGGGGCCGAGATCGGCTCGATGAGCATCGTCAAGGGCGCGCGCAACCTCGAGCAAGCGAAGAAGTTCTACGAATGGGCGCTCACGCCGCAGGCGCAGCAGTTCGGCGCCGCGGCCAAGCAATACCAGCTGCCGTCGAACAAGAACGCGGTGATCGATCCGAACGTGCCGGACTTCAAGAAGGTCAAGCTGATCAACTACGACTACGCGAAGTACGGCGCGAGCACGGAGCGCAAGCGCCTGATCGCGCGCTGGGAAAAAGACGTCAACTCCTTGCCGAAATGACGACCCCTCGCCCGATGAATACATCGATCGATCCCCCGAGGGGATGCGGGCCGGCTTGGGAGCGGCCCGGCGCTCGGCCCGCACAGTAGCGCGCCGACGTGTCGTACCAGACCCGCGCCCTGAATCGCGCGCAGAACGCGATTCGCGGCTGGCTGCTGCTGGGCGCGGTCGCGTTTGCGCTGCTGCCCTGGTACTTCCTCGCCGACAAGAGCGTGCTCGAGGCGCTGCCCGGCGTCTTCGGCCGCGCCGATGCGGCGAGCGGTGTGGTGCAGTGGCTGCGCCACGGCCGCCGCTGGTTGGCGATGGCGCCGCTCGGGCTGTTGTGCGCCGGCATCGGGTGCCTGCTGCCGGCGGGACGCCGCCAGGGCTGCTGGCTCACGCTCGGCGGCGCGCTCGGCGCGATCGGCCTGCTGGCCAGCGGCTTCGCGATCGCCCAGGGCCAGCCGGGCATCGGCCTCGGCGGCGCGCTGGTGCTGGTCGCGCTGCTGATGCTGCTCGGCGCCGGCATCGCGCGGTTGGGCGGGTTCCGCGGCGATGTGTTCGTCGCCAGCAGCGTGGTGTTCTGCGGCGCGCTGATGGCGCTGTTCGTTGCGCTGCCGGTGCTGAAGGCGCTGGCCGGCGCGTTCCTCGACGAAGCCGGGCACCTGTCGATCAGCGCGCTGTGGGAGCGCATCGGCACCGAGCGCACCTGGGGCCTGAGCTGTGTCGTCGGTGGCCAGCGCTGCGGCGTGGCGTGGAACACTCTGTTCCTCGCGCTGCTCACGGCCGCGGGCACGACCGTGCTCGGCACGATGATCGCGCTGCTCGCCGAGCGCGGCTCGGCGCGGTTGAAGCAGCCGCTCAACGTGCTCGCGCTGCTGCCCATCATCACGCCGCCGTTCGTCGTCGGGCTCGGGCTGATCCTGCTGTTCGGCCGCGCCGGCATCGTCAACCAGATCCTCGAAGCCGTGTTCGGCATCACGCCGACGCGCTGGTTCTACGGCGCGTTCGGCGTCTGGCTGGCGCAGCTGTTCGCGTTCACGCCGATCGCGTTCATGATCATGCGCGGCGTGGTCGCCGGCATCGGGCCGTCGCTCGAAGAGGCGGCGCAGACGCTGCGCGCGGATCGCCGCACCACCTTCATGACGATCACATTGCCGCTGCTCAAGCCGGGCCTGGCGAACGCGTTCCTGGTCGGCTTCATCGAGAGCATCGCCGACTTCGGCAACCCGGTCGTGGTCGGCGGCCAGTTCTCGGTGCTGTCGACCGACATCTTCTTCGCCATCGTCGGCGCGCAGTATGACCAGGGCCGCGCGGCCTCGCTCGCGCTGATCCTGTCGGCGTTCGCGCTCGCGGTGTTCGTCGCGCAGCGCAAGCTGCTCGGCAGCACCAGCTACACCACGGTCTCGGGCAAGGGCGATGCCGGCCTGCCGATGCCGCTGCCTGACGGCCTGCGCCGCAGCATCGTCGCGATCACGCTGCCGTGGCTGGCGTTCACGATCGTCGTCTACGGGTTCGCGTTCGCCGGCGGCTTCGTGCAGACCTGGGGCCGCGATTACACGCCGACGCTGCACCACTTCATCACCGCGTTCGACATCCAGAAGGGCGAGTTCGGGCTGGTCTTCGCCGGCACCGCGTGGAACTCGCTGTTCACGACGCTGAAGCTCTCGGCCATCGCCGCGCCAGTGTGCGCGTTGCTCGGGTTGCTGATCGCGTGGCTGCTGGCGCGCACCAGCTTCAAGGGGCAGGGCGGCTTCGAGTTCGGCGCGCTGCTCGCGTTCGCGATCCCTGGCACGGTGTTGGGCGTGAGCTACATCCTCGCCTTCAACGTGCCGCCGTTCGAACTCACCGGCACCGGGCTGATCATCGTGCTGTGCTTCGTGTTCCGCAACCTGCCGGTGGGCGTGCGCGCCGGCACCGCGGCCTTCAAGCAGCTCGACAAATCGCTCGACGAGGCCTCGATCATGCTGCGCGCCTCGACCGCCACCACGCTGCGCCGCGTCGTGCTGCCGCTGCTCAAGCCGGCGCTGGTCGCGGCACTCGTCTACAGCTTCGTGCGCTCGATGACGACCGTCTCGGCCGTGGTGTTCCTGGTGACGGCCGAGAACGAACTCGCGACGACCTACATCATCGGCCGCGTCGGCAACGGCGACTACGGCGTCGCGCTGGCGTACTGCACGGTGCTGATCATCCTGATGTCGCTCGCGATCGCGCTGATCAACGCGGTCGTCGGTGAACGCAAGCTCGGCCGTCGCGCCGTCGGAGGGCATTGAAATGAGCGAGCCGAAACCTGGCATTGAATTCAGGGGCATCACCAAGCGCTACGGCGACGTGAGCAGTCCGCTGGTCGTCAAGGGCATCAGCTTCACGGTGCCAAAGGGCACGCTGACGACCATCCTCGGCCCCAGCGGCTGCGGCAAGACGACGACGCTGCGCATGATCGCCGGGCTCGAGATGCCGACCGACGGCCAGATCCTGATCGAGGGCCGCGACGTGACCACGCTCGGGCCGGCCGAGCGCAACGTCAGCATGGTGTTCCAGAGCTATGCGCTGTTCCCGCACATGAACGTGCGCGCGAACGTGTCGTATGGCCTGACCGTCTCGGGCGTGGCGAGGGCCGAGGTCGCGCAGCGCGCGCAGGCGGCGATGGCCAGCGTCGGGCTGGATGGCTTTGGCGAGCGGCTGCCGAGCGAACTCTCGGGCGGTCAGCAGCAGCGCGTCGCGCTCGCGCGGGCACTGGTGCTCGAGCCCGCGGTGCTGTTGTTCGACGAACCGCTCTCGAACCTCGACGCGCGCCTGCGCCGCTCGATGCGCGAAGAGATCCGCTCGCTGCAGCAGCGCTTGGGGCTGACGGTGGCCTACGTGACACACGACCAGGCCGAAGCGCTCGCCGTCAGCGACCAGATCATCGTGATGGACCACGGCGTGATCGCGCAGGCCGGCACGCCGCACGACCTGTACGAGCGCCCGGGCACCGAGTTCGTCGCCGGCTTCATGGGCGAGGCGATGCTGTTCGACGGCGTCTCGCGGCCCGATGGCGCGGTGCAGCTCGGGCCGATCACCTTGCCGCGCGAGCGCGCTCTTGCCCCGGGCAAGGTCAAGGTCGCGGTGCGGCCCGAGGCCTGGGAAGTGCTGCCCGCCGGCGCGGGCGAGCTGGCCGGCACGGTCGCGAAGTCGGCCTACCTCGGCAGTTTTCGCGAATACACCTTCGACACCGAACTCGGCCCGATCTTCGTCGTCTCGCCCGATGTGCAGCGCGTCTGGCAGACCGGCGAGGTGGTGAGCCTGCGGCTGGCCGGCCACGGCCTGTCGGTCGTGGCCGCCTGATGTGGCAACTCCTCAGCCGCCCTTGCTAGGCACCGGCTCGGCGAATCAGCCGTCGGTCAGCGCCGGCTGTACAGCGGATGGCAGCGCGCCCGGCGAATCCAGGCTGCCGCGTTGCAGCAGCATGCGTCGCCGCTCGACTTCGAGTTCCATCAGCTGCGCTTCGTAGCATGCGCGCAGTGCCTCGGCGTTCTGCTTTCTGAGCTGAGTCTCGATGGCCGCGGCGCGCTCTGGCTCGCATGAGCAGCAGTTCGCCAGCTCCGGGTCGTAGACCGTGCCGTCGGTCGGCACCGAGATCGGCCGCGGCTGCTCCACGACCGTCCCCACCTGCGGGAGAAGCTTGGTGGCCAGCTTGATCTGGTTCTGAACCGGCGCGGGCAGCCAGGCCAGGTCGTTGATCGCATGCCACTCGGGCGGCACGTTGGGCGCGACGATGCGGTACATGATGCCCGCCACCCGTGTGCTCACCGCGTACAGCTCGACCACCCGGCGGATGAAGTAGGTGACCGCACGGCATGCGTTGTCGTTCTGGATCGTGCGGCGGGTGACGTCGGCCACCTCCTTCTCCTCGTAAGTGCTGACCGTGACCGAGCGCTCGGCGTGGGTCAGCAGCGACGACTGATTCACCGACTGGTTGAACGTGCTGCCCACGAAGCCCACGGCCAGCTGGTTGTGGTCGGTCACGCTGACCTGCGTGGTCTCGCTGCCACCGGGCAGGCCCAGCAGGCCGGCCAGACCGCCGCCGACCTCGACCGACGCGTTGGACTTCACGTTGACGAGCCGGTCGCTCAGCGCATTCAGCGTATTGGTGGTGCTGGCCTGGTGCACGGCCGAGACGAACTGCATGAAGGTGGTCTGCACCGAGAACCGATCCACCTCGCTCGAGACGCGCCGGTAGCGCTCGCTGTGGTACAGCGTGACCTTCTCGCCGGGCAACAGCGTCTGGGTGAACAGCAGCGGCCCGTGCTGCTTGCCCAGCAGGCACAGCGCGTGCTGGTAGTCGATGCGGAATTCGATGGTGGCGCCAACGGCGGCGCCGACCACGTTCACGTTCCCGTCCCGGCCCAGCGGCACGCGGAAGTACTTGCTCTCGTACCAGTACATGCACTGCGCATCGGGCCGCCACGGAGGTTCGCACGGACTCACGCAGCAGGCGGGGGGCTGCGGCAGATCGACTCCACAAGGCCCGTCGCCGCCGCACGAGGAGGCCGCTGCGCATGCCGCCAGCAGCGCTCGTTCGGCGTTGATGCGACCGTAGCCAACCTCGTTGTTCCAGCCACCATACGGTTTGCCGGCGGTCGCCGTGTAGGCATAGGCGGGCTGGTTGATCTTGTCGGTGGTTTCGGAAATGATGCGTCGCACCTCCTGGTTCGACAGCGCCGGATTGACGCTGATCACGAGGCCGGCCAGCGCGGCGACGTGCGGCGTCGCGGACGAGGTGCCGTTGAAGCGCATGTCGAAATCGGTCGGCGTGTAGCCGGCGGCGCCGAGCCGGTCGGTCGTCGGAATTTCCAGGCACGGCGCCACCACGTCCACGTCCGGGCCGTAGCACGCACCCCAGAACGCTTCGATGGACCCGTCGCCGATGGCTTTGCGAATGTCGGCCCGGTTGGAGCCGCCGACGCCGATGGTCGTCGGATCGGTGGCCGGGAATCGGGAAACCGCCTGGTTCTCGTTGCCGGTCGCAGCGCACAGCACCACGTTGCGTTCGGCGCAGTATTGCAGCGCGGCCGAGATCACCGAGAAATCCCAGATCATCCACGAGGGGTACACGCCGAAGCTCATGCTGACGACCCGTGCGCCGTTGTCCGCCGCGTAGTACAGACCCTCGGCGACCTCGACGTCGGCGAAGTTGGTCGCGATCGCCATCACCCGGCACTTGCCGGCCAGCCCGCTGACACCGAACGCGTTGTCGATGCGCGCGCCGATGATGCCTGCGCAGGCGGTGCCGTGATTGCCCACCGGGCTGCCGTCGTTGGTGTGGGTGATGGTGCTGTAGGAGATGGGGTAGAGGTTCAGATCGGGGTGCGCCAACTCGACGCCCTGGTCCAGCACCGCGATCACCACGTTCGGATCGCCCTCGCTGATGGGCCAGGCGCGCGGCGCGTTGATGCGCTGCAAGCCCCATTGGCTGGTGAAGAAGGTGTCGTCGGGCACGTGATCCCGCGCCGCGGGGCGGCAGGGTGCGTCGCCGCCGCCGGGCCGCGGCTCG
This sequence comes from uncultured Rhizobacter sp., assembly GCA_964247075.1. Taxonomy (GTDB): domain Bacteria; phylum Pseudomonadota; class Gammaproteobacteria; order Burkholderiales; family Burkholderiaceae_C; genus LMDS01. The sequence goes on along the minus strand of CAXTSS010000001.1, from coordinate 449,849 downwards.
GCGCAGCCGCACGTGGTGGTCGGTGACAGGTACGGATGGTTTTCGAGCTTGATGCCACTGGAACGGCCGCCGGTGACACCGGCGTTGAGCTTCTCGGCCACTTCCATCGCGTTGGCGCCGGAGAGCTTGATGACGACGAGCCCCTTCAGCACGCCGCTTCGAGCGGCGTCGACCTGGGCTTCGGGATCGATCGCCATCACGTCGGCAAGGCTGACCGCGCCACCTTGCTGAATCAGGATGACGTTCGGGTTGGACGCAAAGTAGGATTGCGGCCCCGGTTCGGCCTGGGCGGCGCGATAGGCGGGTGCCATCCATTCCACGCCGTCGAGTGCTGCCAGCTTCTTGGCGCTCGCCTTGGCGCCCGCGTCGAGCGTGACCCAGCTGATGGCCTCGCTGTGATTCACGGGGCGCGCGCGCGGATCGCGACCGCTGGTTGACGTGTCCCCGGGCCCCACGGATTCGCGCGCCAGCGCGAGCCCGGCGGGAGCGAGCCTGCCTTCGATGTCGGCGCGCGCGGCGTGAGCGGCCCACTTGATCGCGATGATGTTCGGAACGCGTTCACAGGCCCCGAACGACGGGTGATCGAACTTCTCGGGTGAATACATGCGGACTCCTCGGCAGAGTGGAACTCGGGTACGGCGGCAAGCGGCGGGATGCCGGCTTGCCAAGGGTCATACGTACAACCTAGGCGCGACCGGCCTGTACCGCTCCATTCGAGTTAGGGGTCTGGGCGGAGCATCTGCCGGCGGGTTACTTTCGGCGAACAACTTGCAACAGAGCTTGAACATCGAGCGGCGGCCCGGGTTCTAATTCGGCTCTCGACCCCGCACGCCGACGCCATGAATCAACTCGACCAGCTCAAGCGATACACGACCGTCGTCGCCGACACCGGCGACTTCCGGCAACTGGCCCAGTACGCGCCGCGCGACGCGACGACGAACCCGTCGCTGATCCTGAAGGCGGTGCAGAAGCCCGAGTACGCGCCACTGTTGCAAGCCACCGTGAAGGCGCACCAGGGCGAGCCGACCGACGCGATCGTCGACGAGGTGCTGGTGCGCTTCGGGCTGGAAATCTTGAAGGTCGTGCCGGGGCGCGTCTCGACCGAGGTCGATGCGCGGCTGAGCTTCGACACCGCCGCGAGCGTGGCGCGCGGCCGGCACCTGATCGGCATGTACGAGGCGGCGGGCATCGCGCGCGAGCGCATCCTGATCAAGCTCGCCAGCACCTGGGAGGGCATCCAGGCGGCGCGCATCCTGCAGCACGACGGCGTCCGCTGCAACATGACCCTGCTGTTCTCGTTCTGCCAGGCGGTGGCCTGCGGCGAGGCCGGCGCGCAGCTGATCTCGCCGTTCGTCGGCCGCATCTACGACTGGTACAAGAAGAGCGCGGGCAGCAGCTGGAACGAGGCCGCCAGCGCCGGTGCCAACGACCCGGGTGTGAAGTCGGTGGCGCAGATCTACTCCTACTACAAGAAGTTCGGCATCGAGACCGAGGTGATGGGCGCGAGCTTCCGCAACGCCGGCCAGATCGCCGCGCTGGCCGGCTGCGACCTGCTCACGATCAGCCCGGAGTTGCTCGCCACGCTGCAAGCCAGCGATGCGCCGCTGCCGCGCGCGCTCGATCCGAACGCGGCTGCGGCCGCCGACATCCATGCGGTGACCTACAACGAGGCGAGCTTCCGCTACGCTCTCAACGACGACGCGATGGCGACCGAGAAGCTCGCCGAGGGCATCCGCGGCTTCGCCGTTGACGCCGGCAAGCTGGACCAGATGATCGAGGGGATGTGAGATGACACGCTGCGACAAGACACAGGCCTGGGCCGCGTTGCAAGGCCACTTCGAAGCGCATGGCCGCGCGCTCGACCTGCGCGAGGCGTTCGCGCGCGACGCCGGCCGCTTCGACGCGATGAGCGTGACCGCGCCAGAGGTCTTCGCCGACCTGTCTAAGAACCTGATCGACACCGCGACGCTGCGCTTCCTGCTCGACCTGGCCGACGAATGCGGCGTGCCGGCACGCCGCGACGCGATGCTGCGCGGCGATGCGATCAACACCACCGAAGACCGCGCCGTGCTGCACACCGCGCTGCGCGCGCCGCGCGCAGGCTCGGGCCAAAAGAGTGCGCCGTTCAGCGGCGATGTGCACCAGGTGCTCGACGCGATGCTCGCGTATGTCGAGACCGTGCGCGACACCGCGGCCAGCGGCATCAAGCACATCGTCAACATCGGCATCGGCGGCAGCGACCTCGGGCCCCAGATGGTCGTGCCGGCGCTCGACGGTTTTGCGCATCCGGGGCTCACGCTGCACTTCGTTTCGAACGTCGACGGTCACGACATCACGCCGGTGCTGCGCAAACTGAAGGCCGCCGAGACGCTCTTCATCATCGCCAGCAAGACCTTCACGACGCAGGAGACGATGGCCAACGCGCATGCCGCAAAGGCCTGGTTCGATGCGAACGGCGGCACGGATACCGCGAAGCACTTCGTCGCGACGACGACGAACGTGGCAGCGGCCGCGCAGTTCGGCATCACGACGACCTTCGGCTTCTGGGACTGGGTCGGCGGCCGCTATTCGCTGTGGTCGGCCATCGGGCTGCCGATTGCGCTGGCGATCGGCGCCGACCACTTCCGCGCGCTGCTCGCCGGTGCGCACGCGATGGACGAGCACTTCGCGCACGCGCCGGCGGCGAAGAACCTGCCGCTGCTGCTCGGGCTGATCGACGTCTGGTACCGCAACTTCCACCTCTTCACGAGCCGCAGCGTCGCGCCGTATCACCAGGGCCTGAAGCGCCTGCCGGCGTACCTGCAGCAGTTGGAGATGGAGAGCAACGGCAAGCGCGTCGATCTGAACGGCGAGGCGCTGCCGTTCGCGACCAGTCCGGTCGTGTGGGGCGAGCCGGGCACGAACGGCCAGCACGCGTACTTCCAGATGCTGCACCAGGGCACCGATGTGATCCCGGTCGAGTTCATCCTCGTCAAGCAGCCGACGCACGCCTTGAGCGGGCTGCACGGCCCGTTGCTCGCGCAGCTCGACAAGCAGCACACGATGCTGCTCGCCAACGGCCTGGCGCAATCGCAGGCGCTGATGCTGGGCAAGACGACCGAACAGGCGCAGCTCGAGAAGGCGCCGACCGCGTCGAAGGCGCTGGCCCCGCTCACGCTCGCGCGGCACCGCACCTTCCCCGGCAACCGGCCGAGCACGACCTTCGTGCTCGATCAACTGACGCCGCGCTCGCTCGGCGCGCTGATCGCGATGTACGAGCACCGCGTGTTCACGAGTGGCGCGCTGTGGGGCATCAACAGCTTCGACCAATGGGGCGTGGAGCTCGGCAAGGCGTTGTGCAACGACCTGCTGCCGCGGCTCGGTTCGGGCGATGCGAGCGGGTTGGACGGATCGACTGCCGGGTTGATGAAGCGCCTGACCGGGTGAACCTCGTCTTCGACTTCGCCGGCGTGCTGTTCCAGTGGCAGCCGCACGAACTTTTGGCGCGGCTGTTGCCCGAGCGCGTGACCACCGACGCGGCCGCGCATGCGCTCGTCGCCGAGTTCTTCGAAGGCTACGGCGGCGATTGGGGCGAGTTCGATCGCGGCGCGCTGGCCGCTGATGCGCTGGCCGATCGGATCGCACGGCGCACCGGGCTGCAGGCTGCGGCCGCGCGGGCCGTGATCGACGCGGTGCCGCACGAGTTGCAGCCCGTCGAGGGCACCGTCGCGCTGCTGCGGCGGCTGTACGCGCGCGGGCATGCGTTGTACTTCCTGTCGAACATGCCCGCGCCGTATGCCGACCGGCTCGACGCATCGCACGGCTTCATCGGCTTGTTCCGTCTCGGCGTCTACTCGGGCAGAGTCGGCCTGGCCAAGCCCGACGCGGCGATCTTCGCGCACGCCGAACGGGCCTTCGGCATCGACCCGCGCGAGACACTGTTCATCGACGACGTGGCCCACAACGTCGACGCCGCGCGCCGCGCCGGCTGGCAGGCGATGCAGTTCATCGACCCGGCGCAGTGCGAGGCCGAGTTCGCGCGGAGGGCGCTGCTGTGATGGCGTCGACCGGCCCGGACGGCACCAGCGCGTCGCGCAGCCGGTCGCGCCCCGTGCCCAGGCCGGCGCGACTCTCGTCCAGCCGCGCCGCCAGCACATCGATGTGATCGCGCATCAGCTGCTCGGCGCGCGCCATGTCGCCTGCGGCCAGCGCCGTCACGATCGCGGCGTGGTCGTCGTTCGAGACCTGCGCTTCGGTCGTCGATTGGTAGAGCGCCGAGACCAGTGTGGTGCGGGCCGAGAGGTCGACCATCATCGCGCTCAGAAAGCGGTTGCCCAGACACTCGGCCAGGCAGACGTGGAAGTCGGCGAGCAACACGCTGCGCGCGGCGTCGTTCGCGGCGATCGCCTTGCGCTCTTCGGCCACGTGCGCGCGCAGTTGGCGGATCACTGTCTGCAAGGGCTTGCCGGTGTCGCGCAGCATGCCGGGCTCGATCACGCGGCGCGCGGCGTAGGTCTGCCGGGCATCCTCGAACGAGGGCTCGATCACATACCAGCCGCTGCGCGGGCGCACCTCCACGAAGCCGCGCGCCTGCAACTGCATCAACGCCTCGCGCACGACGGTGCGGCTGACGGTAAACAGCCCGGCAAGCTCCTGCTCGCCGAGCCGTTCACCGGGCCGGATCTTGCGCGCCAGGATCGACTCGACCACGCGCTGCGCGATCGGCGACAACGTGAGCATCGATGTCTACACGCGCGCCACCTGCGGCATCGCCCGCGGCCGCAAGAGCGCCATCGCGTAGTACACGCTGCCGCCGATGGCCACACCGAAGAACCAGCCGTAGGTGTTCCACCACGGCGGCAGCAGGCTGGTGAAGTTCGGCAGGAAGGTCGAGAACACCGAGCCGATGGCCATCGCGACGAGCGCGTTGACATTCCAGCCGCCCTCGTAGCGGTATTCGCCGTGCTCCTCGTACAGCGCCTGCACGTTGACGTTGCCTTTGGCGATCAGGTAGTAGTCCACCAGGATGATGCCCAGCAGCGGCCCCATCGTTGCGCCGATGGCATTGACGAAGTGCGCCGCGTTGCCTTCCCACGGCGCGAACGGGTAGAGCAACAATGCGATCGCCGCTGCGATGTAGCCGCCCTTCTTGAAGCTGATCTGGCGCGGGAAGACGTTGGAGATATCGAACGCCGCCGAGACGAAGTTCGCGACCACATTGATGCCCAGCGTGGCCGCGGCAAAGCTCAGCGCGGCGATCAGCGCGAGCAGCCAGCTGTCGAACTTGGCCGAGATCTGCTCCGGGTGCAGCAGGACCTCGCCATAGACCTTGAACGCGGCGATCGTCGTGACGCCGGCGACGAGCGAGAACGCGATCAGGTTGACCGGCAAGCCCCACAGGTTGCCGACCCGCACCGCGTCCTTGTTCTTGGCGTAGCGCGAGAAGTCGCAGAAGTTCAGGTACAGCGCGGCGAAGTAGGTGACCCAGGTCGCGCCCACCGCCATCAGCGCCCAGAACGAGCCCGGCTCGCCCGCCACGCCGGCGTCTTTGGTCTTGTCGAGCAGCACGCTCATTGGAATGCCGTGGTCGAACGAGAAGCCACCGGCCTTCACGCACAGGCCGATCGCCAGCACCAGCATCGCGACCCACACCGCCGGGCCGGCCCAGTCCTGGAACTTGCGCACCGTCTCCATGCCGCGCTGGATGATCAGCAGCTGCAAGGCCCAGATGATCACGTAGCAGATCACTTCCAGCCCCGAGTGGCCGAGGATGTGCACGTTCTTGTGGAATTCGAGCATCGACTCGCTGCGGATCAGCAGCGCGACCATCGCGCCCGACGCCGCGGCCGTTTGCGCGCCGTACCAGAAGCACGCGACGACCGCGCGCACCATCGCGGCGAGGTTCGCGCCCCAGATGCCGAACGAGGCGCGCGCGAGCACCGGGTAGGGCACGCCGGTCTTCTCGCCCGCGTAGCCGATCAGGTTCATCAGCACGAAGATGACGAGCGAGCCGATGCCGATCGCGAGCACGAAGTTGATGAAGCTGCCGCACAGCAGGAACAGGCTCGCGGCGAGGTAGTAGCCCCACAGGCTGTGCACGTCGGAGGTCCAGACGTTGAAGATGCTGAAGGCGCCCCAGTTTCGCTCTCGGGCGGGCGCAAGGTCCTCGTTGTAGAGGCCGGGTGAAGGGTTGCGGACTTCCATCGGATCACCTCCAGAGGGTTGAATGGGCGTCGGCACGACGCAGGACCGGGCCACAGACAGGATGCGGCCCAACATGAAATGCAATCTGGTATACAAGAACTGTATGCACTGTAGCGCGGCTTGCCATGCTGGCAAACCCTGAAGTCTTTCAGGGCAGCGAGAGCCCGCGCACCGCACCGAGCGCGGCGTCGATGGCCTGCTCGGCGACGCGCGCCTTCCAGGTGTCGGTGTCGGTGTAGAACGCGGCCAGCGTCTGCCGCTTGATCCGCGCCAGCTGTTCCGCCGGCGCATCCGGGTGGTTCTCGGCCCACTGGTCGGCGCGCAGCGCGCTCATCATGTCCATGATGGGCAGGGTGCCGAATTCGAGCGCGATGCCGGTGTACTCGGCCTGCGCGCACTCCTGATACGCCGCCAGCCACATCAGGCCTTCCAGGCGTGCGGAGCTGGAGCTGCCGTCGTAGATGCTGGTCACCTGGTCGCCCCACCAGGCGCGCGCGCGCTTCAGCGCGGCCGCGTCGTCCTTGCAGGCGAAGATGCGCTCGCCGACACCGCTCGGGCCGAGGCCGGTGTGCAGGTCGATCCAACCGAGGCGCTCGCAGTGCGTCGCGTGGTCGCGCAGCACATGGCGCAAGGCCATGTGGCTCCAGGTCGGGTTGCGGCCGCCGTAGAAGATGCCTTCCGGGTGATCGTACTGACCGCCGGAGATCGCGGCCTGCAACGCGGCCGCGCCATGCTCATCGAGAAAGCGCTGCGTGACCGCGTTGACCTCCTCGGGTGGCGGCCAAGTGGCGGGCACGAGCGCGGCGGCGAGCTCGTCGTAACCGGGATTGCGCGGCAGCGCCTGGCTGAAATCATGGAAGTTGCGGTTCAGATCGACGTTCTCATGCGTGGTGCGTCGCCACCACGAGAAGCCATACGGATTGAGCGCATGAAGGTAGAGCACGGCCACCTTCGCGTGCGCCGCAGCCTGGCGAAAGCCGGCGTCGTGCAGCAGCAGCGTCTGCACGCCGGAGCCGCAATAGCCTTCGACGCCGTGGCAGGCGCTCGAGATGATCAGCAGCGATCTGGCATCGCGCGCGCCGTCGAGCGCGACGTCCAGCGCCAGCGTTTCACCCTCGCGGCCGAGCATCGGGTGGACGTGCGATTGCACGTCGAGCCGGCACGCCTCGGCGGCGGCGATGAACTTGGCGCGGGCCTCCTTGTACGACGGCGAGAAGTGCTGGCTGACCGGGGCGCTGCTCATGACGGCGTTCAGCGCAGGGCTTCAGGCCGTGAGTTGAGCCATTTCTCTGCCAGGTTGACCCACAGCGTGGCGCCGAGCGGGATCAACTCGTCGTTGAAGTCGTAGCTCGGGTTGTGCAGCATGCACGGGCCCATGCCGTGACCGCCTTCGCGGTGGCTGCCATCGCCGTTGCCGATCAGAAAATAGCAGCCGGGCTTCTCGAGCAGGAAGAAGCTGAAGTCCTCGGCGCCCATCGTCGGCTCGAACTCCTGCACGTTGTCGGCACCCACCAGATCGGCCATCACGCCGCGCGCGAACGCGGTCTCGGCGGGGTGGTTGATGGTCGGCGGGTAGTTGCGCCTGAAGTGGAACGCGCAAGTCGTATCGAACGCCGCGCAGGTGTGCTCGGTGATCTCTCGCATGCGCTTTTCGATCAGGTCCAGCACCTCGAGCGTGAAGGTGCGCACCGTGCCCTGGATCTCGCAGCTGTCGGGAACCACATTGTTGGCCTCGCCGGTGTGGATCATCGTCACCGAGATCACGCCGGCGTCGATCGGCCGCTTGTTGCGGCTGATGATGGTCTGGAAGGCTTGCACCAGCTGGCAGGCGACCGGCACCGGGTCGAGCCCCAAGTGCGGCATCGCGGCATGCGCGCCCTTGCCGCGGATCGTGATCTTGAAGTCGTTGCTGCTGGCGAAGCACGGCCCGCTCTTCACGGCGAACTGGCCGACCGCCATGCCGGGCCAGTTGTGCGCGCCGAACATTGCCTCCATCGGGAACTTCTCGAAGAGGCCGTCCTTGATCATCTCGCGCGCGCCGCCACCGCCCTCTTCGGCCGGCTGGAACACGAGGTAGACCGTGCCGTCGTAGTTGCGGTGCTTGGCGAGGTGCTTGGCGGCGCCGAGCAGCATCGCGGTGTGGCCGTCGTGGCCGCAGGCGTGCATCTTGCCGGCATGCTGGCTGGCGTGAGCGAAGGTGTTGTGCTCGGTCATCGGCAGCGCATCGATGTCGGCGCGCAGGCCGACGGCGCGATCACTGCTGCCGTTCTTCAGGATCGCGACGACGCCGGTCTGCCCCAAGCCGCGGTGGATCGGGATGCCCCAGTCGGTGAGCTGTTTCGCGATCACGTCCGAAGTGCGCTGCTCCTGAAAGCAGAGCTCGGGGTGGGCGTGGATGTCGCGTCGAACGGCGGCGATCGCCGCGGCGTCGGCGAGGATGGACTCGATCATGCGCATGGGCACTCCTTGCATGCGACGTGCCCGGTCGGCGCGTCGGCGGTCGGGCCAGTTTAGCGCTGGGGCGTCAGAATGGTGCACAGAGCTTGTCGAGTCCATGACCCCACTGCTGCACAACGTTTTCTGGCACTGCCTGACCGGCCCGCAGGCGGCCCACGCCGCCGGTGCGGGCGGTGCGCGCCGCTACGCCGTGGGCTTTTCGCCGATCGTCGCCTTCGAGAACCCCGCCGATCCGGACCTGGCCGCGCTCTCGCCGTACTGCGCACCCGACGAGCCGTTGTACTGCGCCGACTGGGCCGGGCCGGTGCCGTCCGGTTGGAAGCTCGCTGCCGAGACGACGATGGTCTGCATGATCTGGGACGGCGCGACGCCCGACGACGAGGCGCCCGACGCGCTGCCGCTCCATGCGGGGCACGCGCCGCAGGCGGTGGCACTCGCCGAGGTCACGCACCCGGGTCCGTTCGGCCCGCGCACCATCGAACTCGGCGAATACTTCGGCTGCTTCGACGGCCAGCGCCTGATCGCGATGGCCGGCGAGCGCAGCCAGGCCGGCGCGCTGCACGAGATCAGCGGCGTCTGCACCGACCCGGCGTTCCAGGGCCGCGGACTCGCGCGGCGCTTGATGTTGAAGCTGATCGCGCGCCAGCGGCGACGCGGCGAGACACCATTCCTGCACGTGGTGAGCAGCAACACCGGCGCACACGGGCTCTACCGGTGGATGGGCTTCCGCGACCACCATGAGACCGTGGTGCGGGTGATCTCGCGCAGTTGAACCCGGTCAGCGCCTGATCTTGCCGTCCTCGGTCAGCATCGACAGATCGACGAAGCGCGAGGCCACATGCTCCCGCGGCCCGAACCGGACCGAGAAGCCGCCGAAGTCGGCGCTTTGGATCGACTCCAGCCCGCTGATCAGCGTCTCCCGCGTCGGGCTGCGGCCGGCGCGCTTCAGGCCTTCGGTGAGCACCTTGGCGGCGAGGTAGCCCTCCATGCTGGAGTAGTTCGGCTTGGTGTCGCCGCCGGCCTTGCGCACAGCCTCGAGGTACTCGCGCGAGATCGACGTCGTGGTCGAGAACGGGAACGGCATCACCTGGCTCACCATGATGCCGTTGGCCTCCTTGCCGAGCTCGTCCGCGAGTGCCTGAGTACCGACGAACGAGACGTTGAAGAAGGTGCCGCCGTAGCCGGCCTTGCGCGCCGCGCGAATGAACGCAGCACACGACTTGTAGGCGCTGATCTGTACTACCGCCTCGGGCATCTTCGGGGCGATGTCCTTCACCGCCTGCGCCACGTCAACCGTGTTGCGCTCGACCGTGCCGAGCGCGACCGGCGCGAGGTTGAGCGCCTTCAGCGCGCGCGTCACGCCTTCGAGCCCGGCCTTGCCGTAGGCATCGTTCTGGTAGAAGACCGCGATCTTCTTCAGCCCGAGCGTGGTGAGCTGCTTGACGATCAGCGCGGTCTCGTCGTAGTACGAGGCGCGCAGGTGGAACACCGTCTTGTGGAACGGATCGCGCAGCGCCTCGGCGCCGGTGAACGGGCCGAAGAACGGCATCTTCGCGTCCACCACCAGCGGCAGCGCGGCCAGACAGGTGGGCGTGCCGACGTAGCCGAACAGCCCGAACACATCGTCCTTGATGAACTTCTCGGTGTTGGCCTTGCAGCGGTCGGGCTCGTAGCCGTCGTCCGTGGCGCGCAGCTCGATGGTGTTGCCGTTGATGCCGCCCTGGGCATTCACCGCGTTGAAGAAGATGCGTGCGCCGGCGTTCATCTGCAGGCCGAGTTGGGCGGCCGGCCCGCTCAGAGCGGCGGATTGGCCGAGCACGATGCGGTTGTTCTGCGCGAACGCGGGCAAGGCCAGCGACGCGCCAGCAGCGGCGACACGCCGAATGGCGTCACGACGGTTCATGAGTGGTCCTCGACGACGTTGTGCGAGCGGCTCGTCGCGTTGTACGCGCGGCGCTCGTCGGTGGAAACGGGGTGGCTGCAGAGCATAGGTGCTGGCACGCATCCCGTCACCTGCCTGTGGACGTGCGCACGCGAAGACAGACGCACATGATGTGCAATAGTGCACCCATGAACACGTCCACCGTCCGCGCGGCCTGCCCGCACGATTGCCCCGACACCTGCGCCATCCGCGTCACGGTGCGGGACGGCCGGGCCATCAAGGTGCAGGGCGACCCGGACCATCCGCCCACGCACGGCGCGCTGTGCACCAAGGTGTCGCGCTACCCGGAACGCACCTACCACGCCGAGCGAGTGTTGCACCCGATGAAGCGCGTCGGCCCCAAGGGCCTCGGCCAGTTCGTGCGCGTCAGTTGGGACGACGCCCTGGCCGACATCGCCGCGCGCCTCGCGACCATCGCTGCGCGCGACGCGCAGGCGATCCTGCCCTACAGCTATGCCGGCACGATGGGCCTGGTGCAGGGCGAGAGCATGGCGGCGCGTTTCTTCAACCGACTGGGCGCCTCATTGCTCGACCGCACGATCTGTTCGAGCGCCGGCGGCGACGCGCTGATGGCGACCTATGGCGGCAAGATCGGCATGCACCTGGAGTTCTACGCCGAAAGCAAGGTCATCCTGATCTGGGGCAGCAACTCGATCGCATCGAACCTGCATTTCTGGACCTTCGCGCAGGCCGCCAAGCGCAACGGCGCCAAGCTGATCTGCATCGACCCGCGCAAGACCGAGACCGCCGACAAGTGCCACCAGCACATCGCGCTGCTGCCGGGCACCGACGGCGCGCTCGCGCTCGGGCTGATGCACGAGCTGATCGCCAACGACTGGCTCGATCACGACTACATCGCGCGCCACACCGATGGCTGGCCCGCGCTGCGCGAGCGCGCGCAGCAATGGCCGCCGGAGCGCGTCGCGCAAGTCTGCGGCATCACGGCCGACGAAGTGCGCGGCCTGGCGCGCGACTACGGCACGTTGAGCCCGGCCGCGATCCGCCTGAACTACGGCATGCAGCGCGTGCGTGGTGGCGGCAATGCGGTGCGGCTGGTTGCGATCCTGCCGTGCCTCGTCGGCGCGTGGCGCGACCGGGCCGGCGGGATGTTGCTGTCGAGTTCGGGCTGGTACAAGCCGGTGCGCAACGACACGGCGCTGCAGCGGCCCGACCTGCTGGACGGCAGGCGCCCGCGCACCATCAACATGAGCACGATCGGTGACGATTTGCTGCGGGACTCGTCGGCCGCGTTCGGGCCGGAGATCGAGGCGCTGATCGTCTACAACAGCAACCCGGTCGCCGTCGCGCCGGAATCGGCCAAGGTCGTGCGCGGCTTCGCGCGCGACGACCTGTTCACCGTCGTGCTCGAACACTTCATGACCGACACCGCGGACCACGCCGACTACGTGCTGCCGGCCACCACGCAGCTGGAGCACCTGGACGTGCACACCAGCTATGGCCACACCTGGGTGATGATCAACGAGCCCGCGGTGGCGCCGCTCGGCGAGGCCAAGACCAACACGCAGATCTTTCGCGAACTGGCCGCGCGCATGGGCTACACCGAGCCGTGTTTTGCCGACGACGACGAGGCGCTGGCGCGCGCGGCGTTCAGGCCGGAGCACGTGGATTTCGACGCGCTGCGCGCGCACGGCTGGTTCAAGTTGGCCGTCGGCGACGCCCCGTTGGCGGAGGGCGGCTTTCAGACCGCGAGTGGTCGCTGCACCATCGCCTCGGCCGAATTCGGCGTGCCCGATTTCGTGCCGAACTACGAATCCGCCGCGAGCGCGCCCGAGCTCGCGGCGCGCTTTCCGCTCGCGATGATCTCGCCGCCGGCGCGCAACTTCCTGAACTCCAGCTTCGTCAACGTGAAGAGCCTGCGCGACATCGAGGGCGAGCCGATCGTCGAGCTGAACGAGGCCGATGCGCGTGCGCGCGGCATCGGCGGCGGCCAGATGGTGCGCGTCTTCAACGACCGTGGCAGCTATCGGTGCAAGGCGGTGGTCAGCCCGCGCGCGCGGCCCGGCGTCGTCAACGGCCTGGGTGTGTGGTGGCGCAAGCTCGGCGCGGACGGCACCAACGTCAACGAGCTGACGCACCAGCGGCTCACCGACATCGGCCGTGCCCCGAGCTTCTACGATTGTCTCGTCGAAGTGCAGGCCACCGAGACCGCGTGAAGCGCTGGCTGCTGATGGCGAGCCTGGGTCTGGTTGGTGCCGTGCTGCTCGCGGGCGCGAGCGTTTGCCTGACCTCCGGGTGCAGCACGCTCGGCTACTACGCGCAATCGGTCAGCGGCCACCTCGCGCTGGTGCGCGCCGCGAAGCCGGTGCCCGAGTGGCTGGCTGATGAGCAGACGGATGCTGCGCTTAAGGAGCGTCTGCGCCTGAGCCAACGCATCCGCGACTACGCCGTCACCGAGCTGAAGGAACCCGACAACGCCAGCTACCGCCGCTACGCCGATCTGCGGCGCAGCAGCGTGATCTGGAACGTGGTGGCCGCGCCCGAGCTGAGCTTGCGCCTGCAGACCTGGTGCTTCGCGGTCGTCGGCTGCGTCGGCTACCGCGGCTACTACGACGAGGCCGAGGCGAAGGCCTTTGCCGACACGCTGCGCGCGCAGGGCCTGGAGGTCAGCGTCTACGGCGTGCCGGCGTATTCGACGCTCGGCAAGCTGCCGTTCGACACCTTTGCCGACCCGCTGCTGAACACCTTCATCGCTTACTCCGAAGGCGATCTGGCGCGACTGATCTTCCACGAACTGGCGCACCAGATCGCGTTTGCCAAGGGCGATACCGTCTTCAACGAATCGTTCGCCACCACCGTCGAGCGCATCGGCGGCGCGCGCTGGCTGGCGCAGCATGCGAGCGCGCAGGCGCGCGAGGAGATCGCGGTCGGCGACGCGCGACGGCAGGACTTCCGCGCGCTCACGACGCGCTACCGCGACGCGCTGAAGGCGCTCTACGAAGGCAGCGCCAGCGACGACTACAAGCGCAGCGGCAAGGCCACGCTGATGGCGCAGCTGCGCGCCGATCACGAGGGGCTCAAGCGCGAGCGCTGGGGCGGGTTTTCAGGGTATGACGGCTGGTTCGCGCGCGCCAACAATGCATCGTTCGGCGTGCTTGCGGCGTACAACGAATTGGTGCCGAATTTCGAGCGCCTGTTCGAGCGCGAAGGCGGTGATTTCGAGCGCTTCTATGCCGAGGTCAAACGCCTCGCCGCGCTGCCGCAAGATGAACGCCGTGCCCAACTTCCCTGAGGACTTCACATGCCCGACATCCACATCCACCGCGACCACGCGCTCGGCCTGACCAAGGCGCGCAAGATCGCGCTTCAATGGGCCGAGGAGGTCGAGAAGAAGTTCGACATGGACTGCACCATCCTCGAAGGCGAGACGAGCGACACGGTCGAGTTCGTGCGCTCCGGCGTGAAGGGCGAACTGATCGTCGCCGCCAATCACTTCACGCTCGACGCCAAGCTCGGCTTCCTGCTCGGCGCGTTCAGCAAGACCATCGAGACCGAGATCGAGAAGAACCTCGATGCCTTGCTGGCCAAAGGCACGCCGGTCGCCAAGAAAGCGGCGAAGAAGAGGTAGGTCCCCCTACTTCAGCGATTCGATCAGATCGACGTAGGCCTGCATTGCTTCAGCATTGCTCTGGCCCTTGACCGCGTTCCAGGCGTCCCACTTGGCGCGGCCCACCATGTCGCTGAAGCCGGGGCGCTTGCCCTCCGCATCGCCGCTGCTGGCCTGCTTGTACAGCGCGTAGATCTTCAGCAGCGTCATGTTGTCCGGCTTCTCGGGCAGGCTCTTCGATGCGGCAACTGCTTGCTCGAACTGGGCTTTCAGATCGGCCATGGTGTGCGTCCCCCGTGAGTGAAAATGTCCATTGACGGCGTCGATGTTACCCAGCATCTTGCGGCACGACACAAGAACACCCAAAGGAGAAACCCCGATGCCCGCAGCAATGCAGCGCATGTCGCGCGTGGACACCGCCTGGCTGCGGATGGACAACGACGTCAACCTGATGATGATTGTCGGCGTCTGGCTGCTGCAGCCCGGCATCCAGCACGCGGCGCTGTGCGAGCGCGTCGAGGACAAGCTGCTGAAGTACGAGCGTTTCCGCCAGAAGGTCGTGCCCGACGCGATGGGCGCCAACTGGGTGGCTGACGACGCCTTCGACATCCAGCGCCATGTGCTGCACCAGAAGCTCGTGCGCGAGAAGGGCCAGAGCGAGCGCGAGGCGCTGCAGGCGCTCGTCGGCGAGCTCGCGAACACGCCGCTCGACCCGGGTCACGCGTTGTGGCAGTTCCACCTGATCGACGGCTACGAAGGCGGCAGCGCGCTGGTGGCACGCGTGCACCACTGCATCGGCGACGGCATCGCGCTGATCTCGGTGATGATGGCGATCACCGACGGCGGCATCGACCCGCCCAGGCGCAAGAAGCGCGAGATTCCCGAGAGCGATGGCGACTGGCTCTCGGATGCCGTGATGAAGCCGCTGACCGATCTGGCCACCAAGGCGATCGGCATGTACGGCGGCGGCGTCGGCAAGACGATGGCAGTGCT
Source organism: uncultured Rhizobacter sp. (assembly GCA_964247075.1). Classification (GTDB taxonomy): domain Bacteria; phylum Pseudomonadota; class Gammaproteobacteria; order Burkholderiales; family Burkholderiaceae_C; genus LMDS01. Next base: position 434,709 of record CAXTSS010000001.1, on the reverse strand, counting down.
CTCGAACCCGCAGCAGGGTCTGCTCGGCTCGCTCGAGATGGCGCGCACCGGTGCCAAGGTGCTGGGCGATGTTGCGGCGATGGCGCTGATGACGGATGACTCGCCCACGCTGCTCAAGGGCAAGCCGCTTGGCCAGAAGATCGTCGCGTGGGGCGAGCCGCTGCCGCTCGATCATGTGAAGGCCGTCGGCAAGGCGCTCGGCTGCTCGATCAACGACGTGCTGCTCGCGTGCGTGGCCGGTGCGATCGGCGCGTACCTGCGCGATCAGGGCGACGACCCCGCGGGCAAGGAGATCCGCGCGATGGTGCCGGTCAACCTTCGGCCGCTGGAGCAGGCCTGGAAGCTCGGCAACCGCTTCGGCCTCGCGCCGCTGACATTGCCGATCGGCATCGACAACCCCATCGAGCGCGTCTACGCGGTGCGCGTGCGCATGAACCAGCTGAAGGACAGCTACCAGCCGCTGCTCGCGTTCGCGGTGCTCGCGGTCGCCGGCCTGCTGATCAAGCCGGTGCAGGACGGGCTGCTCGGCCTGTTCGCGAAGAAGGCGACCGCGGTGATGACCAACGTGCCCGGCCCGGCGGTGCCGCTGAAGTTCTGCGGCTCGACCTTGCGCCAGACCATGTTCTGGGTGCCGGCCTCGGGTGACATCGGCGTCGGCGTGTCGATCCTGTCGTACGGCGGCGGCGTTCAGTTCGGGCTCATCACCGACAAGAAGCTGTGCCCGCACCCGCAACAGATCATCGACCGCTTCGAGCCGGAGTTCGAGAAGCTGTTGCTGATGGCGATGATGTTGCCGTGGGGCGAGGGTGTGTAGCGCTCAATCTTCGAGCTCGGCCTTCGCCATCTCGACGTCCAGGCGCTCCATCGCGTCCAGCGGCGTGCAGGCGGCGGCGTCCTCGTAGAGCTTGGTTGCCTCCTTCATCTTCTTCTCGCCTTCGAGCATCACCAGGCCGTTGGCGTACTCGACCATCGCGATCGCGGAGGTCGGGTTCAGCTTCAGCGCGGTCTTGAACATCGACAGGCCGGCATCCTTGCTCGCGCCCTGCGTTCGGCCGAGGAGCGAGCCGACCTTGTCGATGACCTCGGCGTGAAACGCGCCGAGCGCGATGTGGGCGTCGGCGTGCTTCGGCGCGAGCTTGATGCTGGTCTCGAGCGCGGCCTTGACCTTGCTGCCCAGGCCCTGCGCGAGCGCCTTCGCGATGCTGATGCCCTGGCTGTAACGGCCCAGCGCGTAGGCCATGAAGTAGTAGGCGTTGGCGTTCTTCGAGTCGGCGCCGATCTGCGCCTCGGCGCGTTCGGCGACTTCCATGAACAGCGCGAGCTTGGTCTTCTCGCTCTTCTCGAGGTAGTTGGCGTAGATCGACTGGGCCTTGTTGGCGACCGTGATGCCCGCGCCGCCGGCCTTCAACCCGGCCTCGGCGGCCTTCTGGAACTCGCCGGCATGGAACAGCGCCCACGCGGCCAGCACCTTGGCATCGGTCGGCAGCGGTTCGGCGTCGCCGGCGTGCAGGCGCGCCCATTGCTTCTTGAGCGAGGCGGTGTCGTAGGTGTAGTCCGCGGTGTCGTGCGGGAAGGCGGTCCATTTGGCCATGTCAGTCTCCTGGGGTGTAGTGGCCGGCCAGCGCGTGCAGGTGCTCGCGCTGTTCGGGTTCGAGGTAGGGCGAGAGCAGGCTGAGCACATGGAAGGCGCCGCGCATCAACGCAGCACCAGCGCTTTCGGGCTCGAGTGCGTTGCGCGGGTCGCGCACGTACTCGAAGCTGAGCCAGTAGGTGAGCACGACCACCATCGCGGTGGCGACCGGCTCGACGTCGCGCGGCGCGATCTTCACCGCGTTGCCGCGGCCCAGGCCAGCGAGCATGGCTTGCACCGCCTGGCTCTTGCTCTTGAGCACGAACTGGAAGTGGGTTTCGAGCCGGCGGTTCTTCGAGAGCAGATCGTTCAGGTCGCGATAGAGGAATCGGTACTGCCAGATCAGCTCGAACAGCATGTGCAGGAACAGCCACGCGTCCTCGACGTTGCCGACCTCGTCGGCGGCGCGCAGCAGCTCGGTGAGCGCGCGCTCGTAGCGGTCGAACAGGCTGTTGATCAGCTCGTCCTTGGCCGGGTAGTGGTAGTAGAGGTTGCCGGGGCTGATGCCGAGCTCGGCCGAGATCAGCGTGGTCGAGACATTCGGCTCGCCGAAGCGGTTGAACAGCGCCAGCGTCACTTCGAGGATGCGCTCGGCCGTGCGGCGTGGCTTTGTCTTGGTCTGCGTGGCCATCGTGTCGTGTGCTTCCCGGCGGGCAATCTAGCATCAAGTTCGACGGCAGCCCATCGGCATTGGCACTACGCAGGCGGCGCGCGCGGTGCCTGCCTACAATCGCTGCCTCCATGCCCGTGACTCCAGCCATCTCCTTCCAGAACGTCGGCAAGACGTACATCGGCAAAAGCGGCGGCGCCCGCGGCGCAGTCAAGGCGCTCGACGATGTGAGCTTCGACATCGCGCCGGGCGAGTTCTTCGGCCTGCTCGGGCCGAACGGCGCGGGCAAGACGACGCTGATCAGCATCCTCGCCGGGCTGGCGAGCGCGACCAGCGGCCGCGTGCTGGTGCACGGCCACGACGTGGTGCGTGACTACGCCGCCGCGCGCCGCGCGCTGGGCATCGTGCCGCAGGAGCTGGTGTTCGACCCCTTCTTCAGCGTGCGCGAGGCGCTGCGCCTGCAGGGCGGCTACTTCGGCATCCAGAACAACGACGCCTGGATTGATGAATTGCTCGCCCACCTCGGCCTGACCGACAAGGCCGATGCGAACATGCGCCAGCTCTCGGGCGGCATGAAGCGCCGCGTGCTGGTGGCGCAGGCGCTGGTGCACCGGCCGCCGGTGATCGTGCTCGACGAGCCGACCGCGGGTGTCGATGTGGAGCTGCGCCAGACGCTGTGGCAGTTCGTCGCGCGGCTCAACAAGGAAGGCCACACCGTCTTGCTCACGACACACTACCTCGAAGAAGCCGAGGCGCTGTGCGGTCGGTTGGCGATGCTGAAGCAGGGCAAGGTCGTCGCGCTCGACCGCACTTCGGCGCTGCTCGCCGGCACCGCGAGCACGATGCTGCGCTTCAAGATGGATGCGCCGCTGCCGGCGTCGCTGGCCGCGCAATCGCGCGTGACGGGCCGAATCGTGCAGATCACCGCGCACGATGCGCACGAGGTCGAGACGGTATTGACCACGCTGCGCAACGCGGGTTGCGTGCCCGAGGATCTGGAGATCGGCCGCGCCGATCTGGAGGATGTGTTCCTCGAGATCATGCAGGGAGCGCCCGCGTGAACGGCGCGCTCGCGGGAACGAAGGCGCTGCTCTACAAGGAGGTGCTGCGCTTCTGGAAGGTCAGTTTCCAGACCGTGGCCGCGCCGGTGCTCACGGCGATCCTGTACCTGCTGATCTTCGGCCATGTGCTCGAGGAGCATGTGAAGGTCTACGGCTCGGTCGGCTACACCAGCTTTCTGGTCCCCGGCCTGGTGATGATGAGTGTGCTGCAGAACGCGTTCGCGAACAGCAGCTCGTCGCTGATCCAGAGCAAGATCACCGGCAACCTGGTGTTCGTGCTGGTCACGCCGCTGTCGCATTGGGCGTGGTTCGTGGCCTATGTGGGCGCGTCGGTGGTGCGCGGTCTGGTCGTCGGCTTCGGCGTGTTCATCGTCACGGTCTGGTTCGCGCCGTTCCAGCTGGCGCAGCCGCTGTGGGTGATCGTGTTCGCGGTGCTGGGCGCGGCGATGATGGGCGCACTCGGGCTGATCGCCGGGCTGTGGGCCGAGAAGTTCGACCAGATCGCGGCGTTCCAGAACTTCATCATCATGCCGATGACGTTCCTGTCCGGCGTGTTCTATTCGGTCGGCTCGCTTCCCGCCTTCTGGAAGGCGGTGAGCCACCTGAATCCGTTCTTCTACATGATCGACGGCTTTCGCCACGGCTTCTTCGGCATCAGCGACGTCTCGCCGTGGATCGGGTTGATCGTCGTCGGCGTGAGCCTGGCGGTCGTCTGCGCGCTGTGCCTGCACCTGCTGAGGATCGGCTACAAGATCCGGCACTAGAATCTGCCCACCATGTCAGACCCCACGCCCGCCGACGTTCAAGCCTTCATCGAGAAGGGTCTGGCGTGCGAGCACGTCGATGTGGAAGGCGATGGCCGGCACTTCTTCGCTACCATCGTGTCGGCCGAGTTCGAGGGCACGAGCCGCGTCGCGCGCCAGCGGCGCGTCTATCAGGCGCTGGGCGATAGAATGCGCGAGCAAATCCACGCCCTGTCGATGAAGACGCTGACACCGGCCGAGTGGGCTGCCAGCCCGCAACCGGCCACCACCCAACACCACTGAACCCGCCGCAGTGCTCGCTGCGGCTGGCTGACTCGCGCCAGCGGGTTTCCGGATCGTGTGGGCGCGTCGGCAAAGAGGCCAAGCTCATGGACAAACTTATCATTCGCGGCGGCCGCCGTCTCGGCGGCACCGTCACGATCTCCGGCGCGAAGAACGCGGCGTTGCCCGAGCTCTTCGCCGCGCTGCTGACAGCAGAGCCCGTGACGCTGCGCAACGTGCCGCGGCTGCAGGATGTGAGCACCGCGCGCAAGCTGCTGCACAGTATGGGCGCGACCACGGCGCAGGCAGAGGCGGCGCCCGATGTGATCGTGCTGAACAGTGGCCAAGTGGGTTCGTTCGAGGCGCCCTACGACCTCGTGAAGACGATGCGCGCGTCCATCCTCGTGCTCGGCCCGCTGCTGGCGCGCTTCGGCCGGGCGCGCGTCTCGTTGCCCGGCGGCTGCGAGATCGGGCTGCGGCCAGTCGATCAGCACATCAAGGGGCTGCAGGCGATGGGTGCCGAGATCAGCGTCGAGCACGGCTACATCGTCGCGAAGGCCACGCGCCTGAAGGGCGCGCGCATCACCACCGACATGGTCACGGTGACCGGCACCGAGAACCTGCTGATGGCCGCGACCCTGGCCGAGGGCGAGACGATTCTCGAGAACGCCGCGCAGGAGCCCGAGATTCCCGATCTGGCCGAGATGCTGATCGGCATGGGCGCGAAGATCGAAGGCCACGGCACGAGCCGCATCCGCATCGAGGGCGTGCCGCGCCTGCACGGTGTCGATCACACCGTGATTCCTGATCGCATCGAGACCGGCACCTTCCTGTGCGCGGTGGCGGCGGCCGGCGGCGACGTGCGCTTGGAGCGTGCGAATGCGCGTCATCTGGAGACGGCGATAGAGAAGCTGCGCGAGGCCGGTGTGCAGATCGAGGCCGGCGCCGCCTGGATCCGCGTGAAGAGCGACGGCCGCCTGAAGGCCGTGAGCTTTCGCACCAGCGAGTATCCGGCGTTCCCGACCGACATGCAGGCCCAGTTCATGGTGCTCAATTGCCTCGCCGATGGCACGGCGGTGGTCACCGAGACGATCTTCGAGAACCGCTTCATGCACGTCGGCGAACTCGTGCGCCTGGGCGCGAAGATCGACGTGGACGGCCACACGGCGGTGGTGCAGGGCGTGGACAAGCTCTCCGGCGCGACCGTGATGGCGACGGACCTGCGCGCCTCCGCCAGCCTCGTGATCGCGGGCCTCGTGGCCAAGGGCGACACCATCGTGGACCGCATCTACCACCTCGACCGCGGCTACGACCAGATGGAAGCCAAGCTGCGCGGCATCGGCGCCGACATCGAGCGGATCAAGTGACCGACATGATCACCTTCGCGCTGCCCAAGGGCCGCATCTTCGACGAGATCGTTCCGCTGCTCGAAGCGGCCGGGATCAAGGTCGCCGAGGACCCCGAGAAGACGCGCAAGCTGATCATCGGCACCAGCCGGCCCGACGTGCGCCTCGTGATCGTGCGTGCTTCCGACGTGCCGACCTATGTGCAGTACGGCGGTGCCGACCTCGGCGTGGTCGGCAAGGACACGCTGCTCGAACACGGCGGCGAGGGCCTCTACCAGCCGCTCGACCTGAACATCGCGAAGTGCCGCATGAGCGTGGCGGTGCGTCACGACTTCGACTACGCCGGCGCGGTGAAGCAGGGTTCGCGCATCCGCGTCGCGACCAAGTACATGCAGACGGCGCGAGATCACTTCGCGAACAAGGGCGTGCACGTCGATCTGATCAAGCTCTACGGTTCGATGGAGCTGGCGCCGCTGACCGGGCTCGCCGATGCGATCGTCGATCTGGTCTCGACCGGCAGCACCTTGCGCGCGAACCAGCTGGTGGAGGTGGAGGAGATCATGAAGATCTCGTCGCGCCTGATCGTGAACCAGGCCGCGCTCAAGCTCAAGCGCGAGGTGATCCGCGGCATCATCGATGCGTTCGAGGTGGCGGTGGGGCCGTTGGCATGAGTGTGAACATCCGCCAGCTCACGACCGCCGCGGCAGACTTCGAGGCCGAATTCCAGCGTGTGCTGCACTGGTCGGAAGAGACCGACCACGCGATCGAGGAGCGCGTCGCCGCGATCCTGGCCGATGTGCGCGCGCGCGGCGACGCAGCGGTGCTGGAGTACACACAGCGCTTCGATGGCGTGGTTGCCGCGTCGGTGGCCGAGCTGGAGATTCCACGCCGCGAGTTGTTGGCCGCGCTCGATGCCATTCCCCCAGCGCAACGCAACGCGCTCGAAGCCGCCGCGGATCGCGTCCGCAGCTACCACGAGCTCCAGCTCGAGGCCTGCGGCCGCTCGTGGAGCTACCGCGATGCCGATGGCACGCTGCTCGGCCAGAAGGTGACGCCGATCGATCGCGTCGGCATCTACGTGCCGGGCGGCAAGGCGACCTATCCCAGCAGCGTGCTGATGAACGCGCTGCCGGCCAAGGTGGCCGGCGTCGGCGAGATCGTGATGGTCGTGCCCACGCCGCAGGGAGTGCGCAATGCGATGGTGCTGGCGGCTGCGGCGATCGCCGGCGTGGACCGTGCGTTCGCGATCGGCGGCGCGCAGGCGGTGGGGGCGCTGGCCTTCGGCACGGCCACCGTGCCGGCGGTGCACAAGATCACCGGCCCGGGCAACGCCTACGTGGCCAGCGCCAAGCGCCGCGTGTTCGGCCAGGTCGGCATCGACATGATCGCCGGCCCGAGCGAGATCCTCGTGCTGGCCGACGGCAGCACGCCGCCGGATTGGGTCGCGATGGATCTGTTCAGCCAGGCTGAACATGATGAAATGGCGCAAAGCATCCTGTTGTGCCCCGATGCGGCCTATATCGCGGAGGTTATGACCGCGATCGACCGGCTGCTGCCCGGTATGCCGCGTCAGGCGGTGATCCGCGCCTCGCTCGAAGGTCGCGGCGCGCTGATTCATACACGCAGTATGGAAGAGGCCTGCGAGATCAGCAACCGGATCGCGCCAGAGCATCTTGAAGTGAGCTCACACTCTCCGCAGCGCTGGGAGCCGCTGTTGCGTCACGCCGGCGCGATCTTCCTCGGCGCGTTCACCAGCGAGAGTCTGGGTGACTACTGCGCCGGGCCGAACCACGTTCTGCCGACCTCGGGTACGGCGCGCTTCTCGTCGCCGCTTGGCGTCTACGATTTCCAGAAGCGCAGCAGCCTGATCGAGGTCAGCGAGGCCGGCGCGCAAAAACTCGGGCCGATCGCGGCCGAGTTGGCGTATGGCGAAGGACTCCAGGCCCACGCGCAGGCCGCAGAAATGCGCTTGAAGCGTTGACACGAAGTTCGTGTTGCACGAAGATAGTGCTTCTTGAGGTGCTGGCGATCTCGACATGAAGAACGTGACCGTGACGATGGAAGACAGCGTCGCCGACTGGGCCCGCATCGAGGCGGCGCGCCGCAACACCAGCGTGTCGCGCCTGGTCGGCGAGATGCTGGCCGAAAAGATGCGGCACGACGATGCCTACGAGCGGGCGATGCGGGAGGCACTCGAATTCAAGAGTTGGGGTGCGTCCGACGGCCGTTACCTGACGCGCGAGGAGATGTACGACCGGAGCGCGCGATGAATGTGGTGTTTGTCGACACCAATGTCCTGTTGTATTGCTTCGATGACCGTGACGCGGTCAAGCGCGACCGTGCGCGCGCCTGGATCAGCGCTTGTTGGACGAGCCGGGCCGGTCGCACCAGCTCCCAGGTGCTCAACGAGTTCTACAGCAATGCGCGCCGCAAGTTCCAGAACGCCATTTCTGCGGGCGACGCCCGCGCCGAAGTTCGGCGCTACCAGAACTGGCGGCCGTGGACGATCGATCATCCAACGGTGGAAACCGCGTGGGCCATCGAGAGCCGATACGGCTTGAGCTACTGGGATGCACTGATCGTGGCGTCCGCGCGGCATCAGGTCTGCACCCACCTGCTCACCGAAGACCTGCAACACGAACAGACCATCGACAGCGTGCAGATCCTCAACCCCTTTCTGGTCGGGCCCGACGTGCTCGACCGTGCCGCACCATGATTTCACTGCAAGACCGAATCCAGCGCGTGATCCGACAGGACGTGAAGTCCATGCACGGTTATGCGGTTCAGCCCTCGGCCGGCATGGTCAAGGTGGACACGATGGAGAACCCGTTCCGTCTGCCCACGGCACTGCGCCAAGCACTCGGCGAGCGCCTCGCCCAGGTGGCGCTGAATCGCTACCCGGCCGAGCGCGGCAACGTGCTGCGGGCAGCGCTGGCCGCACACGCCGGGATGCCCGACGGCTGCGACATCGTGTTGGGCAACGGCTCGGACGAACTGATCACGATGCTCAGCATGGCCTGCGATGTGCCCGGCAACGTGGTGTTGGCGCCGCTGCCGGGTTTCGTGATGTACGCGCTGTCGGCCCAGTTGCAGGGTCTGAAGTTCGTCGGCGTGCCGACCACCGCCGACTTCGAACTCGACCTGCCGGCGATGCTGGCGGCCGTTCGCGAACACCGGCCGGCGCTGATCTATCTGGCCTACCCGAACAACCCGACCGCCAACCTGTGGAACGACGCTGCCATCGAAGCCATCATCGAGGCCGCGCCCGGCCTGGTCGTGATGGACGAGGCTTACCAGCCATTCGCAGCGCGCGATTCGATGGGCCGCCTGAAGCGCCACCCGCATGTGCTGTTGATGCGAACCATGAGCAAGTTCGGCCTCGCCGGCGTGCGCATCGGCTACCTGATCGGCCGGCGCGAACTCATCGCGGAGATCGACAAGCTGCGCCCGCCCTTCAACATCAGCGTGCTCAACTGCGAAGCCGCCTTGTTTGCTCTTGAGCACGCGGACGAATACGCGCGCCAGGCCGACGTGATCCGCCACGAGCGCGAAGCCCTGCAGCGGAGCCTGCGCGCGATTCCCGGCATCACGCCGTTCCCGAGCGAGGCCAACATGATCCTGGTGCGCGTGCCCGATTCGGCGCGCAGCTTCGAGGGCATGAAAGCGCGCGGCGTGCTGGTAAAGAACGTCGCCGGCCTGCACCCGCTACTCGCCAATTGCCTGCGGCTGACGGTGGGCACGCCCGAAGAGAATATCCTGATGATCGACGCGCTGAAAGCGAGCCTGTGATGAGCCTGGAACCGAATTCGCAACGCCGGGCGGAAGTCGTTCGCAACACCGCCGAGACGCAGATCCGCGTCGCACTCAACCTCGACGGCACCGGCGTCGCAAAGTTCGCCACCGGCATCGGCTTTTTCGACCACATGCTGGACCAGGTCGCGCGCCACGGCCTGATCGATCTCGACATCGACGCCAAGGGCGACCTGCACATCGACGGCCACCACACGGTGGAAGACGTCGGCATCACGCTGGGCCAGGCCATGGCCAAGGCGGTCGGCGACAAGAAGGGCCTGCGCCGCTATGGCCACGCCTACGTGCCGCTGGACGAGGCGCTGTCGCGCGTCGTGATCGATTTTTCCGGCCGGCCCGGGTTGCACATGCGGGTGGACTTCAAGAGCGGCATGATCGGCGCGCTCGACACGCAGCTGGTCTACGAGTTCTTCCAGGGGTTCTCTAGTCACGCGGGCGTCACGCTCCACATCGACAACCTGCAGGGCGACAACGCACACCACCAGTGCGAGACGATCTTCAAGGCCTTCGCGCGCGCGCTGCGCATGGCGCTGGAGATCGATCCGCGCGCCGCCGGCGTGATCCCGTCGACAAAGGGTTCGCTTTGACATGAGCAGAACCGTCGCGGTGGTCGACTACGGCATGGGCAACCTGCGCTCGGTGTCGCAGGCGGTGATGCATGTCGCACGCGATTCGGGGGTCGATGTGATCGTCACCTCGAAGCCCGACGAGGTCTTTGCCGCCGAGCGCATCGTGCTGCCCGGTCAGGGCGCGATGCCCGACTGCATGCGCGAGTTGCGTGATTCCGGCCTGCAGGAGGCGGTTCTGCACGCCGCGGCCCACAAGCCGATGATGGGCGTATGCGTGGGCATGCAGATGCTGCTGTCGCGCAGCGAAGAGGGCCCGACCGACGGCCTCGACCTGATCCCCGGCGAGGTGCGCAAGTTCGAGCTTGAGGGCCGGCTGCAGCCCGATGGCAGCCGCTTCAAGGTGCCGCAGATGGGCTGGAACCAGGTCTTTCAGGTGCGGCCGCACCGAATCTGGGCGGGCGTGCCGGACGCGTCGTACTTCTATTTCGTGCACAGCTTCTACGCCGACCCGTCCGAGGCGCGCCACAGCGTCGGCGAAACTGACTACGGCGCGCGCTTTACCTGCGCGCTGGCGCGCGATAATATTTTCGCGACCCAGTTCCACCCCGAGAAGAGCGCCGAGCACGGTTTGGCGCTCTACAGAAACTTCCTTCACTGGAACCCCTGAGCGTTTCCCAAGCCGTACGGCCATGCTGCTGATTCCTGCGATCGACCTGAAAGACGGTCACTGTGTGCGCCTCCAGCAAGGCGACATGAAAAGCTCCACCACGTTCGGCGAAGACCCGGCGAAGATGGCACGGCGATGGGTCGATGCCGGCGCGCGGCGCCTGCACCTCGTCGATCTGAACGGCGCGTTCGCCGGCAAGCCGGTCAACGAGGGCGCGATCAAGGCGATCCTCGCCGAGGTCGGCGACGAGATCCCGGTGCAACTCGGCGGCGGCATCCGCGACCTCGACACCATCGAGCGCTACCTTGACGACGGTCTCTCTTTCATCATCATCGGCACCGCCGCGGTCAAGAACCCGGGCTTCCTGCGCGATGCGTGCTCGGCCTTCGGCGGCCACATCATCGTCGGGCTCGACGCGAAAGAGGGCAAGGTCGCGACCGACGGCTGGAGCAAGCTGACCGGCCACGAAGTGATCGACCTCGCGAAGAAGTTCCAGGACTACGGTGTCGAGGGCGTGATCTACACCGACATCGGCCGCGACGGCATGTTGAGCGGCATCAATATCGACGCCACCGTCAAGCTCGCGCAGGCGCTGACGATCCCGGTGATCGCCTCGGGCGGCTTGAGCAACATGGCCGACATCGACAAGCTCTGCGCGGTGCAGGACCAGGGCGTCGAAGGCGTGATCTGCGGCCGCGCGATCTACAGTGGCGACCTCGATTTTGCGCTCGCACAGGCGCGCGCCGACGAACTCAACGGCGACTGATCCGCTTGCTCGCCAAACGCATCATTCCCTGCCTCGACGTGACCGGCGGTCGCGTCGTCAAGGGCGTCAACTTCATCGAGCTGCGCGATGCGGGTGACCCGGTCGAGATCGCCGCGCGCTACAACGACCAAGGCGCCGACGAACTCACCTTTCTCGACATCACCGCCACCAGCGACAACCGCGACCTGATCCTGCACATCATCGAGGCGGTGGCCTCGCAGGTGTTCATTCCGCTGACCGTCGGTGGCGGCGTGCGCACCGTCGAGGATGTGCGCCGTCTGCTCAACGCCGGCGCCGACAAGGTCAGCTTCAACTCGGCCGCGATCGCGAACCCGCAGGTGATTCGCGATGCGTCGCGCAAGTACGGCGCGCAGTGCATCGTCGTCGCCATCGACGCGAAGGCGCGTGCCGATCACAGCGGTTGGGACGTGTATTCGCACGGCGGGCGCAAGAACACCGGGCTCGATGCGGTCGCCTGGGCGCGCCAGATGACCAAGCACGGCGCCGGCGAGATTCTGCTCACCAGCATGGACCGCGACGGCACGAAGATCGGTTTCGACCTCGCGCTGACCCGCGCCGTGAGCGACGCGGTCAGCGTGCCGGTGATCGCCTCGGGTGGCGTCGGCGCGCTGGAGCACCTGTCCGACGGCATCCGCATCGGCGGTGCGGATGCTGTGCTGGCCGCGAGCATCTTCCACTACGGCGAATTCACGGTCGGCCAGGCCAAGGCGCTGCTCGCGCGGGACGGCATTCCGGTTCGGCAATGAAGGGGCCGTCGGGGGAGGTCAGGATCATCGGTGGGCAGTGGAAGCGCAGCAAGCTGACCGTGGCCAACGTGCCCGGCCTGCGCCCGACGCCCGACCGCGTGCGCGAGACGCTGTTCAACTGGCTCGGCCAGGACTTGAGCGGCTGGCGCTGCCTCGATGCCTTCGCCGGCTCCGGCGCGCTCGGCTTCGAGGCCGCGTCGCGCGGCGCCGATCAGGTCGTGCTGCTGGAACGCGACCGTCGCCTCGCCGCCGCGCTCACGGACGCCAAGACGCGACTCAAAGCCGAGCAGCTGCGCATCGAAGCCGTCGATGCGCTGGCGTGGATGGCGCGCTGCCCGGCGGGTGCCTTCGAGCTCGTCTTCATCGATCCGCCGTTCGACCTGCCGCTGGTCGTGCCGGCGCTCGCGGCAGCGGTGCGCATCGTCGTGCCGCAGGGCTACGTCTACGTCGAGGCGGGGCAGGCGCTCGCGCCCGAGCTGCCCGAAGGGCTCAGACTGCATCGCCAGGGCCGCGCTGGCGCGGTCCACTTCCACCTGTTGCAGCGCGCGAACACCGCGTGACCGGGCGCGGCTACACTCCGGCCGAAACCACCGTCCGGAGTGCGCCTTGACCTCGACGACCCGCCTCACCGCCGTCTATCCCGGCACCTTCGATCCGATGACGCTGGGCCACGAGGACCTGATGCGCCGTGCCAGCCGCCTGTTCGAGCGCCTGATCGTCGCTGTCGCCGCCGGCCACCACAAGCGCACGATGTTCACGATCGCCGAGCGGCTGGACATCGCCACCGAGCTGGCGGCGAAATACCCGAACGTCGAGGTGATGGCCTTTCGCGGGCTGCTGCGCGACTTCGTCGTCGGCAACGGCGGCAAGGTCGTGGTGCGCGGCCTGCGTGCCGTCAGCGACTTCGAATATGAGTTCCAGATGGCCGGCATGAACCGCCAACTGATGCCCGATGTCGAGACCGTGTTCCTGACGCCCGGCGACCGCTACCAGTTCGTCTCGGGCACCTTCGTGCGCGAGATTGCCACTCTGGGCGGTGATGTTTCCAAGTTCGTGTCACCCTCGGTACTGGATCGCCTGCGCGAGCGGGTGAAAGCAACGATCGACGAATAAGAGATCCCCATGGCCTTGCTCATCACGGATGAGTGCATCAACTGCGACGTCTGCGAGCCCGAGTGCCCGAACCAGGCGATTTCGATGGGCGTGGATTTCTACGAGATCGCACCCGACAAGTGCACCGAGTGCGTCGGCCATTTCGACGAGCCGCAGTGCGTACAGGTCTGCCCGGTGGACTGCATCCCGTTGAACCCGGATCACATCGAATCGAACGAGACGCTGTGGGCCAAGTACCGGCGCCTGCAGCAGGAAGCGCTCAGGGCCGGAACCACCTGATCTTCGTCGCGCGGGTGCGCTTCGCGGGTTTGGCGTGGGCGGCTTTCGCGGCTTGCTTCTGAGCCGCTTCGCTGGCCAATCGCTCGCGGGCCATCTCGTTGCCCAACTGCTTGTCGTTCGAGGCGAGCAGCAGCGCATCGGCGCGTTGCGAGGCGGATCTAGGATCGCTCACGTCCACCAGCCGGGCCTGCGGGCAGGGCTCCTGCGAATAGGTGCTGCCGCAGCGGTAGACGGTTTGCGCGTTCGCGGCGGCAGCGAGGCACAGCAGCGTCATCGCGAGGGTTGCTCTCATGTCGGCTCCTTGACGGTGTCGGGGGCGGGCTTCGGCGGTTTGGGCCGCGGCGGTTTGGCGTGCACCTTCATCAGCGCGCGCTCCATGTCGCCTTCGAGCATCAGCGGCAGCGCCGCGAGCGCTTGCTCGATGCTCTTGGCGATGGCTTCGCGCTGCTCGGCGAGCGGCTTGCGCAGCACATAGTCCACGACCTCGGCCTTCACACCGGGGTGGCCGATGCCCAGTCGCAGGCGCCAGAAGTCGGCGCTGCCGAGCTGGGCCTGGATGTCCTTCAGCCCGTTGTGCCCGGCGTGGCTGCCACCGAACTTCATCTTCACGTGGCCCGGCAACAGATCGAGCTCGTCGTGCGCGACCAGGATCTCGCCGGGCGCGATCTTGAAGAAGCGCGCCAACGCGGCGACCGACTTGCCCGAGAGGTTCATGAACGTCATCGGTTGCAGCAGCCAGACCGGCCCGTCGGCCGTGTTGGCGCGCGCTGCGAGGCCGAAGTAGCCGCGCTCCGGTGCCAGGCTCACGCGCAAGCTGCGCGCGACCTCGTCGATGAACCAGAACCCGGCGTTGTGCCGCGTCGCTTCGTATTCGGGGCCGGGGTTGCCCAAGCCGACAAGCAATCGAATCATGGAGGGATTATCGAATCAGTGCGCGCGCAAAAAAGCCCCACCAGGTGGGGCTTGGTCTCACCCTTTTCGGGGGGACTACTTCTTGTTCTGCTTCTCGGTCTTCTTGGCTTTGGTCTTCTCGGCCGGCGCGGCAACGACCACCGGTGCGACCACTTCTTCTTCCGCGGCTTGCGCCGAGACCGACACGATCACCGGGTTCGGCTTGCCTTGCGTCATGACTTTGATGCCGTCGGCGAGCTTGATGTCGTTGACGTGCAGGGTCTGGCCCTTGGCCAGCGTGCCCAGATCGATGGTCAGGAACTCGGGCAGCTGCGAGGCCAGGCACGAGATGCGCAGCTCGGTGATGACGTGGTTCACGACGCAGCTGTCGGTCTTGACGGCGGGCGAATGCTCCTCGTTGATGAAGTGCAGCGGCACCTTCTTCACGACCTTGGTCGTGGCATCGACGCGCTGGAAGTCGATGTGCAGCACGATCGGCCGGAACGGGTGCATCTGGTAGTCGCGCAGCAAGACCTGTTCGGTCTTGCCGGCCAGTTCCATCTCGAGCAGCGACGAGTGGAAGGCTTCCTTCTTCAGCGCGAAGAACAGGGCGTTGTGATCGAGTTCGATCATGGCCGGTGTGCCCGCGCCATAAACGATGCCAGGTACCTTTTGCGCATTGCGCAGGCGGCGGCTCGCTCCGGTCCCCTGCAGCGTGCGCTCATAAGCGACGAATTTCATGTGAATCTCCAAAAATTGAAGGCCCGCGACCAGGCTCTTCGGTATGACGAGACATGAGGTCTCTGCCGCGCAAACCCCGACGGGGTTCGCTCAGGTTCTTAAAAGTTCGCGTTCTGCTCCGCGAACAATGACGTGACCGACTCGCCGTCGGAAATGCGCCGGATGGTTTCAGCAAACAGGAACGCGACGGACAACTCGCGCACTTTCTCGCAACTCTTGACTTCCGCGCTCTGCGGGATGGTGTTGGTGATGACGACCTCGTCGAGCTGCGAGGCCTTGATGCGCTCCAGCGCCGGGCCAGAGAACACGGCGTGCGTGCAATAGGCGTAGACGCGCTTGGCACCGCGCTCCTTCAGCACCTCGGCCGCCTTGACGAGCGTGCCGGCGGTGTCGGTCATGTCGTCCATGATGACGCAGGTGCGGCCGTCGATGTCGCCGATCACGTTCATCACTTCGGAAATATTCGCCTTCGGGCGTCGCTTGTCGATGATCGCCAGGTCGCAGTTGAGCTGCTTGGCCAGGGCGCGGGCTCGCACCACGCCGCCGACGTCGGGCGAGACGACCACGAGGTCGTCGTAGCGCTTGCTCTGCAGATCGGAGAGCAGCACCGGCGAAGCGTAGATGTTGTCGACCGGGATGTTGAAGAAGCCCTGGATCTGGTCGGCGTGCAGGTCCATGGTCAAGAGCCGCTCGACGCCGACGGCTTCGAGCATGTTGGCCACGACCTTGGCGCTGATCGGCACGCGGGTCGAGCGCGGGCGGCGGTCCTGGCGCGCGTAGCCGAAGTACGGGATCACGGCCGTGACGCGGCGCGCCGAGGCGCGCTTGAGTGCATCGACCATGATGCACAGCTCCATCAGGTTTTCGTTCGTCGGCGCGCAGGTCGGCTGGATGACGAAGATGTCGCGGGCGCGAACGTTCTGATGAATCTCGATGTCGACTTCGCCGTCGGAGAAGCGGCCGCAGCGCGCCTTGCCGAGTTCGACACCCAGGTGGGTCGCGATCTCCTGGGCCAGGGCGGGATTCGCGTTACCGGTGAACAGCAGGGTGTTGAAAAGCACGTTCGCTCCGTCGAAGCTCACCGGGACCATCCAGAGACAGAAATTTGGCAGGGGAAGAAGGATTCGAACCTTCGCATGTCGGAATCAAAATCCGATGCCTTAACCAACTTGGCGACTCCCCTACACAGGTTCGCGGTGCGGAAGCTTCCACCCCGGCACCGCGCACCCCAACTCTTCAGCAGTCCGCCGACCACCCGACCAGCGGGTGCTCGCTCAAAGACCGGCACATTCTGCCCGTCCAGCCCGGCCCAAGCTCGCCCGGCATCGCCGCAAGGGGTTCGGGGCCGGTGCCTGCTCTCGCAAACACCGCGCTGCCGGAGCCCGTCATGCGGCTGTTGCCGAAGCGCTGGTGCAGGCTTGACGCCGCTTGCACCACCTGTGCGCATTCTGCTTCCGCTGCGGCCTGCAAGTCGTTCGAGCCGAACTGACCGGCAATTGCAGCGAAGCTTTCAAGTATAGCAGGCTGGGTGTTTCGCGTGACCAGCGGGCTGGCAAACAGTGCCGCGGTGCTGACGCTTTGCGGCGGCTTGACAACGGCCAGCCACTGCTGCGGCACCGACACTGGGGTGAGCCGCTCGCCGATGCCCTCGACAATGGCGTTGCGTCCGCCGATGAAGAACGGCACGTCGGCTCCCAGCCTGAGCCCGAGCGCGAGCAAGCGCCGGCGCGGCCAGTTGAGCCGCCAGAGCCGGTTGAGCGCGAGCAAGGTCGTGGCGGCGTCCGAGCTGCCGCCGCCCATGCCGGCGCCCGACGGCACCTGTTTGGCGATCGAGAGGTCGGCGCCCAGCGACGTACCGCTCTCGGTTTGCAGCAACCGCGCGGCGCGCAGGCACAGGTCGTCGGCGGGCAGCGGCTCGCCGAGGTCGTGGCGCGCGAGCCGGGCATCGTTGCGCAGCTCGAAGTGCAGCGTGTCGCACCAGTCGATCAGCACGAACAGCGATTGCAGCAGGTGGTATCCATCCGGACGTCGGCCGACGATGTGCAGGAACAGGTTCAGCTTGGCCGGCGCAGCCACATCGAGGAGCGAGCGCAGTGCCATCGTTCAGGGCCTGTCGATCTTCGCTCGCACCGTGACCATAGGCGCGCGCGCGCGGGTCGCGACGACCCAGGCTTCGTCGAAGCGCGCCAGGCTCACCGCCCAGCCCAGTTGCTCGAACCCGCGCTCGGCCGGCGGCGCGCTCACGGTGCTCGCCGCACCTGGCCAGGGGCGGCCGCGCAGCCAGTCGAACAGCGCGGCCAGCGGCAGACTTTCACCGAGGACCTCGCTGGTGAGCGCATCCAGGTCGGCGAACTGCCGTTCGCCCTGCGGCGTCACGAGCACGACCGAGCCCGGCGACCAGCGCGCTTGCGCGAGCACGCTGCCCAGCGGCGTGGCGAGGTTCAACCGGCCGCGTTGCGGGTCGCCCTGGAGTTCAAACGCGGCGCTCACCGAGCGAGCGGCATTGGCGGCGTCCGCATCGACCTTGACGGCCAGCCGGCCGGACAGAGATTCACCCGCATCGGGCGGCCTCGTCGTCACGCTTGCGCATGCCGCGAGCAGCAGCGCCGAGCCCAGCGCCGCGGCCCGGGCGGCCAGCCTGCTAAGGCAACCTACCTGCTGCGCACTGCGGTGGTCGCCCTTGGGGCGGCCCGGCGGGCTCACAGGTCGACGCGCAGCCGCGCCAGCGTCTCGCGCAGCACCTCGTTCGCCGCGTCGCGCTGACGCGCCTCGCGCAGCACGCGGCGCGCCTCGTCGGCCTGGCCGTTGACCCACAGCACCTCGCCGAGGTGCGCGGCGATCTCGGCGTCGGGCTGGCCACGGTAGGCGTCGCGCAGCAGGCGAATTGCCTCTTCGCGGTTGCCGAGCCGGTACTCGACCCAGCCCAGGCTGTCGGTGATCGACGGCTCGCCCGGGCTCAGTTCGAGTGCCTTCTTGATCAGCGTGCGCGCCTCGGGCAGGCGCACGTTGCGTTCGGCGAGCGAATAGCCGAGCGCGTTGTACGCGTGCTGGTGGTCGGGCTTGAGTGCGATCACGCGGCGCAGCAGCCGCTCCATGTCGGCGAGCTTGTTGAGCTTCTCGAACATCATCGACTGTTCGTAGATGAGCTCGACGTCGTCCGGGTAGCGCTGGTTCGCCTGCGCCAGCAGCGAGTTGGCATCGGCCCAGCGCTTGGCGTCGCGCAGAATCTGTGCCTCGGCCATGATCTTCAGACGCGCGTCCTCGGGCGTCTTTTCGGGCAGGCGCTGGATCAGCGCGCGTGCCTGTGCGACCTTGCCCTCGCGCGCCAGCAGCGAGGCGCGGCGCACCTGCACCTCGAGCGCGCGCTGCGGGCTATCGATCTTGGCGAGCCAGGCGTCGGCGGCCTTCAGGTCGCCTTGCTGCTCGGCCGCCTGCGAGAGCAGCAGCCAGCCGCGGATCAGCGCGTCTTCCTTGGTCGGCGCGGGGGTGTCGTCATCGGCATTCGCGGTTGCGCTCGCGGCATCGTCGGCGATCGGCATGCCACCGGCTTCGACCAGCTCGATGTACTTGTTCAGCGCGACGATGGCGGCAGCGGGTTCGTGCAGCTGCACATGCAGCGCACCGAGCGTCAGCCAGGCTTGCGGCAACTGCGGCGCATTGCGCGTCAGCGTCTGGAGCTGCGCGGTCGCGTCGGCCAGGCGCTGGCCGGTCAGCAGCGCGCGCACGTAGAGCAGGCGCACGGCGGTGCTGTCGGGCTTGGCGGCGAGCTGATCCTGCACGATCGCCTCGGCCTCCGGCGTGCCGGGCAGCATCTCGAGCGCGAGGCCGGCAGGGCCTTCGGCGCTGCGGTCCATCTCGTGCGCACTCTGCGCGAGTGCGAGCGCCTTGGTGCCGTTGATCGCCGCCAGCCAGCCGCGGCCGATCGTCACGCGCGCCGCGACGCGCGTGTCGGGTTCGTTGATGTAGGGCAGCAGCGCTTGTTCGAGCACGTTGGCGGCGAGGTTGCGGTCGCTGCTGCGGGCAAAGAAGCGTGGCAACGCGGTGATCAGCGCCGGGCGCTGCGCTGGCGGTGTGATCTTCAGCAATCCTTGCAAGGGCTCGACCACATCGGCGGTGCGGTTCAGTTGCACCAGCAACTGCACCTGGTAGCGCAGCGCCTCGCCGGAGTTCGGCAGCGCCTGGCGCCAGGCCTTGACGGCTGCGAGCGCTTCGTCACCGGCGCGGCCCTGCAGCGCGATCTCGGTGGCGCGGCGGTAGAGCTGTTCGTCGCCGGTGCGGCGGGCGGCGTCGAGCATCAGCTGAAAGGAGGCGGCAAGCTCGCCTTCGCGCAGCTCGATCTCGCTGATCAGCAACTGGTGGAACAGCGCCGCGTTGAGCGCGGAATTCTCGACCTTCGAGGCCGGCGCATCCGCCTGCGCGAATGCCGCGGGTGCGAAGGCGACGGCCCACACGGCCGCCAGCACCCGCGTGCGGCTCGATTTCGGACGGATCGTCGGCATCGAAGAACTCCTGAAGCTGCGTCGTATTTTAGGCGCGAGGGGGTCGATGCGGCCCGCGCCGGATAATTCCCTGCATGCCTGAATTGCCCGAGGTCGAGGTCACCCGCCTGAGCTTTGCGGATCGCATCCGCGGCGCGCGCATTCAGACCGTGCGCCTCGGCAAGCCGTTGCGCTGGCCGCTCGGATGCGCGCCCGAATCGTTGCAATCGCAGATCGTCGGCGAGGTCACGCGAAGAGGTAAATATTTGTGGCTCGAGGTCGGGCAGGGCGGT
The DNA here is from genome assembly GCA_964247075.1 of uncultured Rhizobacter sp. Taxonomy (GTDB): domain Bacteria; phylum Pseudomonadota; class Gammaproteobacteria; order Burkholderiales; family Burkholderiaceae_C; genus LMDS01. The sequence goes on along the minus strand of CAXTSS010000001.1, from coordinate 414,663 downwards.
TTGCTGATGCACCTGGGCATGTCGGGCTCACTCGCGTTCAGCACCGGGCCGGCAGCGGCCGGCCCGCACGACCACTTCGATCTGCTGACGACGCACGGCACGCTGCGCCTGACCGACCCGCGGCGCTTCGGCGCGGTGGTCTGGTCGGCGTCGATGGCACTGGACCCGGCGGCCAGGCTGTTGGCAAGCCTCGGCCTGGAGCCCTTCGACCCCGCGTTCACGGCCCAGCATCTGCACGCCGCGCTGCGTGGGCGGCGCGTGGCGATCAAGCAGGCGCTGCTGGGCGGCGCAATCGTGGTCGGTGCGGGCAACATCTATGCGTGCGAGGCGCTGTTCGAGGCCGGCATCGATCCGCGCACGCGCAGCGACCGCATCAGCCTCGCACGCTGTGAGCGCCTGGCGCAGGCGGTGCGCAGCACGCTCGCACGCGCGCTCGAACTCGGCGGCTCGACCTTGCGCGACTTTCGCGACGCGCACGGCATGGCCGGCGCGTTCCAGACCGAAGCGCGCGTCTACGGTCGCGAGAGCGCGCCGTGCGTGCGCTGCGGCGGTGTGATCCGGCGCATCGTCCAGGGCCAGCGCGCCACCTACTTTTGCGCGGGGTGCCAGAAGCGGTGATCCTTGGCATTCGGCGCGAGTCGCGCGGATGAGAAGATGTTTCGGTGGCAAACCCGCGCGCCCCTTGCGATACCATGGCTTTTTGCCGCCACCGCCCATGACGCAACGCCCATGACGCCCTCGTTCGCACTCAGTCTTGACAGCCTGAGCGGCTGGCGGACGACGCTCGCGCGCAGGCTCGACGAGGTCTCGCGCTTCCTGACCGACCACGAGCTCGTCGATGCGTCGGCGATGGTGCAGATGTCGGCGCTGCGCGAGCGGCTCGGCAACGAGAAGCTGGTGGTGGCCTTCGTCGCCGAGTTCTCGCGCGGCAAGTCCGAGCTGATCAACGCGATCTTCTTCGCCGACACCGGCCGCCGCGTGCTGCCGGCCACACCCGGGCGCACCACGATGTGCCCGGTCGAGCTGGCGTGGGACGGTGAAGAGTCGCCTTCGCTGATGCTGCTGCCGATCGGCACCCGGCTCGAAGGCCAGTCGCTCGCCGAGCTTCGCTTGCAGCGCCGCGCCTGGACGGTGCGCGCGCTCGAGATCGACGAGCCCGACAAGCTCGCCGAGTCGCTGCAGGAAGTGACCCGTACCGAGTGGGTCAGCAAGGACACCGCACGCGACCTCGGCTTTTGGAACGACAACGACCTCGACGACAACCCACCCGTCGATGCCGCCGGCCGTGTCGAGGTGCCGGCCTGGCGCCATGCGCTGATCAACTACCCGCACCCGTTGCTGAAGCAGGGCTTGGTCGTGCTCGACACGCCGGGGCTGAACGCGATCGGCGCCGAGCCCGAGCTCACCTTGAGCTTGCTGCCGACCGCGCACGCGACCGTCTTCATCCTCGGCGCCGATACCGGTGTGACCAAATCCGATCTCGGCGTGTGGCGCGACCACCTCGGCGGCCAGTCGCTCTCGCGCTTCGTCGTGCTGAACAAGATCGATGCACTGGACGACCCGCTCGCCGCGGCCGGCGAGGTCGATGCGCAGATCGTCAAGCAGTGCGCTGAAACCGCGAGCACGCTCGGCATCACGATCGACCGGGTGTTTCCGCTGTCCGCGCGGCAGGCACTCGCCGCGCGCGTCTCGAAAGACGACAAGGCCTTGCTCGAGAGCCGCCTGCCCGCGCTCGAAGCCGCGCTCGGCTCGCAGCTGCTGCCGCAGCGCCGCCTGGTGCTGGAGCACGTCGTGCTCGATGGAGCGCAACAGATCGAGACCCACGTGGCGCGCCGCCTCGGTGACCATCGGCGTCAGCTGGCCGAACAGATGCTCGAGCTGCGCGGCTTGCGTGGCAAGAGCGGCGGCAAGCTGCGGCTGATGCTGCAGCGCGTCGAGGCCGAGACGGCCGAGTTCGAGCAATGCACCGTGCGCCTGCAGGCGCTGCGCGTGGTCCACAGCCGGATGATGAAGGACACGATGATCGGCCTTTCGTCAGACCGCCTGCGCGAGGAGGTCGGCCAGATGCAGGCCGAGATGAAGGCCTCGCTGCTGAACCTCGGCGCGAAAAAGGCGTTCATCGCGCTGTGCGCCCGGCTGCGTGGGCTGCTCGATGCCGCGGGCAAGCGCAGCGACGAGATCCGCGACATGCTCGGCGCGTCGTTTGCCAAGCTCAACAGCGAATTCGGTTTCAGCCTCGCGCTGACCCGCGCCCCCGACGTGGCGCGCTTTCACGACGAGCTCGCGCTGATCGAACACAACTATGTGCAATACCTCGGCCTGACGCAGGCGCTGCGGCTGTCGCAGCCCAAGTTCATGGAGCAGTTCCGGCGCATGCTGGTCTCCAAGCTGCGCGTCGTGTTCGAGAACGCCAGCGGCGAGCTCGAGCTGTGGAACAAGGCGGCTTCCTCGCAGGTCGATTCGCAGCTGCGCGAACGGCGCCGCAATTTCAGGCGCCGGCATGAATCGCTCGAACGCGTGCAGACGGCGGCCAGCGAACTCGAGTTGCGCATCAAGGAACTCGAAGCGAACGACGAGCGATTGCAGGGTTTCCAGCGCCGCTCGCGCGAGCTGCTGGATGCGATGCGCGAGCAAGCCCACGCCGGGCCGGTGGCCGGCAACGACCTGATCTCGCTGCAGATGCCCAACGCCGAAGCGCCCGTTCGGCGTGCCCAGCAGGCTTGACGCGGCAACCGCGTTCGCGTTGCCGCTGATCGCGTGGCAGCGCGCGCACGGCCGGCACACGCTGCCGTGGCAGAACACGCGCGATCCGTACCGCGTGTGGCTCTCCGAGATCATGCTGCAGCAGACGCAGGTCGCGACCGTGATGGGCTACTACGAGCGCTTCCTGCTGCGGTTTCCCGATGTGCAGGCACTGGCCGCGGCCACGCTCGACGAGGTGTTCGCGCTCTGGAGCGGCCTGGGCTACTACAGTCGCGCGCGCAACCTGCATCGCTGCGCCCAGGCGGTCGTCGCGGAGCATGGCGGCCGGTTCCCCGGCCACAGCGACACGCTGATGACGCTGCCCGGTATCGGCCGCTCGACGGCCGCCGCGATCGCCGCGTTCTGCTTCGGCGAGCGCGTGGCGATCCTCGACGGCAATGTCAAGCGCGTGCTGACGCGCGTGCTTGCGTTCGGCGGCGATCTGGCCGAGGCGAAGCACGAGCGCGCGCTGTGGCTGGAGGCGACGCGATTGCTGCCCGAGCGCGACATCGATCGCTACACCCAGGGTCTGATGGACCTGGGCGCCACGCTGTGCACCCAGCGCGCGCCGTCGTGCCTGCTGTGCCCGGTGCAATCCGCCTGCGCGGCCTCGAAAGCGGGCACGCAGGCACGCTTTCCCGTCAAGACCCGCAAGCTCAAGCGCGGCACACGCGAGCATGTGTGGCTGTGGCTGCAATCGGGTGATCGGTCGCGCGATCGCGTCTGGCTGGTGCAGCGGCCAAGCACCGGCGTCTGGGCGGGTCTGTGGAGCTTGCCGGAGTTCGACTCGCAGGCCGCGTTCGATGCCGCGAGCGCCGGCTGGCCGGGCGACGCCAAGCCACTGCCGACCTTCACGCACACGCTGACGCACCTCGACTGGACGCTGCACCCGGTGCGCTGGCGCCTGCCCGCGCGCACGGCCGCGTCAACGGTGGCGCGCATCACCGCGGCCTGGCCCGAAGGCCGCTGGTTCAGCCTCGACGAGGCGCTCGGCGCCGGCCTGCCCGCGCCGCTGCGCAAGCTGCTGCTTCAGCCGACCACGCCCTTGCTGCGCAAATAGTCATCGACGAGCCGCAGCCGTGCGAGCGGGTCGGGCAACTCCATCAGCTTGAACTTGGCGGCCTGCGAGATCGGCAGGATCTCGCACCAACGGTTCGCGACCCAGCCGGCATCGTCGAATCGATGCGGTTCGAGGAAGGGCTCGGCGCCCTGCGCCTTCAGCGCCGCGATCGCTTCGGCGAGGCCGCGCACCGTGGCGACCTGCGCCGCCGGCGGTGCCAGCAGGGCATCGTCCGCCACCGGCTCGGTGTGCGCCAGCCACAGGCCATCGTCGCGCTGGCGACTGTCGATGACGCGAAAGCGCGAGCCGCCGCGGCAACTCACCTGCAGGATGCCGGGTTGGTCGCTGTCGACCGTGACGAGTTCGGCCACGGTGCCGATGGACTCGAAGCCGACCCTGTCGCCGGGCCGCCGCACCTCCTGCCCGCCGCGCAAAGCGACCACGCCGAACGGCTGCCGTTCGCGCAGGCACATGCTCATGAGATCGACATAGCGTGCCTCGAAAACCTTCAGCCCGAGCAGCCCGCCGGGGAACAGCACCGATTGAAGCGGGAACAACGGCATCATGACGACACCCCGCTCGTCGGGTACGCCGAGCGACCCTTCGCGAGGGTCGGGCCTTGCTTGGGGCGGCCCGGCGCGGCGGCCCGGGCCGTTCCGTGGTCGGCGTCAGGCGCGCGCATCCAGTTCGCGATGGCGGATCAGGGTGGCGGCGCGGTCGCGGAAGCGCTCGGCCAGCTCTTCGGCGAAGTACACCGAGCGGTGCTGGCCGCCGGTGCAGCCGATCGCCACCGTGAGGTAGCTGCGCTGGTCGTCCTCGAACGCCGGCAACCAGCGCGCGAGGAAGGCCTCGATCTGCCCCAGCATCTCGCCGACCTCCGGATGCGCACGCAGGAACTCGGCCACCGGCGCATCGCGCCCGGTCTGCGGCTGCAACTCGGGCACGTAGTGCGGGTTCGGCAGCACGCGCACATCGAAGACGTAATCCGCATCGAGCGGCACGCCGAACTTGAACGCGAAGCTCTCGAACACCAGCGTCAACCGGTTGCCGCTGTGGCCCAGCCGGTCGCGCACCATGCTGTGGACCCAGCGGCGCAATTGCGCCGGCCGCAGCTGGCTGGTGTCGATCACGGTCGCGACCTCGCGCAGCTCGGCGAGCAACTCGCGTTCGAGCTCGATCGCGTCGATCAGCGCGCGCCGGCTGTCGGGCGCGTGCCCGCCCAGCGCCGGCTCGCTCGACAGCGGATGCGGCCGGCGCGTCTCGGAGAAGCGCCGCACCAGCGCATCGGTGCTGGCGTCGAGAAACACCACCTGCACGCCGACGCCTTCGTGGCGCAGCTGCTCCAGCAGCGGCAGCAGGTGCGGCAACGAGCCGGCGCTGCGCACGTCCACCGCGATGCCCAGGCGCCGGTCGGGGCGCGCGTTCTCGAGCTTGAGGAAGTCGCGCAACAGCTCGGGTGGCAGGTTGTCGACGCAGAAGAAGCCGGCGTCCTCGAGCGCATGCAGCGCGACCGATTTGCCCGAGCCGGAGATGCCCGAGATCAACACGACCTCGCGGGAGGATGTGACAGTAGCAGCGGCGTTCATGAGCGTTTGCGTCCGCGCGCGGCGGCCTTCTCGGCGCCGACCGCGAGCATCTCCTGCGCGTGCGCAAGGCTGGTGTTCGACAGCCGCTCGCCGCCCAGCATGCGCGCGACTTCGGCGACGCGCACCTCGCCGGTGACGGCGCGCACATCGCTCAAGGTGGCGCCATCGCGCGCCTGCTTGGCGACGACGAAATGATGATCGGCGCACGCCGCCACCTGCGGCAGGTGCGTGACCGCCAGCACCTGGCGATCGCGACCGAGCTGCTTCATCAGCCGGCCGACTGTCTCGGCGACTGCACCGCCGACACCCGCGTCGATCTCGTCGAAGATCAGCGTGCCGGCGTTTTGCAGCTGGCTTGTGGTGACCGCGATCGCGAGCGCGATGCGCGAGAGTTCGCCGCCCGACGCCACCTTCGCGAGCGGCCGCGGTGTGCTGCCGGCGTGGCCGGCAACGAGGAACTCGGCCGACTCGGTGCCGAACGATTGCGGCGAATCCTGCTTCAGCAACGCGACCTCGAAGCGCCCACCCGCCATGCCGAGCTGCTGCATCGCCTGCGTGACGACGCCGGCGAGCTTGGGCGCCGCGCTGCGCCGCGCCGAGGAGACGCGCTTGGCCTCGGCCTCGAAGGCGGCGAGCGCGCGCGCGAGCTCACGCTGCAACGCCTCCAGATCGGCCGCCGCGTCGAGCGCGGTCAGCTCGCTCTTCCATTGCCCCAGCAGCGCCGGCAACTCGGCCGGCGTGCGGCGGTAGCGCCGCGCCAGGCCCATCCACACCGACAGCCGCTCGTCGAGCGCTTGCAGGCGTTGCGGCTCCGGCTCGGTGTGGTGCAGGTAGCTGGCCAGCGTGTGCGCCGCGTCCTGCAACTGCGCCTGCGCGCCTTGCAGCACCTCGATCGTGGCGGCGAGTTGCGCGTCGAATTCGGCCACGTCGGCGAGCGCATGCAACGCGCGGCCGGTCAGCGCGTCCGCGTTGTCATCGGCTTCCGAGACGGCGTCGAGCGCGCCGCGCGCCGCGTCGATCAGCGATTGCGCGTTGGCCAGCTTCTTGTGCTCCGCCTCCAGCGCGGCCCATTCGTCGGCGCCCGGCGCGAGCTTGTCGAGCTCGCCGATCTGCCACGCGAGACGCTCGCGTTCGCGGTCCAGCCCGGCCTGCTGCGCGCCGGCACTCGCGAGCGCTTCGGTCGCATGCTTCCATTGCGACCACATCAGCGCGAGCGGCACCGCATCGACGCCAGCGAACGCATCGAGCAGCGCGCGCACCGCCGGCCCGCGTGTCAGGCTCTGCCAGGCGTGCTGGCCGTGGATGTCGACGAGGTGGTCGGCGGCTTCGCGCAGCTGTGCGATGGTGGCGGCGCTGCCGTTGATCCACGCGCGGCTCTTGCCTTGCGCGTCGATCGTGCGGCGCAGCAGCAAGGTATCACTTGCCTCGAAGCCGGCGCCGTCGAGCCAGCTCGCGATGCTGGTGGGTGCATCGAACTCGGCGCTGATCTCGGCCCGTGTCGCACCCTCGCGCACCACACCGGCATCGCCGCGGCTGCCGAGCGCGAGCTGCAACGCATCGACGAGGATCGACTTGCCCGCGCCGGTTTCGCCGGTCAGCACCGAGAAGCCGCCAGTGAACTCGACCTCGAGTTCGGCGACGATGACGAAGTCGCGCAGGAACAGACGACGCAACACTTCAGTTCACTCCGGAATTCCAGTGAAGTTTTCGGCGCAAGGTGGCGTAGTAGCTCCATCCGCGCGGATGCAAGAAGCGCACCTGATTCGGCGAGCGCCGCACCTGGACGCGGTCGCCGTGCAGCAGGCTGGCGAGCGACTGCATGTCGAAGCTGACGCTGGCGTCGCGCCCGGCGACGATCTCGATGTTGATCTCGCCGGTGTCGGGCAGCACGATCGGCCGGTTCGACAGATCGTGCGGTGCGATCGGCACCAGCACCCAGCCGGCGATGCCCGGGTGCAGGATCGGCCCGCCGGCCGACAGCGCATACGCCGTCGAGCCGGTGGGCGAGCCGATGATCAGGCCGTCGGAGCGGAAGTTGGCGACGAACTCGTCGCCGATGCTCACCTTCAATTCGACCATGCTCGCCGCGGTGCCGCGGCTCACGACCACGTCGTTCATCGCGAAGCCGTCGAAGATCGGTTGGTCGTCGCGCCACACATTGCCTTCGAGCATCGTGCGGCGCTCTTCCTCGTAGTCGCCGGCGATCATCGGCGCGAGCGCTTCGGCGTACTGGCTGATGTTGACATCGGTGATGAAGCCGAGCCGCCCCTGGTTGATGCCGACCATCGGCGTGCCGAAGTGCGCGAGCTGGCGCGCGATGCCGAGCATCGTGCCGTCGCCGCCGACGACCACGGCGAGGTCGCATTCGCGGCCCAGCTCGGTGACGCTGAGCGCGCCGTAGTCCGTCATGCCGGTGTTCAGCGCGGTCTGCTGCTCGAGCGAGACCACGAGGCCTTGGCGCGCCAGAAACTGCGCGATCTCGTCGAGCACGTCGCGGATGCCTTGAGCCTGGTATTTGCCCACGAGCGCGACGTGTCGAAAGCGGCTGGTCATGCGCGGGATTACACCACAGCGACCTCAGCGCCACAGGGTGAAAATGCCTCGCAAACTACAATGAAACCATGCTGGACGAGCGCGCCAAAACACTGCTGAAAGCCCTGGTCGAACGCTACATCGCCGACGGCCAACCGGTGGGCTCGCGCACGCTCTCGCGCGCCAGCGGGCTCGAGCTCTCGCCGGCGACGATCCGCAACGTGATGGCCGATCTCGAAGACCTCGGCCTGATCGTCAGCCCGCACACCAGCGCCGGCCGCATCCCGACGGCGCGCGGCTACCGGCTGTTCGTCGACACGATGCTGACCGCGCAGCCGCTTGCGCCGATGTCGACGACCCCGCCGCACCTGCTGCCCGATCAGCCGCAGCGCGTGATCGCGAACGCGGCGCAGCTGCTGTCGAACCTGTCGAGCTTCGTCGGCGTGATCACCGCGCCGCGCAAGGCCAGCGTGTTCCACCACATCGAGTTCATGCGCCTGTCGGAGAAGCGCGTGCTGGTGATCCTGGTCGCGCCCGATGGTGACGTGCAGAACCGCGTGATCTTCACCGCGCAGGATTACACGCAGATGCAGCTGATCGAAGCCAGCAACTACCTGACCGCGCACTACGCCGGCCGCACCATCGAGGAGGTGCGCGAGCGGCTCAAGACTGAGGTCGACGCGCTGCGCGGCGAGATCGCGACGCTGATGCAGGCCGCGGTGCAGGCCGGCAGCGACGCGCAGGCCGAGAGCCAGGAGCAGGTCGTGATCAGCGGCGAGCGCAACCTGCTCACGGTGCAGGATTTTTCGAGCGACATGGGCAGCCTGCGCAAGCTGTTCGACATGTTCGAGCAGAAGACGCAGCTGATGCGCCTGCTCGAAGTCAGCAGCCGCGCCGAGGGCGTGCGCATCTACATCGGCGGCGAGAGCATGGTCGTGCCGTTCGAGGAGCTGTCGGTGGTGTCGGCGCCGTACGAAGTCAACGGCCAGGTCGTCGGCACGCTCGGCGTGATCGGCCCGACACGCATGGCCTACGACCGCATGATCCAGATCGTGGACATCACCTCGCGGCTGGTCAGCAATGCGCTGAGTTCGAAGTAGCGCGGCGGTCTGCGAAGGGCGCTGCCTACAATCGGCCGCTTCGGGCCGTTAGCTCAGTTGGTTAGAGCAGAGGACTCATAATCCTTTGGTCGTTGGTTCAAGTCCAACACGGCCTACCAGTTTCACTAGAGTTTTTTAGATAGTGCTTACTAACATATGTGACTCGCTTTCGTGCTGGTGCCAGTCTGGTGCCAGTTTTGGGACGATTGCCTCTCATCGTTAGTGCGACGGTTGCGCCACGTTGATCAAGAGCCACTGGACGCGTTCAACGTTCGCTCGGCCTTGGCAAGTTGGGCCATCACGACCCCGAACTCGGGCGGCGCAGCGATGAACATGGCGCGCATCTGCGCATAGTCGCGCGCCAGGGCGGCGAGCCGTTCCTCTGCTGGCAGCAATCGAAACGTGCCTGGCCGAGCCAGGTCGTAGCGAGCCCATTGACGCGCGAACACGCGGCTCTTCCATTCGACGACACGTTCGCACAGCATGTGGTCTGCCAGCATCGCCGCGGCATCGCGATGGCGGAGCAACCGCTCCATGTCGGCGTAGTGCCGCGCGTAGCGGTCGGGCGTCGCCTGATCCGCTGGCCGGTGGTGCTCGGCATGCAAGATGGTCGCCTTCTCCCAGAACGTGCGCGCCAGTTCGAGTGCTGTCACCTGGCACTTCCAATCCGGGAAGGCTGCGGGGAAGTCATCGACGACCCAGGCTCGCACCGCGTGCTGCTCAGTGGGCCGCTGATCAGTGAGCGAACCCAGTTCGAGTTTCACTTCGCGGCGGAGGTACTCGAAGCCGGGTTCCGAGGCCGTTGGGTACTCGAAATGCACGACCGGCGAGCGCGCGACAGCGTCGTCCTCGTAGCGCAGCCACGATGTACCTGCGGCGCGTCGACCGAGGTGTTCGACGATCGCCTGTTCGAGTCGCGGCATCAGGAGGTTGCGGGTTTGTTCGCCGCACTGCGCCTGCATCTGTGCCAGCGCTGCATCTCGCCGGGTGCGACTTTTCATCGCTGCAAAGACCGACTCGTCGGCTCCCACGAAGGCCGGTGACATCGACAGATCGATGTCCTCGGAAAAGCGGTCGATCACGCCGTACACCTTTGACAGCGACGTGCCGCCCTTGAACACTAGGTGCGGCGCCAGAGCGGGGTCGGCGAACAGAAGCCCGAGCAACCAACAGACCCAGAAGTCCTTTTCGATCATCACGCTCGATGCCGACATACGCGCCGCCGTTTGTGAGAACGCGAGGGCGCGGCGCTCGGGTGAGAGCGCGACGAATTGCGATGCGAGCTTCGCCATTCGACTCTCAGTCCGCCGCCAGAGCGCGCAGCGTGGACTGCATCCAGCCGGGCGCCAATGTCAGGTCGTCCAGCAAGGTGCGGCGCTCGGCCGCGGGCAAGGTACGGCGCAGCTTCTTCAACTGCTGCGGCGTCGCATGCGCAGGCCCGAGGCTGCGCAAGGCCTGAATCACCAGGCCGCTGGTTCGCCCCGCCGCAGCCATCTGGCGCGGCGTGGTGCGCTTGAGCACGATCTGGATTGGGCCCGCCTTGACGGTGCGGCTGGTGCCATCAGTCAGGAACTCGACGCGAGCCGGCACCTGGTCGGACAGTCCGAGCAGGTTGGCCGCGTAGGCGCCCGTTGGCTGAAGGCGCAGTCTGTCCTTGCCAGTGAGCGCAGCGATTACAGCATCTACCGAAGGCCACAACGTCCCGAGCAGCGGGTCTTGCCGAGGTTTGTCGTACAGCCCGCGCGAGAGACGGCGCAGTTCGTCGCGAACGACCAACCGCTGCAACGCCTTGTCGACCGCCGCCCGGCCCCCAAGGCCTGCAAAGAGCGCCGGCGTGAACACGGTACCGGGCTTTGCGCGACGCACTCTGCGCGAAATGCCAGCGTCGATGCTGGAGTCGACGGCGCGTCGCGGCCGGGGAGCGCGCGATATGCTGGTTTGCTGCGACGGAGCGGTTACTTTCATGTCCGAAAAATAGCACGTTTTTCGGACAAATAGAAGGCCCGAAAGGACCTCATGCAATCGCGGGGGCGATTGACCCAGGCCCTCAAACAACGCCAAACCGAGAGGCCCTGCAAAACAGTCCGCCAGCACGCGCGTCGTTAAGTGCTCGAAAGTTGAAACCATTCGTTAGCAGTCCGCGTTCCTCACGGGACCGCCTGGGCGGTCCCAAGACCGCACGAGACATTCCGGGACGATGAGCCTCGTCTGGCACAGGGACTATCGTTCCCCGCACGATGGCGGCACGATGCTTTCATGCGCATGCCGTGGAGCAAGTCGAACGAACTTCAGCTCGATCTGCTGGAAGCCGCCGCCGTGGCCGACGTTGCCTCAACGCCATCGGCTGCAACGAGCGTCACTGCCGGGCAGCCCTTGATGCTGGCCCCGACAAGCCTGTACGAGGACCCCAACAACCCGCGCACCGAGATTCCCGATGCCGAACTTGACGAGCTCGCCGAAAACATTCGGCAGCACGGCATCCTTCAGGCGATCGTCGTTCATCCCGCCGATGCCACGGGTCGGCATCAGATTCACTTTGGTGCCATGCGGTGGCGGGCCGCTCAGCGCATCGGGCTGCAAGAAGTGCCCGTTGTCATCCGCGACGCCCCGGTGGATCCCTATGCCCAGGTGGCCGAGAACCAGAAGCGCCATGGCCTGACGCCGATCGACCTCGCGCGATTCATCCGCGGCCGGGTCGATGGCGGAGAGTCGAATGCGACGGTCGCGAAGCGACTCGGCATCGACCAGACCACGGTCGCTCACCACCTGGCGCTGCTGGCTTTGCCACCGGTGCTCGACGCTGCGTTCAAGGCCGGCCGCTGCGCGTCGCCACGCACGCTGTTCGAGCTGAGCAAGCTGCATGCGGATCAGCCCGAGCGCGTCGCCGAGCTGGTGGCTGGCGGCGGACCCGTCACACGCGATGCAGTGGCCGACCTCCGCGATGCCGCGCCGATCTCTGTTCCCATGCGCGTGTCAACGCCGACAGCGCTGCGACCGGACCGGTCGGCGCAGATGCTGGCCCGCGCCAATGGGCTTTGCGAGCGGCTTCATGCAGCACTGTTGCGACTGAGCAAGGCCGGCCTCAACGCAGTGCCTCCCGATGACATCGCCGCCCTGCGGCAGCGCGTCGTCGGCCTGGCAAATCGACTTGGCGCTTGACGCAGTTGGGCAAGTGGCGAGGCACACGGTGGGACACGATTCTCGTGACAGGGCGACCATCGAGCTGCGCGGCATGCGATGCGCGATCGGCTGCAGGCGCTCGCTGCGGTACGCAAGATGACGGTTGCCGCTCTGGTGCGCAAAGCCGTGGTCGCGCTGCTCGATGACGAGCCGGGTGGCGCCGACATCGCCTGCAACAGCACTCCGACGACGAGTCGCGGCCGGGTCATCAAGGTCACGTTGCGCCTGTCTGCTAACCACGCGGCCGCACTGGCGACCCGCGCGCGCGCGGCAGACGTTTCGCAAGGCGCCTATGTGGCAGGGCTTATCGACGGCATGCTGCCAAATCCGTTGCCGCCCGATCACACACAAGCGGTCGCTGCGCTCGTCGGCTCGACCAACCAGGTCGCCGCGATGAGCGCCGACCTCAACGCCTTCATGCGGCTACAGGTGCGTGACTCAACGACCGAGATCCAGCGCTACCGCGCCGGCATCTTGTCTCTGACCGATGACGTCAGAAGTCACCTCGCAATGGCCGCAGCGCTGGTGGCGGAACTCAGATCAGCAAGGAGACCATGATGACGCCTGGTCCCTCCATCGACGGCGTGCTCGTGCAGTGGGGCGAGCGTCCTTTCTATCCCGCCAGCCGCATCGTGAGACCGGCGCCAACGCTGCGACTGGACACTATGACCCGACGCAAGGCGGCGGTGATCAGGCAGCGTATCGAGGTCACCGCGATGCGGCGGGCGCCGCAGGTGATGGTGAAGGTCACGGGTGGGGGTCGAGGCATGGCGGCCATCGCCGCTCACTTCCGCTACATCAGCAAGAACGGCCGGCTCGACATCGAGGACGATCGCGGTGTTCTGCGCGACGGCAAGGAAGCACTGCACGACCTGGTCGAGCAGTGGCGCCACAGCGGGTCGTTGATCGACGAGATGGGGTATCGGCGCGAAGCCTTCAACATCATGCTGTCGATGCCACACGGTACCGATCCGCAGATCCTGCAGAAGGCGGCGCGCGAGTTCGCGCAGGCCGAGTTGCGCGGTCATCGCTACGTGATGGTGCTGCACAAGCACCAGGCGAACCCGCACGTGCACCTGAGCGTGCGCGCCGAGTCGATGCTCGGCGAGCGCTTGAATCCGCGCAAGGCCGACCTGCACCGTTGGCGTGAGACCTTCGCCGAGAAGTTGCGTGGCTACGGCATCGAGGCCGAAGCGACGCGACAGGCGACGCGTGGTGCGAATCGCAACTTCGATCCGATCTGGCGCGTGAAGGCGAAGCAGGAAGGGCGTTTGCGCGAGAGCGGCGCGCCGGCCAAGTCGGGCGAGCGCTACCAGCGCAATCGCAATGGGGCGTTCGAAGCGTGGATGCACATTGCGCAGGCCTTGCACGCATCGGGCACCGTGCAGGACCGTGCGTTGGCCATCGGCATCGCGAAGTTCCTGCGCGAGTCGGCCTACCTGCAGAACATCGCGCGGCGCCAGCCACGCGAGGCTGTCACGGTGACCCGGGAGCGCACGGTCACCTCGCAGCCATCGAACGCGTCAAGGAGCCGGCCGGAGCCGGACATCGAACGCTGATCCCCCACCCCTCACCCCGCCCCTGAGGGCGGGGCAGTCCTTGCCGCCGGACGGGCTCGGGGGCTGGCACCGCTGCCAGCCCGCTGCGCCCTGAGCGTGTGGGTTTACCGCGCCCCGTCAAGGGTTCGCTGCGCCGGGCAATGCCCGCCCTTGACCGGTCGCTGCAAACGGGGCCAAGGGCACGTGCGGTATCGCGGGCTTACTGCGCACAACGCGCGGCGGCGCATTGTCTTCGACGCATTCACGCCGGTGTCATGCGTTAACCTGCTTAACAGGCGCCATCCAAGGAGTCCGCTGCAGAAACCATGCAGCGAGCCATACAAACTGAGCGAGTTCGGGGGAGCATCAAAAACATGAAGAGCGCACTCTTCGTTGACTTCGACAATGTGTTCTCGCAACTGCGACAGTTGCAACCCGATGCCGCCGAGCGATTCGCTCGTCATCCGTCGGAATGGATTGGCTGGCTGACCAATTCCCTGGCACTGCCGGAACCGCACGAGGAAGGTGAGCGTCGCCGATTGCTCGTGCGCCGCTGCTACCTCAATCCCAACTGGTATCAGAACTATCGCCACGCGTTCCTGCGCGCCGGATTCGAGATCGTTGATTGCCCGCCAGTGACCAGCCAGGGCAAGACCAGCACGGACATTCACATGGTGCTGGACATCGTCGATCTGCTCCAGCACGAGACACGCTGCGACGAGTTCATCGTCTTCTCGGCAGACGCAGACTTCACGCCCGTCTTGCGCAAGCTTCGCCGCTACGACCGGCGAACCACCGTGCTGGCGATCGGCTTCCCGTCGGCTGCCTATCAGGCCTCGGCCGATCTGTTGATCGACGAGAGGCTCTTTCTTCGGGAAGCGCTCGGGCTGGGTCGGGTCAACGCGGAACTCCCGTCCGGCCACAACGGGCAGGCAGCGGAGACAAGGGACTCACGTATTGTCGACAGCAAGTCGGCCGTGACGGAATCGAAGTCGACGAGTTCAGCCGTCGCGACACCCAAGGCCGAGCCGGCCGCCAAGGTGAGCGCGCGGCCGGCGACGCCCGAAGAACTGTCGGAGATTGCGGGTCGCCTCTGGGCCCTCGTCGATGAGTCTCCGTTGCCAGTCAATGCAGCTCAGCTTGCATCGCGACTGAGGCAGGAGCATCCGGAGATCCTGGAGAACTGGAACGGCCTTGGCACATTCAAGGCGTTCTTCCGCTCACTCAGGCTTTCGCGGTTGCTCTGGCTGAGCGGGTCCAGTGGTCGCGTCCTGGATCCGAGCAGGCATGAACTGGAAGGCGCCCTGCCGGAACAGGAACCGGAGTCGCCGTGGTCCGGTGCCGAGGAGCTCTTCCACGTGGTCCGAGAAGTCTGTGTCCTCACCGGTGCCCCGATGCTGGCGCCCAAGGACTTGAGGACCGTGATTTGCGCGCTGGTTCAGGTTCTGAAGGCACAGGAGTTCAAGTTGGGCACGACCGTGCAGTCGGTATGTCGCCAATGCCTTGAGTCCGGGGGGCTGAGAGTTCGGCCTCGCGACGTCAACTTCCTGGTTCGTGGCATGCAGATGAACGGGCACGTGTTCGGTCAGGGCGCCGACGACGAGGAGACCTTGACAACCCGACTGTTCAATCAAGTCCTCTTCCTGTGTGAGCGCGAGCAGAAGGTCCCGGACCAGACCGAGGTCGGTCATCTCCGCGCATGGATTGGCACTGCAGCGACGGCGTAGTGGCTGCATGGGGGTCGGACTGTCCGACCCCACAGCAATACGGGAAGAGGGCAGGTCGGTTTCGGGTCAGCCTGTGCGAAATTGATCCGCGCTGGTCGGAGACGATTCAGATACGGGTCACTTTTTGTTCGCTATCTGTTCGCTTTCTTTCCACATTCTGTTCGGTCTCGTTGCAATACTTTTCGGTACTTTTTCGGTCTGTTCTCACGCGGTTCTCAAGAGGATCACCGCACACTGAGAAAGGTTTGAAGAAGGGCTAGTGCAGGATAGGCTGCGCGCCAGCGAATGGATGCCGTGCCGTGCGAGTTCCTTTGTGCGACTCGGCCGCCGTCGTTTGGTGGCGCCGCTGGCTGAGATGCACCGGCGGGATGACTTGCAGGCTGTCGAGGGCGCTCGACACCCACTCGATTGAGAACGCCTGAAGCTGCGCGGCGGAGCCTCCGAGAGGCGGCAATGCGCGACAGCTGTCACATCGATCGGCTCAGCCACGGGCAGGGCTCGGCCATGAGGAGTCGCTCGGCGCGACCCCTGAAAGCGGGCGGTCGGCCGCGTCCACCTACCACCGTTCACATCCGTGCAGTGCTCCTGAAACGCCACAGATTGGAAGTCCACGAACGCACGCGTCTTGGCTGACAGTTGGCCGCGCGTCGGGCCTACCGCGTAGATGTCAGCCGAAGGCGAATTCCGGTCTCGCAACGTGTGCTTCAGCTTCCCGGATCGCAGCATCGATGCGGCCTACCAAAGCGAACGCATGAGAACACCCGGTGCTTGTTCGTGGACTTCGGAGCCGCGTGGAGCGGCGAGCGTCGCTGGGCGACTGCTCGGTCGCAGCCGTCTGCCAGCTGCTGCAACTCTTCTGCACGCTGGAATGCAGCTATGCGCCCGAACGCAAAAAATCGACGCTTCGATCTTGCGCACCCGGCGCAGTGCCTACGGCGCCGCGCCGGAACTCACACGGCCCCACGCCGCAGACGCGGCGAAACCGTCGTGCGAAGTGGGACGGGTCGAGAAACCCGCAGCGCCTCGCGACCTCTGCGATCGGAAGCATCCGGAATCGACGGTCGGCGAGCATCCGTGCCGCCTCCTGTGTGCGGAAGTGCATCAGCGATCCTGCGAAGGTGCAGCCCGCAGCAGCAAACGTGCGGTGCATGGTCCGCACCGAGACGCCGCACGCATTGGCGATGTCCGCGGCGGTCAGGCCGGGCCGCACCAGCAGGTCGCGGGTCGCCTGCAGACAACGATCCAGCAGGTCGTGGTCGGGTGGTTGAGGCGTATGGGTGCCACTGGCCAGCGCGAGCACCGTACCCAGCTGGTCCTCGAGCAGTTCGTCGGGCAGCGGCGTGCGCGCCAGCTCGAAGGGCGTGAAGGCCTCCTTGACGCCACGAAGCGCCAAGCCCCAACCCATCGTCGCCGGCAGTGCGCGCCCGATGACCAGCAGCGGATCCGGCAGCCAGCGTTCGACCCACGAGACGGGCAGCTCGATCGACAGGTCATCGAGCCCTTCCGGAAACTCGAAGCTGTACGGAATGCGCGAGTCGACGAGCAACGATTCGCCGGGTCGGACGATCTCGTCGTACCCCGCATGCTGGCTGCGCCACGCCACGCGGGACTGCGAAATCAGGTAGTAGGTGTTCTTGTTGCCGCGCACAATTTCCGAGCGGCCGCGGCTGATCTTCTGCGGCGAGCCCTCGGCGCGGTGCGGCACCACATTGGTCATCGGGCACAGCTCGATGCGGCTGAAGAAGTCCGAGCAGATCGTCGGTATCAGATCCATCTCGACGACCGCTTCGTGCACGGAGTCGCGCCAGTAGCGCACCCGCTCGTGCGCGGCCACCTCGTCGGTTGATCGGCACACTAGTGTTCTCATGTCTCCTCCGGCAACGCGCGCGCGGACCCAAGCGCGCTACGATTCTCGGCCGTAGCAGCTCAGCCCGCAATACTCCAGGACCTGCCGGAATGGCAGAAATCGGCCACCGCGCTGGCACGCGGGGACTGGTCCTCAGTGGAAGCCGATGGACAGTCAGGGCAGGGAAGCGACCAGCGCCGTGGCCGTGCGCAAGGCCAACAGGTAGGGGAAGATCAGTCGGATGCTCTTGATCGGGCGCACGCGTCCGATCGCAAAAGTAGCGTGGTAGCCCACTCCCCTCGCGGGCACGACGACCGCCGCACGGCGCACCACCTTGCGGGCGCCCAACTGCCGTGCTACCGAGAAGCGGTAGTGGGCCTAACCGTGCAATCGCGGAGGTGCTTTCGAGCACGAGCCGAGCACGACGAAGATCGCCAGCGAGCCGCCTGGAGCATTGGCGCCGCCCTGCAGCGACGCCATGATGCGTGCAAGCGTCCCGGAGACGCCCGACAGCCAGTGCGGCGGCGGCACCACCGCCCATCGCGGCGCGACGGGTGATGTCCGCGGCCGTTTTGGCCGTGTCGGGTCAGCTGATGAAGCTCGTAAGCACGTTGTTGAACTTCACTGAGTTCTCGATGAACATGAAGTGCGAATCGCCCTCGCCAGGTTGGAAAACGGTGGCGCGCGCGCCCGGCACCTGCGAGGCATTCCAGAGGATGCACTTGTAGGGAACCAGGCTGCCCACCGCACCGATGAACAGCGTCGGGCGGTTGATACGCGGCAACGTCGTGCGCCAGTCCTGGTGGCAATGGTTGTAGAGCAGATCGGCGGCCAGCTGGCGCGGCATTTTGAGGTTGAGCTGATAGATCCATTCGAACTGCCAGGCCGGCATTTGCGTGGTCACCATCGATCCAAGGAAACCCCGGGTCGCGGCATTGCCGTCCGGGCCGATCAAAGCGTTGTAGGTCGAAGTCACGCTGTCGGGCGTGAAGATGGCGCCGGAGTTCTCCAGCGTCTGCGCAGACCACGCCGGGTTGGACGTCAGGAACGAGGCCTGATCGCAGAAGACATAGCGCGCAATGCGCTTCGAGCCGAACAGCTGGAAATGGCACCAGAGCACCGAGCAGCCCATCGAGTGCCCGAGGATCGTGACATCGTCCAGATCGAGCGCCTGAAGAACTTCGCCAACGTCGCGCGCCAGACGCTGGATCGTCTGACCGAATGCGGGCTTCTCCGAATCGCCATGACCGCGCATGTCGATCGCGATCACTCGGTACGTGTTCGCCAGGCCCTCCAACTGGAATTTGAACTGCTCGGCGGTCTGCGACCAGCCCGGGATCAGCACAAGCGTCTTGCGGCCACGGCCGGCTTCCAGGTAGCTGAGCGTGACGCCGTCGCTGACCCGGATGGAACGCTGCTTGATGGCAGTCGAATCGCGGTCGTGGGCGTTGCTCGCCGTGGCCAGCGACGCGATCGCTGCGGCGCCGGCCGCACCGATCAACGTGCGGCGGTTGAGCGAAGTCTTGTCGTTCATGGTGTGTCTCCTCTTGAGTTGCCGTCGGCTACATGCCGCCGGCGCTCGCGATATGCACGTCGGCACTCGTCGAGTCGACTGGAGCGTAGGGCCGACACCTTGACTAGGCGCGCCGATACGCGCCATCGCATAGGCCGGTTCGTGCCACGACGCGGACCGCCGGGGGGCCTGATACCGCTGTGCGCGCTGAGCCGGCGAAGGGCTGAAGGAGACCTTCGAACTGCAGATGGCCGCCAAATTCCGAGGCTCCGACTGGTAGGCAGGCGAACGCCAACTCCGGTCGAATCCGCGCCTGAAGGCCACGTTGGCGGCACGATCTCGTACGAGTTCTCTCTACGCGAGCCGCTGGCTTACCTTCGGTAGGTGCGCCAGCAGCGCCTTGACCAAAGGCGAATCGTCGGAACGACGCCAGACTGCAATGGTCTCCACGACTGTCTTCTCGCCCTTCATGCCGCGGTACACAACCCCCTCACGGTTCAAGGCCTGAACGCTGCCAGGGACCAGCGCCACCCCAATTCCGCCAGAGACCAAGCTGACGACCGTATGCATTTGGCGTGCGTGGAACATCTTCGGACTGAACCCATGCCGCATGCAAGTGGCAACGATCGCGTCGAACATGAGCGGGCCGTACTGCCGTTCGAAGCCGATAAATCGTTCCTGCGAGAGCTTGCCGAGCGCGACCCGACTGCTGCCGGCCAACGGATGTGTATCAGGCAGGGCAACGACCAGTGGCTCCGCGTGTACCCGCCTGCTGTCCATGGCGGCTGGTAGATCGGGGATGCTGAACACCAGCCCGACGTCGAGAACGCCGCTCTCCACGTCGTGCAGGATCTGATCGGTCACCCCTTCTTGAAGGACCAGCCGCACGCGCCCAAACGCCTCGGTGAAACTTCGCAGAGTGGACGGAAGAAAGGAGAAGGCGGGCGTGCTGATGAACCCGATCGCCAACGATCCCACAAGCCCCTGTGCCGTCTCACGCGCGCGCCGTCGCATTGTGTCGGCCGCTGTCAACACAGCTCGCGCGTCGCGGAGCGCGTCCTCGCCGGCCCTCGTGAGAGAAATACGCCGGGATGTCCGCTCTAGCAACGTCACCCCTAACTCTTCCTCCAGTTCCTTGATAGCAAGGCTCACAGGCGGCTGCGTGAGGTGAAGGCGCTCAGCCGCCCGCCCGAAGTGCAACTCTTCGGAAACGGCAATGAAGCAACGCAAGTGCCGCATGTCCATCGATATTCTCCGTGTATGGATCAATCTGAATTTGATATTTGTGCAGATCGATTGTCAATCCTAGACTTCTCTACATCCGGGCGCATGCTGCATGGCGCACCGCGAAGCACAAAGATGCAGCAGGAGACAAATGATGTCGGACCACGTGTCGGGCTTGCCAAGGCCTCGGACCATCGCTCACCCCGGCCCCTATGACGCCGTGCGCATCGACCACATGCAGGCCGTACGAGGGCGCCACTTCCGGCTGTCTCTTCCGCAGGGTCGATCGCTTTACGACGCGATCGTCGAGGCGCTCTCGAGCGTCGATGTCCACAGCGCGTCCATGACCCTGCTGGATGGTGACCTGGATGAATTGAGCTTCTGCCTCGCCCGTCCCGACGTCACCGGACGGCTCGTCGCCACCTACAGCGCTCCTGAAGTGGCCCACTCCGCCCGATTCATATTCGGCAATGCGACGCTGGGCAAGTCGCCGGCAGGTGCACCCGTCATCCATTGCCACGCTGTGTTTCGGATGGCGGATGGTTCCGTCCGCGGCGGCCACCTGCTGACGGACAAGGCCATTGTCGGCGCAAGCCCGGTCACGGTTGTCGCGACCTCTCTCGACGGTTTCGATCTGCGCATCACCTTCGACGAGGAGACCCAAATGCCGCTACTGCGTCCCAAAACACAGGATCAACATGTCTGACATCCGCATCGTCGAGAGTGGTCACATGGGTCGCGTTGCCTACGGTCGGATCGCCCCGAACGAGGACCTGGTTCAGAGCGTGGAGAAGCTCTGCGTGGCCCAAGGCTTCCGCAATGCGTTCGTCCGCGGTGCCCTCGGCAGTCTGACCGACGCGTGTCTCGCCAAGTCGGATGGCTCCTGCATCGTGATCCGCGGCCCGGCTGCCGAGATCGTCAGCCTCGCCGGCGAGGTGCGCTCTCATCCTGACGGCTCACTGCAAGCGGCGCTGACCGGAGTGGTGGTCGACACCAACGGCCTCGTCTATGGCGGGCCGTTCGTGCCCGGTGCCAACCCGGTTTGCGTCACCTTCGAGGTCACGCTCGAAGAGTGGCTGCCCGAAGCCGCGTTCTGAAATCTTTACCCCCACTACTGAGCATCATGAGCACTCAATCCAACTCTCGCGTCGCTGTCGTCACCGGAGGTGCCCGCGGCATAGGCCGAGCGATCGGCGAATGGTTCCTTCGCCACGACTGCAAGGTCGTTCTCCTGGACAGGGACGGCGCGACCCTCGACGGCACGGTCACTGAGATCGGCCGCCCCGACGACCTGCTGGCCGTCCACTGTGACGTGTCCGATCCGTTGCAGGTCGATCGAGCAGCTGCCGAAGTGATCGCCAGGTTTGGCCGCGTGGACGCGCTGGTGAACAACGCCGGCGTGGCGGTGTTCAAGCCGACCCTGGAAACCTCCTTCGAAGAGTGGCGCATGGTCATGGCGACGAACCTGGATGGCGCATTCCTGTGCACGCAGGCCTTTGGTGCGCTGATGGCGAAGAGCGGCGGCGGCGCTGTCGTCAACATCGCGTCGATCTCCGGACTGCGGGCCAGTACGCTGCGCGTTGCCTACGGCACCAGCAAGGCTGCGCTGATCCACATGACGAAGCAGCATGCGGTCGAACTCGGCAACGTCGGCGTGCGCGTGAACGTGATCGCCCCAGGTCCGGTAGAAACCGAGATGGCCAAGCTCGTGCATAGCGTGGCAATTCGTTCGGACTACGTCGACGCGATCCCGCTGGGCCGCTACGGATCGACCGAGGAGATGGCCAACGTGGTCGGCTTCCTGTGCAGCGACGCAGCCAGCTTCGTCAACGGCCAGGTCGTGGCAGTCGACGGCGGCTTCGACGCGGCCGGTGTCGGTCTGCCCACGCTGCGGCGGCACATACCCGAGAGCGGGCAAACCCAGGTCTGACGGTCATCCACTCAATACGACTTCAAGGAGCTCCTTCGTGAACCATTCCTACATCATTGGATGGGGCCACACCCCTTTCGGCAAGCTCGACGCAGTTGACCCTGAACGGCTCGTCCGCGAGGCGATCGAGCCAGCGCTGCGAACGGCAGGCCTTCAGGCGCGTGACATCGACGGCATCTTCGTCGGCCACTTCAATGGCGGCTTTCTCCCGCAGGACTTTACTAGCTCGCTCGTCGCGCTCGCGATTCCGGAACTGCGTCACGTACCGGCCGTGCGTACTGAGAACGCCTGCGCCACCGGTTCTTCGGCAATCTGGGCGGCGCTCGACGCCGTCCAGGCCGGGCGCGTCAAGCGGGCTCTGGTCGTCGGCTTCGAGATCATGAATGCCGTTCCGACGCCGAAGGTCGCCGAAACCTTGCTGCGCTGTTCGTATGTCAAGGAGGAAGGCACGACGCCCGCCGGCTTTGCCGGTGTGTTCGGCAAGATCGCGTCCAGCTACTTCGAACGCTTCGGCGATCAGAGCGACGCGCTGGCATCCATCTCTGCGAAGAACCACGCCAACGGTGTGCACAACCCCTACGCGCACATGCGCCGTGACCTGGGTTTCGACTTCTGCCGCAATCCGTCGGACAAGAACCCGTTCGTCGCCGGCCCGTTGAAGCGATCCGACTGCTCGCTCGTCTCCGACGGGGCCGCCGCGCTCGTCATCGCGGCCGATCCGAACGGCAACGCCAGCGTGACCCCGGTGCGGTGGAAGTCCAGAACGCAGGTTAACGAGTTCCTGCCACTGTCGCGCCGCGACCCGACGCGCTTCGAAGGCGCGGCCCTGGCCTGGCAGCAAGGCTTGCTGGCGGCAGGGGTCACACTGGCCGACCTCGGCTTCGTCGAGACCCACGACTGCTTCACGGTTGCCGAGTTGCTCGAGTACGAGGCGATGGGACTGGCGCCTCATGGCCAGGGCGCGCGCGTCATCCTCGACGGTGTCACGCGACGCGACGGCAAACTGCCGGTGAACCTGTCGGGCGGACTCAAATCACGCGGACACCCGATCGGCGCCACGGGTGTGTCGCAGCATGTCATGGCCGCGATGCAGCTCAGCGGTACAGCGGGCGACATGCAGGTCGGCAACCCCAAGATCGGCGCGGTATTCAACATGGGCGGCGCCGCGGTCGCCAACTACCTGAGCGTCCTGGAGGCAGCGTGAGTCAGCCGCAGGTCGCCAATCTGTCCACGCTGCTCTCGCAGACGGCGGCACTCTTCCCGGACCGGCCGGGACTGATCCAGGGCGATCGCATCTGGACCTGGAGCGAGATCAACGCCCGTGTCGATGCGCTCGTGCAAGGCCTTCGATCCCTGGGCGTGAAGGCCGGCGACAAGATGCTGGTGCAGTCGCGCAACAACGTCGCCTTGTTCGAGAGCTGCTGGGCCGCGTTCCGACTCGGCGCGGTCTGGGTGCCGACCAACTTTCGGTTGACGCCGCCGGAAGTGGCGTACCTGGGAAGTTCCAGCGAAGCCACCGTGATGTTGGCGGAGGACTGTTTCGCCGGGCACGTGGACGCAGTGAAGTCCGCCTCCTCCCACTTGAGCCGTGTCATCACGATCGGCCAAGCGCGCGGCGGAGAAATCCGTTTCGACGACCTTGTGAAAGAGAACCTCGGCGCGCCGCCGGTCATGGCCGAGGTCAACGCCGACACGCCGCTCTGGTACTTCTATACGTCGGGGACGACGGGTCGGCCGAAAGCGGCCATGCTGACCCACGGACAGCTTGCCTTCGTGGTGACGAACCACCTTGCCGACCTCATCCCGGGTACCGACGAGAACGATTGTTCGATCGCCGTGGCGCCGCTGTCGCACGGTGCAGGGATTCATGCGCTGCTCAACGTCGCCCGCGGCGCGTCGACCGTCTTGTTGCCCTCGGACAGGCTGGAACCCGAGGTCTTCTGGGCGCTCGTCGAAAAACACCGCGTGAGCAACGTCTTCACCGTGCCCACAATTGTGAAGATGCTAGTGGAGGACGCGTCTGTCGATCGCTACGACCACAGCTCGCTGCGCTACGTGATCTACGCCGGTGCTCCGATGTACCGCGCCGACCAGAAGCGCGCGCTCGAGAAGCTGAGCAAGGTCCTCGTGCAGTATTTCGGGCTCGGTGAGGTGACGGGTTGCATCACGGTCCTGTCGCCGGCGATGCATGCCATCGACGACGCGGACCCGAACGCCAACATCGGCTCGTGTGGACGGCCGCGCACTGGCATGCAGGTCGCCATCCTCGACGAGAAACTGCAACCGGTTCCTGCTGGCACCGTCGGTGAGATTTGCTGCCGCGGCCCGGCCGTCTTCGCGGGGTACTTCAACAACCCGGATGCTACGGCGAAGGCCTTTCGCGGGGGATGGTTCCACACGGGCGACCTCGGACGCATGGACTCGCGCGGGCTGCTCTACATCACCGGCCGCGAGTCCGACATGTACATCTCTGGTGGGTCGAATGTTTACCCGCGCGAGGTCGAAGAAGTCCTGCTGACCCATCCCGGCGTGGCCGAGGTGGCCGTGCTCGGCGTGCCCGACGAGAAATGGGGCGAGGTCGGCGTTGCGGTCGTCGTAGCGAGCCAACCCGGCCTGACCGCCGAGGCGCTTCTCGGTCACCTGGACGGCCGCTGCGCCAAGTATCGGTGGCCGCGCCACTTCTTCTTCTGGGATTCGCTGCCGAAGTCCGGCTACGGCAAGGTCACGAAGAAGGATGTTCACGCGCGCCTCGTGGAACGCGGCGATCTGAAGGAGTTCATCAGCAGATAGTCCTCACCCGTCCCGACCAACAGAGTCAACCATCTAGGAGACAAACCATGAACATTTCTCGTCGGACCGTCCTGCGCAGCGCGGCCGTGGCCGCCACTCTCGCCGTGCCCATGCGGGCTGCCTTCGCCCAGAAAGCGGAGTTCACCTACAAGTATGCAAACAACCTGCCGCTCACGCATCCCCTGAACATCCGGGCCAAGGAGATGACCGACGCGATTCGCGCCGAGACCAATGGCCGAGTCGACATCCAGGTCTTCCCCAACAACCAGCTCGGTGGCGACACCGACATGCTCAGTCAACTGCGTTCCGGAGGGATCGAGTTCTTCACGCTGTCCGGCCTGATCCTGTCGACACTGGTGCCGGCGACATCGATCAGCGGCATCGGCTTTGCCTTCAATGACTACGCGAGCGTCTGGAAGGCCATGGACGGCGAGCTTGGCGCCTACATCCGGGGCCAGATCTCCAAGGCCGGCATCGTGCCGATGGACAAGATCTGGGACAACGGCTTCCGCCAGATCACCTCCTCGACCAAACCGATCGCCACGCCGGCCGACCTCAAGGGCTTCAAGATCCGTGTGCCGCCGTCGCCGCTTTGGACTTCGATGTTCAAGGCGCTTGATGCGGCGCCTGCGTCGATCAATTTCGCCGAGGTCTATTCGGCGTTGCAGACGAAGGTAGTCGACGGCCAGGAGAATCCGCTGGCGATCATTTCGACTGCCAAGTTGTTCGAGGTGCAGAAGTATTGCTCGATGACGAACCACATGTGGGACGGCTTCTGGTTCCTGGCCAACCGCAAAGCGTGGGAGAAGCTGCCGGCAGACCTGCAGACCGTCGTCGCCAAGCACATCAATGCCGCGGGTCTGAAGGAGCGCGCCGACGTGGCCGAACTGAACGCTGGCTTGCAGAAGGACCTGGGCGCGAAAGGCATGGCCATCAATCAGCCGGACAGCGCCGCCTTCCGTGACCAGCTTCGCAAGGCTGGCTTCTACGGCGAGTGGAAGGGGAAGTACGGCGACGAAGCATGGGCCATCCTCGAGCGCTCGGTCGGCAAGCTGGCATGAACGCATCGCCACGGATCCGGGGGACAGGTCCCGACGTTCCGCAAGGCGTCAGGTCCAACGAAGCCAGTCCTGTCGTGCACCTTCATGGCCATGGCATAGGCCCTGAGTTGCCGGAGGGCGACCCTTCGCCCGTGGCGCACCTCGATCGCCGGCTCGGGGCCATCGTCGAGGTCGTCGCCGGCGCGCTCGTGCTGGCAGATGTCGTCGTCCTGCTCGCCGGGGTCGTGGCACGGTTCGTGTTCCACAAGCCGCTGGTCTGGTCGGACGAACTGGCCTCGATGCTGTTCATCTGGTTGGCGATGTTCGGAGCCGTCATTGCGCTTCGGCGCGGCGAGCACATGCGGATGACGGCGCTGGTGGCCGTGCAACCGCACGCGCGACAGCAGCTCTTCGAGGCAATCGCCGTGTGCGCGTCTCTCGCATTTCTGGCGATGGTGTCCTGGCCGGCCTGGGAGTACGCCTCAGAAGAGCGCTTCATCACCACGCCGGCGCTCGAGATCTCGAATGCGTGGCGCGCTGCGGCGCTGCCGGCGGGCATCTGTCTGATGATCCTCTTCTCAGTGCTGCGCTTGTTCAAGAATCCAGACTGGCGCACCAGTACGAAGGCTCTCGCGGTCGTGCTGACCCTTGTTGCCGCATTCGCGCTCGGTCGCAGCGTATTCCAGGATCTGGGTCGACTGAACCTGCTGATCTTCTTCGTGGGCGTGGTTGGCGCCAGCGTGTTCGGCGGGATTCCGATCGCGTTCTCCTTCGGACTCGGCACCATTGGCTACATGGCCTTAGGGACGGACACCGCCCTACCAGTGATGGTCGGCCGCATGGACGAGGGTATGTCGCACCTCATCCTGCTCGCCGTGCCGCTGTTCGTCTTCCTCGGCTTGCTCATCGAGATGACCGGCATGGCCAAGGCCATGATCGGATTCTTGGCCGGCCTGTTGGGGCATGTGCGCGGCGGCCTGTCCTATGTGCTGGTCGGCGCGATGTACCTGGTCTCGGGCATCTCGGGTTCGAAGGCTGCCGACATGGCGGCGGTGGCGCCAGCGCTCTTTCCGGAGATGAAGAAGCGCGGTGCCAGCGAAGGTGACTTGGTAGCGCTGTTGTCGGCGACAGGGGCACAGACGGAGACCGTTCCACCGAGTCTGGTCCTGATCACGATCGGGTCGGTGACCGGGGTCTCGATCGCCGCATTGTTCACGGGCGGCCTCCTGCCGGCCGTCGTGTTGGGCTTGATGCTGTGCGTCGTCGTCTGGTTCAGGTCTAGGGGAGAGGACCTTCGGCACGTGGTTCGCCCCTCATGGGGCCAGGTGGCAAAGCTCGCAGCCATCGCGCTGCCGGCGCTGGCACTTCCGTTCATCATCCGGGCCGCCGTCGTCGAGGGCGTCGCGACCGCCACCGAGGTCTCGACGATCGGTATCGTCTATGCCGTATTGGCGGGGCTGGTCGTGTACCGACAGTTCGACTGGAAGCGCGTCGGACCGATGCTGGTGGCGACCGCCTCGCTGTCGGGCGCGATCCTGCTGATCATCGGCACGGCGACTGCGATGGCCTGGGGGCTCACACAGTCGGGCTTCTCGCGTTCCCTCGCGCAGGCGATGGCCGCACTGCCGGGCGGTGCACCCATGTTCATGGCCGTCTCGCTGCTCACCTTCATCGTGCTCGGTTCGGTGCTGGAAGGCATCCCGGCGATCGTGCTGTTCGGCCCGTTGCTGTTCCCAATCGCTCGCCAAGTCGGCATTCACGAGGTGCACTACTCGATGGTGGTGGTACTCGCGATGGGCCTGGGGCTGTTTGCGCCACCGCTGGGGGTCGGCTACTACGCCGCCTGTGCGATCGGCCGGGTCAACCCGGACAAGGGCATTCGACCCATCATCGCCTACATGCTGGCACTGCTCGTCGGGACGATCGTCGTCGCGGCCGTGCCGTGGCTGTCCATCGGCTTCCTGTGAAGCAGGTGCGTGCATGAGCGTCGTGACCTGTGTCGAGGATCTGCGCCTTCTGGCGGAGCGGCGTGTGCCCCGCATGTTCTACGACTACGCTGACTCGGGGTCCTGGACCGAGGGAACCTACCGCGCGAACGAGCGTGACTTCCAGGGAATCCAACTGCGTCAGCGTGTTGCGGTCAACATGGACAACCGTTCCACGGCGACGACGATGGCAGGGAAGCCGGCCAAGATGCCCGTGGCCATCGCGCCGGTCGGTCTCACGGGCATGCAGCATGCCGACGGCGAGATCCTGGCGGCCCGCGCGGCCGAAAAGTTCGGCGTCCCATTCACGCTGTCCACGATGAGCATCTGTTCCATCGAAGACATCGCGGAGAACACTAGCGCGCCGTTCTGGTTCCAGCTGTACATGATGCGCGACCGCGAAGCGATGGCCAGGATGATCGACCGCGCCAAGGCCGCACGCTGCAGTGCACTGGTCTTGACTTTGGATCTTCAGGTGATCGGTCAGCGACACAAGGATCTCAAGAACGGCCTGACTGCGCCACCCCGCCCGACACTGGGCAACATCCTGAATCTGGTGACGAAACCGGGTTGGTGTCTGGGGATGGCGCGTACGCGGCGTCACACATTTGGCAACCTCGTGGGTCACGTCAAAGGGGTGAGTGACATGCGGTCGCTGTCGGCGTGGACGAACGAGCAATTCGACCCGCGGCTGTCGTGGGCCGACGTGGCGTGGGTGCGAGCGCGCTGGGATGGCAAGCTCATCCTCAAGGGCATCATGGAAGTCGAGGACGCCGAACTCGCTGTGAACGCCGGAGCCGACGCCATCGTTGTCAGCAACCATGGCGGACGCCAACTGGACGGCGCCCCTTCGTCGATTCGGGCGCTTCCTCCCATCGCAGACGCGTTGGGATTGCGAACGGAAGTCTGGATGGACGGCGGTATCCGCTCGGGTCAAGATGTGCTGAAGGCGTGGGCCCTGGGCGCCAGGGGAACCATGGTCGGCCGCGCGATGGCATATGGCCTGGGTGCCATGGGAGAGCAAGGCGTGACCCGGATGCTGGAGATTCTGCATAAGGAACTGGACATCACCATGGCCTTCTGCGGCCACACCGACATCCGCGACGTGGACCGCCGCGTTCTTGTTGCAGGCACATTCCCCTCATGACATTTAGCGACCAAGGCGACACGATGGCTATCTACAACTTGCCCCCATACGAAACGCTGATCGACGACACCGTTTGGGTCGCGCCCGGCGCCGCGGTCATCGGCTGCGTCACACTTGGACGCCGCTCCAGCGTCTGGTTCAACGCGGTGATCCGCGGAGACAACGAACGCATCGAAGTCGGAGAAGACACCAACGTCCAGGAAGGCGCGGTGCTGCATACGGACGTCGGGTATCCGATGCGAATCGGCAAGCGCGTCAGCATAGGCCACCAGGCGATGCTGCACGGCTGTCAAATTGGTGACGGCTCGATGATCGGCATCCAGGCCGTCGTCATGAACGGTGCCCAGATCGGCAAGAACTGCATTGTCGGCGCTGGCGCGGTGGTCACCGAGGGCAAGGTGTTTCCCGACAACGTTCTGATCGTGGGATGCCCTGCGAAGGTCGTGCGCGAGCTGACGGGCCAGGACGCCGCGAAGGTCGACAACAACGCCACCGACTACGTCGAGAGGGCCCAACGCTACAGGTTGACCCTCGAAGCGTCATGACGTGGTTGCTGAAGAGTTGACGGCGACGCTGTCGATCGGCTTCATCAGCCTGCTCGCATATTCGTTCCTGCCAACGACACCCCAAAGTGGGCTGGCTGGTCAGTGTCACGCCAGCAGGTTGACGTCACCCAGCGCCGAGGCAGATCGCGGTGGATCCTTCGCCCCGGATAGGCCCGCTCGGGGCAATTGATCGGGTCGGCTTCGTGCTGCAAGGGGCCAGGCCTGACAGCGCCGCTTGGGTTCGTTCACACGGAGGCGATCGCTGCCGGCTTCATTGAGCTCTCGGTTGCACATCGTCCCTGATCAGTGCAGTTAGCGAAGGGCCAACAGTTCGAACGCCGAGCGGTTGAACCTGACCAAGGCCACACAGTGGGCAAGGGGCGCGCGGTTCAACGAGCTGCGTGTCGCAGGGCTCCACGACGATGTGCGACCCGGCCCGCCGCGCAGCATCGATTTCGAACATGTCGCAGGTCTGATCAAGACGACGCTTCACACCAAGCCAGCCGATGGTTCGACGCATTGGCGCGCGGGACCGGTGACCGCCGAGACCGGCATATCCAATCGCAGCGTGCAGCACTGCTTTCAACTGTTTGGCCCGCAGCCTCATCGCACCGAGGTGCTTCAAGCTGTCCAACGACCTTCGTTTCGTCGAGAAGGTGTGTGACGTGGTTGGCGTCTACCTCAGCCCGCCGGGCGCAGAGCTGGTCATCTGTGTCCATGAGAGGAGTCAATGCCAGACGCTGGAGCGCACCCAACCGATCCTGCATATGGGCTTCGGCTACGCCGAGGGCGTCCTCACGACTACAAGCGACATGGCGCGAAAACGCTGTTCGCTGCCCTCAACGTGATCAACGGAGCGGTGCAAGCCTCGCCGCCGGCTCCAGGAGTTCCTGTCGTTCCTGCGCGAGATCGACAAGGCCCGTCCCGGCGGTATTGGACATCCACTGCATCGTCGAAAATTACGCCACCCACAGCCATCTGAAGGTCAAGGCGCGGCTGGCTATGGGGAATAGAACCGAGGGGAAAGGTCAAAGTGCAACTCTTCAGAAATATGGTCGAGATATCGCAGCCGCGCCGCACATGTCTATTGATATGCATTGTGTATTGATCCATACATATTCTGGATTTCCTCAAATGGATTGGCGTACCTAAACTGCTTTCGTCACGGATGAACGGTGCATGGTCGAATCGTACTAATCGGCCCAAGAACACCAAGGCGATCCGTCGATGCTGACCCGAAACGCCCACCCACTACTGGAGACAAACCTTGGACACTTTCAACAATGCGACAGAATTCTTAATCAATCGCCGAACCTTGATCGCTGCCGCAGGAGCGGCAGCCGCAGCTTCGCTGGTAGGCTGCGGCGGAGCGGACGCCGCATCGTTAACTACAAAGAAGTCTGTAACCGTGAGCGACGGAACCAAGCTGAGCTACTTGGAAGCCGGTGCCGGCAAGACGCTCTTGATGGTGCCGGGCTGGTCTCAGACTGCCGAGCAATTCAAGTTTCAGCTCGAAGGCCTCGCCGACAAGTATCGCGTCATCGCCGTGGACATGCGTGGCCACGGTGACTCCGACAAGCCCGCCTACGGTTACCGAATCCAGCGCCTGGCCAAGGACCTTGAAGATGTCATGGCGGCGCTCAACCTCACGGACGTCAATCTGCTGTGTCACTCGATGGGGAACAGCGTGTTGTGGTGTCACTTGGACATGTTCGGCCAGGGCCGTATCGCCAAGTACCTCTCCGTAGACGAGCCGACCTTCCTGGTTCCCGGGGCGACATGGACTGCGCAGCAAGTGTCTGACTACGGATCAATCTTCAAGGATGCCAACGAGGCGTCGGCTACCGTGGATGCTGTCGCTGCCGATCTGGGCAACGCAAATGCTCCCACGACCACTGCCTTCCTACAGTCCATGACCAAGGGCATGTCGGCCGCGGACTTCGCGTGGGTAAAGACACTTAACCTGAAGATGCCGCGCGACTTGGCAGCGCTGCTGCTTCAAAACCACTGCTACCAAGACTGGCGCGATGTCATCCCGCGCATGACCAAGCCCACGCTTTTTGTCGGGGGCAAAGTTAGCAACGTGCCGTACAAGTGTGTCCAGTGGCAGCAGACCCAGGTGCCCGGCTCACAGATCAAGATCTTCGAGGAAAGTGAGGGCGGGTCTCACTTCATGTTCATTCAGAACCCCACAGAGTTCAACAACTTGGTGCGGACCTTCATTGGCTAGGAATCTGGGCTCCATACAGCTTTGAGATAGTCGCCGGAAACTGTGCGGTTCCACTATTCGGTTCGTCGTGCGGCACGGCGCCCGAAGCGCTCGGTGTTTCCGGCAACGCAGGCACCGAGTACCCGGCCCTTCAGTGAGATCCGGCCGCACGCGCTGGTTTCCGCACTAGCGGCCGGGGAGGACCGTCGCGATGCCGACGCCAAGTTGGTGCGGCGGGCACTTGCTTTGTCAAAGGTCGGGTTTCCGGCAGCGAGATCTGACGGCCGAATGTCGGCACGGGGTCGGGTCCCGAGATTCATGATTCGGTTGCGGTTGACGGCTCTCCCTCGCTAAGCCGATGTACTCTGGGAATCGCTGCCTGCGTGGCCATCGCAGGCAGACCCTTCTCGTCGTTGCCGTGGGTGACGATCTCTCTCACAAGCCGCGAGAGAAAGTCCGGCGCCCTGTAGGTCCCGTGCTACTGACGCATGTGTCACAGATTGATGGCCAAGAAGCCAATGGCGCCAGGGAAGGCTCGCTTCAGGTCACTGGGAATGTGAGCGGTCAGGCTCTGCCTGCTTTGGGCAGCGAGTTACGCGCGGACCCTGCCGCATCCGCCTTGCGTCGAGGTTTGGCGACCTTGGGTCGTGCTGCGCCGCCGGCCAACTCGCGCGCCAGCACGTCGAGCGCCTGCCGCTTCTCCAGCATGTAGTCATGCCCGTCGTAGTGCCGTGCCTGGATGCCCGTGAGCCCGTGCGATTGCACATGCCCACGGATCTCGCGACTGATGCGGTTCGCAGCCAACAACGTTTCCACCCCCGACCGAACACGCTTGAGCTGGAAGCCTTCGATTGCATCGCCGACGACCTGAGTTGCCCATCCCGACAAGGTCGTGCCGGAGATCGGCTTGACGCCCTTCGTCGTGGAGAAGACGTGGTCGCCGTCGCGTTCAAACGCCTGCAGGTCGCGTACTGCGGCTTTGATGACCGGCACCGTATGCGTTCGTGCTCCTTGCCCGGGTCGACCTTTGATGTCGTAGATGGTGATCGAATCAGCGCGCACATCGGCCCAGTGCAATCTTACGAGCTGCTCGATGCGCTGCCCGCCTGTGAGCAGGTGCAGGCGCAGACACCGACCGCTCAGGCCCGGAAGTCTCTCGACCAGTTTCCAGTAGACGCGCAATTCTTCGACTGTCAGCGGTCGCTTGTCGGCGCGGTCGAATCGTCCATCGCGGCGCGTCTGCGCTACCGGATTGGTGTTTACCTCGTATGCCTTGAAGGCGACCGGAATCGACGCAGTCACCCGCACGTCGATGGCGCACTGATAGGCCGCTCGCAGGTAGGTTCGCAGCTTGTTTGAGGTGCGGCCCTTGCCCTGCTCGGTCAGCCGCCGAAGCATGTCGATTACCTGGTCTTGGGTGATGTCGCCGGCCGGTGTCTGGGCTAGCGTCGGCCAAGCCGCCACCACGTGCAGATCGAAGATGCCCTTGGCCTCGCGGGCACTGATTCGGCCCTGCCTTGCCTGGTGCTTGACGTAGTCGTCGAGCAGGCCGCTCAGCGAATGTATGGCTCGCGTCGCCGCGGCCTCCTTTTCGGCCACGTACTGTCTGCGCTCGACGGCCTTGGCCTCCTTGAGTCCACCGATCCCGCGGTGTTCTGTATGCCTGAGCGACAGCCGGCGGCACTGTTCGCGGGCGGCCGCAACACTGAAGCCGCGTGATGTCGGTTCCAGCTTCTTGGGCGGAGAGACGGGGTCATATGGACCGACCGGTTCGCGGTGCGTGCGGCTCTCGTTCGCGTAGCGCCAGTAGAACTGGACCGCGCCCGTGCTCAATCTGCGCGCCTGCAGGGAGCCCCCTTGCTCCAACTTCTCAAGCGTTACGAAGGTCCCTGCGGGCAGGGCCTGAAGCTGTTTCGGAAGCGCCAAAGATGCCGGTGCCAGTCCACTCATGTTTGAGTCCTCCAGTCTGCTGGTGCCAGTCTGGTGCCAGTCTTCGGCGGAATGGTAATGGATCGCTTGGGACAGAGGTAGACGCAACTTATTGATTTACAAAGGTTTCATCGTCCCAGGAAATCCCAATAAATCCCGGTTTGAGGGTCTCATAATCCTTTGGTCGTTGGTTCAAGTCCAACACGGCCTACCAATCGATCATGAGTGGCAATCCAGCGGAGCCCCGACCACAGTGCCCGGCACGTCTCAGGGCCGCGTCAGCTTCAGCACCTCACCGACCCGCCCCTTCGCCACATCCTCAGGATGGAACGGCAGCGCCGGCCACTCCTTGCGTGAGAACAGGCGGGTTTGATCCACGTAGTGCGACGATGCCGGATCGGTGCTCTGGCTGTAGCTGAGGATGGCCTGCGCCACCGGGCCGCGGTCGTCGAAGGTCACGGTCTGGATGTAGCTGCTGCCGTAGTCGATGCGCAGCCCCTTGCTCGTGATGCCCGGTGCAAACTGGTTGCCCAGGTTGTTGAGCACGCCTTCGATCTCGTCGCCGCCGTGCAGCGCGATCGGCTCCTCGGTGTGCAGCGGGCGCTGCACGCTGCCCAGCGGCGCGTCGAGCGCGAAGCCGGCAGCGCGCACGTTGCGCACAGCCACGGTCAGCGCTTCCCACACCTTGCCGGCCATCGCCGGGTCGTCCATCTTCAGGCCCTCGGGCGTCGCGGTCGGGCGCTTGTTGTCGAACGGCACGCGGTAGAGGCCGGGCAGCGTGTTGATGCTGCGCCAGAACTCGCGGAACAGGTGCGCGCCGCGCGCGTCGATCTCGTTGCGGCGGTCCCAGCCGCGCAGCGCCTTGCAGCCGTCGCCGGCCTCGGCATTGGGCGCACCGGCGTCGCAGGCCTTGAGCAGGTCGGGCAGCACCACTTGCGCCATCGTGTTGCGATTCTGGAAGAGCGCGCCCTGCATGCCCGGCAGCGTGACCTTGCCGCGTGCGATCATTTCCGGGATCTCGACCAACCCAGCGCGCGTGCGCGGGCGCCGCATCACGTTGTCGCCCACCATCGGTGAGATGTCGCCCCAGGTCTGCGCGGGGTGGGTGTAGACGAAGCCGTCGTTGCTGTTGTGCACCCAGTCACTCCGGATCGCCACGGCCATGCGCGGCATCGGCGTCAGGCCCGGCACCGGCGAGTTGGGGTCGCGTTGCCAATCGCAACCGCTCTTGCTGCCGTCGAGCACGATCAGACCGGTCGGCCCACGCAGCGCGGCGGCGGGTTGGCTGGGTGCGCAGCGCGCGAGCTGGGCGGCGTCGACGTCGGGCACGACGCTCACGTCGGCGTACATCGCGTTGCCCTGGCGGTCGGCGGCGAGCGTGTTGACCCAGGGGATGCCCAGGTTGGCGTGCGCCTGCCGGATGTCCTGCACGCTCGCTGCACGGTTGATGCCGAGCCAGCTGTCGACGAAGCGCGCGTTGCTCGCGTTGGCGTCTTTCAGCGCATAGGCCGTCTTGGCCGTCCAGTTCAGGCCGGCGCGCGGGATCACGACCACCGGCCCCCAGCGCGTGGACCACTGCATGCGCGTCTTGGTGCTCTGCTGGCCGCCGTCGCCGCGCACCGAGATGCCGAGTTCGCGAGCGGTCATCTTCTCGGGCTGGCCATCGATCAGGTAGCTCGTCGGATCGCCCGCGACCAGCGTGAGCTCGTGCAGCGTGAAGCGCTTGCCGGTGGAGACGGTGTGCGACCAGGCCACGTCCTTGTTGAAGCCGATGCTGGGCATGCCGCTGAAGCCGGTGGTCGCACCCATCGAATCGACCTGGCCCGGCACGGTGACGTGCAGCATCCAGAAGCGGTTCACGCCCATCCATGGAAAGTGCGGGTTGCCCAGCAGCATGCCGCGGCCGTTGGCGGTGGTGTCGCGGCCGAAGGCCCAGGCATTGGAGCCGAGCGGCGAGTCGAGCAGGCCGGCGTCGCGCATCGCTTGCGCAGCGTCGGCCAGGGTCGCGGCGGCCGGTGCGGCAGCAGTCGCGGCCGGCGGCTGCGCGCCGACCACGGCATCGGCCAGCGCCAGCACGCCGGCCTGCACCATCGTCATTTCGCTCAGGCGGTTGAGATCGGCCTCCGTCATCGGCCGCACCCAGGGCTGCGCGTTGCACTCCTTGGGCAGCTTGCCGGCGTTGTCCGCGAGGAAGCGGTTGTAGCCCGCCACGTAGCCGCGGTTGAGTGCCTTGGCATCGGCGCTCGTCGTGGACCAGGCCTTCGCCAACGCCGCGTCGTTCATGTGCGCGGCGATGAAGAAGTCGGTGAGCTCATTGGGCACGATGCGCCGGCCCAGCAGCGCGGTCGCCGCGCCGCCGAACCAGCGCGAGCGCTCGCCGCGTGCGGTGACGAGTTGCTGCGCGGTCTGGCAGACATTGTCCCGCGCGTGCGCATAGGCCGCGCCGTAGGCCAGCGTTTCGAAGTCGGTTGCGCTGATGTGCGGCACGCCGTTGGCGGTGCGCTGGATCGTGACGGTGCGCTCGGAGGCCGGCGGCGCGCTGGCGCAGGCCGAGATCAGGCAGGCCACGGCAGCGGCTGCGCTCTGGTGCAGGGTGCGGTTCAAGACGGGTCTCCTCGTTCGTGCTCTGATTGGCACACGACGAGGATAGCGTCGTCTCAGCCGGCGCTGCGCTCCACCGTGGCCGACAGCCTTGGCGGCGTGCGCAAGGTCTGGAAGATGACGCAGTAGCGCTCGGTCAGCTTCAGCAATGTGGCAAGCTGCTCGTCGCTGGCGTCGGTGTCGACCTCGAAGCGCAGTCGCATGTCGGTGATGCCCACGGCCACGTCCTTTGCCAACCCGAGCGTGCCGCGGAAGTCACCCTCGCCTTCGACCACCACTTGCGCCGAGCGGAAGCCGATGCCCATCGCGGTGGCCACCACGTTGAACGTGACGCCGGCGCAGGCGACCAGCGATTCCAGCAGCAGGTCGCCCGAGCAGGCCTCGGTGCCGCTGCCGCCGGCCTTCTCGTGCAAGCCGGCGTCGTAGCGCGCGAACGCGGTCTCGATGCGGACCGAAGGACGTTCTGGCAGCAGCGTGCCGCTGGCGCGGAAGGTGTGCTTCGCGGCTTCGGGATGCCCCTTGTAGCGCGCCTTGATCGGCGCCTGGAGCTGGCGCAGTTCGTCGGGATTCATGGCGTCATGGTAACGCCGCCTCGCGGCCGACCCGCGGTCAAGCTATCGCCCACCGAACTCGCCATGCCGACCCGCACCGGCCGCGAAGCGCGCCGCGCCGGCCTCGCCTTCGGCAGCCACGATCGGCACGCCCGCGATGCCCTCTTGGCGCAGCGCGTCGGCCAGCGGCAGATCCCACTGCGCATACGCCGAGCTTCGGTCGGCGAGCATGCAGCGCTGCGGGAACGCGGCGATCTGGCGCGCCAGCGCTTGCGCCTCGGCCAGCGCGCCGCCCGGCGCCGTGATCCGGTTGACCAGACCCATCGCGAGCGCCTCAGTCGCACCGACGGGGCGACCCGTCAGGATCAGGTCGAGCGCGCGCGCCATGCCGACGATGCGCGGCAGCCGCACGGTGCCGCCGTCGATCAGCGGCACGCCCCAGCGTCGGCAGAAGACACCGAAGGTGGCGTCCTCGTCGGCCACCCGCAGGTCGGCGAGCAGGGCCAGCTCGAGCCCGCCGGCCACCGCGTGGCCGTTGACCGCCGCGATCAGCGGCTTGGCGAGCGCCATGCGCGTCGGCCCCATCGGGCCGCTGCCGCCGCCGGTCGGGTCGAGCTCGTTGCGGGCCGCCGGATCATTCAGCACCGACAGGTCGGCGCCGGCGCAGAAATGGCCGCCGGTGCCGGTCAGGATGGCCACACGCAGCGAGGCATCGGCCTCGAAGCGCTCGAACGCGCGGCGCAACTCGGCCGCCGTGTCGGCGTCGACGGCGTTGCGCTTCGCGGGGCGGTTCAGGCTGATGGTGCAGACGCCGCCATCGGTGTCGAACAGGACGTGGGTCATGGCGTGTTGTCTCCGATGCAATGATCGCGTCGGCGGCGACGATCCGGTTCGGGTTTGGCTGTGGTTTCTTGCGGGTTTTCCCGAGAAAACAGGCGTCGCAAAACAGAACAATGTGGGGTCGGCGTCGCGACAATGCGCGCCGCCGCATAGCATCCGCGCGGTACCAACGCTCGCCCCTCAGAAACACCAGGAGACATGAATGACGATCCGCTTCAACGTGAATGGCAAGGCAGTGGACGTGAAGGCCGAAGCCGACACCCCGCTGCTGTGGGTGATCCGAGACGAGATCGGCCTGACCGGCACCAAGTTCGGTTGTGGCATGGCCTTGTGCGGCGCCTGCACGGTGCACCTCGACGGCGTGCCGGTGCGGTCGTGCCAGACGCCGGTTTCGGCAGTGGAAGGCAAGAGCGTGTCGACGATCGAATCGATGGCGTCGACTGACATCGGCAAGAAGGTTCAGGCCGCGTGGGTGGCGCTCGACGTTCCCCAGTGCGGGTACTGCCAGTCGGGCCAGATCATGAGCGCGGTCGCGCTGCTCAAGGCCAACCCGAAGCCCTCCGACGCCGACATCGACGGCGCCATGTCGGGCAACATCTGCCGCTGCGGCACCTACCCGCGCATCCGTGCCGCCATCCAGATGGCCGCC
The DNA here is from genome assembly GCA_964247075.1 of uncultured Rhizobacter sp. Taxonomy (GTDB): domain Bacteria; phylum Pseudomonadota; class Gammaproteobacteria; order Burkholderiales; family Burkholderiaceae_C; genus LMDS01. The sequence goes on along the minus strand of CAXTSS010000001.1, from coordinate 376,399 downwards.
GGTGTGAAAGGAGCCTGAGCCATGACGACCCTGCAAGACTCTTCACGCCGCCAGTTTGTCAAGGCCGGCGCCGTTGTCGGCGGCGGGCTCTTCTCCGGGGGGCTTATCATCGGCTGCTCGACCATGGGCGCCGACAAGGGCGCGATGGCGATGGCCCTGCCGCCGAGCGCCAGCGCGGCCGGCGCGATGCCCAACGCCTGGGTCAAGGTCGGCACCGACAACGCGGTCACGATCATCTGCGCCCGCGCTGAAATGGGCCAGGGCGTGTTCACGTCGATGCCGATGCTGGTTGCCGAAGAACTCGAAGTCGACATCGAGAAGGTGCGCGTCGAGATGGCGCCGGCTGGCGAGCCCTACACCAACACGATGATCGGCGGCCAGCTCACCGGCGGCTCGACCTCGGTCCGCGAAGGGTACGACCGGCTGCGCGTCGCCGGTGCCCAGGCTCGCATCGTGCTCGTGCAGGCCGCCGCCGAGCGCTGGAAGGTCGATCCGTCGGCTTGCAAGGTGGCCGACGCGGTCATCACCGGCCCGGGCGGGCAGAAGCTCACCTATGGTGAAGTGGCCGATGCGGCGTCCAAGCTGACGCCGCCGAAGGAACCCAAGCTCAAGGACCCGAAAGACTTCAAGCTCGTCGGCAAGTGGGTCAAGCGCAAGGACACGCCGGCCAAGGTCGATGGCAGCGCCGAGTTCGGCATCGACGTCAAGCTGCCCGGCATGCTGTACGCCGCGCTCGCCCAGAGCCCGGTGATCGGCGGCAAGGTGACCAGCTTCGACGCGGCGCAGGCCAAGGGCATGCCCGGCGTGAAGAATGTCGTGCAGATCACCGACGGCGTCGCCGTCGTGGCCGACACCTACTGGCACGCCCGCAAGGCGCTCGACACTGTCAAGATCGTCTGGAACGACGGGCCGAACAAGGCGCTCAGCTCGGCCAGCGTCGCTGCCGGGCTGAAGACAGCCAGCGAGAAGCCGGGGGCCGAGTTCCGCAAACAGGGCGACTTTGCGGCCGGCTATGGCGCCGCGGCGAAGAAGATCGAGGCGACCTACGAGCTGCCGTTCCTGTCGCACGCCCCGCTGGAGCCGATGAACTTCACCGCCGATGTGCGCAAGGACTCGGTGCTGCTGTTCGGGCCGACGCAGTTCCAGCAGGCGGCCGTCGGCACCGCCGCGGCGATCACGGGCCTCAAGCCCGAGCAGATCACGATGCGCACCACGTTCCTCGGCGGCGGCTTCGGCCGGCGCGTCGATTTCGACTACGTGGCCCAGGCGGTCGAGTTGTCGAAGGCGGTCGGCGCCCCGGTGAAGATGCTGTGGTCGCGCGAAGACGACATGAAGCACGACTTCTATCGTCCGATCAGCCGCCACTCGCTGTCGGCGGGCCTCGGTGCGAACGGCATGCCGACCGCGGTCAAGGTGCACCTGACCTCGCCGTCGGTTACCCAGCGCCTGTTCGCGGCGTTCGTGAAGGACGGGCTCGACCCGTTCATGACCGAAGCGGCAGTGATGCCCTACGACATTCCGAACCAGCTCGGTCAGGTGGTGATCCACGACACCGGTTTGCGCGTCGGCTACTGGCGCTCGGTGTCGCACGCGCTGAACGTGTTCGCCAACGAGTCGTTCATCGACGAGCTGGCGCTCGCTGCGGGCAAAGACCCGGTCGCCTACCGCCAGGCGCTGCTGACGAAGGAGCCGCGCTACCTGAAGGTGCTCGCGACCGCAGCCGACAAGGCGGGCTGGGGCAAGCCGGCACCGGCCGGCCGTTCGCGCGGCGTGGCCGTGATGGAGGGCTACGGCACCTACCTCGCGGTGGTGTCGGAAGTGTCGGTCAAGGGCAAGGAGATCCGTGTCCACAAGGTCACCGTCGCGGCCGACGTGGGCAGCATGGTCAATTCCAACATCGTCGCGCAACAGATCGAAGGTGCCACGATCTTCGGCCTGTCGGCGGCGCTGTTCGGCGAGATCACCTTGAAGGACGGCGTGGTCGAGCAGAGCAACTTCCACGACTACCCGGTCGTGCGGATGAACGAGTCGCCGGTGATCGATGTGCACATGATCGCCAGCACCGAGAAGCCCGGCGGCATCGGTGAGCCGCTGACGGCGGTGATCAGCCCGTCGGTGGCGAACGCGGTGTTCGCGGCCACCGGGCAGCGGCTGCGCAAGTTGCCGTTCCGCCTCGCCTGAGCCTCGGCGCAGCACGAAGAAGCCCGCTGCGGCGGGCTTCTCTTTTTGTGGATCGAGGCCCGATGCCGATGTTGTCGAAGAAGCTCGGGGCGCTGCTGGCGGCCCTGCTCGCGTGCGCGTGCGGCCCGGCCGCCGCCCAGGACTACGAGCGCGAAGCACGCTGGGCCAAGGAGACGCTCGCCACGCTCGTGGTCGGTGAAGCGGTGCAGATCGAGCAGAAGAACGGGCACCGGTTCCTCGGCCTGTACACGCGCGCCGCCAAACCCCTGGGCGCGGTGATCATTGCGCACGGGCGCGGTTGGGCGCCTGACTTCGAGCTGTACGGCACGCTGCGAACGACGCTGGCCGAGGCTGGTTATTCGACCCTGTCGATCCAGCTGCCGGTGCTGCCCGGCACCGCGAAGATTGGCGACTACCTGCCGATGTTCCCCGACTCGAGCGAGCGCTTCGCGCTGGCCGCGCGGTGGCTGCGCGCCAAGGGCTACGGCAAGGTCGCGATCGTGTCGCACAGCCTAGGCGCGACGATGGCCAACCAGTACCTGATCACCACGCCCGATCCCGCTGTCGATGCCTGGGTCTTCATCAGCATCATCAACGGGCTGGAAGACATGTTCCGCATCAAGATCCCGGTGCTCGACGTGTACGGCACGCTCGACTGGCAGGTCACGCGCTACGGCGGCGAAGAGCGCCGCGCGCAGATCGCCAAAGTGGCGGGGTCGGAGCAGGTGGTGATCGAGGGCGCCGAGCACTTCTTCGAGCGACAGACCGATGAACTCACACGCGTGATCGCCACCTTCCTGGGGCGCGTGATGAAGTAAGGCTATCCATGCAGCCGGCTGTGCCGCGGCACGCTGGCGAGCAAGAACTCCATCTGGTCGGCCAGGATGCGCCGGCCGCGCAGGATCATGTCCTCGTGCAGACTTGGCACATAGGGCAAATACATCAGCGACAGCCGGGCTTCTTCCGGCATGCGGTTGCCCTTGTGGCCGTTGCACGGGCGGCAGGCGGTGATGCAGTTCATCCAGGTGTCGAAGCCGCCGCGCGAGGTCGGGATGATGTGTTCGCGCGTCAGGTCATCGGCGTGGAAGTGACCGCCGCAGTAAGCGCAGATGCCGCGGTCGCGTGCGAACAGCTTCGGGTTGGACAAGGCCGGCGTCTGCCGCCACGCACGACTCGGCACCGAACCGCGCACCGCGATGATCGGGTGGACCTCGATGCGCGATTGCAGGCCGGTGCGCCGTTGCGTGCCGCCGCGCAGCACGTAGAAAGCATCGCCCAGCGTCCAGGCGACGCCATCGCTTGCATAGATCACGGCCGCTTCTTTGGCCGAAAGCCAGGCCTGGGGCCGGCCGGACACGTCGAGTTGCAGTACTTCCATGAGGTTGCTAGCGTAATGCAGACGCTCACTTCTCTCAAGTGGGCGGGGTATTGGTGCAACGTTCGGCGCAACGTCATCGAATCGTCACCCAGCCGGGGGGTAGAGGCTGCGCTCGCGCGCCATCAGCCGGGTCAGGCCGAGCAGGGCGCCGATGTTGGGCATCGGCACGGCCAAACGCGTGCCGATCTCGTGCACGGCAGTGACCAGCGCGTCGATTTCGAGCGCCCGGCCGGCCTGCGCGTCCTGCAGCATCGAGGTCTTGAAGGCGCCGAGCTGGCGCGCCACCGCCATGCGCTCCTCGCCCGACTGTGTGATCGCGCAGCCGATCTGCGCGCCGATGCGCCGCGCTTCCTCCATCGTGCCGAGCATGAAGGCCAGCACCAGCGGATCGTCGATGATGCGGTGGCTCTCCGCGCCGGTCAGCGCCGAGACCGGGTTCATCGTCATGTTGCCCCACAACTTGTACCAGATGTCGTAGCGGATGTCGGTGCTGGCCTCGGCGGTGAAGCCGGCGCCGGCGAGTGTGTCGCGCACGCGGGCGGCGCGCGCCGACGCACGCCCCGAGGGGCTACCGCCAGGCTCGCCGACGATCAGCCGATCGCCGAAGCCGTGCCGTATCAGGCCGGGCTCGGGGCTGGAGCAGGTCAGATGCACGACACAGCCGAGCACGCGCGCGAGCGGCAGTGCGGCAGCGATGCGGCCATCCGGATCGACGCTGGCCAGCCGGTGATCGGCCGGTGGCGCGGCTGCGGGCAAGGTCTGCAAGAACCACCACGGCACGCCGTTCATGGCCGGCATCACGATCGTCTGCGGACCGAGCAACGGCTGCAGCGATGCCCCGGCGCCGGCCAGCGCGGGGCCCTTGAGCGCGACGATGACGAGCTCCTGCGGGCCGAGCGTCTGCGCGTCGTCGGTGGCATCGACGCGGGCGCTCGTCTCCTGCCCACCGGCCACCAGCCGCAAGCCGCGCGCGCGCACGGCCTCCAGCGTGGCACCCCGCGTCAGCGCCGACACCTCATGCCCCGCGGCCGCGAGCCGCGCCGCCATCAGGCCGCCGACTGCTCCCAAGCCCACCACGGCGATCTTCATCTCCCGCTCCTCCTGGTCGTTTGCGTGCGATGGTAGACGCGGCCGCCTAAAAAAAGTCCGGCACCGGTCATGCACGCGGTGCGGGGTTCATGCCATCATCCACAAAATAGCACGACCGTTCGTTTTGTCGACTTCGATCAACTTCAACACACCGTGACCCACGACAGCCCGACCAGCCTCGAACTCGCCCCCGACGCCGCGCCCCCGCGCCCGCTGATGAAGGGGCGCCAGACACGCGCCACGATTCTCGACGCCGCGTTGACGCTGGCCTCGCACATGGGGCTCGAGGGCCTGTCGATCGGCGCGCTCGCCGAGGTCACGCAGATGAGCAAGTCGGGCGTGTTCGCGCACTTCGGCTCGCGCGAGGAGTTGCAGATCTCGGTGGTGCGCGAGTACCACGCCAAATTCGAGGCCGAGATCTTCGAGCCCTCGATGGCCGCGCCACGCGGCCTGCCGCGGCTGCGCGCGATGTACGACCGCTGGTTCAAGCGTGTTTCGGTCGAGATCGACGCCGGCTGCATCTACATCAGCGGCGCGGTCGAGTTCGACGACCGGCCTGGCCCGGTGCGCGACGCGCTCGTCAGCATGGTGCAGACCTGGCACGCGGCGCTGGAGCGCGCGATCCGCCAGTCGATCGCCGAAGGCCATCTGCGCGCTGACACCGACCCGCAGCAGATGCTGTTCGAGGTCCATGGCCTGATCCTCGCGCTGCACCACGACGCGCGTTTCCTGCGTCGCCCCGGCGCCGATGCGCGCGCGCGCGCCGGCTTCGAGAACGTGCTGGCCCACTACATCGCCGCGCCCGCCGCAGCCGCCCCCGCGGCGCGGCGCAAGCGCGGCACTGAGTCGATCTGATTTCAACCTGCAGGAGTTTCCATGCCCCAGTACACGCCGCCGCTGCGCGACATGCAGTTCGTCATGCACGAGGTGCTCAACGTCGTCGATGAATTGAAGGCGTTGCCAAAGCACGCCGACGTCGATGTCGACACCATCAACGCGGTGATCGAAGAGGGCGGCAAGTTCGCCGCCAACGTGCTCGCGCCGATCAACCAGGGCGGCGACGAAGAGGGCTGCGTGCTCGACAAGGCCACGCACGAGGTCAAGGCGCCGACCGGTTTCAAGGCCGCGTATGCGCAGTTCGTCGAGGCCGGTTGGCCGTCGCTCAGCTGCGACCCGGCCTACGGCGGCCAGGGCCTGCCGCTGGTGATGAACCAGTGCATGTACGAGATGATGAACTCGGCGAACCAGGCCTGGACGATGTACCCCGGCCTCTCGCACGGAGCGTATGAAGCGCTGCACGCGCACGGCTCCGACGCGCAGAAGGCGATGTACCTGCCCAAGCTGACCAGCGGCCACTGGACCGGCACGATGTGCCTGACCGAATCGCACTGCGGCACCGACCTCGGCCTGCTGCGCAGCAAGGCCATTCCCTTTGAAAGAGAAGGGCAGGCTGACGGCACGTACAAGATCACCGGCAACAAGATCTTCATCTCGGCCGGCGAACACGACCTCGCCGAGAACATCGTTCACCTCGTGCTCGCGCGCCTGCCGGATGCGCCGGCGGGCTCGAAGGGCATCTCGCTGTTCGTCGTGCCGAAGTTCCTCGTCAAGGCCGACGGATCGCTTGGGAGCCGCAACGCGATCTACTGCGGCGGCCTCGAGCACAAGATGGGCATCCACGGCAACGCCACCGCGCAACTGAACCTCGACGGCGCGGTCGGCACGCTGGTCGGCCAGCCGAACAAGGGCCTCGCGGCGATGTTCGTGATGATGAACGCGGCGCGGCTCGGGGTCGGCATGCAGTCGCTCGGTCTGACCGAAGTGGCCTACCAGAACGCGGTGGCGTACGCGAAGGACCGCATCCAGATGCGCTCGCTCTCCGGCCCGAAGAACCCCGACAAGCCGGCCGACACGATCATTCATCACCCAGACGTGCGCAAGATGCTGCTGACTGCGCGCGCCTACGCCGAAGGCGGCCGCGCGCTGGCGATGTGGACGACGCTGCAGATCGACAAGGAACTCGCGACCGACGACGAGGCCGTGCGCGCCGAGTGCGCCGACATGGTGGCACTCGTCACGCCGATCGTGAAGGCCTTCCTCACCGACAACGCCTGGATCGCGACCTCGCACTGCATGCAGGTCTTCGGTGGCCACGGCTACATCCGCGAGTGGGGCATGGAGCAGTTCGTTCGCGATGCGCGCATCAACATGATCTACGAGGGCACGAACACGATCCAGTCGCTCGACCTGCTGGGCCGCAAGGTGCTGGGCGACAACGGCGCGAAGCTGAAGACCTTCGGCAAATTGATCTCGCAGTTCGTCGAGGACGAAGGCACCAGCGAAGAGATGCAGGAGTTCATCAACCCGCTCGCCGATCTGGGCGACAAGGTTACGAAGCTCACCACCGAGATCGGCATGAAGGCGTTCAAGAACCCCGACGAAGTCGGCGCCGCGGCGGTCGATTACCTGCGCGTCTGCGGCCACCTCGTGTTTGCCTACTTCTGGGCGCGCATGGCGAAGGTCGCGCTCGCCAAGGCGGATGGCGGCGATCCGTTCTACAAGGCCAAGCTCACCACCGCACGCTTTTACTTCGCCAAGTTGCTGCCCGAGACCGCGATGCTGATCCGCACCGCGCGTGCCGGCTCGGCGCCGCTGATGGAGCTGGAAGAGGCGTTGTTCTGAGCCGCGAATCCAACCCAGGAGACACCCCATGATTCAACGCGCCAAACCACTCGTCGCCGCGCTCGGCCTCGGCCTGTTCGCCTCGATCGCCCATGCACAGGCGACGCCCGCCGGCCTGTGGAAGACGATCGACGACGAGACCAAGAAGGAAAAGTCGCTGGTCCGCATCGGCGAGGCTGGCGGCGTGTACACCGGCAAGATCGAGAAGTTGCTCGATCCGACCAAGCAGGACGCTGTCTGTGAAAAGTGCACCGACGATCGCAAGGACAAGCCGGTGCTGGGCCTGACCATCGTCAAGGGCGTCAAGCAGAACGCCGACGACAAGGACAGGTGGGATGGCGGCGAGATCCTCGACCCGAACAACGGCAAGACCTACAAGGTGCGCCTGACGCCGGTCGATGGCGGCAAGGCCCTCCAAGTGCGTGGCTTCATCGGCCCGTTCTACCGCAACCAGACCTGGACCCGCGTCGAATGACGTGAAGGAGAAGAAATGAACCGATTCCCAGTCCGCAAGGTCGCCGTGCTCGGCGCCGGCGTGATGGGCGCGCAGATCGCCGCCCACCTCGTCAACTGCAAGGTGCCCGTGATCCTGTTCGATCTGCCGGCCAAGGAAGGCCCGAAGAACGGTATCGTGACCAAGGCGGTCGACGGCCTGAAGAAGCTGAAACCCGCGCCGCTCGGGGTGCCTGAAGACGCCGCGCTGATCGAGCAGGCGAACTACGAAGAGCACCTCGACAAGCTCAAGGACTGCGACCTGATCATCGAGGCCATCGCCGAGCGCATGGACTGGAAGCTGGCGCTCTATCAACGGATTGCGCCGGCCGTGGCAAAGCACGCGATCGTCGCGAGCAACACCTCGGGGCTGTCGATCACCAGGCTGTCGGAAGTGCTGCCCGAGGAAATCAAGCCGCGCTTCTGCGGCATCCACTTCTTCAATCCGCCGCGCTACATGGCGCTGGTCGAGCTGATCAACACGCCGACGACAAATCCGGAGATCCTCGACCAACTTGAAGCCTTCGTCACCACCGCGCTCGGCAAGAGCGTCGTGCGCGCGATGGACACGCCCAACTTCGTCGCGAATCGTGTCGGCATCGCCGGCATGCTGGCGACGATGAAGGAGGCCGAGACCTTCGGCCTCAGCTACGACGTGGTCGATGACCTGACCGGCAAGAAGCTCGGCCGCGCAGGCAGCGGCACCTTCCGCACCGCCGACGTGGTCGGGCTGGACACGATGTCGCACGTCATCAAGACGCTGCAGGACAACCTTCAGTCCGATCCGTTCTACGCCAGCTACGCGACGCCGCCGGTGCTCGCGAAGCTGATCGAGCAGGGCGCGCTGGGCCAGAAGAGCGGCGCGGGCTTCTACAAGAAGGTGGGCAAGGACATCCAGCGCCTCGACCCCGCGAGCGGCGGCTACGTCACCGGTGGCGGCAAGGCCGATGAGATCGTCGCGCGCATCCTGAAGAAAGCGCCGGCCGAGCGGCTCAAGCTGCTGCGCGAATCGAAGAACCCGCAGGCGCAGTTTCTCTGGGCGATCCTGCGCGACAGCTTCCACTACGCCGCCGTGCACCTCGCCGATATCGCCGAGAGCGCACGCGACATCGACTTCGCGATGCGCTGGGGCTTCGGTGTGCAGCAGGGCCCGTTCGAGCTGTGGCAGGCGGCCGGCTGGATGCAGGTGGCGCAGTGGGTCAAGGAAGACATCGATGCGGGCAAGGCGCTGAGCAGCGCGCCGCTGCCGGCCTGGGTGTTCGACGGCCCGGTGGCCGCGAACAGCGGCGTGCACCATGCCGAAGGCTCGTGGAGCGCCGCGCACGCGCGCTGGGTCGCGCCGAGCACCTTGCCGGTGTACCAGCGCCAGGCCTTCCGCGAATCGGTGCTCGGGTCGAGCGCCGTGGCGCCGTTGAAGTCGGGCACTGAAGAGTTCAAGAACGAGGAAGTGCGCGTCTGGTCGCTCGACGGCGAGGTGCTGATCGCCAGCATCACCGCCAAGCTGCACCTGATCAGCGAGAACGTCACGCTGGGCCTGTTGAAGGCCATCGAGATCGCCGAGGCCAAATACAAGGGCCTGGTGATCTGGTCGCCGGACGACGTGTTCTCGGCCGGTGCCAACCTCGAGTCGATGATGCCGATCTTCATGAAGAGCGGCGGCAAGGGCATCCTGCCCGAGGTCAAGAAGCTGCAGGACATGATGCTGCGCATGCGCTACGCGTCGGTGCCGGTCGTTGCGGCCGTCCGCGGCATCGCGCTCGGCGGTGGCTGCGAGATCGCGGTGTACACGGCGAAGCGCGTCGCGGCGATGGAGAGCTACATGGGCCTGGTCGAGGTCGGCGTCGGGTTGATCCCGGGCGGCGGCGGGCTGACCTACATCGCGCGCCGCGCGGCCGAGATGGCAAGTGCGGGCAACGCCGGCGCGGACATCTTCAAGTTCCTGAGCGACGGCTTCACGAACGCGGCGATGGCCAAGGTCGGCACCAGCGCGATCGAGTCGCGCAAGCTCGGCTACCTGCTGTGGAGCGACGTGATCGTGCCGAACAAGGACGAGCTGTTGTACGTCGCCACCCAACAGGCGAAGGCGATGTACGAAAGCGGCTACCGCGCGCCGGCGCGCACGCTGTTCCCGGTCGCCGGCCGCAACGCGATAGCGACCATCAAGGCCCAGCTCGCGAACATGCGTGACGGTGGCTTCATCAGCGCGCACGACTTCCACATCTCGGCGCTGATCGCCGACGTGGTCTGCGGCGGCGACGTCGATGCCGGCTCGCTGGTGAGCGAGGAGTACTTGATGGCGCTGGAGCGCAAGCACTTCTGCGCGCTGCTCGACCACGAGAAGACGCAAGAGCGAATCATGGGCATGCTGCAGACCGGTAAGCCGGTGCGCAACTGAACGGAACACACATCATGAGCAAGCAAGTTCAAGAGGCGTACATCGTTGCCGCCACCCGCACGCCGATCGGCCGCTCGGGCCGCGGCTATTTCAAGAACACCCGGCCCGACGACCTGCTGGTCGCCGCGATCAAGAGCGCGATGCTGCAGGTGCCGTCGCTGGACCCGAAGGCGATCGAGGACGCGATCATCGGCTGCTCCTTCCCCGAGGGCGAGCAGGGCATGAACATGGCGCGTGTCGCTGTGGCGCTGGCCTTTTCCAACCCGATCGGCGGCGTGACGGTGAACCGCTTCTGCGCGTCTGGCATCACCGCGATCCAGATGGCGGCCGATCGCATCCGCGTCGGCGAGGCCGATGTGCTGATCGCCGGCGGCGCCGAGTCGATGAGCCTGGTGCCGATGGGCGGCAACAAGCCGTCGTTCAACCCGGCCATCTTCGAGCGCGACGAGAACATCGGCATCGCCTACGGCATGGGCATCACCGCCGAGAAGGTCGCGGCGCAGTGGAAGGTCAGCCGCGAAGCGCAGGACGCGTTCGCGCTCGAATCGCACCAGCGCGCGATGAAGGCGCAGGCCGCCGGCGAATTCAAGGATGAGATGACGCCGATCGAGGTCGTCTCGCGCTTCCCGAACCTGGCAACAGGCGACCAGGGCGTGAAGACGCGCACCGTCAGCCTCGACGAAGGCCCGCGGCCCGACACCTCGCTCGAAGGGCTGGCCAAGCTCAAGCCGGTGTTCGCCGCCAAGGGCAGCGTCACGGCGGGCAACAGCTCGCAGACCAGCGACGGCGCGGGCGCGCTGATCCTGGCGAGCGAGAAGGCGATCAAGCAGTTCGGGCTGACGCCGCTGGCCAAGTTCACCAGCTTCGCGGCGCGCGGCGTGCCGCCCGAGATCATGGGCATCGGCCCGATCGAGGCCATCCCGGCGGCGCTGCGCTATGCCAATCTGACCCTCGACGACATCGGCTGGATCGAGCTGAACGAAGCCTTCGCCGCGCAGTCGCTGGCGGTGATCAACAGCGTCGGCCTGGACCCGGCCAAGGTCAACCCGATGGGCGGCGCGATCGCGCTCGGCCACCCGCTGGGCGCGACCGGTGCAATCCGCGCCGCGACCGTGATCCACGCGCTGCGCCGCCACAACCTGAAGTACGGCATGGTGACGATGTGCGTCGGCACGGGGCAGGGCGCGGCGGGCATCTTCGAACGTGTCTGATTCAGCCGCCATGGACGCCGAACGCCGCGGCACGCTGCGGCGCATCGGCCTTGTCGTGGGCGTGGGCGCGTTCGCCGCGCCGTTCGTGGTGAGCGCGGTGCATCCGGCGGCCGTCGGCCCCGAGCGATTCGCGTCGATCGCCGCGGCGCTGACGACGCTGGAGCAGCTAAAGGACCAGGCGCCGCGCATGACCGGCGCCTGGGATCTGGCGCATGTGCTGCACCACGCGGCACAGAGCGTCGAGTATTCGATGAGCGGCTTTCCGGCGCCCAAGCCGGCGTGGTTTCGCGCCACGATCGGCTCGTATGGGTTCGCGTTGTTCAACGCGCGTGGGCAGATGACGCACAGCCTGAGCGAGCCGATTCCCGGCGCGCCCGACATCGCACAAGGCCAGCCGCTGGGCGCGGCCATCGATCACGCGATCGCGGCGCTGCAGGCCTTCGAGCGCCACGCCGGCGTGCTGGCACCACACTTTGCCTATGGCGCGCTCGACAAGCCGGCCTACGCGCGGGCACACCTGATGCATCTGGCCAACCATTGGTCGGAGGCCGCCTGATCACCGATTTGATTTGAAGGAGAGCACCGCATGAGCATCAAGACCGCCACGTTGAACGGCGTGGCCACGATCGAAATCGCCCGCCCCGAGAAGAAGAACGCGCTCACCGGCGCGATGTACCTGCAGATGGCCGACGCGCTGACCGCGGCCACCGCCGATGCGGCGGTGCGCGCGGTGCTGATCACCGGCCAGCCCGGCATCTTCACCTCGGGCAACGACATCGAGGACTTCATGAAGCGCCCGCCCGGCGACGCGGAGGTGCCGTCGATCACCTTCATGAAAGCGCTGATCGGCTGCGACAAGCCGGTCGTCGCCGCGGTGACCGGCGCCGCGATCGGCATCGGCACGACGCTGCTGCTGCACTGCGACTTCGTCTATGTGAGCGACGAGGCGCGCCTGGCGATGCCGTTCGTGAGCCTGGGCCTGGTGCCCGAGTTCGCCTCCAGCCTGATCGTGCCGCAGCTGATGGGCAATGTGCGCGCGGCCGAGAAGCTGCTGCTCGGCGACCCGTTCACCGGCGCCGACGCGGTCGAATGCGGCATCGCGAATGCGGTGCTGCCGGCGAGCGAGGTCGTGAACCACGCACGCCGCATCGCCGAGCGCTTCAACGCGCTGCCGCCGGGCGCGGTGCGCGCGTCGAAGACGCTGATGCGGCGCGCGCGTTCGCAGGCCACGTTGGAAACCATCAGCGTCGAGAGCGAGGTCTTCGGCGCTCGCCTGCGCAGCCCGGAAGCGCAGGAAGCCTTCAGCGCGTTCTTCCAGAAGCGCCGGCCCGACTTCTCGCAGTTCTGAACGCACACCGATGTCGCTCGCCCTCAAGCTCGTGCTCTCGCCGCTGCTGATCGCGCAGGCGGTCGGCACGCGCAAGCGCGCGCCGGTGCTGCCCGAGGCGGCCGGGCTGCGCGAAGGCCAGATCGGCGCCGGCCCGTTGGCGCTGCGGCTGCTGATCGCGGGCGATTCGTCGGCAGCCGGCGTCGGCGTGGCGCATCAGGACGAGGCCTTCGTCGGCCACTTCATCCGTGCGTTGCACAAGCGCAGTGGCCGGCCCTTGCGCTGGCGGCTGCGGGCGCGCTCGGGGCTGACGACGCGGCAGGTGCACGAGATGCTTCGCGTCGAGCCGCCGCCGGCTGCGGACGTGGCGGTGGTGCTGACCGGCGTCAACGACGTGATCGAATTGATCCCGCCGCGCCGCGCTATCGAGCACCGCGCCGCGCTGGCCGACTGGCTGCTCGCCGATGGCCGCGCGCGCCACGTCGTCTTCGCCGCGCTGCCGCCGATCAACCAGTTCCCGCTGCTGCCGCAGCCGCTGCGCCGCGTGATGGGCGACGACGCGCGCCGCCACAACGAAGCCATGGCGCAGTGGGCCGCGGCGCGCGGTGATGTGCACTTCGTGCCCGTAGAACTGCAGCTCTCGCCCGCCGCGATGGCGAGCGATGGCTTCCACCCCGGCGAGCCGATCTACCGCGCCTGCGGCGAGGCGCTCGCGCGCTTCATCGCCGAGCGCATCATTTCCAAGGAGACGAAACGATGAACACGCTCAAAGGCAAGACCCTCTTCATCACCGGCGCGTCGCGCGGCATCGGCCTGGCGATCGCGAAGCGTGCCGCGGCCGACGGCGCCAACATCGTGATCGCGGCGAAGACGACCGAGGCAAACCCGAAGCTGCCCGGCACGATCTACTCGGCCGCCGCCGAGATCGAGGCCGCCGGCGGCCAGGCGCTGGCGCTGCAGACCGACATCCGCGACGAGGCGAGCGTGCTCGCGGCCGTCGAGCAGGCAGTGGCCCGCTTCGGCGGCATCGACATCCTCGTCAACAACGCCAGCGCGATCAGCCTGACGCCGACGACCGCGACGCCGATGAAGCGCTTCGACCTGATGTTCGGCGTCAACGTGCGCGGCACCTACCTTTGCACGCAGAGCTGCCTGGCCGAGCTGATCAAGTCGGCGAAAGCGGGCCGCAACCCGCACGTGCTGAACATGTCACCGCCGCTGAGCATGCGCGAGCACTGGTTCAGCCCGCACGTGGCCTACACGATGGCCAAGTACGGCATGAGCGAATGCACGCTCGGCCACGCCGGTGAGTTCAGGCCCCACGGCATCGCCGTCAACAGCCTCTGGCCACGCACCGCGATCGCGACGGCCGCATTGCAGATGATCCCGGGCGTCGATCTGGCGAAGTGCCGCAAACCGGAGATCCTGTCGGACGCGGCCTACCTGATCCTGACCAGCGATGCGAAGGCAACGACCGGCAACTTCTTCATCGATGACGAGTTGCTCGCGAAGCACGGCGTGACCGAGCTTGACCGCTACAGCGTCACCCCGGGCACGAAAGACTTCATTCCTGACTTCTTCGTCGACTGAACTTCAGTTTGTGGGGATCGACCGCGGCTTGCCGTCGCGGTCGATCGCCACATAGGTCAGGTTGGCTTCGGTGACCTTCACCACATGCAGGTTCGCCGGGTTGCGCTCGGCGTAGACCTCGACGTTGACCGTGACCGAGGTCTTGCCGATACGCTCGACCTTGGCATAGAAGCTCAGCAGGTCGCCGATCGAGACCGGCTGCTTGAAGATGAACTGGTTCACGGCGACGGTGACGATGCGGCCTTTGGCGATGCGCGACGGCAGCACCGCGCCGGCCAGATCGACCTGCGCCATGATCCAGCCGCCGAAGATGTCGCCATTGCCATTGGCATCGGCCGGCATCGGCATCACGCGCAGCACGAGCTGACGGTCGTCGGGCAAGTGCAGCGGGGCGATGGACGCGTTGGCGTCGCCGCTGCGGTCGTCGCTTGAAATCTCGGGCATATTGCGTCACCTGCGGCTGTTGATCGGCCCATTCTTTCATCTTTGCCCTTTTCATCTTTGCCCTTTTCATCTTTGCCCTTTTCATCTTTGCCCCCCTGATGCGCCCATCCTCGCTTGCCGCTCCACCCCCGATGTCCGATGCGCCTGGACTCGCGCCGCGCTCCGACTGGGCGACGCTTCGGAAGCTCCTGCCCTATGTCTGGCAGTGGCGCTGGCGCGTGCTGGTGGCGCTGAGCTTTCTGGTCGCCGCGAAGGTGGCGAACATCGGCGTGCCGCTGGTGTTGAAGCAGCTCGTCGATGCGCTCGGCCTGAAACCCGGCGATCCCTCCGCCGTGCTCGCGGTGCCGGTCGCGCTGCTGCTCGCTTACGGCGCGCTGCGGCTGTCGATCACCGCGTTCACCGAGCTGCGCGAGTTCCTGTTCTACCCGGTGGCGGCGCGGATCGCGCGGCGTGTCTCGCTCGAAGCCTTCGAGCACCTGCTCGCGTTGAGCCTGCGCTTTCACCTCGAACGGCAGACGGGTGGCGTCTCGCGCGACATCGAACGCGGCTCGCGCTCGATCCAGTCCTTGCTGAACTACACGATCTACAACATCCTGCCGACGCTGGTCGAGATCGTGCTGGTGATCAGCCTGCTCTCGGCCAAGTTCGACGGCTGGTTTGCCGCGATCACCTTCGGCGCACTGGTGCTCTACATCTCCTTCACCGTGACGGTGACCGAATGGCGCACGCACTTCCGGCGCGCGATGAACGAGCAGGACAGCAAGGCGAACACGCGCGCGGTCGATGCGCTGATCAACTACGAGACCGTCAAGTACTTCTCGAACGAGCACTTCGAGCAGGGCCGCTACGACGAGAACCTGCAGCGGCTGGAGAAGGCCTCGATCAAGTCGCAGACCTCGCTCTCGGTGCTCAACCTAGGGCAGAGCCTGATCATCGCCACCGCCGTCACGCTGCTGGTGTGGCGCGCCACGCTCGGCGTGGTCGCCGGCACGATGACGCTGGGCGATCTGGTGCTCGTCAATGCGCTGATGATCCAGCTCTACATCCCGCTCAACTTTCTCGGCGTGATCTACCGCGAGATCAAGCAGTCGATGATCGACATGGAGAAGATGTTCGCGCTGCTGTCGCAGAACCGCGAGATCGCCGACGCGCCGGATGCGAAGCCGCTGCTCGCAACCGGCGCGGCGGTGCGCTTCGAACACGTGCGCTTCGGCTACGACGCCGACCGCACCATCCTGCACGACATCAGCTTCGAGATTCCGGCCGGCAAGACGGTCGCGGTGGTCGGCCCGTCGGGTTCGGGCAAGAGCACGCTGGCGCGGCTGCTGTTCCGCTTCTACGACGTGAATTCGGGCCGCGTCTCTATCGACGGGCAGGACATCCGCCAGGTCACGCAGCAGAGCCTGCGCCAATCAATAGGAATCGTGCCGCAGGACACGGTGCTGTTCAACGACACGGTCGAATACAACATCGCCTACGGCCGCACCGGCGCGAGCCGCGGCGAGGTCGAAGGCGCGGCGAAGGCGGCGCACATCCACCACTTCATCGTCTCGACGCCGAAGGGCTACGACACGATGGTCGGCGAGCGCGGGCTCAAGCTTTCCGGCGGCGAGAAGCAGCGCGTCGCGATCGCCCGCACGCTGCTGAAGAACCCGCCACTGCTGATCTTCGACGAGGCCACCTCTGCGCTCGACTCGGCCAACGAGCGCGCGATCCAGGCCGAGCTGAAGAGCGCGGCGCGCAACAAGACGGCGCTCGTCATTGCGCACCGCTTGTCCACGGTCGTCGACGCGCACCAGATCCTGGTGATGGAGCTCGGCCGCATTCTGGAGCGCGGCACGCATGCCGAGTTGCTCGCGCTGGATGGCCGCTACGCGCAGATGTGGCAGTTGCAGCAGAGCCGGGCGGAAGAGGCGGTGGCCTGACATGCTTGAGTTCGAACGCTGCCATGCGGCAGTGCAAGCAGCGACGGCGGCCGGAAGCAGCAGCCGCCAGAGGCACCATCGTCGTCACTCGAGAGTCGCGACGCGCTGGTCGCAGGCTCGCTGTAGTTCGCGGCGCCGATCGAGCCATGCCACCGTCTCCATCACGTCGAGTTGATAGATGAACCTTGTGCGATGGATGTATTGCACGAGCGGCCGTACGCCTTGCGCGGCCTTGTCGACCACGGTTTGCTGAACGCGCGTCAGATGAGTGGCGCTCTCGCATGCGGCGGCGCTGGCAGGCGGCGCGGCGGCGACCTCTGTGTCGTGGTCGGCAGCGAGTGCCGAGTGCGTTGCGCTGAACAGCAAGGCCAGCGTCGCGATGCTTGCAAGGTGGTTCATGATCGGCTCTCCTGGTGTCGAGATGCCCGCGGTGCTTCGTCACAGCGGTAACGTCAAGATAGTTGCTGGCGTGTGGCGGCGCCACGCCGGGTTGGACGAAGCCGCGCATGGAGGCGACGAAGCGCCGGAACGGCGTATCGAATCGCGCCCGGGTTGATGCACTGTCTCGCGCGCCGTATGCGATCGGTGGTTCGCCCGACACTCCTGGCGGTCGGGGCCTAGAACTGCCGAGTCAAGTGGACATCCAGCGAATACTTGAAGTCGAATACACCTTGACCCCAGACAAGCCGTTGCAGCGTCGCGGAGAGGCTGTACTTGTCGTCGAAGTGATAGTCGAACCCCGCGCCGAGGTTGGCGTAGTTGTGCGGTGCGCGTTGATCGTGGTGGTACCACCCTTCCGTTGTTCGGACATAAGGGGGGCCTGTATAGCCGCTGCCCTTCTTGCCGACGCCAAACACCTTCAGGGTCCACGTCTCGTTCACGAAGTAGCCGAGCTCGAGGTCGAGCTTGTTGTGGTCGATGCTTTGACCGAGAGTCCTCTCTGCGAAGACGTGGGCCGCGCGAACGCGATAGTAGAGATTGGTGAAATCAAATTGATGCGCCAGATCGATGGCGACTTCGAGCTTGCGCAAATCCTGGCCCACCGCGGCGTTCGCAAAAAACGTGTAGTGGTGGCTCGGAAGGTGTGCGGTGATCGACGGGGTCAGCAGGTAGTCATCGACATTGCCGTGATAGGCCACACCGACGGTCCAGTCCTGCCAGGCGCCGTGATACGAGCCATCGTCCAGGAACTGCGACTCGGGGTGCGGCTGAAGCGGAACGACCTGGCCCGCGCATTGCGGCGGTGCTTGCGTGATGCAATGCGGTACGGGCCCACTGTACTTGCTCTCGATGAAGGGAATGCCGATCTGGGCCGACCAGCGATCGGCAAAGAAGTAGTTCAACTCGAGCGAAATGCTCTGAATCCGAACCGAGCCGATGGGCGCCTCGCCACTGGGCAGGAGCGTGCCGTTGACGTAGGTGTTCTGGTACCCGACCGAGACCGAACCGTGACCCCTGGTCGTGCCCTCCGAGGTTGGGTCGAGCGACGGCGCCGGCTCTGCTGCCAAGGGCGAGGACGATGGCCCGACCTGTGCGCCGGCAGGCGTGACGAACGCAGCGCTCGTGCTCAGCAGCAGACAAGCGACTGGTGCGCGCCACCCCTCGCGTGATGCCCCGCGCCCGCGTTGCTCGAACTGCCCTGGCTCGCCCACTTCAGGCATCCAGTGACGTCATCGCCCTCTCAATGGCCTTGAGCAAGTCGTTGAGATCGCCGGTGACCAGGCGCGGAAAGCGCTCGCGCATTTGGCGCTCGTCCGAGCCGCGACCCAGCAGAGGAATCAGAGTCGGTTCTCGCGACGACTTCGCGACCAGCGTCGTCACGCTGACCATGTCGCTGGCTTCCGCGATGACCACGTCGTAGCGGTTCGCGGCCAGCGCCTTGGCCAGTTCGTCCGGCCCGCGCACCATGCTGACCTTGTGGCCGGCCCTTTCAAGGCGATCGTGGAGCTTCACGCCATCTGCCGGAGAGCGGTTGGCGACCGCATCCCCCGCATAGAGCACGATCGCCGCCGGGTGATGCGTGATGAAGGCGTGGTAGCGCATCGTGTTGAGCGAGCGAAGCATCACTTCGCCGCAGGCCTGGGCATTCGTCGCAGTGAGGCAGAGGGCCACGACCAGGATCGCGGAAGCCTTTGTGGGGGATGCGTTCATCGTCGTTCCTCCTGATGGCCCGGGCGGGCGTTTGTGAAGATTTCGGGGACGGCCGCTCGCGGTTGGTAAACGTCGCGTCACTCTACGCCTGTCGTGGTGGAAATCCCAGCGGTCGACGTGTCAACCGCTGACCGCAAAATTCTGATGGCGATCGACGCGCAAAGCATATGCCTTTCGACGTGCGAACGCGGCCCCGTCCGACGAATGCAGCCGATCGCCGACGAAGTCCGCAAATTCGCTGATGAATGCCGCCGCAGCCGCTACATGTGCTTGAACAGATGCGCGTAGGCTGCGCTCACGCGCAGCGGTTCGGTACGTTGCTTCAGGCGCAGCTCGAGATGGCCCGCCAGCGCGCGGCGCACGCTCTTGACCGCGTGGATGTTGACGATCACGGCGCGATGAATCTGCCAGAACACGGCCGGGTCGAGGCGCTCGATGAGCTCCTTCAGCGGTGTCGTGATCAGTGACTCGCCTTCAGCCGTGACGACCGCAATGTACTTGTTGTCGGCCTTGAAATAGCAGACGTCCTCGACCGTGATGAGCTGGACGTCGCGACCCTGCAAGACGGTGATCCATCGCAACCGATCCGCCATTGGTCCGCGTTGCAGTTGCTCCAGCAGGCCACTCAGGTCAGCCGGTGGGCGGCTGATGCGCTCCTTCACCCGGTTCAGGGCGCGCGCGAGGCGTGCCGGGTCGAGTGGCTTGAGCAGGTAGTCGATCGCGCCCTCCTCGAACGCCTGCACGGCGTAGTCGTCGAACGCCGTGATGAAGACGACGTGCGCGCGCGTGCCCATCACCCGCGCGACCTCGATTCCGGTCAGTCCGGGCATCTTCACGTCCAGGAACAGGACCTGAGGCTGTTGGCGCTCGATCTCGCGCAGCGCCTCGTGACCATCGTGCACGACCGCGCAGATCACGAGCTCGGGCCACAGGCGCGCCAGCTCCTCGCGGATCTCGGCGGCGAGCAGCGGCTCGTCTTCAGCGATCAGTGCGGTGGTCATCGCGATCCTCCCGCGGGTGCGGCAAATCCAGCGTCAGCCCCGGCGGTTCGGACGACATGGTCAGACGTGCGGTTTGCCCGAACAGCTGAGCCAGCCTGTCGTGCAGCGGCGCCAAGTCCATGCTCGCGAACGGGCAAGCCGTTTCGGCGCCGGCGATCGATTGCAGTGTCACGATCAGGCGGTGACTTGCGAGATGGGCGCTCAACAACAACTGGGGCTCCGTCGCACACGGCAACGCCAGCACCGATCGCAGCAGCGGAAGCACGAGCATCGGCGCGATGCCGATCGGACGAGCTTCCGGCGTCATCTGCAACTGGACCCGGGCGGCGCCGTGCACCGGATCATGCGTGACGCGCAACCAGGCCTCGACGAGCGCGAATTCCCGCTCGACCGTCGAGTTGTCAGCCTTCGAGCCGGACTGCATGGCGCGCAGCAGCGCGATCAGGTCGGCCAACAGTGCGTCGGCGGCCTGCGGATCGTGCACTTGCAATTTGCCGACGCGCCCGAGTGCGTCGAACAGCATCTGGGGTTCGACGCGTGCCTGCAGCGCGAGCAACTTGGCCGTCTGGATGCGCTGCCCATCGCGCACACCTTCGGTCTCGGCGGCCTCGACCCGCCGCATCGCGCGTTGGGTCGTGCGCCAATAGGCGTATATCGCGGTGCCAAGACTGCCCTGGAATAGCAGGGCCAGCCCCCACCACGCGATATCCCGTGCCTCATATCTTGGCCAACCCACGGGCGAGCCAGCCAACAACCAGTCAGCGACAGGACAGAACGCCGCCAGCGCGATGACAGCAAGTCCGTAAGCGCGCAGGGGAGGTATGCCATCGTCGAACGCTTCGTCGGCGACGAGGACGCAGTAGATGATCGGGATGCCGTTGATGGCCCAGTGGCCGTTAAGGTAGACCAAGAGAGCATCCCAAGTCGAATGTGGGCTGGCCGCGTAAAGGAACACTCCTCCCAACGGGCCGAACAGCTGGCGCACGATTTGCAACGCCAGCGCCAGGAGCACATGCCACCAGCCCAGCCGGCGCCACGCGCGGGCCATCCATTCAGCGAGGCGCCAGTGCCGCGGCATCGCGGGGATCTCGTGCGCCATCGTGTTCATGACGCCTGCGCCGGCAGATCGATTTCCGCCACGACGCCGCGCGGGTCGTTCAGGCGCAGCGACAAGCCCGCCGCCGCGCCGTACATCGCCTTCAAGCGCGCGCGGATGTTGGCCAGGCCCGAGCCACCACCGGAACCCGCAACCAAGCCTCGGCCAGTGTCTGCGACTCGAAGCACGAGCCTCCCGTCGGCCTCGACGGCGCCGACGCTGATCGCACCCCCCTCGGGCAGCGGGCCGAGACCGTGCTTGAGCGCGTTCTCGATCAGCGTCAGCAGCATCATCGGCGGCACCGCGCGGCTCCCGAGCTGGGGCGGGACGTCGATGTGAACCTCCAGGCGCCGCCCCATTCGCACCTGATGCACGGCGAGGAACGCACGGATGAGCTCGGTCTCGCGCGCGAGCGTCGAACTGTCGTCGCGCATCCGCGGCAACGCGCTCTCGAGGTAGCGCATCAGGTCGGCCAGCATGGCGCGGCCGGCGTCGCCGTCGGTGCGCAGGAGGCGGCGCACATTGG
The DNA here is from genome assembly GCA_964247075.1 of uncultured Rhizobacter sp. Taxonomy (GTDB): domain Bacteria; phylum Pseudomonadota; class Gammaproteobacteria; order Burkholderiales; family Burkholderiaceae_C; genus LMDS01. Next base: position 354,911 of record CAXTSS010000001.1, on the reverse strand, counting down.
CCAGCGAGTTGAAGAGGAAGTGCGGCTCGATCTGTGCCTGCAACACTTGCAACCGCCCCGCTGCGAGCTCGCTCTGCAGGCGGATCCGATTCAACTCGGCCTCGTGCAACAAGGCCGCCGCACCCAGGCTGCGGCGGCGGTACTCGCCGAGCCCGCCGACGAGCACTGCCAGAACGAACATGGTGTGCAGCATGTACGGTGTTTCGCCCGCGGAAAGGTGCTCGCCGCTGACCAGCAGCGTCAGGGTGTCCTCCGCTGCCCATGCCAGGGCTCCAGCCGCGCCGATGGCCAGCGTTAATGCTGACCAGCGCAGCGATTGGCGCTGCGGCAGCCAACGCGTGAAAAGCGCCAGGGTCGCGAGCAGCACCACCACCGCGAGGAAGGCGCGCAGCCAACACCAGACGAAATCGAGCCACGCGTCGAGAAAATCGTCCGTGAAGAAGAACCACACGGTCTCGAACAACGCCAGCATCGCAGCAAGAGCCGCACACAGCGCCAACAGGATCGCGAGCGTCTCGGGCCACGAGCGATGACGTTGGAACGGAAGGCTTGCCATGACGCCGCCTACCGTCTCGGATTCAGGCCGGGCAAGCATGAGCTTCCATCACGATCTCTCGACACGCCAACCTCTCTGGGTGTGCACTCGCGTGCAATAGCAGACGCGGGCAGAGCTATGGCATCGTTGTCGTCGAATGTCAAGACCCGCCGCATGAAGGCTACGCGGATGGGCGCGATCGCCAAGCCGAATCCGATGAATCGCATCGCTATCGGTGCGAGCGCGGGCTGAGGTTGACCAACGACGGGGTCGCTGGTCGGTGCTCACAGCGCACGCGACCAAGCCGCACGCTTGGCTACACTGCCGGCGTGGAAACCAAGTGGCTCGAAGACTTCGTCAGCCTGGCCGAGACGCGCAGCTTCTCGCGCTCGGCGCAGCTTCGGCACGTGACACAGCCGGCCTTCTCGCGCCGCATCCAGTCGCTCGAAGCCTGGGCCGGCATCGACCTCGTCGATCGCTCGTCGTACCCGACGCGCCTCACGTCGGCCGGCGAGACGCTGCATGCCCAGGCGCTCGAGATCCTCGGCGCGCTGCAGGCCACGCGCAACATGATGCGCAGCCACAAGGCGGCCGGCCACGACATGATCGAGTTCGCGGTGCCGCACTCGCTCGCGTTCACGTTCTTCCCGCATTGGGTGATGGACCTGCGCAAGCGCTTCGGCGCGATGAAGAGCCGGTTGATCGCGCTCAACGTGCACGACGCGGTGATGCACCTCGTCGAGGGCAGCTGCGATCTGCTGCTGGCCTATCACCATCCGTCGCAGCCCTTGCAGCTGAACCCGGATCGCTACGAGATGCTCAGCCTCGGCCACGAGACGCTGGTGGCCTACGCGCGCGGTGACGCCGACGGGCAGCCGCTGTTCAGCCTGCCCGGCAGCGCGGGCCAACGGGTGCCGTTTCTGGCGTACGCCGAAGGGGCGTATCTGGGCCGGCTGGTCGAGGCCATCACCAAGCTGTCGGCCGAGCCGCTGCACCTCGATCCGATCTACGAGACCGACATGGCGGAGGGTCTGAAGGCGATGGCGATCGAGGGCCACGGCCTGGCCTTCCTGCCCGCGACCTCGGTCAAGAAGGAGCTCAAGAGCAAGCGCCTGGTGCGTGCCGCGCCCGCCGGCAAGCACGAGCTGGAGATGGACATCCGCATCTACCGCGAGCGCCCCGAGATGGCGCGCCACAGCAAACCCGGCGCGCTTGCGTTGTGGGAGTTCCTCGCGGCGAGCGCCTGAGCGGAGATCCGGGTTTGCCCTGAGTCGCTATGCGCGGGATGCATAGCCTCCCGGACATTCAGCATTGGCGCGCCTCTTGCGTCTTCTCTAGAGTTCGCCCGCTGCCCATCAAGGCAGCCGGATCAACGACCACGGAGAGAACCCGCCATGAAGAAGAAACTGCCGCCAGCGGCCTGGATCCTGATCGCGATGGTGGTCGGCATCGTCCTGGGCTACATGGTCTTCACGAACTTCCCGGACAAGAAGGCCGCGGCGCAGATCGCCGGCTACATCTCGATCATGTCCGACGTGTTCCTGCGCCTGATCAAGATGTTGATCGGCCCGCTGGTGTTCTCGACGCTGGTCGTCGGCATCGCGCACATGGGCGACGCCAAGTCGGTCGGCCGTGTGTTCGGCAAGGCGCTGGGCTGGTTCGTGACCGCCTCGCTCATCTCGCTGATCCTCGGCCTGATCATGGCCAACCTGCTGGAGCCGGGCAAGAACCTCGGCCTGCCGCTGCCCGACATCGGCGCTTCGGCGAATCTGGCCACCGCCAAGTTCACGCTGAAGGATTTCGTCAGCCACCTGGTACCGAAGTCGTTCGCCGAGGCGATGGCCAACAACGAGATTTTGCAGATCGTCGTGTTCTCGATGTTCTTCGGCGTGGCGCTGGCCGCGCTCGGTGACAAGGCCAAGACACTGGTCGCCGCGATCGACGAGCTCGCGCACGCGATGCTCAAGATCACCGGCTACGTGATGAAGCTCGCGCCGCTGGCCGTGATGGCCGCGATGGCCGCGACCGTGTCGGTGAACGGCCTGGAGATCCTGCTCAAGTTCGCGGTGTTCATGGGCGACTTCTACCTCGGCCTGTTCGTGCTGTGGGCGGTGCTGATCGGTGCCGGTTTCCTGTTCCTCGGGCCGCGTGTGTTCAAGCTGCTGGTGCTGATCAAGGAAGCCTTCCTGCTGTCCTTCGCCACCGCCAGCTCCGAAGCCGCGTACCCGAAGATCCTCGACGCGCTCGACCGCTTCGGCGTGAAGCGCAAGATCTCCAGCTTCGTGATGCCGATGGGTTACTCCTTCAACCTCGACGGCTCGATGATGTACTGCACCTTCGCGGTGCTGTTCATCGCCCAGGCCTACGGCATCGTGCTGCCGATCGGCACGCAAGTCACGATGCTGCTGATCCTGATGCTCACGTCCAAGGGCATGGCCGGCGTGCCGCGCGCCTCGCTGGTGGTGATCGCGGCGACGCTGAACCAGTTCAACATCCCCGAGGCCGGGCTGCTGCTGATCCTGGGCGTGGACACCTTCCTCGACATGGGCCGCTCGGCGACCAATGCCGTTGGCAACTCGATCGCCACCGCGGTGGTCGCGAAGTGGGAAGGCGAGCTGTTGTCGGAGGATGCGGCCGCAGCCAACCTGACGAAGATCGACGCCGAGGCCGCTGCGCTGGCGCATCCGATTCCGGCCTGAGCCCGCGATGAAGCCCGCTGTCCTCTTCCAACTCGCGGCCGCCGGCCTGGTGGCGCTGGTGGCGCTGCACGCCGGCGCGCAGACCGCGCCGGATTTGCTTACTGGCACGCTGGCCAAGGCGCGCGATACCGGCTCGATCACGATCGGCCACCGCGAGTCGTCGATCCCGTTCTCGTACCGCTCGGCGCGGGGCGAACCGATCGGCTACTCGATCGACCTGTGCAAGTTGCTGGTCGATGCGATCAGCGAAGAGGTCGGCCGCACGATCGCGATCAAATGGGTGCCGGTGACGTCGGAGTCACGCATTGCGGCGGTGGTCGGCGGCCAGGTCGATCTGGAGTGCGGCTCCACCACCAACAACCTCGAGCGCCAGAAGCAGGTGAGCTTCTCGCCGACGATGTTCGTCTCGGGCACGAAGCTGATGGTGAAGAAGGGATCGCCCATCAAGTCGTTCCGCGACCTCGTCGGCAAGAAGGTGGTCGTCACCGCCGGCACGACGAACGAGAAGACGATGCGCGAGCTGGCGGCCAAGTTCAAGATCGACATGATCCTGAGCGTCGCGCCCGATCACGCGGCGTCGTTCGCGCAGTTGCAGGCCGGCCAGGTGGAGGCGTTCGCCACCGACGACGTGCTGCTCTACGGCCTGTTGGCGCAGAACAAGGCGCAGGCCGATTTTGCGGTGATCGGCGACTTCCTGTCCTACGACCCCTACGGGATCGTGTACCGCAAGGGTGACACCCAACTCGCCAAACTCGTCAACGACACCTTCCACAACCTCGCCGAGGATCGCGAGATCGAGCGCCGCTACACGCGCTGGTTCCTGCGCAAGCTGCCGTCGGGCGTGAGCCTCGATCTGCCGATGAGCCCGCAGCTCGAAACCATCGTCCAGACCCTGGTGGCGCGCGACTGAGCAAAGACCTGCGGCCGCGCGAAGCGGTCGCTCCATTCCCCATCAATTCCAGGAGAAGAACCATGTTCAAGGCCAACGCCCTGATTCGCGGCGTCGTCGCGATCGCCCTTGCCACCAGCCTGAGCGCTTTCGCGCAGACGGCAACCAAGTCCAACATCGTCGTGCTCGCCACCGGCGGCACGATCGCCGGCGCCGGCGCGAGCGCCGCCAACAGCGCCACCTACCAGGCCGCCAAGGTGCCGGTAGACAAGCTGATCGCCGGCGTGCCCGAGCTCGCCGACATCGCCAACGTGCGCGGCGAGCAGGTGTTCCAGATCGCCTCCGAGAGCTTCACCAACGAGAAGCTGATCACGCTGGCCAAGCGCGTCAGCGCGCTCGCGAAAGACCCGGGCGTCGATGGCATCGTCATCACCCACGGCACCGACACGCTCGAAGAGACGTCGTTCTTCCTGACCCTGGTCGTGCACACCGACAAGCCGATCGTTGTCGTCGGCTCGATGCGCCCGGGCACCGCGATGTCGGCCGACGGCACGCTGAACCTGTACGACGCGGTCGTGGTCGCGGCCTCGAAGGAGTCGCGCAGCAAGGGCGTGCTGATCGCGATGAACGACGACATCCTGTCGGGCCGCGATGCCGGCAAGCGCATCAATATCAAGACGAATGCATTCGGCAGCCAGTGGGGCGCGCTCGGCCAGGTCGTCGAGGGCAAGACCTACTGGTTCCGCGCGCCGGTGAAGCGCCACACGATGGGCAGCGAATTCGACATCGACACGATCACGACGCTGCCGATGGTCTCGATCGTCTACGGTTCGGGCGAGATGGGCACGGCGCTGGTCGAGGCGGCGGGCAAATCGGGCGCCAAGGCGGTGATCCACGCCGGGACCGGCAACGGCTCGGTGCCCGACTACGGCGTCGAGGGCCTGCGCAAGCTGCGTGCGAGCGGCGTGCAGATCGTGCGCTCGGCGCGCGTGCCGGACGGCATCGTGCTGCGCAACTCCGAACAGCCCGACGACAAGTACGACTGGGTCGTCGCGCACGACCTGAACCCGCAGAAGGCGAAGATCCTCGCGGCGCTGGCGCTGACGAAGACCAGCGATCCGAAGGAAATTCAGCGGATCTTCTGGACTTATTGAAGGACGATGATGAACACCGCCAAAACCCACACGACCCGCCGAGAGCACGACTTTCTGGGCGAGAAAGACATCCCGTTCGACGCTTACTGGGGCGTGCACAGCGCGCGCGCCGTCGACAACTTCCCGATCAGCGGGCAGACGGTGGCGCAGATGCCCGAACTGGTGCGCGCGCTCGCGTTCGTCAAGAAGGCGGCGGCGCAAGCCAACGGCGAGCTCGGCGTGATCGGCGCGGTGCAGGCGCAGGCCATCGTGCGCGCCTGCGACGATGTGATCGGCGGCGCGCTGCACGAGCAGTTCGTCGTCGATGTGATCCAGGGCGGCGCCGGCACCTCGACCAACATGAACGCGAACGAGGTCATCGCCAACCGCGCGCTCGAACACATGGGATTCGAGAAGGGCCGCTACGACCAATTGCATCCGAACGACCATGTGAACGCGTCGCAAAGCACCAACGATGTCTACCCGACCGCGCTGCGCGTCGCCGCGTGGTTCGGCATCGAAGGCCTGCTCGCCGCGATGGCCGATCTGCGCGCTGCGTTCGAGGCCAAGGCGCATGAGTTCAGGAACGTGCTGAAGATCGGCCGCACGCAGCTGCAGGACGCGGTGCCGATGACGCTGGGCCAGGAGTTTCTTGCCTTCGCGATCATGATCGGCGAGGACGAGGCGCGGTTGCGCGAGGCGCGTGCGCTGATCACCGAGATCAACCTCGGCGCCACCGCGATCGGCACCGGCATCAATGCGCCGCTCGGCTACGGCGAGATGGTCATCCCGCTGCTCGCAAAAGCCAGCGGTGTGCCGGTGGTGCGCGCCGAGAACCTGGTCGAGGCGACGCAGGACACCGGCTCGTTCGTGCAGCTCTCGGGCGTGCTCAAGCGCGTCGCCTGCAAGCTCAGCAAGGTCTGCAACGACCTGCGGCTGCTGTCGAGCGGACCGCAGGCGGGCTTTGGCGACATCAAGCTGCCGGCGCGTCAGGCGGGCTCGTCGATCATGCCGGGCAAGGTCAACCCGGTGATTCCGGAGGTGATGAACCAGGTCGCGTTCGAGGTCATCGGCAACGACGTGACGATCACGATGGCCTCCGAGGCCGGGCAACTTCAGCTCAACGCGTTCGAGCCGATCATGGGCTACGCGATCCACAAGAGCGTGCGCCACCTGACCAACGCCTGCAAGACGCTGCAGGTGAACTGCGTCGAGGGCATCCAGGCGAATCACGAGCTGCTCGCGAAGCGGGTCGCCGAATCGGTGACACTGGTGACGGCGCTGAACCCGATCATCGGCTACGAGAAGGCGGCGCTGATCGCGAAGACCGCGCTCGCCAGCGGCGGCACGATCGCGCAGGTCGCCGAGTCGCTCGGCATCATGAGCCAGGCCGAAATGAACGCGCTGCTGGTGCCCGAGAAGCTGACCCGCCCGGTGCGGCTGGGGGCCACCTGACCCGCCGCCGCGAACCGCGGCGGTGCGTCCGCGTGGCACGAACTTTGCGCATCCCCCGGAGCGTGGCTCCGGCATTACCCTTGGTTTGCGGGTGCTTCCCGATTCCGTGTCGGCCTGCCTCCGCGACAATCCGTTTTTGTCAGTTCAGCAACCCCTTGAAGGATCTCGAATGAAGAAGCTCGCCTTGGCACTCGCTGCCGTGATGGCATGTGGTGTCGTGAATGTTGCGCAGGCCGCCGACACGCTGGCCAAGATCAAGAGCGCTGGAAAGATCACGATCGGCACGCGCGATTCGTCGGCGCCGCTTGCCTACACCACCGGTGACGGCAAGTACGTCGGCTACCACGTCGACGTCTGCATGAAGATCGCCGATGCGATCAAGGCCAACCTGAAAGCACCGGCGATGCCGGTCGAGTACACCGTCGTGACCTCGGCCAATCGCGTGCCGCTGGTGCAGAACGGCACGGTCGATATGGAATGCGGCTCGACCACCAACAACAGCGCCCGCCAGGCGCAGGTGTCGTTCGCACCGACCACCTTCGTGACGAACGTGCGCACGGCCGTGAAGGCCAACTCGGGCATCACCTCGATTGCGCAACTCAAGGACAAGACCGTGGCCACGACCACCGGCACGACCTCGGTGCAACTGCTGCGCAAGCATGAAAAGGCGAACGGCGTGGACTTCAAGGAACTGTTCGGCAAGGACCACGCCGACTCATTCCTGTTGCTCGAATCGGGCCGCGCCGATGCGTTCGTGATGGACGACAACATCCTCGCTGGCTTGATCGTCAACTCGAAGGCGCCGGCCGATTTCAAGATCGTCGGTGAATCGCTCTCCGAAGAGCCGATCGCGATCATGATCGCCAAGGACGACCCGGCCTACAAGAAGCTGGTGGACGACACCGTGATGGGCCTGATGAAGAGCGGCGAACTCGACAAGATCTACACCAAGTGGTTCATGTCGCCGATCCCGCCGCGCAATGCGACGGTCGGCATGGCGATGTCGGCGTCGCTGAAGAGCGCGATCGCCAACCCGAACGACAAGCCGGCGGAAGCCTACAAGAAGCAGTGAGCTGTTCAGGTAAGTCCTAGCGCCGTGCGGCGCGAAGTTTGCTTACATTGCGATGAGCGCGGCGCGGAGCCTTCCGCACCGCGCTTTTTCATTGCGCAGCCGCCAGTCGAGAATGCGTTCAGCGGGAGTGAGCCTTGGGTAAATGGAATTGGCAGGTGTTCTTCCAGGACACCGGGGGAGGGCAGACATACCTGCAGTGGCTGATGTCGGCCTGGGGCTGGACCTTGTCGGTGGCGCTGCTCGCGCTGATCATCGCGCTCGTCGTCGGCTCGCTGATCGGCATCCTGCGCACGGTGCCGAACAAGGCGCTGTCGTTCTTCGGCGAAGCCTGGGCCGAGGTCTTCCGCAACGTGCCGCTGCTGGTGCAGCTGTTCGTCTGGTATCACGTGCTGCCGGCGATCTTCCCGGTGCTGCGCTCGGTGCCGAGCTTCCTGCTGGTGGTGTTCGGGCTCGGCTTCTTCACCTCGGCGCGCATTGCCGAGCAGGTCAAGGCCGGCATCCAGACGCTGCCCAAGGGTCAGCGCTACGCCGGCCTGGCGATGGGGCTGACGCTGCCGCAGGTCTACCGCTACGTGCTGATGCCGATGGCGTTTCGCATCGTCATCCCGCCGCTCACCAGCGAGTCGATGAACATCATCAAGAACTCGTCGGTCGCGTTTGCGGTGAGTATTGCCGAGCTGACCTTCTTCGCGCAGCAGGCCGCCGAAGAAACCTCGCGCGGCGTCGAGGTCTACCTCGCCGTCTCGTTCCTGTACTTCATCTCGGCGTTCGCGATCAATCGCATCGCGATGCTGATCGAGCACCGCGTGCAGGTGCCGGGCATGGTCGGGGCCGGCAAATGATGCGCCCCCACGTCGCTTCGCTCCTGCCCCCCGAGGGGGCGCGGGCCTTCCTTGAGACGGCTCGGCGGGAGGCCCCATGACGAACCTCGATTTCGGCTTCCTGAACTGGAACCTCATCACCAACTTCATCTGGAAGGGGTTGGTGTTCTCGGTGCAGCTGACCTTGATCGCGATGATCGGCGGCATCATCATCGGCACGATCCTGGCGCTGATGCGCCTGTCGGGCAAGAAGTGGCTGGTGATGGCGGCGGCGTTCTACGTCAACACGCTGCGCTCGGTGCCGCTGGTGATGGTGATCCTGTGGTTCTTCCTGCTGATCCCCCTGCTGATCGGCCGATCTCTCGGCGCCGAGCTCTCGGCGATCATCACCTTCACGGTGTTCGAGGCGGCTTACTACTCCGAGATCATGCGTGCCGGCATCCAGTCGGTCTCGAAGGGCCAGGTCAACGCCGGCTATGCGGTCGGCATGACGTACAAGCAATGCATGCAGCTGATCGTGCTGCCGCAGGCCTTTCGCAACATGCTGCCGGTGCTGCTGACGCAGACCATCATCCTGTTCCAGGACACGTCGCTGGTCTACGCGATCGGTGCCTACGATCTGCTGAAGGGCTTCGAAGTCGCGGGCAAGAACTTCAACCGCCCGGTCGAGGCCTACCTGTTTGCCGCCGTCGTCTATTTCGTGATCTGCTTCAGCCTGTCGATGCTCGTGCGCCGGCTGCAGAAGAAGATCGCCATCATCCGCTGAGAAGGATCGTCAACATGATCGACATCAAGAATGTCTCCAAGTGGTACGGCAGCTTCCAGGTGCTGACCGACTGCACCACGAGCATCAAGAAGGGCGAGGTCGTCGTGGTCTGCGGCCCGTCGGGTTCGGGCAAATCCACGTTGATCAAGACCGTGAACGCGCTCGAGCCGTTCCAGAAAGGCGACATCGTCGTCGATGGCATCAGCATCGCCGACCCGAAGACCGACCTGCCCAAGCTGCGCGCGCGCGTCGGCATGGTGTTCCAGCACTTCGAGCTGTTCCCGCACCTGAGCGTCACCGAAAACCTGACGCTGGCGCAGATCAAGGTGCTCGGCCGCAGCGCCGACGACGCGAAGACACGCGGCCTGAAGATGCTCGACCGCGTCGGCCTGATCGCGCACAAGGACAAGTTCCCGGGTCAGCTCTCCGGTGGCCAGCAGCAGCGCGTGGCCATCGCCCGTGCGCTCAGCATGGACCCGATCGTGATGCTGTTCGACGAACCCACGTCGGCGCTCGACCCCGAGATGGTCGGCGAGGTGCTCGATGTGATGGTGAAGCTCGCCCAAGAGGGCATGACGATGATGGTCGTGACCCACGAGATGGGCTTTGCGAAGAAGGTCAGCCACCGCGTCATCTTCATGGACGCCGGCAAGATCGTCGAGGACTGCACGCGTGAACAGTTCTTCGGCGACCCCGACGCGCGGTCGCCGCGCGCGAAGGAATTCCTCTCGAAGATCCTGCAGCATTGATGCTTCGCGAGGATCAAGAAGCGGGCGCCTTCGGGCGCCCTTTTTCGTTGGCGGGTGCGAGAATCGCCAGCCATGACGCAAGAGCTCACGATCACCCGCCCCGACGACTGGCACCTGCATGTGCGCGACGGCGTGGCGCTCGCGGCAGTGCTGCCCGACACGGCGCGACAGTTCGCTCGCGCGATCATCATGCCTAACCTGCGGCCGCCGATCACGACGGCGGCGATGGCCATCGAGTACCGCACGCGCATCCTCGCGGCCTTGCCGGCCGGCGCGGATTTCACGCCGCTGATGACGCTCTATCTCACGGACCTGACGCCGCCCGAGGAGATCACGCGCGCCAAGGCCGCCGGTGTGGTCGCGCTCAAGCTCTACCCGGCTGGCGCGACCACCAACAGCGACGCCGGCGTGACCGACATCCGCAAGACCTACAAGACGCTGGAAGCGATGCAGCGCGAAGGCCTGCTGCTGCTGGTGCACGGCGAAGTCACCGATCCGGCCATCGACGTGTTCGACCGCGAGGCCGTGTTCATCGAGCGCGTGATGGCGCCGCTGCGGCGCGACTTCCCCGAACTCAAGGTCGTGTTCGAGCACATCACGACGCGCGAGGCCGCGCAGTACGTCGCCGAGGCCGGCGCGCACACCGCCGCCACGCTGACGGCGCATCACCTGCTCTACAACCGCAACGCGCTGTTCATGGGCGGCTTGCGGCCGCACTACTACTGCCTGCCGGTGCTCAAGCGCGAGGTGCATCGGGCGACGCTGGTGCAGGCCGCGATCTCGGGCGGCGCGCGCTTCTTTCTCGGTACCGACAGCGCGCCACATGCCGCGCAGCTGAAGGAACAATCGGTTTGCGGCGCCGGCTGCTACACCGCGCTGTCAGCGCTCGAGCTCTACGCCGAGGCCTTCGACGCCGCCGGCGCGCTCGACCAGCTCGAAGCCTTCGCCAGCTTCAACGGCCCCGCGTTCTACGGCCTGCCGCGCAACCGCGGCACGGTCACCTTGCGTCGCCAGACCTGGACGCTGCCCGACGCATTGCCCTTCGGCGATGCGCAACTCAAGCCCTTGCGCGGTGGTGAAACGCTCGCGTGGCAATTGACCGGAACCCCTGCATGAACGGCCAGAACAAGACCCGTGTGGCGCTGCTGATCGACGCCGACAACCTCTCCGGTGACGTCATCGAACAGGCCGTCGCGCATTTGCTGAAGACCTTCGGGTCGATCGACTTCCGGCGCGCCTACAGCAGCCCGCAAAAGGTGATCGAGTACACGGAGCTGTTCAAGCGCCACGCGATCCGGCCGATGGTGAACGTGCCGACCGGCAAGAACTCGACCGACATCGCGCTCGCTGTCGATGCGATCGATCTGGCGATCAGCGAGCGCCCCGACGTGGTCGTGATCGGCTCCAGCGACTCCGACTACGCCCCGCTGGCGCAGCGCTTGCGCGAGAAGGGCTGCCGCGTGCTGGGCATCGGCCAGGCCGGCAAGACCGGCGGCGAATCGCCGCTGGCGTACGACGAGTTCATCGACCTCGCGCACCGCAGGACGACGCGCGGGTCTGCTCCCGAGCGCACCGCGGAGCCGGCGCGCGCGCCAAGGGCGAGGGCGCAGCCGGCCCGGGCCCGGGCGGCCGCGGTTGTCGCGCTGCCGGCCGAGGTGGCCGAGATTCTGGAGGCGGTGCCAGCACTGCGCGGCGGCGCCGCGCTTCAGCTGGGCGAGGTCGGCGAGGCACTGCGCCGTCACGGCATCCTGAAGAGCAAGAGCGCGTCACCGAGCCGCTACCTGAAGCGGCACACCGCGCACTTCGAGCTGGCGCCGACCGACAAGCCGCGCACGGTGCGCTTTCTCGGCACCACCAAATAAAACAGCGGCCCGAGGGCCGCTGTTTCGTTCAAACCTGCGCCCGAGGGCGCGTGGTTCTTACTTCTTCGCGCCTTCGCCAGCCGGCGTCAGCGTGCCGGCCTTCTCGGCGGCCTTGGTTTCAGCCTTGACGGCGGCGCGGTCGGCCTTCGGGCCATCGGTCGCGGCAGCAGGCGCAGCGCCTTCGCCAGCCGGGGTCAGCTTGCCACCCTTGGCCGCAGCCTTGGTCTCGGCCTTGCGCTCGGCACGGGTCTTGGTCGACTTGCCCATGGCCTTTTCGCCGGCAGCCGGAGCGCCTTCGCCAGCCGGGGTCAGCTTGCCGGCCTTTTCGGCGGCCTTGGTCTCGGCCTTGACGTCGGCGCGAGCGGGAGCCGACGCGGCATCGGCCGCGAACGAAGCTTGGGCGAACATGGCGGCGGCAACGGCGGCCACGATGGTGAGAGCGTTCTTCATTTGCATATCAATCTCCTGTTGGGAACGAGGGTGTAAGGGCAGACCACTGAGCCAATGCACTCTGAGCGACATGCCCTCGTCAAGTCGGCTTGCTGCCGGCTGCGCTTGCTGCGCAGACCGGTTGAGCGCGGCACGTATTAGAACGCGGTATCCGATCTTCGGTTGACGAAAGTACTTGTTTCGGGGTTGACCCCGGCCGCCGACCCCCCGATTTGTTGCGCCGATGCCGCATGCGAGCGTGCGCGCGGACATAATCCGCCCGGTGAAGCGAGCCAGACCGCCGCTGGTGCACCGCCCGAAAGGGCGCACTGGAGGAAGGTCCGGACTGCACAGAACAGCGTAGCAGCTAACGACTGCCCACCGCGAGGTGAGGATCAGAGCAACAGAGACGAGCCGATTCAGTTCGGGTGAAACGGGCAATCTCTACGCGCAGCAACACCAAATAGGCCAGCGTCGATGCGGTTCGCGGAGTTGGCGGGTAGGTGGCACCGAGCCGTGCAGCGATGCACGGCCCAGAGGAATGGCGGTCACGGCCGGCGCGTCGAAAGGCGCACTGGCTGCACAGAATCCGGCCTATCGGCTCGCTTCACACTTTTGCATCGAAGGCCGGCCGCACGTCGCTCATGAACCCGGATGCACACACCCTCTGGCGCGCCCCGCGCTGGGCCTTGGCCGTTCTGCTGGCCTGCCTGGGCATGCTCGGGCCGTTCTCGATCGACACCTACCTGCCGGCGTTCACCGGCATCGCCAGCGCGATCGGCGCGACGCCGGTCGAGATGCAGCAGACGCTGTCGGCGTACCTGTTCGGCTTTGCGATCATGAATCTGTTCCACGGGGCGCTGTCCGACAGCTTCGGCCGGCGCCCGGTGGTGCTGTGGGGGCTGGTGGTGTTCACACTGGCGTCGGTCGGCTGTGCGCTGGCGCAGCACATCGGCGCGCTGGTGTTCTTCCGTGCGCTGCAAGGCATGTCGGCCGGTGCCGGCATCGTGATCTCGCGCGCGGTGATCCGCGACATGTTCCCGCCCGCCGACGCGCAGCGCGTGATGTCGCAGGTCACGATCTACTTCGGCGTGGCGCCGGCGATCGCGCCGGTGATCGGCGGCTTCCTGTTCGTGCACGCCGACTGGCACGCGATCTTCTGGTTTCTCACCGCGGTCGGCGTGATTCTCTGGGCCGCCAACTACAAGCTGCTGCCGGAAACGCTGCACCTCAGTCAGCGCCAGCCGTTCAACGCGCGCAACCTGATGCGCGGCTACTGGGCGATGGGCTCCAGCGGGCGCTTCATGATGCTGGCGCTGGCCAGCGGCATCCCGTTCAACGGCATGTTCCTGTATGTGCTCTCGGCGCCCGTGTTCCTGGGCGATCACCTGAAACTGGCGCCGGGCCAGTTCTTCTGGTTCTTCCTAATCACCATCGGCGGGATCATGGCTGGCGCGCGCTTGTCGGGCCGGCTGGCCGGGCGCACCAAGCCACATCATCAGATTCGCCACGGATTCTTGATCATGCTGCTGGTCTCGATCGCCAACGTCGTGCTGAACCTGCTGTTCACGCCGCAGGCCTGGTGGGCGATCGTGCCTATCGGCATCTTCGCCTTCGGCTGGGCCTTGATGGTGCCGGTGGTCACGCTGATGGTGCTCGACCTGATGCCGGATCGCCGCGGCATGGCGTCGTCGTTCCAGGCCTGCGTGGGCAGCCTCGCCAACGGCCTGGTGGCGGGCGTGGTCGCACCGCTGGTGATGCACTCCACGGTGGCCCTTGCCACCGCCTCGCTGACGATGATGGGCGTGGGTCTGCTGGCCTGGATCTGGGTCAAACCGCGCGTCACGGGCGTGGGCAGCAACTCAAGTTGACGACCGGCGGGTCGATATGGACGCAGGACGTTTCATTCCTGCGTCGGAGACCCGCCATGCCCGCATTGTTCAACCTGCTGCGCCTGCCCGTGGCCGCTGCTGTGCTCGTGCTGGGCAGCGGTGCCGCCATCGGCTCCGACCACGCTCCGGCGCCCAAGGCCGCCGCGGCTCCGCTCGCCGAGGCCGAACCTGCCAGGCCCGTCAAGGCGGGGCCGCGCGTCGTGCAGGACCCGATGGACATGCTGCGCGAGAAACTCGCCGCCAAGCTCGGCGCGAGCAAGGCACCCGGCGCCGACAACCCGAACGTCGTGCGGGTCGTCTCGAAGGCGAGCAACCCGACGGCCGACCAACATGCGCCGGCGATGGCAGCGCGACCGGCGCGCCACAAGCCGGTGGCCCACGAGCTGCCGCACGACGCGCATCCGGCGCACTGGGACTACGCCGGTGGTGGTGGCCCGGAAACCTGGGGCCAGATGAAGCCGGAGTTCGCGAAGTGCTCGAACGGCACGCGCCAGAGCCCGATCGACATTCGCGACGGCATCAAAGTCAATCTCGATGCGGTGCAGTTCGACTACAAGGCGAGCGGTTTTCGCGTCATCGACAACGGCCACACGGTGCAGGTCAACGTCGGCACCGGCAACTCGATCGAGGTGATGGGCCGGCGCTACGACCTGGTGCAGTTCCACTTTCACCGGCCGTCGGAAGAGCGCATCAACGGCCGCCAGTTCGACATGGTCGTGCACCTCGTGCACAAGGACATCGACGGCCGCCTCGCCGTCGTCGCCGTGCTGCTCGACCGCGGCAGCGCGCAGCCCATCATCCAGAACGTGTGGAACAACCTGCCGCTCGAAAAGGGCGACGAGGTCGCGGCCCGTGGCACGATCAACCTGAACGAGCTGTTGCCGGCCGAGCGCAGCTACTTCACCTACATGGGCTCGCTGACCACGCCGCCGTGCAGCGAGGGCGTGCTGTGGATGGTGATGAAGCAGCCGGTACAGGTCTCGGCCGACCAGATCGGCATCTTCGCGCGGCTCTACCCGATGAACGCACGGCCCATCCAATCGGTCGCCGGGCGGTTGATCAAAGAGTCGAACTAGAGCGCGGCCAGCGCCGGGCCGCTCCCAAGCGGCCGCGCACCCGCTCGGCGGGTGGCGTCGGTACCCCGGCGCCGGGTGCACCGTCTAGACTGGCGCTTCCAACAGGGAGCGCTGTATGTTGCTGTTCATCGTCGGGCTGGTGATATTTCTCGGCATCCATTCGGTGGCCATCGTGTCGCCGGCCTGGCGCGAGGCGCAGATCGCGCGGCGCGGCGAGAAGGCCTGGAAGGGCATGTACTCGGTCGTGTCGATCATCGGCTTCGCGCTGCTGATCTACGGCTACGGCCTGGCGCGGCAGTCGCCGGTCGTGCTCTACACGCCACCGACGATGCTGCGCCACATCGCGCTGCTGCTGATGGTGCCGGTGTTCCCGTTGCTGCTCGCGGCGTACTTGCCGGGGCGCATCCAGAGCGCCGCGAAGCACCCGATGCTGTTGGCGGTGAAGCTCTGGGCCACCGCGCACCTGCTCGCCAACGGCTCGCTGGTCGATGTGCTGCTGTTCGGCGCGTTTCTCGCGTGGGCCGTGCTCGACCGCATCGCGGCCAAGCGCCGCGCGGTGCCGCGCAGCGTGCCGGGCGCGCCGCCATCGGCGCTCAACGACGTGATCGCGCTGGTCGGCGGGCTGGTGTTGTACGCCGTGTTCCTGGTGTGGGGCCACGCCTGGCTGATCGGTGTGTCGCCGTTGCATTGACAGGCGTGCGGTTCGTCCTACAGCCGCTTCACCAATCGCCCGACAGACCCGCACCGCGTGCTTCGGCACAGTCGAATCCTCCACTTTCTGAAAAGGATTCGCGATGAACAAGGATCAAGTCAAGGGCCGCATCGAGCAGGTCAAGGGCAACGTCAAGGAAGCCGCCGGCAAGGTCGTCGGTAACAAGAAGCTCGAAACCGAAGGCCAGATCGAACAGGTCACCGGCAAGACGCAGGCCGGCTACGGCGATCTGAAGGAAGATGTGAAAGACGCCGTCAAGCGCAACCAGCCTTGAGTGAGCGTGCGGCCCGCGTTCAGCGCCACAACGCGCGAGCGCGGGCCGCCACGTCGATCGCCGCCGGCATCGGTGGCATTGCGGCGGCGCCGAGACCACTCGGGCTCGCGTGGTCTTCGGTGTCGAAGCACGCCGACAGCGCCGGCGGGATGAAGCGCGACAGCGAGCCGTACAAATGGCGATCGCCGAACTCGGCCTGCTGCGTGACGTAGAAGCGCTGCGGCACCAGCAGGTGCAGGTGATGCCGCGCCCGCGTCATCGCCACATACAACAGGCGCCGCTCCTCTTCGATCTCGACCGCATGACCGGTCGCCATGTCGGACGGGATGCAACCATCCACCACATTCAGCACGAACACCGCCTTCCATTCCTGGCCCTTGGCCGAGTGGATGGTGGACAGGATCACGTAATCCTCGTCGCGGTGCGGTTCGCCCGACTCGTCGCTGGTCGCCTCCGGCGGATCGAGCGTGAGCTCGGTCAGGAACGCATCGCGTGACGCATACGCACCCGCCAACCGGGCCAGTTGCGACAGGTCGCCTTCGCGGACGGTGGCGTCCTCAAACAGCCGCTTCAGGTGCGGCAGATACCAGCGGTTCACATCCGCCAACTCGTCGGGCCATGACGATGCCGCATCGTTCAGGCGCTCGAACGTCGCCACGAACACCGGCCAGTCGGCGCCCGCTGCCGGCGGCGGCTTGAATGCGCGCAGCGCGGCCAGCGGCTCCGGGGCGGCGGCCATCGCGTCGAGCAACCGCTTCGCGCTCGCCGTGCCGATGCCCGGCACCAACTGCGCCACCCGCAGGCCGGCCATGCGGTGTCGCGGGTTGCGAGCCCAGCGCAGCACCGAGAGCACATCTTTCACATGCGCGGCTTCGAGAAACTTCAGCCCGCCGAACTTGACGAACGGGATCGCACGCCGCGTCAGCTCGAGTTCGAGCGCGGCACTGTGGTGCGAGGCGCGGAACAGCACCGCCTGGCCCTTCAGCGAGACGCCTTCCTCGCGGTGCCGCAGCATCTGATCCGCGACCCACGCGGCCTGCGCCGATTCGTCCGCGACCGTGATCAACGACGGTCGCTGCGATGAAGCCGCATCGCTCCACAGTTGCTTGCTGAAGCGCTGGCTGGCAAGCGCGATCACGCCGTTCGAGGCGTCGAGAATCGGCTGCGTCGAGCGGTAGTTGCGCTCCAGCGTGATGACGCGCGCGGGCGGCTCGAACTGAGTCGGGAAGTCGAGAATGTTGCGCACCTCCGCGGCGCGAAACGAGTAGATCGCCTGTGCGTCGTCGCCGACCACCGTGAGCCCGCGGCCATCCGGTTTGAGCGCGAGCAGGATCGCGGCCTGCAGCCGGTTGGTGTCCTGGTACTCATCGACCAGCACATGGTCGAAACGCGCCGACACGTGCCGCGCCAGCGCCGGGTCTTCGAGCATCTGCGACCAGCACAGCAGCAGGTCGTCGTAGTCGAGCACGCACTGAGTCTGCTTCTCGGCCACATAGCCGCGGAACAATTGCTTGAGCTCGCCCTCCCACGCGGCGCACCACGGGTAAACGTCGCGCAGCAACTCGTTCAACGGCGCGCGGCTGTTCAGCGCGCGCGAGTAGATCGCGAGGCAAGTGGCCTTCAGCGGGAAGCGGTTCTTGGTCGTGGCGAACTGCAACTCGTGGCGCACCAGGCCCATCAGGTCTTCGGAATCACCGCGGTCCTGGATCGTGAAGTTCGGTGCCAGGCCGATCGCGCCGGCATACTCGCGCAGCAGCCGCGCGCCGATGCCGTGGAAGGTGCCGGCCCAGTGCAGCGCCGGCGCCTGCTGCGTCGCGCCGAAGCCGAGCGCGCGGTGCAGCACGCGGCCGACGCGGCGCTGCATCTCCAGCGCGGCGCGGCGCGAGAAGGTCAGCATCAGGATGCGCTGCGGGTCGGCGCCCGCGAGCACGAGCCGCGCGACGCGCGAGGCCAGCGTCATCGTCTTGCCCGAGCCCGCGCCGGCGATCACCAGCAACGGGCCACTGCCGTGCTCGACCGCCGCGCGCTGGGCATCGTTGAGCAACTCGAACGGGTCGGAGCGAAGGTCAGAGCGAGAATGGGCGAGCATCGGCATACTGTAATTGCATCCAGCCATCATGACCATCCGCGTGGGCACCGCCTCCTGGACCGACAAGACGCTGATCGCCTGCGGGCGCTTCTACCCACCGGAGGCGACCACCGCCGAGGCACGACTGCGCTTCTATGCGTCGCGTTTCCCGCTCGTCGAGGTCGATTCGAGCTACTACGCGATGCCCGCGCCGAACACCGCGCAGCTGTGGGCCGAGCGCACGCCGAACGACTTCACGATGAACCTGAAGGCATTCCGCATCTTCACCGGCCACCAGACCTCGCCGACGGTGCTGCACAAGGACCTGCGCGACGCGCTCGGCCCGACGACGAAGGCGAATCGCTACTATCGCGAGCTGCCGGTCGAGATTCGCGACGAGCTCTGGCGCCGCTTCATCGAAGCGCTCGCGCCGCTGCGTGCGTCGAACAAGCTCGGGCTCGTGCACTTTCAGTTCCCGCCCTGGCTGGTGCGCAATGCCGCCGGCCACGCGCACGTGCGGCACTGCGTCGAGCGCATGGCAGGTCATGTGCTCTCGGTCGAGTTCCGCCATCAGAGCTGGTTCGCGCCCGGGCATGCCGAGGAGACGCTCGCGTTCCAGCGCGAGCTCGGTGTCGTGCACACGGTCGTCGATGGGCCGCAGGGTTTCTCGAACAGCGTGCCGGCGCTCTGGGAGACGACGCACCCGCAGTTCGCGCTGCTGCGCCTGCACGGGCGCAACACGCAGACCTGGAACATCAAGGGCGCGACCGCGGCATCGGATCGCTTCAACTACGACTACGGCGAGGCCGAGCTCGACGAGATCGCGCAGAAGGTCGCGAAGCTCGCGCTGCGCGCGATGGCCACGCATGTCGTCTTCAACAACAACATGGAAGACCAGGGCCAGCGCAATGCGGCGGCGCTGATGCGCCTGCTGCAGCGCTGATCACCGGCACCGCCTCAGGCTCCGTCGATCTTGCGCCCGATCGCCACCCAGGCATCGAAGCCGCCCGCCAGTGGCCGCACGTTGCTGAAGCCGCGCCCGAGCAGCTGGCGCGCCGCCACGACCGCCGAGGCATCGTTCGGGCACGCGCAGTAGACGACGATCAGCGCGTCCTTCGGGTACGTGCGCAGTTCGGGCGCGTCGGTGTCGCCCTGCACCGTGATCGCGCCGGGGATGCGGCCTTCGTCGCGCGAGGTCTTGGAGCGCACATCGACGATCAGCGGCCGCTCGCCGCCGTCGAGCAGCGCCGCCAGCGTCTCGGCCGAGACGCGCGCCATGCGCAGCTGCACGTTGAAGCGGTGGCGCTGCCACCACTTTGCCGCGACGAACAAGGCCACCGCCAGCGCCACCAGCGTCAGGCCCCAGCGGCCGAGCCGGGCGAGCAGGTTGACGATGTCCTCGATCGCCGGTGAGAACAACCCCCCGAGCGCCAGCGCCACGCCGGCCCACAGTGCCGCGCCGATCGCGTCGAACACGATGAAGGCGCCGACGCCGATGCGCATCGCGCCCGCGAGCGCCGTCGCGACCGATGCGAAGCCCGGAATGAACTTGGCCACCATCAGAGACGGCGGGCCGAAGCGAACGAAGATCGACTCGGTCTGGCGCACGCAGCTGTCGGGCGACAGCGAGATGCGGCACAGCACGCGCAGCACGCGTCGCCCGAGCCGGCGGCCGATCACGAACCACGCGGTGTCGGCGAGCAGGCAGGCGAGCACCGCGGTGCCGAGCAGGGCCGACCAATGGATTTGTCCGCGCGCGGCGAGCATGCCGGTGAGCATCAGCACCGGGTACGCCGGCAGCGGCACGCCGAGCTGCACCAGCAGCACGTTGCCGAACACGAACCACAGGCCGTAGTCGGCGATCAGGCGCAGCAGCAACTCCACTGCGCCGCTACTTCTCGACGAACGCGCGTTCGATGACGTAGTGCCCGGCTTGGCCGATGCCCTTGGAGATCTCGAAGCCCTGCGCGTCGAGCACGACGCGCAGGTCCTTCAGCATCGCCGGGCCACCGCAGATCATCGCGCGATCGACTTCGGGGTCGAGCGGCGGCAGGCCGATGTCGCTGCACAGCTTGCCGTTCTCGATCAAGGTCGTCAGCCGGCCCTGGTTGCGGAAGGCCTCGCGCGTCACGGTCGGGTAGTAGACGAGCTTGTCGCGAACCTGCTCGCCGAGGTAGTCGTGGTGCGGCAGCTCCGACTCGATGAACTTCGCATACGCGAGCTCGCTGCCGATGCGCACGCCGTGCACCAGCACGACCTTCTCGAAGCGTTCGTAGGTGTCGGGGTCGCGGATGATGCTCAGGAACGGCGCCAGGCCGGTGCCGGTGGCGAACAGATACAGGTGGCGGCCGGGCAGCAGGTCCGACAGCACGAGCGTGCCAGTTGGCTTGCGGCCGATCAGCACCTCGTCGCCGACGTTCAGGTGCTGCAGCCGCGAGGTCAGCGGGCCGTCGGCGACCTTGATGCTGAAGAACTCCAGGGTCTCCTCGTAGTGCGCGCTGGCGATGCTGTAGGCGCGCATCAACGCCTTGCCATCGACCATCAGGCCGACCATCACGAAATGGCCGCTCTCGAAGCGCAGGCTCGCCGATCGGGTGCAGGTGAAGGTGAAGAGCGATTCGTTCCAGTGGTGAACACTGAGCACGCGCTCGGTTTCAAAGGCGGCCATGGGACGGAAATCCGTGGATGTGTTGACGGGCGCCCATTTTCGCCGCAATGTCGCGAGAGGCCGGCGCTGCCGGCGATCAACCCGAGGAATGACCCATGAAAATCCTGTTGCCCGTCGATGGATCCGAGGGCGCGCTGGCTGCGGTCCGCCACGCGCTGCGCCTGATGCGCGCCGGGCTGCGCGCGCGCTTCGTGCTCGCCAACGTGCAGGAGCCGGCCTCGCTGTACGAGGTCGTCGTGGCGCACGACGCGGAGGTGATCGAGAACGTCAGCAACGCGGCTGCATTGCATTCGCTGGAGTCCGCGCAGGCGCTGCTGCGCGTCGCCGGCGCCGAGTTCGAGAGCGAGATCGCCCATGGCGACCCGGCCCACATGCTGCTCGACATCGCCGAGCGCTTCGACTGCGAGATGATCGTGATCGGCGCGCAAGGCGTCGGCACGCCGCGCCGCCGCGCGAACTTCGGCTCGGTCGCGAATGCCGTGCTGCATGGCGCCGAGGTGCCGGTGATGGTGGTTCGCGCGGATCCGTGAGGAGAGGCGTCGCAGCGTTCCCAATGGTCGCTGGGTTCTGATGTCCGGCGCCCGCGCCGGGTCTGGTTCAGGTCACCGGCGCCGGGTTGAACAGCACCAACGCGTTGTGCAACTTCCACTGCTCGGCCCAGGTCTTCTTCCTGCCGCTGGCCACGTCGAGCATCAGGCGGAACAGTTCCCAGCCCACTTCTTCGATCGTCGCGCTGCCGTCGGCGATGCGGCCGGCATTCACGTCCATCAGGTCGTGCCAGCGGCGTGCCAGGTCGCTGCGCGTGGCGACCTTGATCACCGGTACTTCGGCCAGGCCATAGGGCGTGCCTCGGCCGGTGGTGAAGACGTGAAGGTTGATGCCGGCGGCCAGTTGCAGCGTGCCGCAGATGAAGTCGCTGGCCGGCGTGGCGGTGTAGACCAGGCCGCTCTTGATGCCGCGATCCTTGAGCCTTTCGCCCGGTGACAGCACGCCGGAGATCGGCGCGCTGCCGCTCTTGACGATCGAGCCCATCGCCTTCTCGACGATGTTGGACAGGCCGCCCTTCTTGTTGCCCGGCGTCGTGTTCGCGCTGCGATCGACCTTGCCGCGGTTCAGGTACGCGTCG
This sequence comes from uncultured Rhizobacter sp., assembly GCA_964247075.1. Taxonomy (GTDB): domain Bacteria; phylum Pseudomonadota; class Gammaproteobacteria; order Burkholderiales; family Burkholderiaceae_C; genus LMDS01. The sequence continues at coordinate 332,685 of CAXTSS010000001.1, read as the reverse complement.
TACCAAGCCATCTCGTGAATCATCTGTTCGGCAACTTCGGGCGTCGTCGCGCGCGAGGTCAGCTGGTCGATGCCGTCGCGCACCTCGGTCGTCTCGCTGAACATCACGGTGGCGCCGGCGCGCACCAGCAGGTCGGTGCAGAAGCCCACGGCCGGGTTCGCGGTGACGCCGCTGAAGGCATCGCTGCCGCCGCACTGCACGCCGACCACCAGCTCGCTCGCCGGCACGGTCTCGCGTTGCCGCGCGTTCAGACGTTCGAGGTGTTCCTCGGCGGTCGCCATGATCGAGTCGATCATCGACATGAAGCCGATGTGCGCATCGTCCTGCAGGCACACGACATCGAGCTTGGCGCCCTCGGTGGCGCCGACATCGGCCACGTTGCGCTCGTCCACGATGGCGAAGGTGCCCGGCGGAAGAAGCCGCTCGGGCTGCAACTTCTCGCAGCCGAGGCTGACGACCATCACCTCGTTGCCGAAGTTCGGGTTCAGCGTGATGTTGCGCAGCGTGCGGATCGGGATCTCGGCGCCCGGGGCGTCGATCGCCACGCCGCAGCCATAGGTGTGCTCCAGGCCGACCACGTCGTCCACGTGGGGGTACTTCGGCAGCAGCTCGCCCTTGATGCGCTTGACCGCGAACTCGACGACGCCGGCCACGCACTGCACCGTCGTCGTGATCGCGAGGATGTTGCGGCTGCCGACCGAACCGTCGGCGTTGCGAAAACCCTCGAAGGTGTAGCCCTCCAGCGCCGGCAGCGGCGCAGGCTTCACCGTGGCCATGGGCAGACCGTCGAGCGAGCGGGCCTCGGGCATCTCCAGCAGCCGCTCGTGGACCCAGCTGCCCGCCGCAATCGCGCGCGAGGCGCGGCCGATGACGACGTTGTAGCGTCGAACCACATCGCCAGCGGCCAGGTCGACGAGCGCGACCTTGTGGCCCTGGGGCACCTTGTCGACGAGCGTGAGGCCGTTCGGAAATCTGGTGCCGGCCGGCAGGCCCCCATCGTTGGCGACGATCGCGACGTTGTCGAACGCGTGCATCGTGATGTACAGCGGGACGAGGAAGTTTGTTTCAGCCATGATGAAGAACCGGTGGCGGCGAGGATGCAGCCGATGACGATCGGCGTGACGATACCGGCAATGGCTCCGAGCGTGTTGAAGGTGCCGCCGGGATTGCCCAGCGTGGGAACCCCAGCGTGCCGCTTACGCCCCGTCACACACCCACTCTTGCTCACGCACTACTTTCACTGCGCTTCGCAAGTCCTTATTTTTGAACGTGTTTTCTCGCGAAAACGTGTTCAAAGTCACGCCTAAGTCGTTGATTCCATTGATTTTTCTTTCTTAATCTAATTGCAGCCGTGGGATTTTCCGCTAAAGTGGCACAAAGTGCACTTTTTCGGGTATTCGTGGCGAACATCGTATTTCAGGGGCCTAACGCGCTGACGTTGGATGGCAAGGGGCGGATTGCCGTGCCGGCGCGTCATCGCGAGCTCTTGACCTTGATGGGTGTCAACCAGCTGACGGTCACGAAGCAGCCAGGAGGCTCGCTGCTGATCTTTCCGCGCCCGGCCTGGGAGGCGTTTCGCGACCGGGTTGCGGCGCTGCCGATGGAGGCCGCCGGCTGGAAGCGCGTCTTCCTCGGCAACGCGACGGATGTCGAGATCGATGCCTCGTCGCGCGTGCTGATCGCGCCGGAGCTGCGCCTCTCCGCCGGTCTGGTGCGCGACGTGATGATGCTCGGCATGGGCAGCCACCTCGAGCTGTGGGACGCGAAGGCCTACGCCGAGCACGAAGCCGCGGTGATGCAGTCCGACATGCCCGAGTCGCTGAAGACCTTCAGCTTCTGACGATGACCCACACGACCGTCCTGCTCCACGAGGCCGTGGACGCACTCGTCACATCCACCGACGGCATCTACCTCGACGGCACCTATGGGCGCGGCGGGCATTCGCGGCTGCTGCTGGAACGGTTGTCGCCACGCGGCAGGCTGCTGGCGATCGATCGCGATGTGCAGGCCGTCGCGTCGGCGAGCACCGACGCGACGCGGGTCATGGACCCGCGTTTTTCCATTCATCACACCAGCTTCGCGCACATGGCCGACACGCTGAGCCGCCAAGGCGTGAGCAAGGTGAACGGCGTGCTGCTGGATCTGGGCGTGTCGTCGCCGCAGATCGACGATCCGGCGCGCGGTTTCAGCTTCCGTTTCGACGGCCCGCTGGACATGCGCATGGACATCACCCGCGGCGAGAGCGCGGCGGACTTTCTGGCCCGCGCCGACGAGCGCCAATTGACGGAGGTGATTCGTGACTATGGGGAAGAACGGTTTGCTGTACAGGTTGCAAAGGCGCTTGTTGCTCGGCGCGAAAGCGGGAACCCTGTTCGAACCACAGGGGAGCTTTCCGACGTCGTGGCTCGCGCGGTCAAGACCCGCGAAGCGGGCCAGAACCCTGCAACGCGCACATTTCAAGCTCTTCGGATTTTCGTCAACGCCGAGCTTGAGGAGCTCGAACAGGGCCTGAACGCCGCGCTCGATCTGCTGCTGCCCGGTGGTCGGCTGGTCGTGATCAGTTTTCATTCGCTCGAAGACCGCATCGTCAAGACCTTCATCGCACGCGAGAGCAAGCACGTCTTCGACCGCCGCGCGCCGTTCGCCGAGCCGAAGGCGATGCGGCTGAAATCGATCGCGCGCGTCAAGCCGAGCGACGACGAAGTGCGTGCCAATCCACGCTCGCGTTCGGCGGTGATGCGCGTCGCAGAGCGCACTGAGGCGGCCGCGTGACGCGCTTGAACGTGCTGCTGCTGGTCGCGCTGATTGGAAGCAGCGTCTACCTCGTGCGCGTGTCGCACGAGTCGCGCCGCCTCTTCGCCGACCTCGACAAGGCGCGCAACGAAGAACGCGTGCTCGGGAGCGAATTCGAGCGCCTCAAGTCGGATCAGCAATCGCAGGCCACGCCGCTGCGCGTGGAGAAGACGGCGCGCGACAAGCTGGGAATGCGCGGCGCGACCCCTGCCGTGACCCAGTACGTGAACCGCGCGGACGCTGGCGCGAGTGCGGCGAACGGGGGCAAGCCATGACCTGGTTGGACAAGATCCAAGGAGTGTCCAAGAGACCTGCGAAGGTTCGCGGCCGCAGCCCCGGCGCGAATTCGCGCGCCGTCAACTACTCGACCAGCCCGCTGCTGGCCTCGAAGACGCCGCCGTGGCGCTCGAAGTTTCTGGTCGCGCTCGTCGGCCTGAGCTTTTGCGGTCTGCTCGGCCGCGCGCTCTACGTGCAGGTGATCGGCACCGACTTCTTCCAGCGCCAGGGCGAGATCCGTTATGCGCGCACGCTCGAGCTGACGGCGAGCCGCGGGCGCATCCTCGACCGCAACGGGTTGATCCTCGCGTCGAGTGTGCCGGCGCCGTCGCTGTGGGCCGACCCGAAGGATTTCGAGGCCGACACGGCGCAGCGCCGCCAGCTCTCCAGGCTGCTCGGCATGACGCCGAAGGAGCTGACAGAGCGGCTCGACAGCAACGACAACTACGTCTGGCTGCGCCGCCAGACCGAAGACCAGCTCGCCAAGGACGTGCTCGCGCTCAACTTGAAGGGCATCCACCAGGTGCGCGAGTACAAGCGCAAGTACCCCGAGGGCGAGGCCGCAACGCACGTGGTCGGCTTCACCGATGTCGAGGACAAGGGCCAGGAAGGCATCGAGCTCGCCTACCAGAAGGACCTCGCCGGCCGCAACGGCACGCGCCGCGTCATCAAGGACCGGCTCGGCCGCGTCGTCGAGGACATCGGCGACAGCGTCGCGCCGGCCGACGGCCGCGACGTGCAGCTCAGCATCGACTCGAAGGTGCAGTTCTTCGCCTACCAGCGCATCCGCGACGCCGTGGCCGAGCACAAGGCCAAGGCCGGCAGCGTGGTCGTGCTCGATGCGCGCAGCGGCGAGGTGCTGGCGCTCGCGAACTACCCGAGCTACACCCCCGGCGATCGCCGCAACCTGACCGGCGAACAGCTGCGCAACCGCGCACTGACCGACACGTTCGAGCCCGGCTCGACCGTCAAGCCGTTCATCGCCGCGTGGGCGCTCGAGACCGGCCGCGTCAAGCCCGAGACCGTCATCCATACCGCACCCGGCAAGATCTCGATGGGCGGCTTCGTGATCAGCGATTCGCACGCGCACGGCGACCTGACGGTGTCGGAGGTGATCCAGAAATCGAGCAACATCGGCGCGATGCGCATGGGGCTGATGTTCCAGCCGCGCGAGATGTGGGAGCTGTACGCGCAATCCGGCTTCGGCCAGAAGCCGCAGATCGCGTTCCCCGGCGCGGTCTCCGGCCGGCTGCGGCCGTTCAAGACCTGGAAGCCGATCGAGCAGGCGACGATGAGCTACGGCTACGGCCTCTCGGCCTCGTTGTTCCAGATCGCGCATGCCTACACGGTGTTCGCGCACGACGGCGAGTTCATCCCGGTCACGCTTGCGAAGAGCGCGGCGCAGGGCGACGAGGCGCGCGTCCCCGGCCAGCGTGTGATCTCGCCCGCAACCGCGAAAACGATCCGCCAGATGCTCGCCCTCGTCACCGGCCCCGGCGGCACGGCGCCGAAGGCGCAGACCATCGGCTACTCGGTGGGTGGCAAGTCGGGTACCGCGTACAAGCAGGAAGGCAAGGGCTACGCGGTCAAGAAGTACCGCGCGTGGTTCGTCGGCATCGCGCCGATCAACAACCCGCGCATCATCGTCGCGGTGATGGTGGACACGCCGACCGCCGGCAAGTGGTACGGCGGCGATGTGGCCGCGCCGGTCTTCAGCGATCTGGTGCAGCAGACGCTGCGCACGCTCGGCGTGCAGCCCGACCTGGACGTGAAGTCGCAGATCGTGACGCGCGAAGTGCCGGCTGAGGACGAGAGTTTTTGATGAGCGCCGCGCTGGGCCGCCCCAAGCAAGCGAACGCCCCCCCCCCGGGGGGCTCGGCGCGCAGCGCCGTGGGGGCTCCATGACCTTGCAGCGTCTTGCCTCGGTGGACGCCGCGCTCGGCTGGCTGGCGCAGCGCGGCGCGCGCGCGCTCACCACCGACAGCCGCCGTGTGACGGCCGGCGATGCGTTCATCGCGTGGCCGGGCTACGCGGTCGATGGCCGCCAGTTCGTGCCGCAGGCGCTGGCGGCGGGCGCGAGCGCGTGCCTGGTCGAGGCCGATGGCGTCGAGACGTTCGGCTTCGACGCCGGCGTGGCGACACTCGCGGGTCTGAAGGCGCGCACCGGCGCGCTCGCCAGCAGCTTCATGGGTGCGCCGAGCGAGAAGCTGAACGTGATCGCGGTGACCGGCACGAACGGCAAGACCTCGACGACCTGGTGGGTCGCGCAGGCGCTCGCCGCGCTGGGGCAACGCTGCGGCGTGATCGGCACGCTCGGCGTCGGCGAGCCGCCCTCTTCGACACAGGCCGCGACGATCACGTTCACGGGCATGACGACGCCTGATCCCGTCACCGTGCAGGCCGGCTTCAAGCGCTTCGCCGATGCCGGCTTCAACGCCTGTGCGATCGAGGCGACCTCGATCGGCATCGAGGAGCAGCGCCTCACCGGCTCGAAGATCGATGTCGCGCTGTTCACCAACTTCACGCTCGACCACCTCGACTACCACGGCTCGATGGAGGCCTACTGGAAATCGAAAGCGCAGCTGTTCGCGTGGCCCGGCCTGCGCGCCGCGGTGGTCAACATCGACGACGCGCAGGGCGCGGCGCTGGTCGCCACGCTGCCCGCGTCCATCGACCTGTGGACCTACTCGACCGTCACGGATGCGCGCCTGCGCGCCACCGACATCCGCTACGACGACGGCGGGCTGCGCTTAGACGTGCGCGAGGCCGGCGAGCAGGCGGACGTGTGCACGCGCCTGATCGGCGACTACAACGTCGCGAACCTGCTCGCGACGATCGGCGGGCTGCGTGCCTCGGGCGTCTCGCTCGCCGACGCGGCGCGCGCCTGCGCCGGCCTGACGCCGGTGCCCGGCCGCATGGATCGCGTGCCATCGGCTGCCGACGCGCCGCAGGTCGTCGTCGACTACGCCCACACGCCCGATGCGCTCGAGAAAGCGTTGCGCGCGCTGCAGCCGTTCGCGCAGCAGCGCGGCGGTGCGCTGTGGTGCGTGTTCGGCTGCGGCGGCAACCGCGATGCGGGCAAACGCCCGCTGATGGGCGCGCTCGCACAGCGCCTCGCGCGGCAGGTCGTGATCACCAGCGACAACCCGCGCCATGAGGCGCCGGCCTTCATCCTGCTGCAGATCGTCGCCGGTCTCGCGGGCAGCCAGGAGCGCGTCAAGGTCATCGAGGACCGGCGTGCGGCGATCGCGCACGCGGTGCGCAATGCCGACGCGCGCGACGTGATCCTGATCGCCGGCAAGGGCCACGAGGACTATCAGGACATTCGCGGCGTGAAGCACCCCTTCTCCGACAGCAAAGAGGCGTCGGCGGCGCTGGCGCTGCGCGCAGGAGCACCGGCATGATGACGCTCGCGCAAGCCCACGCGCTGGTGCCGGGCTCGGTGCTGGTCGGCGATGGCGCGATCGAGATCGGGCGCGTGCACAGCGACACGCGCAGCCTGCGGGCCGGTGACCTGTTCGTTGCGTTGAAGGGCGAGCGCTTCGATGCGCACGACTTTCTCGCGCAGGCGAAGGCCAGCGGCGCCGTCGCGGCGCTCGCCGAGCGTGGGCTCGAAGCGGCAGGCCTCGCGGGCTTGCAGGTCGCCGACACGCAGATCGGGCTGACCACGCTCGCGCAGCACTGGCGGCAGCGCTTCCACCTGCCGCTGATCGCCGTCACCGGCAGCAACGGCAAGACCACGGTGACGCAGATGATCGCGGCGATCCTGCAAGCGTGGCTTGCAGAAGGCGCGTTCGCCACCACGGGCAACCTGAACAACCACATTGGCGTGCCGCTGACCCTGCTGCGGCTGCGCCAGGACGGCGGGACGTGGCATCGCGCCGGCGTCGTCGAACTCGGCATGAACCACCCGGGCGAGATCGCCGAGCTCGCCGCGATCACCGCGCCGACGGTCGCGCTCGTCAACAACGCGCAGCGCGAGCACCAGGAGTTCATGGCCAGCGTCGAGGCCGTGGCGTTCGAGAACGGTGCGGTGATCTCAGCGCTCGGCCCGGCCGGTGTCGCGGTGTTCCCGGCCGATGAGGAACACGCGCCGATCTGGCACAACCTCGCCGGCAACCGCCCGACCTTGACCTTCGCGCTGACGGGCCAAGCCGATGTGACCTGCCATGCCGAGTGGGCGAAAGATCATTGGGCCGTGTTGCTGCAGACGCCGGTCGGCGCGATCACGCTGCAGTTGCAGGTCGCCGGCTGGCACAACGTCAAGAACGCGCTTGCCGCGAGCGCCTGCGCACTCGCCGCCGGCTGCCCGCTCGACGCGATCTGCCGCGGGCTCGAAGCCTTTGCGCCGGTCAAGGGCCGCTCGCAGGTCAAGCGCCTCGCGCGTCTCGGCGGTGATGCCACGCTGATCGACGACACCTACAACGCGAACCCGGATTCGGTGCGCGCCGCGATCGAGGTGCTCGCCTCGCTGCCCGGCCCGCGCTGGCTGGTGCTGGGCGACATGGGCGAGGTCGGCGACCAGGGGCCGGCATTTCATCGCGAGGTCGGCGCCTTCGCGGCGGCGCGCGGCATCGATGCGCTGTGGACGCTGGGCAGCGCGAGCGCGCACGCCGCCGTGGCATTCAGCGGCGCGCGCCACTTCGACACGATGAGCGCGCTGATCGCTGCGCTGCCGCAAGCCCCCGCGTTCAACGCCGTGGTCGTCAAGGGTTCGCGCTTCATGAAGATGGAGCAGGTCGTCGCGGCACTGACCAGTTCGGAGGCGCCGCATGCTGCTTAGTCTCGCCAACTGGCTGCAGACGCAGTCGCCGGAGTTCGGCTTCTTCCGCGTGTTCCAGTACCTCACGTTCCGCGCGGTGATGGCGGCGCTGACCTCGCTGCTGATCGGCCTCGCGTTCGGGCCCTGGGTGATCCGCCGGCTGACCGCGCTGAAGATCGGCCAGCCGGTGCGCGCCTACGGCGTCGAGTCGCACATCGTCAAGAGCGGCACGCCGACGATGGGCGGCGTGCTGATCCTGCTCGGCATCGGCATCTCGACCCTGCTGTGGTTCGACTGGAGCAACCGCTTTGTCTGGATCGTGATGGTCGTGACGCTCGGCTTCGGCGCGATCGGCTGGGTCGATGACTGGCGCAAGGTCGTGCACAAGAACCCCGAAGGCATGCCCTCGGGCGAGAAGTATTTCTGGCAGTCGGTGATCGGGTTGATCGCCGCGCTGTACCTCGCGTTCAGCGTCAGCGAGACCTCGAACCTGCGCGTGCTCGAGCTCTTCATTCGCTGGGTGCAGAGCGGCTTCGCGAACGAGCTGCCGCCCAAGGCCGACTTGATGGTGCCGTTCTTCAAGACCATCAGCTACCCGCTCGGGGTGTTCGGCTTCATCGCGCTGACCTACGTCGTGATCGTCGGCGCCAGCAATGCGGTCAACCTGACCGACGGGCTCGACGGTCTGGCGATCATGCCGGTCGTGATGGTCGGCTCGGCGCTGGGAATCTTTGCGTACATCGTCGGCAGCTCGGTCTACAGCAAGTACCTGATCTTTCCGTACATCCCCGGCGCCGGCGAGTTGCTGATCTTCTGCGCTGCGATGGCCGGCGCGGGCCTGGCCTTCCTGTGGTTCAACACGCACCCGGCGCAGGTCTTCATGGGCGACGTGGGCGCGTTGTCCTTGGGAGGAGCGTTGGGCACGATCGCAGTGATCACGCGCCAGGAGATCGTGCTCGGGATCATGGGCGGCGTCTTCGTCGCCGAGGCGGTGTCGGTGATGGTGCAGGTGGCGTGGTTCAAGTACACGAAGAAGAAGTACGGCACCGGCCGGCGCATCCTGAAGATGGCGCCGCTGCACCACCATTTCGAGAAGTCGGGCTGGAAGGAGACGCAGGTCGTCGTGCGCTTCTGGATCGTCACGATGCTGCTGTGCCTGATCGGCTTGGCGAGCCTGAAGTTGCGCTAGATGGACTACCTGAACGACACGACGGTGCTGGTGCTCGGGCTCGGTGAATCCGGCCTGGCGATGGCGCGCTGGTGCGCCGGCCTCGGCGCGCAGATTCGCATCTGGGATTCGCGCGAGGCGCCGGCGCTGACGGGCTCGCTGGCCGAGCATGTGCCATCTGCACAATGGTTGCGCGGCGCGCTCACCGATGACGCGCTGGACGGCGTCAAGCTCGTGCTGAAGAGCCCTGGCCTGTCGCCGTTCGACGGGCAAATAGCCGGCGTGCTGAAACGCGCCGCCGCGATCGGTATCCCCGTGCAAGGCGAGCTCGACCTGTTCGCGCGCGCGCTCGCCGACCTGCAGGCCGAGCGCGGCTACGCGCCCAAGGTGCTCGCGATCACCGGCACCAATGGCAAGACCACGACCACGGCGATGACGGCGCAGCTGATCGCGCGCACCGGCAAGCGCGTTGCGGTGGCCGGCAACATCGGGCCGACGATGCTGCAGACGCTGGCCGATGCGCTCGCGCTGGAGCCGACGCGCGAAGCGCCGGTCGCAGACGAACCCGCGCCGGTCGAAGCGGCCGTTGAGCTCGAAGACATCGCCGACCTGCAAGCGCTCGATGGCGCGCCCGCGAACGAGCCGCTAATTGACGACGACGCGGCACCGCTGGTCGAACTCGTGCCACCGCCGCCGGCCGCGCCGGTGTTCGAGGTGCTGCCCGAGGTCTGGGTGCTCGAGCTCTCCAGCTTCCAGCTCGACGGTGTGACGCTGTTCGAGCCCAGCGCCGGGGCCGTGCTCAACATCACGCAGGATCATCTGGACTGGCATGGTTCGATGGCGCATTACGGTGCCGCGAAGGCGCGCGTGTTCGGCCAGCACGGCGTGCTGGTGATCAACCGCGACGATGCGGCGGTCGAAGCGCTGGTGCCCGCACCGAAGGTCGTCAAGGCGATGGCGAAGGGCCGCAAGTCCACCATCATCGAACGCAGCGTCGTGCGCTTCGGCCTCGGCGCGCCGCAGCGTCCGGGCGACTTCGGTCTGGTCGAAGAGCACGGCATGGCCTGGCTGGTGCGCGCCCGCGAACTCGACGAAACGCTCAAGCGCAGCAAGGGCGGCAAGGGAGCGCTGACCGAGCCCGAAGAGCTGCTGATTCAGCGCCTGATGCCGGCTGACGCGCTGCGCGTGCGCGGCCGCCACAACGCCGCGAACGCGCTCGCCGCGCTCGCGCTGGCCACCGCGATCGACTGCCCGCTGGCGCCGATGCTGCATGGCCTGCGCGAATACGCCGGCGAGCCGCATCGTGTGCAGTTCATCGCCACGCTCGATGGCGTCGATGCCTTCGACGACAGCAAGGGCACGAACGTCGGCGCGACCGTGGCCGCGCTCGAGGGCCTGGGGGCCGACAAGTCGCCCGCCAAGCTCGTCGTGATCCTCGGCGGCGACGGCAAGGGCCAGGACTTCTCGCCGCTCGTCGCGCCGGTGCGCCGCCACACGCGCGCGGTCGCGACGATCGGCCGTGACGCCGCGCGCATCGAGGAGGCGCTGATCGCCACCGGCGTGCCGCTGCAGCGCTTTGAGGCGCTGCAGGCCGCGACACGCTGGTGCTTCGAGCGCGCGCAACCCGGGGATGCGGTGCTGCTCAGCCCGGCCTGCGCGAGCCTTGACATGTTCCGCAACTACGCGCACCGCGCCGAGGTGTTCGTGGACGAGGTGCATGCGATCGTCGCTGATCGTGGTGGGGTGGCTGCGTGAACGCCCTTGGCGCCTTGGCGATGAAGGCCTTGCGCAGACCGCCGCCTTCTGCGGAAGGCCAGACCATCCCCGTGCGCGACTGGATCAACGTGGGTGCCGGCAACCAGCCGGCCAAGTTCCTCGGTTTCGACCAGGCGCTCGTGTGCGTGATCGTCGGCCTGCTGGCGATGGGGCTGGTGATGGTCTACAGCGCCACCGTCGCGCTGCCCGACAGCCCGAAGTTCGCGCGTTATGTGCCGACCTACTTCATGACGCGGCAGGCGCTGTTCATCGCCGTCTCGCTGCTCGCAGCGCTCGTCGCGGTTCAGATCCCGGTCTCGTTCTGGGAGAAGGCCTCGCCGTGGATCTTCGTCGTCTCGCTGTTGCTGCTGGTGGTCGTGCTGATTCCCGGCATCGGCAAGGGCGTGAACGGCGCGAAGCGCTGGATCCCGCTCGGGCTGTTGAACTTCCAGCCCTCCGAACTGGCGAAGGTGGCGATCGCGATGTACGCGGCGAGCTACATGGTCCGCAAGATGGACATCAAGCAGAACTTCGTGCGTGCGGTCACGCCGATGGCGGTCGCGCTCGCGGTGATCGGCCTGCTGCTGCTGGCCGAGCCGGACATGGGCGCGTTCATGGTGATCGCGGTGATCGCGATGGGCATCCTGTTCCTCGGGGGCGTGAACGGGCGCATGTTCTTCCTCAGCATCGCGGTGCTGGTCGGCGCGTTCGCACTGATGATCCTGACGAGCCCGTGGCGTGCCGAGCGCATCCTCGCGTTCCTCAAGCCCTGGGACCCGATGTACGCGCAGGGCAAGGGCTACCAGCTGACGCATTCGTTGATCGCGCTCGGCCGCGGCGAGATCTTCGGCCAGGGGCTGGGCGCGAGCGTCGAGAAGCTGCACTACCTGCCCGAGGCGCACACCGACTTCCTGCTCGCGGTGATCGGCGAGGAGCTCGGCTTCGTCGGCGTGGCGTTCGTGATCTTCGCGTTCTTCTGGGTCGCGCGGCGCCTGTTCCACATCGGCCGCCAGGCGATCGCGCTCGATCGCGTGTTCGCGGGCCTGTATGCGCAAGGCATCGGCATCTGGATGGGCGGCCAGGCCTTCATCAACATGGGCGTGAACCTCGGCGTGCTGCCGACCAAGGGCCTGACCTTGCCGCTGATGAGCTACGGCGGCTCGGCGATCGTGATGAACGTGGTGGCACTCGCGATCGTGCTGCGGATCGATATCGAGAATCGGCAGTTGATGCGCGGAGGCCGCGCATGAAGCACTTGGTCGTGATGGCGGCAGGCACCGGCGGGCATGTGATCCCGGGCCTCGCCGTGGCGCGCGAGATGCAGTCGCGCGGCTGGAGCATCAGCTGGCTCGGCACGCCGGCGGGCATGGAGAACAAGCTCGTGCCGCCGAGCGGCATCGCGATCGACCGGGTCGCGTTCAGCGGGCTGCGCGGCAAGGGCCTCGCGCACACGCTGACCGGTGGCCTGCGCCTGCTCGGCGCGTTCTGGAGCTGCCTGCAAATCATTCGCCGGCGCCATGCGACCGCGGTGCTCGGCATGGGCGGCTACGTGTGCTTTCCCGGTGGGTTGATGGCAGCATTGCTCGGCAAGCCGCTGGTGCTGGTGAATGCCGACGCCGCGCTGCTGATGAGCAACCAGGCGCTGCTGCCGTTCGCCGACCGCGTCGCGTTCGGCTTCGACGGCCCGGCGGCGCAAAAGGTGAAACACGCAGTCGTCACCGGCAACCCGGTGCGCGCGGAGATCGAGGCCCTGCCACAACCTGCCGAGCGGTTCCAAGGCCGCAGCGGCGCGCTGCGTGTGCTGGTCGTGGGCGGCAGCCTGGGCGCGAAAGTGCTCAACGACTGCGTGCCGCAGGCGCTGGCGTTGATGGGCGAGGCGCAGCGCCCGCAAGTCACGCACCAGACTGGCAGCGCGAACCACGCGACGGTGCAGGCCGACTACGAGCGCGTCGCGGTGCGTGCCGATGTGCTGCCGTTCATCGACGACATGGCCACGCGCTTGGCCGAGTGCGACCTGATCGTCTGCCGCGCCGGCGCGGTCACGGTGAGCGAGCTGTGTGCCGCCGGCGTGGCCTCGGTGCTGGTGCCGCTGATCGTCAGCACGACCTCGCACCAGCGCGACAACGCGCAGTGGCTGGCCGGGCAGGGTGCGGGCATCCACCTGCCGCAATCCGAACTCACGCCGCGCAGGCTGGCCGATCTGCTCTCCGGGTTGACGCGCGATGCGCTGCTCGCGATGGCAGCGAAGGCACGAGCCCTCGCCAAACCGAAGGCCGCGGCGCGCGTCGCCGATCAAATTGAACAGTTGGTGGCCGCATGATGAAGAACGCCACCGCCGTGCCGCGGGCCGAGCGCCGGGCCGCTCCCAAGCCGGCCCGCATCCCTTTGGGGGATCGGTCGACGTACCCGTCGGACGAGGGGCTGTCATGAAGCACGCGGTGAAGCACATCCACTTCGTCGGCGTCGGCGGCGCCGGCATGAGCGGCATCGCCGAGATCCTGCACAACCTCGGCTACATCGTCTCGGGCTCTGACCAGAGCGACAGCGCGACGACGCAGCGCCTCGCCTCGCTCGGCATCCGCATCCACACCGGCCACGACGCGGCGAACATTGCCGGCGCCGAAGCCGTCGTCACCTCGACCGCCGTGCGTGCCGACAACCCCGAGGTGATCGCGGCGCGCGCCAAACGGGTGCCGGTGGTGCCGCGTGCGGTGATGCTGGCCGAACTGATGCGGCTGAAGTCAGGCATCGCGATCGCCGGCACGCACGGCAAGACGACGACGACCTCGCTCGTCACCAGCGTGCTGGCCGAAGCCGGCGTCGATCCGACTTTCGTCATCGGCGGCAAGCTCAACGCCGCGGGCGCGAACTCGCGGCTCGGCTCGGGCGACTACATCGTCGTCGAGGCGGATGAGTCTGACGCGTCGTTCCTGAACCTGCTTCCGGTGATGGCGGTGGTGACGAACATCGACGCCGACCACATGGACACCTACGGTCACGACTTCGCGAAGCTGAAGTCGGCCTTCGTCGAGTTCATCCATCGCATGCCGTTCTACGGCGCGGCGATCCTGTGCAGCGACGATGCCGGCGTGCGCTCGATCATGCCGATGATCTCGCGCCCGGTGGTCACCTACGGCTTCGGTGCCGACGCGATGATTCGTGCGGTCGATGTCAAGGCGGATGCCGGCACGATGCAGTTCACGGTGCAGCGCCGCAACGGCGTGCAGATGCCCGAGCTGCGCGTGACGCTGAACCTGCCCGGCGACCACAACGTGCTCAACGCGCTCGCGGCGATCGCGGTGGCGACCGAGCTGGAACTGCCGGACGCGCCGGTGGTGAAAGGCCTGGCCGAGTTCCACGGCGTCGGCCGGCGCTTCCAGCGCTACGGCGAGCAGCCGGCCGGCGACGGCGGCACCTTCACGCTGATCGACGACTACGGCCACCACCCGGTCGAGATGGCCGCGACGCTCGCCGCCGCGCGCGGCGCATTCCCGGGCCGGCGCCTGGTGCTCGCGTTCCAGCCACACCGCTTCACCCGCACGCGCGATTGCTTCGACGATTTCGTCAAGGTCATCGGCACCGCCGACCTGGTGCTGCTCGCCGAGGTTTACGCCGCCGGCGAAGCGCCCATCGTCGCGGCCGACGGCCGCGCGCTGGCGCGCTCGCTGCGCGTCGCGGGCAAGGTCGATCCGGTGTTCGTCGACGAGATCGCGGACATGCCGAGCACGATCGTCGAGCAGGTGCGCGGCGGCGATGTGGTGATCGCGATGGGCGCGGGCTCGATCGGCAATGTGCCGGCGCAGGTGGCCGAGATGCTGAGTCAGAAGGGGGCAACATGAACGTCGGCGTGAAAGCCCTGGGCAAGGTCGCGGTGTTGATGGGCGGCAGTTCTGCCGAGCGCCAAATCTCGATCATGTCTGGCACCGGCGTGCTCGCCGCGCTGCGGTCGCAGGGCGTCGATGCGCATGCCTTCGATCCATCGGAGCGCGAGCTGTTCGAATTGAAGCGCGAAGGCTTCGTGCGCTGCTTCATCGCACTGCACGGCCGCTTCGGCGAGGACGGCAGCGTGCAGGGTGCGCTCGAGTTGCTGCGCATGCCGTACACCGGCTCCGGCGTGCTCGCCTCGGCGATCGCGATGGACAAGGTGATGACCAAGCGCGTCTGGATCGCCGAAGGCTTGCCGACGCCGCGCTACCAGTGGCTCTCGCCGGAGCAGCGCACCCGCGAACACATCCGCGCCGTGCCCGATGCGCTCGGCCTGCCGCTGATCGTGAAGCCGCCGCGCGAGGGGTCGTCGATCGGCATCACCAAGGTTTCTGGCTACTCGCAGATGCAGGGCGCGGTCGAGCTCGCAGCGACGTACGACGCCGATGTGCTGTGCGAGGAGTTCATCGAAGGCGAGGAAGTGACCTGCCCGGTGATCGGCACGGGCGAGACGGCGCACGCGCTGCCGGTCGTGAAGATCATGGCGCCCGAAGGCGCCTACGACTACCAGAACAAGTACTTCACCGACGACGTGAAGTACCAGTGCCCGAGCGGCCTCGCGGCCACCGAAGAGGCCGAGATCCAGCGCGTCGTCGTGCAGGCGTATCGCACGCTGGGCTGCCGCGGCTGGGGCCGCGCCGATCTGATGATCCGCGCCAGCGACCGCAAGGCCTTCCTGCTGGAGATGAACACCTCGCCCGGCATGACGACGCACTCGCTGGTGCCGATGTCGGCGAAGGCCGCGGGCATCAGCTACGAAGCGCTGTGTATGCAGATCCTGAGCCTGGCGACGCTGGATGCGGCGCCTTCCGTCTCGCCCTGACCGACCACCACCGAGCATGGCCAAAGCCACCCCCGCCGCCCCGCCGCCGGCCGACATCCGGCTGATGAACCTGACCGCGATCGTGTTCGGCGCGATCGGTGCGGTCGCGCTCCTGGCGGTGGCGATTCTGTGGATCGCGAAGCAGCCGGCGTTCGCGGTGCGTGGCATCCGGATCGAAGGCGACATGGCGCACAACAGCGTGCTGACGATTCGCGCCAACGCGATGCCGCAGCTTGCGGGCAACTTCTTCACGATGGACCTCGGCGTCGCGCGGCGTGCGTTCGAGGCGGTGCCGTGGGTGCGTCAGGCGGTCGTGCGGCGGGTCTGGCCGAATCGGCTGTCGGTACAGCTCGAAGAGCACCGCGCCGTCGCCCTGTGGGTCGTTGCTGCGAGTGGCGACGACGTACCGGACAAGCTTGTCAACAGCTTCGGCGAGGTCTTCGAGGCGAATCTCGGCGATGTCGAGGACGACGCACTGCCGACGCTGCGCGGGCCCGAAGGCACGTCCGGCGCCGCGCTCGCGATGTTCAACCGCCTGCAGCCGGTGTTCGCCGCGATGGAGGCGCACATCGACACGCTCGCGCTGTCGGGCCGCGGCTCGTGGCGGGTCGAGCTCGACAGCGGCGCCGAGATCGAGCTCGGCCGCGGTACCGACGACGAGGTGATCGCGCGCACGCAATCGTTCATCGCGACGCTGCCGCAGGTCACCGGGCAGTTCCAGCGTGCGCTGCAAGCGGCCGACCTGCGTCACCGGGACGGCTATGCAGTTCGCCTGAAGGGCATCTCGACGACCGCGCTCGATGCCGCCGGCAAGCCACAGAAAAAGTAGAGGGATCACGCAATGCCCAAGGAATACAAGGATCTCGTCGTTGGCCTGGACATCGGCACCGCCAAGATCATGGTGGTGGTCGCCGAGGTGATGCCGGACGGCGAGCTGCGCATCGCCGGGCTCGGCAGCGCGCCGACGCACGGCCTGAAGCGCGGCGTGGTGGTGAACATCGACGCCACGGTGCAGAGCATTCAGCAGGCGCTGAAAGAGGCCGAGATGATGGCCGACTGCAAGATCACGCGCGTCTACACCGGCATCACCGGCAGCCACATCCGAGGCCAGAACAGCACGGGCATGGTGATCGTGCGCGACAAGGAGGTGACGCCGGTGGACGTGGCGCGCGTCGTCGAGACCGCGAAGGCGATCAACATCCCGAACGACCAGCGGCTGCTGCTGGTCGAGCCGCAGGAGTTCGTGATCGACGGGCACGAGGTCAAGGAACCGATCGGCATGAGCGGCGGGCGGCTGGAGGTCAAGGTGCACATCGTCACCGGCGCGCAGAGCGCGGCCGAGAACATCGTCAAGTGCGTGCGGCGCTGCGGGCTCGAAGTGGACCAGCTGGTGCTGAACCCGTCGGCATCGAGCCACGCGGTGCTGACGGACGACGAGAAGGATCTGGGCGTCGCGCTCGTCGACATCGGCGCCGGCACCACCGACGTGGCGATCTTCACCGATGGTGCGATCCGCCACACCGCGGTGATCCCGATCGCCGGCGACCTGATCACCAGCGACATCGCGATGGCGCTGCGCACGCCGACTAAGGACGCCGAGGAGATCAAGGTCGAGTACGGCGTCGCGAAGCAGCTGCTCGCCGACCCGGCCGACCAGCTCGAGGTGCCGGGCCTGGGCGATCGCGCGCCGCGCATGCTGAGCCGGCAGGCGCTGGCCGGCGTGATCGAGCCGCGCATCGAAGAGATCTATTCGCTCGTGCACCAGGTGATCCGCGAGAGCGGCTTCGAGGAGCTGCTGTCGAGCGGCATCGTCATCACCGGCGGCGCGGCGGTGATGCCGGGCATGGTCGAACTCGGCGAGGACATCTTTCTGAAGCCGGTTCGCAAGGGCGTGCCGACCTACCACGGCGCGCTGCACGACATGGTCGGCAACCCGCGCTCGGCGACGGTGATGGGCCTGCTCGAAGAGGCCCGCATCTCGCGCTCGCGCGGCTTGCGCGCGGCGCAGCAGGCGGGGTCGGTCAAGACCCTGTTCGGGCGCGCGAAAGACTGGTTTCTGGGCAACTTCTGAACCGGAGCGACGACGATGAAAAACATGCACTCGCTGCTGCACTCGCGCCCCGGCCATGCGCTGGACCCGCCATCGATGAAGCACGAACGACCTCGGATCCCGGGCACGACCCGGGTCACCACGGCGACAACGACGTCAGGAAACTGAAATGAAAAACGGCAACTGGAACAACGAATCGGAGAATCAAATGGCCATCGAAATGATTGAAGAGTTCAGCATGGGCACGCAGATCAAGGTGATCGGCGTGGGCGGCGGCGGCGGCAATGCCGTCGAACACATGATCGCGCAGGGCGTGCAAGGCGTTCAGTTCGTCTGCGCCAACACCGATGCGCAGGCCCTGAACCGCTCGGCCGCGCACGACCTGATCCAGCTCGGCACCACCGGCCTGGGGGCGGGCGCCAAGCCCGAGGCCGGCAAGGCCGCGGCCGAAGAGGCGGTGGACCGCATCCGCCAGGCGATCGACGGCGCGCACATGCTGTTCATCACCGCCGGCATGGGCGGTGGCACCGGCACCGGCGCCGCGCCGGTGATCGCGCGCGTCGCGAAGGAGATGGGCATCCTGACGGTCGGCGTCGTGACGAAGCCGTTCGAGTTCGAGGGCAACCGCCGCATGAAGGCGGCCGACTCGGGCCTGGCCGAACTCGAGGCCAACGTCGACTCGCTGATCGTGATCCTGAACGACAAGCTGCTCGACGTGCTCGGCGACGACATCACGCAGGACCAGGCCTTCGCGCACGCCAACGACGTGCTGAAGAACGCCGTCGGCGGCATCAGCGACATCATCCACATGCCGGGCCTGGTCAACGTCGACTTCGAAGACGTGAAGACCGTCATGAGCGAGCCCGGCAAGGCGATGATGGGCACGGCGCAGGCCAGCGGCCCGGACCGCGCGATCAAGGCGGCCGAATCGGCGGTGGCCTGCCCGCTGCTCGAAGGCATCGACCTTTCGGGCGCGCGCGGTGTGCTGGTGCTGATCGCGGCCAACCGCAACACCTTCAAGCTGGCCGAGAGCCGCAACGCGATGAACACGATTCGTCGCTACGCGGCCGACGACGCGCACGTGATCTACGGCACCGCCTACGACGAAGGTCTGGGTGACCAGCTGCGCGTGACGGTCATCGCCACCGGCCTGTCGCCGGCGCGCCGCGCGCACGCGCCGATCTCGGTGGTCCACAGCCAACCGATGCAGCGCACCGGCACGCACGACCTCCCGATCCTGCAGAACGCGCTCGGCTCGCCGCAACAAGGCATGGCGCCGACGCACGACTACAGCGCGCTGACCGTGCCGAGCGTGTGGCGCAACGGCCGCAGCGCGGCAGCCAAGGTCGATGCGCTGGCGAGCAACGGCATGGACGAGATCGAGATCCCTGCGTTTCTGAGGAAACAGGCTGACTGAGGCCGGCACCTGGGTGTCCCGGGCGATGCGTCGCCCGGGGCTGGCTTTTCCGCGACAATCGCAGACCATGCTGGCTCAACGCACCCTCAAATCCATGACCCGCGCCGTCGGCGTGGGGCTCCACGGCGGCCAGCGCGTCGAATTGACTCTGCGCCCGGCCGCGGTCGATACCGGCATCGTGTTCCGGCGCGTCGATCTCGCGGTGCCGGTAGACATCCATGTCAACGCACTGTGGATCACCGACACGCGCCTGAACACCACGCTGTCGGCCGGAGGCGACCCGGGCGCGCCCAAGGTTCGGACGATCGAGCACCTGCTGTCGGCTTGCGCCGGGCTGGGCATCGACAACCTGATCATCGACATCAACGGCGAAGAAGTGCCGATCCTCGACGGCTCGGCGGCGAGCTTCGTGTTCCTGCTGCAGAGCGCGGGCATTGAGCTGCAGGACCGGCCGAAGCGCTTCATGCGCATCGTCAAGCCGGTCGAGGTGCATGAAGGCGTTGGGCCGTCGCTCAAGTGGGCGCGGCTGGAGCCGTTCGATGGCTACCGCCTGACGTTCGAGATCGACTTCGACCACCCGGCCGTGAACCAGACCGGCCAGCGCGTCAGCTTCGACATGGGCTCGGGTCGCTACAAGCAGGAGATCGCGCGCGCCCGCACGCTCGGCTTCACGAAGGATGTGGAGATGATGCGCGCGCGGGGCCTCGCGCTCGGCGGCAGCATGGACAACGCGCTCGTCATCGACGACTACAAGGTGCTCAACGGCGACGGCCTGCGCTATGACGACGAGATCGCGAAGCACAAGATGCTCGACGCGATCGGCGACATGCTGGTCATCGGCAACCCGCTGATCGGCGAGTACAACGGTTTTCGCTCGGGCCACGATCTCAACAACAAGCTGCTGCGCGCGGTGCTGGCCGACCGGTCGGCGTTCGAGTTCGTCAGTTTCGACGATGCGAGCAAGGCGCCAGCCGGTTTGGCCGAACTGGCGCCCGCATGGTAGTCGGCCGGCAATGCTGATCTTCCGATGGGTCGTTCTGCTGCTGCTGGCCGCCGGTCTGGTGAGCATGGCCATGTACGTCGGCACCGGCCAGACGCGCTACCGTGTTCTGGCGATCCGTATCGTCAAGTGGACGCTGATTGCGGGCCTCGGATTTTTCGCCGTGCTCATCCTGGAGCGGCTGGCGATGATGGTGTGACGAAGGGACGTTGATGACCATCTTTCGCTGGATCATGGGGGTGCTGTCGATCGTATTCGTCGGCGGCTCGGTGCTGTGCTTTGTGCTGTTCATGGCGTTCGACATCGAAGCGTGGATCCAGCGTGCCCGGTCGCTGCGGCATGGTGCCTACCTGGTCACGCTGTTCTGGTTCAACATCGAAGTCTGGGGCAGGGTCGTCTACACCCTCATCCACTGGTAGCGTTCAAGCCCAGGAAGGCGATGACCTCGGGCAAGTGCGTATCGAAGTCGCTTAGCGCATGGTCGCTGCCTTCGAGCAGCCGGATGCGGCAGCCGCGGTAGCGTGCACTCATCTCGACCCAACTCAGCACTTCATCGCCTTTTGCGATCACCGCGAAGTACCGGTCCGGTTGCGTCAATACAGTCGGCGAGATTGCGCGCAGTTCGTCGATGAACCCGGCGCGGAAGAAGAAGCGCTCGTCGCTGTGCCACGCCGTGATCTCGCCGACGTGGTGCGTCAGGTCGCGCGCCGGGTCGACGGCCGGGTTCAGCAGCACGGCACGGCAGCCGCGTTGCTCGGCGAGGACGGTCGCGTAGAAGCCGCCGAGCGAGCTGCCGATCACGCCGGTGCTCGCCGAGGAGGGCCAGTCGGCCGTGCCGTCGCGCAGCAACGCCATCGCTTCGCGCGGCGATGGCGGCAGTTGCGGGCACCACCAGTGCACCTCGGGTCGATGCCTCAGCATCCACGCCGCCATCTGCCGCGCCTTCGCCGATTGCGGCGACGAGCGAAAGCCGTGCAGGTAGAGCAGGTGCGTGACCGCCGCGTCGCTCACCGACGTTGCGCCAGCGCGTCCAACAGCTTGGCGTGGATCCCGCCGAAGCCGCCGTTGCTCATGCACAGCACATGGTCGCCCGGCCGCGCCGCGGCGACGACGCGCTGCACCAGGTCGTCGATCTTGTCGCTGACCACCGCGAGCTTGCCCATCGGTGCGAGCGCCTGCACGGCGTCCCAGCCGAGGCCGCCGCTGTGGCAGAAGGCGAGGTCGGCTTCCTCGAGCGACCACGGCAGCTGCGCCTTCATCGCGCCCAGCTTCATCGTGTTCGAGCGCGGCTCGAAGACGGCAAGGATGCGCTGCCGCGGCGCCGGCGGCGGCGCCTGCAATGAATCGACCTTGCGGCGCAGCCCGTTGATCGTGGTGCGGATAGCGGTCGGATGGTGCGCGAAGTCGTCGTAGACCTTCACGCCGCCGGCCTCGCCGCGCAACTCCAGACGGCGCCGCACGTTCTGGAAGGTGGCGAGCGCCTTCGCCGCCACCTCGGGTGCGACGCCGGCATGCTCGGCCGCAGCGATGGCGGCGAGCGCGTTCAGCTGGTTGTGCTCGCCGAGCAGTGGCCAGTCGACGCGGGCAATCTTCAGGCTGCCACGCAGCACGTCGAACGCATGCGGCTCGCCGCGCGCGCGCAGTGCGCCGGGCTCTTCCTTGCGCGCGCCAAAGCGCGTGACCTCGCTCCAGCAGCCCATCGCGAGCACGCGCTGCAGGCTTTCTTCGCGCGCGTTCACGATCAGCCGGCCGTGCGCCGGCACGGTGCGCACGAGGTGATGAAACTGGCGCTCGATCGCGGCCAGGTCGTCGAAGATGTCGGCGTGGTCGTACTCGAGGTTGTTCAGGACCGCGGTGCGCGGCCGGTAGTGCACGAACTTGCTGCGCTTGTCGAAGAACGCGGTGTCGTACTCATCGGCCTCGATCACGAACGGGCCAGTGCCCAGTCGTGCAGACACGCCGAAGTTCAGTGGTACGCCGCCGACCAGAAATCCGGGCTTCAGGTCGGCGTGTTCGAGCATCCAGGCCAGCATCGAGGTCGTGCTGGTCTTGCCGTGCGTACCCGCGACCGCGAGCACGTGCCGCCCCTGCAGCACATGGTCGGCCAGCCACTGCGGGCCGCTGGTGTAGGGCAGGCCGGCATCGAGCACCGCCTCCATCAGCGGGTTGCCGCGTGCGACCACGTTGCCGACGACGAACAGGTCGGGCTGCAGCGCGAGCTGGTCGGCGCCGAAGCCCTCGACGAGCTCGATGCCGAGCGCGCGCAACTGGTCGCTCATCGGTGGGTAGACGTTCGCGTCGCAGCCGGTGACGGTGTGGCCGCCTTCGCGCGCCAGCGCGGCCAGGCCGCCCATGAAGGTGCCGCAGATGCCGAGGATGTGGATGTGCATGGCTGATTCTAGAAGTGAGTGCGCTCGTAAGGCGACGACGCAGGCCAGTGCCGGGCCGCTCCCAAGCGGCCTGCGCACCCCCAACGGGGGGTGGCTGCGGTACGCCGCAGCCGGGGGCTCCATTCACACTGCACGAATCACGCCAAACCACTCCGGGAAATGTTCGCATGCTGCGTCGAGCGAGGGCAACACCGCGTGGCAGCGCGCCAGCCATTCCGCCGCGGGTGCTTTCAGGTCGGGCACCGCGACGGTGGCCAGGCCGGCGGCGAGCGCGGCCTGCACGCCGTGGCCGGAGTCCTCGAAGGCCACGCTGGTCGATGCCGGCGCGCCCAGGCGCTGCAGCGCGAGCAGGTAGAGATCGGGGTAGGGCTTGCCGCGTGAGACTTCGTCGCCGCCGCAGAGTGCGCTGAAGTGGTCGAGCAGGCCGGCGTGCCGCAGGCGACGCTGCACGCTGGCGTGGTACGTGGACGAGGCGACGGCACACGGGATGCCGACGTCGCGCAGCCCGCGCAGCAGTCGGTGTGCGCCGGGTTTGGCCTGGAACGGCGGGCCCGCCGCGAGGGCTGCATCCGTCTGCGCGCGGACGGCGGCAAGGTGGGCGGCATCGCCGCCGAACAGCGTCAGGAAGCGGGCCTGGCTGTCCGTGTGATTGAGGCCGACGACACTCAGGTAGTCGGCCTCGCTGATCGGGGTGCCGAGCGCCGCGGCGGCGCACAGCCAGGCGTCGCGCGTCGGCCGCTCGGAGTCGATCAGCAGGCCGTCCATGTCGAACACCACCGCCGTGAAGGCAGGCGAACCCGGCGCCATGCGATGGCCTCTCAGCCTTTCAGCTCAGCGCTCGCAGCGTGGCGTCGGCGGTGGCTTGCAGGTCGGCCGCGGTGTGCGCGGCGCTGACGAAGCCGGCCTCGTACATCGCTGGGGCGAAGTAGACGCCGCGATCGAGCATCGCGTGGAAGAAGCGGTTGAAGTGCTCCTTGTCGGTCGCCATGACCTCGCCATAAGTCGTCGGCAAGGTGCCGGCGAAGAAGAAACCGAACATGCCGCCCTCGCAATCGCCGACCATGGGTACGCCGGCCTTTGCGGCGGCGCCGAGGATGCCGTCGAGCAGCTCGCGGGTGCTCGCCGAGAGCGCCTCGAAGAAGCCCGGCTTGGCAATCTCGCGCAGCGTGGCCAGGCCACAGGCGGTGGCCACCGGGTTGCCCGAGAGCGTACCGGCCTGGTAGACCGGACCGAGCGGTGCGAGCTGCTGCATCACGGCGCGCTTCGCACCGAAGGCCGCCAGTGGCATGCCGCCACCGATGACCTTGCCGAACACACTGACGTCGGGCTCGAAACCGGGGATCGCCTTGGCGTAGATCGATTGCGCGCTGCCGAGGGCGACGCGAAAGCCCGTCATCACCTCGTCGAACACCAGCAGCGTGCCGTGCTGCGAGCACAGCTCGCGGATGCGCTTCATGAACGGCACTGCGGCGCGCACGAAATTCATGTTGCCAGCGATCGGCTCGATCATCACGCAGGCAATGCCGTCTTTGCCACTTCCTGCGTGCAGCTTGAACGCCTCCTCGATCTGCGCGACATTGTTGTACTCGAGCACCAGCGTGTGCTGCACCACCTCGGGCGGGACGCCGGCGCTGGTCGGGTGGCCGAAGGTCGCCAGGCCCGAGCCGGCCTTGACCAGCAGCGCGTCGGCGTGACCGTGGTAGCAGCCCTCGAACTTGATGATCTTGCTGCGCCCGGTGGCGCCGCGCGCGAGGCGCAGTGCGCTCATCGCCGCTTCGGTGCCGGAGCTGACGAGCCGCACCTGGTCCATGCTCGGGACGAAGCGCAGGATTTCCTCGGCGAGCTCGACTTCGCGCTCGGTCGGCGCGCCGAACGAGAAGCCATCGATCGCCGCCTTCTGCACCGCCTCGAGCACGGCCGGGTGGCCGTGGCCGAGGATCATCGGGCCCCAGGAGCCGATGTAGTCGATATAGCGCGTGCCCTCGGCATCGAAGATGTACGGGCCCTGCGCGCGCGAGATGAAACGCGGCGTGCCGCCGACGGCGCGGAACGCGCGCACCGGCGAGTTCACGCCGCCCGGAATCACCCGCTGAGCACGCTCGAAGAGCTGTGCGTTCGTCGTGTTCTCGCGGTCGAACGACAATTGCTCGTTAGTGGACATGGCGTGGGCTCTTTGGTGGCGGGCTGTCGTCGGCGGGGCCTTCGGTGCCGGGCGCTTCCTCGCCCTCTTCGCCTTCCTCGCCGGGCGGCAAGGCCCAGAAGAAGCGATCCGGGATCACGTTGCCCATGCCGGGGCGGAAGCCCGCATCCAGCGCCTGGTCGAGGAAGGCGAGCGCCTCGCCAACCGCGGCGGTCAGCTCGGCGCCGGCCGCGAGCAGCGCGGCCAATGCGGCGGCGAGCGTGTCGCCGGCGCCAACGAAACTGACTTCGAAGCGCTCGAACTTCTCGCCGGTGATCGCGCCCTGCGGCGAAGCGAGCACGTTGTCCATGAACTGGTCGTTCGGCTTCGCGCCGGGGATCAGCACGCTGGTCACCAGCACGAAGCGGGTGCCGTGCTCGCCGGCGGCCACCGCCAGCTCACGCGGCGAGGCGGGGCGCTCGTTGTCCCACTCCGGCAGCAGGAAGTCGGTCAGCGCCTGGTGGCTGCCGACCAGCACCTCGGTCTGCGGCAGCACCAGTTCGCGGAAGGCGTCGAGGTAGCTCTGCTGCGCGTCTTCTTCCAGCCACGACAAGTTGGGCATGTAGGCGACGAGCAGCACATCGGGATAGTCCGACAGGATCTCGGCGACCGTGCTCACGTTTTCGGTCGAGCCGAGGAAGCCGACCTTCCAGCCCGAAATCGTCACGTCTTCGAGGATGCTGCGGGCCTGCTCGGCGACCACGTCGGCGTCGATCTCGTGGTGGTCGAAGACCTCATGCGTGTCGCGCATCACGATGCTGGTCACGACCGGCAGTGCATGCGCGCCCATCGCGGCGATGGTTGCCACGTCACCGGCCACGCCGCCAGCGCCGCTCGGGTCGCTGGCGTTGAAGCTCATCACGCAGGCCGGCGCGGCCTGTTCCTCGGCGCCTTCGGCGTCCGGAAGGGGGGTGTCAGTGGTCATCGAAATAGCCCGATACGGTGGATTGGCAGGGGACGACCAAACCTCTAGGCGAACGTGAAGAATGTTGCGTATGTGCCTACAGGGACTTGAGTTTTTGAGAGAGGCGGTGGCTACAATCTGTCTGCATTGTAGTGAAGCGAAGCGCCGTATCGGGCCCTCGGAGCAAAGTGAGCGAACCCAAAACCTGGATGTGCCTGATCTGCGGCTGGATCTACGACGAGGCGGAGGGTGATGCGGAGCATGGCATTGCGCCGGGCACGGCCTGGGAGGCCGTGCCGATGAACTGGACTTGTCCGGAGTGCGGCGCCCGCAAGGAAGACTTCGAGATGGTTCAGATCTGAGCGTTTGAGCCGAGCGGTCAGCAAAATAAAAAGGGTGGATGCAACCGCCCGCCCCACCCTTGTCGTTGAGGAGAATGCTGGTTGAGCAATCAGGCCCCCGCGGACAGCGCAGGCATCAAAGTGCTGGTCATCGATGACAGCAACACGATTCGCCGCAGCGCCGAGATCTTCCTGAAGCAGGGCGGCCACGACGTGCTGCTGGCCGAAGACGGCTTCGACGCGCTCTCGAAGGTCAACGACCACGATCCCGACCTGATCTTCTGCGACATCCTGATGCCGCGGCTCGACGGCTACCAGACCTGCGCGATCATCAAGCGCAACGCCAAGTTCGCAGGCGTGCCGGTGATCATGCTGTCGTCCAAGGACGGGCTGTTCGACAAGGCGCGTGGCCGCATGGTCGGCTCCGAGGCCTACCTCACCAAACCATTCACGAAAGACCAGCTGCTGCAAGCGGTCGAGCAGCACCGGCGCGCGGCCTGATTCGCTCGCGCGGCGCGCTTGGGGACAACACATGACGATCCGAAAAATCCTGCTGGTCGATGATTCGAAGACCGAGCTGCACTACATGTCCGATCTGCTGGGCAAGCGCGGTTACTCCGTACGCACGGCCGAGAACGGGGAGGAGGCGATGCGCCGCCTCGGCGAGGAAAAGCCCGACCTGATCCTCATGGACGTGGTGATGCCGGGCCAGAACGGCTTTCAACTGACCCGCGCGATCACGCGCGACCCGCGGTTCGCGAGCGTGCCCGTGATCATGTGCACGAGCAAGAACCAGGAAACCGACAAGGTCTGGGGCATGCGCCAGGGCGCGCGCGACTACATCGTCAAACCGGTCAATGCCGACGAGCTCGTCGCGAAGATCCACGCGTTCGACTGAAGTCATGACGACCCCCAGGCTCACTTCGTTCACTGCCCCCCGCGGGGGCTCCGCCGCCTTGGGGCGGCCCGGCGGCGGCTGAATGGCCAACAAGCAAGCACTTCGCGAGCTCCAGACCCGGCTGGCCGAGCGGCTGCAGGCGGCGCGCACCCAGGCGCGCGGCCAGTCGTGGCTGGCGGTCGAGTCCAGCGGGCGCGGCTTCCTGCTGCCGCTGCGCGAGGCCGGCGAGATCTTTGCGCTGGCGCCGGTGCTGGCGGTGCCCTACAGCCACCACTGGTTTCTGGGCGTGGCCAATCTGCGCGGTCACCTGCATGGCGTCGTCGATCTGGCCGGGTTTCTCGGCGTGAAGGCGACCGAAACCGGGCGCGATCAATCGCGCCTGGTCGGCTTCAACCAGTCGCTCGACATCAACTGTGTGCTGCTGGTGGACAAGCTCTCCGGCCTGCGCAGCGACGAAGAGCTCACGCCCGAGCCGGCGGACGGCGTCACCCGGCCGGCCTTTGTCGGCGCGCGGTGGCGTGATGCGTCGGGCCGGTTGTGGCAGGAACTGGTGCTGTCGGCGTTGGCCGGCGACGAGGCATTTCTGAAGATCGTGGGCTGAGCGCCGCCGGCGCTGGGTCCTGCAAGAAGAGTACGCAAGAGGGCGATATGAGTATCCTGAACAAGTTCAAGGGTTGGGGCCAAAAGGACGACGCGCCTTTGCTGGGCGACGCCGCAGTCGCCGTGCCGACATTCGATGAACTGCACGCCGGCCACGCGCCCAGCGTGCACGCGGCCGTCGACGTGTCCGGCGTCGCCTCCTATGACGCCGTGCCGACGCAGCAGCAGCCGGTCGATCACGACGCTTCTATCATCACGGAGGCGGCGCCCTCGGAGATGGCCGACTTTTCCGAGACCCGCATGCAGGAAAACGATCGTGTTTCGGCGCCCGCCGGCACCGGCCTGCCGCTGATCGGCCACCGGCCCGTCGCCGATCAACAGCGCATCCTGTTCAGCATGTCCGTCATAGGCCTGCTCGCGCTGATCGCGCTGGCCTTGTGGTCGGTGCTCGCGGCCAACCGCGGCGCCGCCCAGGTCGGCGCCAGCGGCCAGGCGCTGATGCAATCGCAGCGCCTCGCGAAATCGGTCTCGCAGGCGCTCGTGGGCAGCGCGGCCTCGTTCCCGGAGGTGAAGGACAGCGCCGACGTTCTGGTCAAGAACGTGCGCAGCTTGCGCACCGGCGAGGGCGACATCGCGGCCGCCCCGGCCAGCGTGCAGGAGGCGATCGAGCCGATGCTGCCGTTCGTCGATCGCGCCGAAAAGAACGCCGCCACCGTGCTGGGCCAGCAAAAGATCCTGACCGAAGTGGGCAAGGCGCTGCGTGCCATCAACCGCCAGTCGTCGGAGCTGCTCGAAACGGCCGAAACGGTGTCGTCGCTGAAGCTCCAGCAAGACGCCTCCCCGGCCGAACTCTCGGCGGTCGGCCAGCTCGTGATGCTGACGCAGCGCATCGGCAAGTCGGCCAACGAATTCCTGACGATGGAAGGCGTGAGCCCCGAGGCCGTGTTCCTGCTCGGCAAGGATCTGAACTCGTTCCGCGAGATTGCACAGGGCCTGCTCGACGGCAACGCCGAACTGCGGCTGCCGCCGACCCGCGACGCGCAGACCAAGGAGCGCCTCGTCGCCTTGCTGAAACAGTACGAAGAGACGCGCACCCAAGCGGGCGCGATTCTGGGCAACCTGCAAGGGCTGGTCTCGGCGCGTGAGGCGCAGGCAAACATCATTGCCGACAGCGAGCCGCTTCGCAAGGGCCTGGAAACGGTGCAGGAGCGCCTGGGCAAGTCGACCGGCATCAGCGCGCTGGACCTGGCCATGTGGATTGCGGCTGCGCTGGTGATGTTGCTCGGCGGCTTCGGTCTGCTGCGTCTGTACGTGCGGGACCAGGCCGAGCGCGCCGAATCCGCGGAAGCGCAGCGCCAGAACGCCGAGCGCGAGCAGCAGGAATCCAAGCGCGTCAATGACGCGAACCAGGCCGCCATTCTGCGATTGATGAACGAACTGCAGGCGGTCGCCGAAGGCGACCTGACGCAGCAGGCCACGGTGACCGAAGACATCACCGGCGCGATCGCCGATTCGGTGAACTACACGGTGGAAGAGTTGCGCACGCTGGTGTCGCAAGTGACGGGCACCGCGGGCCGCGTGACCGACACGACGCAGCAGGTCGAGGCCACGTCCACCGAACTGCTCGCCGCGTCGTCGGAGCAGCTGCGCGAGATTCGCGACACTGGCGAATCGGTGCTGCAGATGGCGGGCCGAATCAACAACGTGTCCGGCCAGGCGCAGGAGACCGCCGCGGTGGCGCGTCAGTCGCTGGTCGCCGCGGAGTCGGGCTTGCGCGCGGTGCAGAACACGATCGGCGGCATGAACTCGATCCGCGACCAGATCCAGGAAACCTCCAAGCGCATCAAGCGCCTGGGCGAGTCGTCTCAGGAGATCGGCGAAATCACCGAGCTGATTTCCGACATCACCGAGCAGACGAACGTGCTGGCGCTGAACGCGGCGATCCAGGCGGCCTCCGCCGGTGAAGCCGGTCGCGGCTTCTCGGTCGTCGCGGAAGAGGTGCAGCGACTCGCCGAACGCTCGGGCGACGCGACGCGCCAGATCGCCGCGCTCGTCAAGACGATTCAGACCGACACGCAGGATGCCGTCGGCGCGATGGAGCGCAGCACGCAGGGCGTGGTCGAGGGAACGCGACTGTCCGACGCGGCCGGGACGGCGCTCGGCGAAATCGACCGCGTGTCGCGCCAACTGGCCGACCTGATCGCGCAGATCTCGAACCAGGCGCTCAGCGAAGCGCAGTCGGCCAACGTCGTGGCCGCGAACATCCAGCACATTTTCGCGGTGACCGAGCAGACCGGGGAGGGCACGCGCTCGACCGCGCAGATGGTGCGCGAGCTGTCGCGCACCGCGGAAGAGCTGAAGCAATCGGTGGCCCGATTCAAGATCGAGTGATGTTCCGATGGACATGAACAAGAGCAGTGACGATCTCAGCGCCCTGGCGTGGGTGCATGACGAGTTGCGGCGTTCGCTCGAAGCGGCGCACAAGGCCTTGCGCCGGTTCGTCAAGGAGACCGAGGCACTGACCGGCTCGGATGTGGATGCTGTCGACCCGGTCGTGTTGCGCAATGCGCGCTCGCAGATCCATCAGGGCGTGGGTGCGCTCGAGCTCGTTGGCCAACCCGCCGCCGCGATGGTGCTGCGCGCCAGCGAGGCTGCGGTGCAGCGCTTCGTCTCCAAGCCGCACAAACTCACGACGCCGGTCGTCGACGACCTCGAGCGCGCGTCGTTCGCGCTGCTCGATTACCTGACGCGGCTGCTCGCCGGCAAGCCGGTCTCCACGCTCTCGCTGTTTCCGCAGTACCGCGCGGTTCAGGAGTCGGCGGGCGCGGACCGCGTTCACCCGGCCGACCTGTGGGTCAGCGATTGGCAATGGCGCGACCTGCCTGCCGACCCGACCGCCACCCCGCGTGCGCACGACGCCGCGACGCACGCGGCGCTCGAAGCGCAATTGCTGCCGCTGATGCGCGGGGCCGACCCGCTGCCGGTGGCTGCGCGCATGAGCGAGCTGACCGCCGGCCTTGGCGCGGGCGCCACCGAAAGCCACGTCGCGACGCTCTGGAAGCTCGCCGCCGCGGTGTTCGAGGCGCAGGCGCATGGGCTGCTCGGCTTCGATGTGTTCAGCAAGCGCGTCGCGTCGCGCCTGCTGGCGCAGTTCCGCATCCTGGAGCGTGGCGAGACCGAGGTCTCGGAGCGGCTGGCGCAAGACCTGCTGTTCTTCTGCGCCCAAAGCGTCACCCCGGTCGATGGCCGCGGTGCGCCCCGGCTCACCGCGGTGCGTCAGGCCTACGGGTTCGTGCCGGGGGTGCCGACCGATTACGCCGTCAGCGTGCTCGGCCGTTTCGACCCGGCCGTGATCGCGCAGGCACGCAAGCGGGTGACCGCCGCGAAGGATTCGTGGTCGGGGGTCGCCGGCGGCGAGATGCACCGCATGTCCGGGCTCGCGGAGCAGTTCGCGCTGGTGGGCGAATCGGTGAAGAAGCTGTTCCCGCATGGCGAGGCCTTTGCTGCCGAGCTTCAGCAAGCGATCGCGCAGACCCTGAACAGCAACGCCGCGCCGCCCGCGCCGCTGGCGATGGAGGTGGCGACCAGCCTGCTCTACGTCGAAGCCGCGCTCGAAGACGCCGACTTCGATCACCCCGATCAGGCCGGGCGCGTGCAGCGCCTTGCCGAGCGCCTGGCGGCGGTGCGCGCCGGCCGCACGCCAGAGCCGCTCGAACACTGGATGGAGGAGCTGTACCGTCGCGTCTCCGACCGCCAGACCATGGGCAGCGTCGTGCAGGAGTTGCGCGCCAGCCTGTCCGAATCCGAGAAGCTGATCGACCAGTATTTCCGCAAGCCGAGCGAGCGCGAGGTGCTGATCCCGGTGCCGAACCAGCTCTCCTCCATGCGCGGCGTGCTCTCGGTGCTGGGCATGGACCAGGCCTGCGCCGTGCTGCTGCGCATGCGCGACGAGGTCGATGGCCTGGCCTCGACCGAGGTCGATCCGCAGCGCGTGATGCAGGCCGGCGTGTTCGATCGCCTCGCCGGCAATCTCGGCGCACTCGGCTTCCTGATCGACATGCTCAGCGTGCAGCCGCAGATGGCCAAGTCGCTGTTCGCGTTCGACGCGGACACGGGCACATTGAACCCGGTGATGGGCCGCAGCGGCGACGCGAATGCGCCCGCCATCCTGGCCGTGCCGGCGGCCGCTCCGCCGGTCGAATTGCGCCTGATCGAACAGGCTCAGATGCTGGCCTTCAGCTCGGTGCGCGAGGACGTTCCCGTCGCCGATGTGTCGCGTGATCTCGAACGCCTCGCCCAGGAAGCTCAGGCAGCGGATCAGCCCGCGCTCGCCGCGACGGTCCACAAGGCCCAGGAGGCGCTGCACCAGGCCGAGGGGCCGGCAGGTCAGGCCCAGGCGCGCGGCGAGCTGTCCGAAGCGCTGGTCGATTTCGTCTCGACCGCGTCCGACCCGGTCGGCCTGGAGCCGGTGTTCGAGCGCACGGCCGCGACACGCGCGCCCAGCGCCGATCGCGTCAGCGCGCCGATGACGCTCGACTTCGCTCCGTCCACCGCCAGCGCCCAGCTGGCGCAAGACGACGAGATGCGCGAGATTTTCCTCGAGGAAGCGAACGAAGTGCTGGCGACGGCCTCGGCCGCCTGCGCCGAGCTCGAAAGCGCGCCTGACGATCTGGCCGCGATGACAACGCTGCGGCGCGCCTTCCACACCCTCAAGGGCAGCTCGCGCATGGTCGGGCTGAAGGATTTCGGCGAAGCCGCCTGGGCCTGCGAGCAGCTGTACAACACCCACTTGGCCGATCAGCACGGCGCGCCCGCCCAGCTGCTGGCGTTCACCACCTGGTGCCTGGGCTACCTCTCGGGCTGGGTCGAGGACATCACCGCCAAGCGCCGCAGTGCGCACGATTCCGCGACCGTGATCGCCGCCGCGCAGCGCCTCAACGAACCCGCGGCCGTCGCCGAACCGGTCTCGGCGCCGGCGCCGGTGGGCCTGCCCGCCGGTCTGCCGAGCGCTGCCGACCTCGATCTGCACCCCGCACCCGTCGCGGCCGAGGCGCTGGCCTCAGAGCCTGCCGCGCTGCCCGAACTGTCGTTCGAGTTCGACCTGGCCGATCTCGAAGCGGCCGCGTCGAAGAGCGGCATCGTCAGCGAGCATGCGCCGCTCGACATGACGGCACCGGCGTTGCACGACCCGTTCGATCTGGACGTGCAGCCGACCGAGCCGCTGCCGCTGGCCGAGATCGTCGAGCCCACGGCTCACGACGCCATCGATCTGGACCTCGAACTCGATTTCGGTGAGGTCGCGCCGGTGGCCGCTGCGACCGAACCGCGCGCGGTCGAAGCGGCGATGGACTTGCCGCTGGAGCTGCCTGCGCCCGCCGCCGAGCTGGCTGCAGCCGAAGCGGCCGACGGCGACGAGCACGTCAAGCTCGTCGGCCCGCTGCGCATCGGCATCCCGTTGTTCAACATCTACCTGAACGAGGCCGACGAGCTGTCGCGCCGCCTCACGACCGAAGTCGCCGAATGGGCGATGGAGCTGCATCGACCGATCGGCGAGACCCCGATCTCGCTCGCGCACTCGCTCGCCGGCAGTTCCGCGACCGTCGGGTTCACCGACCTGTCGCAGCTGGCGCGTTCGCTCGAGCATGCGCAGGCACGCTCGCTGGCGATCGGCCACGGCACGCCTGAGGAGGCGCGCCTGTTCGTCGATGCCGCTGAGGAAATCCGGCGCCTGTTGCACCAGTTCGCGGCCGGTTTCCTGAAGGAGCCGTCGCCCGAGCTGATCGAGCGCCTGGCCGAGCACGAACTCAGCTCGTTGCGCCGGCTCGAAGCGGCCGCAGCCGCAGCCGAGTTGCCGGCGGTGTCCGAACTGAGCAGTTTGCCTGGTGTGCCGGTGCCCGTCCCCGTGCCCGAAGAGGCGCCGCGCGCCGAGGCCGTCAGCGAAGCGCGCGCCGAACCCGTCGCCGAGAGCGCGCCCGCGCCGCTCCCCGAGCCCGAGCCGAAGGTGTTCGTCGATTCGAACTACGCGCAGCCCGAGTCCCGCTTCGACCCGCTCGGCCTGGCCGAGCTCAAGCCGCTCGGTGACGCGCCGGTCGAGTCGCGTCGCGTCGCGCCAGCCGCCAGCCGAGGCCTGGTCGATGCCGACGAAGTGATCGATGCAGTGGATGCGGTCGATGCCGATCTGTTCCCGATCTTCGAGGAAGAAGCCGGCGAACTGCTGCCGCAACTCACCGGTCGCCTGCGCGACTGGGCCAGAAAGCCCGGCGAGGCGAGCCACCCGGCCGCGTGCATGCGCACCTTGCACACGCTCAAGGGCGGCGCGCGACTCGCCGGCGCGATGCGCCTGGGCGAGATGGCGCACCGGCTCGAAACCCGCATCGAACGCCTGCTCGCGCAGCCGCCCGTCAACGCCGCGGAGGTCGAGGCCCTGCAAGCGCACGGCGACGCGCTCGCGCAAACGCTCGAAGCGCTGCGCGCGGGCGGCGCACCGGAGCAACAGGCTGCGGCGAAGGTCGCCCGGGTAGCTCCTGACGCCGCGGCCCCGGTTGCGCCGCCGGCCGTGCCGGACTTGGCGGTGCTGCTCGAATCCGCCCCGCGCCAAGTGCCCGAAACGGCTCCGGTGCCACTGGCAGCGCTCCCCCTTGACGTGCCGTCGCGCCCTGGCGTGCTGGATGCCGTGGTGTCGGAGCACGGCGCGTTGCCGGCCGAGGCCGCTGCGGAACCCGCCGCTGCGCCGCTGGCCGAGATCGACTGGTCGCGCTTTGCCGTGACCGACGCCGTCGCCGCGCGCAAGCCCACGGACCGCGCGCAGGCCACGCAATCGGCCGTGCGCGTGCGCGCGCCGCTGCTCGACCGGCTCGTGAACCAGGCCGGCGAGGTCAGCATCACGCGCTCGCGCATCGAGACCGGCGTCTCGCAGATCAAGACCTCGCTCGCCGACCTGACCGAAAACCTGGAGCGCCTGCGCGCGCAATTGCGCGACATCGAGTTCCACGGCGAGGTCCAGATGACCTCGCGGCTGGAGGCTGCGAAGGCCGCGTCGCAATCGTTCGACCCGCTGGAGTTCGACCGCTTCACCCGCTTCCAGGAACTGACGCGGATGATGGCCGAGTCGGTCAACGACGTGGCCACGGTGCAGCGCTCGCTGCAGCGCTCGCTCGAAGTCACAGAAGACGAACTCGTCGCGCAGGCGCGCATGACGCGCGACCTGCAGGACGACCTGCTGCGCACGCGCATGGTCGAGTTCGAAGGCCTCTCCGACCGCCTCTACCGCGTCGTCCGTCAGGCCGCGAAGGAAACCGGCAAGTCGGTGCGGCTCGACATCGTCGGCGGCTCGATCGAAGTCGACCGCGGCGTGCTCGACCGCATGACCGGCGCGTTCGAGCACCTGCTGCGCAATTGCGTCGGCCACGGCATCGAACTGCCCGACGTGCGCACAAAGGCTGGCAAGGACGCGACCGGCTCCATCATCGTCGCGCTCTCGCAAGAGGCGAACGAAGTGGGCGTCGAATTCCGTGACGACGGCGCCGGCCTGAACCTGCCGCGCATCCGCGCCAAGGGCGAAGCGCTCGGCCTGATCGCGCACGACGCGCAGCCGACCGACGCCGACCTCGCGAACCTGATCTTTGCGCCCGGTTTCTCGACCGCGGATGAAATCACCGAGCTCTCGGGCCGCGGCGTCGGCATGGACGTGGTGCGCTCCGAAGTCAACGCGATGGGCGGCCGGGTCGAGACCGCGACGGCGGCCGGCCAGGGTACCTCGTTCAAGCTGATCCTGCCGCTGACCACGGCCGTCACGCAGGTCGTGATGCTGCGCTGCGGCGAGACCCATGTGGCGGTGCCTTCGACACTGGTCGAGGTCGTGCGGCGCGCCTCAAAGGAAGAGATCGATGCGGCGTATTCATCGGCCTCGTACATGGTGGCCGATCGGCCGCTGCAGTTCTTCTGGCTCGGTTCGCTGCTGCAGATCAGCGCGCGGCCGGCCGACAGCGCGGCGCGCACGCGTGCCATCGTTGTGATCCGCAGCGCGCAGCAGCGCGTCGCGCTGCACGTCGATGAAGTGCTGGGCAACCAGGAAGTCGTCGTCAAGCACCTCGGGCCGCAGTTGTCGCGCTTGCCGGGCCTGGCCGGCATCACGCTGCTCGCGTCGGGCGAGGTCGCGCTGATCTACAACCCGGTGGCGCTGGCCACCCTGTACGGCGACACCGCGCGCGCCGCGACGCAGGCGGCGATGCACTCGCCGGATGCCGGCGCCGCGCTGCCGACCCTGAGCACCGAGGAGGCGCCCGAAGCGCCGCTGGTGATGGTCGTCGATGACTCGCTGACGGTGCGCCGCGTGACGCAGCGCCTGCTGCTGCGCGAAGGCTACCGCGTCGTGCTGGCGAAGGACGGCCTCGATGCGCTGGAGCGCCTCGCCGAAGGCGTGCCGGCGATCGTCTTGTCGGACATCGAGATGCCGCGCATGGACGGCTTCGACCTGGTGCGCAACATGCGCGCCGATGCGCGGCTGCGCGACCTGCCGGTGATCATGATCACCTCGCGCATCGCGCAGAAGCATCGCGAGTACGCGGCCCAGCTCGGCGTCGATCACTACCTCGGCAAGCCGTACTCCGAGGAAGACTTGCTGGCGCTGATCGCGCGCTACACCGCGGCGCGCGTCGCCGCCTAGGTTTTCTCCTTGACGACCGCGAAGCGCGCCAGCGTGCGCGCTCTCGCTTCGTCGTGATCCACGATCGGTGCGACATAGCTCGCGCCAGCCAGCCAGGGCGCGTGAACCTGCTTGTCCGACAGCGCTGCCAGTTGCGGCAGGTAGCGCCGTATGAACTTGCCGTGCGGATCGAACTTCTGGCTCTGCGTGATCGGATTGAAGATGCGGAAGTAGGGCTGCGCATCGCAGCCGGTGGACGCCGCCCACTGCCATCCGCCGTTGTTCGCGGCCAGGTCGAAGTCGTTCAGATGCGTCGCGAAGTAGCGCTCGCCCCAGCGCCAATCCAGCCCCAAATCCTTGGTCAGGAAGCTCGCGACCACCATGCGCAGGCGGTTGTGCATGTAGCCGGTCTGGTTGATCTGCGCCATCGCCGCATCCACCAGCGGGTAGCCGGTGCGGCCTTCGCACCAGGCATTGAGCAGCGCTTGCGCGTGCGGCCCGCTTTCCCACTCGATGCGGTCGTAGTCGGGCTTGAAACTGCGATCGACGACGTGCGGGTGGTGGTGCAGGATCTGGTGGTAGAAGTCCCGCCAGATCAGCTCCGACAGCCACACCGCGGCGCCGGTTGACTTGTGCGCCAAGGCCGCGGCGGCGAGTTCGCGGATCGAGACGGTGCCGAAGCGCAGGTGCATCGACAGGTAGCTCGGGCCCTTGACGGCGGGGAAGTTGCGCGCCTCGTCGTAGCGGTCGATGCGCGGCAGGAAGTCGACGAGCAAGGCCTGCGCCCCCGCGCTGCCGAGCGGAATCTTCAGCGCGGCGAGGTTGGTCGGCTCGAAGCCGATCTCGGCGAGCGTCGGCAAATGAGCGGCTGCGCCTTCGGGTGGCGCAGCCAGCCGAGCCGCGTGTTTCGCGATTGGGTACGGCGTGAGGTAGAACGGCTCCAGCTTCTTCAGCCACGCGTTCTTGTACGGCGTGAACACGGTGTACGGCGTGCCGCCCTGCGTCAGCACCTCGCTGCGCTCGAACACCACGTGATCCTTGCTCGTGTGCAGCGCGATGCCGGCGCTGGCCAGCGCGTCGCGCGCGGCCGCGTCGCGTGCGAGCGCGGCGGGTTCGTCGTCGTGGTTGGCGTAGACGGCGTTCACGCCGAGTTGCATGGCCAGCGCCGCGATCTCGTCGACCGCGCGGCCATGGCGCACCAGCAGGCGAGAGCCCGGCTTGAGGCTGCTCAGTTGCGCATTGAGGTCGATCAGGCTGGCGTGGATGAACTCGACGCGCCGATCGCGGCGCGGCAGCGGATCGAGGATGGCGCGGTCGAACACGAACACGCACCAGACCTCGCGCGCCGCCCGCAGCGCGTGGTACAGCGCGGCGTTGTCGGTGGCGCGCAAATCGCGGCGAAACCAGACCAATGCACGGTCAATCGGAGGCGTCATGGGGCCTGAGTGTGGCGCAGGATTAAACTCGACCCATGGCAAGCGCACCGGTCAACTTCACGAACCAGTTTCTGATTGCCATGCCGAGCCTGCGCGACGGCACCTTCGCCGGCACCGTGATCTACCTGTGCGAGCACACCGACAAGGGCGCGCTCGGCCTGGTGATCAACAAGCCGATCGACATCAAGCTGAAGAACCTGTTCGAGAAGGTCGAACTCTCGCTGGATCGGCCCGAATTGGCTGAAGCACCGGTCTACTTCGGCGGCCCGGTGCAGACCGAGCGCGGCTTCGTGCTGCACGAATCGCTGGGCGGCGACGACGACGCGGGCGGCCACTACAACTCGACCCTGCGCATCCCCGGCGGGTTGGAGATGACGACCAGCAAGGACGTTCTGGAAGCGCTCTCCAGCGGCGCCGGGCCGAAGAAGATCCTCGTCACGCTGGGCTACAGCGGCTGGGGCGCCGGGCAGCTCGAAGACGAGATGAGCCGCAACGGCTGGATCAACGTCGGCGCCGAGCGCGGGATCATCTTCGACACGCCGGTGGAGCAGCGCTACGACAAGGCGCTCTCGCTGCTGGGCATCGACGCGAACATGCTGAGCGGGGAGGCGGGGCACGCATGAGCTCGGAGAGCCTCACGCCCACCGCCGCTACCTCACCGCTTTCCTTTCTCGCTTTCGACTTCGGCGCCAAGCGTGTCGGCGTGGCCACGGGCAACACGCTGACGCGCAGCGCGACGCCGTTGCGTACCGTGGCGGCCATCGGCGAGGCGCGCTTCACCGCCATCGCCGCGCTCATCGAGGAATGGCGTCCGCAAGCGCTTGTTGTCGGCGTGCCGTTTCATCCCGATGGCGCACCGAACGACAATACCGAGCGCGCCCACCGCTTCGCCCGCCAACTGCACGGCCGCTTCAGGCTGCCGGTGCATGAAGTAGACGAGCGCTATTCGACGACCGAGGCAGCCAGCGATGGCGCGCGTGATCTCGACGCCGCCTCGGCTGCGATCATCCTGAACCAATTTCTGAGCACACTGGAATGAGCAGCCTGAACCTCGACGCCGAAGCGCTCTACGCCGATCTGGTGGCCGGCGTGCGCGGCCTGATGCAGCCCGATTCCGTACTCGTCGGCATCTGGTCCGGCGGCGCCTGGCTGGCCGAGCGCCTGCAGCGCGATCTGAAGCGGCCCGGCGAGCACGGCGTGATCTCCAGCGCGCTGCACCGCGACGATTTCAACTCGCGCGGCATGACCGCGGGTGCCGACCACACGAAGCTGCCGTTCGACGTGAGCGACAAGCCGATCGTGCTGATCGACGACGTGCTCTACACCGGCCGCACGATCCGCGCGGTGATCAACGAGCTCTACGACTTCGGCCGCCCGGCGAGCGTCACGCTCGCGGTGCTGGTGGACCGCGGCGGGCGCGAGCTGCCGATCGCCGCGGCGGTCTCGGCGGCGCGCATCACGCTGCCGAAGGGCCAGAAGCTGTCGCTGGCGAAAGACGCGGCCGGCCGCTTCAGCTTCGACATCAAGGAAGGGGCGTGATGCAGCGCAACCCGCAACTCAACGCGCACGGCGAGCTGATCCACCTGCTCTCGATCGAAGGCCTGCCGCGACCGGTGCTGCACCACATCCTCGACACCGCCGGCACCTTCCTGAGCGTGAACGACCGCGAGGTGAAGAAGGTGCCGCTGCTGCGCGGCAAGAGCGTGTTCAACCTGTTCTTCGAGAACAGCACGCGCACCCGCACGACCTTCGAGATCGCGGCCAAGCGGCTGAGCGCCGACGTGATCAACCTCGACATCGCGCGCTCGTCGGCCGCCAAGGGCGAGAGCCTGCTCGACACCATCGCCAACCTCTCGGCGATGCACGCCGACATGTTCGTGGTGCGCCACAGCGAGAGCGGCGCGCCCTACCTGATCGCGCAGCACTGCGCGCCGCACGTGCATGTGGTGAACGCCGGCGACGGCCGGCATTCGCACCCGACGCAGGGCCTGCTCGACATGTACACGATCCGGCACTACAAGCAGGATTTCACGAAGCTCACGGTGGCGATCGTCGGCGACATCGTGCACTCGCGTGTCGCGCGCTCCGACATCCATGCGCTGACCACGCTCGGCGTGCCCGAGATCCGCGCCGTCGGCCCGAAGACGCTGGTGCCTGGCGACCTCTCGGCGATGGGTGTGCGCGTCTGCCACGACATGAAGGAAGGCATCGCAGGCGCCGACGTGATCATCATGCTGCGCCTGCAGAACGAGCGGATGAGCGGCGCGATGCTGCCCAGCGCCGCCGAGTTCTTCAAGAACTATGGCCTCACGCCCGAGAAGCTCGCCCTGGCCAAACCCGACGCGATCGTGATGCACCCAGGGCCGATCAACCGCGGCGTCGAGATCGCCTCCGATGTGGCCGACGGCACGCAAAGCGTGATCCTGCCGCAGGTGACCTTCGGCATCGCGGTGCGCATGGCGGTGATGTCGATCATCGCGGGGAACAACGCATGAAGATTCTTGTGCAGGGTGGTCGCCTGATCGACCCCGCTTCGGGACACGACGCGATCGGCGACCTCGCGATCGCGGCGGGCCGCATCGTCGCGTTCGGTCACGTCAGCAACGAGTTCGAGCCCGACCGCATCATCGACGCGAGCGGCCTGATCGTCGCGCCCGGCCTCGTCGACCTCGCCGCGCGCCTGCGCGAGCCGGGGCACGAGCACGAAGGCATGCTCGAATCCGAGATGGCCGCGGCCGTCGCCGGC
Source organism: uncultured Rhizobacter sp. (assembly GCA_964247075.1). GTDB lineage: Bacteria > Pseudomonadota > Gammaproteobacteria > Burkholderiales > Burkholderiaceae_C > LMDS01. Next base: position 292,519 of record CAXTSS010000001.1, on the reverse strand, counting down.
GGCGTCACCAGTCTCGTTTGCCCGCCCGATACCGAGCCGGTGCTCGACGAGCCGGGCCTGGTGCAGATGCTGAAGTTCCGCGCCCGCAACCTGAACCTCGCGCACCTGTACCCGCTGGGCGCGTTGACGCGCGGCCTGCAGGGCGAGGTGCTGACGGCGATGGCCGAGTTGACCGACGCCGGCTGCGTCGGTTTCTCACAGGCCGAGGTGCCGGTGCGCGACACGTTGGTGCTGCACCGGGCGCTGCAATACGCCGCGACCTTCGGCTACACGACCTGGCTGCGACCCAACGATGCCTGGCTGGGCAACGGTGTCGCCGCCAAGGGCGCGCTCGCGACGCGCATGGGCCTCTCGGGCGTGCCGGTGATCGCCGAGACGATCGCGCTCGCGACCATCTTCGAACTGGTGCGCGACACCGGCGCGCGCGTGCACCTGTGCCGCCTGAGCAGCGCCGCTGGTATCGAGCTGGTGCGGCGCGCCAAGGCCGAAGGCCTGCCCGTCACTTGCGACGTGAGCATCAACCAGCTGCACCTGACCGATGTGGACATCGGCTACTTCAACGCCGCGATGCGCGTCACGCCGCCGCTGCGCCAGCAACGCGACCGCGACGCGATCCGCGCGGCGCTGGCCGACGGCACCATCGACGCGCTCGTCAGCGACCACACGCCGATCGATGCGGATGCGAAGAACCTGCCGTTCGCCGAGGCCGAGCCCGGCGCGAGCGGGCTGGAACTGCTGCTGAGCCTGGCGCTCAAGTGGGGTGAGGTGGACAAGGTGCCGCTCACACGCACGCTTGGCGTCGTAACGTGCGCGCCGGTCGCGGCGATCGGCGACGCGCTCGGTTCGCTGGCGGCGAGTGCCGGGCGGCTGATCGAAGGCGGCGTGGCCGACGTCTGCATCTTCGATGCCGGTGCGCGCTGGCAGGTGCTGCCGGCGACGCTGCGCAGCCAGGGCAAGCACACGCCGTTTGCGGGGCACGACCTGCCCGGCTGCGTGGCTTGCACGCTGGTCGCCGGCACGCTGGCCTTCGACGCGCAGGAATGATCCGCACGCTGCGCACCGCGTGGCGGCTGCTGCGCGCGGTCGTGCACGGGGTGCACGGCCTGGGGCTCGTGCTCACGCGCTTCCCGGCGCTCGGCGTGGCGCAGCGCCAGCCTTACATCCAGTGGTGGGCAACGAAGATGCTGCGCATGATGGGCATCGCGCTGCACGTCGAGGGAACGCCGCATGCGGGCGGCACGTTGCTGGTCGCGAATCACATCTCGTGGCTGGACATCATGGCCGTGCACGCGGTCTGCCCGCAGGCGCGGTTCGTCTCGAAGGCCGATGTGCGCTCGTGGCCGGTACTCTCCAAGCTCGTCGATTCGGCCGGAACGCTCTACCTCGAACGCGAACGCAAGCGCGATGCGCTGCGCGTCGTGCACACGATGGCGCGGGCGCTGGCGGCGGGCGAGACGGTTGCGGTGTTCCCCGAAGGCACGACGTCCGACGGCCGCGCTCTGCTGCCGTTCCACGCCAACCTGCTGCAGGCGGCGATCTCGACCGGCACGCTGATCCAGCCGGTCGCGTTGCGGTTTTCAGATGCGCACGGTGCCGTGAGCACGGCGGTCGAGTTCGTCGGCGACACGACCTTGCTGGAGAGCCTGTGGCGTGTTGCCGGCGGCGACGGCGTGGTCGCGCGGATTCAGCTGCTGCCGCCGCTGCCCAGTGCGGGCGCCGATCGGCGGATGCTGGCGGAGTCGTTGCGCGGGCGGATCGGCGCGGCCTTAGATCAGGCCTTGCCCTGATTGGCCACCGCGGCCGCGGCCTTTGCGGCGGTTTCGGCGTCACCGAGGTAATAGCTCTTGAGCGGCTTCAACTCGTCGTCCAACTCGTAGACCAGCGGGATGCCGTTCGGGATGTTCAGGTTGACGATGTCGGCGTCGGAGATGCCGTCGAGGTATTTCACCAGTGCACGGATGCTGTTGCCGTGTGCGGCAATGACGATGCGTTGGCCGCCGCGCAAACCGGGCGCGATCGTGTCGTTCCAGAATGGCAGCACGCGCGCCACCGTGTCCTTCAGGCATTCGGTCAGCGGCACGTCTTCGGGTTTGAGCTTGGCGTAGCGCGGGTCGCTGCGCTCGCAGCGCGCGTCGCTTGCATCCAGCACCGGCGGCGGGGTGTCGTAGCTGCGACGCCAGACCAGCACTTGCGCGTCGCCGAATTTCTTCGCGGTCTCGGCCTTGTTCAGCCCTTGCAACGCGCCGTAGTGGCGCTCGTTCAGGCGCCAGTCGTTGCGCACCGGCAGCCAGGTGCGGTCCATCTGGTCGAGCGTGTGCCAGAGCGTCCAGATCGCGCGCTTGAGCACCGAGGTGTAGGCGATGTCGAACTCGTAGTCGTCGGCCTTGAGCAGCTTGCCGGCCTGCTGCGCCTGCTGCACACCCAGCGGCGTGAGGTCCACGTCGGTCCAGCCGGTGAAGCGGTTTTCGAGGTTCCAGGTCGATTCGCCGTGGCGGATCAGGACGAGCTTGTGCATGGTGTGAGGTGATCAGCACGCCAGACGCGGCGCGGGTCGGCTGAATTCTATAATCGCGATCCTTCTCAAACCCATTGGCCCGCCCGTGAAGTTCTTTCTCGACACCTGGTACCTGTTCGTCGCGGCCGCGGTCTCGGGCGGTTTGCTGCTCTGGCCGTTGATCAACAAGGGCGCGGGCGGAGCGAGCAAGGTCTCCACCAACGACGCGGTGCAGCTGATCAACCGCGAAAAGGCGATCCTGATCGATGTGAGCGAGCCGGCCGAATACGCCGCCGGCCACGCGATGGGTTCGCGCAGCGTGCCGCTGGCGAGCCTGGAAGCCTCGAAGGATCTGCCCAAGAACAAGGCGCTGCCGCTGGTCGTGGTGTGCCCGACCGGCACGCGCGCCGGCAAGGCCGTGGCCACGCTGAAGACTCTCGGCTTTGAAAACGCGCGCGCGCTCGCCGGTGGTTTCGAGGCCTGGCGGGCCGCCAACCTGCCGGTCGAGAAGACCGCAGCTTGAGTCGGAGCATCGATGCAAGCCGTCAAGATGTACAGCACGCAGGTGTGCCCGTATTGCGTGCACGCCAAGGCCTTGCTGAAGCAACGAGGTGTCGAAGCCATCGACGACATCCGCGTCGACCTCGACCCGGCGCAGCGCGCCGAGATGATGGCGCTGACCGGCCGCCGCACCGTGCCGCAGATCTTTATTGGCGATACGCATGTGGGCGGCTGCGACGAGTTGGTCGCCCTCGATCAGCGCGGCGAGCTGATGCCGTTGCTGCATGGCGCTCAGGGATAATCATCCGTTTGCTTCGCCCGCTGCATGCGGGCATTTTTCATCCAATACGAGACCCCCATGGCTGACGACAACAACCCGGTGTTCCAGATTCAACGCGTCTACCTGAAGGACCTGTCGCTCGAGCAGCCGAACTCGCCGCAGATCCTGCTGGAGCAGGGCCAACCTCAGGTCGAGATCAACCTCGGCCTGGGCGCCGAGCCGATCGGCGACGGTGTGTATGAAGTCACCGTCACCGCCACCGTCACGACCAAGGTCAACGACAAGGTGCTGTTCCTGGTCGAAGCCAAGCAGGGCGGCATCTTCGAGATCCGCAACATCCCCGAAGACCAGCTGCAGCCAATCATCGGCATCGCCTGCCCGGGCATCATCTACCCGTACCTGCGCGCGATCGTGTCGGACGTCTGCACGCGCGCCGGCTTCCCGCCGGTGCTGCTGTCGGAAGTGAACTTCCAGGCGATGTTCGAGGCGCAGCAGGCGCAGGCTGCGGGCGCACAGCCGAACGGCTCGGGCATCATCACCTCCGCGAACTGATCGCATCGATCGCGGCCCGATGAACCTGACGGTCCTCGGTGCCGGCGCCTGGGGCACCGCGCTCGCCGCGAGCGTGTGCGAGCGGCATCCGACCCGGCTGTGGGCGCGCGACGCGGCGCAAGCCGCGCAGATGCGCGCGGCGCGGGTCAACGCGCCGTACCTGCCCGGTGTGGCGCTGCCCGATTCGCTGCTGATCGATGCGGATTTCGACGCCGCGCTGGTCCACGCCCGCGCCGGCCTCGTCATCATCGCCACGCCGATGGCAGCACTCGACGAGATGCTGCGCCGTGTCGGCAAGCGAGCCTCGGGCGTGCTGTGGCTGTGCAAGGGCTTCGAGCAGCTCAGCGGCCGGCTGGGCCATGAACTCGCGCGCGCGGCCGAACCCGGCGTGCGTGTCGGCGTGTTGTCGGGGCCGAGTTTCGCGATCGAGGTTGCGCGTGCGCAGCCCACCGCGTTGGTCGCGGCCAGCGCCGATGCCACGTTGTGCGCCGAGGCGGTCGAGGCGCTGCACAGCGAGAACCTGCGCATCTACACGTCGGACGATCCGGTCGGTGTCGAGGTCGGTGGTGCGATCAAGAACGTGCTCGCGATCGCGACCGGCATTGCCGACGGCATGCAGCTCGGGCTGAACGCCCGCGCCGCGCTGATCACGCGCGGCCTGGCCGAGATGACGCGCCTCGGCGTGGCGCTCGGTGCGCGCGCCGAAACCTTCATGGGCTTGTCAGGCCTCGGCGATCTGGTGCTCACCGCCACTGGCGACCTGTCGCGCAACCGCACGGTCGGCCGGCTGCTCGCGCAAGGCCTGCCGCTGGCGCGCATCCTGGCCGAGCTCGGCCATGTGGCCGAAGGCGTGAGCACCGCGCCGATGGTGCTGCAACGGGCCCGGGCGCTTGGCGTCGAGATGCCGATCACGCAGGCCGTGGCCGCGGTGCTCGACGGCCGCGTGACACCGGCGCAGGCGCTCGAACAACTGATGGGCCGCGGCGCGCGGTCCGAGACCTGATGGAGACGAATCCGATGCGGCGCCGCCAATTCATGCTGACGGGGCTGGCTGGCGCCTCCGCGCTCGCCGCGCCGGCGTTCGCGCAAACGTGGCCGATCCGGCCGATCCGGATGGTCGTGCCGTTCCCGCCCGGCAGCTCGCCCGACATCATCGCGCGCCTCGTCTGCGAACCGCTCGGCCACGCGCTCGGCCAGGTCGTGATCGTCGACAACAAGCCCGGCGCGGGCGGCAACATCGGCACCGGCGTGGTCGCCAAGGCCGAGCCCGATGGCTACACCTTCCTGTTCACGATCCAGGGCCCGCTGGTCACGGCGCCATTGCTCAGCAAGAGCCTGAACTACGACCCCATCAAGGATCTGGCGCCGGTGACGCTGGTCGCGACTTCGCCGAACGTGCTGGTTGTCGATCCGAAGCTGGGCGCGAACACGCTCGCCGACTTCGTGCGCATCGCGAAGGAGAGGAAGGGCCAGCTCAACTACGGCAGCGTCGGCAACGGCAGCGCCGCGCACCTCGCGATGGAACTGTTCAAGACCCGCGCCGGGCTCGACATCGTGCATGTACCGTATCAAGGCTTTCCGCAGGTCGTGAACGCGATCCTGGCGAGCCAGGTGCAAGCCGGCTTCATGGTGCCCGGCATTGCCATCGGCCAGATCCGCGCCGGCAAGCTCAAGGCGCTCGGCGTCACGACGCTGGGCCGGGCCGCCGCGCTGCCGGAGATGCCGAGCCTGGTCGAGCAAGGCTACGCGGGTTTCGAGGCGATCTCGTGGCAGGCCGTGCTCGCGCCGGCCGGCACCCCGAAGGCCATCGTCGAGCGCGTCTCGAACGAGCTGATTCGCGTCATCAAGAGCGACGACGTGCGCGCCAAGATCCTCGGCCAGTATTTCAGCGCCGCGGGCACTGCGCCCGAAGCGCTGGCCGGGCTGATGAAGACCGAACGCGAACGCTGGGCCAAGGTCATCAAGGCTGCGGGCGTCCAGCCTGAATAGGTTTCAGGTGCCGCCGGCATAGCCGCACTGCCGCCAGGCCTCGAACACCGCGACCGCCACCGCGTTGCTCAGGTTCAGGCTGCGCTGATCGGCGCGCATGGGCAGGCGCACGCGCTGTGCTGAGCTGAAGGACTCGCGCACCGGCTCGGGCAGGCCGGCCGTCTCAGAGCCGAACACGAGCCAGTCGCCGGTGCGCCAGGCGATGTCGGCGAACGGCTGGCTGCCCTTGGTCGTGAACGCGAACACACGATCCGTTGCCGGTTGCGCGTCGCGCAGGAACGCGTTCCACGACGCGTGGCGCCGCACCGGCGCGTACTCGTGGTAGTCGAGGCCGGCGCGCTTCAGGTTCTTGTCATCCATCGAAAACCCCAGCGGCTCGATCAGGTGCAGCGCGCAGCCGGTGTTGGCCGCGAGGCGGATCACGTTGCCGGTGTTGGGCGGGATCTCGGGGTGGACGAGAACGATGTTGAACATGGTCAGGCAGTGTGACCGGGGCATCAGGGCTCGTCGTGGCGAGCCGTGCGCGCGAGCGCCCACACGCCGACCTCGCTCGCGCCGGCCTGCAACAGCACACGCGCGATCTCGTTGACGGTGGCGCCGGTCGTCATCACGTCGTCGACGATCGTGACGCTGCGGCCGCGCAGTTCGGCGAGCCGGCGCGGCTCGACCGCGAACGCGGCGCGCACATTGCCGGCGCGCTGCCCGGGCGGGAAGGCGAGCTGGTGCGGCGTGTCCTTGATGCGCAGCAGCAGGTGCGCGTCGGCCGGGCACTTCAGCGCGCGGCCGAGGCGGCGCGCCAGCTCCCACGCCTGGTTGTAGCCGCGCTCGCGCAGCCGTTCGGTGCTCAGCGGCACCGGCAGCAGCAGCGCCGGTGCCGGCGTGTCGCTGACCTCGAAGTTGGCGAGCAGGCGCCGTGTCAGCGCAGGCGCCAGGTCGAGCGCGCCGTGAAACTTGAACTGCGTGATCAGGCCGTCCCACGGGTGGTCGTAGTCGAGCGCGGCGAGCGCGCGCGCGAATGGCGGCGGGTCGTTGAGACAGGCGCCGCACAGGCGCACGCCGTCGGGCACGCGCAAGGCGCAGCGCTGACAGCGCGGGTGCTGAATCGCGAAGCGCTCGACGCAGGTCGCGCAGACTCGCGTGCCCCAGCCGCGGCACACGGCGCACAAGCTGGGCAGGCGTTCGGTGGCGGCGAGCAGGCGGGTGAACAGCACGGCTCAATATACTGGGCCGGCCATGCTCGATGAATCACTGCCCGACGCCGAACACGATGCGCGCCGCCTCGACCCCGTCGCCGTCGCCGCGGCGTTGCGCCGCCTCGCGCGTGCGCCAGAGCCGCCGTGGCTGCACGCCGAGGTGGCGCGGCGCATGGCCGAGAAGCTGCAGCTGATCCTGCACCAGCCCGAGCGCGTGATCGATTGGTGGAGCCACCTCGGTGCCGGCAGCGCGCTGCTGGCGCAGGCCTATCCGAAGGCATCGCGCGTGCTCGTGGAGCCCGATGCCTGGTGGGCCGCGCGCGGCCGCGAGCAGGCGCAGCGCCCGTGGTGGTCGGCCGGGCGCTGGACGGGCGCGGCGGTCGAGGTGGTGACCAGCGACACGGAGATCGCAGGCGGCGCCGGGCTGGTCTGGGCCAACATGATGCTGCACGCGGTGGTCGATCCGACCGCGCTGATCGCGCAGTGGCAGCGGCTGCTGCGGGCCGATGGCTTCGTGATGTTCTCCTGCCTCGGCCCGGGCACGCTGCGCGAGTTGCGCACGCTCTACGCGCGGCTGGGCTGGCCGGCGCCCACGCCTGGCTTCGTCGACATGCACGACCTCGGCGACATGCTGGTGCAGGCCGGCTTCGCCGACCCGGTGATGGACCAGGAAACCTTGACGCTGCGCTGGAGCAACCCGCGCGCGCTGCTGGCCGAGCTGCGCGGGCTCGGCGGCAACACCGCGCCGGATCGCTTCACCGGCCTGCGCACGCGGCGCTGGCGGGATCGCCTGGAGCGCGAGCTGGCGTCGCTCGCCGCACCCGACGGCACGCTCGGCTTGAGCTTCGAGGTCGCCTACGGCCACGCCTTCAAGGCCGCGCCGCGGCTGCGTGCCGGCGAGGCGACGACCGTGTCGCTGGACGACATGCGCGCCATGGTGCGTTCAAGCCACGGCCGGCCCAGGGCACGCTAGCGCCTGCGCTAAACTCTCATGGTTCGGCTCGGCACGCGTGAGCATGTCCGGTCAGGTGGCAAGAAATCAAGGCAGTTCCAGTAACGCTCAAGCGGCATGTCAGCAACCATTTCTCACCCCTCCATCGGCCACGCGGCATGGGACCGTCCATTGCGCTTTGGCGCCGAGTCGGGCGCGGGTGAGCGCACGGTGCGGTCGGTGCACTGGCTGCTCAGGCGCAACTGCTCGATCACGCCGCGCCAGATGATGGGCTTTTACACCTCGGTGTGCGTGCTCTCGCTGGGCATCGCGGCCGGGTTCTGGATCCAGGGCGCCACGCTGGTGCTGCCGTTCGCCGGGCTTGAGCTGCTGGCGCTCGGCGCCGCGCTGATGCTCTATTCGCGCCATGCCACCGACAACGAGAACATCCGCCTGCAGGCCGGCCGACTCACGGTCGAGCACACCTCGGGTCGGGCCACGCATCGCGCCGAATTCGCGCCGGCCTGGGTGCGGGTCGAGCCGGAGCACGGCGACGGCTCGCTGGTCGAACTCTCGGGGCAGGGCCAGCGCATCGCGGTGGGGCGTTTCGTGCGCCCCGAACTGCGCCGCCAGCTGGCCGAAGAGCTGCGTTGGGCGCTGCGGCGCTGGCAAGACAAATCTGAAAACTGAAATGTGGCAACCATGATGACGATGAAGGCACGTTTGCAAGCAGTCGGGCGACACTCCGTCAGCCGGATCGGTCAGATCGGCCTGACCCTGGGCGCGACCTTGGCGACTCATGCGGCGCTGGCCGTCGGCAACTTGCCGGGCGGCCCCGCGGTGAACCAGCTGGATCTGCACCCGCCGGTCACCCAGATTGCCGCTGACCAGCAGTGGCTGCACTACTTCATGCTGTGGGTCTGCACGGTCATCTTCATCGGCGTGTTCGGGGTGATGTTCTATTCGATCTTCAAGCACCGCAAGTCCAAGGGCGCGAAGCCGGCGAACTTCCACGAGAGCACCACGGTCGAGATCGTCTGGACCATCGTGCCGTTCATTATCGTGATCGCGATGGCGCTGCCTGCCACCAAGACCGTCGTGGCGATGAAGGACACGAGCGCGGCCGATGTCACCATCAAGGCCACCGGCGTTCAGTGGAAGTGGGGCTACGACTACCTGACCGGCGAGGGTGAGGGCATCGGCTTCATCTCGACGCTCGACGTCAGCCAGCGCGAGTCGTCCGACTCCGGCAAGCCCGCGCCGGTCGATGACTACCTGCTGAAGGTCGACAACCCGCTGGTCGTGCCGGTGGACAAGAAGATCCGCATCATCACGACCGCCACCGACGTGATCCACGCCTTCATGGTGCCGTCGTTCGGCATCAAGCAGGACGCGATTCCCGGCTTCGTGCGCGACACGTGGTTCCGCGCCGAGAAGACCGGCGATTACTACGGCCAGTGCGCCGAGTTGTGCGGCAAGGAACACGCCTACATGCCGATCCATGTGAAGGTGTTGTCGCAAGTCGATTACACCCGATGGGTCGATGGCAAGAAGAAGGAAATGGCCGCGCTCGCGGATGACCCGGCCAAGGTCTGGGTGCTCGCCGACCTGCAGGCCCGCGGTGAGAAGGTCTACGCCGCGAACTGTGCCGCCTGCCACCTGCCGACCGGCAAGGGCGGTGGCCCGATCAAGCCGCTCGACGGCGCAGCCGTGGTGCTCGACGCCGACAAGGGCAAGCAGATCCATGTGCTGCTGAACGGCCAGAACAACGGTGCGATGCCGGCGTGGAAGCAGCTGTCGGACACCGAGCTCGCGGCCGTCGTCACCTACACGAAGAACAACTGGTCGAACAAGACCGGGCAGTTGGTGCAGCCGGCCGATGTGGCCGCGATCCGCGCCGGCAAGGAACTGGCACCGTCGGCAGGCGCCGCCGCCGCGCCCGTCGCCAAAGCCGCTGCCGAACCGGCGGTGGCGAGCGCCGGCCTGCCGATCAGCGTGTTGTTCGCCAGTGGCAAGAGCGGGCTCGACGCCGCAGCGGCCAAGGCAGTCGCCGCGGCGGCCGAGTACCTGAAGGGCCAATCGGGCGCGAAGGTCGCGCTGTCGGGCTTTGTCGACTCGAGCGGCGACCCGGCCAAGAACGTCGAACTCGCGAAGGAGCGCGCCAAGACCGTGCGCGCCGCGCTCGAGAAGGCCGGCATCGCCATCGACCGCATCGAGATGCGCAAGCCCGAACAGATCGAGGCCGGCGGTGCCGCCGCCGATCGCGCGCGCCGCGTTGACATCGTGCCGGCCGGCTGACAGCCGTCGCCGCCAGCACCACCGAACACGAATCAGGAGCCCTCTATGAGCGCAGTCATCGACCACTCCCACGGCGGCCACGCCCATGACCATGGCCACGACGATCACGGGGCGCCGCACGGCTGGCGCCGCTGGTTGTACGCGACCAACCACAAGGACATCGGCACGATGTACCTGTTGTTCGCGTTCACCATGCTGATGGTCGGCGGCGTGCTCGCGCTGCTGATTCGCGCCGAGCTGTTCCAGCCTGGCCTGCAGTTCGTCAACCCGCAGATGTTCAACCAGTTCACCACGATGCACGGGCTGATCATGGTGTTCGGCGCGATCATGCCGGCCTTCGTCGGCTTCGCGAACTGGATGATCCCGCTGCAGATCGGCGCGGCCGACATGGCGTTCGCGCGCATGAACAACTTCAGCTTCTGGCTGCTGATCCCGGCCGCGCTGATGCTGGTCGGTTCGTTCTTCATGCCCGGCGGCGCGCCCGCCGCGGGCTGGACGCTCTACGCGCCGCTCACGCTGCAGATGGGTCCGTCGATGGACGCCGGCATCTTCGCGATGCACATCATGGGCGCGAGCTCGATCATGGGCTCGATCAACATCGTCGTCACCATCCTGAACATGCGCGCGCCCGGCATGACGCTGATGAAGATGCCGCTGTTCTGCTGGACCTGGCTGATCACCGCCTACCTGCTGATCGCGGTGATGCCGGTGCTCGCCGGCGCGATCACGATGACCTTGACCGACCGCCACTTCGGCACGCACTTCTTCAACCCTGCCGGCGGCGGCGACCCGGTGATGTACCAGCACGTCTTCTGGTTCTTCGGCCACCCCGAGGTCTACATCATGATCCTGCCGGCCTTCGGCATCGTCAGCGCGGTGATCCCGGCGTTCGCGCGCAAGCGCCTGTTCGGCTACACCTCGATGGTGTATGCCACCGCGTCGATCGCGATCCTGTCGTTCATCGTCTGGGCGCACCACATGTTCACGACCGGCATGCCGGTCACCGGCCAGCTGTTCTTCATGTACGCGACGATGCTGATCGCGGTGCCGACCGGTGTGAAGGTCTTCAACTGGATCGCCACGATGTGGCGCGGCTCGATGACCTTCGAGACGCCGATGCTGTTCGCGGTCGGCTTCCTGTTCGTGTTCACGATGGGTGGCTTCACCGGCCTGATTCTGGCGATGGCGCCGATCGACATCCAGCTGCAGGACACCTACTACGTCGTCGCCCACTTCCACTACGTGCTCGTGGCGGGTTCGCTGTTCGGCCTGTTCTCCGGCTTCTACTACTGGGCTCCGAAGTGGACGGGCGTGATGTACGACGAGACGCGCGGCAAGATCCATTTCTGGTGGTCGCTGATCTCGTTCAACATCACCTTCTTCCCGATGCACTTCCTCGGCCTGGCCGGCATGCCGCGCCGCTACGCCGACTACCCGATGCAGTTCGCCGACTTCAACGCGATCGCATCGGTGGGCGCATTCGCGTTCGGCTTCGCGCAGGTCTACTTCTTCGTCTTCGTCGTGTTGCCCACGATGCGCGGCAAAGGCCAACCAGCGGCGCAGCAGCCCTGGGAAGGTGCCGAAGGCCTGGAGTGGGAAGTGCCGTCGCCGGCGCCGTTCCACACCTTCGAGAACCCGCCGAAGCTGAACGCCAACGCGACCAAGATCCTGGCCTGAACTCGCGCCTGATCCATGACGCCCGAGCAGAAGAAGAGCAACCAGAGACTCGGCTTGATCCTGGGCGGGATCGCGGTCGTGGTCTTCGTCGGCTTCGTCGTCAAGAGCGCCTTGATCGGGATGTGAACGCGATGAGCGAGCTGACCTCCGCCCTGACTCACGACGCCGCCGTGCGCCGTGACAACTGGCGCATGGTCGGCAAGCTGACCGTCGTGGTGGCGCTGATGTTCGCGTTCGGCTATGCGCTGGTGCCGATCTACCGGACGATCTGCACCGCGCTCGGCATCAACGTGCTGTCGCTCTCCGAGCTCGACGCCCAGGGCGGGGCGCGTGGGCAGAAGAACACCCAGGTCGATCTGAGCCGGTCGATCACCATCGAGTTCGACGCCAACGCGCGCGGCCCGTGGGAGTTCAAGCCCGAGAAGCGTTCGGTCGTCGTGCACCCGGGCGAGCTGACGACGGTGATGTACGAGTTCCGCAATGTGCAGAACCGCACCGTGGCGGCGCAGGCGATCCCGAGCTACGCACCGATGCAGGCGATGCCGCACTTCAACAAGCTGGAGTGCTTCTGCTTCAACCAGTACACGCTTGCCCCGGGCGAGTCGAAGCGCTGGCCGGTCGTCTTCGTGATCGACCCGAAGCTCTCGAAAGACGTCAAGACGATCACCTTGTCGTACACCTTCTTCGAGGTCGGCGGCACGGTGCCGCCCGAACCCGCGGGCAGGGGGGCTGCGTCATGACGACGCCGGTCATGCAGCGCAAGGGCTCGTTCTTGCAGACGATGAAGGCCGTCGCGTGGTCGTTCTTCGGCGTGCGCAAGGGGGCAGACTACGAGAAGGACGTGAACCAGCTCAACCCGGTGCACGTCGTCATTGCCGGCGTGATCGGCGCGGTGCTGTTCGTCATCGCGTTGCTGCTGGTCGTCAACTGGGTGCTGGCCAGCGGCGCCGCCAAATAATTCAGACAGATCTCAGGAGAACTCTATGTCGGCAGCGACACCTCACGGGCACACGCCTTACTACTTCGTCCCGGCGCCCTCACGGCACCCGGTGATGGCCGCGGCCGGCTTGCTGCTGATCATCTTCGGCGCCGGCCAGTGGATCAACGGCCATGGCTGGGGCATGTATTCGCTGATTGCCGGCTTCGCGCTGCTCTTCTTCGTGCTCCAGCAATGGTTCCGCCAGGCCATCGGCGAGAGCGAAGGCGGGCTCTACAGCGACCGGATCGATCTGTCGTTCCGCTGGAGCATGAGCTGGTTCATCTTCTCGGAGGTGATGTTCTTCGGTGCCTTCTTCGGCGCGCTGTTCTGGACCCGCCTGCACGCGCTGCCCAACCTCGGCAGCCTCGAGAACGCGGTGCTCTGGCCGGACTTCCGCGCCGTCTGGCCGAGTTCGGGCGTCGGCCTGACCGGCTCGCCGGCCGGCATCGTCGAGCCGTTCCAGACGATGGGCCCGTGGCCGATCCCGACCATCAACACGCTGCTCTTGCTGAGCTCGGGCGTGACGTTGACGATCGCCCACCATGCGCTCGTGGCCGGCCACCGCGCGCGCACGATCGCCTTCATGTGGATCACCGTGTTGCTGGGCATCCTCTTCCTCGGCTTCCAGATCTTCGAGTACCACCATGCGTACACCGAGCTGAACCTGAAGCTGTCGTCGGGCGCCTACGGCTCGACCTTCTTCATGCTCACCGGCTTCCACGGCTTCCATGTGTTCGTCGGCATGCTGATGCTGTTATTCATCACGATCCGGCTGATGAACGGCCACTTCACGCCGCAGCGCCACTTCGGTTTCGAAGGCGCAGCCTGGTACTGGCACTTCGTGGACGTGGTCTGGCTCGGCCTTTACATCGTGGTCTATTGGTTGTAGTGAGCCCCTCGCCCGGCGAGTACGCCGGTCGATCCCCCGAGAGGATGCGGGCCCGCTTGGGAGCGGCCCGGCGCCGGTCCCGCAGCGCCCACCAAAAGCAGAACGCCGCTGAACGCGGCGTTTGTTTTTGGATCACTCACTTGCCCAGCGGAACACCTGTGGGGTGGATCCAGCCGGCCCACCAGCTGAACAGGACGCATGCGAACAACAGCACCGACAGGCCCACGCGCACCGCGAGCGCACGCATCATGCCGCCGCTCTTTTCCTTGCCGCCGCGGCTGTCGCGCATCATGAAGACGCCGGCCATCACGAGCGCGCCGATGATGCCGACGAAGGCGATACCGATCACGTATGTCATGCGGCGAGATTATCCGCCGCGCGGATCGCGATGGCATTGAGTGCCTCCGGTCGCGCAGTCGTCGTCGTGGTGGCGACCGTGCTCGGCGTCGTGCTCGCCGCCAACCTCGGCGCGTGGCAGCTGCGCCGTGCCGCGCAGAAGATCGCGCTTCAGGACGCGCTCGAATCGCGCGCCGGGCTGCCGGCGCTGAGCGACACCGAGCTCGCGCGCACGCCCGCGCAGGCCGAGCCGCAGCACTACCGGCCGGTGCGGCTGCGCGGGCATTGGGTGTCCGAGCGCACCGTGTTTCTCGAGAACCGGCAGATGCACGCGCGCGTCGGGTTCTATGTCGTCACGCCGCTGCAACTCGCCGAGCGCCCGGAGGCGGTGCTGGTCCAGCGCGGCTGGGTGCCGCGCGATCTGCGTGACCGCACCCTGCTGCCGGCCGTGCCCACGCCGGCGGGTGATGTCGAGGTGCAAGGCGTGATCGCCCCGCCGCCGTCACGGCTGTACGAGTTCGCCGCGGGCGGGGTCGGGCCGATCCGGCAAAATCTCGACCTCGATGCGTTTGGGGCCGAGTCGGGGCTGCGTCTGGCGCCGCTCTCGGTGCAGCAATCCGATTCAGCGGCGACGGTCGGCGACGGTCTGCTGCGCGAATGGCCGCGCCCCGCGGTCGATGTTCAAAAGCATTACGGCTACGCGTTCCAGTGGTTCGCGCTGGGTGCGCTCATGGCAGGTCTGTATGTCTGGTTCCAACTCGTCCGCCCCCGGCTCCGCCGCGCCTGAACCGGCGGCTCCGCTGAGCTTCGCGGTGCACTCGATGCAGCCGCCCACGCTCGACGACGACGCGCGGCGCACCGCTGCGGGCCGCCTGAAGATGCTGCTGGTGCTGGCGATCTGCGCGGCGCCGGTGATCGCCTCGTACCTCGCGTACTACGTGATCCGGCCCGATGGCCGCACCAACTACAGCGAACTGATCTCGCCGCTGCGCCCGCTGCCAGCCGATCTGCCGCTCACCGACCTGACCGGCGCGGCGGTGAAGGCCGAGTCGCTGAAAGGCCAGTGGCTGCTCGTCGTCGTCTCCGGCGGTGCCTGCGATGTGATCTGCGAGAAGCACCTGTGGCTGCAGCGCCAGTTGCGCGAGACGCTGGGCCGCGAGAAGGATCGGCTCGACAAGGTCTGGCTGATCGCCGACGACGCGCCGCCGCGCGCGCAGACGCTGGACGCGATCCGCACCAACACCGAGATCACCGTGCTGCGCGCGCCTGCGAGCGCGCTTTCGGCGTGGCTGGCACCGGCCGCGGGCCATGCGCTCGCCGATCACCTCTACGTCGTCGACCCGCTCGGCAACTGGATGATGCGGTCACCCGCCGAGCCCGAGCCCGGCAAGCTCAAGCGCGATGTCGAGAAGCTGCTGCGCGCGTCCGCGGGCTGGGACAAGCCGGGGCGCTGAGTGACGCCCGTCGCGCCCTACGATCTGGCGCCGATCGCCGGCATCCTGCTCGCGGGCGCGCTGCTCGCGCTCGCGCCGGTGGCGTGGGTCTGGCGCCGCCAGCGCGGCAAGGGGGCATCGGCGCGGCTGCATGCGCTGACGGTGCTGACCTTGTGCCTGACCTTCGATCTGGTGCTGTTCGGCGCCTTCACGCGGCTCACCGATTCCGGCCTGGGCTGCCCCGACTGGCCGGGCTGCTATGGCAGCGCCAGCCCGCTCGGCGCGCACGCGCAGATCGGCGCGGCGCAGAGCGTGCTGCCGCAAGGGCCGGTGACGCACGGCAAGGCCTGGGTCGAGATGATCCACCGCTACCTCGCCACCGGCGTCGGCGCGCTGATCGTCGTGCTCGCCGTGCTGAGCTGGCCGCATGCGCGCCAACGTTGGTGGGCGCTGGCGACGCTGGTCTGGGTCTGCGTGCAGGGCGCGTTCGGCGCACTGACGGTGACGATGAAGCTCTACCCGCTGATCGTCACGCTGCACCTGCTCGGCGGCATGGTGCTGCTGGCGCTGCTCGCGGTGCAGGTGCCGCAAGACGACCCGCTGCCGGTCTCGCGCGGCCTGTTCCGCGGTGTGCTGGCGCTGGCAGGCTTCAGCGCGCTGCAGATCGCGCTCGGCGGCTGGGTCAGCACCAACTATGCGGTGCTGGCCTGCAACGGCTTCCCGGCTTGCCAGGGCAGCTGGTGGCCGGCGATGGACTTCGAGCACGGCTTCGCGCTGCTGCGCGAGCTCGGCGCCGGCAAGGACGGCGGCGCGCTGCCGTTCGCCGCGCTGACGGCGATCCACTACGTGCATCGGCTGATGGCCTACATCGTGCTGATCGCGATGGCGGCGTTCGCGTGGCACCTGCATGCCAGCGCGCAACTGCGCCCGTGGGCGTGGGGCCTGGCGGCGGTGGCGTTGTGGCAGTTGCTGAGCGGCTTGTCCAACGTCGTGCTCGGCTGGCCGTTGATCGGCGCAGTCGCGCACACCGCGGGTGCGGCGGCGCTCGTGACACTGCTCGCCTTGCTGATCGCCCAGGCCCGCACGGGCACACGCGCGCAGGTTCCGTAAAATGCGCGCATCCCCATGACCACCGACACCATCATCTCGCCCGCCGCCGTGGGCACCTCGCTGCCGTCGCGCGCGCGGCAGTTCTACGCGCTGACCAAGCCACGTGTGGTCCAGCTGATCGTGTTCTGCGCGGTCATCGGCATGCTGATGGCCACGCCCGGCTTGCCCGACCTCGGGATTGCGCTCGCCGCCACCGCCGGCATCTGGCTCGTCGCTGCCGCAGCGGCCGCATTCAACTGCCTCGTCGAGCAGCGCATCGATTCGCGCATGGCCCGCACCGCGTGGCGCCCGACGGCGCGCGGCCAGCTCACCAACACGCAGACGCTCACCTTCTCGGGCTTGCTCTGTGCCGCCGGCAGCGCGCTGCTGTACCTGGCGGTCAACCCGCTGACGATGTGGCTGACCTTCGCGACCTTCGTCGGCTACGCGGTCATCTACACCGTGTTGCTCAAGCCGATGACACCGCAGAACATCGTCATCGGCGGCGCCTCGGGCGCGATGCCGCCGGTGCTCGGCTGGGCCGCGATCCGTGGCGATGTCGGTTACGAGGCGATGATCATGTGCCTGATCATCTTCCTGTGGACGCCGCCACACTTCTGGGCGCTCGCGCTGTACCGCGCCGAGGACTACCGCAAGAGCGGCCTGCCGATGCTGCCGGTCACGCACGGCGCCGAGTTCACGCGGCTGCATGTGCTCCTCTACACGCTGGTGCTGTTCGCCGGCACCTTGCTGCCGTTCGTCACTGGCATGAGCGGCGTCCTCTACCTCGTGGCCGCCGTGCTGCTCAACGGCGGATTCGTCGGCTACGCGTGGAAACTCTGGCGCAGCTATTCGGACCAACTCGCGCGCAAGACCTTCCGCTTTTCCATCATCTACCTGTCGCTGCTGTTCGCGGCGCTGCTGGTCGATCACTACCTGAGGGCGTGGCTGTGAATGCTGCTCGTCATACCGTTCTTCTCGCCGCGCTCTGCATCGCCCTGACGGGCTGCGACAAGCTGACGCCCGGCGCCGCCGCGCCCAAGGCGGCGTTCCGCGGCGCCGACATCACCGGCGCCGAATACGCGCGCACGCTGGCGCTGCCCGACGTGAGCGGCCGGCCACGCACGCTGGCCGACTTCAAGGGCAAGGTCACGGTGGTGTTCTTCGGCTACACGCAATGCCCCGACGTGTGCCCGACGACGATGGCCGAACTCGCGCAGGTGAAGAAGTCGCTCGGCGCCGATGGCGACAAGCTGCAGGGCATCTTCGTCACGATCGACCCCGAGCGCGACACGCCCGAGATCCTGAAATCGTACATGGCCAGCTTCGACCCGAGCTTCGTCGCGCTGCGCGGCACGCTGGAGCAGACCAAGGCCGCGGCGCAGGAGTTCAAGGTGTTCTTCGCCAAGGTGCCCGGCAAGGTCGAGGGCAGCTACACGATGGATCACACCGCCGGTGCGTTCATCCTCGACGGCCAGGGCAAGGTGCGGCTGTTCGAGCGGTACGGCGGCGGCGTCGAGGCGCTGTCGGCCGATGTCAAGGCACTGATGGCCGGCTGATTCAAGCCGTCTCAGCGAGGGCCTTGCGCATCTTCTTCATCGCGGCCACCTCGATCTGGCGGATGCGTTCTGCGCTGACGCCGTATTCGTCGGCCAGCTCGTGCAGCGTCATGCCGCCCGAGCTGTCGTCGTTGACCTTCAGCCAACGCTCCTCGACGATGCGGCGGCTGCGCGCGTCGAGCGCGTCGAGTGCCATCGCGATGCCGTCGCCGGCCAGCCAGTCGCGGTTGCGCGCTTCGAGCACCCGCGTCGGCTCGCTGGCCTCGTCGGCCAGGTAGGCGATCGGCGCGAAGCTCTCTTCGCTGTCGTCGTTCAGCGGTTCGAGCGCCACATCACCGCCTGAAAGGCGGGTTTCCATCTCGAGCACTTCCTCGCGCTTGACGTTGAGCGTCTTTGCGAGCGTGTCGACCTCGCCCTGCGTCAGCGTGTTGCGGTGCGTGTCGACGGCGTCGGCATCGTCCTTCATGCTCTGCTTCATCGAGCGCAGGTTGAAGAACAGCTTGCGCTGCGCCTTGGTCGTCGCGACCTTGACCATGCGCCAGTTCTTCAGGATGTACTCGTGGATCTCGGCCTTGATCCAGTGCATCGCATAGCTGACCAGGCGCACGCCCTGGTCGGGGTCGAAGCGCTTGACGGCCTTCATCAGGCCGATATTGCCTTCCTGGATCAGGTCGCCGTGGGGCAGGCCGTAGCCGAGGTACTTGCGCGAGATCGAGACGACGAGGCGCAGGTGCGAGAGCACCAGCTTCCCGGCGGCGTCGAGGTCGCCGGTGGCGCGCAGGCGTGTCGCAAAGGCCACTTCTTCCTCGTGCGTCAGCAACGGCACGCGGTTCGCCGCCGAGATGTAGGCGTCGAGGTTGCCGAGCGACGGCACCAGGGCCCAGGGGTCGCGGACGGTCAGAGCAGCAGAGGATGGGTTCATGGAGAGTTCAGACACGCCGAGCTCCTTTCAGTTCCGCAAATCTTAGCACTCGACGGGCGAGAGTGCTGATTTGTCCTGGCAATGGCCGCGATGGCCCCGTGGAGGTCGTCACGGTCACACGACGATCAGGCTCCTAGCCAAACCGCGTCTCCATCTGCTCCAGTTGATCATCCAGCACGCTCAGCAGCTCCGAGACACTCACCGGCTTCGTCAGGTAATGGGTGCAGCCGGCCGCGAACGCCTCCTCGATCTGCCGCGTCAGCGCATCGGCCGAGACGATGACGATCGGGATGTCGCCGGTGCTCGGGTCGCTCTTCAGGTGGCGCAGCAGCTCCATGCCGCTGATGTCGGGCAGGTGCATGTCGAGCAGGATCAGGTCGGGCCGGCGCGCGCGGATCGCGGCCAGGCCATCGAGCCCGGTCATCGAGACCTGCAACTCGACCTGCGGACGCTGCGCCAGGATTCCGCGCATCACCTCGACATTGGTCTCGTTGTCCTCGACGTAGTGGACGATGCGGCGGTGGTACTCGGCCGCGAGCGGTGCGAGCGCGTCGAGGTCGGAGCGCACGGTGTCGGGGTCGGACGAGCAGGGCAGTGTCAGCAGGAACGACGAGCCCCGGCCCGCCACGCTGGTGGCGCGCAGCGTGCCCCCCATTGCTTCAGCCAGCCGCTGGCTGATCACCAGTCCGATGCCGGTGCCCTGTTGCGCCGAGCGTTCGCGGCCGAGCCGGTTGAAGGGCTGGAACAGGTCGCCGAGCTGCTCTGGGGTGAGCCCCAGGCCGTTGTCGGTGACCGCGATCTCGACCGCGTCGGCGCCGACTGGCCGCGCCGCGATGTGGATGCGCCCGCCGTCGGAGTTGTACTTCACCGCGTTGCTGAGCAGGTTGGTGAGGATCTGCTTCACGCGCGTCGAATCGCCGAGCAGGGTCGCGGTGCCGGGTTCGAGTGCCTGCGAGATGCGGATGTGGCGCCGTTTCGCCTCGCCTTCGACCATCACGATGGTGGCGTCGAGCAGTTCGGTCAGGTTCAGCGTCTCGGTCTGCAGCCGCAGGTTGCCGGATTCGATGCGCGAGAGGTCGAGCACGTCGTTGATCATCTCCAGCAAGTGCCAACCAGCCTGCTGGATCTGGCTCACCCACGGCTGCTGCTCGGCCTTCAGCGGATGCCGCGGGTCGAGCTCGAGCAGCTGCGCGAAGCCGAGCATCGCGTTCAGCGGCGTGCGCAGCTCGTGGCTCATGCGCGAGAGGAACTCGCTCTTCGCGCGGTTCGAGGCCTCGGCGGCCTCGCGCGCGCGCTCGGCTTCCTCGAGTTTCAGGTGCTCGGTGATGTCCTCGACGACGCCGACGATGCTGCGTGGCTTGCCGTCGGCATCGCGCAGCAGCGACACCGTGGCCCGCACCCACACGGTGGCGCCGGCTTTCGAGAGGTAGCGCTTGTCGCGCCGGTACATCGGCATGTCGCCGCGCACCAGCTGGCCCATCAGCGCGGCGTCCGTGTCCATGTCGTCGGGGTGCGTGTAGTCTGACCAGCTCAGTGTCAGCAGCTCCTCTTCGCTGTAACCGGTGAGCTCGCAAAAGCGCGGATTGGTCTGCTTGACCTTGCCACGCAGGTCGCTGTAGATCACGCCGATCGGCACGTGGTTGAGGATGTTGCGAAAGCGCTGTTCGCTTTCGCGCAGCGCGGCTTCGGCCGTTTCGCGCTCCCGCACCTCGGCCTGCAACGCGGCGGTGCGCTCGAGCACGGCACTCTCGATGCGGTGCGTGCGGCCGGTGACGGTGAGCAGGAAGCCGCCCAGCGTCGCCGTGGACAGGAGGCCGACCAGCGCGAACAGCCAGACATCCCAGCCGCTCGCCATCGGCAACGCGCCGCGCGGTGTCGAGACGCGCACTTCCCACTGCCGATCGCCATAGGTTAGCGCGCGGGTCAGCTGCATCGCGGTGCGCGGTACGTCGCCGAGCTCGCAGTCGGGCGCGCCGGCCAGACGCGCCGCGGGGCCGCCAGGCGTGACGTCCACGAGGCACGTCCGCAAATACGTGGGCACATGCGCGGCCAGGGCCTTGAGCTGATCGTCCATGCGCAGCGTGACCCAGACGGCACGTTTCAGTGCCCCGGTGCGCTGGTCGGCGGGCGGGTCGCGCGGCAGATACAGCGCCTGGTACAGCACCACGCCCACCTGCTTTTCGTCGGGCGCCTGCTGCGTCAGTCGAAAGCCCGCGGTCGCGGCCGGCCGGCCACTGCGGCGTGCGGCTTCGAGCGCCACGCGCGCTGCTGGAACTGACAGCTGATTCAGCCCCTGCACTGCAGCATTGCCGGCGAACGGTTCGACTTGGCGGACCGCCACGACTTCGTTGTCCGCGCGCGCCGCCGCAGCGCCGTCCTTGCGGTCGAAGACGGCGTACTGCGGCTGACCCTCGGCACGCGCCCGGGCTTCCAGTGCCGGTATCTGATCGCGCCGCGCGCGCTCGCTCCAGCCGATCGCCTGCAGGCCGCCAGGCGCGAGCCAGGCGCGCGCGGCGAGGCGCATCTCTTCGGCCGTCACCTCGTCGGAGGCGATGAACACGCTGTGCATCGCCTCCAGCGCGGCCAGCGGCTCGCGCAGCTGCGCCGAGAGGGCCTGCACCGCGCCGGTGGCGTCGTGCTCGAACGCGGCGCGGATGCGATCGTTGTTCCACAGCACGATCTGGTGGATGCCGAAGGCGAGCAGCGCCGTGACCAAGGTCAGCGTCAGCCCGACGCTGCGCCGGCGCGGCGCCCAGACGGCGCGCGGCCGGCCGATCAGCGTGAGGACGATCGGCGCGCCGATCAGCAGGCCGAGGACGTCGCCGGTCCACCAGGTGGCGAAGCTGAACGGCAGTTCGCGCACGGCCAGCGTCCCGGTCCACCACATCCCGAGGATGGCGACGCTCGCGCTCACCAGGCATGAGGTCGTGCCGACGAGCAGGAACATGAGCACGTCGCGCGGCTCCGTGAGCGAGAGTGGCTGCTGCACGAAGCGCTTCGCCAGCTCGGCGCCCACGAACGCTTGCAGCGCCGCGCCGAACGCGATCCACAGCGGCAGCGGCAGCATCGAGAGCCCGAACGGCTGGTGCTGCAGCTCCAGCGACAGGTTGACGCAAAACGCCCCCAGCAGCACGGCCGGCAGCATGCTCCGCCCGAACACCAGCACGCTCGCGATCGCGACCCCCGCCGCCGGGTAGAGCGGCGACGCGTAGCCCGGCGGGATGGCCAGCGAGAGGCCCGCGAGACCGGCCAGCACGTAGGCGATGGCGGTCAACGCGAACGCGGTGGCCCAGTGCATCGAGCGCTCGGTGGTCGGAGACGTGGCCAAGTGCTGAACGTGTCGGCTAGCCGTTGAACAGGAAGTTCAGCACGTCGCCATCCTTGACGACGTACTCCTTGCCTTCGGCCCGCATCTTGCCGGCGTCTTTCGCGCCTTGCTCGCCCTTGAAGGCGATGAAGTCGTCGAACGCGATCGTCTGCGCGCGGATGAAGCCGCGCTCGAAATCGGTGTGGATCACGCCGGCGGCCTGCGGCGCGGTGTCGCCCACATGGATCGTCCAGGCGCGCACTTCCTTGACGCCGGCGGTGAAATAGGTCTGCAGGCCGAGCAGCTTGAACGCAGCGCGGATCAGCCGGTTCAGGCCGGGCTCGGTCTGCCCCATCTCCTGCAGGAACATCAGCTTGTCTTCGTCGGCCATCTCCGAGAGCTCGGCCTCGGTCTTGGCGCAGATCGCCACCACCGGCGCCTTCTGACCTTCGGCGAACGCGCGCAGCTTGTCGAGGTACGGGTTGTTCTCGAAGCCGCTCTCGTCGACGTTGCCGACGAACATCGCCGGCTTCGCGGTGATCAGGCACAGCGGCTTGACCAGCAGCAGCTCTTCCTTGCTGAAGGCGATGCCGCGCACCGGCTTGGCTTCGTTCAGCGCGGCGAGGCACTTCTCGAGCACGGCGACGATCTTCTGCGCTTCTTTGTCGCCGGAGCGCGCCACCTTGTTGTAGCGGTGCAGGCCCTTCTCGACGGTGCTCATGTCGGCCAGGCAGAGCTCGGTCTGGATCACCTCGATGTCGGAGATCGGATCGACCTTGCCGGCGACGTGGATCACGTTCTCGTCGTCGAAGCAGCGCACCACGTTGACGATCGCGTCGGTTTCGCGGATGTGCGCGAGAAACTGGTTGCCCAGGCCCTCGCCCTTGGAGGCGCCCGCCACGAGCCCGGCGATGTCGACGAACTCGACGATCGCCGGCACGATGCGCTCGGGCTTGACGATGCCGGCGAGGCCGTCCAGCCGTGCATCCGGCAGCTCGACGATGCCGACGTTCGGCTCGATCGTGCAGAACGGGTAGTTCTCGGCGGCGATGCCCGCTTTGGTCAGGGCGTTGAAGAGGGTGGACTTGCCCACATTGGGCAGGCCCACGATGCCGCATTTCAAACTCATGGGGGACTTTCGGTCGTTCGCAGGGTAATCGCGGATTTTAGACGGGCGACCTACACTGACCGCACGCGTTCACGGAGAGACCCATGCCCGAGCTTCAGACCCTGCCGCCGCACGAGAAGGACCTGGGCGGCGGTTTCATGGTGCGCCGTTCGCTGCCTTCGGCGCAACGGCAGGCGGTCGGCCCGTTCGTGTTCTTCGACCACTTCGGCCCGATCACCGTGCAGCCGGCCGACAACCTCGACGTGCGCCCGCACCCGCACATCGGCCTGGCCACCGTCACCTACCTGTTCGAGGGCGCGATGATGCACCGGGATTCGACCGGTGTGGTTCAACGCATCGAGCCCGGCGCGGTCAACCTGATGATCGCCGGGCGCGGCATCGTGCACTCCGAGCGCGCGCCGGCCGACGTGAAGGGCACCACCCATCGCAACCACGGGCTGCAGCTGTGGTTGGCGGTGCCGGCCGAGCGCGAGGAGGACGAGCCGGCGTTCCAGCACGTGCCGGCCGCAGTGATCCCGTCGCGCGATGCCGACGGCGTGGCGGTGCGCGTGCTGATCGGCAGCGCCCATGGCCTCACGTCGCCGGTGCACGCGGTGTCGCCCACGCTGTACATCGACTACGGGCTGCTGCCGGCCGCTGCGATCACGATCCCGGACTCGGCCGTGGAGCGCGCGCTCTACAGCACCGACGAAGCCTTCGAGCTCGACGGCCAGCCCGTGCCGGCGCACACGATGGTCGTGCTCGCGGCCGGCTCCGCGCCGCTGCTGCGCGCGCCGCGCGGCGGCCGCGTCGTGCTGATCGGCGGTGCGCCGCTCGGGCACCGCTTCATCGTGTGGAACTTCGTCTCGAGCCGCAAGGAGCGCATCCTCGCGGCACAAGACGACTGGGTGGCTCAGCGCTTCGAGCATGTGCCGGGCGAGACCGAGTTCATCCCGCTGCCGTCGCGCTAGAGCCTGCCAACGCCCTGGGAGGGCGCCGCAGTGCAGCGTGGGTGGTCGTCTCAAGCATGGGCGCCGATTGGAACGCGCACCCCGCCATCGCACATCGGCCATCGGTACGGTCCCGGCAATTGTTCGCAACACGGCACGCTGGTGCGGGCGGCGAGCAACGTGCGCGTGATGTCGCGACGCCGAACCGCGGCGGCACAATGCCCGCATGACGACACCTGCCGGTCTGTTCAAAGCCGAAGACGGCGCGCTGCGCTGCGCCTGGTGCCGGGCGACACCGGCCTACCAGCACTACCACGACCGCGAATGGGGCTTCCCCGTCACCGACGACCGGCGCCTGTTCGAGAAGCTGTGCCTCGAAGGCTTTCAGGCCGGCCTGAGCTGGCTCACGATCCTGAACAAGCGCGAGGCGTTCCGCGCCGCGTTCGCCAACTTCGAGGCCGAGCGCATCGCGCGCTTCGGCGCGCCCGACGTGGCGCGACTGCTGGCCGACGCTGGCATCGTGCGGCACCGCGGCAAGATCGAATCGACGATCAACAACGCACAGCGCGTGATCGAATTGCGCGCCGAGTTCGGCTCGCTGAGTGCCTATGCATGGGGCTTCGAGCCGCCGGCGAAATCACGCCCGAAGCGGATCACGCTGGCGGCGCTGAAGGCGATGACGACCTCGCCCGAATCGGTGGCGATGTCGAAGGACCTGAAGAAGCGCGGCTGGAGCTTCGTCGGCCCGACCACGGTCTATGCGTTCATGCAGGCGATGGGCCTGGTCAACGACCACATCGAAGGCTGCCATGTGCGGGCGCAAGGCGCCGTGCCCGATCGGCCGAACCGCCAGCGTCAATCGAAGGCGTAGGTCGCCTCGCCGCTCAGGCCGACGCGCAGCACGCGCTCGATGCCTTCGACGATCACCGCGTTCATGCCGAAGGTGAGCGCGCCGTCCATGCGCGAATCGACGCGGTAGCTGGCGAGCACATCGCCGACGGCGTGGCCGCGCTCGCCGGTGGCGGGGTCCACGTCGGGGATCGGGCAGCGCGCGCAGGGCTTGACGAGCTTCAGGCGCACCGGGCCATCGGGGGTGGCGAAGGTGATCTCGTCGAGCGCATCCTCGCCATGCGCGTCGAGTCCGTCGAGCACGAGGTTGGGGCGGAAGCGCGCCATCGTCACCGCGGCCTGGTCTTGCGCGATGAGCCGGCGATTGAATTCGGCCAGGCCGGCGCTCGACGCGACGAGGATCGGGAAGCCATCCGCGAACGCGTTCTCGGCGTCGAGCGAGCCGGTCCAGCGGTGATCCGAAAGCCGCTTCTGCTCCGGGTCGAAGCGCGCCAGCCGCAAGGGCTGACCGAGGAAGTCGCTGAACCACTGCGCGCACAGGTCACCCATGTCGTAGGCCGCGACCTCGTCGTTCCAGACCGTCACGCGCGTCGGCGTCTCGACGCGGTCGAGCGCCACATGCAACGCCAGCATGCCCGGCGCGCGCAGCACCATCTCGGCGGATTTGAGCATCGGCTGGATCAGCACCAGGCGTGGCAGCTCGCGCTGCGTGACGAAGCGGCCGGCGGCGTCCACGACCATCCAGGCGCGGTCGAACTCGAGCCCGGTCTCGATCACCATCGACTCGGTCAGCGTGACGCCGCCGCACGACTTGATCGGATAGACGTGCAGCGACGCGACACTCACGGTCACGTCGCCTGCTGACTGGTTCACGGCCTGGCTCACGAACGATCTCCCCACATCGAAAGGACAGCGATTGTGCTCTCTACAATCGAGCCCCATGGACGACTTCGACGTGCAGGTGCTGGGTGCCGGCATCGTGGGGCGCAGCCTCGCGCTGGCGCTTGCGCGCGCCGGGCTGCGCGTCGCGCTGCGGGCTGAAGGCCCGCGCGCGCCGGGCGCGGACGACGTGCGCGCGTATGCGCTGAACGCCGCGTCGGTCGAGCTGCTGCGCAGCCTGAAGGTCTGGGACGCGCTGCCGTCCGAGGCCATCACGCCGGTGCTCGACATGCATGTGCAGGGCGACGCTCATGCATCGGCGATCGATTTTTCGGCCTGGCAGCAACGCGTCGCGGCGCTCGCCTGGATCACCGACGCGGCCGTGCTCGAGCGCGAGCTTGCCAGCGCGGTGCGCTTCGCGCCGCACATCACGGAGCTCGGCGCCGATGCGCCAGTGCGCGCCGCGCTGACCGCGCTGTGCGAAGGCAAGGCCTCGGCATCGCGCGCGGCGCTCGGCGTGGCCTTCGAGCGCGTCGAGTACGGGCACCAGGCGATCGCCGCACGGCTGACGAGCACGCGTGGCCACCAGGGCGTCGCGCGCCAGTGGTTCCGCGCCCCCGATGTGCTGGCGCTGCTGCCGTTCGACACGCCGCAGCGCGGGCACTCGTACGCGCTGGTTTGGTCGCTGCCGGACGAGCGCGCCGCGGCGCTGCGCGCGTTGCCGCCGGCCGAGTTCGAACAGGCGCTGATGGCCGCCACCGCTGGCGAGGCGGGTGAGCTCACGCTGGCCAGCGAGCGCGCCGCCTGGCCGCTGCTGCAGGCGAACGCGAGTGCCTGGTGCGGCCCCGGCTGGGTGCTGCTCGGCGATGCCGCGCACGTGGTGCACCCGCTTGCCGGGCAGGGCCTGAACCTCGGGCTGGCCGACGTGGCCGCACTCGTCGAGGTCATCCGCCAACGCGAGCCGTGGCGCGCGCTCGGCGACGAGAAGCTGCTGCGTCGCTATGCACGCGAGCGCGTCGCGCCGACCTGGGCGATGGGGCAGGTAACCGATGGCTTGCTCCAGTTGTTTTCTCACGAAGCGCCCGCGCTGCGGGAACTTCGCAACCGCGGGCTGAGTCTGGTGAACCGGCTCCCTCCGCTCAAGCGCTGGCTGACCACGCGCGCGCTCGACCCCTGACCCACCGAGGCCTGCCATGAACACATTCCTGCGTGCGACGCTCACTCTGGCGCTCACCGCCGCCCTGGCCCCCACCTCTCTGGCCCAGGAGGCCGTGATCCGCGAGGCGCTGGTCAAGCGCGTGCCAGGCCTGCCGCAGATCGACGAGGTCAGCAAGACGCCGATCCCGGGCCTGTACGAGGTCCGCATGGGCACCGAGATCATCTACACCGACGAGCACGGCGAGCACATCATCGAGGGTGCGATCATCGAGACGAAGACGCGCACCAACCTGACCGAGGCGCGCATCGACAAGCTGACCGCGATCAACTTCGCGGCGCTGCCGCTGAAGGACGCGATCGTCTGGAAGCAGGGCACCGGTGCGCGCAAGCTGGTCGTGTTCGCCGATCCGAACTGCGGGTACTGCAAGAAGTTCGAGAAGGAGATGCAGCAGGTGAAGGACGTCACCGTCTACACCTTCCTGTACCCGATCCTCGGCGGCGATTCGCCCGAGAAATCGCGCAACATCTGGTGCGCGAAGGACAACGGTGCGGTCTGGCGCGACTGGATGATCAACGGCACCAACGCGCCGCGCAGCATGGGCCAGTGCGATACGTCGGCGCTGCAGCGCAACGTTGCTCTGGGCAAGAAGTACCGCGTCAACGGCACGCCCGCACTGGTGTTCGAGGACGGCAAGCGCGTGCCCGGCGCGATGGCGCCGGATCAGGTCGAGAAGCAGCTGCTGGTGAGCCGCGGCAAGGCCTGATCAGGCGTAGGAGGATGGAGCAGCGCGCGGCGCAGCGCCCGAAGCGC
The DNA here is from genome assembly GCA_964247075.1 of uncultured Rhizobacter sp. Lineage (GTDB taxonomy): Bacteria > Pseudomonadota > Gammaproteobacteria > Burkholderiales > Burkholderiaceae_C > LMDS01. The sequence continues at coordinate 264,335 of CAXTSS010000001.1, read as the reverse complement.
CTGCCTTCTTGAACGTCGCCGCCAGCGTCTTCGCGGCCTGCACCAGCATCATCGCGTCGACGCCCACGGCCACGAACAACGCGCCCTGGTCGAGGTAGTACTGCGACGCGGCGTTGTCCACCATCAGGATGCCCGGCGCCTTGCCGGCGGCGAGGATGGTCTTGACGCCGTTCGTCATCGCGGCCACCACCTCCGGATGCGCGGCGTTGCCGAGGTGGCCCATCGAGGCCGACAGATCGGCGGGCCCGAAGAACACCCCGTCCACACCTTCGACGGCGGCGATCTCGGCGAGATTCGCCAGGCCGGTCGTGCTCTCGACCTGCACCAGCACGCACATCTGGTCGTTGGCTTCGTGCACGTAGCGCGGGATGCCGCTCCAGCGCGACGAGCGCGCCCCCGAGCTGCCGACGCCGCGGATGCCCTGCGGCGGATAGCGCGTGGCCGCGACCATGCGCGCGGCCTGCTCGGCGGTGTCGACCATCGGGATCAACAGCGTCTGCACACCGATCTCGACGATCTGCTTGATCAGCGCGACATCGCCGACCGGCGGCCGCACGATGCCATGGGTCGGGTAGGGCGCGATCGCCTGCAGGATGCCGAGCATCGAGCGCAGGTCGTTCGGCGCGTGTTCGCCGTCGATCAGCAGCCAGTCGAAGCCGGTGGTGGCCAGCGCCTCGGCCATGTACGGGTCGGCGAGGCTGTTCCACAGGCCGATCTGGGGACGCCCGGCTTTCAGCGCCTGCTTGAAGGTGTTCGCGATCATCCGACCAGTTTTACACGATCAGGCGTACTTCAGCTCTCCGGTCTTGCCCCGGAAGACACGGTACGAGAACACCGTGTAGCCGGCGATCGCCGGCACCGAGATGCAGGTGCCGAACAGGATCACCTTCAGCGCCTCGGGGCTGCTCGCGGCCTGCCAGATCGTCATCTGCCCGATCACGACGAAGGGGTAGATGCTGTAGGCCAGGCCGAGAAAGCCGAGCACGAACACGACGATCAGCAGCACGAACGGCAACCAGCTCACCGGCCCGCGCACCACGTGCGAGTTGAGCACGCCGCGCACCGCGAGCAGCGCGATGCCGGTCATCAGCGGGATCGCCATCAGCGCGATGATCTCGGGCAGCGCGAACCAGCGCTCGCGCACCACGTCGCTCACCCACGGCGTGGCCATCGAGATCAGCACCATGCCAGCGACCATCGGCAGCCACGCCGTCTTGGCCCAGCCGATCGCACGTTCCTGCAGCTCGCCCTCGGTCTTCATGATGAGCCAGGCCGCGCCCATCAGCACGTAGGCCATCGGCAGCGCCACCGCGATCGCGGCCGCGAACACGGGAAAGTTCCAGCCGGTGCCGAAGCCGCTGACGTAGCGGCCGAGCATCCAGCCCTGCGACACGGCGGCAATCGTCGAGCCGGCGAAGAACAGGCGGTCCCAGGTCTTCTTGTGCGTGTCCTTGGCCTTGACGCGGAAGTCGAACGCGACGCCGCGCAGGGTCAGCCCGATCAGCATCAGCGTGACCGGCAGGTAGAGCTCGCCCAGCACCACGCCGTGGGCGCGCGGGAAGGCGACCAGCAGGATGCCGACACCGAGTACGAGCCAGGTCTCGTTGGCGTCCCAGAACGGTCCGATCGACGCGACCATCACGTCCTTCTCGGCATCGGTGGCGCGGTGCATCAGCATGCCGACGCCGAGGTCGTAGCCGTCGCTGATCACGTAGACGAGCATCGAGACGCCCATCAGCGCCATGAAGATGATCGGCAGCGCGGTATCGAAGCTCATCCAGTTCATGACGGCACCGCCGAGGTCATCGCGCCCGCGGGCGTGCCCGCCTGATCCCGCGCATCTTCGGCGAGCACCTCTTCGGGCTTCTCGGCCATGTACTTCAGCACCGTGACGTAGGCGACGATCAGCGCGAGGTACAGCGTGATGTAGAGCGCCAAGGTCAGCCCGATCATCGACGACGGCACCTTCGAGACCACGTCGGCAGTGCGCACCAGGCCGTAGACGATGAACGGCTGGCGGCCGATCTCGGTCACGTACCAGCCGGCGACAGTTGCGACCCAGCCCGAGAACGTCATCAAGGAGAACAGCCAGAGCAGCGCGCGCGGCAACGCGGCGGCCTGCCACTTCGCGCGCCGGTACAGCCACCAGCCGAGCCAGCTCGTTGCGAGCATCAGCAGGCCCATCCCGACCATGATGCGGAAGGCGAAGAACAGCGGCAGCGGCGGCGGGTGCGCGTCGCCGAACGAGTTCAGGCCCTTGATCTCGCCCTCGGGGTCGTGCGTGAGGATCAGGCTCGCGACCTTCGGCACCTTGATCTCGAAGCGGTTGCTGCGGCTCTCCTTGTCTGGGATCGCGAACAGCAGCAGCGGCGCGCCGCGCTCCGTCTCCCACACGCCTTCCATCGCCGCGATCTTGGCCGGCTGGTGCTCCAGCGTGTTCAGCCCGTGCGCATCGCCGACGAGGATCTGAAGCGGGATCAGCACCGCGGCCACCGTCAGCCCGACGCGCATCACTCGCGGCGCGGAACGCTGCCCGACGCCGCGCAGTGTCTGCCACGCCGACAGCCCGACCAGCAGGAACGAGCAGGTCAGCCCCGAGGCCAGCATCATGTGCGTGAAGCGGTACGGGAACGACGGGTTGAAGATCACCTCGACCCAGCTCTTGACGTGATAGACGCCATCGACGATCTCGTAGCCTGCGGGCGTCTGCATCCACGAGTTCAGCGCCAGGATCCAGAACGCCGAGAGCGTGGTGCCGAACGCGACGAAGAAGGTTGCCATCAAGTGCACGCGCTCGCCGACCTTGCCGTGGCCGAACAGCATCACGCCGAGGAAGCCTGCCTCGAGGAAGAACGCGGTCAGCACCTCGTAGCCGAGCAGCGGCCCGGCGATGTTGCCGACCTTCTCCATGAAGCCCGGCCAGTTGGTGCCGAACTGGAAACTCATCGTGATGCCGCTGACGACGCCGAGCGCGAAGCTCAGCGCGAACACCTTGGTCCAGAAACGGTAGGCGTCGAGCCAGCCTTGCGCCACCGCCTTGTCGGGGCTGTTGCGGGTCTTCAGCCAGCGCAGCCGGAAGAACAGCAGCGCCCAGCCCATGCCGATGCTGATGGTCGGGAACAGGATGTGAAAGGTGATGTTCGCCGCGAACTGCATGCGGGCGAGGATCAGCGCGTCCATTCGGGTTCTCCTTCAGGCGTGGCGTTTGCCGCCGGGTGTCGCCGCCGCGGCGACCCGGCCCGTGAATTGAAGCACCTTCTGTACCTTGGCGCCCATCTTCATCAGTTTGGACAGGGTCTGCTGGTCCATGCGCTGCACGTCGTCGAACCACGTCGTGGTGAGCTCGATCAGGTCGTGCATGCCGCGCATGCGTTCGAGCGCGACGCGGTCTTCGTCGGTTGCCGGCTCTTCGAGCAGCGCGTTGCGCAGCATCGACAGGGTCGGCTCGATCTCGCGCCGGCGCCGCTCTTCGGCCAGCGTGCGAAAGATCTCCCAGGCGTCGCTGGGCGCGTCGAAATACTCGCGCCGGTCACCTGCGATGTGGCGCAGGTTGACGAGCCGCCAGGCCTGCAACTCCTTCAGCCCCATGCTGACGTTGGAGCGCGAGAACTCCAGCTTCTCGGCAATGTCGTCGGCGTTCAGCGCTGTCGGCGCGACGAAGATCAGCGCGTAGATCTGGCCGACGGTGCGGTTGATGCCCCAGCGGCTGCCCATCTCGCCGAAGTGCGCCACGAAGCTGCGAACGAGCGGGGTCAGGGGTTGCATGCCCGTCATTCTATCGAGTTTTCAGGAATTACTGAAAATTCAGGATGGCCAGGCGCGCGGCGAGCGCGGTACCAGCGGCGAGAATGCGGGGTCTCCGAAACCAGGCCGCTCCCCGATGATTTCGTACCGAGTCGACGCGCGTGACCCCAACACGCACCTGTTCCACATCACGCTGACGATCACGCAACCCGCCGCCGAGCAGCGCCTGAGCCTGCCGGTGTGGATCCCCGGCAGCTATCTGGTGCGCGAATTCGCGCGCCACCTCTGCGGGCTGGTCGCGGTGCAGGGCACGCGCGAGGTCGGGTTGAAGCAACTCGACAAGGCGACCTGGCTGGCCTCGACCCACGGCCGCGGCGCGCTCGTCGTGCGCTACGCCGTCTACGCGTTCGACACCTCGGTGCGCGCCACCTTTCTGGACGCGAACCGCGGATTCTTCAACGGTACCGGCGTGTTCCTGCGCGTCGAAGGCGCGGAAGACCAAGCGCACCGAGTCGACCTGCGCCAGCTGCCGACCGGCTGGCAGGTCGGCACCGCGCTGCCGGCGTTGAAGGTCGATGCGGCCGGGCGCGGCACGTATGAAGCACCGGACTACCCCACGCTCGTCGATCACCCGGTCGAACTCGGCCGCTTCTGGCGCGGCCGCTTCGAGGCGCTGGGCGTGCCGCACGACTACATCGTCACCGGCGCCTTGCCGGATTTCGACGGCGAGCGGCTGCTTGCCGACGCGAAACGAATCTGCGAGGCGCAGATCGAGTTCTGGCACGGCACGAAGAGCAAGCCGCCGTTCGCGCGCTATGTGTTCCTGCACAACCTCGTCGAAGAAGGCCACGGCGGGCTCGAGCACCGCGCCAGCACCGCCCTGATCTCGTCGCGCCGCGACATGCCGCGCGTCGGCCAACGCGACACGCCCGACGGCTACGCGAACCTGCTGGGCCTGATCAGCCACGAATACTTCCACACCTGGAACGTCAAGCGCCTGCGCCCGGCCGAGTTCGCGGAGCTCGACTACGCGCACGAGAACTACACCGAGCTGCTCTGGTTCTTCGAGGGCTTCACGTCGTACTACGACGATCTGTTCCTGCTGCGCACCGGGCTGATCGATGCGCCGCGCTACCTGAAACTCATCGCGCGCACGGTCAGCGGCGTGCTGTCCACACCAGGGCGTCAAGTGCAGAGCGTCGCGCAATCGAGCTTCGACACCTGGGTCAAGTACTACCGGGCCGACGAGAACACGCCCAACTCGACGATCAGTTATTACACGAAGGGCGCATTGGTCGCGCTCGCGTTCGACCTCACCTTGCGCGCCGAAGGCCAAGGCACGCTCGACGACGTGATGCGCGCACTCTGGGCCGCCAGCCAGGGTGGCCCGATCGACGAAGCGCAGATCGCCGCGGCGCTGCGCCAGATCGGCGGGCGATCGTACCGCAAGGAACTCACCGCCTGGGTGCACGGCACCGACGATCTGCCGTTGCCGGCGCTGTTCGAGTGCGCCGGTGTCGACTGGACGCTTGATGTCGCCACGCTCGCGCAACGGCTGGGTGTGCGCGTCAGCGAAAGCGCGCTCACCGGCGTCAAGGTGAGTCATGTGCTGCGCGGCGGCGCTGCCGAACGGGCCGGGCTCTCGGTCGGCGACGAGGTGCTGGCCGTGGCCGGCTGGCGCGTGCGCCGGCTCGAGGACGCGATGCGCGTGATCGACGCCGCTGTGCCGGCCAAGCTGCTGGTCGCGCGCGACCAGCGCGTGCTGACGCTCGATCTGGTGCTGCCGCAGGAGGCGCCGACCGGCGCGGCCGGCATCTCGCTCAAGCCCGCGCCCAAGCCCGCCAAGGCGGCGCAGGCGTTGCGCAAGGCATGGCTGCTCGCCTGAGCGTTCTGCTCGGGCCGGGGCCTGGGTTGCGGCGCCGCGTGGTGCTGCCGGCGCTGGTGCTGGGCGTGCTGATCGTGCATGGCTGCGTGACCTGGCGGCTGGCCGATCGCCTGATCGATCTCGACAAGGACGCCGCGATGCCGGCGCGCATGGAAGTTGCCTATGTGCGCGACATGGCGCTGGCCGCACCGCCGACGGCCGCAGCACCGGCCGCACCGCCGGCGCCCACTGCGCCGTTGCGGCGCGCCGCACGACCGGCGAAGCCGGCCTCGGCGCCGACGATCATCGCGGCGAGCCCGCCCGAGCCGATGCCCGAGCCCGCGCCCGCCGTGGTCGAACCGGTCGCCGAAGCCCCGCCTGCGGTCGTCGCCGAGCCCGCCTCGGCGCCGGCCTCGGCGCCCGCAGGCTTCGAGTGGCCAGCGTCCACGCGCATGAGTTACGCGCTCACCGGCAACTACCGCGGCGAGGTCAGCGGCAGTGCGCAGGTCGAGTGGATCCGCGCCGGCTCGCACTACCAGGTGCACCTCGATCTCGTCGTCGGCCCGAGCATCGCGCCCATCATCACGCGGCGCATGAGCAGCGATGGCGAGATCACCGCCGAGGGCCTCGCGCCGCGCCGCTACGAGCAGGACACCAAGGTCGTGATGCGCGATCGCCACCGCGTCACGATCGCCTTCGAGCCCGATGGCGTGCTGCTCGCCAACGGCGACCGGCGCGACACGGTGCCGGGCATTCAGGACACCGCGAGCCAGTTTGTGCAGCTGACCTATGTGTTCAGCACACGGCCGGGGTTATTGCGCGTCGGCGGCACGGTCGACATCCCGCTCGCACTGCCGCACAAGGTCGATGTGTGGACCTACGACGTCGTCGAGGAAGAGCTGCTGAACACCAACTTCGGCCCGCTGCCCAGCATCCACCTGAAGCCGCGTCGCCTCGCGCCACGCCCCGGCGAACTCAGCGCCGAGATCTGGTTCGCGCCGCAGCTGCGCTACCTGCCGGTGCGCATCCGCATCAACCAGGACGCGAACAACTACGTCGATCTGCTGATCGCAAAGAAGCCCGAGATGGGCGCACCCTGAACTCGATACAGTTGCCCAACCGCATTGGAGAACCCCACCATGAGCTTCGAGACCCTCCTCATCGACACCCGCGGCGACGGCCCGCGCCGCACCGGCCTGATCACGCTGAACCGCCCCAAGCAACTCAACGCGCTGAACGACCTGCTGATGGACGAGCTCGGCGCGGCGCTGAAGGCCTTCGATGCCGACGCGGCGATCGGCTGCATCGTCGTCACCGGCAGCGAGAAGGCCTTCGCCGCCGGCGCCGACATCAGCGCGATGGCCAAGATGACGCTGAAGGACAGCTACGGCGGCGACTTCATCACCCGCAACTGGGAGACGATCCGCAGCATCCGCAAGCCGGTGATCGCCGCGGTCTCGGGCTTCGCGCTCGGCGGCGGTTGCGAGCTCGCGATGATGTGCGACTTCATCATCGCCGCCGACACCGCCCGGTTCGGCCAGCCCGAGATCAAACTGGGCATCATTCCCGGCGCGGGTGGCACGCAGCGGCTGCCGCGCGCCGTCGGCAAGGCCAAGGCGATGGACATGATCCTGACCAGCCGCATGATGGACGCCGCCGAGGCCGAACGCGGCGGCCTCGTTTCGCGCGTCGTGCCGTTTGCGGAGTTGATGAGCGTGACCCTGGCCGCGGCCGAGACGATCAACGAACTCAGCGCCATGAGCGTGATGGCCGCGAAGGAGAGCGTCAACCGCGCATTCGAGGGCACGCTCGCCGACGGCATCCTGTTCGAGCGCCGGCTGTTCCACTCGATGTTCGCGACCGAGGATCAGAAGGAAGGCATGGATGCCTTCCTGAACAAGCGCAAGGCCGCCTTCACGCAGCGGTAGTTGTCTGGATAGAGTGGCTGTAGATAGATGCCATGTCATTTATCGTCAGCGGCATATACTCTGACACATGCAATCTGGAGACATGAACATGGATCAGCGCGTCGCAACGGTCGGCAAGAACAATCGTGCGCAAGTGGTCACGATTCCGCTCGAGTTCCGGTTCCCTGAGGGAATGAAGCAAGTGTTCATCCGCAAGGTCGGTGAAGACGTGATCCTGTCTCCTCGGCCGAGCGACTGGAGTGCCTTCCTCGCTTCAAACGTGCGAGCCAGTGACGACTTCATGGTCGGCGTTGACGATCTTCCCGTCCAGGAACGCAGCTTGGCATGAGCCAGCTCTACATGCTCGACACTGACACCTGCGCGCTTTTGCTTCGTCGCAGCTCCGACACACTGTTGGCGCGCATTCAGGTGGTTCCGGTAGTCCAGCAAGTGATGTCGGTGGTGACCTACGCGGAGTTGCTGTACGGCGTCCAGGTGTCCTCCAGAAAGAAGGCGAATCAGGCCGCCGTGGATGCCTTGGCGCGCCACCTTGCAGTGCTCGACTGGCCGCAAGACGCAGCCGCACACTACGCGCAGATTCGCGCTGACCTGAAGAAGCGTGGCGCGATGATCGGTGCGAACGATCTCTTGATCGCTGCACATGCGCGCAGCCTCGGCGCCATCGTCGTCACGAACAACACCAAGGATTTCGCGCGCGTCAAGGGGCTCGCGATCGACAATTGGACGCGCTGATGTTCACGGCTGCACCCAGCGGCCGCCACGATCGTCGAACAGCGCGCGGCGATGGCCGTCGCGGTGCAGTTCGAGCCAGTCGATGGATTGCACGACGGCGGTGAGCACGCCGAAATACGCGCGCTGTTCAGCGGCCGGCACGGCCGCGTCGGCGGGGGCGCCGGGCGGCCGCGACGAGAGGTAGTCTTGCGCCGCGTGCGAATGGCGCAGGGTCGCCCAGCGCGAGGCGACCGACAACCCGTCGTCCTCGAACCCGAGCCGCACGCGGCAGCGCAGCTGCCAGCCGAGCGCCGGTGACCACATCACCAGCGTGCCGAGCGGGTGGCTGATGGCCTGAGCCACCTTCGGCGCGCGCGCATCCGTGTAGATCAGGAGCTCGCGGCGCGCTTCATCGACCTCGCGCAGGATCACGGTGCGCGCGTCGGCGGCCGCACCGTCGGTGGTGGCGAGCACCGGCGTTCGCCACGCATGACCCGGCTCGTTCGGCGCGCGCAGAAGTTCGCGCCATAGCGCGGCCTCGATGGCATCGAGCGACGCGAGGCGCTCGCCCATCTCAATCGACCTTGCGCAGTGACGGGAACAAGATCACGTCGCGGATGCTCGGCGAATCGGTGATCAGCATGATCAGCCGGTCGATGCCGATGCCGCAGCCACCGGTGGGCGGCATGCCGTATTCGAGCGCACGAATGAAATCGGCGTCGTAGAACATCGCCTCCTCGTCGCCGGCCTCCTTGTTCGCGACCTGCGCCTGGAAGCGCGCGGCCTGGTCCTCTGCGTCGTTCAGCTCCGAGAAGCCGTTCGCGTACTCGCGGCCGGTAATGAAGAGCTCGAAGCGCTCGGTGATGGCCGGGTTGGTGTCGGAGGCACGCGCCAGCGGCGAGACCTCGACGGGGTAGTCGATGATGAAGGTCGGTTGCCACAGCTGCTCTTCGACCGCCGCCTCGAACAGGCCGAACTGCAGCTCGGCCAGCGACCAGTGCGCGGGTGGCTCGACGCCGTGCGACTTCAGCTTCGCGTGCAGCACCGCTGCATCGCCGGCCTCGTCCACGCTCAGGCCGGCGTGCGCGACGAGCGAATCACGCACCGTCAGTCGCGCGAACGGCTTGTCGAGTTCGACCGGCTTGCCCGCGTAGGTGATCGCGGCCGAACCGGTCGCCACCCGCGCGGCGTGGCGCAACACCTCTTCGGTGAAGTCCATCAGGTCGTGGTGGTTCCAGTACGCGGCGTAGAACTCCATCATCGTGAATTCGGGGTTGTGCCGAACCGAGATGCCTTCGTTGCGGAAGCTCCGGTTGATCTCGAACACGCGCTCGAAGCCGCCGACGATCAGGCGCTTCAGGTACAGCTCCGGCGCGATGCGCAGGAACATCTGCTGGTCGAGCGCGTTGTGGTGCGTCACGAAGGGCTTGGCGTTCGCGCCACCCGGGATCGGGTGCAGCATCGGTGTTTCCACTTCCATGAAGTGGTGCTCGACCATGAACTGGCGGATAGAACTCAGCGCCTTGCTGCGCGCCGCGAAGCGTGCGCGCGATTCGGGGTCGGTGATCAGATCGACATAGCGCTGGCGGTACTTCTGCTCCTGGTCGGCCATGCCGTGGAACTTGTCGGGCAGCGGGCGCAGGCTTTTCGTCAGCAGGCGCAGCGTGCTCACGCGCACCGAGAGTTCGCCGGTCTTGGTCTTGAAGAGCGTGCCTTCGGCGCCTAGGATGTCGCCCAGATCCCAGTGCTTGAACGCGGCGTAGGCGTCTTCGCCGATCGCGTCGCGCGTCACGAACAGCTGGATCTGGCCGGTGCCGTCCTGCAAGGTGCCGAAGCTGGCCTTGCCCATCACGCGCTTGAGCATCAGCCGGCCCGCCACGCTGACCCTGACGCCCAGCGGCTCCAGCTCCTCGTTCGGCTTGGCATCGTGCTGGCGCAGCAGCTCGGCGGCGCGATGACCGGGCTTGAAGTCGTTCGGGAACGCAATGCCTTGCTGGCGAATGGCGGCGAGCTTTTCGCGGCGCTCGGTGATCAGCTGGTTTTCGTCGGACATGGGAGGCTTCTCTGGTGAACCCGCGATTTTAGAGGCCCGCCCGGCGACGGAGCGCGTCCTTTAAACTCGCCCGCTACCCGCCATGCACGCCCACCGCCCGCCCGTCACCGACCGCAAGGTTCGCTTCGCCGCGCTCGGCTGCGGCCGCATCGCGGGCAACCACCTCGACGCGATCGCGCAGCACGCCGAGCGGCCTGCATGCCCAACAGGCGCAGGAGACCGCCGCCGCCGGCCGCGACGCGATGACCGAGACGCCGATCAGGAGCGCGTGGTGGCGGCGCTGGCCCGCGCGTTTTTGCCGTCCGCGTGAAGCAGCCGGTGGACTTCTCGGCGCTCTACGACGAGCACCCCGAGTACGTCGCGCGGCGCGCTGGCGGATCGATCGAGCAGGCGCAGGTCGATCTCGAGGTGCGGCTGTTCAAGCTGCCGCAATTGCTCAACGTGTTGCCTGCCGGGCCGCCGCTGCAGCGTGTGCTGGAGATCGGCTGCGCCACCGGCGAGCTGATCGCGGCGATGCCGGCGGCGCAGCGCGTCGGGCTCGACATTTCCGCCGCCAACATCGCTGCCGCGCGCGTGCGCTTCCCCGAGATCGAGTTCCATTGCGGCGACTTTCGCAGCGTGAGTCTTTCGGGCTTCGGTGCCGTGATCCTGAGCGACGTGCTCGAGCACGTGCCCGACGACGCCGAGTTCCTGCGCGACGCGGCGCAGCTCGGCGAGATCGTGCTCGTGAACCTGCCGCTCGAAGACAACTGGCTCAACGACCGCCGCGCCTACGGGCCGCAAGACGTGTCGGGCCACCTGCGCCGCTATGCGCTGGCCGATGGCCTCGCGCTGTTCGACCGCGCCGGCCTCGACGTGATTGCGCATGCGCAGGTCTGGGTCCACGAGACGCCGACCGATGCGGCGCGCCGCGCGCTGCGCCGCGAGCGGCTCGGCGCGGCGTATTCGGGCAGTGCTCCGGCGCGCCTCGCGAAGCAGCTGGTGTTCGCCGCGGCCGGCGCGGTGCCTGCGCTCGGCCGGCGGTTGTTCGCGTCCAACCTGTTCGCCGCGGCTCGCAGGCGGCCGGTGCGGTGAGCCTGAAGCGTCAGTTGGCGGTGTCGTTCGGCTTGCAGGGCGCCGGCGCTGCGGCGGTGCTGTTGGCCACCTTGCTGCTCGGCGCGCGGCTCGGGCCGGAAGTACAGGGCGGCTTCAGCCGCGTCAAGGCCGAGGTCGAATTCGTCGCCGCGTTCGCGATGTTCGGCCTGCCGCAGGCGCTGTTCTTCTATGTGAAGTCGGGTGCGATGAGCGCGCACACGGCCTTGCGCTGGGCCTTCGGTTGCGCGCTGCTGGCGCTGCCGCTCGCGGCCGGCTATGCGCTGTGGCATCTCGCCGGTGAAGACGCGATGTCGATCGCGCTGCTGAGCGTTGCGGTCGCGGCGGCCGTCGCGCACGGCCAACTGCGCGCGCTGCTGCTGGTGCGCGTACGCACCGTGTGGTTCAACGTCATCACCGCGCTGCCGCAGGTGCTGGTGCTGCTCGGCGTGCTGTACCTCGTCGCACGCGATGAGGTCGCGGCGCAAGCGTGGTTCGCGCTGTTCGCGCTCGCCTTCGCGCTGGCCGCGGCGATCTCGGGGTGGCGGTTGCGCGCGGCGCCGAATGAACGGATCTCGACGGGCGTCGGCTGGCGCGCCCTCGGCCACTACGGCCTGGCTGCCTGGTTGACGGCAGCGCTCGCCACCGCGGCGATCCTGCTGGTGCAACGCTGGGTCGAGGTCGGACACGGCAGCGTCGCACTCGGCCGGTTCACGATGGCGATGACGCTGGTGCAGGTGCCGCTGACGCCGATCAGCTACGCCGCACCGCTGCTGCTGCGGCGCTGGATGGAGCAGCCTGGCGCCGCGGCCTCGCGCCGTGTGGCCGGCGCGGTGTTCGCGGCGCTGCTGATCGCCGCTGCGCTGGTGTGGATCGCCGCCAGCACGTGGTCCGACCTCGGCCTCGGCCCCGCCTACGCCGGCACGACGCGCGCGCTCGCGGTGCTGCTCGCCGGCGGTGCGGCCGAGGCCGCCTCGCGCGTGCTCACCGTGCAGGCGAGTGCCAGCGGCCTGCCGTGGATCGCGGTGCGCGCCGAGGTGGCGCGCTGGGCCGTGCTCGGCCTCGGCTGGCTTGCGCTGCCCGCGCCCGCGCTGCTGCCGGTGTGCGCGGTCTGGGCCGTGGGCGCGTGGGCCGCGGCTGCGGTGTTCGTCTGGCACGCGAGGCGGGCAGCATGACGCGCATCGCGTTGCTCGGCCCAGCCAACTCGATCCACCTGCAGCGCTGGGCGCATGCCCTGATCGAGCGCGGGCATGCGGTCAGCGTGCTGTCGCAGCATCCGTGCGATCGGAAGCTGCTGCCGACCGCGGCGAATGTCTTCATGCTGCCGCGCAACAACGCGCTCGGCTACTTCACGAACGCGCTGCGCGTGCGCGAAGTGCTGAGCGTATGGCGGCCCGACGTGTTGAACGCCCACTACGCGAGCGGCTACGGCACGACCGCCGCGCTGTGCGGCGTGCGGCCGGTATTGCTCTCGGTGTGGGGCAGCGATGTGTTCGACTTCCCGTACGAGAGCGCGTTCAAGGGCCGGCTGATCCGCGGCAACCTGCGCCGCGCGACCGTGATCGCCAGCACCAGCCACGCGATGGCGCGGCAGGTGCAGCGTCTTGTGCCAGAGATCACCGACATCGCGGTGACGCCGTTCGGCGTCGACCTCGCGCGCTTCGCGCCGGATGCGGCGCAGCGCGACGCGGCCGTGCTCACGCTCGGCACCGTCAAATCGCTCGCGCCCAAGTATGGGGTGGAGTTGCTGTTGCGCGCCTTCGCAGCGCTGCTGCAGGATGCGCGCGTGCAGGCGCTGTCGCTGGCCTGCCGGCTGCTGATCGTCGGCGACGGGCCGCAGCGTGCCGAGCTCGAAACGCTCACCGGCGAACTCGGCATCGCGGCGCAGACGACCTTCGCTGGTTCGGTCCCGCACGCCGACGTGCCCGCATGGCTCAACCGCCTCGACATCTACGCCGCGCCGAGCCGGCTCGACAGCGAGAGCTTCGGCGTCGCCGTGATCGAGGCGAGCGCCTGCGGGGTTCCGGTGGTGGTCAGCGATGCGGGTGGCCTGCCCGAAGTGGTGCGTGATGGCGAGACCGGCCTGATCGTGCCGCGCGATGACGTGGCCGCCTTGCAGGCCGCGCTGACGATACTCGTGCTCGATGCCGCGCTGCGCCAGCGGCTCGGCGCGCGGGGTCGTGCGCACGTGCAGCGCGAGTACGAGTGGGGGCACTGCGTCGACCTGATGGAAGCCGCGTATGCACGCACCATCGCGCGTACCGTCGAGAAGGCGGCGCGCCGATGAACATCCTGCTCGTCAACCACCACGCCGGCTCGCCGCGCGACGGCATGGAGTACCGGCCGTACTACCTCGCGCGCGAATGGGTGCGGGCGGGGCACCGCGTGCAGATCGTCGCTGCGGCGTACTCGCATGTGCGCACGCGCCAGCCGGTTGTCGCGGGCAAGGCGCTTGATGAGGTCATCGACGGCATCGCCTACCGCTGGCTGCCCGCGCCGGCGTACAACGGCAACGGCGTCGGGCGCGTCAAGAACATCTGGGCCTTCCTCAGCCGCCTGTGGCGTGACTCGCCGCGGCTGGTCGATGAATTCAAGCCCGATGTCGTGATCGCCTCCAGCACCTACCCGATGGACATCTGGGTCGCGCGACGCATTGCGCGCCGGGCCAGCGCAAAGCTCGTCTACGAGGTTCACGACCTGTGGCCGGCCTCGCCGATCGAGCTCTCCGGCATGTCACCGAAGCACCCCTTCATCATGCTGTGCCAGAAGGCCGAGAACGATGCGTACCGCGATGCCGACGTGGTCGTCTCGATGCTGCCGGTGGTGGCCGAGCACATGCGCGCGCACGGCCTCGACCTGCGCAAGCTGCACATCGTGCCCAATGGCGTCGCGCTCGACGAATGGCAGGGCACGCCGCAACCGCTCGCGCCCGAGCTGACGAACTGGCTGGCGGCCTTGAAGCGCGGTGGCCGCACCATCGTCGGCTACGCCGGCTCGCACGGCCTGCCGAACGCGCTCGACGTGCTGCTCGACGCCGCCGCGCTGATGCAGGACGAACCGATCGCGGTCGTGCTCGTCGGCGACGGCCACGAGAAAGCGCGGCTCGCGAAGCGCGTGCGGGACGAGGGGCTGGATCACGTCACGCTCCTCGCGCCGGTGCCCAAGGCGCAGATCCCGGCGCTGCTGGCCGCGTTCGACATCGCCTACATCGGCTGGCAGCGGGTGCCGATCTACCGCTTCGGCATCGCGCCGAACAAGTTGATGGACTACATGATGGCCGGCCGCGCGGTGCTGCATTCCGTCGAGGCCGGTAACGACCCGGTCGCCGAGGCGGGCTGCGGACTGACGGTGGTGCCCGAATCGGCAGCGGCCGTTGCGGAAGGCCTGCGCGCCTTGGCGGCGACATCGCCCGACGAACGCGCCGCGATGGGCGAGCGCGGCCGCGCGTTCATCGTCGCGAACCACAGCTACCGCGTGCTGGCGCAGCGCTTCATCGACGCCGTGAGTCCGCTGTGAGCGACCGAAAAGAGACCGATGCCGTGGTCGCGCGCTACGCCCGCCGCGAGGCTGGCGACCGCTACAGCGCGCGGCGGCCCGACGTGTGGCAGACGCTGCACGAGCGCCAGCGCGCGATGCTCGCGCTGTTCGTGCGGCTCGGCTGGGCCGACCTGTCGGGGAAGCGCCTGCTCGAAGTCGGCTGCGGCAGCGGCGGCAACCTGCTGGAGTTGCTGCGGCTTGGCTTTGTGCCGCAGCACCTGAGCGGCGTCGAACTGCTGCCCGAGCGCTTCGAGCAGGCCCGCCACGCGCTGCCCGCCGCGCTCGCGCTGCATGCCGGCGATGCGCTGCAGCTCGAGTTGCCGGCCGCTTCGCAGGACGCGGTGTTCGTCTCGACCGTGTTCTCCTCGCTGCTCGACGACGCCTTCCAGCAGCGTCTCGCCGCCGCGATGTGGCGCTGGGTCAAGCCCGGCGGCGGCGTGCTCTGGTACGACTTCACCGTGAACAACCCGCGCAACGCCGACGTGCGCGGCGTGCCGCTGGCGCGCGTGCGCGCGCTGTTCCCCGAAGGCCGGGTGCAGGCGCAGCGCATCACGCTCGCGCCGCCGATCGCGCGCGCGGTGACGCGCGTGCACCCGGCCCTCTACACTCTGTTCAACGCGCTACCAGCGCTGCGCACGCATCTGCTCGTGTGGATCGCCAAGCCCTGATCGCCATGTCCGAGAAGCTCCCCTTCCTCCCCTTCGCGCTCCCCGAGATCGGCGACGAAGAGATCGCCGAAGTCGTCGACACGCTGAAGTCCGGCTGGGTCACGACCGGCCCGAAGGCGAAGCGCTTCGAGGACGACTTCACCGCGTTCCTCGGCGACCCGTCGCTGCACTCGATGGCCGTCAACTCGGCCACGGCCGGCCTGCACCTCGCGCTCGAAGCGCTGGGCATCGGCCCGGGCGACGAGGTCATCACGACGACGCACACCTTCACCGCCACCGCCGAGGTCGTGCGCTACCTTGGCGCCGACGTGGTGCTGGTCGATATCGATCCGGCCACGCTGTGCATCGGTCCAGCGGCCGTCGAGGCCGCGATCACGCCGCGCACGAAGGCGATCGTGCCGGTGCACTACGCCGGCCTGGCGGCCGACATGCCCGCGCTGCTCGCGATCGCCAAGAAGCACGGCCTCAAGGTCGTCGAAGACGCCGCGCACGCGTTGCCCACGACTTGCGGCGGCGCGCTGATCGGCACCTTGCGGTCCGACGTGACCGTGTTCAGCTTCTACGCCAACAAGACCATCACCACCGGCGAGGGCGGCATGGTCGTCACGCGCGACACCGAACTCGCGAAGCGCATCAAGGTGATGCGCCTGCACGGCATGAGCCGCGACGCGTTCGACCGTTTCACCGCGAAGGTGCCGAGCTGGTACTACGAGATCGTCGCGCCGGGGTTCAAGTACAACCTGACGGATATTGCGGCGGCGATGGGGATTCATCAGCTGCGGCGGGCGCGGGCGTTCCAGGCGCAGCGCGAGATGCTGGCCGATGCCTACCGCGGCGCGCTGGCCGGCCTGCCGCTGCTGCCGCCGCCCGGGCCGGTGGCCGGCGACATGCACTCGTGGCACCTCTATGTCGTCCGCTTGCTGGACGACGCAGCTGGTGCGCGCGAGGCGTTCATCGAAGGCCTGTTCGCGGCCGGCATTGGTTGCAGCGTGCACTACATCCCGCTGCACCTGCAGCCGTACTGGCGCGACCGCTATGCGCTGCGGCCCGAGCAGTTCCCGCACAGCCAGCATGCATTCGAGCGGCTCGTGAGCCTGCCCATGTACACGCGCATGACGCGCGCCGACGTGCAGCGCGTGGCAGAGGCGGCAAGGCGCGCGCTCGGCGCCTGAGGCACGCCGCCGGCATGCTCAAGCGAACAGTCGACGTGCTCGCAGCCCTGTTCGGGCTGCTGCTGCTGGCGCCGCTGTTTGCCGTGCTCGCGCTCGCGATCAAGCTCGACTCGGCCGGGCCGGTGTTCTACCGGCAGGAGCGCGTCGGCCGCCACGGGCGCCTGTTCCGAATCTTCAAGTTCCGCACGATGGCCGCGGTGCAGCAGGCCGGCGCCGCCGAAATCACGGTGGCCGGCGACGACCGCATCACGCGCGTCGGGCGCTGGCTGCGGCGCTCCAAGCTCGATGAACTCGCGCAGCTGATCGACGTGCTGCGCGGCACGATGAGCCTGGTCGGCCCGCGCCCCGAGGTACCGCGCTACGTGGCGCATTACCCGCCGCAGTGGCGCGAGCGCCTGCTCAGCGTGCGCCCCGGCATCACCGACTTTGCCTCGGTGCGCTACCGCGACGAGAGCGAACTGCTCGCGCGCGCCGCCGACCCGGAGCGCGAGTACATCGACGTGATCCTGCCCACCAAGCTGCGCTACGCGTTGCGCTACGTTGAGCAGCCCTCGATCGCCAACGACCTGCGCGTGCTCGGCCTGACGTTGACGACCGTGTTCGTCCCGACCCTGCCAACACCTTGGAGCCTGTTCCCCATGAACGACAGCAAACTCTGGGTCTGGCTCGACCAGACCATGTCGGCCCTGCGGCCGCGCAACCGCTCGGTGGCGATGATCGCGGATGCGCTCACCGTGCTCGCCTGCTGGCACATCACGTACCTGTTCCGCCTCGGTTTCGAGCGCTGGCAGCCGGGGCGCCCCTGGTACGACGACTACGTGTCGTTCGGCGTCGTGCTGACCTACCTGGTGATGCTCGCGGTCACCGGCGTGCCGCGCGGGCCGTGGCGCTTCTTCGGTTTCGACGATTTCAAGCGCGTCGGCGCGGCCTGCCTGACCGCCGGGCTGCTGAGCGCGGTCGCCGTGCTCGCGGCACAGCTCGTCGGCGTGGCACGCGCCGTGCTGTTGCTGCACCCGCTGTTCTGCTTGCTCGCGCTGTGCCTGACCCGCATGACGTACCGCATGGTGTGGGAGAACGCGCGTGCGCGCGTCAGCGATGTCGAGGGCGAGCCGCGGCGCGCGGTGGTGCTCGGAGCGGGCGAAGCCGCACGCCGCCTCGTCGGCGCGATCCATCGGCGCGACGGCTGGACCGTGCTCGCGCTGCTCGACGACGACCCGGCCAAGCAGGGCCTGCGCGTGGCCGGCGTCTCGGTGCAGGGCGTGCTCACCGACCTGGTGCTGCCGCACATCCTAGCCGGCGCGACGCATGTGATCGTGGCGATGCCGGGCGCGGCCCAGGAAGAGCGCGACCGCGCCCTCGAACTGGCGCGGCATTCAGGTCTCAAGGTGATGAACGTGCCGAGCCGGCAGGCGCTGCACGGGGACTCGCTGGCGGAGTCACCGGGCTGAAGGCGCCCTAGCGATTCGCCAGCGACGCCGAAGCCTCGGCGTTCACTTCGTCCGCCGGGCGGTACTCCGGCACAAGGTTGCGGACCTGGCGCAGCATCGAATCGGGATCGTCGCTGGCGCAGGCCTGGCGCAGCGACTGCAGCATCTTGTCGAGCAGCGCCGGCTCGATGTGGCGCTCGCGTGCGCACATGATGCGCGGGTGCGGGCTCGCGACCACGTCGTCGCCGATCAGCAGCTCTTCGTAGAGCTTCTCGCCCGGGCGCAGGCCGACGAACTTGATCTCGATGTCGCCGCCCGGTTCGGCCGCCGTGCTTTCCGTCAAGCCGGAGAGGCGCACCATCGAGCGCGCCAGATCGGCGATGCGCACCGGCTCGCCCATGTCGAGCACGAACACGTCGCCCCCCCGCGCCATCGCGCCGGCCTGGATGACGAGTTGCGCAGCCTCGGGGATCAGCATGAAGTAGCGAATGATGTCGGGGTGAGTGATCGTGATCGGGCCGCCGGCCTGGATCTGGCGCCGGAACAGCGGCACCACCGAGCCGGAGGAGCCCAGGACGTTGCCGAAGCGCACCATCGAGAAGGTGGTGCGGCCGGGCGCGCGCAAGGCCGCGGCCTGGAACACCAACTCGGCGATGCGCTTGGAC
Organism: uncultured Rhizobacter sp.; assembly: GCA_964247075.1. Taxonomy (GTDB): domain Bacteria; phylum Pseudomonadota; class Gammaproteobacteria; order Burkholderiales; family Burkholderiaceae_C; genus LMDS01. The sequence goes on along the minus strand of CAXTSS010000001.1, from coordinate 245,495 downwards.
GCGCCCATCACGTTGGTCGGCCGCACCGCCTTGTCGGTGGAGATCAGGATGCACGTCTCGGCACCGGCCTCGAGCGCGGCGCGCGCCACGTTCAGCGTGCCGAACACGTTGTTGAGCAGCCCCTGCCGCATGTTGGCCTCGACGATCGGCACATGTTTGTACGCCGCGGCGTGGTAGATCGTCTGCACACGGTGGTGCTGCATCAGCGTGCGCAGCAGGTCTTCGTCGAGCACCGAGCCGACGCAGGCCAGCACTTCGATGCGCCTGGCCAGCTGCTGCAGCTCGTGGTCGATCGTGTAGAGCGCGAACTCGGAGTGGTCGAGCAACACCAGCCGTCGGGGCTTCTGCGAGATGATCTGGCGGCACAGCTCGCTGCCGATCGAGCCGCCGGCACCCGTGACGAGCACGACCTTGCCAGCGATGTTGCGCGAGAACAGCCCGGGATCGGCCGGCACGGCGTCACGGCCGAGCAGGTCGGCCACGTCGACCTCGCGGATGTCGGACAAGCCGGCCCGGCCATCGACCAGGTCGCTCAGGCCTGGCAGGATCCGCACCGGCAGGCCGGCGCTCTCGACGCGCTGGATCAGGCGGCGTTTCTGCGCCGTGCTCGCCGAAGGAATCGCCAACACGATCTGGCCGAGGTCGTGGCGGAACACGGCTTCGCTCAGCGCCGACGACGGATAGACCTTCAGCCCCGCGACATTCTTGTGCTGCACGCCCTCGCGGTCGTCCAGGAAGCACACCGCCTTGTAGTCGGGGCTGAATTGCATCGCCTGTGCAAGCTGCGCGCCGGCATCGCCCGCGCCGTAGATGGCGGTGCGCAGGCGCGGCCGGCCGCCATGCTTCATGCCGCGGCGCAGCAAGGCACGCGCCACGAAGCGCGAAGTGACAACGTAGGCGAACGCGACGAACCAGAAGATCAGCAACGCCGAGCGCGGCAGCACGCGCACCTGGAAGACCATCGCGAGCGCGAACACGAGCAACACCACCACCGCCAGCGCGCCGCTGGCCGCCGCGAGCACGCGCAGATCGATGTAGCGCACCACCGCGCGGTACAGCCCGGCCGCGCCCAGCACGGGCAGCGCGAGCCAGGCCAGCACGACCTGCACCAGCGGGACAGTCTCGAACGCCGCACCGATCTCGCCGAGGCGGAACGACACCGCGGCGAACATGCACAGCGGCAGGAACAATGCGTCGCCGCCGATCATGACCCACACCTTGGTGTGGGGCGGCAACATGGACAGCCGGCGCGACAGCGACATCGGGAAGGAGGCGATCATGGCGCGGATTCTCTCAGACCTCTTGCGACGCGCGGTCGCCGGCCTTGAAGCGGAACGCGATCCAGACCAGCGGCGCATAGGCGACGATGCTTCCGGCCAGTCCGTCGATGTGGGCGGTGGCGACGAGCAGCGCGATCGGCAGCAGCCACAGCAGGTTGATCGCGCCGACCACGAGCGTGACCCGCTCGTGCGACGCGAATTTGCGAGAGGCGTATTGAAACGCGTGGCTGCGGTGTGCCACGGAGAAGCGCTCGCCGCGCCGCACGCGGCGAACGAGCGTCGTGGTCGCGTCGGCCATGAAGCAACCGAACAGGATGAACCAGCACCAGAACACCTGTGGTGCCTGCTGTGCGGTCCAGAGCGAGAACAGCGATAGCACGAAGCCGACGAAGCCGCTGCCGGCGTCGCCCATGAAGATCTTCGCCGGCGGGTAGTTCCAGGCCAAGAAGCCGGCGACGCATCCGGCGAAGACGATCGGTATCGGCCAGTCCGGCGTGCCGCTTGCCAGCCACCAGCAAAGCGCGCCCCCGAGCGAAGCGGTGATGGCCTCGACGCTGGCAATGCCGTCGATGCCGTCCATGAAGTTGCAGAGGTTGATCATCCACACGACGTAGACCGCGGCGAGCGCGAGGCCGAACCAGCCGAGGTTCACCGCCACGCCGAACATCGGCACCGGCGGGATGCCCTTCATCAACCACAGCAGCCACGCTGCGGCCACGGCGTGGGCAAGAAAGCGCCAGCGCGCCTGCAGTGGCCGCCGGTCGTCAATGAAACCGACCAGGGCGACGAGCCCGCCGCTGCCGAGCAGCGCGGTGAGCAGGCCGGGCGGCATGGCGCCGTATTCATGCAGACCGAGCGCGAGCGCGGCGAACGAGAGCACGATCGCGACGCCGCCACCGCGCGGCGTCGGCACCGTATGCATGCTGCGATCGTTGGGGTGGTCGAGCAACTGCGCCGCGAGCGCGTAACGCCGCATCAGCCGAGTCAACATCCATGCGAGGGCGACTCCGAGGAACGTGACTGTCAGGACCATCCCGGGAGAGTCAGGTTTGAAATGCATGCGGGGCGGGCTGGGCGAGAAGCAGGCGGCGTTCTGCGCCAAACCCACCATTCTAGGCGAGGCATCGCGGCGTGCCCGTACCCGGCTCATCCTGCGCGCTGGACGAGGGATAATCGCGCGCTTGAACGCCAACGCCACCCCGCCTGCCATGTCGACGCGCCCACCGGTCGACACAGCGACCACGCTGAACCAACTGCTGCGCTTCGGTCTGGTGGGCGTCGTGGTCAACGCGACGCTGTTTGTGGGGTACCTGCTCCTCGTCGACCGTGGCATCGACCCGAAACGGGCGATGACGGCGATGTACGTTGCCGGCTTGGCGCTGGGCTTCGTGCTGCACCGTCAATGGTCGTTTGCCAGCCGTGGCGCGGCACGGCGCGAGTGGGGGCCGTATCTCGTCGTTTGTCTCGCGGGCTACTTGCTCAACCTGGCGGTGCTCGCGCTGTGCGTCGATGGCCTGGGCTGGCCCCACGGATGGGTTCAAGGTGCGATGGTGTTCGTCGTCGCCGGCGTGAACTTTGCTCTGAACAAGGCCTGGGTGTTCCGCGCGCCGAGCCCCTGACCATGGTCACCGAGACACCGATCACCGTTCCGTTCAACAAACCGTTCATGACCGGTCGTGAGCTGGCCTATATCGCGCAGGCCCACGCGGCCGGGCACCTGGCCGGCGACGGCATGTTCACGCGCCGCTGCAGCGAGTGGCTCGAGCAGCGCACCGGTGCCCGCAAGGCGCTGCTGACGCACTCCTGCACCGCCGCGCTCGAGATGGCGGCGATGCTCGCTGGCATCGGCCCGGGCGACGAAGTCATCATGCCGTCGTACACGTTCGTCTCGACGGCGAACGCCTTCGTGCTGCGCGGCGGCGTGCCGGTGTTCGTCGATGTGCGGCGCGACACGCTCAACCTCGACGAGTCGAAGATCGAGGCGGCGATCACGCCGCGCACCAAGGCCATCGTCGCGGTTCACTACGCCGGCGTGGCTTGCGAGATGGACGCGATCATGGCGATCGCGCAGCGCCACGACCTGCTCGTGATCGAAGACGCGGCGCAGGGCGTGATGTCGCGCTACCGCGACCGCCCGCTCGGCGGCATCGGGCACCTCGCGGCGCTGTCGTTCCACGAGACCAAGAACATCATCTCCGGCGAAGGCGGTGCGCTGCTCGTCAACGACGCGCGCTTCATCGACCGCGCCGAGATCATCCGCGAGAAGGGCACGAACCGCAGCCACTTCTTCCGCGGCCAGACCGACAAGTACACCTGGGTCGATCTCGGTTCGTCGTACCTGCCCGGCGAGATCGTCGCCGCATTTCTGTGGGCGCAGATGGAAGAAGCGCAGACCATCACCGACCGGCGCCTCGCGCTGTGGGCCACCTACCACCGCGAACTCGAAGCGCTCGAACGCACCGGCAAGGTGGTGCGGCCGAGCGTGCCGGCAACGTGCCTGCACAACGCGCACATGTACTACCTGCTGCTGCCGGGCCTGGCGCAGCGCACCGCGTTCATCGACCGGCTGCGGGCCGAGGGCATCTACTGCGTGTTTCATTACGTGCCGCTGCACAGCTCACCGGCCGGCCGCGAGTTCGGCCGCGCGCACGGCACGATGGACGTGACCGACGACATCGCCGCGCGCCTCGTGCGCCTGCCGCTGTGGGTCGGCCTGGAGGCGCAGCAGGCCGGCGTGATCGAGGCGCTGACCCGCGTGCTGAACGGGATCGTGCGATGAGCCCTGCGCTGACAGGTCCGGCGACGCCGCCCGCCGTGGCGGCGCCGGCGCGGCAGCGCGAGGGGGTGCTGCTCGCGATGCCGGTGCTTGCGCTGCTGTGCGCGCAGGCCGGGTTGTTCGTCTGGATGGCGCCGCGCGGGTTCGACCTGACCGACGAGTCGTACTACTTGCTGAACTACCTGCACTGGCGCGAAGTCACCGCCACCGCGACCTTCTTCGGCGCCTATTTCGAAGCACCGTTTCGTCTGCTCGGCCAGCACGTCGGCGCGGTCCGCGTATTCGGCATGGCGATGTTGCTCGCCGCCGGCGGCTTCTTCGCGTGGCGCGTGCTCGCGTTCGACGGCGACCGCGATCACCGCGGCCCGCGGCCCTTGCCCTTCGTCGTCGGCGGGATGGTGGCGTCGCAGTTCTACTACAGCTACGTGACGACGCTGCGCGCGCCGTCGTACAACCTGCTCGTGCTGTTCTGCATGCTCGTCGCGACCGGCCTGCTGCTGGCCCTGGTCGAAGGCCGCGGTTCGCGCGCGCAGCGCTGGGGCGCGGCGTTCGCCTACGGGCTCGTGCTCGGCGCGTGCGCGTTCGGCAAGGCGACCAGTGCCGCGGCGATGCTGCTGTGCCATGGCGCGTTCTTCGTGGCCTTCAACCGCCGCCGTCGCCTGCTCGAGGTGGTCGGCCCCGCGCTCGCCGGCGTGGCGCTCAACATCGTGCTGATGCAACTGCTGCAACCGAACTGGCTGCAAGTGCTGCGCGACGGCGTCACGCTGACCACCACGCTCGACGGCCGCTACGCGTCGATCCCGTTCGGCACGCTCTGGAGCGCGGTGCTGCGCGGCGGCGCGCGGCTGCTGCCGGCGCTGCTCGGCGCAGCACTCGTCTTCGGCTTCATCGTGCGGCGCTGGGGGCGCTCGCAGCGTGCGCTGCTGTCGGCCCTGGTCGTGCTCCTCGTTGCCGGCATCATGCTGACGATCCAGCTGCAGGGCTACGGCAAGTCGTGGTGGGTACTGCTGTTGTTCGGCACCGGGTTGCTGTGGTTCACCGAGCGCCTGTGCCGCGAGCGCACGCTGCCGGCGCGTGCGGCATTGCCCACGCTCGGCCTCACGGTGCTGCTGTTCGCACTGCCGGTCGCGTATTCGATCGGCACGAACGGCTCGCTGCCCTCACACACGCAGATGGCCGCCGTGTTCGCGGTGGTCGCGATGATGCTGCCGCTGCGGCGGCTGTGGGCGCTCGGCCTGATCCACCGCAGCGCGCTCGTCGCGGCGCTCGCGGCGCTGTGCGTGCCGACGCTGGTCTCGCAGCTGCGCTCGCTCGACGATCCATCGTTCACCTACCGGCTGCGTACCGGGCTGCTGCAACAGCAGTGGCCGGTGGCGCTCGGTGCGGCTGGCGACACGCTGCGCGTGGACGCCGCGACGCGCAGCCATCTCGAGGCGCTCGCGGCGGCGATGCGCGATGCCGGCTACACGGCCGGCGAGCCGATCCTCGATGTCACCGGCGACGCGCCCGGCCTGGTCTATGCGCTCGGCGGTCGCCCGGTGGGCGTGGCGTGGCTCATCGGCGGCTATGCGGGCAGCGAGCGCGTGGCCGCGCTGGTGCTGAGCAGCGTGCCGGCCGAGACGCTGCGGCACGCCTGGGTGCTCAGCGCCGACGGCAATCCGCGCGCGTTGAAAACCTGGGCCACGCTGCTGCGCGAGCGCACCGGCGGCACGGCGCACGCGCTCGCTGGCCGCGTGCCGCATCTGGCCCAATACCGCTGGGACGGCGCGCCGCCCGAGCCGGTGATGCTGTCGTTGTGGAAGCCCGTGACCCGATGAACGCGTCCAGCCTGTCGATCGTGATCCCGGTCTACCGGTCGGAGCAGAGCCTGCGCGAGCTGACGCGGCGCGTGCTGGCGGTGGCCGATGCCTGGCCGGCGCCGGTCGAGATCGTGTTCGTCGAAGACGACGGCGGCGATGGCAGCTGGGCGCTGATCGGCGAACTCGCGCGCAGCGATGCGCGCATCCGCGGCTTTCGCCACAGCCGCAACTACGGCCAGCACAATGCGCTGCTCACCGGCATCCGCGAAGCGCGCCACGAGGTCGTCGTGACACTCGACGACGACTTGCAGAACCCGCCCGAAGAGATTCCCAAGCTGCTGGCCATGCTCGCGCAAGGCTTCGACGTGGTCTACGGCACGCCGCTGCGCGGGCAGCACGGCTTCGCGCGCAACCTCGCCTCGCGCGTCACCAAGATCGCGCTGCAGGGTGCGATGGGTGCCGACACCGCGCGCCGGGCAAGCGCCTTTCGCGCCTTCCGCACCGAGCTGCGCGCCGCCTTCGCCGACTACAACAACCCGAACGTGCTGATCGACGTGCTGCTCACGTGGGCCACCACTCGCTTCGCCGCGGTGCCGGTGCGGCACGACGAGCGCGCGCTCGGCCAGTCGAACTACACGCTGCGCACGCTGGTGCGCCACGCGATGAACATGGCCACCGGCTTCAGCGTGCTGCCGCTGAAGGTGGCGAGCCTGGTCGGCTTCTTCTTCACGCTGTTCGGCATGGGGCTGCTGGTCTACGTTGTCGGCGGCTACCTGATCCGGGGCACCAGCGTGGCCGGCTTCACCTTTCTCGCGTCGATCATCGCGTTGTTCTCGGGCGCGCAGATGTTCGCGCTCGGCATCATCGGCGAGTACCTCGCGCGCATTCACCTTCGTAGCATGGGCCAGCCGGTGGCGGTGCTGCGCGAACGCACGCCGCCCGGCGAGCCCGAACCTACAGGAGACGTCAGCCATGCCCTACCTCGATCCTTCGCAACTCGCGCAGATGGGCTTCAGGAAGCTCGGCCGCAATGTGCAGATCAGCGATCGGGCGGTGTTCCACAACACCGACCAGATCGAGATCGGTGACCACACCCGCATCGACGACATGTGCGTGATCTCGGGCCGCGTCGTGCTCGGCCGCAATGTGCACATCGCGGTGTTCGTCAACCTCGCGGGCTCGACCGCCGGCGTGTTCGTCGAAGACTTCGCCGGCATCTCCTATGGCAGCCACGTGTTCTCGCAGAGCGACGACTACAGCGGCGGCCACCTCACCGGCCCGACCGTGCCCGCCAAGTACGTGCACACGAGCCGCCAGGCCGTGCACATCGGCCGCCACAGCATCGCCGGCGCCGGCTGCGTGATCCTGCCGGGCGTGACGCTGGGGGAGGGCACGTCGTTGGGCGCCGGCTCGCTGGTGATGAAGTCGACCGAGCCGTGGTCGGTGTACGTGGGCTCACCGGCGCGGCGCATCAAGGCGCGCAGCCGCGAGTTGCTGAAGCTCGAGGCGGCGTACCTGGCTGAGGAGGCTGGTCGGCGTTGAAACTTTGTCGGGTGGACAACTTCAGGGGTTCGCTCGACACGTCTTAACGACAGGCAAGACACTGATCTACCCGATACGAAACGGCTCAATAGGTCATCTATGCAATACAGGAAACTCGGAAAGACTGATCTTCTGGTGTCGGAAATTGGGCTCGGATGCTCAGGCTTTTGGGGTGACAAGCACTTTCCCGATCAACAGGCCATCGATATCGTCCTTGCGGCGTTCAAAGCAGGTGTCAACTTCTTCGACACCGGCAGCAACTACTCCAACTTCAATGCCGAACCTCGATTGGGCCGAGCGGTCAAAGAAATTCTCAAGACGAGCAAGAGAGAAAGCATAGTCATATCAACAAAGGCCGGAAGTACTTTGGGCTATGCCCCAAAAGTCGAAGACGACGATTTGAGTCATGCAGACTTCAGCCCTCGTGCCATCGAAGAATCATGCCTCAAATCCATAGACAACCTCTGCTGCAACTACATCGACGTATTCCAGTTGCACGGATTCAGCTCAGAAATGTTGAACAAGGAATTGTTCGACTGCCTTCTCTCGTTGAAGAAGAGGGGGTTGATCAGATATGTAGGGGTTAACACACATTTCCGTGACGACCTTTTGAAAATCATTGAGAACAATAATATATTCGACATGGTTCTCATTGATTGCAATCTACTCCAGCTCGACCGGTTTGAAATAATTCAAAGCCTCAGCGAAGCAGGAATCGGGGTTGTCGTCGGAACAGTTCTGGCGCAAGGTCATCTCATCAGCAAGAAAATCGGGTCCATAAGGAGTGGATCTTTCTTCTGGTACTTGGCTAGAACGCTAATCAAGCCAACTACAAAAGAATTTGCGAAGTCATCGTCGGACATGAGAAAAATACTTCGATCGATCAAAGAGATGTCTCCGGCACAAGCGGCCTTTTCTTACCTTCTCGAAAACAACAACATCGCCAGCTGCTTATTTGGAACCACCAATCTTAAAAACCTGAACGAGATAATATCGGCATCAGGGAAAAAGCTCGCGGTAAATAGCAAGCAGCGAATCGAGGAGTCTTACAATAAAATAGAATCACTTAGCCGCTAGAAACAATCCGGCAAATCAATACCGCCAAACGCGGCGGTCGGTGGCACGACCTCGCCGGTGCCGCGCACCAGCAAGCCCTCACGGCCATTGCTTCGGCGAGCTCAGCAGCTCACTGGCCCAGGTCTCCAGCGCAGTCATCAGCCCTGCACGGCTGAACTCGCGCTCGCAGTAGCCCTTGCCGCGCTCGCCCATCGCGGCGCGTTCGCTCGCGGGCATGCGCATCAGCGTGAGCACGTGCTCGGCCAGCGCCGCGCCCGCGCCGGACTCGCAGACCAGGCCGGCGCCGGCCTGCTCGATCACCGCGGCGCCTTCGCCGTCGAGCATCGCGACGATCGGCAAGCCGGTCGCGAGGTAGCTCTGCACCTTGCCGGGGATCGTCATCGCAAAGATCGGATCCTTCTTGAGCGACACCAGCAACGCGCTCGCGCCGCGGAAGAACGACGGCATGCGTTCAATGGGGTGGCGGCCCAGCATGACAACGCTGCGCTCCAGTCCGCGGCGCGCGATCTCGGCGCGCACCCACTCGGCTGCGCGACCGTCGCCGACGATCAGCCAGCGCAGAGTCGCTTCATCGCGCAGCAAGGCGGCGGCGTCCAGGATGGCCGGGAAGTCCTGCGCCTCGCCGATGTTTCCGGCGAACAGCACATTGAATGTGCCGGCATGAAGCGCGACTTCGGGCGCCGCCGCGATCGCTTCCAGCGGGCCTTCGAAAATCGCCTCGGCCCAGCCCGGAAAGTAGCGGACGCGCGCTGTGTCGCCCGAGTATTTTTGGACATTGGCGACGAACGCGCGCGACTGCACCAGCACCCGGTCGCAGCGCCTGTAGATGAAGCCCACGAGCTTGCCGACCCACGCCAGCACCGTGGGCGAGCGCACCACGCCCACCGCCGCGAGAGACTCGGGCCAGAGGTCGAGCACCCACATCAATACCGGCGCGCGCTTCAGGCGCCGCAACAGCAGGGCGGGCAGCGCAGCCGTCACCGGCGAAGTCTGGAACACGAAGATCGCGTCGAACTGCCGGCCCCGCAGCCGCCATGCGCCCAGCGCCAGGCCGGTGACGACGAAGCTCAGGTAGTTCAATACCAGCTGCACGCTCGACTTGCCCCGGGGCACGATCGGCACGCGCACGACCTCGGCGCCGGCGTACGACGCGAAGCGGCTCGGGTCTCGTGCGAACTCGGGGTCGATGCGGCCTTCGGGGTAGTTCGGTATGCCCGTCAACACCGTGACCTGGTGGCCGCGCTGCACCAGTTCGGCCACGAGATCGTTGATGCGAAAGGTCTCCGGCCAGAAATACTGGCTGACGATGAGCAGGCGCAACGCGAAGGCTCTACAGACTCTTGCGCCAGACCACGCGGTTCACGTAGTCGGTGTAGCTGTGCAGGATGCGCAGCACCTTGTCCGAGACGTTCGGCATGCCGTAGTCGGCCACGCGCCGCAACGTGCGCGTCTCGCCGCGGCCTTGCGTGGCGACGATCGCGAGCGCCTGGCGCACGCGCTGCACTTCGAGGCCGACCATCATCACGGCCGCTTCTTCCATGCCTTCGGGCCGCTCGTGCGCCTCGCGCAGGTTCAGCGCCGGGAAGTTCAGGATCGACGACTCCTCGTTGATCGTGCCGCTGTCGGAGAGCACCGCGCGTGCGCTCGTCTGCAGCTTCACGTAGTCGAGGAAGCCGAGCGGCTTGAGCAACCGCACGTTCGGGTGGAAGGCCACGCCCATCGCGTCGATGCGCTTTTGCGTGCGCGGATGGGTCGAGACGATCACCGGCAGGTCGTGGTCTTGCGCGACCGCGTTGAGCACGTCGACCAGCTTCGCGAAGGTCGCCGGCGCGTCGATGTTCTCCTCGCGGTGGGCGCTGACGACGAAGTAGCGTTGCGGCTCCAGGCCCAGGCGCGTGAGCACGTCGGACGCCTCGATCGGCGCGGCGTAGTGCGTCAGCACCTCGAACATCGGGCTGCCGGTCTTGATCACCAGGTCGGGCGGCAGGCCCTCGCGCAGCAGGTACTCGCGAGCGATGTCGCTGTAGGTCAGGTTGACGTCGGCGGTGTGGTCGACGATGCGGCGGTTGGTCTCCTCGGGTACGCGCTGGTCGAAGCAGCGGTTGCCGGCCTCCATGTGGAAGATCGGGATCTTGCGGCGCTTCGCCGGGATGACCGCGAGGCAGCTGTTGGTGTCGCCGAGCACCAGCATCGCATCGGGCTGCTCGGTGGCGAGCACGCGGTCGACGGCAATGATGACGTTGCCGATCGTCTCGGCTGCGGTGCTGCCGGCGCTGCCGAGAAAGTGCGACGGCTTGGCGACCCCCAGGTCATCGAAGAACACCTGGTTCAGCTCGTAGTCGTAGTTCTGGCCGGTGTGCACCAGCACATGGTCGCAGTGCTCGTCGAGCCGCGCCATCACGCGCGACAGGCGGATGATCTCGGGCCGCGTGCCGACGACCGTGAGCACCTTCAACCTGTTCATGGCTTCACCTTCATGGCCACCGTGTCCGGCCGCTCGCGGTCGAAGATCTCGTTGGCCCACAGCATCACGATCATCTCGTCCTCGCCGATGTTGGTGATGTTGTGCGTCCAGCCCGGCACGGTTTCGACGATGCGCGCCTCGCCGCCGCGCGTGACGACTTCGTGCAACTGCCCGGTCTCGATGTGGCGAAAGCCGAAGTGCGCGGTGCCGCGGATCACGAGGAACTTCTCGGTCTTGCTGTGGTGGTAGTGCTCGCCGCGCGTGATGCCGGGGCCGGCGGTGAAGTACGAGAACTGGCCGCAGTCGGGCGTCTTCAGCATCTCGACGAACTCGCCGCGCGGGTCGGTGTGGCGCGGCACGGCGTAGTCGAACGATTCGGGCGGCAGGTGGCTCACGTAGGTGGAGTAGAGCGCGCGGACGAAGCCGGTGCCGACGCGATCGGTCAGCAGCGACGCGCGGCTCGCGGCGAAGCCCTGCAGCGCTTGCACGACCTCGCCGACCGTCGTCGTGTAGACCGGCGCGGCCTCGACGAAGCCGCTTTCGGCCGGTGGCGCGGCGAGCAGCCGGACGAAGGCCTCGACGACATCGTCGATGTACACCAGTTGCAGCCTGGCCGCCGCGTCGTTGACGGTGACCGGCAGGCCGCGCGCGATGTTGTGGCAGAAGGTCGCGACGCCCGAGTTGTAGTTCGGGCGGCACCACTTGCCGAACACGTTGGTCAGGCGGAACAGCTGCACCGGCGAACCGGTGATGCGGGCACAGGCGAGCAGCGCGTCTTCGGCGGCCTTCTTGCTGCGGCCGTACGGGTTGTCGAGCGCGGCCTGGGTCGACGAGGCGTAGACCACCGGTACGCGCCGGCCACTCGCGGCGAGCGCATCGCACAAGGTCTGTGTGACTCCGACGTTGCCGGTGGTGAACTCGGCCGGGTCTTGCGGCCGGTTCACGCCGGCGAGGTGGAACACGAAGTCGGCGCTTTGCAATGCCGTCGCCAACGCGTCGGGGCTCGATGCGCGCGTGAGGCCGACCACGTCGGTGTGGCCGAGTTCGCGCAGGCGCACGCGCAGGTTCTTGCCGATGAACCCGTCGGCGCCGGTGACGATGATGCGCATGGCTTCAGTCCCCCGGCGTGGCAGTGAGTTCGCCGCGCGCGATGCGTTGCATGAAGTCGAGCTTGAGCAGCAGGCGCTTCATGCCCGCCACGTCGAGCCGTTCGGTGTTGTGCGAGTTGTATTCGTCGGCCAGCGAGATGCGCGGCTCGCCCTGGTCGACGAACTTGGCGTAGTTCAGGTCGCGCCCGTCGGGCGGCACGCGGTAGTAGGCGCCCAGGTCTTCGGCGCCGGCCATCTCTTCGCGGCTGAGCAGCGCTTCATAGAGCTTCTCGCCGTGGCGCGTGCCGATCTGGCGCACTTCGTGGCCGGGGCGGCGCATCAGTTCGAGCAGCGCCTGGGTCAGCACCTGCACGGTGGCGGCCGGCGCCTTCTGCACGAAGATGTCGCCGTTGTTGCCGTGCTCGAAGGCGTAGAGCACGAGCTCCACCGCGTCGTCGAGCGTCATCATGAAGCGCGTCATCAAAGGGTCGGTCACGGTGATCGGCTTGCCGGCGAGCACCTGCTCGACGAACAGCGGAATCACCGAGCCGCGCGAGGCCATGACGTTGCCGTAGCGCGTGCCGCAGATGACGGTGCCGGTGCCTTCGAGGTTGCGCGAGACGGCGACCATCACCTTCTCCATCATCGCCTTGGAGATGCCCATCGCGTTGATCGGGTACACCGCCTTGTCGGTGCTCAGGCAGACGACGCGCGCAACGCCGGCGGCGATCGCCGCTTCGAGCACGTTCTCGGTGCCGAGCACGTTGGTGCGCACCGCTTCCATCGGGTGGAACTCGCACGACGGCACCTGTTTCAGCGCCGCGGCGTGGAAGCAGAAGTCCACACCGCGCATCGCCGAGGCCACGCTGCGCGAGTCGCGCACGTCGCCGATGTAGAACTTGAGCTTCGGATGATTGAAGCGCTTGCGCATGTCGTCCTGCTTCTTCTCGTCGCGGCTGAAGACGCGCACTTCGCGCAGCGCCGAATCGAGGAAGCGGCGCAGCACGGCGTTGCCGAACGAGCCGGTGCCGCCGGTGATGAGAAGGACGCGGTCGGTGAACATGCTTTGGCTCAGCCTTTCGGGTGCGCGCCGAGCGCCGTGCGGACGATGTCGTCCTTCTGCGCCGGGTTGGGGTAGTTGATCAGCACCGCCTTGTAGGTGCCCTTGAACACGAACAGGCTGCCTGCCGCCGCGCCGACCACGCCGCAGGCGTCGATCAGCTTGCCGATGTCGGCGAGCGAACCGGCGCCGCCGAGCACCGTCATCGGCACCTTCAGCGCCTGGCGCATGCGCGCGGCCAGCGCCAGGTCGTAGCCCTTCATCTGGCCGTCGTTCTCGATCGAGTTGATGACGATCTCGCCGACGCCGCGCGCCTGCGCGTCGAGCGCCACGTCGAGCACCGCCTTCTTGGTGTTCTTGCGGCCGTTGTGCGTCCACACGTCGTACTCCTTGCCGAGCAGGCGCTTCTTCACATCGAGCACGACGACGACGCTCTGGCTGCCGATCTCGTCGGCGATGCGCGTGATCAGCGTCGGGTCTTCGAGCGCCGCCGCGCTGAGCGCGACCTTCTCGACGCCCAGGCCGATGATCTTCTTCGCCTGCGCCACCGTGCGCACGCCGCCGCCATAGCACAGCGGCATGCGGCACTCGGCGGCCAGGCGTGCGATCAGCTTGAAGTCGGGCTCGACGCCGTGGGCGGTGGCGTCGATGTCGAGCACGATCAGTTCATCGGCTTCTTTCTCGTTGAAGATCTTCACGGCGTTGATCGGGTCGCCGACGTATTTCGGGTCCTTGAAGCCGACCGTCTTGACGAGGCCGCCTTCGTGGACGAGCAGGCAGGGGGTGATGCGAGGGCGCAGCATCTCAGTACCGCCCGGCCGCCCGAAGGTACTGAGGCGCCCCCTCGGGGGGCAGCGAGCGAAGCGAGCGTGGGGGTTTCATGTCAAAGCTCCGCGAAGTTCTGGAGCAGCCGCGCGCCCCAATGGTGGCTCTTCTCGGGGTGGAACTGCACGCCGTGGACGTTGCCCGAGTGCACCGCGCAGCTGAAGTCGATGCCGTAGCGCGCGGTCGCGGCAACGCTGTCGGCTGCGGCGCATTCGAAGAAGAACGAGTGCAGGAAGTAGAAGCGCGCGTCGCTCTCCATCTGCGCGAACAGGCGCTCGCCGGTGTGCGGAAGCACGTCGTTCCAGCCCATGTGCGGCAGCGCCAGGCTCGCCGCTTCGGGCACCGAGTTGAACGCGCGCACGCGGCCGTCGATCCAGCCCAGGCCGGGCAGTTGGCCTTCGTCGCTCGCCTTGGCGAGGATCTGCATGCCCACGCAGATGCCGAGCACCGGCACCTTGTCTTGCAGCACGAGCGCGTCGAGCGTGGCGCGCATGCCGGAGGCATCGAGCAACTCCATCGCGTGGTCGAACGCGCCGACGCCGGGCAGGATGATCTTGTCGGCGCCGGCCAGCTCGCCCGCCGAGCGCGCCACGCGCGCGTCGATGTTCAGGCGCTTGAACATGTTGGAGAACGCAAGGATGTTCCCCAGGCCGTAGTCGACGATCGCGATCATCGGATGATCGCCCGCTGCACGCCCACCGCACGCAACACCTTGGTGCCGAGCTCGATCATGCCCATCGCGTTGCGGTAGTCCTTGTACGTCTTGTTCGGGCCCGCCATGATCTGCTTCAGCTCGGGCACGCTCAGGTCGAGCTTGGTGGCGATGTACTCGAAGTCTTCGGCCAGGTTCTCTTCGTTGTAGGCCGGCTTGGCGATGCGCTCCAGCGCATCGGCGCGCGCGAGCTGGCCGGTCAGGATCAGGCTCGAGAAGTGCGCGCGGCGCTTGTCGTAGCCGAACTTCGTGGGCAGCCAGTAGCCCTCGTAGAAGCGCGTGAAGCGCGACTCGTAGTGCTTGTGCGCGTACTTCTGCCAGCCGAACTTGTCGACCAGCTCCTGCATCGCCTCTTCCTTGTGGAACGGTACCTCGTTGAGCGGCTTGACGACGCGGATGCCTTTCACGAAGCGGTAGTACAGCTTGTACGTGAAGATGTCGGTGAGCGGAAAGCTCTTCAGCGGCCGCGTGCCGAAGCGGTGGTGGATGTCCTTGAGCTGGCGCAGGTCGGAGGCGTGGTAGTGCCACTCGAGCGGCTCGCGCACGCACTCGGTCGAGTAGTTGGCGCCGGTCAGGATGTACTTGAACTTGTTCTTCGCCGCGAAGTTGTAGAGCCCGGCGAAGAACGCGTGGTCCTGCGGCGTGTCCAGGTGCGGCACCTGGGCCTTGAAGAACGCGAGTTGCAGATCCTTCATCTCCTCCCAGTTCACGACCTCGGTGTGCAGGTCCACGCCCAGGCCGTCGACCAGCTTCTCGATGTTGTTGACGGCCTGCTGCGAGTTCCAGCCCGCGTCGACGTGGAACAGCAGCGGGCGCAGTCCGAACTTCGCCTTCGCAAGGTAGGTGACGTAGGAGCTGTCGACTCCGCCGCTGATGCCGATCAGGCAGTCGTGGTCGCGGCCCTGGCCGTCCCTCTTGATTTGCGCCACCTGCTCGGCGATGCGCTTCGCGCCGCGCTCGTCGGTGTGCCAGTTCGGCAGGATGTTGTCGTGGTAGTTGTTGCAGTAGTCGCACCAGCCGCGCGAGTCGAACGTGATGTTCGAGTCGGAGGTGTCCATGATGCAGTTGCTGCAGATTCGGTACGGAGTCTTGCCCATCGGTCTTTCTCGTTTCGGAAACAGGTTCACCAGCCCGACAGCAGGCCATAGAGGCGCTGGCGCACGCCGTAGAAGAAGGCGTTGGTGATCGACAGCGCGCGCAGCCGGTCGACGAGGCCGGCGGGGCTGCGCAGCACGCCCAGCACATCGCCGCGCACACGCGCCGCCTCGCATTGCGCCTTGGCGCCGAGCAGCGCGCGGCTCTCGGCTGAAAGCTCGTTGCCGTGGCGCTCGAGGAACATCGCGTACGCCTTGAAGCGCACCGTGATCTTGCGGTTGTACTCGTCGAAGCCGGCCATCATGTTGATGCTGTTGCCCTGGTGCACGCGCCAGGCGCAGCCGACGATGTCGGAGTGCACGACCGTCCAGCCGGGGAAGTGCACGACCGCGTTCTCCATCCAGGTGTCTTCGTTCGGCAGCGTTTCGGGCACCGGGAAGATGCGCTCGTGCACCAGCCGGTTCATCAGCGGCGACACACCGGTCAGGCCGCCCTGGCCGGGGCGTTTGGGCACGAGGTGGCCGTCGAAGCGCTTGATGTCCGACAGCGTGATGATCTTGCACAGGCCCACGACCGGCACGTCGTTCGGGTAATCCTTCACCATCGCGAAGCGTGCCGCCAGGCTGCCCTCGGGCATCAGATCGTCGCCGGCGAAGATGCAGACGAAGCGGCCACGCGCCAGGCTCACGCCGTGGTTGAACGCCGAGCACTTGCCGGCTTTCGGGTTGCGCACCAGTCTCAGCGTGGGATCCGATGCGGCGAGACGGGTCAGCGTCTCGAACGTGGTGTCGGTCGAGCCATCGTCCACGACGATGACTTCGTGTCGCAGGCCCTTCTGGGCGAGCACGCTCGCAACGGCCGACTCGACGTAGACCGCTTCGTTCTTGACCGCGATGACCACGGAAACGTCGACGTCGCTCATGGGGGTGTGGGGTGAGGGTCGGATGGCGGCGCAAGGGCGACGCGGCGCACACGGGGTTTGTCGGTCAGCTTGGCCATCAGCGCCATCGCGAAGATCAGCAGGTAGCCGTTGCTCAGCAGCGTGCCGATCAGCCCGCTGGTGAACACCGCGAGGCAGTAGATCGTCCACAGCGCCTTGAAGGCTTCGTCGCGCGAGCGCCGGAACCAGCGCAGCGACTGGCCGACGAACAACGAGAACGCGACCACGCCGATCCAGCTGAAGTTGACGAAGGCCTCGGTGACGTAGACCGCGTTCGAGTTGGCGATGTCGTTCCAGCCCCATTCGTGTTCGGACACGAGTCGCTCCATCGGCACCCGCTCCAGCCCGAGCACGCCGGCAAAGAACGAACTCGTCGCCCCCCACAGCGGCTGCGCGCCGAACTGTTCGGCATGCACGAGCAGCGTGTCGGAGGCGGAGAACATCGGCACCGCGGTGCTGCGCCAGACCAAGTGTTCGAGCGCATTGGTCGGCAGGTACGAAGCGCCGAAGAAGTCGCCGCCGGTGACGACGCCGCCGCCCGGAACGGTGGACACATCGTCCGGCGAGCCGAATGCCAGCACCGTGACGAGGTACAGCAAGAGGCCGCTGCCGAACACGATGGCCATGATCCGCTTGGTGTTGGCGTTGCGGTTGCGCGCGGCCAGGTACAGCAGCGGGAACACGACGTTGATGAACAGCGCCTTCTGAAGAAAGCTCAGCGAGTACGCCAGGAACAGCAGCAGCAGCGCGAAACGCAGGCGCGATTTGCGGATGAACATCAAGGCCAGGCTGTAGGGCAGCAGCGCGCTGACGAACAACGTGCTGACGTAGATCAGCGCCGCTTCGGCGCCGGTTCGGGCTTTCAGGAAATCACCGCGCTGCAGGCTCAACTCGGCCGCGTCGGCGCCCTTGATCGCGGACAGGATCGGCACCGACGGCGCGGTTGTGAACGTGATGATCATGAACACAACAAACGTTCCCCACACGACGGCATGGAAGGTCTGCGCGCTGATGGCGACTCGCGGCACGCCGTTCTTGAACCGGCCGTCGAACACCGGCAGCACGTAGCCCACCGCGATCGACGCGCAGCCCAGCAGCGACAACCCGGCCAGTTGCAAGAAATATGGATTCGGCAGGAAGAAGGCATCGACCAGCACCGGCAGCGCGACGTACACCGCGAGCAGTGCTGTGATCAGCAAGCCGGCGGCCCAGCGCGTGTCGGTCAGTTTGTTGAAGAACATGCGTGCGTTCCCGATACGCAGTGCGTCAACGCGCGAACATCGGCAACGCGCCGATGAGCATCGAAAGCATCCACCCGGCCACCGTCCAGCCGGCAAGGATGGGCAACGCGCGCACTACTTCGCCTACCACCTCGGCCGGCTTCGCGTCCACCACGCGCAGGACGATCGCGAGGTAGACGAAGTAGAAGACGAAGCCGCTCAGTGCATAGGCCTCCGAGATGAGCCCCGCTGCCAGCGCCGACGCTGCCAGCACCGCGCCGACGCGAAGCGCCAGCCCGAACAACTGGAGCGCCAGCGCCGCGCGCTGCCGGCCGGTGACGTGCAGCGCCATAGACACCGGTACCGACAGGAACTGCATGATGAACCACGGCGTCATCCACGCGACCAGCACGCCCGCGCGCCGCCACGGCGCGCCGAAGACGAAGGCGAACAGGTCGGGTGCGACGAAGCCGGCCAGGATCAATGGCCCCACGCCGCTCTTGACGAGTGCGCCGAACACGTCCGCGGTGAAGCTGTCGAGCCGGCCGGCGCGGTGCTCTTCGGGCGCGCGCGACAGATACACCTGCGACACGGCGGTACCGATCAATCCCATCGGCGCCTGCATCGCCGACATCGCAAGCACCAGGTAGCCGGCTTCGGGGCCGATCGCGAGCGCCGCGATCAAGATGATCGGCAACTGGATCGACGCGCCGTTGCTGAGCGCCTCGAAGGTGGAGTACTTCGGGAAGCGGTCGTAGGCCGCGAACACACTGCGCATACGCGTCGCGCTGACCGAGCGCAGCGTGTCGCGCTCGCGCCTAACGAAGCGGTAGCCGAGCGCGACGCAGCCTGCCCCGGTGTTGAGCATCTGGCCCAGGATCAGGCCGACCGGTGCCCAGTGCAGCCAACCCATACCGACCTGTGTGGCCGATGCTGCGGCGGATTGCGTCACGCGGCTGCGCGCGATCGAGCCGAACTCCTTCTTGCGCACGAACCACATCTGCAGCGCGCTATACCCGCCGGTGAGCACCACGCCGAAGGGCAGCAGCCACAGCCACCGTGCCAGACCGGGCTGCTTGAACAACGCGATCGCACCCGTCGGCGCGACCTGCAGCGCGAGCGCAAGCACGAGCGCGACGATCGCGGTGCAGCCCAGCGCGAGTGCCAGCAGGTTGACCGCTTCAGCGTCGTGCTCGGGGATCGGGATCGCGACATCGAAGCGCAGACACGCCGCAACCGACACGATCGACAGCAGGCTCGCGAAGACGGCGAGCACGCTGAAGTCGGCCGGCGTGTACAGGCGCGTGACGATCGGCAAGGTGGCTGCGGTGATGGCATGCGCGAACGCCGTACCGCCGACGAGCACGCCGACCGAACGCACGAGGCGATTGCGCGCGAGCACGGCCCAGCGATCACGCAGAGTCATCGCGGGCGCCGGCGCATCGACGAAAGCCATGGGGGCATGCCTGCTCAGCGTGGTCGCGCTGCGGCTCAATGACCTGCCGCAGCCGGCAGCACTTGCCGCACCGCAGCCGCAACGCGTTCTTGCTGTTCAGGCGTGAGGTCAGCGCTCATCGGCAGGCTCATCACGAGTTCGCCGGCGCGTTCACTGTGTGGCAGCGCCACGCTGCCGGCATGCATTGCGTAGGCCGGCTGCAGGTGCAGCGGCCTCGGGTAGTGCACGGCGGTGGGGATACCCACGGACTGGAGCCGCTGCTGAACATCGGCCCGGTTTTCCACGAACACCGTGTACTGCGCCCAGACGCAGTCGCGATCGCTGCGAACCGCGAGGCGCCGCACGCCAGGCACATCGGCGAGCAGCCTGGCGTAACGATCGCCGAGCGCGAGGCGTTGTTCGACTTCCCACTCGAAGCGCTCGAGCTTGCCGAGCACGACCGCGCATTGCAGCGTGTCCATGCGCCCGCCCACACCCACGCGCGTGTGGTGGTAGCGCTTGCTCTGGCCGTGCACGCGGATCTCGCGGCAGGCTTGGGCGAGGGCGTCGTCATTCGTGAAGATCGCGCCGCCGTCGCCGTAGCAGCCGAGCGGCTTGCTCGGGAAGAAGCTGGTGCAGCCGAAGGTGCTGAGGTTGCAGCTCTTCCTGCCCTTGTACGTGGCGCCGAAGCTCTGCGCCGCATCCTCGATCACCGGGATGTTGCCGTGGCGCGCGGCGATCACGTTGATCTCGTCCATGTCGGCGACCTGGCCGTACAGGCTCACCGGCATGATGGCGCGGGTGCGCGGCGTGATTGCGGCTTCGATCTTCGAGGCGTCGATGTTGCAGGTGTCGGGCTCGATGTCGACGAACACCGGTGTGCCGCCCGCCAGCACGATCATCTCGGCGGTGGCCGCGAAGGTGAACGGCGTGGTCACGACCTCGTCGCCGGTCTTCAGGCCGAGCGCCATCAACGAGATCAGCAGCGCTTCGGTGCCGCTGGCCACCGTGACGCAGTGCTTCGCGCCGGTGTAGGCGGCGAGCTTGTCTTCGAGCTCCTTGACCTCGGGGCCCATGATGTACTGGCCGTGGTCGAGCACGCGCTGGATGCGCGCGTTGATGGACTCGCGCAGGGCGGCGTACTGCGACTTGAGGTCGATGAAATCGAGCGGCTTCAGTGTTTCGGGGGCATTCATGTCGGGCGCTCCTGCGCGTGGGGAGAGGGCGCTCAGGCACCGGCCAGCGAGACGCTGCCGGCATTGAGCGTGTAGCGGTCGTTCGTGTGCGGGCAACGCGCCTCGCCGTCGCCGGTGAGCGGCAGGTCGAGCCGTTCGCCGTGGCGGCTCATCCAGCCGGCCTGGCGTGCCGGCACGCCGAGCATCAATGCGAAGTCGGGCACGTCGCGGTTCACCACCGCGCCCGCGCCGACGAAAGCGTAGCGGCCGATCGTGGTGCCACAGACGATCGTGCAGTTCGCGCCGAGCGTGGCGCCGCGCTTCACGAGCGTGCGGCGGTATTCGTCCTTGCGGGTCACCGCCGAGCGCGGGTTGTAGACGTTGGTGAACACCATGCTCGGGCCGCAGAACACATCGTCTTCGAGCGTCACGGCGTCGTAGACCGAGACGTTGTTCTGGATCTTGACGTTGTCGCCGATGCGCACGTCGTTGCCCACGTAGACGTTCTGCCCGAACGAGCAGCGCGCACCGATGCGCGCACCGGCGCTGATGTGCACGAAGTGCCAGACGCGGCAATCGGCGCCGAGCACGGCGCCGTCGTCGACGATGGCCGAGGCGTGGACGGTGGTCGCCATGGCAGGGCGCGGTTCAGTACGCGAGCGGCAGGTTGACGCGCTTGCCGTCGCGCGCCGACATGTACAGCGCGATCAGCAGCTCGAGCGACTTCAGGCCCTCGCGGCCGTCGGTCTCGGGCTGGGCCTCGCCGCGCAGCGTGTTGATGACGTTGTCGTAGTACATCGGGTGGCCGTGGCCGTAGACCGAGGTGGTCTCGTAGCTCGCCGCCGCGATCTGCTCGTCCATCGGGTCGGCGGCATCGAACTGCCAGTTCTTGATCTCGTTGACGGCCACGCCGCCGATGCAGGCCGAGCCCTTCTCGCCGAGGATCGTGATCGAGCCTTCGAGGTTCTTGGGGTAGGTGAGCATCGTCACGTTGATCGAGCCCATCGCGCCGTTGCGCCACTTGAGCGCGGCCACGCCCGTGTCTTCGACCTCGATATTGCGCGCCAGCGTGCCGGTGTAGGCCATCACGCTTTCGATCGGGCCGGCGATCCAGTCCAGCAGGTCGACGTAGTGGCTGGCCTGGTTCATGAACGCGCCGCCGTCGAACTCCCAGGTGCCGCGCCATGCGGCGCTGTCGTAGTACTCCTGCGGTCGGGTCCAGAAGACGTTCACGTTGACCATGTAGATGCGGCCGAAGCGGCCCTGCTCGACCGCGCGCTTGAGCAGTTGCAGCGTCGGATTGCGCCGGTTCTGCTTGACGACGAACAGGCGCACACCGGCTTCGTCGCAGGCGCGCACCATTGCCAGGCCGTCGGTCCAGCGCGTGGCCATGGGTTTCTCGGTCATCACGTCGACGCCGGCGCGCGCGGCTTCGGTGGCCTGGCGCGGGTGCAGGCCGCTCGGCGTCGTCAGCACGATGCAGTCGGCCTGCGCGCCCGCCAGCAGTTCGGTCAGCGAGGCGAAGCCGCGCGCGCCGGTCTTGTCGGTGGCGCGCGCCAGCGTCGCGGGGTCGTTGTCGCAAACGGCCACGAGCTCGGCGCGGCTCGCGTGCTTGCGGATCGATTCGAAGTGGTTCTGCGCGATGCGGCCGCAGCCGATGATCGCGAAGCGGACCTTGCGGTCGGTGATGGCGGGGCGGCGAACGTGCATGGTGGAGTCTCTTGGGGATGCGTCGCGGGTCATTTCGGCGCGGGTTCGCTGGACGCAGCGGCAGGAAGGGGCGGGGTTGCCTCGGTGGCCTGGTTCGTCTCGATCCGCAGTTCGTCGATCTCGCGCTGGATCTGCTCGAACTCGCCGACCTTGCGTTTCAGGAAGGCGCGGGCGAGTGCGGCCTTCTCCTCGATGCCGGCCGGCGTCAACACGTACGCATAGGCGAGCTTGTTGTCGCTGCGCCTGAAATTGTTGGCCTTGACCAGGCCCTTGTGCACCAGCGCGCGCAGACAGTAGTTCATCTTGCCCACGCTGACGCCGTGGCGCGCAGCCAGGCTGCGCTGGCTGGCGGCGGGGTCAAGAGTGAGCTGGCGCAGCAGTTCGTACTGGAGATCGTCGGACGACACGGGGCTTGTTCAAATGTTGAACGCGCGATGATACAGTGCCCGCCTTGCTCGCCTTCCCGTGCCGGATGCGACCCGACGTGGCGGCCCGCTCAGGCCGCGTTCACACGAAGACGCGTGCCTGCGCGAGCGCTGGCGCCGCGGCGTCCTTGGCCGCCAACTTCGGCGCCACGCCCACATCGGGCCAAGCGATAGACAACGCCGGGTCTGACCACAGCACACACCCTTCGGCCTGCGGCGCGTAGTAATCCGTCGTCTTGTATAGAAAATCAGCACTGTCGCTCGTCACCAGAAATCCATGCGCCATTCCCGGCGGCAACCACAGCTGACGGTGCTTCTCGCCGCTCAACTCGACGCCGACCCACTTCCCGAACGTGGCACTGCCGCGCCGAATATCCACGGCCACGTCGAACACGCTCCCCTGCGTGACGCGCACCAGCTTGCCCTGCGCATGCGGCGGCAGTTGGTAGTGCAGGCCGCGCAGCACGCCCTTGCTGGAACGCGAATGGTTGTCCTGCACGAACAAGACGTCCTGCCCGACGGCGTCGTTGAAGGCCTTCTGGTTGAAGCTCTCCATGAAAAACCCGCGCGCGTCGCCGAACACCTTGGGTTCGAGAATGAGCACGCCTTCGATGGCGGTGGTGGTCACGTTCATGCGCGCATTCTATGGAGGCCGGCGAGGCCCGCGGCACGAGCCGGCCGGAAGGGCGATAATCCAAGGATGACCGAAAACATGATAGAAAACAGCGCAGTGCGCGCTGAGCCCCTTGCGCAAGCCGACATGGCGATGGCTACCGCCATCGAAGCGGCGCCCCCCGTCTCCCTCGAATTCAACAGCGTCGGCCTCTCCGAGAGCTTGCAGCGCGCGGTGGCCGCGCAGGGCTACACGGTGATGACGCCGATCCAGGCCAAGGCGATCCCGATCGTGCTGGCCGGCCGCGACGTGATGGGCGCAGCCCAGACCGGCACCGGCAAGACCGCGGCGTTCTCGCTGCCGCTGCTGCACAAGATGCTGCGCCACGAGAACGCCAGCATGTCGCCGGCGCGCCACCCGGTGCGCGCGCTGGTGATCGCGCCGACGCGCGAACTGGCCGACCAGGTCGCCGCCAACATCAAGGGCTACGCCGCGCAGACCAAGCTGCGCGTGGCGGTCGTCTACGGCGGCATCGACATGAAGCCGCAGACGCTGGAGCTGAAGGGCGGCGTCGAGGTGCTGGTGGCCACGCCGGGCCGGTTGCTCGATCACATCGAGGCCAAGAACTGCGTGCTGAACCAGGTCGAATACGTCGTCCTCGACGAGGCCGACCGCATGCTCGACATCGGCTTCCTGCCCGATCTGCAGCGCATCCTGAGCTACCTGCCGAAGGCGCGCCAGACGCTGCTGTTCTCGGCCACGTTCTCGCCCGAGATCAAGCGCCTGGCCGAGAGCTATCTGCAAGACCCGATCATGGTCGAGGTGGCTCGGCCGAACGCCACCGCGACCAACGTCGAGCAGCGCTTCTACAGCGTCGCCACCGATGACAAGCGTGCCGCGGTGATGAAGCTGATCAAGGACCGCGCGCTCACGCAGGCGCTGGTGTTCGTCAACTCCAAGCTCGGCTGCGCGCGGCTGGCACGCTCGTTCGAGCGCGACGGCCTGCGCACCAACGCGCTGCACGGTGACAAGTCGCAGGACGAGCGCTTGAAGGCGCTCGAAGCCTTCAAGCGCGGCGAGGTCGATGTGCTGGTTGCGACCGACGTCGCCGCCCGCGGGCTCGACATCGTCGACCTGCCGGCGGTCTTCAACTTCGACGTGCCGTTCAACGCCGAGGATTACGTCCACCGCATCGGCCGCACCGGGCGCGCGGGCGCCTCGGGCCTGGCGGTGACGCTGGTGTCCTCAAGCGACACCCGGCTGATCGCCGACATCGAGAAGCTGATCAAGAAGAAGATCGAACTCGAGCCGCTGGAGCTCGACGATGCGCCGCCGCCGCGCCAATACCGCGATCGGGCGCGTCACGACGAGGAGCCGCGCAGCGAACGGCCCTCTTCGCCGTCGTACTCGCCGCCGCGCAGCACCGCGTATGCAGCGCCGCGTGCGCCGAGTGACCCGTTCTTCGACCAGCCTTACGAAGCCAGCGCGGCCAGCGGCGAGCCGGCGTGGGAGAGCAAGGCGCCGGCCGCGCCGCGCGGCCTGTCGCCCAACATCAAGCCGAAGAAGCGCGTGGCCGCGCTGTTCGGCGCCAAGCTGCCGGAGACCGCCGAGTCCTGATCAGGAAGCGAGCAGCGAGAACACTGCCGGCACGTCGGTGGGCAGCGCGGTCGGTCGCGCCTTCCAGCCCTGGATGCTGTCGGTGCGGGTGAACGCATGGGCCATCGTCAGCCCGCAACTCACCGACACGCGCGTGGTCGGCTGCAGGTGCGCGAGCAGTGCGCCCAGCAACGCCTCGTTGCGGTATGGCGTTTCGATCATCAGCTGGGTCTGGTTCGCGCGGCGCGACAGCGCCTCCAACTCGCGCACGCGCGCGCCGCGCTCGGCCGCATCCACCGGCAGGTAGCCGACGAACGCGAAGCTCTGGCCGTTCAGGCCGCTCGCCGCCAGCGCCAGCAGCAGCGAGCTCGGGCCGGGCAGGGCGATCACGTTGATGCCGGCCGCGTGCGCCGCTCGTACCAGCGCCGCGCCGGGGTCGGCCACCGCGGGCAGGCCGGCCTCGGAGATCAGGCCGATGTCGTTCCCTTGGAGGGCCGGCTCGAGCAGGTTGCTCAGATCCGCCGCCGGCGCGTCGCGCGCGCCTTTTTGCGGGCGCGGCAGCTCGACGATGGCGAGCGTCTGCACCGGCTGCGCGAGCGGCACGACCGCGTCGATGCGTTTCAGGAACGCACGCGTCGTCTTCGCGTTCTCCGCCACCCAGTGCGTCAGCCGCGCCGCGGTGCGGATCACCGACAGCGGCAGCACGTCCCGCACGTCCGGCGGGTCGGCGGCGATGCCGAAATCCAGCGTGTTGGGCACGAGGATGAGTGAGCCGCGCGGCGGGTTCATCGCGGTGGCATCAGTGGATCGATGCCGGCCGCGCGCAGCAGCGCGCAGGTGCGGATCAGCGGCAGGCCGACGAGCGCGGTGGGGTCGTCGGACTCGATGGCGTCGAGCAGCGCGATGCCCAGCGTTTCGCACTTGGCGCTGCCGGCGCAGTCGTAAGGCTGCTCCGTGCGGAGGTAGTGCTCGATCTCGTCATCGCTCAGGTGGCGGAACCGCACCATGACCGGCACCAGCGCCGTGCCCACGTGGCCGGTGGCTGCACGCATGACGGCTACGGCGGTCTGGAACACGACGCTGCGCCCGCGCATCGCGCGCAGTTGCTCGACGGCGCGCGCGTGCGTGCCGGGCTTGCCGACCGGGACGCCGTCGAGATCGGCGACCTGGTCCGAGCCGATCACCACGGCCTCCGGGTGCGCCGCCGCCACGGCGTGCGCCTTGGCCAGCGCCAGGCGCTGGGCCAGAGCCGCCGGGGCCTCGCCGGTGTGCGGCGTTTCGTCGACATCGGGCGCGTGCACCTCGAACGGCAGCCGCAGCCGCTCCAGCAAGTCACGCCGGTAGCGCGAGGTCGAAGCCAGGATCAATGTCGGTCTCGTGCTCATCGATGGATTGTCCCATCGCGATTTACACTGACCAGATGGCAGCGCGCGAATTCGATCCCTTCCGGCTTGACGTGGTCGCGTTCGCGAAGGAGGGAGGCGCGTTGGAAGGCCGCTGGCCGCTGGCCACGTTCGATCGCATCGCCGACTCCGCTGTGCCCGGCGTGCCCGTGACCGATTCTGACGAGGTGCGCTGGAGCGCGCGTGGCGAGCAGCGCCATCTCCGTGGCGGCGAGGCGCAACCCTGGCTGCACCTGGATGCGGCCACGCAGGTGTCACTCGAATGTCAGCGCTGCCTGAAGCCGGTCAACGTGCCGCTGCAGATGTCACGCCGGTTCCTGTTCGTGCACGGCGAAGATGCCGCGGCCCAGCTCGATGCCGACAGCGAGGACGACGTGCTGGCCGTCACCCGCGCGCTCGATCTGCGCGAGCTGATCGAGGACGAGCTGCTGCTGGCGATGCCGATCGTGCCGCGCCACGAGGTCTGCCCCGAGCCGCTGGTGGCGCCGGCCGATGACGAGGTGGCCGACGAGCCGCCCAACCCGTTCGCTGCGCTGGCGGCGTTGAAGCGCACCGATTTGAGCTGACACCGAGGGCCAACCCGGCCATGCTAAAATCTTGGGCTTTCCCGCAGGCGTGGAGTTTCCGGCGCCCAGCTCGTTTGGAAAAGCTAAGGAGAACCCCATGGCCGTTCAACAGAACAAGAAGTCCCCTTCCAAGCGTGGCATGCACCGCGCGCACTATGCCCTGAACACCCCGGGCACCGCGATCGAGCCGACCACCGGCGAAAACCACCTGCGCCACCACATCAGCCCGACCGGCTTCTACCGTGGCCGCAAGGTGCTCAAGACCAAGGCTGACGCTTAAGGCGCAAAGGCGCACGCGCCGTCTGCACATGAAGAACGGCGTGTTTCGTCTCGCCGTCGATTGCATGGGCGGCGACCACGGCCCGGCGGTCACACTGCCGGCCTGCCGTGCCTTTCTGGCCGCGCACCCGCTCGCCGAGGTGATCCTCGTCGGCCGCGCCGAAGCGCTGGCCGAGGCCGCAAGCTGGCCCCGCTGCCAGGTCGTTCACGCCAGCGAAGTCGTCGAGATGCACGACCCGATCGAGGTGGCGCTGCGCCGCAAGCGCGATTCGTCACTGCGCGTCGCGCTCAACCAGGTCAAGCCCGACGCCGAAGGCCGCTCAAAGGCCCAGGCCTGCGTCTCGGCGGGCAACACCGGCGCGCTGATGGCGGTCTCGCGCTATGTGCTCAAGACGCTCGAAGGCATCGACCGCCCGGCCATCGCCGCGGTGATGCCGAACCAGCTCGGCCGCTACACCACCGTGCTCGATCTCGGCGCGAACGTCGATTGCACCGCCGATCACCTGCTGCAGTTCGCCGTGATGGGCAGCGCGTTGGTCGCCGCCGTCGATGGCAAGGAGAACCCTTCCGTCGGCCTGCTCAACATCGGCGAAGAAGAGATCAAGGGCAGCGAGGTGATCAAGCAGGCCGGCGAGTTGCTGCGCCGCGCCTCGGATGCCGGCCACCTGAACTTCTACGGCAACGTCGAGGGCAATGACATCTTCAAGGGCACGAGCGACATCGTCGTCTGCGACGGCTTCGTTGGCAATGTTGCGCTCAAGACGGCCGAAGGCGCTGCGGCGATGTTCGTCAGCGTGATGAAGGAAGAGTTCAGCCGCAGCCCGCTGACCAAGCTTGCCGCGCTGATGGCGATGCCGGTGCTGAAGCATTTCCGCGCCCGGCTCGACCACCGCCGCTACAGCGGCGGCGCGCTGCTGGGCCTGCGTGGGCTGGTGTTCAAGGCGCACGGATCGTCCGACGCCTACGCCTTCGAGCAGGCGCTGAATCGGGCTTATGATGCCGCCAGCCATGGCTTGCTCGAGCGCGTCCACGACCGGATTCTCGAGACCCTGGCCGCGGTGCCCGCCTCGCCGGGCGACTCCAACGAGCCCGACGCCAGACGCATCGCATGACTCCTTCTCCGCCCCGCTATTCGCGCATCACCGGCACCGGCAGTTACCTGCCCCCGAAGCGGCTGACGAACGACATGCTGGCCGCGCAACTGGCGCAGGACGGCATCGAAACCTCCGACCAGTGGATCGTCGAGCGCACCGGCATCCGGGCGCGCCATTTCGCTGAAGCCGATGTGACCTGCAGCGACCTGGCCGTGCACGCGGCGCGGCGCGCGCTCGAAGCGGCGGATGTCGATGCCGCCGCGATCGATCTCATCATCGTCGCCACCTCGACACCCGACATGGTGTTCCCGTCGGCCGCGTGCCTGGTGCAGCAGAAGCTCGGCGTCGCCGGCTGCGCTGCGTTCGATGTGCAGGCCGTGTGCTCTGGCTTCGTCTACGCGCTGACCATCGCCGATTCGATGATCCGCACCGGCGCGGCGACCAAGGCGCTGGTGATCGGCTCCGAAGTGTTCTCGCGCATCCTCGATTTCAAGGACCGCGGCACCTGCGTGCTGTTCGGCGACGGCGCCGGCGCGGTCGTGCTCGAAGCCAGCGACACGCCGGGCATCGTCGCGAGCGAACTGCATGCCGATGGCCGCCATGTCGGCATCCTGTGCGTGCCGGGCCATGTCTCGGGCGGTCAGGTGCTGGGTGATCCGCTGCTCAAGATGGACGGGCCGGCAGTGTTCAAGATCGCGGTCGGCGTGCTGTACGACGTGGCCAAGTCGGTGCTCGAGAAGGCCGGCCGCGTCGATGCCGACATCGACTGGCTGATCCCGCACCAGGCCAACATCCGCATCTTGCAAAGCACGGCGAAGCGGCTCAAGCTGCCGCTCGACAAACTCATCGTCACGGTCGATCAGCACGGCAACACGTCGGCGGCGTCGATCCCGCTCGCGCTCGACGAATCGGTGCGCAACGGCAAGATCAAACGCGGCGACACCGTGCTGCTCGAAGGCGTGGGCGGCGGCTTCACCTGGGGCGCGGTGCTGCTCGATCTCTGAGCTTCCTCTGCCGTCAAAGGCATATCCATGACCACATTCGCATTCGTATTCCCGGGCCAGGGTTCGCAAACGGTCGGCATGCTCGACGCCTGGGGCGACAACGCGGCGGTGAAGCAGACGCTGGCCGAAGCCTCGGAGGCGCTCGGCGAAGACATTGCCCGGCTGATCCGCGAAGGCCCGAAAGAGCAGCTCGATCTCACGACCAACACCCAACCGGTGATGCTCACCGCAGCCATCGCCTGCTACCGCGCGTGGCTGGCCGACGGGCAGCCGGCGCCGAGCGTGGTGGCGGGGCATTCGCTGGGCGAGTATTCGGCGCTGGTGGCGTCCGGCGTGCTGACGCTGGCCGATGCGCTGCCGCTGGTGCGGTTTCGCGCCCAGGCGATGCAGGACGCGGTGCCGGTCGGCGTCGGTGCGATGGCGGCGATCCTCGGCATGGAGGCGCAGGCGGTGCGCGACGGCTGCCTCGAGGTGGCTGCGGAGACCGGCGAAGCCGTCGAGGCGGTCAACTTCAACGATCCGAAGCAGACCGTGATCGCCGGCAGCAAGGCCGGCGTCGAGAAGGCCTGCGAGGCGCTGAAGGGCAAGGGTGCCAAGCGCGCGCTGCTGCTGCCGGTCTCGGCGCCGTTCCATTCGAGCCTGATGAAGCCGGCCGCCGATCGGCTGCGCGAGCGGCTCGGCGCGACCACGTTCAGTGCGCCGCAGATTCCGGTGATCAACAACATCGATGTCGCGATCCAGACCGATGCCGCGGCGATCCGCGACGCGCTCTATCGCCAGGCCTTCGGCGCGGTGCGCTGGGTCGAGACGGTGCAGGCGATCCGTGCGGGCGGCGTCACGCACCTCATCGAATGCGGCCCGGGCAAGGTGCTCGCCGGCATGGTCAAGCGCATCGACGCCGAAGCGACCGCCGCTGCGCTGCTCGACCCGGCCTCGCTGGCCGACGTGAAGGGGATGCTGGCATGAGCGAAGTGAAGATGGCAGGTCAGGTCGCGCTCGTCACTGGCGCGTCGCGCGGCATCGGCCGCGCGATCGCGCACACGCTGGCGATGCAGGGCATGAAGGTGATCGGCACGGCGACGACCGATGCCGGAGCTGCCGCCATCGGCGAAGCGCTCGCTGGGCATGCAGGCTGTCGCGGCCTGTGCCTGAACGTCAACGACGGGCCGGCGCTCGACGCCGCCATCGACGCCATCGTCAAGGAGCACGGCGCGCTGCATGTGCTCGTCAACAACGCCGGCATCACGCGCGACATGCTGTCGATGCGCATGAAGGACGACGATTGGGATGCGGTGATCGACACCAACCTGAAGGCCGTCTTCCGCGCCAGCCGCGCCGCGACGCGGCCGATGATGAAGCAGCGCTACGGGCGCATCGTGAACATCACTTCGGTGGTGGGCTCCAGCGGCAACGCCGGCCAGGCCAACTACGCCGCGGCCAAGGCCGGCGTGGCCGGCATGACGCGTTCGCTCGCACGCGAGCTGGGCAGCCGTGGCGTGACCGTCAACTGCGTCGCGCCCGGTTTCATCGAGACCGACATGACCAAGTCGCTGACCGAAGCGCAGACCAGCGCGCTGATGGCGCAGATCCCGCTCGGCCGGCTCGGCCACGCGAGCGACATCGCGCACGCGGTGGCGTTCCTGGCCTCGCCGCAGGCCGGCTACATCACCGGCACCGAGTTGCACGTCAATGGCGGCATGTTCATGAACTGAGCCCAGTGCCTGTTTTGATTGCCGGATCGTCCCGACCGGCGACGGGCTGTTCCAGCCGTAGAATCTCGGGCTGTTTCCGTAAACACTCCCGGAGGAGTCATGAGCGATATCGAAGCACGTGTCAAGAAAATCATTGCTGAGCAACTCGGCGTCCCTGAAGCCGATGTGATCAACAACAAGGCCTTCGTCGCCGACCTCGGTGCCGATTCCCTCGACACGGTCGAACTGGTGATGGCGCTCGAAGACGAGTTCGGCATCGAGATCCCCGATGAAGAGGCCGAGAAGATCACGACGGTGCAGTTGGCGATCGACTACGCCGTGAAGCATCAGAAGGCGGCGTAAGCCTGTCTTGAGATGAGCCGTCGTCGCGTCGTCGTCACCGGCCTGGGACTGATCAGCCCGGTAGGCAACACGGTTGAAGAGGGCTGGGCTAATCTGTTGGCCGGGCGCTCCGGCATCGCCGACATCACCAAGTTCGATGCGTCGAACTTCGCGTGCAGGTTTGCCGGCGAGGTGAAGGGCTTCCAGGTCGAGGAATATTTCCCGGCCAAGGACGCGCGCCACATGGACACCTTCATCCACTACGGATTGGCGGCGTCGATCCAGGCGGTGCGCGATGCCGGCCTGGCGACGAACGACGAACTGAGTGAAGAAGAGGCCGAGCGCATCGGCGTGCTGGTGGGTTCGGGCATCGGCGGCCTGCCGCTGATCGAAAACACGCACGCCGAACTCGAGGCCCGTGGCCCGCGCCGCATCACGCCGTTCTTCGTGCCGGCCTCGATCATCAACATGATCTCGGGCCATGTGTCGATCACCTACGGTTTCAAAGGCCCGAACCTGGCGATCGTCACGGCCTGCACGACCGGCTTGCACAGCATCGGCGAGGCCGGCCGGCTGATCGAATACGGCGACGCCGACGTGATGATCGCGGGCGGTTCGGAGGCGACGGTCTCGCCGCTGGGCGTGGGTGGTTTCGCCGCGGCGCGCGCGCTGTCCACCCGCAACGACGATCCGCAGACCGCGTCGCGCCCATGGGACAAGGACCGCGACGGCTTCGTGCTCGGCGAAGGCGCCGGCGTCGTCGTGCTCGAAGAGTACGAGCACGCCAAGAAGCGCGGCGCGAAGATCTACGCCGAGCTGCTCGGCTTCGGCATGGGTGCGGATGCGTTCCACATGACCGCGCCGAACGTCGACGGCCCGAAGCGCTCGATGAAGGCCGCGCTGCGCAATGCCGGCATCAACGCCGACCAGGTGCAGTACCTGAACGCGCACGGCACCTCGACGCCGCTGGGCGACCTGAACGAAACCAACGCGATCAAGCTCGCCTTCGGCGACCACGCGAAGCGGTTGGTCGTCAACTCGACCAAGTCGATGACCGGCCACCTGCTCGGTGGCGCCGGCGGCATCGAGTCGGTGTTCTCGGTGCTGGCCGTGCACCACCAGATCTCGCCGCCGACGATCAACATCTTCAACCAGGATCCCGAGTGCGACCTGGACTACTGCGCCAACACCGCGCGCGAGATGAAGATCGAGCATGCCGTGAAGAACAACTTCGGCTTCGGCGGCACCAACGGCACCTTGGTCTTCAAGCGCGTTTGATCGCGCCGAGCCGTCAGCACCGCGCCCATGCGCGCATCCCCGGCTTGTCAGGTCTCGCTGCAGCGCTTCGGTGCGTGGCGGATGGCGGTGTGCTCGCTCGCACTGACCGGTGTCGCGGCGCTGGCAGGCTGGCTGCTCGGCCGGGAGTCGCCGGTCTCCGCCGGATGGATGATGCTCGTCACCGCGGTGGCGCTGACGATGCTGGCGTTGGCCGTGTCGCTGTGGCGCGTGCCGGCGCAGAGCCTGCGCTGGGACGGCCAGGCCTGGCAGCTCGACGCCATTCCGGGCGGGTTGAGCGTGGCCATCGATCTCGGCCCGTGGATGCTGCTGCGGTTCATGCCCAAAGCGGGCGGCCGTGCCCGCTGGCTGCCGGTGCAACGCTGCGGTCTGGAGGCGCAATGGCACGCGCTGCGCTGCGCCGTCTACGCGCCGCGGCCACCCGCGGATCGCTGATGCCATGGCGATGAACGGCCCCGATGCCGACGCGCCGCTGATCGAGCGCGTCAAGGCCGGCGATGTGAAGGCCTTCGAGATGCTCGTGGTCAAGTACCGGCGCCGCATCGAGCGCCTGATCGGGCGCATGGTGCGCGATGTCGATCTGGTGCCCGACATCGCGCAGGAAACCTTCATCCGCGCCTACCGCGCGATCCCGCAGTTTCGCGGCGACAGTGCGTTCTACACCTGGCTTTACCGGATCGCGGTGAACACCGCAAAGAAGCAGCTGATGGAGCTCAAGCGCGACCCGCTCGTGACCGAATCCGCCCGCGCGTCGCGTGACGAGGACGATGACAACAGCTCGCGCGTCGAAAATGAGCTGAGCGATGGCGAAACCCCCGAGGCGGTGCTCGCGAGCAAGCAAATCGCCGCGGCAGTGAACTTTGCCATCGAAGCCTTGTCCGACGACCTCCGGCAGGCGATCACGCTGCGTGAAATCGAAGGTCTGAGCTACGAAGAAATTGCCGAAATGATGAATTGCCCGATCGGCACGGTGCGCTCGCGGATTTTCCGCGCGCGCGAAGCGATCGCGCTGCGCCTGCGTCCGATGCTGGACACGCGCGACGGCGAGCGTTGGTGAGTTGCAGTGGTTGATGGAGATGAACATGTCGTCTGATTCCGAACGTGATGCGATGGCGCGCGAGCGCCTGTCGGCGCTGGTCGATGGCGAGCTCGACGGCGACGCCACCGCGCAGGCCTGCGGCCACTGGCGCGGGAGCGCCGATGCGCGCGCCTCTTGGCATGCCTATCACGTGATCGGCGACGTGCTGCGTTCCGACGATCTGGCCTGCGACCCGGCGCGCGATGCGGGCTTTCTCGAAGCCCTGCGCGCGCGCCTGAAGGACGAGCCGGTGGTGCTGGCACCGCAGCCGTTGCCGCAGCGTCAGCCAGGCGCTCGCAGCGGTCGTTGGTCGTGGAAGGCGCCGACGGCAGTGGCTGCCGGCTTCGTGGCGGTGGCCGGCGTGCTGCTCCTCACGCGCGGGCCGGCGATCGAGGTGCCGGGTGTCGGGTTGGCGCAGGTGGCGCCGGCCGCGCGGCCGGTGCTCGCCTCGGCCTTGCCCGGGCCGACGACGGTGGCGAGCGAGCCGCAGCGGCTGATTGCCACCGGCCAGCTGATCCGCGACGCCCGGCTCGACCGCTACCTGGCGGCGCACAAGCAATTCGCCGGCAGCTCGGCGCTCGGCGTGCCGTCGGGCTTTCTACGCAACGCGACGGCCATCGAGTCCGAGCGCTGATGTGGCCGATGACGCGGCCGATGATGCGGCGCCCGTTCTCCGCGCTGGCCCTGGCCGGCGCCGTGTGTGCAGCCAGCCCGGCTGCGTGGTCGCAGGCGAGCTCCGCCGCCGCTGCTGATGGCGCTGGGCAGGCGCGCGAGGTGCGCGCCTGGCTGTTGCGCATCCACGCGGCGGCGAGTCACCGCAACTTTCAGGGCACGTTCGTCGTCAGCGGCGGCGGCTCGGTGTCGAGTGCGCGTATCGCGCATTTCTGCGAAGGGCCGAACGAGTTCGAGCGCAGCGAATCGCTCGATGGCCAGGCGCGCCACGTCTATCGCCACAACGATGTCGTGACGACGCTGTGGCCCGCCACACGCGTGGCGACCATCGAGCAGCGCACGATGCTGGCGGAGTTCCCCGCGTTGCTGCAGGCGGGCGACGACCGCATTGCCGAGTTCTACGATGTGCGCCCGCAAGGGGTCGAGCGCATCGCGGGTCACGAGGCCAACGTGCTGGTCGTGAGGCCGCGCGACGACTTCCGCTATGGCTACCGCCTGTGGGCCGAACAGACGACCGGCCTGCTGCTGCGCGCCGACGTGCTCGGTGAGCGCAGCGAGGTGCTGGAAACGTCGGCGTTTTCCGACGTGACGATCGGTGTGAAGCCGCAGCCCGAATCGGTGCTCGGGCCGATGAGGAAGCTCGACGCCTACCGCGTGTCGCGGCCGGCGATGACGGCGACCCGGCTCGAGGCCGAGGGCTGGGTGCAGCGCCAGTCGGCGCCGGGCTTCCGGCAGGTGAGTTGCGTAAAGCGGCCGATCGACGAGGCAGCCGCGGGCGACAAGCAGGTGCTGCAGACGATCTACTCCGATGGCTTGACGTATGTGTCGGTGTTCGTCGAGCCCTTCGATGCGCAGCGCCACGCGCGGCCGATGCTGGCCCGGGTCGGTCCGACCCAAACGCTGATGCAGCAGCAGGGTGACTGGTGGATGACCATCGTCGGCGACGTGCCGCCGGCGACACTGCGCTCGTTTGCCAAGGGGCTGGAGCGTCTGAAAAAATAGCCGCGGCCGCCCTGCGGTCGTGAAGCATGAATACTTGGGGAGCGATCTTGAACATCACATCTCATTGTCCCGACGCATCGGCCGCGCGCAGGCGCTTCTGGCTGGGCGCGCTGGCACTTGCCCTGGGCACGACCGGTGCGCTCGCCGCGCTGCCGGCGAGCGCCCAGGGGCTGCCCGATTTCACCGAGCTGGTCGAGAAGGTCGGCCCGGCGGTCGTGGGCATTCGCACCACCGAGCGCACGCGCGGCGCTCGTGGCAGCACCGAGATCGACGAGGACATGCTGGAGTTCTTCCGGCGCTTCGGGCTGCCTATTCCCAATACGCCGAATACGCCGAATCAACCCGGCAAGCCGAACCCGCGCACGCCGCAGCAACCCGCACCGGACGCCGAGCCGCAGACGCGCGGCGTCGGCTCCGGCTTCATCCTGAGTGCCGATGGCTTCGTGATGACGAACGCGCACGTGGTCGACGGCGCGGATGAAGTGATCGTCACGCTGACCGATTCGCGCGAACTCAAGGCCAAGATCATCGGCGCCGACAAGCGCTCCGACGTGGCGCTGGTCAAGATCGAAGCGACCGGCCTGCCCACCGTGCGCGTCGGCGACGTGAATCGCCTGAAGGTGGGCGAATGGGTGATCGCGATCGGCTCGCCGTTCGGTCTTGAAAGCACGGTCACGGCCGGCATCGTCAGTGCGAAGTCGCGCGACACCGGCGATCTCGTCAAGCTGATCCAGACCGACGTGGCAATCAACCCCGGCAACTCCGGTGGGCCGCTGATCAACATGCGCGGCGAGGTTGTCGGCATCAACTCGCAGATCTACAGCCGCTCGGGCGGCTACATGGGAATCTCGTTTGCGATCCCGATCGACGAAGCCGTGCGGGTGTCCGACAGCCTGCGCACCAACGGGCGCGTGGTGCGCGGGCGCATCGGCGTGGCGATCGATCAGGTCACCAAGGAAGTGGCCGAGTCGATCGGCCTGGGCAAACCGATTGGCGCGATGGTGCGCAGTGTCGAATCCGGCGGCCCGGCCGACAAGGCCGGCATCGAGGCAGGTGACATCATCACCAAGGTCGATGGCCGCGCGGTCGAGAAATTCGGTGACCTGCCGCGCATGGTCGGCATGACCAAGCCAGGCGCCAAGGTCACGCTGCAGGTATTTCGCCGTGGCGGCTATCGCGACCTGAGCGTGAGTGTGGTCGAGTTCGAGACGGTCGAGCGCGCAGCGAGCGCCGGCGCACGCGAGCCGGCCAAGCCGCAAGCGGGCGTGGGCGCGTTGGGTCTGGGTGTGATCGACCTCACCGACGCGCAGCGCCGCGAGCTCAAGATCAAGGGCGGCGTGCGCGTCGAGAATGTCGATGGCGCGGCGGCGAAAGCCGGTGTGCGCGAGGGCGATATCCTGCTTTCGCTCGACAACACCGAAGTGACCAGTGCCAAACAGTTCGAGGCGCTCGTCGCAAAGCTGGACAAGGCCAAGGCGGTGACCGTGCTCGTGCGGCGCGGCGACACCGTCAACTTCCTGATCATCCGGCCATCCAGATGACCGCAAACCCGGTGATGCGGCCGGGTCTTTTCACGAAGTGGGAGGTCGGCGCCGGGCGTTCGGCGCCTTCCGCGGTTCGTGAAAAATTTGGCATTTGGTTGGTGACCACTCACACCGAACTGTTCGGGTCGATTGGTGTTGCTGAACGCTACAATCGAGGCCTTCGCGGCCCCCTCTTTGCTGATTTGAGCAACGAAGCTGAGCCTTGGGATCTATCCCCAAGCCATCCACAAGGGTTTGTGGATAACATGTTGATAATTTATCCTGTTGGCAGCCTGCAACGACGAGAAATCGAGCAATGGCGCGGTTTGCAGCCCGGCTCTTTTGACTACAATGAAATCCCAACAAGCAGTTGCCAATCGTTTTGTTGGAAGGCGCGTCATTGATTCGACGTGCCTTTTTTTTGACTCCGACACGCCGCTTCGCGGCTTCACATCGCTTCGCGATATGAGTCTCCGCCGCAACGGCTGCGCCGTTGTGTGTACGCGTTGAGGCTCGCGCAGAACACATCGCCGCAAGCATGAACCACATCAGAAATTTTTCGATCATTGCCCACATCGATCACGGCAAGAGCACGCTCGCCGATCGGTTGATTCAGCGGTGCGGTGGCTTGAGCGATCGCGAGATGGAAGCGCAGGTGCTGGACTCGATGGACATCGAGCGCGAACGCGGCATCACGATCAAGGCGCAGACGGCGGCGCTCAGCTACACCGCGCGCGACGGTAAGGTCTACAACCTGAACCTGATCGACACGCCGGGCCACGTCGACTTCTCGTATGAAGTCAGCCGCTCGCTCTCGGCGTGCGAAGGCGCACTGCTCGTCGTCGACGCGAGCCAGGGCGTCGAGGCACAGACCGTCGCCAACTGCTACACCGCGCTCGACCTTGGCGTCGAGGTGATCCCGGTCCTCAACAAGATGGACCTGCCGAACGCCGACCCGGAGAACGCGAAGGCCGAGATCGAGGACGTGATCGGCATCGACGCCGACCACGCGATCCCGTGCAGCGCGAAGACCGGCGAGGGCATCGACGACATTCTCGAAGCGGTGATCACCCGCATGCCAGCGCCGCGCGGCAACCCCGACGCGCCGTTGCGCGCGATGATCGTCGACTCGTGGTTCGACAACTACGTCGGCGTCGTGATGCTGGTGCGCGTGGTGGACGGCACGCTGATCAAGGGCGAACGCATCCGCATGATGGCGAGCGACGCGGTCTACGACGCCGACAGCCTGGGTGTGTTCACGCCGAAGTCGCTGGCGCGGGAGCAGCTCAATGCCGGCGAGGTCGGCTTCATCATCGCCGGCATCAAGGAGTTGCAGGCGGCGAAGGTCGGCGACACGATCACGCTCGAGAAGAAGCTGCCCAACAACAAGGGCGTGGCGACCGAGGCGCTGCCCGGCTTCAAGGAAATCCAGCCGCAGGTGTTCGCCGGCCTGTACCCGACCGAGGCGAGCGAATACGACCAGCTCCGCGACGCGCTCGAAAAGCTCAAGCTCAACGACTCCTCGCTGCGCTACGAACCCGAGGTCAGCCAGGCGCTGGGCTTCGGCTTTCGCTGCGGCTTCCTCGGGCTGCTGCACATGGAGATCGTGCAGGAGCGGCTGGAGCGCGAGTTCGATCAGGACCTGATCACGACCGCGCCGAGCGTCGTCTATCAAGTAGAGCTCGGCAACGGCGACGTGATCCAGGTCGACAACCCGTCGAAGATGCCCGATCTCGGCCGCATCAACGAGATCCGCGAGCCGATCGTGCTGGTGCACCTCTACATGCCGCAGGATTGCGTCGGCCCGGTGATGACGCTCGCCAACCTCAAGCGCGGCAGCCAGGTCAACATGGCCTACCACGGCCGCCAGGTGATGCTGACCTACGAGATGCCGCTGGCCGAGATCGTGCTGGACTTCTTCGACAAGCTCAAGAGCGTGTCGCGTGGCTACGCCTCGATGGACTATGAGTTCAAGGAGTACCGCGCCGCCGACGTCGTCAAGGTCGACATCCTGCTCAACGGAGACAAGGTCGATGCACTGTCGATCATCGTGCACCGTTCCCAGAGCCAGTACCGCAGCCGCGCGGTCGTGGCCAAGATGCGCGAGCTGATTTCACGCCAGCAGTACGACGTGGCGATCCAGGCCGCGATCGGGGCCAACATCATCGCGCGTGAGACAATCAAAGCGCTGCGCAAGAACGTGATCGCCAAGTGCTACGGCGGCGACATTTCGCGCAAACGCAAGCTGCTCGAAAAACAAAAGGCGGGCAAGAAACGCATGAAGCAGATCGGCTCCGTCGAAGTGCCGCAGGAAGCGTTTCTGGCCATCCTCCAGGTGGAAGACTGATGGGTGCACTGACCGGTTTGCTCTATGGCCTGCTCGCGGTCTTTCTCGGTGGCTGGTATTTCGGCAAGTGGAGCGGCAACTTTTCGCTGCTGCTGCTGATCCTCACCGTCGTCACCTTCTTCTACTGGCTGGCCGAGCGCTTCGTGTTCGCACCGCGCCGCAAGGTCGCTGCCGCCACGCTGGAACAGCAGGACACCGAACGCCGCGCGCGTCTTGCCGGGCAAGGCATCATCAAGGTCGATACGGACGTCGCGCAGGCGCGCGAGACGCTGCTGATGCAGCCGTGGTGGCTCGACTGGACGGCCGGCCTGTTCCCGGTGATCCTGGTCGTCTTCCTGCTCCGCTCGTTCCTGTTCGAGCCCTTCAAGATCCCGACCGGCTCGATGATCCCGACCCTGCTGGTCGGCGACCTGATCCTGGTCAACAAATTCCACTATGGCGTGCGCCTGCCGGTGATCAACAAGAAGATCATTGCCAACCACGAGCCGCAGCGTGGCGATGTGATGGTGTTTCGCTACCCCGTCGACCCGACGATGGACTACATCAAGCGCGTCGTCGGTCTGCCCGGCGACGATGTCAGCTACCTCAACAAGCAGCTGACGATCAATGGCCAGCCGGTGCCGATGACGCCATTGCCCGACTACTACAACGACGATTCGTTGCGCTACACGCCGCATGCGCGCGAGGAACTGGCCGGCGTGAGCCATGAACTCCTCACGCAAGCCGACGCGCCGCCGGGGGTGAACCCGTTCCCGACATTTCCCTTCAAGGAGAACTGTCGTTACAGTGCCGAGGGCGTGACCTGCAAGGTGCCGCCCGGCCACTACTTCATGATGGGCGACAACCGCGACAACTCGCAGGATTCGCGCTACTGGGGTTTCGTGCCGGACGAGAATATCGTCGGCAAGGCGTTCTTCGTGTGGATGAATTTCGGCAACTTGAAGCGCATCGGCGGATTTCAGTGAGCATCGCGCGCATCGACAGGAGCATTCGAGCATGACGGCACGACCCAAGGATCAACGCGGCATCACGCTCTTCGGCCTGATGTTCTGGGCCATCGTGGTGGGCTTCATCGCCCTCATCACGATGCGCGTGCTGCCGACGATGAACGAGTACTTCACGATCGAGCGCGCAGTGAAGAAGGTCGCCATCGAAGGTGGCGGCACCGTGCCCGAGATTCGCGCCGCGTTCGACAAGCAGAAGGAGATCGAATATTCGATTCAGTCGATCACCGGCAAGGATCTGGTCATCACGAAAGAGAACGACAAGGTCGTCGTCAGCTTCGCCTACGACAAGGAGATCGAGTTGATGAAGCCGGTCTTCCTCTTGATCAAGTACGAAGGCCGCTCCGGCAAGTAAGCTGGCGTGTCCCACCGACTCGCGCTCAACCCATGGAATCTCGCCTCGACGCATTGCAGCGACGCATCGGCCACCGTTTCGGCGATGCCGATCTGCTGACCCGCGCGCTGACGCACCGCAGCTTCGGCGCCGATCACAACGAGCGGCTCGAGTTTCTCGGCGATGCGGTGCTGAGCCTGGTGATTTCGGGCCTGCTGTTCGAGCGCTTTGCCGGCTCCGATGAAGGCGACCTGACGCGCGTGCGCGCGCACCTGGTGCGCGAGGAGAGCCTGCACCGCGTGGCCGTGCAACTCGGCCTGCCCGAGGTGCTCAACCTTGGTGATGGCGAGGCCCGGGGCGGTGGTGCGCAGCGCGCCTCCATCCTCGCCGATGCGCTCGAAGCCCTGATCGGCGCGACCCACCTCGACGGCGGCTTCGATGCCGCGCGCACCGTGGTGAAAGGCCTGTTCGGCGAAGTCATCGACACGACCGACCTGACCAGCTGGGCCAAGGACGCCAAGACCGAACTGCAGGAGTGGCTGCAGGCGCGCCGCCTGCCCGTGCCCACTTACCGTATCAGCGCCACCCGCGGCCAGGCGCACGCGCAGACCTTCGAGGTCGAGTGCGTCGTGCCGGCATTGCATCTGGTCGAGTCGGGCGAGGGCCGCTCGCGCCGCGTCGCCGAACAAGAGGCCGCGCGCCGCATGCTCGATGCCCTGAAACTCAGCGACAAGCCCGGCGGCCCGTTGCAATCATGACGGATGATGCTGCGCCCGTCGCGCAGCGCTGCGGGCTGATCGCCATTGTCGGTCGGCCGAACGTCGGCAAATCCACGCTGCTGAACGCGCTCGTCGGCCAGAAGGTCAGCATCACCTCGGCCAAGGCACAGACGACGCGGCACCGCATCACGGGCATCCGCACCATCGATGAAGCGCAGTTCGTGTTCGTCGACACGCCGGGCTTCCAGACCAAGCACAGCGCCGCGTTGAACCGCACGCTGAACCGCACGGTGACGGGTGTGCTGTCCGATGTCGATGTGGTGCTGTTCGTCGTCGAGGCCGGCCGCTTCGGGCTGGACGACGCGAAGGTGCTGGCCTTGATGCAGGATTCAGCCAAGCCGGTGTTCCTGATCGCCAACAAGCTCGACACCGTGGTGCGCCGCGCCGATCTCGCGCCGTGGCTCAAGGGCATGCAGGATCGCCACGCGTTCGCCGAATTCGTG
Source organism: uncultured Rhizobacter sp. (assembly GCA_964247075.1). GTDB lineage: Bacteria > Pseudomonadota > Gammaproteobacteria > Burkholderiales > Burkholderiaceae_C > LMDS01. The sequence continues at coordinate 203,806 of CAXTSS010000001.1, read as the reverse complement.
CCGCTGACCGCGAAGAAGGATGCCGACGTGCAGCGCCTGCTCGGCATCGTCAAGCCCTACCTGCCGGTGCAGCACTGGTTCCATGAACAAGACGCGCTGACCGATCGCAGCGAGAAGTTCCTGGCCAGCGAGATCATCCGCGAGAAGCTGTTCCGCCTCACCGGTGATGAGCTGCCCTACACCTCGACCGTCGTCATCGACGAGTTCAAGGAAGAGGGCAACCTGCGCCGCATCTCGGCGAGCATCGTGGTCGAGCGCGATTCGCACAAGGGCATCGTGATCGGCAACGGCGGCGAGCGGCTCAAGCGCATCGGCTCCGAGGCGCGCCAAGAGCTCGAAGCGCTGATGGACGCCAAGGTTTTCCTCGAGCTGTGGGTCAAGGTGCGCTCGGGCTGGGCCGACGACGAGGCGCATCTGCGTTCCTACGGCTACGAGTGATGGCAACGCGCAGCCACCGCGCGCTGCTGACGGCTTTCGTGCTGCACCGCTACGACTGGAGCGAATCCAGCGTCATCCTCGACCTGTTCACGCGCGAGCAGGGGCGGCTTGCGGTCGCGGCCAAGGGCGCGAAGAAGCCGTACTCCAACTTTCGCAGCGTGCTGCTGCCGTTCCAGCGCCTCCAGGTGTCGCTCAGCGGCACGGCGGTGACCGACGAGTCCTCGAACAGCGAGGTGCAGAACCTGCGCGGCGCCGAGTGGGCCGGCGGCGCCGCCATGCTCACCGGCGCGGCGCTGTTCAGCGGTTTCTACCTGAACGAGCTGCTGATGAAGCTGCTGGCGCGGCACGACCCGCACGCGGCGCTGTTCGACGCCTACGCGCTGACCTTGCCCGAGCTCGCATCGAACGATGAGGCGCGCGTGCAGTCCGCGCTGCGCGCCTTCGAGCTGACCTTGCTGCAGCAGACCGGGCACCTGCCCGACCTGAGCCTGGTCACGCTGACGCAGGCGCCGGTGCGCGGCGCGCGCCGCTACGGGCTGATGCCGGAGGCCGGCGTCGTGGCCGAAGGCGGGATCGCCGGCGATGCGCTGATCGGCTTGCAGGCGGCCCTGCAGCACGGCAGCATGCCGGCGCTGCAACAGGCCTGCCGGGCCGCGTTGCCTGAACTGAGGAGCGCGCTGCGCGGCATGATCCAGCAGCACCTCGGCGCCTCGACGCTGCGCACGCGCCAGGTGATGATGGACGTTCAGAACCTGTAGCCGCGATGCCCGACAATCTGCGCCCATGAACCCGCTCCTCACCACCGGCATGCCGGCGCAGCGCGGCACGGCGCTGTCGGTCAACGTCAACAAGGTCGCGCTGCTGCGCAACACGCGCGAGCTTGGCATCCCGAGCGTGGTGCGCGCCGCCACGCTCACGCTCGAAGCCGGCGCGCACGGCATCACCGTGCACCCGCGGCCCGATGAGCGCCACATCCGCGCGCATGATGTGTTCGACCTGGCCGAGCTGCTCGCACGGTGGCCGCAGGCCGAATACAACATCGAGGGCAACCCGCTGCACAACCTGATGGGCCTGCTGCGCGAGCTGGTCGCGAAGGGCCGCCGCCCGCACCAGGTCACGTTCGTGCCGGACGGTGTGGCGCAGTCCACATCGGATCGTGGCTGGCAGTTCCCTCACGATGCCCAAGTGCTCGCGCCGTTGATCGCCGAGGCCCATGCGCTCGGCGTGCGTGTGAGTCTGTTCATGGACCCGCTGCCCGAAGCGATGGCCGCGGTGCGTGAAGTCGGCGCCGATCGCGTCGAGCTTTATACCGAAAGCTACGCGCGCGCCCACGGTACGCCAGATGCCGCGCGCGTGCTCGCGGCCTTCACCGCCACGGCGCAAGCCGCGTTGCAGCAGGGCCTGGGCATCAACGCCGGCCACGACCTGAACCGCGACAACCTGACGGACTTCCTGCGCGCCGTCCCCGGCGTGCAGGAGGTGTCGATCGGCCACGCGCTGATCGCCGACGCGCTGGAGCTGGGTTACACCGAGACCGTGCGCCGCTACCTGAACTGCATCGCCCGAACCGCATGATTTTCGGCATCGGCACGGACATCTGCGACGTGCGCCGCATCACCGCCACGTTCGCACGCCGCGGCGAGCGCTTCGCCGAAAAGGTGCTCGGCCCGCACGAGATCGAGGTGTTTCGGCAGCGCCTGGCCCGGGTCGAGTCGCGTGGCATCAGCTACCTCGCCACGCGCTTCTCGGCCAAGGAGGCGTTCTCCAAGGCGATCGGCCTGGGGATGCGCATGCCGATGACCTGGCGCGATTGCGAGGTCGTCAAGGCGCCCAGCGGCAAACCGCAGATCCGCCTGCATGGCGAGCTGGCCGCGTGGTTCGACGCGCTGGGCCTGCGCGCGCACGTGAGCCTGACCGACGAGACCGACTACGCGGCGAGCTTCGTCGTGGTCGAACACAACGAGACGCTTCCATGAACGAACATTCGCCCGTCATCCTCGACATCGCCGGCACCACGCTGACGGCCGACGACCGGCGCCGCCTCCAGCATCCACTGACCGGCGGCCTGATCCTGTTCGCACGCAACTGGGTCGATCGGCGCCAGCTCACCGAACTCACGAGCGAGATCAAGACGATCCGCCCGGATCTGCTGATCTGCGTCGATCACGAGGGCGGGCGTGTGCAGCGCTTCCGCACCGACGGCTTCACGCACCTGCCGCCGATGCGCGCGCTCGGCGAGATGTGGATGAACGACGGCAAGCGTGGCGCCGGCACCGGTGCGCTCACCGCCACCGATGCGGCCACCGCGACCGGCTTCGTGCTCGGCGCCGAGCTGCGCGCCTGCGGCGTCGACCTCGCGTTCACGCCGGTGCTCGATCTCGACCATGGCGGCAGCAGCGTGATCGGCGACCGCGCGTTCCACCGCGATCCGCGCGTCGCCACGCTGCTCGCGAAGAGCCTGATGCACGGCCTGCTGCTCGCCGGCATGCACAACTGCGGCAAGCACTTTCCCGGCCACGGCTTCGTCAAGGCCGACAGCCACGTCGATGTGCCGGTGGACTCGCGCAGCCTGAAAGCGATCTTGGCCGACGACGCGCGCCCGTATGAATGGCTCAGCACCAGCTTGAGCAGCGTGATGCCCGCGCATGTGGTCTACCCGAAGGTGGATGCGCTACCGGCCGGCTTCTCCGAGCGCTGGCTGAAGGACATCCTGCGCCTGCAGCTCGGCTTCACCGGCGCGATCTTCAGCGACGACCTGAGCATGGAGGGTGCGCGCCGCATCAGCGGTGCGAGCGTGAGCTTCAGCGATGCGGCCGCGGTTGCGCTGAACGCCGGCTGCGATCTGGTGCTGCTGTGCAATCAGTCGCTGGACGACGGCCGCGCCGTCGATGAACTGCTCGCCGGCCTGGAGGGTGCCGAGCAGCAAGACCACTGGCACCGCGACCCCGACAGCGAGGCGCGCCGCGTCGATCTGCTGCCGCAGACCGCGCCGTTCACCTGGGACGAGCTGATGCACCTGCCGATGTACCAGCGGGCGCTGGAGCGCCTCCCTTGACCCCATGAAAAACGCCGCCGGGGCGTGAGCCGCGGCGGCGTGTCCGAGGGCGCGCCTCAGGCCATCAGCCTTGCGGCTGCGAGCCCTGCGTCTCGAACGGCAGCTTGACCTGCGACAGGTCCTTGCGGGTTTCGACGAGCACCAGCGGGCCGTCGGCACTGACCTGAACCGGCTTGCGCTCGCGAGGCACGTGCGCCGGCGCCGGCGTTGCCGCCATCGCGGACTGCACCGCGCGGATCTTCTCGGCGTCGGAGTTGACCCACTGCAGACCAGCCGCCTCGGCCACGGCCTGCAGCGAATCGGTCGGCAGCACGAACGGCGTGGCGGTGACCGCGGCCGGCGGCGCGGCGATCGCGGCCACCGGCGCAACCACCGGCGCCATGGGCGCGATCATCGGCGGTGCGGCAATGACCGGCTCCGGCGCGGCCTCCGCAACCAACATTGGTGCAGCGATGAACGGCGCTGCGGCTTCAGCCACCGGCTCGGCGTCGTGCCACACCCGCTCGGGGGCAGGCGCTTGCGCGTCCTGCGTCACGCCTTCGGGCGCCATGCCTTCGGGGCTGCGCTCACGGCGGTTGCGATCGCGACCACGGCCGCGGCGGCGGCTCTCGCCGGCTTCACCGGCCTCGCCGGATTCGCCGGATTCGCCGGATTCGGCTTCCCGGGCCTCGCCATTCGGCGCTGCGGCCGCAATGGGTTCACCGTCGGTCGGTGCGGCGTCGGTCGGCTCCGTCGCCGGTGCGGCGGACTCGTCGCGATCGCGCCCACCGCGTCCGCCGCGGCGATTGCGGCGGCGACCGGGTTGGCGATCGCCTTGCGCCTCGCCACCTTCGGGCGTCTCACCGGCACCGGGCAGGGTGTCGACAAAGGCTTGCGGCGGCACGGCGTCCTCGGCCGGCGCGCCATCGACCACCGGCTGCGGGCGGCGCGGCTCGCGCTCGGCGCGCGGGCCACGGCGGCCTTCGCCGCGCGCTTCGCCACGTTCGCCGCGGTTGTCATCGCGCTGACGCGGCGCGCGCTCTTCGCTGCGGCCGGCTTCGAGGTTCTCGGTGCGCGGGGCTTCTTCACCGGCCGGGCGCTCGGCGCGATCCGGGCGGCGGCCACGGCCGCCCTCGCCACGATCTCCGCGTTCGCTGCGTTCACCACGCTCGCCGCCTCGGCCTTCACCACGTTCACCACGTTCACCACGTTCACCACTGCGGCCTTCGCCGCGCTTGCCATCGCGACCGCCACGGCCGCCGCGGCCACCACGATCTCCGCGCTCGCCACGTTCAGCACGGCCTTCGCCGGCCTTGGGTGCGACGACGACCGGTGCGGTCAACGGCGCCACGGCCACCGGCGCATCGGCCTCACCGCCGAACAGGCGCTTGACCCAGCCGAAGAAGCCGCCGCCGGCCGGGGCCGGTTCGGGTGCCGCCACCGCCACGGGCGCAAGCGCCGGCACGACGATCGGTTCGGGTTTCGGTGCCGAAGGGTCACGAGGCTCCGCCTTCGGCGAAGCTTGGGGCGCGGGCGTTTCGGGCAGGATGCCCTTGATGACCGGCTCCTGCTTGGCCTTGCCCTTCTCGCGCCGCGTGATGCCGACTTCTTCTTCCTGCTCGTCGACCATCGTGTAGCTGGCCTGCAGGTTCTCCAGACGCGGGTCGTCGTGGCGCAGGCGCTCGAGCCGGTAGTTCGGCGTTTCGAGGTTCTTGTTCGGCACCAGCAGCACGGTGACGCGCTGCTTCAGTTCGATCTTCGTGATCTCGGTGCGCTTCTCGTTCAGCAGGAACGAGGTCACCTCCACCGGCACCTGCACATGCACGGCGGCGGTGTTGTCCTTCATCGACTCTTCCTGAACCATGCGCAGGATCTGCAGCGCGCTCGATTCGGTGTCGCGGATGTGGCCGGTGCCGTTGCAGCGCGGGCAGGTGATGTGCGAGCCTTCGCTGAGCGCGGGGCGCAGGCGCTGGCGGCTGAGTTCGAGCAGGCCGAACTTGCTGATCGAGCTGAACTGAACCCGCGCGCGGTCTTGCCGCAGCGCGTCGCGCAAACGGGTCTCGACCTCGCGGCGGTTCTTCGACTCGTCCATGTCGATGAAGTCGACCACGATCAGGCCGCCGAGGTCGCGCAGCCGCATCTGGCGCGCGATCTCGTCGGCTGCTTCGAGGTTGGTGCGCGTCGCGGTCTCTTCGATGTCGGAGCCGCGCGTCGAGCGCGCCGAGTTCACGTCGACCGAGACGAGTGCTTCGGTGTGGTCGATCACGATCGCGCCGCCCGAGGGCAGGTTGACGGTGCGCGAGAACGCGGTCTCGATCTGGTGCTCGATCTGGAAGCGGCTGAACAGCGGCGCGTCGTCGCGGTAGCGCTTGACCTTGTGGGCCGTCTCCGGCATCACGTGGGCCATGAACTGCTGGGCCTGGTCGAAGATGTCGTCGGTGTCGATCAGGATCTCGCCGACATCGGCGGTGAAGTAGTCGCGGATCGCGCGGATCACCAGGCTCGACTCCTGGTAGATCAGGAACGCGCCCTTGCCGGCCTTGGAGGCGCCGTCGATGGCGGTCCAGAGCTTGAGCATGTAGTTCAGGTCCCACTGCAGCTCGGGCGCGGTGCGGCCGATGCCGGCGGTGCGCGCGATCAGGCTCATGCCCTTCGGGTACTCGAGCTGGTCGAGGTTTTCCTTGAGCTCTTCGCGGTCCTCGCCCTCGATGCGACGGCTCACGCCACCGCCACGCGGGTTGTTCGGCATCAGTACGAGGTAACGGCCAGCCAGGCTCACGAAGGTCGTCAGCGCCGCGCCCTTGTTGCCGCGCTCTTCCTTCTCGACCTGCACCAGCAGTTCCTGGCCGTTCGAGATGCAATCCTGGATGCGCGCGTCACGCACGCTCGCGCCTTCGCGGAAGTAGTTCTTCGAGATTTCCTTGAACGGCAGGAAGCCGTGGCGGTCTTCGCCGTAATCGATGAAACAGGCTTCGAGCGAGGGCTCGACGCGCGTCACGACCGCCTTGTAGATGTTGCCCTTGCGTTGCTCGCGGCCTTCGATCTCGGTCTCGAAGTCCATCAGCTTCTGGCCATCGACGATCGCCAGGCGGCGCTCTTCGGGCTGCGTCGCATTGATCAGCATGCGTTTCATTCGTGCACTCCTTCGCGCGGACTCGTTCGTTTTCGATGAGCCGCGCACATCACACAGCCGCCTCCCGGCTCATGCCGGTGGGCGACGACTCGATGCACGAGTAAACGGTGAACGTGATCCCTAAGGGTGTCGCCCTGGACTGCGGATGATTCGAGCGCGGTCAGCAGACCGGCCGCTCGAACCCTGTGTGCAGCGTTGGCGCGTGCGTGCCGGCGGGACCCGGGCATGCCGGCCACCGGCGCGCCACGCCGGCCGCGCTCGGCTCGACACAGGCTGTTGGCCTGGGAGCTGAGCGCACGAAGCGCCGTGGTTCGGGGGTGGGGATCGACATCAGGAGTGTCCGCTGGACGCGGGCAGGAGCGTTTGAATCTCCTGCCATGAAAACCTTTGATGGGCTCGTTCTTTGTTTGCTCTGCCACCCCGGCCACCGGCCGCGCCGTCACTTGGGGACGGTGCCCGCCGCTGGGGATTCGGGGCGTTGCATCACCTTGTGGCCGAAGCGCTCTTGAGAATCGCCTCGGCCGCCACGGGCTGCGGTGCCGATCCCGAGACTAAACTCAGAAGAATCAAACACTTATCGCAGTAACGTGGTGCAACGCATTATAGGGGGCAAACCCGGCGCCGCGGCGCCGGCAGCGCCGGCCGTGCACCGCGTGCTGATCGACGAAGCCTCCGAGGGCCAGCGGCTCGACAACTTCCTCGTCAAGCTGCTGAAGGGCGTGCCCAAGACGCATGTCTACCGCGTGATCCGCTCCGGCGAGGTGCGCGTCAACAAGGGCCGGGCCGGTGCCGACACCCGGCTGGCGCTGGGCGACGAGGTGCGCATCCCGCCGGTGCGGGTGGCGGAGAAGGTCGATGCCCGCCCGGCGCCGCCACGCGAATTCGCGGTGGTGTTCGAGGACGAGCACCTGCTGGCGATCGACAAGCCCGCCGGCGTGGCCGTGCACGGTGGCAGCGGCGTCAGCTTCGGCGTGATCGAGCAACTGCGCCAGGCGCGGCCGACCGCGAAGTTCCTCGAACTCGTGCACCGGCTCGACAAGGAGACCTCGGGCTTGCTGCTGATCGCGAAGAAGCGCTCGGCGCTGGTCGCGCTGCAGGACCAGCTGCGCGCGCACTCGGGCGAGAAGGCGATCGGCAAGACCTACGCCGCGCTGGTGATCGGCGCGTGGCCGGCGAGCCGCAAGGTCATCGACGTGGCGCTGCACAAGTACCTGACGGGCGAGGGCGAACGCCGCGTGCGTGCCGTCGATGACGAGCACGATGCCGGCAAGCGCTCGATCACACTGGTGAAGGTGGCGCGCGCCTTCAGGGAGTTCACGCTGCTCGATGTCACCATCAAGACCGGCCGCACGCACCAGATCCGCGTGCATCTGACGCACGAGGGGCATGCCATCGTCGGCGACGAGAAGTACGGCGACTTCGCGCTGAACAAGGCGATCGCGAAGAAGACCGGCTTCGACCGCATGTTCCTGCACGCGGGGCAGCTGCGCTTCGCGCACCCCGCGAGCGGCGAGGTGATGCAGTTGGTGGCGCCGTTGCCGGCAGAATGCGAAGCCCTGATCCAACGGCTTGCCGCGTCATGACATCCCCACGGAATTTCGATCTGATCGTGTTCGACTGGGACGGCACGCTGTTCGACTCGACCGCGCTGATCACGCGCTGCATCCAGTCCGCCTGTGTCGATCTCGGCCTGACCCGGCCGAGCGACGAGCAGGCGAGCTACGTGATCGGCATGGGCCTGGTCGAGGCACTGCAGCACGCCGCGCCGGGCCTGCCGCGCGAGCGCTACCCCGAGCTCGGCGCGCGCTACCGCCACCACTACCTGGCGCGCCAGCACGAGATCATGTTCTTCGACGGCACGCTGGCGATGCTCGAGGCGCTGAAGGCGCGCGGCCACCTGCTCGCGGTGGCCACCGGCAAGTCGCGCAGCGGGCTGAACGACGCGCTGAACACGTCGGCGCTGCGCGGCATCTTCGACGCGACGCGCACCGCCGACGAGACCGCCTCCAAGCCCGACCCGCGAATGCTGAATGAGCTGATGGACGACTTGGTTGTCGGCGCCGAGCGCACGCTGATGATCGGCGACACCACGCACGACCTGCAGCTTGCGCTCAACGCCGGCGTGGCCAGCATCGGCGTCAGCTACGGCGCGCACGACCATGCCGCGTTCGAGGCCTTCCCGACGAAGCACGTCGCGCATTCGATGGCCGATCTGCACGACTGGCTGGCGCGGCATGGCTGAGGAGACCGTCAAACCCGAGCCGCTGCCGCTCTGCGCGTCCGATGAGCTGCCCGAGAAGGGCATCGCCTTCGTCTTCGACGTGCTGCACTTTCGCGAGCCGGCGCGCGCGTTCGTGCTGCGTTTCGACGGCCAGGTCGTCGCCTACCTCAACCGCTGCCTGCATGTGCCGACCGAGATGGACTGGCAGTACGGCGAGTTCCTCGACAGCGGCAAGGAATTCATCATGTGCTCGATCCACGGCGCGGTCTACGAACCGCTGACCGGCCGCTGCGCCGGCGGGCCATGCGGGCGCGGCACCCTGACGGTGATCGAGGCCTTCGAGCGCGACGGTCAGGTTTACTGGATTCCCTCGCGCGACACCAAGCCGGCTTTCGCATAGGCATCGCGGGTCGAGCGCCGGGCTGCCCCAAGCCGGCCCGCATCCCCTTGGGGGATCGGCAAACGTACCCGTTTGACGAGGGGTTCCATAATCGCGGCTTTTTGCGAGAAGCGGCCCTTGTTCAAGAACCTGATCGTGTATCGCATCGCTGCCGGCTGGTCCGTCAGCGCGGCGCAAATGGAAGAGAGCCTGGAGAAGGCGCGCTTCGTCGAATGCGGCGCGACGCAGCCGCTCTCCGTCGGCTGGGTCGAGCCGCGCGACGTGGCGCATGGCCCGCTGGCCGAAGTCGTCGCGGGCCAGCTGCTGCTGAAGCTCGCGACCGAGCAGAAAGTCCTGCCCGGCACCGTCGTGAAGCGCCGCGTCGACGAGATGGCCGCGCAGATCGAGAAGGCCACCGGACGCAAACCGGGCAAGAAGCAGAAGAAGGAGTTGAAGGAAGACGCGGTGCTCGAGCTGCTGCCGCAGGCCTTCACGAAGCAGGCTGCGATCAATGTGTGGATCGACGCGCAACACATGCTGCTGCTGATCGACGCGAGCAGCCCGGCGCGCGCCGACGAGGTCGTCACGCTGCTGGTGAAGTGCTTCGACGGCATCAGCATCAGCCACGTCGCCACGGCGGAATCCGCCGCGGTCGCGATGACGCGCTGGCTCGCCACCGCCGAGCCGCCGCGCGCGTTCACGGTCGATCGCGAGTGCGAACTGAAGTCGGTCGACGAGATGAAGTCGGTCGTGCGCTACGCGCGCCACCCGCTCGACACCGACGAAGTGCGCCGCCACGTGGCCGAAGGCAAGCTGCCGACCAAGCTCGCGCTGAGCTGGCAGGGCCGCGTGTCGTTCCTGCTGACCGACACGATGCAGATCAAGAAGATCGCGTTCCTCGATGGCGTGTTCGAAGGCAGCAAGCCGGGCAAGGACGAAGCCTTCGATGCCGATGCGGCGATCGCCACCGGCGAGTTGCGGCAGTTGATCCCGGATCTGATCGAGGCGCTGGGTGGCGAGCAGCCACTACCAGCCTAGAGTGAAGGTTGGCGTACAGAGCTGAGAGGATGTGGCGGCTTGCGGCCGGCCACCAACGGCGGTTGCCGAGCGGCCTCGCGAAATTCCATGCCCGCTGCCTTGGCCTGTTGGTCTGCACCGCGGCCATCGACCGGCAACTCAACGATCACCGTTGCACCGTGCCGGGTCTGGGCGATGCCCCCAACCGCCTGTTCGGAACGAATTAGCGCTGACTCCTGCATCAATGCTGTGCAATGGCTTCGACCTGGATGCGCAGTTCGACGTTCATCTTGAAGCCATATTCCTTGCCCGCGCCCAGGCCGAAGTCGTCGCGATTGAAGTTGCCGCTGGCGTCGGCGCCGCAGTAGTCGCGCTTGAGCATCGGGTGCTGGATGCACCTCAGCGAGTTGACCGCCAGCGTCAGCGGACGCGTCACGCCGTGCAGCGTCAGCTCGCCCACGAGTTGCGTCGGCACGCCGTTGACCGGCGACTGCAGGCTGCCCTTGAAGACCGCGCGAGGGTACTTCTTCACGTCGAAGAAGTCCTTGCCGCGCGCCCAGGTGGCCAGCGCGTCCATGCCGAAGTCGATGCTGGCCAGCTCGGTCACGATCTCGACGGTGCCGGTGCCAACGGTCTTGTCGTACAGCACCTTGCCGCTGCTCTTGTTGAGTTTGCCGCGCCACACCGAGATGCCCATGTGGTCGGCCTCGAAGCTGGGGAAGGTGTGGGCCGGGTCGATCGCATAGGCGGTGGGTGCGGCGCTGGCGGCTGCTGCCGCCAGCAGCAACGCGGTTGCGGTCAGGCAGGTTTTCATGCGGTTCTCCGGATTGTTGATACAGGCACGACGATCGAACCCACGCCGATTCGACAAGCGATCGGCTGAACAGCGATCAGCGCGCGAAGGGATCGTCGCAGCCCACGGCCTGCAGCAACTCGCTTTCACGGGGGATATGAAATTTAACCGCCCTCATCTTGGGGCGCGAGGCCCAGTACCGATCCGGTCGGCCGTGCCGAGGCTGTCGAGAGGGGATCATCGAGGCTCCCAAGGCCGTAGCGCCTTGGCCGCTTCAGCCGCACCATCGCCAATCTGCATGGATACTTCCGGCATGCTTCTCAAAGTCGGGGAACTGGCCAAGCGCACCGGTCTCACGGTGCGCGCGCTGCATCACTACGACAGCATCGGGCTGCTGCACCCGACGGGGCGCTCCGACGGCGGCTACCGGCTGTACAGCCGAGACGATGTCGCGCGACTGCACGGCATCCAGACCCTGCGTCGCATGGGCCTGTCGCTGGCCGATGTTGCGCAGTTGCTCGACGGCGGCGCTGTCACGCTACCGGCCATCCTCGAGCGCCAGATCGGCGCGTTGGATCAGGAGATCGCTCAGGCCCAGGCATTGCGCGAGCGACTCAGCGTCATGCAATCCATCCTCGCGGGTGGAGGTCAGCCGGGGATCGATGACTGGCTGGCAAGCCTGTCGATGATGAATACATTCGAGCAGTATTTCAGCGCTGGCGAGCTCAAGCTCGTCTTCGAGCGGTGGAAGCGCTGCAAGTCCGAATGGCCGCCCCTGTTGCAGGCGGTGCGGGAGGCCATGGAACGCGGCGTGCCATCCGATTCGATCGAGGTGCAACCGCTGGCACGGCGGTGGATGGACGTGTCGGCGCGCTGGATGGACGGCGACCTGGCGCTCCTGAACCGCTGGGGCAGCATGCTGCGCGAGCAGCCTGGTTTGCCGTTGCCCAGTGGAATGGATCGAACGTTGCTGGAGTACATCAACCAGGCGATTCAGTTGCGGCTGGCTGCGCTTGCCAAGTACATCAGTGCGGACGAGCTGCAGCACCTGGACAAGACGCTGGAGCCGGAGTGGCGCGCGCTCGGCGAACGCGCCGAGCGCTTGATCGGCGACGGTGTGCCACCGCATGGCGCGAGCGCCCGCCAGCTGGCCAGCGACTGGCAGAACCTGGTGGACCGCATGGTGCGGCACGACGGCGCCTTGCGCGAGAGGCTCCTCGCAGCCTACGAGAACGAGCCGCTGCTTCAAGCCGGGGCGGTCTTCACGCCAGAAGTACTGCACTACGTGCGGCAGGCGGCGGGCGGCACTTGACCCTCACGCAGCGTGAGGGTGGACGATGCGATGTCTTCTACACAAAGGGGTTCATCCGATGTCCACGTTGCCCATCAACATCGTTCGCCAGGGCGAGCCGAGCCGCTCGGCGCTGAGCGTCGCCTCGTTGCGCGCCGTGCACCAGTTGCTCGACGAGCCGCTGGTCTTGTCGGACCCGATGGCGCTGCCCCTGCTGGGCGCGTCCACCGAGGCCGCGCTGCGGGACGATCCATTCGCACTGAACGATCCTATGTCGCGGGGCCTCCGCGGTGCACTCGTCGCACGCAGCCGCTTCGTTGAGGACGCGCTGTCGAGCTGTGTGGCCGCGGGTGTGCGCCAGTACCTCGTCATGGGTGCCGGTCTCGACACTTTCGCGTATCGCAATCCGTACCGCGATGAAGGTCTGCGGGTTTTCGAGGTGGACCATCCCGGCACACAGCGCTGGAAGCAGCAACTGCTGGCCGAGGCCAGCATCGGCGTGCCTGCGTCGCTGACATTCGTACCTGCGGACTTCGAGCGCGACGATCTGGGGAGCGCACTGCGGCAGGCGGGGTTCCGCGCCGACCAGGCGGTCTGCGTCAGCTGGATGGGCGTGACCATGTATCTGACGGCCGACGCCGTGGCGGCGACACTTCGCACGGTGGCCGGCTTTGCTGCGGGCAGCCGCCTGTGCTTCGACTACCGTGTGCCGGTGACGATGCTCAACCCGGTCGAGCGCGTGATCAACGATGTGATGGAACAGCGGATTGCCGCGCTGGGTGAGCCGTGGCTGTCGACGTTCGATCCAACGCAACTGCAAAGGCAACTGCTCGAACTGGGTTTCAGTGCCGCCGAGAGTGCGACGCCGGAAGATCTCAACGCGCGCTATTTCGCGCGGCGCAAGGACGGGCTTCGTACGGGAGGTGGTGTACGCATCATGTGCGCGGACAAGTGATGCGCGGTTGAGCCGTGGACCGACACAGCCGGCCGAACCGTGCTCAGGCGACCAACATCCCTTTGGTCTCGATGAAGGTCACGACCTCGTCGAGACCGGTCTTCGTCTTCAGGTTGCTCATCACGAACGGCCGCACCCCTTGTGACGTCATGCGCATGCGCCTGGTGTCGGCCGCCATCACGTCGAGGTTGGCGCCGACGTAGGGCGCGAGGTCGGTCTTGTTGATCACGAACAGGTCACTCTTCGTGATGCCCGGCCCGCCCTTGCGCGGAATCTTCTCGCCCGCGGCGACGTCGATCACGTAGATCGTCAGGTCGCTCAGCTCGGGGCTGAAGGTGGCCGCGAGGTTGTCGCCGCCGCTCTCGATGAAGACGATGTCGGCGTTCGGAAACTTCTCCAGCATGCGATCGACCGCTTCGAGGTTGATCGACGCATCCTCGCGGATCGCGGTGTGCGGGCAGCCACCGGTCTCGACGCCCATGATGCGCTCGGCCTCGAGCGCACCGGCGACGGTCAGCAGGCGCTGGTCTTCCTTGGTGTAGATGTCGTTGGTGACGACGACCAGGTCGTAGCGCTCGCGCATCGCCTTGCACAGCATCTCGACCAGCGTCGTCTTGCCCGAGCCGACCGGGCCGCCGACGCCGACGCGCAGCGGCGGGAGTTTGCGGGTGCGGTTCGCGATGTGGTGCAGGGCGGTGCTCATCGCTCGGATTATCGGCGCGCTGCCGAGTCAGGAGCGGAACAGCCGCGAGTACTGCGCTTCGTGTTGCGCCGACAGGATCGCGAGCATCGGCGTGAACGCCTGACGCTCACTGTCCATCAGCGCCGTCGCATGGTCAACGGCCTCTGGCAGATCGGCCACCAGCGACGCCAGCACGCGCTGGCCGGCGCCCTGGCCGAGCGGCACCGCCTTCAGTGCGGCCTGCACCATGTTCTCGGCCCAGCCGAAGCCGAAGCTCAACAGGGCTTCGCGCAGCGGCGCGCCGGTCTGCGCCGCCGCGAGCGCGAACGCGACCGGCCAGGTCGGCGCCGGCGCGAGCGCCTTCAATGAGTCGACGCGCGCATCGGTGCCAGCGCGGTTGCGCAGCCACTCGACCAGCGAGCGGCCCATCTGCTGCGTCTGCTGGCGCAGCTCGGCGGTCTCGCGCGTGGTCGTGACCCAGTCGTTGAGTTCGGTGACGTGCACGAGGTCGCCGCGCTGCCAGGCCTTGAAGGCCTTCGCGCAGACGGCGAGGTCGCTGCGCGCGAGGCTCAGGTGGAGCTGATCGCGCAGCCACGCGCCGGCCTCGGCCTCGTTCGTGACGCGACCGGCCTCGACGGCCGCTTCCAGCCCGTCCGAGTAGCTGAAGCCGCCGACCGGCAAGGCCGGCGACGCCAGCCACATCAGCTGCAGCAGCGCGCTCGCGCTGACCGGCGCGGGCCGCTCGCGCATCAGTGGTCGTGACCATGCCCGTGGCCCGCATGACCGGCATGACTCGCATACGCGCCGCCCTCCGGTTCGAACGGCGCCAGCATCTCGACCACGTCGAGATGCATCATCCGGATCATCTCGGCCAGCACCGGGTCGGGCTCGATCTGCAGGTGCTCGGGCGTGAGCTCGATCTGCACATGGCGGTTGCCGAGGTGGTAGGCGGCGCGCACCAGATCGAACTGCGCGCCGTGCTCGGCGCAGGGCGTGATGCGCATCACCGGCTGCGGCTGCGCGATGACCTTGATCAGCGAACCGTCCTCGGCCACCAGCACGTCGCCACCGCGCACCGCGGTGCCGCGCGGCAGGAACACGCCGAGCACGCGGCCGAGCGAATCGTCGGTGTCGAAGCGGCTCTTCTGGCGCGTGTCCCAGTCGAGCACGACGCTGGACGCGCGCTTGAGCAGCACCGCGCTCAGGCCGTTGCCGCGGGGGAGGAGTTTGTTGACGGTGATCATGACGCGCAGGCTACCAGAGCCGACGCGGCGGCGGCGACGGGCGCGCCCTGCCTGAACCGCTCAGGGGCTGACGTCCGTGGGGCCCTCGCCGGTGGGCTCGGTTGATGTGCCCAGGGAGATGGTGTTGACGTATGGCGCCCCGTTGATGGGAGCGATCTGATAGAAGAGCGTCAACGGCTTTTCGGCACGCAGCACGTCGTACCAGAACGCATATTCGTTTGACGGCAACCAGCCGCTCAGCACTGGCTGCAGGGGGTTTGAAGCGTTGTAGTACCCGACTGCGGGCGTGTTCGACCAGTTGTCCCACATTGTCGAAAAATTCAGTACGGCGCGCTCGACGATGCCGTGGAACTGCGGCACGCTCACGATTTCGATGATTCGATTGCGATGCGTCACGACCGGGTTTCCTTGTCGCAGGATTTCCAGGCGAAGCTTGTATGAATCGACGAGATAGCTCGACATGATCTTTTTCCCTTGAATAGTGGCGCCACGGCCGGGAGCGTAGTCGCGCCGATTGCCGACGGTCATCCCTAAGGCGAGGGAGAACGGCGATCCGCGTCAAAACAGAAAATAGCGCTGCGCCATCGGCAACTCGGTGGCCGGTTCGCAGGTCAGCAGCACGCCGTCGGCGCGCACTTCATAGGTCTGCGCATCGACCTCGATCGTCGGCGTGCCGGCGTTGTGAATCATGTCCACCTTGCCGATCGTGCGCGTGTTCTTCACGACCTCGGTGCGGCGGCGCAGGCCGAGCTTGGCCGGCACGCCGAGATCGTCGGCGGCCTTCGAGATGAAGGTCAGGCAGGTGTTGTCCATCGCGCTGCCGAACGATCCGAACATCGGCCGGTAGTGCACCGGCTGCGGCGTCGGGATGCTCGCATTCGGGTCGCCCATCGCGGCCGCGGCGATCATGCCGCCCTTGAGGATCAGGCTCGGCTTGACGCCGAAGAACGCCGGCTTCCAGACCACCAGGTCGGCGAGCTTGCCGACCTCGATCGAGCCGACGACGTGCGAGATGCCTTGCGTGATCGCCGGGTTGATCGTGTACTTCGCGATGTAGCGCTTGACGCGGAAGTTGTCGTTGCGTGCCGAGTCTTCGGGCAGCGCGCCGCGCTGCGCCTTCATCTTGTGCGCGGCCTGCCAGGTGCGGATGATGACCTCGCCGACGCGTCCCATCGCCTGGCTGTCGGAACTCATCATCGAGAACACGCCGAGGTCGTGCAGGATGTCTTCGGCCGCGATGGTCTCGCGCCGGATGCGGCTCTCGGCGAACGCCAGGTCTTCGGCTATTGCCGCATCGAGGTGGTGGCACACCATCAACATGTCGAGGTGCTCGTCGATGGTGTTGACGGTGTACGGCATCGTCGGGTTCGTCGACGAGGGCAACACGTTCGGCAGGCTCGCGACCTTGATGATGTCGGGCGCGTGACCACCGCCGGCACCCTCGGTGTGAAAGGTCGCAATCGTTCTGCCCTTGAACGCAGCCACGGTGTCCTCGACGAAGCCGGATTCGTTCAGCGTGTCGGTGTGGATCGTGACCTGGATGTCGTGTTGGTCGGCCACGCTCAGGCAGCAATCGATCGCTGCGGGCGTGGTGCCCCAGTCCTCGTGCAGCTTCAGGCCATAGGCGCCGGCCTCGACCTGTTCTTCGAGTGCGCGCGGCAGCGAGGCATTGCCCTTGCCCTGGAAGCCCAGGTTCATCGGGAAGCTCTCGGCCGCGCGCAGCATCGAGTGGATGTGCCACGGGCCCGGCGTGCAGGTGGTCGCGAACGTGCCGGTCGCGGGGCCGGTGCCGCCGCCCATCATCGTCGTCACGCCGCTCATCAGCGCTTCCTCGATCTGCTGCGGGCAGATGAAGTGGATGTGCGTGTCGATGCCGCCGGCGGTGACGATGTTGCCTTCACCCGCGATGATCTCGGTGCCCGGGCCGATGACGATGTCCACGCCCGGCTGCACGTCGGGGTTGCCGGCCTTGCCGATCGCGCTGATGAGGCCGTTCTTCAGGCCGATGTCGGCCTTGACGATGCCCCAGTGGTCGATGATCAGCGCGTTGGTGATCACGGTGTCGGCGACTTCGGCAGCAAGCCGCTGGCTCTGGCCCATGCCGTCGCGGATGGTCTTGCCACCGCCGAACTTGACCTCTTCACCGTAGCCGCCGGCGGCGAGCGTGTAGTCTTTTTCGACCTCGACGATCAGGCCGGTATCGGCGAGCCGAACCCGGTCGCCGGTGGTGGGGCCGAACATCTCGGCATAGGCGCGGCGGTTGATCTTGGCCATGATTCGGTATTACTTTCTGGAACGGGCTTTGGCGGATGAACGCTCTTTTTTGATCGCAAAGAACGCCAAGGGCGCCAAGGACGCAAAGGGTTAGAGGCTGTTGATGATGCGGTGGATGCCTTGCCTCATCAGTGGGGCGGAGAAGTTCAGCAGCAGGCCCAGTCTGAAGTTGCCAAGGCGCAGGTACGACAGGGTTTGGGCGACGTGCGACGGGCTCAAGGCGCTCACCGACTTCACTTCGATCAGCAAGATGGACTCGACGATGAGATCGGCGCGGTAGCCCACGCCCAATGGCATGCCGTGGTACTGCGCGTCGATCGGCACCTCGCGTTCAAACGCCAGCCCGCGCTCCCCACATTCGATCTCCAGCGCCGCGACATACGCCGACTCCAGCAACCCCGGACCCAGCACCTTGTGAATCGCGATGGCCGAATCTACGACCTGAGCGGCAACGTCATCTTCATTCACTTGGCGCCCTTCGCGTCCTTTGCGTTCTTTGCGATCAAAAAAGAGCGTTCATCCGGCACCGACTCTCACTAGAGCGCCCCCTGAACGAGGCCACGAAAGCCAAACACAGTGCGAGCGCCTGCATAGTCGACCAGTTCCACCGTCCTCTGTTGCCCCGGCTCGAAGCGCACCGCGGTGCCCGACGCGATGTTCAGCCGCATGCCGCGCGCCGCCGCGCGGTCGAAGCGCAGTGCCGCGTTGGTCTCGGCGAAGTGGTAGTGCGAGCCGACCTGGATCGGGCGGTCGCCGGTGTTCTCGATCACCAGCGTTGCCATGCGCCGGCCAGGATTCAATTCGTGATCAGGCCCATCCGTCAGCAGTTCGCCAGGAATCATCGCGCGCCCTTGTTCATGCGATCGGTTGGTGCACGGTCACCAGCTTGGTGCCATCGGGGAAAGTCGCTTCCATCTGGATCTCGGGGATCAGCTCGGCCACGCCATCCATCACGTCGGCGCGGGTGAGCCAGGTCTTGCCCTCGCTCATCAGCGCGGCCACGCTCTTGCCGTCGCGCGCGCCTTCCATGATCGCGGCGCTGATCAACGCCACCGCCTCCGGATAGTTAAGCTTCAGCCCACGTGCCTTGCGGCGCTCGGCCAGCAGCGCGGCCGTGAAGATCAGCAGCTTGTCCTTCTCGCGGGGCGTGAGTTCCATGGCCTGAAGGTAGCAGGAGGCGTACCAGCGTGGCACAGGGCTTGCACCAACTCGGTTCGTGAGCGCCATCCCGATCTTGCCGCTGGCCAACGCCGATGCCTCGCCGCGCGTGGGTCAGGCGGTGCCGCCGAGTCCTGACACCAGAGCGGGCACCAAACCCGTGCAGCAGGTCGTCAAGGTGCGCCGCGACTACAACAGCTGGGTCGCGCGCGAGACGATGGAAGACTACGCGCTGCGCTTCACGCCGCGCTCCTTCCGCAAGTGGTCGGCGCTGCGCGTGGCGAACACCGCGTTCGGCGCGGCCTCGTTCCTGGTGCTCGAAGCGGTCGGCGGCACGCTGCTGGTGGACTACGGCTTCATCAACGCCTTCTGGGCCATCCTCGCCACCGGGCTGATCATCTTCCTCGCCGGCTGGCCGATCAGCGTCTACGCGGCGCGCCACGGCGTGGACATGGATCTGCTCACCCGCGGCGCCGGCTTCGGCTACATCGGCTCCACGATCACCTCGCTGATCTACGCCAGCTTCACCTT
This sequence comes from uncultured Rhizobacter sp., assembly GCA_964247075.1. GTDB lineage: Bacteria > Pseudomonadota > Gammaproteobacteria > Burkholderiales > Burkholderiaceae_C > LMDS01. The sequence continues at coordinate 184,656 of CAXTSS010000001.1, read as the reverse complement.
CATCTTCTTCGCGCTCGAGGCGGCGATCATGGCCTACGCGATGGAGCTCGCGTTCGACATCCCGCCCGCGTGGGGCTACCTGCTGTGCTCGCTGCTCGTGATCCCGCTCGTCACCCATGGCGTCACGACGATCAGCCGGCTGCAGGTTTGGACGCAGCCGCTGTGGCTGCTGATGCTGATCGTGCCGCTGGCCTACGTGCTGCACCAGCATCCGCAGGTCTTGAGCGAGCTCTGGCAGTACGGCGGTGAAGGCCCGGAGGGCGCGCGCCCGGTGGCCGGCTTCGACCTGATGAAGTTCGGCGCGGCGATGACGGTGGGCATCGCGCTGATCACGCAGATGGGCGAGCAGGCCGACTACCTCCGGTTCATGCCGGAGCCGCAGCCGGGCCACAAGGCCCGCTGGTGGGCCGGCGTCATCATCGGCGGCCCGGGCTGGGTCATCCCCGGCGTGCTGAAGATGCTCAGCGGTGCGCTGCTCGCGTACCTCGCGATCGGCTACGCGGTGCCGCCCGATCGCGCGGTCGATCCGACGCAGATGTACCTGGTCGCCTACAACGCGGTGTTCTCGCAATACGGTCTCGCGGTCGCGGCCACCGCGCTGTTCGTGTTCGTGTCGCAGCTCAAGATCAACGTCACGAACGCGTATGCCGGATCGCTCGCGTGGTCGAACTTCTTCGCGCGGCTCACGCACAGCCACCCGGGCCGCGTCGTGTGGATGGTGTTCAACACCGCGATCGCGCTGATGCTGATGGAGCTCGACGTGTTCCAGGCGCTGGGCAAGGTGCTGGGTCTGTACTCGAACATCGCGATCGCATGGATGATGGCCGTCGTCGCCGATCTGGTGATCAACAAGCCGATGGGCTGGTCGCCCAAGGGCATCGAGTTCAAGCGCGCGCACCTGTACGACGTGAACCCGGTCGGTGTCGGCGCGATGGGCGTGGCCTCGCTGATCTCGATCATCGCGTGGCTGGGCCTGCTCGGGCCGATGGCGCAGGCCTTCTCGGCGCTGATTGCGCTTGTCACCGCGCTCGTCGTCTCGCCGCTCATTGCGTGGGGCACACAGGGCCGCTACTACCTGGCGCGCGAACCTCGTCTGAACGAAGACGAAGGCAGCTACAAGCGCCTGACCCGCTGCGTGATCTGCGAGCGCGACTACGAGGCCGACGACCTGGCGCATTGCCCCGCGTATCAAGGCGACATCTGCTCGCTGTGCTGCACGCTGGACGCGCGCTGCGACGACCTGTGCAAGCCGCACGCGCGGCTCTCGGTGCAATGGAACGGCGCGCTGCGCGCGGTGCTGCCGCGCGGCGTGTGGCCCTACCTCGAAACCGGCCTGAGCCACTACCTGCTGCTGATGGCGGTGGTGGTGCCGCTGCTCGCCGGCCTGTTCGCGATGCTCTATCACCAGGGCTTGCCTTTGCTTGAGGATGCCGCCTCGGCGAGCGCGCTGCGCCTCGGCTACATCAAGGCCTTCGCGGCGCTGCTGCTGGTCAGCGGGATCGTCGCGTGGTGGCTGGTGCTGACGCACAAGAGCCGCCAGGTGGCACAGGAGGAGTCCAACCGGCAGACGCAGGCGCTCAACGAGCAGACGCAGGTGCTGCGGCGCGAGATCGAATCGCACCGCCGCACCGACGAGCAGTTGCAGCAAGCCAAGCACAGCGCGGAGCTCGCCAACCAGGCCAAGAGCCGCTACATCACGACCGTGAGCCACGAGCTGCGAACGCCGCTGAACAGCATCCTCGGCTATGCGCAGCTGCTCGAGGAAGACGCATCGGTGCCGGCGCATCGGCGCCAGGCCGTGACGGTGATCCGGCGCGGTGGCGACCACCTGCTCTCGCTGATCGAAGGCACGCTCGACATCGCCCGCATCGAGGCCGGCCGGCTGCGGCTCGAGAACAAGCCGATGCGCTTTCGCGAGGGCGTCGAGGAGATCGTGCGCATGTTCGAGCTGCAGGCCGCGGCCAAGGGCCTCGAGTTCCGGCGCGTGCTGGCCGATGCACTGCCCGAGGTCGTGCGCGCCGACGAAAAGCGCGTGCGCCAGATCCTCATCAACGTGCTCGGCAACGCCGTCAAGTTCACCCAGGCGGGTCGGGTCGAGTTTCGTGTCAGCTTCGCGCGCGAGATGGCGGTGTTCGAGATCGAGGACACCGGGCCCGGCATCCCGGCCGCCGACATCGAGCACATGTTCGAGCCGTTCGCGCGCGGCAACGAGGCCGGCGGCGGCACCGGCCTGGGCCTGACGATCGGCAAGATGCTGACCGAGCTGATGGGCGGCGAGATGACGGTGCGCAGCCGCGTCGAGCCGGCGAGCAGCGGCACGGTGTTCCGCATCCGCCTGTTCCTGCCCGAGGTGCACGGCGCGCGGCTGCCGGCGGAGGCACCGCGCACCGCACGCACCGGCTACCTCGGCGCGCGCCAGCGCATCCTCGTCGTCGACAACGAAGAGGTCGAGCGCGAGCTGCTGGTGAGCGTGCTGCAGCCGCTGGGCTTCGAGATCGACGCCGTGCCGTCGGGCAATGCGTGCCTCGCATGGCTTGCCACCCACGCCGCCGATGCGATCCTGATGGACCTTGCGATGCCCGGCCTCGACGGCTGGGCGACGGTGCGCGCGATCCGCGCCCAGGGCTTGAGCGCAGCGCCGGTGGCGATCGTCTCCGGCAATGCGTTCGACAAGGGGCTGGACAACGACGTCGGCATCTCGATCGAGGACTTCATCCTGAAGCCGGTGCGGGTGAGCGAGCTGCTCGACTGGCTCGGCAGCCGGTTGCAGCTCGAATGGGTCAGCGCCGTGCCCGTCGCGTTGCCGGCGCCGGAACCCGCTCACGCCATCGACGGCGCGCTGCCCGATGCAGAGCAACTGCGCGCGCTCGACGAGCTCGTGAGCCTCGGCTACTTCCGCGGCATCGTGCGCAAGCTCGACGAGATCGAATCGGACGACCCCGAACAGGCCGCGTTCGTCGGCCGGCTGCGCGTGATGGCGCAGAACTTCCAGCTCGACGCGATGACGCGCGCGATCCGTCAGGCGCTCGGCGTCAGCCAGGCTTCCACATGAGCCAACCATTTCCTGATCGGAGCACCGCACAGATCGTGCTGATCGTCGACGACGTGCCTGACAACCTCTCGGTGCTGCATGACGCGCTCGACGAATCGGGCTACATCGTGCTCGTTGCCACCAACGGCGAGAGCGCCTTGCAGCGCGCCGTGCAGGCCCTGCCCGACATCGTGCTGCTCGACGCGTTGATGCCGGGCATGGACGGCTTCGAGGTGGCGCGCCGGCTCAAGGCGCACCCGGCCACAGTGCACATCCCGATCATCTTCATGACCGGGCTGACCGAGACCGAGCACGTCATCAAGGCCTTCGGCGCCGGCGGCGTCGATTACGTCACCAAGCCGATCCGCGCGCAGGAGGTGCTGGCGCGCATGGCCGTGCACATGCTCAGCGCGCGCCAGGCGATTCAGGCGACGCAGGCGCGCAATGCGCTCGACGCCTTCGGCCACGCCACGATGGCGATCCATGTCGATGACACGGGCGGCCCGGCGCGCGCCGTGTGGCAAACGCCGCTCGCGCGAGACCTGATGCACAGCTACTACGAAGCGGCGCCGGGCCAGGTGCCGGATGCCGTGCTCGAGTGGCTGCGCAGCGAATCGCTGGTGGCCGCGCAGGGCCGCGAGCCGCGCACCTTGAGCGTGGAGCAGGTGCATTCGGATCAAGACGTGCGCCAACTCGTGCTCGCGCTGCAGCAGCGCACCGGCGACGACGACCTGCTGATCGTGATGCGCGAGGTGTCTGATGCGGCCGTCGTGCAGGCGCTGGTGCAGGCGCTCAAACTCACCTTGCGCGAGGCCGAGGTGCTGTACTGGGTCGCCAAGGGCAAGACCAACCGCGACATCGGCGACATCCTCGGCTCAAGCCCGGCCACGGTGAAGAAGCACCTCGAGCGCGTCTACGTCAAGCTCGGCGTCGAGACGCGCACCGCGGCCGCAGGTATTGCCATGGCGCGACTTCGGCAAGCAAACGTAAGTCTGGCCGGCTGAACCCTCAAGTCGAAAAAAGCGCGGCCGAAGTCACGGATGGACCGCTTCACTTCAGGGTTTTCTCATCATGATCTACGCCATCTCATCGTCCTCAGCGTCACTCGACACCGCCGCCGGGGAGCGCGCGCCGGCCGACCTGCAGGTGCAACTCGAGAAGATGCGCAACCAGTTGCAGGATCGCAGCGCCCAACGATCGGCCAAGACGGCCGAGGGCAAGGCGAAGATCCGCGAGGTCTCGCGCAAGGTCGACGCGATCCAGCAGCGCATCCATCAAGTCAAGCTCGACAAGGTGCAGACCCGGGCGCCGCTGCAACCGGTGCCGCCACTGCAGGAACTGCCGCAGCCGCAACGTGCGCGCCTCGATCCAGCCGCGGTGCTGGGCGGGCGCGTCGACGTTTACGCCTGAGCTGCTACCAGCTCAACGGATTGACGCGGTACAGCCCGCTCAGCTCGCGGTACAGCGCGGGATGCGCGGCGGCCAGCCGCTGCGGCTGCTCGAAGAACACTTCGGACGCGACCGCGAAGAACTCGGCCGGGTCGCTCGCGCCGTAGTCGCTGAACAGCGTCGGCACGCCATCGCGCAGCGCGCGCTGGAGTGCCGCGAACTCGGACGACATCACCTTCGCCCAGCGCGCACGCCGCGCGGTGCCGGTGAGCCACGGCACGCCATTGGCCGGCCCGTTGTCCTGGTCGAGCTGGTGCGCGAACTCGTGGATCACGACATTGCGGCCATCATCCGGCGCTGCCGCGCCGTCCAGCGTGTCCTGCCACGACAGGATCACCTGGCCGAGCGACCACGATTCGCCGGCCAGCGCCTGGCGCTGCTCGTGCAGCACGCCGGCGCCGTCGGCATGCAGCTTGCCGACCAGGAACGCGTCCGGGTAGACCAGGATCTGGCGCAGCTTGTCGAAGCCGGCGCCGCGTCGGTTCAGGATCAGCAGGCAAGCCTGCGCCGCGATCGTCACGCGCATCTCGTCGGTCACGACCAGGCCGCCGCAGCCGATGAACGCCTTCTCGGCCAGGAAGACCTGGATGCGCTTCTTCAGCTGCAGTTGCAGGTCGGCCGGCATGGTGCGGAAGTAGGGCAGGCGCCGGCGCAGGATCGCGCGCCACTCGGGCGGGAACGGCGCGCGCCGGATGCGTGCGTGGCGCCACTCGGCAAACAGCGGCTCGCGCAGCAGCCAGGTCACGAGCAGCAACGTCACGGCGAGCAGGATCAGCAGCGGCGCGAGGTTCACGCCTCCGAGGTGGGCGCGCGGCGCGGGTTTTCAAGCGGAGTGCGATGCTGGCTGTGCAGCGGCCGGTGCGGAATCGAGCGATCATCACGCTCTTTGCGAAGGCGCTATTCGATGGACCACGTCAACCTCGGCCGCACGGGCCTGAAAGTCTCGCGCCTCTGCCTGGGCTGCATGAGCTACGGCGAGCCCGAGCGCGGCAACCACCCGTGGACGCTGGGTGAAGCGCAGAGCCGGCCGTTCCTGAAGAAGGCGCTCGATCTCGGCATCGACTTCTTCGACACCGCCAACGTCTACTCCGACGGCAGCAGCGAGGAGATCGTCGGCCGCGCGCTCACCGACTATGCGCACCGCGACGACGTCGTCATCGCCACCAAGGTGCACGGCCGCATGCGGCCCGGGCCGAACGGGGCGGGCCTCTCGCGCAAGGCGATCCTTGCCGAGATCGATCACAGTCTGAAGCGCCTGGGCACCGACTACGTCGATCTGTACCAGATCCACCGCTGGGACTACGCCGTGCCCATCGAGGAAACGCTCGAAGCGCTGCACGATGTGGTGAAGGCCGGCAAGGCGCGCTACATCGGCGCCTCGTCGATGTTCGCATGGCAGTTCGCGCAGTCGCTGGCGGTCTCGGAGCGCCACGGCTGGACGCGCTTCGCGACGATGCAGAACTACGTGAACCTGCTCTACCGCGAAGAGGAGCGCGAGATGCTGCCGCTGTGCAAGACCGAGGGCATCGGCGTGATCCCGTGGAGCCCGCTCGCGCGCGGCCGGCTGACGCGCGACTGGGACGCGGCGAGCGCGCGCGCCGAGACCGACGAGTTCGGCCGCGGCCTCTACGCGAAGACGGCCGATGCCGATCGCAAGGTGGTGGAGGCGCTGACTGCGGTGGCTGCGGCGCGCGGCGCGCCGCGCGCGCAGGTGGCGCTCGCCTGGGTGCTGCAAAAATCCGCCATCAGCGCGCCGATCATCGGCGCGACGAAGCTGAGCCAGCTCGATGACGCGGTGGCCGCGCTCGCACTGAAGCTCACGGCGGAAGAGATCGCCGCGCTGGAGGCGCCGTACGTGCCGCACGCGGTCGTCGGCTTCTCTTGAAACCCATACAACAGGAGACACGCATGGACCGTCGTTCGATTCTGAAGACCAGCGGCGCCGCGCTTGGCGGCGCGCTCGCGGCCGCGGGCTGCGCGACCGGCGCGGCCGATGGCGCGGCGCGCAGCCCGTTCAAGGTGGCGGCGGTGACGCTGCCGATCGTCGGCACGTCGGAGGTGTTTCCGGTGCGGCGCATCTACTGCATCGGCCGCAACTACGCGGCGCACGCGCGCGAGATGGGCTCCGACCCGACGCGCGAGGCGCCGTTCTTCTTCCAGAAGCCGACCGACGCGGTGCAGTTCGTCGCGATCGGCAGCGTCGCCGATCACCCGTACCCGTCGCTGACGAAGAACTACCACTACGAGCTGGAGCTGGTCGCGGCGCTGAAGAGCGGCGGCACCAACATCGCGATCGGCGATGCGCTGCAGCACGTCTACGGCTACGCGATCGGGCTGGACATGACGCGGCGCGACCTGCAGCGCGGCATGGGCGACCAGAAGAAGCCGTGGGAGATCGGCAAGAGCTTCGACATGTCGGCGCCGATCGGGCCGATTCACCCGGTCGCGATGACGAAGCACTTCACCCAAGGCAGGATCGAGCTGAAGGTCAACGGCCAGAGTAAGCAGCTTGCCGACCTGAGCTACATGATCTGGAGCGTGGCCGAGCAGATCGCCCAGCTCAGCCAGGCCTTCGAGCTGAAGGCCGGCGACATCATCTACTCCGGGACGCCCGAGAACGTCGGCCCGGTCGTGAAGGGCGATCTGCTGGTCGGCCACATCGACGGCCTGCCCGAGCTCTCGGTGCGCATCGTCTGAGCATGGCGCTGAAGAATGCCGGGCGGGGCGGCCTCGTCTACTCCACCGACGCCGGCACGATGTGCCCGGCGTGCCGGCAACCGATCGCGCAATGCGTCTGCAAGCGTGTGCAGGTGTCGGCCGGCGACGGCATCGTGCGCGTGTCGCGCGAGACCGCGGGGCGCGGCGGCAAGGCGGTGACCGTGGTGCGCGGGCTCGCGCTCGACGCGGCCGCGCTCACGCAGCTCGCGAAGCAGCTGAAGGCGGTGTGCGGCGCTGGCGGCACGGTCAAGGATGGCGTGATCGAAGTGCAGGGCGATCACTGCGAGCGCGTGATCGAGGCGCTCAGGAAGCAAGGCCGCGTGGTGAAGCGTGCCGGTGGCTGACGCGGAGGCGTTCGAGCTGCGCATCGAGCCGCCGGGCTGGTGTGTGCCGGCCTCGGCCGATCAGCCGCTGATGGCAAGCGCCCGCGCCGCCGGCGTCGAGCTGCCAAGCTCGTGTCGCAACGGCACCTGCCGCAGCTGCATCTGCAGGCTCGTCAGCGGCGAGATCGCGTACCGCATCGAATGGCCCGGCCTGAGCGCCGACGAGAGGCGCGAACGCTGGATCCTGCCGTGCGTGGCGCACCCGCTGTCGGATGTGTTGATCGATTCGCCGAAGGCCGCGAGCTGGCGGCTGCCCGGTCGGTGATCCGAAGGCGGTTGGCTGGCAACGAGTGTCAGCAGTCGGGCCAGGAGCCCGCGTTCGTGGAGAGCCGATCTAGAGCAGGTTGTCTTTTGAGCTTGGCCCGCCCGAGTTCGCGAGGACAGCCGCAAGCTCGGCGTAGGTGCGCACCCTCAGCTTCTGCCTGATGCTGCGCAGCTGGTGGTCGACCGTCGAAAATGACTTGTTCAAGCGATCGGCGATCAGCTTGTACGGCAGGCCGGATGCAGCCAGCCAGGCGACCTTGAGTTCTGCCGGAGTCAGCGAGACCAGGCCCCGTCCCTCCCCGACCCCAGCGGAGTCGCCTGCTTCCGACTCCGACCGACTGGCAGCGGCCCGCATGGCCGCCAGCTCGTGCGACGCCAAGAGGATCGGCCCAAGGACATCACCGACCACGGACTCAAAGTGCTCTGGGAGCGCCGAACTGTTGGGGATGGGGCGGCCCACCCAATTGGCACAGATCAAACCGATCGAGCGGCCCCGATAGCCCACAGGCGCAGCCATCTTGGAGGTGGTTCCCGCGTTCACCAGCATGTCGTGAAGCCGGCCGTCGAAACGCCCATCCGTAGCAACATCCCGGAAGACGATCGGATGCGCTGTCTTCCACATCAGCTGCATCGCGCCTGCCGTGTTGTTGACGTGGGTGCCGGCATACGTCGGCACCTCGGCGTCCGGGTCGCGCGACTCTGCGTAGCCCGGCAGGTATGTCGCGCTGCCGGACGCGCCGACACCAGTGTCCACGCGCGAGCAGCCGAGATCGCCGCGAATCCATTCCACGGCAATGGCCGAGCAGCGCTTGGAGTCGTCCACGAACAGCAACATGTGCGCAGCCAGATCCCGGGCCGGCCGCCAACGGATGCGACCGGCCGAGCCGAAGAGGTCGTCGCGCAGACGAACCAGCGTTGACTGAACCACCTCAGGGTACGACGGGAACCCAGGCTGGCTGAGCGGGGCTCGATCGGTATTCATCAAGAAATTGTGAGGCACGGCAGCCTGCGCGACATGGCGGGATTTCCCTGCGCGACTTTTCGCAATGTTCAGACGTGCCCGATTCGAGAACGATCTCACCCCATGCAGCAACCCCTGCGCTCTTGAAAGGGCTTCGGTGTGATCGACAACGACTTCTACTCCCCAGCGAATCAAGGGACCTACGCGCTCCGCGACATCGGGGACTTGGTCCTGGAAGAAGGTGAGACCCTGCGCGGCTGCACGCTGGCCTACCGCACACATGGGGAGCTCAACGCCGCGCGCGACAACGCCGTGCTGGTGACGACCTGGTTCTCGGGCACCGGCAAGGTGATGGAGGACGTGTACGTCGGCCTGGGCCATGCGCTCGACCCCACCAAATACTTCATCGTCATCGTCGACCAGATCGGCGGCGGGTTGTCGAGCTCACCGCACAACACGCCAGGCGCCCAGTCGATGGCGAACTTTCCAAGGGTCCGCATTGGGGACGACGTGAATGCGCAGCATCGGCTGCTGAAGGACGAGTTCGGCATCACACAGCTGGCCCTGGTGTTTGGCGGCTCCATGGGCGGGCAACAGGTCTACGAATGGGCCGTGCGGTACCCCGACATGGTCAAGCGGGCCGCCGTGGTCGCCGCCACGGCCCGCAACACGTTCCACGACTTCATGTTCACCGAGACCCTCATCGACGCGGTGACTTCCGATCCCCGCTGGAACGGCGGCTGGTACGAGCGCAGCGAGGACGTGCGCGGCGGTTTGAGCCGCATGGCGGGGATCTTCGCCGTGATGGGCTGGAGCACCGAGTTCTACGAGAAGAAGCGTTGGCAGTCGCTGCTGGGCATGTCCTCGGAGCGCGACTTCATCAATGGTGTCATGCGCGCCTACTTCGCACCGATGGATGCCAACGACCTGCTGTGCAAGGCGTGGAAGTGGCAGCGGGGCGATGTCTCGCGCCACACGGCCGGCGATCTGGCCAAGGCGCTCGGACGCATCACGGCCAAGTGCTGCGTCATGCCCATCAGCCACGACATGTTCTTCCCGCCACGCGACTGCGAGGCCGAGCATCGCCTGATCCCCGGATCGGAATTCAGGGTCATCGAGTCCGTCGAGGGCCACATGGCGCTGAACGGATTCGATCCCGCCTACATGGCACAGGTGGACAGGCACCTGCGCGAACTGCTGGCCTTCGGGGCTTGACGGCGCCCGTCCCGAAATCAATGCCCGAGGATTCCATGCACCCCCAGTCCCCGCCCAAGCTCGTCATCGACAGAGCGAGCAAATACTACGAGACCCAGACCGGACGGGTTCACGCGCTCGACAACGTCTCCTTGAATGTCGGCGACCACGAGTTCGTCTCGCTGGTCGGGCCTTCGGGCTGCGGCAAGACCACCTTGTTGTGGTCGATGGCGGGGCTGCACGACCTCACCAGCGGCGAGATCCGCCTGGATGGCGCGCCGATTCACGGCCCCAACCCGAACATCGGCATGATTTTTCAGGACGCCAACCTGCTGCCCTGGCGGACGATCCAGAAGAACCTGGAGTTCCCGTTCGAGATCAGCGGCAAGACTGCCGATCGGCAGCGGCTCACCGACCTGATGGAACGGGTCGGACTGGGGGCCTTCGGTTCGAAGATGCCTCGCGAACTCTCCGGTGGCATGCAGCAGCGTGCCTCCATCGTGCGTGCCTTGTCGTTCGACCCGTCGGTGTTGCTGATGGACGAGCCGTTCGGCGCACTGGACGCGTTCACTCGGGACGAGATGAACATGCTGGTCGAGGAGATCTGGCTCGAAACACGAAAGACCATCGTCTTCATCACGCACAGCATCCCCGAGGCGGTCTTCCTGTCCGACAAGGTGCATGTGATGAGCGCCAGGCCTGGGCGGTTGGCCAAGACCTTCACGATCGACTTCCCGCGCCCGCGCGCCCTGGAGATCTTGGAATCGCGCGAGTTCTTCGACGTGGTCAACACGATCAAGGCCGAAATCCAACATCAGCCGAAGGCGCCCAAAACGGCGCAAGCGGGAGCGATGCAATGACCGACAACGTGCTGGGAGATCGCATCCCCGAGTTTGGCAAGCCGAAGGCCGCGGGCCAAGGCGGCATGTCCGGCGGACTGGGGGGTGTCCGCATTCAGTCGACGCGGGAACTGATCGCCGTCATCGCGGTGGCGGTGCTCATCATCGGTGGGGGCGAGCTGCTGCTGAGGCTGTTCCAGGTTCCAGCCTTCATCATGCCCACACCATCGTCGATCGCGGCGGTGTTCTTCTCAGACGAAGTGCCGGTCATCGCCACGCACGCCGGCCACACCCTGATCGAGTTGTTTGCGGGCTACGCCATCGGCGCCAGCATCGGCCTGATGCTGGCAGCGCTGATCACGCAGTTTCCGTTTGCGGAGAAGATCATCACGCCGTACATCCTGCTGCTGGTCACCACGCCGATGCTCGCGCTGGTGCCGTTGCTGATCCTGAACTTCGGCTTCGGCTACACACCTCGCATCATTGCGGTGGCATTGGCTTCCGGGCCGATGGTGATGATCAATGCGGCCACGGGCTTTCGCCGCGTGGATCTCGGCAAGATCGCCCTGGCCCGCTCGTACGGCGCCTCCACGCTGCAGATCTTCACCAAGATACGCGTGCCCATGGCCATGCCGATGGTCCTCGTCGGGCTGATGATGGGGGCGATCTTCGGTCTCATCACAGCCGTGGGCGCCGAGATGGCCGGCGGCGGCTTCGGTCTGGGAAGTCGTCTCACGACCTATTCCTCGGTCATCCGGATGCCCGAGTTCTTCGCCTGCATCCTGATCCTGGCTTTGCTGGGCATCTTGATCTATCTGCTCTTCTTCTGGCTCGGCAAGCGCCTGGCCGGCTGGGAGAGCTGAACCCGGTTCTTGCAACCAACGGCTCGGTTTCGCAGCCGTCCGCCCCACCGCGTCCACTTTCGGCGCATATCGACAAAGGAGCATCCATGAGCAATTCCATCGATTCGGCAGGCTTGACGCGCCGGCACTTCCTGCAGGTCAGTTCCACCGGCCTGGTGACCTCCACGGTCTTGGGCGGGGCCATGCTGCCGGCGGGCGTCGCGAACGCGGCATCCTACAAGGGCTCGCACACCTGGATCTCCCCGCGCGGCACGATCGAAGTGATGGACGACTACCCGTACTGGGTGGCCAAGGAGATGGGCTACTTCGGCGACCTGGGTGTGGAGACCAAGATGGAAGCCGGCCCCTCGGACGGCACGGCGGTGGTGAAGTTCCTGGCTGTCAACCAGGCGGACATCGGCTTCCCGTCGCCCGGCGTGTTGTCGTTTGCCGTCAACAACAAGATGGACCTGGTGTCGGTCTACGGCAGCGGCGCGCGGGACCTCTTCAACATCGCCTTCCGCAAGGGCGAGGGCGTCAAGGATCTCAAGCAACTCGCGGGCAAGACGGTGTTGCTCGGATCCGCGGCATGGCAGTCGATCGCCGATCCGATGTTTGCCGATGCCGGGGTCGACCCCAAGAGCATCAAGTACATCGAAGCCGGCTGGCCCACCTGGACGAAGGCGCTGCAGAGCGGTCAAGGCGACGCCTGTCTGGCTTGGGAAGGGCTGCGCGCCGACCTCGATGCCAAGGGCCTCAAGTTCGACTACTGGCTTGGGATGCGGGGATCGAGGTTGCCCTCCAACTCGCTGGTGGTGCGCCGGGCCGACATCCAGGACAACGACCGCAAGGCCTTCCTGCAGAAGTACCTCAAGGGCTGGGCGATGGGCTCCGAGTTCGCTGACCGCAACCCCCGCGCGGCGGCGCAGATCGTGTTCAAGGCCTTGCCTCAGACGCTTCGGAACTACGGCCCTCGGTATGGCACCGAGAGCCTGCTGCAGATCCATCGCACCTTCAAGAGCGACCTGACTGCGCGCAAGGGATGGGGCGAGCACGACATCGCAGCCTGGGACAACTTCTTCAAGGTCCTCAAACGGATCGGCCAGTCATCGATCGAAATCGATGCGAAGAAGGTCGTGCTCAACGACTTCATCGCCGACGCGAACAAGTTCGACAAAGCCAAGGTGCACGCCGACGCAGACAAGTACCCGCTGCCGCCCGAATTGCAGGCGGTGAACATGGCAGACATGGAGAAGACCTTCTACGCCAGCGTCATCAACTAGCCGCTCGCAGCACCGCAAAGCACACCGCCAGCCACGACTGGCAACGAGGATCCCATGAACAGTTCCCTGATCGTCGCCAGCATCGATGCCGTACACGCAGCGATTCTGGCCAATGAGTCGAGCATCGAGTCGCTCGATCGCGCCATCGGCGACGGCGACCACTATCTCAACGTGCGACGCGGCTGCGATGTGCTCCTGGCCATGCGCGCGGATCTCGCGTCGAAGCCACCCGCCTTTGCGTTCAACGCCATCGGCACGAAGCTGCTGTCGACGATCGGGGGTGCATCCGGGCCCTTGATCTCGGGCTTCTTCATCGCGATGGGGAAATCGCTGGCCGATGCGGATTCGCCGGATCGCAGGCAAGTGGCTCAGGCATTCGCCGCGGGTGTCGAATCCATCAAGCTTCGCGGAAAGGCCGACGTCGGCGAGAAGACGATGCTCGATGTGTTGATCCCGGTCTCGCATCTCTTGCTCAGGCATCTTGAGGACTCGCTTCCACTGAAGGATCTGTGTGACCTGATCAACGCCGAGGCGAGAGAAAACATGCTCGCGACGCGCGACATGATCGCCACCAAAGGGCGCGCCTCCTGCCTGGGCGAGCGCGCCCTGGGTCACATCGACCCCGGATGCAAGACCTGCGAGGTCGTCCTTGCCGCGGTCACCGCGACGGTGCTCTCTCACTGACGCGGATGGCGCCATGAAGAAATTCCTCAACGATCCCGAAAGCCTGCTGCACGACGCGCTGGCCGGCATGGCCTCCGCGCACGCGGATGTGATCAAGCTGCATCCCGATCCTCGCTTCGTACAGCGCGCCGCGTTGCCGCCTCGGCCGAAAGTGGCCCTGATCTCCGGCGGCGGCTCCGGCCACGAGCCCTTGCACGTGGGCTTCATCGGGCGCGGGATGCTGGATGCGGCCTGCCCGGGCCAGGTGTTCACCTCGCCGACGCCCGACCAGATGCTCGCAGCGGCCGCCGAGGTCGACATGGGGCAGGGTGTGCTGTTCATCGTCAAGAACTACGCCGGCGACGTCATGAATTTCCAGATCGCCAGCGAAATGCTGGAGATTCCGAATGCGACGGTGCTGGTCCATGACGATGTCGCCGTCGAACGTTCGACTCACACCACGGGGCGGCGCGGTGTGGCCGGCACCGTGATGGTGGAGAAGATGGTCGGCGCGGCGGCTGAAGCCGGGGCCGATCTCGCTCAATGCAAAGCTCTTGGCGACCGGGTCAACAAGGCCACGGCTTCCATGGGCGTAGCCTTCACCAGTTGCGCTGTTCCGGCGGCTGGGCGAGCGACGTTCGAGATCGGCGACGACGAGATGGAGGTCGGCGTGGGCATCCACGGCGAACCGGGCCGACGGCGCGAGAAGTTGCAGCGCGCCGATGTCATCGTCGACGAGTTGCTCAGCACCATCTTGCGTGACTTGAAGCTGTCGCAAGGTGCCGAAGTGCTGTTGCACGTGAATGGTTTTGGCGGCACGCCACTGCTGGAGTTGTACATGCTCCAAAGCCGGGCCCAAGCCCAGCTCACATGGCTGGGCTTCAAGCCGGTGCGCCTTCTGGTTGGCAACTACACGACGTCGCTCGAGATGGCGGGCGCCTCGCTGACGGTGACCGAGCTCGACAGCGAACTCAAGAGCCTGTGGGATGCGCCCGTGCACACCGCTGCCCTGCGCTGGTAGGCAAGCGAGCGATCTGCCGCGCCGATACTCAGCTCGCGTCCGCCTCAGTTCGGGAAGTGGCTGACCCCTGTGGCTTGATCCGCGAGCGGGGAGCCTGCGCAGCGTTCACTATTCGATCACCGGCCGGCTGAGTTCAGTGCGCCAATTGGCCGGATCGGGGCTCGATTCGGGGCCGACGAGATAGCACTCGTACAGATCGCCCGCCGTCTTGCACCCGTTGGCTTGCGTCCACGCGGCGAACTCATGCCACGCGCCGCCCAACCCCTCGTAGGGGCCGCGGTAGACGGTGCGCACCACTTTGAGCGCAGGCCGCTGCCAGGGGCTCACGCGGCCGACGGCCTTGATGGGCGCCGACACTGGCACGCAGATGTCGAAATCGAAGGCCTCTGGCGTCATCTTCAGGTGATGCGCAAACCACGGTCCGGTCGGGCCGATGCCCTGTGCCTTGACAGCGGCCATCACCTCGCCAATGCCCGGCCCCATGACCTGCTGCATCTTCGAGCGCGGCGTCTCGATGTGAATGGCGGCAACCAGTTGGGCCGTGATCTCGACGACTTTCGGGGTTTCAATCATTGGCGTTCTCCGGCCAGGGTTGGCAACAATGCTTCGAGTCGGTCATAGCCTGCGGCCATGCCGTACTCCATGCCCGAGCGACGTGCCGCGTCGCGGGCTTCTTGCGATTCGTACAGGACGGTGATCGTGATCCTGGTGATGCCACGCGTCTCGACGAACACCGTCGTGTCCAGGGCTTCCCCGGGATACCAGGCGTCGTCGAACTTCTCGGTGGCGACGAGGCGTTCGAGCGGAATGACCTCGCGGAACACGCCGCTCATGGCCATCTGCGAACCGTCCTGTTCGGAACGCCAGACATAGCGATAGATACCGCCGACGCGAAGGTCGATGTCGCACAGCGGCATGGTCCAACCCGGTGGTCCGAGCAGCCAGCGACGGACGAGTTCCGGCTTGGTGAATGCATCGAACACCAGTGCTCGCGGTGCGTCGAAATCGCGCGTCACCTGGATCTCGCGATCGCTGGGCGTGGACACCTCGAAGCTGTCGGGGAAGAACATGGGCCCTCCGTTACCTCTTCTTGGGAGCGGCACGTTTGCGCTTCTTTCCAGTGGCCTTCAACTCGCCCAGCAAGCTGTCGAGACGCACGAACGAAGCCTCCCAATATTCGCGATACGCCTCCAGCCAAGCGGTCGCTTCAGCGAGGGGACGCGCTTCGAGCCTGCGCGGTCGCCGCTGCGCATCGCTGCCGGACGAAATCAAGCCTGCCCGCTCGAGCACCTTGAGATGCCGCGAGACCGCCGGCTGACTCATCGAGAAGGGCTCGGCCAGTTCGTTCACCGACACCTCCCCCGATGCCAGGCGCGCCAGGATCGCCCGTCTCGTGGGGTTGGCCAATGCGGCGAACGTCATGTCCAGGCGCTCGGAGGCCACCTGTCTATAACCAGATTGATCCATAACACGAAGGTTATGCGAAGGTGTGGCGGATGTCAACTCAGTACCTGGTCACGGCTTGCAAATGGTCTTCAACGTGGTGATCGATGCGCCGAAGGCTGTGAGTCGGCGGCTTCAGAATCGGCGATCTGACGGCGATTGCTCGGTAATGGGCAGTGCACCCAGTTGGCAAGTGTGGCATGATGAGCATCATGCGAAAAGTCAAGACCAATGCAAGAGCTGCGGCCAAAGATGCCACGCACGCACGCGTCGTCTCTGTGGCCGCCCGAGTGATTCGTCGAAGCGGCTACGACGGTACCGGAGTGGCGGACATCATGAAGGAGGCCGGCCTGACACATGGGGCCTTCTATTCCCACTTCACATCACGCGAGGCCATGCTGGCCGAAGCGGCGGGAAGGGCGTGCGCGGAGTCCGCCGCCGCAGCAGCTGACATCGTGGCCAGTGTGCCCTCGCGCAAGGCGCTGGCATCCATGCTCGGTGCCTACCTCTCAAGAGCGCACGTCGAGCATGCGGAAGCAGGATGCCCTTTGGCTGCACTGGGTTCCGAAACCTCGCGCCAGGCTCCCGAAGTGCGTCGCGTGGCGACCCGGCACATCAAGGAAATGATCGACCTTGTTGCCCGGCAGTTGCCGGACTGGGGAAAGCCCAGCGCGCACGAGCGGGCACTCGTCACTGTCGCCACCATGGTGGGCGCGTTGCTGTTGGCTCGCGCGGTCGATGATCCGGGCCTGTCGGACCGCCTGCGCGAGGCCGCACTCAACCACCTGACCCCCGCCAGTCATTGAATCCACCGACGGGCGTGGCCTGTTCGTTTGCCTTTACACATTATGAACATCATGCGAAGCGGAGAAGTGCCATGACCATGAATTGCAACGCGATCCAGGTCGCCCGCGTCGTGGGTGCTGAGATTGGAAAAGATCTGCGGCTCGACGCGATGCCGGTGGAGAAAACATCATGAAAGCATTCGTCGTCGATCGCTATGGAAAAAAGCGTGCGTTGCGGTCGGCAGAAATGCCGACTCCAGAACTGCGCGATGACGAGATCTTGGTCGAGGTCCATGCCGCTGGCGTGAATCTGCTGGACTCCAAGATCAGGGACGGAGAGTTCAAGCTCATCCTGCCCTATCGCCTGCCGCTCATCCTGGGGCACGACGTGGCGGGCGTCGTGGTCAAGGCGGGATCGCGGGTTCAGAACTTCAAGGTGGGCGATGAGGTCTACGCGCGAGTCGATGATTTTCGCATCGGCACGTTCGCCGAGTTCGTCCCGGTCAAAGAGGCATCGCTTGCGCTCAAGCCCAAGGGCCTCACGATGGAGGAAGCCGCGTCCATCCCCCTCGTGGGCTTGACGGCGTGGCAGGCACTGATGGCGAAGGCCGACCTGAAGCAGGGGCAAAAGGTCTTCATCCAGGCCGGCTCCGGCGGTGTCGGCACTTTCGCCATTCAGTTGGCCAAGCATCTGGGCGCAACGGTCGCTACGACGACCAGCACGGCCAATGTCGCGCTCGTGAAGAACCTGGGGGCAGATGTCACGATCGACTACAGGACGCAGGACTTCGAGGATGTCTTGCGCGACTACGACGTGGTGCTGAACAGCCAGGATGGCAAGACGCTCGCAAAGTCGCTTCGGGTGCTCAAGCGTGGCGGAAAGCTCATCTCCATCTCCGGGCCGCCTGACCCCGCATTCGGCAAGGAAATCGCGGTACCCGGGTTCGTGAAGCTGGTCATGTGGCTGCTGAGCTCAAGCATCAGGCGAAAAGCGCATCGCCGAGGCGTTGGCTACTCCTTCCTCTTCATGAAGGCGAACGGAGCGCAACTGCGGGAGATCACCCGTCTCATCGAAGGCGGCGCGATCCGCCCCGTGATCGACAAGGTCTTCCCGTTCGAGTCCACCAACGAGGCACTGGCTTATGTCGAAGCCGGCCGCGCAAAGGGCAAGGTCGTCGTCAAGATCAAGTGAGCCGGTGTCAGCGCGGCTCGCTTTCGGCCGCCACCCAGCGCGGCCGCAGCCAGTCGTACGCCGCGTTGAACACCACGGTGTAGGGCAGGAAGAACAGCAGCAGGCCGATGTCGAGCACGAAGGCCTCCCACAGCCCGATGCCCAGCCACACAGCTGCGAGCGGCACGCCGACGATGACGAGGCCGAGCTCGAAGACCACCGCGTGCAGTGCGCGCACGGTCAGCGTCTTGCGGAACCCGAGCCGGCGCTGCAGGTGGTCGAACGCGGTGTTGTAGACCACGTTCCAGCCCATCGCGATCAGCGAGATCGCCAGCGTCAGCGCGCCCATCGCGGCCATGCTCGTGCCCATCAGCCAGCCGAACAGCGGCGCGCAGATCGCCAGCGCGATGACCTCGAACGCGAGCGCGTGGGCCGTGCGTTCAGCGAGCGACTTCCGCGGCAGGTTCATCCGATCTCGCCCGCACCTTCTTGCAGCAGCGCCTGCGCGATGCGCGAGAACGCATCCTCCAGGTGCATTCCGGCGGGCGGCGTGCGCCGCACTGGCGCGAGCGGCCGACCGCGGCGCGCGAACACCACGGCGTTGCTGCCGTCGCGGTCGTTCACGCGCAGCAGCGCGGCGCCGATCGCCGCGCTCATGCGGTCGAGGTAGACCGGCACATGCGGGTGGTTGGCGTGCAGGTTCACGACCAGCAGGCCGGCGGGTTGCAGCACGTCGGCGCAATCGTCGTAGAAGCGGCGCGTGCCAAGCGCTTCGGGCATGCGCTCGGCGTCGAAAGCATCCACCATCAGCACGTCGAAACGATCGTGCGTGCTGGCGACGAAGTGCGCGCCGTCGTCCAGCACGACGCGAAAGCGCGCGCCGTCCGGCGGCACGCGGAAGCGCTCGCGCAGCGCGATCACGTGCGGGTTGATCTCGATCACCGTCAGGTCGGTGCGCGGCAGGTGCCGGTGGCAGAACTTCGCGAGCGAGCCGCCGCCCAGCCCGATCATCGCGATGCGCGCCGGCTGCGGCTCGAACATCAAGAAGCCCATCATCGTGCGCGTGTATTCGAGCTCGAGCGCATCGGGCTCGCGCAACTGCATGCGGCTCTGGATCGCGGAGTCGGAGAAGTGCAGCGATTGGCTGTCCAGCTCCTCGCGGACGAACGGGCGGGCGTGCTTTGGATCCTCGTCGTGCATGGCCGCGATTGTCGGCCCTGCACGGCGGCTCGGTCAGGCGAGCGTGCGCACGCCCGGCTCGCGCGCCCACTGGCGCGTCTTCGCCGCAGCGATGAACTTGTCGCCGTCGTGCGCGCTGACCACGCCGCCGTCCGGCACCACACCGGCGGCTTGCAGCAAGGCCTGGCCGCCGGCATCGATCGCGATCGCCTTCAGGTGACCGAAGGCGTCTCGGACGAAGTCGATTGCGGCCCCTTCTTTCGCCAGTGCCTTGGCGCCGGCATCCGACAGGATCACCGCGACCGCGTCGAACAGCACCGAGGGCGTGCCGGCGAGTTGGCCGTCGGCGGCGAGGTGCCCACCGCCGGCGAGCGCGACGCCACCGAGCTTGGGCGCCACGATCTTGACGCTCGCGCCGGCCGCGACCGCGGCGGCGCGGATCGCCTTGATCAGCGCGCCGTCCGAGCCGTCGGCGACCAGGATCGCGAGCGCGCGGCCTTCGAGCGTCGGCTTCATCTTGCCGATCAACGCGAGCGCGGGCGACGGGTCGCGGTCTTGTACCGGCGCGGCGGCGGGCGGTGCGGCGGGCATCTCATCGAGACCGAGCCCGTCGGCGACGCGCTTGGCGAGGCCCTCCTCGATGTGGCGCAGGTGCCCGACGATTGCCTCGCGCACGTGCGGGTGTTCGACCTTCGACAACTCGAACACCAGCGACGATGCGATGTGCGCCTGTTCCGGTGGGCTCTGGCTGCGGAAGAACTGGCGCGCCTGGCTGTAGTGATCGGCGAAGGCTTCGGGGCGCACGCGGCCCTTGTCACCGGACTCGGCGGCAGCGAAGCTGCGAAAGCCGAGCCGCGGACTTTCGCGCGGCGAGTCGCCCATCAGCGAGCTCGGCTCGTATGACACACGCCCTTTGGGTTGCGCCATCTGCATGTGGCCGTCGCGCTGCTGATTCGCGAACGGGCACTTCGGCGCGTTGATCGGAAGCTGATGAAAGTTGGGCGAGCCCAGGCGCGAGAGCTGCGTGTCGAGGTACGAGAACAGCCGACCCTGCAACAGCGGATCGTTCGAGAAGTCGATGCCCGGCACAAGGTGCGACGGGCAGAACGCGACCTGCTCGGTCTCGGCGAAGAAGTTGTCGGGCCAGCGGTCGAGCACCATGCGGCCGACGACCTGCAGCGGCACCAGCTCCTCCGGGATCAGCTTGGTCGGGTCGAGGTGGTCGAACGGGAAAGCGTCGGCTTCTTGCTGCGTGAAGAGCTGCACCGCGAGCTCCCACTCGGGGAAGCTGCCGGCCGCGATCGCGTCGAACATGTCGCGGCGGTGGAAGTCGTTGTCGGCGCTCTGCAGCTTCACGGCTTCGTCCCACACCGTCGATTGCAGCCCGAGGGTCGGGCGCCAGTGGAACTTGACGAAGGTCGATTCGCCCATGTCGTTGACGAGGCGGAAGCTGTGGATGCCGAAGCCTTCCATCATGCGCAGCGAGCGCGGGATGGCGCGATCCGACATCGCCCACATGATCATGTGCATCGCCTCGGGCGTGAACGAGATGAAATCCCAGAACGTGTCGTGCGCACTGCCGGCCTGCGGGAAGCCGCGATCGGGTTCCATCTTCACTGCGTGGACCAGGTCCGGAAACTTGATCGCGTCCTGGATGAAGAACACCGGGATGTTGTTGCCGACCAGATCCCAGTTGCCTTCGCTGGTGTAGAGCTTGACGGCGAAGCCGCGCACGTCGCGCGGCGTATCCACCGAGCCCGAGCCGCCGGCCACGGTCGAGAAGCGCGTGAACAGCGGCGTCTTCACGCCGACCTCGGTGAGCACCTTCGCGCGGGTGTATCGCGCGAGTGATGTGGTCAGCTCGAAATAGCCGTGCGCGCCGGTGCCACGTGCGTGCACGATGCGCTCCGGAATGCGCTCGTGGTCGAAGTGCGTGATCTTCTCGCGCAGGATGAAGTCTTCCAGCAGCGTCGGCCCGCGCGGGTGAGATTTCAGGGAGTTCTGGTTGTCGGAGACCACCAGACCCTGGTTCGTCGTGAGCGCGGGGTGCGTGCCGCCGGCCGGCTGGTGGGTCTCGCCGCCGCTGCCGGATGTCGAGGCGCTGGTCGCTTGGGATTTCTTGGTCTTGGCCATGGTCGTGCGTCGTCGGGTGGGTGATCGGTCAGCGTAGCGACGCGCTCCGCACGAACCATCGGGCGACTCGCCGGCCGCGTGTAGGACGCCGCCGGTGTACGCCATCGGGCGTATTCCGCCGCTGCAGCGCGCTGCGTAACCTGCGCTTGACGCAATGCAGCATTGGCATGCCTCTTGCGGCTGTTTCCTCGACGCCTCGCTCAACCCCCTTCCTACCGGAGTCCCACCATGAACCCATCCCGCCGCCTCGCGGCCCAGTCGCTGACTGCCGTGACCCTGGGCCTGGCCGCCCTCGGTTATTCCTCCTTCGCCCTCGCGGCCGACACCATCAAGGTCGGCGTGCTGCACTCGCTGTCGGGCACGATGGCGATCTCCGAAACGGTGCTCAAGGACACCGTGCTGATGGCCATCGACGAGATCAACGCCAAGGGCGGCCTGCTCGGCAAGAAGATCGAGCCGGTGGTGGTGGACCCGGCCTCGAACTGGCCGCTGTTCGCCGAGAAGGCCAAGCAGCTGATCGGGCAGGACAAGGTCGTCGCGACCTTCGGCTGCTGGACCAGCGTGTCGCGCAAATCGGTGCTGCCGGTTTACGAGGAGCTCAACAGCCTGCTGTTCTACCCGGTGCAGTACGAGGGTGAAGAACTCTCGAAAAACGTGTTCTACACCGGCGCCGCGCCGAACCAGCAAGCCATCCCTGCGGTCGAGTACCTGATGAGCAAGGCCGGCGGCGGCGCGAAGCGCTGGGTGCTGCTCGGCACCGACTACGTGTACCCGCGCACCACCAACAAGATCCTGCGCGCGTTCCTGCACAGCAAGGGCGTGGACGACAAGGACATCGACGAGAAGTACACCCCGTTCGGCCACAGCGACTACCAGACCATCGTCGCCGACATCAAGAAGTTCGCGGCCGGCGGCAAGACCGCGGTGGTCTCGACCATCAACGGCGACTCGAACGTGCCGTTCTACAAGGAGCTGGGCAACGCCGGCCTGAAGGCCAAGGACGTGCCGGTCGTCGCCTTCTCCGTCGGCGAAGAGGAACTGCGCGGCGTGGACACCAAGCCGCTGGTCGGCCACCTGGCGGCCTGGAACTACTTCGAATCGATCAAGGCCCCGGCCAACACCGAGTTCATCAAGAAGTGGAGCGCCTACGCCAAGGCCAAGGGCATCGCCGGCCACAAGGACAAGCCGCTGACGAACGACCCGATGGAAGCCACCTACATCGGCATCAACATGTGGGCGCAGGCCGTCAAGAAGGCCGGCAGCACCGACACCGACAAGGTGATCGCGGCGATGGCCGGCCAGACCTTCCCGGCACCGAGCGGCATCACCTCGATGATGGACCCTAAGAACCACCACTTGCACAAGTCGGTGTTCATCGGCGAGATCAAGGCCGACGGCCAGTTCAACGTGGTCTGGAAGACGCCCGGCCCGGTCAAGGCCCAGCCGTGGAGCCCGTTCATCCCCGAGAACAAGGGCAAGAAGGACGAGCCCGACATGATGGCGAAGAAGTGAGCGCAGCGAGCACGCTTCGGTGACGCGCTGGCTTCTCCTCCTGCTCTGCGCGCTGGTGCTCGCCGCACCGGCGCGGGCGCTGACCTCGGCCGAGGCGCACGGCCTCGTTGCCGGCGAGGTGGAGTCGCGCGTCTCGGCGCTCAACACGGTGTTGGCCACGGCCGACGACAAGACCGTGGCGCTGATCCAGGCGATCGCCGACGATGCGGTGAAGTTCACCGACAGCGCCGTCTTCGTGATGAAGGACGGCAAGGGCTTCGACCCCGTGACGGGCGCCGAAAAGCCGGTGCCCGAGGCCGCGGAAGACGTGGTCAACAACAACGAGATGCGCAGCGAGCTGGACGCGGCGCTGGCATCGATCAAGCTGTTCTCGGCCGACGACAAGGTCCGCGCTGAGGCGGTCAAGACGCTCGCGGGCGGCGAGATCAGCGAGGCCAAGCTGCCGCTGATCGAGAAGGCCTACGACAAGGAAGCCGTGCCTGCGATCAAGGAATCGATCGCCCGCGTGCGCTTTGCGATGCTGCTGGGCAGTGCCGACAAGGCCAAGCGCCTCGCCGCCGCGCAGGCGCTCGGCGCCACCGGCACGCCCGCCACCAAGACGCTGCTGCTCGATCGGCTCAAGGTCGAGACCGAGCCCGACGTGAAGAGCGCCGTCGCAGCCGCGTTGCGCACGATCGAGGGGCGCTTGGCCTGGGGCGAACGCCTAGGCGTGATCTTCACCGGCATCAGCCTCGGCTCGATCCTGCTGCTGGTCGCCTTGGGCCTTGCGATCACCTACGGCCTGATGGGCGTGATCAACATGGCGCACGGCGAGCTGATGATGATCGGCGCCTACGCGACCTACGTGATCCAGAACCTGTTCAGGGCTTATCTGCCGGGCCTGTTCGATTACTACGTGCTGCTCGCGATCCCTGCATCGTTCCTCGCCGCGGCGCTGGTCGGCGCGGTGATGGAGCGCAGCGTGATCCGCTGGCTCTACGGCCGCCCGCTCGAAACGCTGCTCGCCACCTGGGGCATCAGCCTGGTGCTGCAGCAGGCGGTGCGCTCGCTGTTCGGCGCGCAGAACGTGCCGGTCGAGAACCCGGCGTGGCTGTCGGGCGGCGTCGATGTGATGAGCAATCTCACCTTGCCCTTCAACCGCCTCGCGATCATCGCGTTCGCGGTGCTGGTGCTGGCCGGTGTCTCGGCGCTGATCGCGCGCACGCGGCTCGGCCTTTTCGTTCGCGGTGTGACGCAGAACCGCAAGATGGCGGCCTGCATGGGCGTCAACACCGCGCGCATCGACACCTATGCTTTCGCGCTCGGCTCAGGCATCGCCGGGCTCGCGGGCTGTGCGCTGTCGCAGGTCGGCAATGTCGGGCCCGATCTGGGGCAGGGCTACATCGTCGACTCGTTCATGGTCGTCGTGCTCGGCGGTGTCGGGCAGCTCGCCGGCACCGTCTACGCGGCGATGGGCCTGGGCGTGCTGAACAAGCTGCTCGAAGGCTGGCAGGGCGCGGTGCTCGCCAAGATCATGGTGCTGGTCTTCATCGTCATCTTCATCCAGAAGCGGCCGCAAGGCATCTTCGCGATGAAGGGCCGGAGTGCCGAAGCGTGAGCGCGGTGCCCGAGGCCACCCTCACCCCAGCCCTCTCCCGCAAGCGGGAGAGGGATCAGCGCGCCTCCCTCTCCCTCCGGGAGAGGGTCGGGGTGAGGGCCGGCGTCCTCATCGCCCTCATCGCCGTCGCCGTCCTGATGCCGGTGCTCAATCTCGTGGTGCCCGCCGGCAGCGCGTTCCACGCCTCCGACTATGCGGTGCAGCTGGTCGCGAAGATCATGTGCTACGCGATCTGCGCGCTCGCGATGGACCTCATCTGGGGCTACACCGGCATCCTCTCGCTCGGCCACGGCGTGTTCTTCGCGCTCGGCGGTTACGCGATGGGCATGTACCTGATGCGCCAGATCGGCAGCGACGGCCAGTACCGCCTGCCGATGCCCGACTTCATGGTGTTCCTGAACTGGAAGGAGTTCCCGTGGACGTGGGCGGTCTCGGATTCGTTCATCGCGCAGATGGCACTGGTGATCCTCGTCCCCGGCCTGCTCGCGTTCGTGTTCGGCTACTTCGCGTTCCGCTCGCGCATCAAGGGCGTGTACTTCTCGATCATCACGCAGGCGATGACGTATGCGGCGATGCTGCTGTTCTTCCGCAACGAGACCGGCTTCGGCGGCAACAACGGCTTTACCGACTTCAAGCGCATCCTCGATGTGCCGATCGCCACGCCGAGCATGCGCATGCTGCTGTTCGTGATCACCGGTTGCACGCTGATCGGCTTCTTCCTGTTCGCGCGTTGGCTCGTCAACAGCAAGTTCGGCCGGGTGCTGCAAGCGATCCGCGATGCCGAGACGCGCGTGATGTTCACCGGCTACGACCCGCTGAAATACAAGCTCGCGATCTGGGTCATCTCGGCCGTGATGTGCGGCATTGCCGGCGCGCTCTACGTGCCGCAGGTCGGCATCATCAACCCGGGCGAGATGAGCCCGGCGGCCAGCATCGAGATCGCGATCTGGGCCGCGGTCGGCGGGCGCGGCACGCTGATCGGGCCGATCATCGGCGCGTTCTTCGTCAACGGCGCGAAGAGCTGGTTCACGCAGGCGTTCCCCGAGTTCTGGCTGTATTTTCTCGGCGCGCTCTTCATCGCGGTGACGATCTTCCTGCCGCAGGGAATCATCGGCCTCGTCCGCCGCAAGAAGGAAAACGGATGACTCCGGATCTGATGAAGGCGGGCGCGCAGGCCAAGGTCGAGCACGAGCGCAGGGTCGCCGGCCTGCAGAGCGGTGGCGGCGGCCGCGAGACCAGCTACGGCCGCATCGCGACCGGCGAGCTCGATGTGACCCACGGCGCGATCCTCTACCTCGACGACATCACGGTGAGCTTCGACGGCTTCAAGGCGCTCAACTCCTTGAGCCTGTCGATCAGCGCCGGCGAGATGCGCTGCATCATCGGGCCGAACGGGGCCGGCAAGACGACGATGATGGACGTGATCACCGGTAAGACCCGGCCCGATCTCGGCAAGGCCTTCTTCGGCTCGACCATCGACCTGCTGCGCATGCGCGAGAACGAGATCGCGTCGATCGGCATCGGCCGCAAGTTCCAGAAGCCGACCGTGTTCGAGCACCTGAGCGTGTTCGAGAACCTCGAGCTGGCGCTGAAGGCCGACCGCGGCGTGCGCTCGTCGATGTTCTTCCGCCTGAGCGGTGAGCAACTCGACCGCATCGGCGCGATGCTGACCCTGATCCACCTGAAGGACAGCGCGCAGCGCACCGCCGGGCTGCTGAGCCACGGCCAGAAGCAGTGGCTCGAGATCGGCATGCTGCTGATGCAGGACCCGAAGCTGCTGCTGCTCGACGAGCCCGTCGCCGGCATGACCGACGAGGAGACCGAACGCACCGCCGAGCTGTTTCTGTCGCTCGAAGGCAACCACTCGCTCGTCGTCGTCGAGCACGACATGAAGTTCATCGGCGAGCTGACGCAGAACGGCAAGAACGGCAAGAAGGTCACGGTGCTGCACGAAGGCAGCGTGCTGGCCGAAGGGCTGCTCTCGGAAGTGCAGGCCAACGAGAAAGTCGTCGAGGTGTACCTTGGCCGCTGACATGCTCAAGGTCGATGGCGTCAACCAGTACTACGGCGGGTCGCACATCCTGCGCAACCTCAGCATGGAGGCCAAGCTCGGCGAGGTCACCGTGATCCTCGGGCGCAACGGCGTCGGCAAAACCACGCTGCTGAAAAGCATGATGGGCGTGGTGCCCGTGAAGACCGGCAGCATCGTGCTCGACGGCGCGCCGATCACCAAGGACACGCCCTACGAGCGCGTGCGCAAGGGCGTCGGCTACGTGCCGCAAGGCCGCGAGATCTTCGGCCGCCTGACGGTGCAGGAGAACCTGCGCATGGGCCTGGCCTACAAGAGCGGCAGCACGCCGATTCCGGCCGAGCTGTTCGAGCTGTTCCCGGTGCTCAAGCAGATGATCAACCGCCGTGGCGGCGATCTTTCGGGTGGCCAGCAACAGCAGCTCGCGATCGCGCGTGCGCTGGCAGCTGGCCCGAAGCTGCTGATCCTCGACGAGCCGACCGAGGGCATCCAGCCCAGCATCATCAAGGACATCGGCCGCGTCATCCGCATGCTCGCCGATCGCGGCACGATGGCGATCGTGATCGTCGAGCAGTTCTACGACTTCGCCGCCGAGCTTGCCGACCAGTACATCGTGATGGAGCGCGGCGAGATCATCCAGCGCGGCCGTGGGGCTGCGATGGAGGCCGACGGCGTGCGGGCACTGATGTCGATCTGAGCACGCGCGGTCGATTGGCCGGAATCGAAATGATGTACCTTCGCCGGTATCCTCTGCCGAAGGAGTCGATCCGTGCGCATCCCCGCCTTTCGTCCCGCCTGGTTCGTGCTGGGCATCGCGCTCCTCGGCACACCGCCGGCGATGACCCAGACAACCGCCTCGGCCGCCAGCGCTGCGGCACCTTCGGTGAAGAACGAAGTGCCGCTCGTCACCACCGGCGGTGCCACATTCACCGCGTCGGGCTCGTGGAGCGTGCGGCGCACCGAGAAGGTGACGTTGCTCGATGCGCCCGAGGGCGATGCGCACATCGCGATCGTGGATGCGGGCGAAGGCGGCATCGATTCCGCGATCGCCGCCGCGTGGCAAGCCTACAGGCCCGCGCCGGTGCGGCCGGTGCGCGTCGCGACGCCGCAGGCGCCACGCAACGGCTGGGAGGAGCGCCGCATCACGACCTACGAGACCTCGCCCAACGAGCGGATGGAGGTGTACCTCGCGGCGTGGCGTGCCGGTTCACGCTGGACGGTCACGATCGTCGAAGCGAGCGACGCGACTGCTGAGAAGCGCAGCTCGCAAATCGGCCTCGTGCTCGGCAGCCTGCGCCCGCCGGGCTATCAGCGCGAGAGCTTCGCCGGCAAGAAGGCGAACGCGCTCGATGCGGCGCGCGTCGCCGCGATGCTATCGTTCGTGGAGCGCGGCATGGCGGAGCTCGGCGTTCCCGGCGTCGGCTGGAGCCTGATCGATGGCGGCCGCGTCGTCTTCGAAGGCGGCAGCGGCGTGCGTGAGCTCGGGCGGCCCGAGGCGGTCGATGCCGACACGCTGTTCATCGCCGCGTCGAACACGAAAGCGCTGACAACGCTGCTGCTGGCCGAGCTCGTCGACGCGAAGAAGCTGCGCTGGGACGAACCCGCGACCGAGGCGTACCCGGCGTTCAAGCTCGGCAGCGCCGAGACGACGAAGCAGGTGCTCATCAAGCACCTGATCTGCGCCTGCACCGGCGTGCCGCGGCAGGACATGGAGGCGCTGTTCGAGTTCAAGGACGGCACGCCGGCGTCGTCGATGACGCTGCTCGGCACGATGCAGCCGACCAGCCAGTTCGGCGAGGTCTTCCAGTACAGCAACCTGATGGCCTCGGCGGCGGGGTACATCGGCGCCGCGATCATCGAGCCGAACGCCGAACTCGGGCATGCCTACGACAACGCGATGCGCGACAAGGTCTTCCGCCCGCTCGGGATGACGAACACGACCTTCGATTTCAAGCGCGCGCTGGCCACCAACCATGCGAGCCCGCACGGGCGGGATGCCGACGGCAAGACGATGGTGTCGGCGATGGATCTCAACTACTCGTTCGTGCCGGTGCGTCCCGCCGGCGGCGTGTGGACGAGCGCGCGCGACCTGAGCCGCTACGTGCGGATGGAGTTGGCCGAAGGCAAGCTGCCCGATGGCACGACGCTGGTCTCGAAGGAAAACCTGCTGGCGCGCCGAGCACCCCAGATCGCGGTCGGTGAGGATGTCGCCTACGGCATGGGCCTGATCATCGACACGCACTGGGGCGTCACTGTCGTCTCGCATGGTGGCGATCTCGTCGGCTATCACAGCAACATGATGTGGTTGCCCGAGTACGGTGTCGGCGCGGTCATCCTGACGAATTCCGATGCCGGCATCTCGCTGCGCGGGCCGTTCATGCGCAAGCTGGTCGAGTTGCTGTTCGACGCCAAGAACGAATCGGACGGGATGGTGAAAGCGAGCGCGGAGAGCCGCGAGACAGCGCGCAAGACCGAGCGAAAGCGGCTGGTGATTCCGGCCGATCCGACCGAGGCCGGCGCGCTGGCTGCGCGCTACGCCAGCCCCGGGCTCGGCACGCTCGACGTCGCCAGGAAGCCCGACGGCACCTGGACGTTCGACTTCGGCGAGTGGCGCAGCGCCGTGGCCTCGCGCCGCAACGACGACGGCACGATCTCGTTCATCACGATCGACCCGGCGGCCGAAGGATTCGAGTTCGTCGTCGCCTCGAACAACGGCAAGCGCCGGCTCGTGCTGCGCGACGCGCAGCACGAGTATCCGTTCGAGGAACGCTAGGGCCTGTTCACTTCGTCACCAGGCTTCGCTGCCCGGGGCTCGCCCTTGCTCGGGCAAGTCGTCAGACGAACGGGCCATCGGGCGCCTCCAGTCCTTCGTGGATCACGACGCGTTGCAGTGCTTGTTCGAACAGCGTGCGCGCCGACCCCGCCACGCGGCTCAGATGCTGGTGTAGCACCGTGTCGGCCGGGCTGGTCGAGACGCAGTCATGGCTGTAGCGCTCGAATCCGGCGAGTTGCGTGACGATGTCGGCGAGGTGACGCAGGCATTCGCACGCGATCGGCGACGGCATCTCGGCCAGCGCCGCCAGCGCCTTGTCGTCGAACAACCGCGGCGCGATGTGCTGGCCGGCCTCCGCGGCTTCCGGCGCGCGCCGGGTGGCGTGCACGAGTTGCGCCAGCTCGCGGCTCGTGATCGGTTCCTGCCGCACCGTGGCACCTGCCGCGCGCAGCGACTCGGTCGTCGCATCGGTGCCGAAGGCATAGATCACGAGGATCGCGCCGGCGCGCAACGCGACCCCGAGCGCCAGCACGCGCTCGACCGACGTCGGTTGGAGCGACGCCAGCCGGACGAGCAGCAGATCGATCCGGCCGCCGAGGTGGGCGCGGGCGGCAGCCTGTTCGAGGTCGTCGTAGACGGCACGGATCTCGAACGCCGCGACCGCCTCGAGGCGATGTGCCGCACTGCGCCCCACGACAACCACGCTCCTCGGTACGGCGGTCGTGCGAGGCGACGCCGCCTCCGTTGCGCCAGACAGTGCGTGCAGTGCGTCGAGATCCAGCGTCGCGATCGTGCCGATCGGATGACCGCGGTGGGTGAGCTGGCGCAGCAGCTTCAGCCGTGACACATCGTGGTTCGAATAGAGGCGTTGTCCACTCTCGGTCTTGGACGCCGCCACCACGGCGTAGCGACGCTCCCAGACGCGCAGCGTAGTCACCGGCAGCCCGGCAAGGCGGGCGGCCGTTCCGCTGCGCAGGCGGGCTGGCGTTGTCTCGGGCAAGGCAGCAGGCATGGGACGCGATCGGAGTGTTTGGTGTCACTCGATACTAGATCAACGAACAGGTCTTGAGTCGTAAATATCGAACTATCCGGAACATTCCTCTTCATATTCCGATTCATTGCGGCCATAAATTCACTAATATCGCGTCAACGCATCGAGTCTTGCGCACTTTCTTTCCATTGGAGATTTCCATGAACCCCACCCGTCGCATCTTCCTGATGACTGTTTCTGCCACCACCGCCGGCTTCAGCCTCGCGGCGCGCGCCCAAGCCCTGGTGGACGAGAAGGATCCGCAAGCCGCGGCGCTGGGCTACGTCGCGGAGGCGAGCCGCGCCGACGCCAAGAAGTACCCGAAGTTCGCCGCCGGCCAGGCCTGCGTGAACTGCGCGCTGTATCAGGGCAAGGCCGGCGATGCGGGCGGGGCGTGCCCGCTGTTCGCCGGCAAGCAGGTCAGCGCCAAGGGCTGGTGCAGTGCATGGGCCAAGAAGCCCTGAGCTCTGCGGTGTACCGCAGCCCGCGCGCATGACGATCGAACTTCGCTCCCTGGTCGTCGTGCTCGGCGACCAGCTCGATCCGCAATCGTCGGCTTTCGATGACTTCGATGCAGCCCAGGACGCGGTGTGGATGGCCGAGGTCGCCGAGGAATCGACGCATGTGTGGTCGGCCAAGCCGCGCATCGCGCTGTTCCTCGCGGCCATGCGGCATTTCGCGCAGGCGCTGCGAGTGGCCGGCCGGCCGCTTCACTACACCTGCCTGGATGTCGGGGCTCAACCCACCACCCTCGCAGACGATCTGCGGCGCACGATCGAGCGGCTGCGGCCGCAGCGCCTGGTGATGTGCGCGCCTGGCGATTGGCGCGTGTACCAATCGCTGCGCGCGGTCGCCGCGCACGCCGGCCTGGCGCTCGATGTGCGCGACGACAGGCACTTCTTCAGCACCGTGCGCGAGTTCGCCGACCACGCCGCGCAACGCAAGACGCTCCGCCTCGAACACTTCTACCGCAAACTGCGCAAGCACCACGGCGTGCTGATGCACGAAGGCCGGCCCATCGGCGGCCAGTGGAACTTCGACACCGACAACCGCGAGGCCTTCCGCACCACGGGGCCGGGCGACGTGCCGCCGCCTCCGCGCTTCGCACCCGATGAGCTGACGCGCGAGGTCATCGCCCTCGTGAACGCGCGCTTCGCCGATCACCCCGGCTCGCTCGAGCAGTTCGGCTGGCCGGTCACGCGTGACCAGGCGCTGCAAGCGCTCGCGTGCTTCATCGAGCAACGCCTGCCGAACTTCGGCCGCTATCAGGACGCGATGTGGCCTGGCGAGCCGTGGCTGTACCACTCGCTGCTGTCGGCCGCGCTCAATCTCAAGCTGCTGAACCCGCGCGAAGTGGTGCGGGCCGCCGAAGCCGCTTATCACGCAGGCCTCGCGCCGCTCGCCAGCGTGGAAGGCTTCGTCCGCCAGATTCTCGGCTGGCGGGAGTACGTGCGCGGCGTCTACTGGACGCAGATGCCCGGCTACCTTGCTCACAACGCCCTCGATGCGCGCGAGCCGCTGCCCGCCTGGTACTGGACCGGTGACACCGACATGGCGTGCCTGCGAGACGCGCTGTCGCAAACGCTGAGGCATGGCTACGCGCACCATATTCAGCGGCTGATGGTGACCGGGTTGTACGCGCTGATGCTCGGCGTCGAGCCGCGCCAAGTGCACGCCTGGTACCTGGCGGTGTATGTCGATGCGGTCGAGTGGGTGGAGCTGCCGAACACGCTGGGCATGAGCCAGTACGCCGATGGCGGCCTGATGGCGAGCAAGCCGTACATCGCCACCGGCAAGTACATCGAGCGCATGGGCAGCGGCCATTGCGCCGGCTGCCGCTACGAACCGGGCGCACGCGAAGGCGAGCGCGCGTGTCCGTTCACCACGCTGTACTGGGACTTTCTGATGCGGCACGAGAAGCGCCTGGCGAAGAACGCACGCGTGGCGCTTCAAGTGATGAACCTGGCGCGGCTGACGCCAGCGCAGAAGGAGGCGGTGACGCAGCGCGCGACCGCCATCCGTCACGGCGAGGTCGGCTGCGGTGAGCTCGCCTGATCGGTTTCCGCCGCGGCTGGACGAAGCCCATGCGCGCATCGCCGCGGTCGAGCCGGCAGCCTATGCGCGAACCCGCAATGCACTCGACGGCGCGGTGACGCGGCTGTCTCCTTACATCACGCACGGCTTCGTGACCCTGCCCGAGGTGCTGGCCGGCGTTGCGGTACGGCACCGGTTCGACCATCAACACCAGTTCGTGTTCGAGCTCGGCTGGCGCGAGTATTTTCGGCATGTGTGGCAGCACCGCGGCGACGCGATCTTCGAATCGCTGCACGCCGGTCCGTTGTCCGACGCCGCCTATGCGCGCGAGCTGCCGGCCGACATCCGCGAGGCCCGCACCGGCGTGCCCGTGATCGATGCATCGGTGCGCACGCTGTACGCCACCGGCCATCTGCACAACCACGCCCGCATGTGGCTCGCGAGCTATGTGGTGCACCTGCGCCGCGTGCATTGGCGCGCCGGAGCCGACTGGCTCTACGCGCACCTGCTCGACGGCGATCTGGCCAGCAACCACCTGAGCTGGCAGTGGGTCGCGGGCACCGGCAGCCACAAGCCCTATCTGTTCAATGCCGACAACGTGGCCCGCCACGCGCCCGCGGCGCTGCACAGCCGCGGCAGCGCGATCGACGCGTCGTACGAAACGCTCGATGCGATCGCGCGCGGCGCCCCGCCGCTGCCTGCGCCGACCGACGGCGAAGGCATCGCCGAGCCCGGCTTGCACCGCCGACCCACCGGTGCGCTGCGTACGACCGAGCCGGGCAGCGTGCCGGTCGCCGGCCGCGATGTCTGGCTGATTCATCCGTGGGCGCTGCGCGCACCGCCGCCCGACATGCCCGCCGACACGCTGTGCCTGGGGCTTGTGCCCGCCGCGCTTCACGACCGCTGGCCCTGGAGCGCAGCGCGCTGGGCATTCGTCGGCAGCCGGATGACCGGGTTGACGCCGCACTGCTGGTATGGCGACGCCGAGGCGATCGGCCGGGCGCTGGGCGGCGCGCGCTCGGTGCGGATGGCGAGCGATCTGCACTTGCCGCGCGCCCTCGAAGCGCTCGCCACCCGCCACTCGCAAGCCCGATTGTTCGGCGAGGTCGCGCGGCCGTGCGCGTCGTTTTCGCAATGGTGGAAGCAGGCGACGCGCGAGGTTCATGGCCTGGCCGATCTGCCCGGCATGCGACGCGCGGCGTGCCGCCCGTCACCCGACGCAGCGGCATCGCAACCACCACCGGAAGTGAACCGATGCCTCGCCGGCACAAACGGCGCCGCGGTTGGCGGGTGCACGAGCGTGCGCCCGTTGGTCAAATGAGTTCATTCACCGGAGTCCCCATGACCTATGTGTCCGACCCTGCCGTGACCCGCCGCGCCGTGCTCGGCGCGATGCTGTTGCCCTCGCTCGCGGCCTGCACCAGCCCGCTGCCGCTGGGGCGGCCTGCTGCCGGCGACGCGGCGGCGGCGATGCGCTTGCACGAGAGCGCGGAGGCGCACGGCCTGGCGGCGTACCGCGAACTCACCGACATCAACATCAGCTACAGCGGCCAGTGGCGGCCCTTGGTCGGGCGCATCCAGCCCGAGGTCGTCGACGAGGGCTTTCGGGGCAGCTCGCAGGAGCGCGTGATGCCGCTCGTCGGCGTGGTCGCGCAGGCGTACACGGGGCCGCGCGGACAAAAGCATGTGCTCTGGCGCCGCGGCGGGCGCGGCTATGGCGATGTGGGCGAAGCGACGCTCTGGTTCAACGAGGTGCGCAGCACCGACACGGCGGCGGCGCAGGCCGCAGCGCTGGTGGCCGAGGGCTATGGCCTGTTCCTGCTGGGCCCACTGTGGCTGGCGGACCGGCGGCTGCCGATGCAGATGGCGGGGACCGAGCGCGTCAACAATCGGCTCTGCGACGTCATCGAGGTCTGGCTGTCGCCGGGCCTCGGCATGGCGGCAACGGATCGCGTCGCCGTGTGCATCGACCGCGACGACCGCATCACGCGCCGGCTCCGGTTCACGCTCGAAGGTTTTGCCAACACGCGTGGCGCGGTGGCCGAGGTCGACACCTTCGATCACGAGCGGCGCTTCGGCGTGATGTGGCCGATGCGATCGTTCGAGCGCATCGTGCACCCGATCTCGTTGCCGGCACACGACTGGCACATCACCGGCCTGGACGTGAACCGCGGCTACGCCGCCCAAGACCTCGCCGGCCCGCGCTTCGGCGGCAAGGCCGCCGCGCCGGCGGCGCCGCTGGAGTCGAGTCTCAGCCGCGCCCCCCGAGACTCTCAGAACGCGAGCAGGTAGCGGTAGCCCTTGAACGCGAGCACGGCGGTCTTCAGCCTGATCCGCTCGACCATCAGGTCGGGTGAGATGCGATCCCCCTCGTGCAGCACCTGGCCGTTGATGATCACCAGCCGATCTTTCGGCGTGGGTGAATACATCGAGCCGCCGACCGCGAGAGCCGGCAGCTGGCGACGGATGTCGTCCGGCAGTTCGCTCGCGGCGTAGATGCGCTCGTCGGGCTTCGATGCCGCTGGCGGCGGTGCGGGTGCTGCTGTGGGCTTCGCCGCGACGGTCGTCGTCGGCGCGGGCCGCGGGCGCGGCGCGGGCAGAGGTGTGGCCTGCACGGGTGGTGGCGTCACCGCCGACGCGGGCGCGATGGCAACGGGCGCGGGTGTCGCTGCTGCTGGAGGCGTGGGTGTAGGCGCCGGCGCGGGCGCGGGTCGCGCCGCAACCGGCGCCGCGACCTCGCTCGCCGGGCTGCGGCCGAGCAGCAGGTAGAACGCGAAAACAGCGATCAGCGCGATCAGCACGCCGCCCCCCAGCAGCACCATCCACAGGCGCGACCTCGTGGGAGTGCTGGCGGGCTGCGCGGTGGCGAACGCGGGCTGGGCATGGAGGCTGGGCACCGTGCCGCGTTCGCGTTCGGCTTCGGCCTTGCGGAGCGCGTCGAGAATGTAGGACATCGAGACCTCTCGTTTCAGCGGCTGTTGAGGCGCGGCTCATCGACACCGCTGGCGCGGTTGAGCTGCATGAAGGTGGTCGGGCCGGCCACGCCGTCGGGCTTGAGGCCTTGCGCGAGCTGGAAGGCGGCAAGCCGGGCCTTCCAGTTCGCGTCGCCGCCGGCCTTCGGTGCGGGCTCGCCGCGCAGTTGCGCGAGTTGCGCGCCCAGCCATCCGGCGATGGTGCTGGGGCCGGCCTCCACGAGCTTGCCGGCATAGCCCTTGGGCGCGCGCCACAAGGTCGCGAAATCGCCGCGCCACAAGGTGGCGAGCGAGACCAGCGAGACCGTCTGCGAGACGCCGGCCATGCGCAGCGTCGCGGTGTCGGCCGTCAGGCCGGTGAGCAGGGCGTACACCGGCCGGTCGCTGTCGTCGCGCAACATCAGGATGCCGGGCCGATCGAGCTGCCGGATCAGCGCGAGGTTGCTGCCCGCGCTGCGAAAGCATTGCACCTGCTCGCGCGCGGCCGCAGCGCAGGGCTCGCCGTCACCGAGCGTGAGCTTCCACTGCGGCGCGAGTTCGCGCCACGCATCCTGCTCGTTGCGGATCAGCGTCTTGAAGCGCGCCGGCAGTTCGGCCGCGGTGATGAAGGTCGCGGCCGGAGCGGGTGTCGCGGCAATGGGGGCGCTCGCGGCGCTCGCAGCGCCAGCCGCGGGCGCCGAGGCCACGAGCGGTGGCTTCGGCGGTGCGGCCGTACGCGTGCGTTGCGCGGCTTGCACCATGGCCGCGATCACGCCGACCACGCCGATCAAGGCCAATGCGGCGAACGCGCTCAGACCGATCCACGCCGGGCGGCCGAGCCTTCGCCGTCGCCGCGCGCCGCGCACCCGCCTGCCGAAGACCTCGGCGGCGGCCTTGTCGACGATCTCGCGATCGGCCTGGCCGCGACCGCTCGAATACGCGCCCAGCAGCGCGCGATCGCACAGCAGGTTGATGCGCCGCGGCACGCCGCGCGAAAGTTCGTGGATGCGGCGCAGCGCCTTCGCATCGAAGGGCATCGCGGTCGTCATGCCGGCCACGCTCAAGCGATGCCGGATGTAAGCCTCGGTCTCGGCGCCGGTCATCGCGCCGAGGTGGTAGCGCGCGATCACGCGCTGCGCGAGTTGCTCGAGTTCGGGCCGCTCCAGCATCTGGCGCAGTTCGGGTTGGCCGATCAGGATGATCTGCAGCAGCTTGCGCTCGTTCGTCTCCAGGTTCGTCAGCAGGCGCAATTGCTCCAGCACGTCGGACGAGAGCATCTGCGCCTCGTCGATGATCAGCACGTTGTTCTGGCCGACCGCATGCGTCTTGAGCAGGAACTCGTTGAGCGGGTCGAGGTAGGACTTGACCGTCGAGCGCGACTCGCCGCTGCCGAGCTCGGGGTGCGGGATGCTGAACTCCTCGCACACCGAATCGAGCAGCTCCAGCACCGTGAGCTTGGGGTTGAAGATGTACGCAACGTTGGTACGCCGCGGGATTTGTTCGAGGAAGCAGCGGCACACAGTCGTCTTGCCGGCGCCGATCTCGCCGCTCAGCAGCACGAAGCCACCACCGCCGTTCACACCGTAAAGAAGATGCGCCAGCGCCTCGCGGTGGCGCTCGCTCATGAAGAGGTAACGCGGATCGGGCGCGATCGAGAACGGCTCCTGCTTCAAGCCAAAGAATGACGCATACATGGGGGCGGAGAAT
Organism: uncultured Rhizobacter sp.; assembly: GCA_964247075.1. GTDB lineage: Bacteria > Pseudomonadota > Gammaproteobacteria > Burkholderiales > Burkholderiaceae_C > LMDS01. Next base: position 147,664 of record CAXTSS010000001.1, on the reverse strand, counting down.
ACAGGGTGGCGCCGGGCACAATGCGTCGCACCCCAGCCTCGGAGCGCCTCGGCCCATGATCACCGTCCACCACCTGAACAACTCGCGCTCGCAGCGCGTGCTCTGGCTGCTCGAAGAGCTCGGTCTGCCCTACGAGATCAGAAAGTACGAGCGCAACGCGCAGACCATGCTCGCGCCGCCCGAGTTGCAGAAGGTGCACCCGCTCGGCAAGTCGCCGGTGATCACCGAGGGCGGCGTGCCCGTGGCAGAGTCCGGCGCGATCATCGAGTACCTGCTCGAGCGCCACGGCAACGGCCGGCTGGCGCCGGCGTTGGGCACGCCGGAGCGGTTGCGCTTTCGCTACTGGCTGCACTTCGCCGAGGGCACCGCGATGTCGCCGCTGTTGCTCAAGCTGATCTTCGAGCGCATCAAGGTGACGCCGATGCCGTTCTTCGCCAAGCCGATCGCGCGCGGCATTGCGAACAAGGTGCTCGCCGCGATGGTCGATCCCAACCTGAAGCGGCAGCTCGATTTCATGGAGGCCGAGCTCGGCCGGAGCGAGTGGTTCGCGGGCGGCGAGTTCAGCGCCGCCGACATCCAGATGAGCTTTCCGGTCGAAGCCTCGGCGCAGCGAGCCGGGCTCGACGCGAGCCGGCCGAAGCTGATGGCGTACCTGAAGCGCATCCACGCGCGGCCGGCCTACAAAAAGGCGCTGGAGCGCGGCGGGCCGTACAGCTTCGCGAACGATTGATCGCTACAGCGCGCCCATGCGCGAGCGCAGCAGGTTCGCGCCATCACCTTGCGGCTCGCGCGACGCTGACTGGGCTTGCCCATCGCCGTCGCGTTCGCGCAGCACGTCGGCGAGCGTCTTCTTCTTCGACGCGGCCGGGTTGCGCGACCCGATCTCTGTCGGTGTGGCCGCCGCGCCAGCGCGCGCTTCGAGCGCGCAGGGCGAGGACTGGAACACGAGCTGCCCGCCGATCGTGCATTTGTTGATCGGCTGGGCCTGCACCGCGGGCGCCCACCCCATCGCGACGCCGAGGGCGAGTGGTGCGAGCAGGATTCGGCGTCCGGTGTTCATCGACAAAATTCTAGGGACGGGCGCCGCGCCACGGCGGTCGGTGCGCGCGCAGGAAGTCACGCCGCTGCGCTGCCCGTGCTCAGGTGCGCCAGACCCGGGGCGTGTTCGCCGGAAGTTGCCAAGCCAGTGATCGCCACGCGCCCCACACGCTGATCAGCAACGCCATCAACGGCTCGACGCGCGGTGCGAGCGCGCGCACGACGACGACGCCGTCATGCACGGCGGTCGCGCCGACGGTGTCGCGCAGCACATGAGCATCGCTGGCTGCGCGGGCCGATTCGAGCAGCGCGTCGCGCCGCTCGAGCGGCAGCGCACGGCCGGCGGCGAACCACAGCGTGCCCATCACGCGCTGCCCGGCCCAGCCGAGCGGCGAATCGAGCAGCCGCGTGTCGGTGGCGTCGATCACGCCATGCTCGAGCCAGCGGCCGGGCAGCTCGATGCGTTGGGTGAAGCGGCCGCGCACGAAGGCCTGGTCGGAGGCCGGCAAGCCGAGCGCGAGCACGTCCCAGCCCATCATCTCGGCGCCGGGTGCGAGCTCGAAGCGCATCAGGTTCTCGCCGATGCAGCCGCTGTACGCGAGCGTCTCCAGCGGCAGCCATTCGAGGCGCGCGCCATCCGCGATCGAAGCGTGCAGGCGCTGCGTCGCAGGCGCGCCGATGCTGCGGTAGAAGCGCGTGGCGCCGGGGGTCGTGACGAGCGCGTGTGCGTCGCGCGCAAGCGTGACGACGATGTCGAGCGCATCGCCGCCAACCAGGCCGCCGGGCGGGTGCACGAGCACGTTGTGGCAGGTGCCCGGCGTCTCGGGGTAGAGGCTCGCGAGCACGCGCAGCGGACCGTCGTGGCGGTCGTGCACGACGGTGCGCGCGACACCATGGATCTGGTCGCGGCGGTAGTCGAGTGCGAGCGAGCCCTGCCAGGCCATCAGGGGTGAGCGCGCTGCCAGAACGCCAGATGCAGTGCCGCGATCTCGGCCTCGACCTCAAGCACCGGGCCGATCACGCGGATGCGCTTCTGGCCGTGCGCGAAGACCTCGCGGCAGGGCAGATCCATCGTCGGATTCTCGACGTGGTTGCCGGTGAGTTCGAGCAGGCGCTTTTCCTCCATGCCGTAGACGACGCGGCCGATGTGGGCCCAATACTGCGTGCCGGCGCACATGCAGCAGGGTTCGACGGTGGTGTACAGCGTGCAGCGCCAGAGCTCCTCGGGTGTCCAGCGTGTGGCGGCGGTGCGCGCGAGCACGGCCTCGGCGTGGTTGACGCTGTCGATGTTGCCTTGCTCCATCAGCACCGTCTCGTGGTCGGCGCCGACGAGCAGCGCGCCGAACGGATGGTGACCCGCGGCGAGCGCGCGCCGCGCGATCGCGTTCGCGGCGCGCAGGTGACGCGCGATCTGTTCGGCGCTCGGTTCGATGTCGGTCATGGCAACTGCGCGATCACGCTGCGCACCGTGTCGCGGTAGCGCTCGGGCTGCTCGCGATCGAGCCCGCTGTGCGAGCCGCCCTCAAACGGCACCCAGCGCGTGCCGGCCGGCGCGTGCTCGTAGAGCGCGCGGCCGAGCTCGAACGGCACGGTCTTGTCGGCCGTGCCGTGCATCATCAGGATGGGCGCGTCGATCGTCCCGATCTTGGACGTCGAGTCGAACTCCTGCGTCGCGAACCATGACGCGATGGTCCCGAGCACGCCGACCGACTTCGCCACATCGGGCAATCGCGTAAAGGTCGATTCGAGGATCAGCGCCGCGTAGTCGCTGCGCACATGTTTGTGGCTGGCCAGTTCGACCGCCACGCCGCCGCCCATGGAATGGCCGAAGATCACGCGCTTGTTCGGGTCGGGCTGGCGCCGCGCCAGCTCACCCCAAGCGACCGCGGCATCGGCGTTGATGCTGGCCTCGGACGGCAGCACCGCGCTGCTTTCTCCCCAGCCGCGGTACTCGACCGCGACGACGCCAAAGCCGGCATCGCGCAGGGCCTCGATCTTGCGATGGTTCTGGAACAAGTTGCGAAACGTGCCGTGCAGGTACAGCAGCGTCGGTGCTTGGGCGTTGGAGCTCGGCAGCCACCAGAGCTGCAAGTGATCGGGGCGATCGGCGCTGACGCCGGGCACTTCCAGCATGTACGTCTCGTCACCAGCGCGCAACCCGATGAAGTTGGCAGGCCGGCCCGGCGTGGGACGATAGACGAGTTCACGCTGCTTGGAGTCCACCCAGGCGCAGCCGACGAGCGTTGTGAGCGCACCGCAAACAAGCCAAGCCCGCACGATGCCCCAGGCGCTCTTGCCGGAGCGGCCACGAAAAGTCCTGACAATGGCGCCCATGAAATTATTCGCTTCTGCCCTCACCGCCATCGCCCTCGGTTGCTGCGTCACGACCACCCGTGCCCAATCGGCCGTGCCCCCGACCGACGCACCCTCCAACGGCGGCATGCTAAGCCGCATTGGCCAATGGTTCAGCAACGATTGGGACAACGGCTGGGAAACCGGCAGCAACTGGCGTGTGATGGCCTCGCCCTACACCTACCACTACTCGCGCGACCCTGAGCACACCCATGTCTACATGCTCGGCCTGGAGCGTCAGCGTGCCGACGGCTTTGTGTTCGGGGGCAGCCTCTTCCAGAACTCGTTCGGCCAACCCAGCGGCTACCTCTACCTGGGTCAGCGCTTCGACAGGCTCGCGGGTGTCGAACCCCTGTTCGCGCAGCTCACGGGGGGGGTGCTGTACGGCTACAAGCCGCCGTTCGACCACAAGGTGCCACTGAACTACCGAGGCTTCTCGCCGGGGGTGGTGCCGAGCCTGGGCTGGAAGTTCACGCCGGCATTGTCGGGCCAGCTCAATTTCCTCGGCAACTCGGCACTGATGTTCCAGCTCTCGGCCGACTTCCACTGATGCCCCGCCATCGGGCTCAACCGCGGGCCGGAGATTGAGCCGAAGCCTTCGGCACGCCCGAGTGGCGAGGTGCCCCTCGTAAGCGATTTCCGACATGAGTTTCATCCACGGTGGTCGTCGGGGTGAATGATTTTCAGTGCATTATGCTGCACTGCAACATTTGCCGGGAAGTCCATGTCCATCCACACCATTTCAGACACCATCGACCGGGCCTTGAGTGCCGCCGGCCTGAACGCGCGATCGGGGTCGGTCAAGACCGTGATGGAGACGATTCGCGCGGCGCTCGGCGCCGCGGGGTTGCGCCCATCGGCGCCGCAAGCGCCACTCGCGGAGCGTGAGAGAGGCCATTCGCCGGGCGGCCGATTCCTGAGCCGTTCCTATTCGGGCCCCGCAGGCGAGCGTGCCTACAAGGTCTACATCCCGACCGCGTACCGCGGCACGCCGCTGCCGCTGGTCGTGATGCTGCATGGCTGCAAGCAGAACCCCGATGATTTCGCGGCGGGCACCCGCATGAACGAGCTCGCGGAGAAGCACGGCTTTCTCGTTGCGTACCCGGCCCAGTCGGCGAACGCGAACGGCTCCAACTGCTGGAACTGGTTTCAGGCAAAACACCAGCGGCGCGATGGCGGCGAGCCCTCGATCCTGGCCGGCATCGTTGCCGAGATCGGTGAAGACTGCCGGGTCGATGAGCGGCGCGTCTTTGTGGCGGGGCTGTCCGCCGGCGCCGCGATGGCGGTGATCCTGGGCGTGACGCATGCCGATGTCTTTGCCGCCGTCGGCGCGCATTCTGGCCTGCCGTTCGGCGCCGCCCACGACGTCGGCTCGGCATTCGCCGCGATGCACGGTGGCACGCAGGCGCCCGCGGCGCCGCAAGGCATCCCGACGATCGTCTTCCATGGCGACCGGGACACCACCGTGAGCGCGAAGAATGGCGCCGCGATCTTCGAGCAGGCCGTGGCCGGGCTCGGCGAGAAGGCCGGCGCACCGCTGAAGCGGAACGTGCGCGAGCATGTGATCGCGCCGGGCAGGCATTGCACGAGCACCGTCTGTGCCGATGGCGAGGGCCGCTCGCGCGCCGAGCAGTGGCTCTTGCACGGGGCAGGGCACGCCTGGTCGGGCGGCAGTGCGGGGGGGTCCTATGCGGACGAGAAAGGGCCGGATGCTTCGGCCGAGATGGTGCGGTTCTTCATGGCGCAGCGGCGCGCCTGATCCCTGAACCGCGCCTCAGGCGGGTTCGAGAACGTGGATCGCGCGGCTCGCGGTCCAGTCTTTGACCGTGGTCCCGTAGGCCTTCATGTGCGGCGCGACGGCGTGGGCTTGCAGCGCTTCGAGCGACGCCCACTTCTCGACGACGACGAAGGCGTCCGGCCCGAACCGGGCGAATCCGGCAGCGGCACCCGCCACGTCCACGACCGCCTCGTAGGCCAGGCAGCCGTCTTCGGCGCGAACCGCCTCGACGTTGGCGCGGTAGGCCTCCAGGATGCGGTCGCGCATGCCGGGCCTGGCGGTGATGATGGCGAGAACGTGGATCATCGGCGTGCTCCGTCTGTGGGTGCTCGACTGTACGCCGGCGCATTTGGCGATCCCTAACCTGCTCATGTGATTGCTATTGCGCCGGCCCCCGGCATGGTTACCATCTGTGAAGCGGAACCTGCCGCGGGCGCCTTCGGCGAGCCCGAGGGGCGACGATGGCTGTTCATCATCGACGAGCATGTTGTTCCGCGGGGCAGGTGGTCAGACGGTATGCGCATGAACCGGTGGAATACGCTCGTACGGCGTGTCGCACTGCTGGTGGGGATGGCCTTGCTGGCAGTGAGCTTTGCCACGCCTGCTTGGGCCGTTGAGAAGCGCCTCGCACTGGTCGTCGGCAATGCCCGCTACCCGGTCGGGCCGCTGAACAACCCGGAGAACGACGCCCGTGTGGTTGCCTTGACGCTGCGCCGTCTGGGCTTCGAGGTGATCGAGCACGTGAATCTGCCGGCGAAAGAGTTCAAACGCGTGGTGCGCGAATACGCCAAGCGCGTGCAGGAGGCGGAAGGAACGGCGCTGTTCTTCTATGCCGGCCACGGCGTGCAGATCGAGGGGCGCAATTACCTGCTGCCGGTGGACATCAACGTGCGCGATGAGTACGAGATCAAGGACGAATCAGTCGACGTGGAAGAGCTGTTCGTCAGCCGCCTCGATCGCGCGCGGGCGCAGACCCGCCTCATCATTCTCGACGCCTGCCGCGACAACCCGTTCGCCACCAAGTCTCGCGGCCTGCGCTCGGTCAGCGCCGGGCTGGTCGAAATGGGCGCGCGCGGCGCGTTGATCGCCTATTCATCCGCGCCCGGTGCGACAGCCGAGGACGGGCCGGCGGGCACCAACAGCATCTTCACGCGCCACCTGGTCAAGGAGATGCTGGTCGAGGGCCTCGAGGTCGAGCAGATGTTCAAGAACGTGCGGGTCAACGTCCTGCGCGACACGAACCAGCGCCAGATCCCGTGGGTCAACAGCTCGATGACGACCAACTTCAGCTTCAACCCGCGCGCTGCCGCCAACCCGGTCGAGACGGCGCGCCGCGACGACCTGGCGCGCCTGCAGGCCTCGCTGGACAAGCGCGAACGCGATCAGAAGGAGCTCGAAGACAAGATCAAGCGGCTGTCGCGCGAGCTCGAACACGCGCAGGCGGCGAGCCGGCCGGGCTCGGGGCCCGCGGCAGCGACCACCGCACCGGCCGCCAAGGCGCCGGCCGATCCGCCTCCCAAGGTCGAGGCCAAGGTCGTGGCCCGCGTCGAACCCCGCGGCAAGGCCGATCTGCCGCCGGCGACTGTGCCGAGTTTCGCGCCGCCACCACCGCCGCCGCCGGCCGAGGCAGCCTCTGCGCGGCGGCGACCCGTGGCGCCCGACGTCAAGGTGGCGCAAGCCCCGCCGAACAAGGTTGCCGTCAGCCGCAAGGCCGAAGGGTCACCCAATTCAGAGCGCTGCGTGGCGTTGTTGATCCGGGCCCAACTCGGTGAGCAACTGCCGGCTTCCGATCTTTCGTTCTTACAAAAGGAGTGTCGATGATGAGCACGATTTCCAGCATGGCGCCAGCGGGCGCGCGGCATTGGATGGCGCTTGCCGTCGTCGCCACGGTGGCGCAACTGGCGGGCTGCGTCGCGCGGCCGCCAACCACTGCGGCTGCACCGGCACCCATGACCAGACCAGCGCCGGCGACCGCGTCGGTGGTGTCGGCGCCACCGGCCGCACCGGCGCCTGTCGTGGTTGCTGCCGCGCCTGCCGTGGCGCCTGCGGCACCCGCCGCTCCGCCGGCCGCGAGCGCGCCAGCGCCGGCGGCCGCGCCGGCACCGCCGCCGCCCATCATGCCGTTCAACGAGGCGGTGCTGTTCGCCGCCAACAACCTGTTCAAGGGGGCGAAGGTCGATGCCTCGAGCACGATGCGCAGCGGCGCGACCAAGCTGCCGCTCGTGATCGATCCGCTTGTCGACGGCCTCTCGGGCTACCAGACCAACGCGACCGAAACGATGGAGGCGCGCATCACCGAGCTGGTGAAGGCGAACTACACGAACTTCGACATCCAGCCGTTCACGACCGCGTCGCTCGCCAGGGCACCGCTGCTGTTCATCGGCACGTTCACCGCGGTGAACATGGACGGCAGCAACAAGCCCGGGCGCGACTGGCACCGCGTCTGCCTCGCGCTGGTTGACCTGCGCAACGGCACGATCATCTCGAAGGGCTTCGCCCGTGCCGCGATGGAGGGCGTCGACATGACGCCGACCGCGTTCTTCCTCGACAGCCCGGCGTGGGCGCCCGATCCGTCGGTGCAAGGCTATGTGCGCACCTGCCAGGGCACGAAGGCGGGTGACCCGATCAACCCGGCTTACTGGGATCGGATCATGGCGGCCGCGATGATCAACGACGCCATCATTGCCTACAACAAGGGCTACGCCGAAGAGGCGCTCGACCTCTACAAGGGCGTTCTGCGTCAGCCGGGCGGCGACCAGCTGCGCGTCTACAACGGCATCTACATCGCGGCCAGCAAGCTCGGCCGCAAGGATGAAGCGGCCCTGGCCTTCAACAAGATCATTGATTTCGGGCTGGCGCAAAACCAGCTCGGCGTGAAGTTCCTGTTCAGGCCCGGCTCGACGCTGTTCGTGCCCGAGCCGCAGATCAGCGGCGCTTACCACGCCTGGCTGGCGCAGATCGGCCAACGTGCCAGCCAGCGCACCGCCTGCCTCGACATCACCGGCCACACCAGCAAGACCGGCGCCGAGCCGCTGAACGAGCGCCTGTCGCTGGTGCGCGCGCAGTACATCAAGCAGCGGCTGGATGCGGCGGCGCCGACGCTGGCGAAACGCACGGTGGCCGAAGGCAAGGGATCGAGCGAGAACATCTCCGGCCTGGGCACCGACGACGCGCGTGACGCGCTCGATCGCCGGGTGGTGTTCAAGGTGAAGGACTGCCCGACCTCCTGACCCGCTCGGGCCCGCGTCGGCGGGCCCGTTGTGTCGTCACGCGCCGTGGAACTGCACGCGGCGGTTCTCGGGCGCTTGCGGCGACAGCCCATCGATCGGCTGCTGCTTGCCGATGCCGGTGTCCAGCAGGCGCCGGGCTTCGATGCCGTGCTTGGCGACGAGGTACTCTTTCACCGCGTGCGCGCGGCGCTGCGACAGGCGCTGGTTGTACTCATCGCTGCCCACCGAGTCGGTGTGGCCTTCGACCACCACTGCGGTGCCGGGCGGCAGCAGCTTGATGCCTTCGGCCAACGCGTCGAGCTGCGGGCGGGCCGAGTCGGCGATGTCGGCCGAATCGAAGGCGAAGCGCACCGGCAGCGACACCGCGGCGGGTGCCACGTGCGCAGGCGCGGCGTCGTTGTCGAGCAGCCGGATGGAGCGCGTCTTGATGGGCGTTGCCCGGGTCAGGATGCGAGCCACGTCCTGCGGATCGACGCGCTGGCCTTCGCGGTAGTGAACGGCTTGCTGCGCGACGGCGCCGAAAGAGAGCAGGCTGGCGGCGGCGAGGATGCTGAGGGTGCGGATCATGGGGATCTCCTGGTCGATGAAGTGGGGCAGTCCAACATGGGTTGCGGCTCGCGCCGAAACGGTTCAAGAAATCTGCCGCACTCTTCGGCCGTTCAGCGCGGCCAGGCGCCGCGATCCGCCACCGCCTGGCGGATCAGGCAGGTGGCGTTGCGGGTCTCGGCGACGTAGACCGGCCGCCCCTGGCGATCGGCGCCGGAGATCACGGTGGGGTACTGCGCGCCGTCCGGCAGGCTGATGCCGTTCTCCTCGAACAGCAGCCGCCCGTCCTGCCAGCAGCGGATCTGCCACGGGCCGGCGGCGTGTGGCGCCGGCTTCGCGCCGGCAGCCGGCGCCGGGCCCGCGTCGAGGGCGACGCCCGCCGAAGCGATCGTCGGTGCCAGCATCGCGGCCAACGTCAGGGCCAAGGCTGGGACGAAGGCAGCGGCGCGCTTACCGGGCTTGTACATGGAGGATCTCCTGGGCGAGGGCACCGCCGGCGGCGGCGACAAAGGCGGCTCGCACCTGTTCGAGCGAGTTCACCGGCAGCGGCTCGAAATCGGTGCCGACGACGCTGTCCGACAGCCGTGCCATCACATCCTTCGGCGTGGCGAAGCAGGTGATCGACTCGTGCGCTCCGCGTGACTTGATCGCGAGCTGGAAGCGCATCCTGCCCGGCAGTTGCAGCGCTTGTGCGGTGGTGATCAGCGGATCCTTGGCGAAGCGGTTCGGGAAGAAGCGCGTCACCTTGGCCTTCTCGTCGAGCAGGTAGCAATAGACATACGCATCCCGGTTCGGCCGCACCGTCAGGCTGATCGACTCGCCGCTGGCGAAGCTTGTCTGGCCGTTCTGCGCCGCGAGCAGCAGTTTCATCGGCTCCACTTGTGGCGTCGGCGTCGGCGTCGGCCGGGTCGGTGCCGCGGCGGGTGCCGCCGCCGAGAGGGCAGCCGCGGCCGCGGCGGGGGCGGCGGGCGCTGCGGGCGCGGTCGCCGGCGCGGTGGCCTGCATCGTAGCGGGCTGGGCCGGGCGCGGGATCTTGGTGTGATCGGCCGTCAGGTAGGCGTTGAAGAAGGCCTCGTCGAGCAGCGCCTGCTTGCTCAGACCGAGGGCGACGCGGTAGTTGCCGATGGCTTCGTCGATGGCCGGGTTGAACTGACCGTCGATCGGGCCGTCGTAGAAGCCGCGGCGGCGCAGCTGGTTCTGGAAGTAGCCGATCAGCTCGACCCGGCTCGTCGCCATCGCGTAGTACCAGTCGGACATCTCCGCGCGGATCTCTTCGCTGGCCTTCGGGTCGGCGCCCAGGCAGCTCCAGTAAGGCGTCTTGGTCAGCTTGCCCATCAATTCGATCACCGCCAGCTCGACCAGGCCGCGCAGCGCCTGCGCCTGCCCCTCGGACTTGCTCAGGCTCATGCTGTAGCTCACGCCGAACTTGTGGTAGGCCGCGTCGGCGTCGTTGCCGCGCCCCTGCTTCAGGATCACCACCGAGTTGCGCGAGGTCACGCCGGCCAGGATCGACATGTCGTCGGTCGTCAGCACGCTCAGGTCCAGGCCGAGGATCGAGGTGGCTGCATCACGCGAGACACCCAGGTTCAGGAAGGGCTGGATGCTCAGGCCCGCGTCCTTCTGGTTGCGGATCACGTTCTCGTCGAACTGCGAGACCGAGCCCTTGATGTCGAACTGCGGCGTCACCTCATAGGCGCTCTGGCGCTGCGCCGAGGCCAGGAAGCTGATGACGTTGGTGGCGTCGCGCCCGAACGCCACCACCCGGATCGAGCGGCTGCGGCGCGTCATGTCGGAGACTGCGCTGATCAGCATGTCGCGCGTGCCGGCATTGACCTTCTTGGTCTGGTCGACGATGTCCTCGACCAGCATGCTCACGTCGCGCACGCCGTAGTCGATCATCAGGTTGTCCATGCAACGCAACGAGGAAGAGAAGCCCGTGATCGAGCGGAACGGTGGCGCCTGCGTCCCCTGCTTGATGGACTGCGTGTCGTCGACTGTCTTCTTCGTCACGTCCAGCTGGCCGGCGCAACCGGCCAGGCTGCCGGCCACGGCGAGGGCCAGGCTCAGGCGTTTCAACATCGAGGGTTTCCGGGCGTTCATGGTGCTTCTCTTCCTTCGTGGGTTTACTTGCAGCCGCCGGTGGGAACCAGGTTGATCGCGTTCGGCGCGAACACGAACACCTCGCGCGGCGCGGTGCCGATCCTGCCGCCGGTGTCGACATTGCCGATGTTCTGGCTGCCGCACTGCGCGCTGTCCGCGCCGTTGCCGTTCGTGAAATTGAAACTGGTGGCTTGCAACTGGTTCTGCTTGGCCTTCTCCTTCATGATCTTGGCGCGGAACCGCGGATCGACGTCGTAGTCGCCGAAGGTGCCGGCGGCAAGTGCGGTCTGGGTGACCAGCACGGCGGCCAGCACCAGGGTCTTGATCAGGGTGTCTTTCATCATGCGCTCCTCGGGAAGGGGTGGGTAGGGGCTGGCTTAGGGGGGTCGGGCGAGCCGGCTCAACCCATGGGTTGCGTCGGCGGCCCGATCGGTTCAAAGAATCCGTGCCAAGAAAAAGCCGCCGCGGCAGTGATGCACGCGGCGGCCGGGTCGGTGAGATGGTGAATCAGTTCACCACGCCGATCTTCTGCTCGGCGACCGAGTTCTTGCCGCTGGCCAGGTTGTAGGCGTTGTCGGCGTAGATGTTGACGTTCTTCATCGTGCCGTTCGTGACCGAGCCGATTTCCTGGGTGGCGCGCGAGCCTTCCGCGGTGGCCTGGTTGCGGGCGTTGGTCGCGTAGATGTTCACGTCCTTCATCGTGCCGCTGCGGACCGTGCCGATGCGCTGCTCGGCGACGCTGTCCTTGGCGTAGGCGTCGTTGTGCGCGTTATGGGCGTAGACCTTGACGTTGTCCAGCGTGCCGCCGTTCGAGGCGCGGCCGATGTCCTGGTGCGCCGTGCTGTTCTCGCCCCAGGCGTGGTTCTTGGCGTTGCCGGCATCGACGAAGGAATTCAGGATCTTGCCGCTGCCGAAGGTCACGCCGATGTGCTGGAAGGCCTTCGAATCCTTGGCGGTCGCCTGGTTTTCGGCTTGGTCGGCGCGGATGTCGGTGTTGGAGATTTCGCCGGCGAAAGAACCGATGGCGGAGAGGCCGAGGGCAGCGACGAGGGCGGTCTTGATGAATGCGTTCATGGTGAGTGCTCCGAATGTTGAGTGGTGAGAGTTTCAGTTTCCTGGCGGCGGGGCAGAATCGCTTGCCGTCCGATCATGGGTTGCAGGCATTTCGCAAACGGTTCAAGATTTTTTCCGTCGATGGATTCTTCCGGCCCGCCCGAGCTGCCACCCCCACCGCCGCCGCCACCTTCACGCCTCGCCGGTCTGGCCGGGTTGTGGCGTGCCGCGCGCAACTTCGGGCTGCTTGGCGGCCACTCGCGCGGCGCCTCGGAGCTCGAGCAGTTCGTCGCCAGCGACGGGCAGGTGATCCCGGTGCGCATCGTCGGCGACGGCCCGCCCGTGCTGCTCGTGCACGGCCTCGGGTGTTCGCACCGCCACTGGATGCCGGTGGCGCGCCGGCTGGCGCGGCGGCACTGCGTGTTCGCCTGGGACGCGCGCGGCCATGGGATGTGCCGACCGGTGGCAACCGAGGTGTCGCTGTCGCGGCTGGCGCAGGATCTGCAGAACCTGCTCGACCATTTCGGCCTCGTGCGGGCGATGCTCGTGGGCCACTCGATGGGTGCGTTGACGATCATGCAGTACCTGCGCGACCACGGCACGGCGCGCGTGGCCGGTGCCGTGCTCGTCGATCAGTCGCCACGCCCGACCACCGACGACGAATGGCGCCTCGGCCTGTTCGGCGGCTGCAGCGCCGCGATGCTGCACGGCCTGATCGCCAGTGCGCGCCGCGACCCGGCCGAAGCCGTGATGCAGCAGATGGAGGCCGGCGCGCCGCACTGGTGGCATCGACGCCTGGCGGCCGATGCCTGGGCCGGGCGCGCGCTGCGGCGCTGGCTGCGCGCGCGGGATGTGCAACCTCTGCTCGATCTGGCCGAGTCGCTGGCCGCGGCGGATTTTCGCCAGTCGCTGGCGCGCATGGACGCGCCGCTGATGGTGGTGCTGGGCGAGCAGAGCGCCCACTACAAGGGCGTGCCGCTCGAAGCCTGGTACCGCACGGTGGTGCCGCATTGCGCGGTGAGCCGCTATGCGCGTGCCGGGCACTCGCCGCACTTCACCGAGCCCGGGCGGTTTGCGCAGGAGTTGCTGGCGTTCATTGCGGACCACGCGTGAGCAGCACGCACCTTCGTCCAGCCGCTCTACTGGCGCCGCTTGATTGCCTCTTGAAGCAACGCCACCGCGGCGGCCTCGGTTGCTTGCTTTCCGGAAACGACCACGACGACGGCGTTGTCCTTGACCACCGCTCCGGCGGACCAGCCGGAGTCGGGCGCCACCCAGCCTTTGATGCCCACGCCGGGCAAGCGTTTGAAGCCCTTCACCCCATCAGGCTCCGGGAAGTAGTTCGGCGGAACGACGCTGACCGTGGCGGATGCCCCGTAGCTCTTGTCGTGCCAGTTACAGCCGGCACCGCCCGCGGAGTTCTCGCCCGAGCCGACCGGTGCGCCGACGTACGCGGCAATCTCGGCCGGGGTGAACAGCTTGCACTGCGGATTGACGGATGCAGGAGCCTTGGCGTCCCCGGTCAGTTGGTCCTTCAGCTTCCTTGGATCCGTCGTCTGTCCATGAGCCGATGCGGCGAGCAGCATGGCAAGGGCGAGCGTGGCGACTTTCAACTGGCGCATGAATCTCTCCTGTGTTCCGGGGGTAGCCGTGAATCGCCCGCTCAGCTCCGGCACACGCCCTGTGCCGTGCTCTTGAAGCAGAACTCCGAGGTCAGGCTGGAAGACTCCCACGGCACCTGAACGCGTTGCGTGTCCTCGGCCACGCCGATGCGGATCTTCTTGAACAGCTGCTCGATCGGCAGCCCCGGCGTAGGGAGGTGCGCCAGCAGGTGCTTGGCATAGACGCTGTGCTGCCCACTCGGCCCGTCGAGCGCCACGCCGTTGGGCGCGGTCGAGAAGGCCACCAGCGTGCCCACCGGCGCGTCCAGCGCGGCCAGCCCGGTGGGCGTGCTGCCGCGGAACTTCAGGCGCCGCCCGTCGGGGCCGACGATCACGCCGCCGGCGAACGGGTTCACGCGGCAGGCGTCGAGCACGACGATGTTGGTGCCTTGCTGCAGCGCACTCAGGCGATCGACGAAGCCGCCCACGTCCAGGCTCTGCTTCGCGACATCCTCTTCGCTGCGTGGATCGGCGTCCACCGGTAGCAGGTAGTTGCGGCCCTTGGCCTGCACGCCGTGGCCGGCATAGAACACCAGCCGGACGCTGCTGGCCGCAGCGCGCAGCGAGAAATCGCGCACCACCTCGACCAGCTCGCGCAGGGAGGTGTTCTCGCGCAACGTCACCGTGTAGCCGAGCTGGCGCACCACGTCGGCGACTGCGCGGGCGTCGCCGACCGGATTGCGCAGCGGTGCCGAAGGATAGGCACCGTTGCCGATGATGAGCGCGATCTTCTCGTTCGCGCCCGGCGGTTGCGCCGCGCGCGTCGAGAAGGGCAACGCGCACGCCGCGGCGCCGGCACCGAGCCAGCGCAGCACGCGCCGGCGAGCGAAGGGGAGTGTCTGGGAGCTCACCACGCCCTCAATCGCGCTGCGGCACGCCAGCTTCGATCGCGGCGCCCTGCACGATCGGATTGGTCTTCAGCGCGGCCAGACTGGCGCTCGCGGTGCCCGCCGGGACGCGCACGTAATAGTCGCCCAGCTGGCCCGGCCCCGCCACCAGGTCGCCGTGCACGGAGATCAGCAGCAGCCGGATGTCGGCTTCCTTCGCGTCGGGTGCGAAGTTCAGTTTCAGCAGCGGCGCATCGGTCACCGCCGTGGCACCGTGCCCGCGAATCTGGGGGATGTTGTCGTCCTTCGGCTCGTTCAGCAGCGTGAAGATGAAGCCCGCCTGCACCGCGACCACTGCGAGCCCGGCGAAGGCCGCCGTCGGCCGCAGGCCGAAGCCGGCGAAGAACGCCGTCACGCGCTCGCTGAAGGTCGGCTGGTCGCCGCGGATCAGTTGCATCGTCCGGGCCAGGCCGATCGTGGCCGGCACGGCCGGTGCGTTGTCGCGCATGCGGGTCTGCAGCGACTGGTAAAAAGCCAGCTCGGCCTTGGCGTCGGGGTTGGCGCTCATGTGCGCATCGACCCAGGCCCGGTCCTCATCGCTGATCGTGCCGTTGACGTACCACGGCATCAGTTCGTTGAAACGGTCGGCACTCATGCGGGTGCTCCCTTGAGCACAGTGCCCTCACGCCCGAGCAAGAGCTTCAGGCAGTTCTTGATCTTCTGGCGGGCGTGGAAGAGGCGCGTCTTGACCGTGCCTTCGGGGCAGCCCTGGACGTCGGCGACTTCGGCGATCGAGAGGCCGTCGAAGAACACCAGGTGCATGCACTCGCGGTGCTCGTCGGAGAGCTTGCCCATGCACTGCTGCACGCCTTCGGCGCGCTGCTTCTCGGCCAGCTGCTGAAAGCCGTCCGGGGTGTCGGCCGGGGCGGTCTCGGCGATGTCGTCGAGATCGTCGTGGATCTCGTCCGGGCGCCGCGCGCGGTACGCCATCAAGGCCTTGTTGCGGGCGATGCCGATCAGCCAGGTGCCGAATTGGGCATCGCCGCGGAAGCGCGTCGGAAAGCGCCAGACTTCGTGCATGGTGTCCACCAGAATTTCCTCGGCCCGAGCGTGATCGTTGACCATGTTCAGCAGGTAGGCAAACACCCGCCGGCTGAACGCCTTGTACAGCTCACGGAACGCGCCCTGATCCTCCTTGGCGATCCGCGCGAGCAATGCAGCAACCTGTTCGTTGTTCATTGGCAATCCGTTCGTTGTTCGTTCGGCAACCGGCAGCGGTGACGGTCGAATATATCTCCGCCCCGCCTGAGCCTGCACCCAACGATCAACGCTTGACAGCGCACCGCCGCTCGGGCCGACGGCGCACTGACCCCCATGGGTTGCGGCAAGCGGCGCGGCGGTTCAATCTTTCTGCAGCAGGTCGAACAGCGAGCGCGCCACGACCTTGGTGGCGCGCCGCAGGTCTTCGAGCACGAGGTGCTCGTCGGCGCGCTTGGCGTTCGATTCGAACACGGTGCGCGGCCCGGCGCCATAGATCGCGGCCGGGATGCCTTGCTCGCAGTACAGGCGCACGTCGGTATAGAGCGGCGTGCCCGAGGTCGGGATCGGTTCGCCGAACACCGCCTCGCCATGCTTCTGCAACGCATCGACAAGCGGTTGGTTGCCGGCCAGCGGTTGCATCGAGTTGGCGAGCAGCAGGCGCTTGATCTCGACGCTGATGCCGGCGCAGCCTGCCGCCGCGTCCGCGATCACCTGGCGGATCGTCGCCTCGACCTCGGCCGGGTTCTCCTCGGGGATCATGCGGCGGTCGAGCTTGAGCACGACCTTGCCGGGCACGACGTTGGTGTTGGTGCCGCCCTCGATGCGGCCGACGTTCAGGTACGGGTGCGTGATGCCTTCGACCTTGGACGAGATCTTCTTGTACAGCGTGTTCTGGTGGTACAGCGCATTCAGGATCGCGACCGCACCCTGCAGTGCATCGACGCCGGTGTCGGGAATGGCGGCGTGCGCCATCTTGCCGTTGACCGTGACCTCCATCTGCAGGCAGCCGTTGTGCGCGGTCACGACCTGGTAGCTGAAGCCGGCGGCGAGCAGCAGGTCGGGCTTGGTCAGCTTGTTGCGCAGCAGCCAGCCCGGGCCCATCTCACCGCCGAATTCCTCGTCGTAGGTGAAGTGCAGCTCGACCGCGCCGGCAAGCTGCGGCTTCAGCGTCTCGAGCGCGCGCACCGCGAAGGTGTAGGTCGCGAAGTCGCTCTTGCTCACGGCCGAGGCGCGGCCGTAGAGCTTGCCATCGACGATCTCGCCGCCGTAGGGTTCGTGCGTCCAGCCGTCGCCCGGCGGCACGACATCGCCGTGAGCGTTCAGTGCCACGGTGCGGCCTTTGCCGCCATACGGCCGGCGCACGATCAGGTTCGTGATCGAGCCCATGCCGTATTCCTTCAGCGCCCATTCGGGGATGACGTGCTTCTCGGCCTCGAAGCCGAAGCCCTTCAGCAACTCGGCGGTGCGCTCGGCGTGCGGTGCGTTGTTGCCAGGCGGCGTGTCGGTGGGCACCTGCACCAGCGCTTGCAGGAACTTCGTCTCTTCGTCAAAGTGGGCGTCGATCCACGCGTCGAGTTGCTGATAAGCGTTCATCGTTCTTCTTCCTCAGGCGGCGAGCTGGTTCAGCACATGCATGAACGCATCGACCGAGAGCTGCATGTCGTCGTTGGTGCTCGATTCGAGCGGGTTGTGGCTGATGCCGGCGTTCTGGCCGCGCACGAACAGCATCGCCTGCGGCATCGCTTCGTGCAGCTTCATCGCGTCGTGGCCGGCGCCGCTGGGCATGCGGAACAGCGGCAGGCCGGTGGCCTCGACGGCGCGCTCCCAGCGTTGCTGCCACTCGGGCGCGCTCGGCGCGGCGGCGGCGCGCATCGTCTCTTCGATGTGGTGGTTGACGCCGCGGCGCGTGCAGATGCGCGCCAGTTCGGCGAGCACGTCGTGCGCGCAGGCGTCGCGCACTTCGTTGGTGGTCGCGCGGATGTCGAGCGTGAACTGGCAGCGGCCGGGCACGACGTTGGTCGAGCCGTTCGGCACCGTCATGATGCCCATCGTCGCGACCAGGTTCGGCACCGCGCCGCCGCGCTTCTCGACGTAGAGCGCGAGCTCGGCGACAGCGGTGGCGGCATCGCGGCGCGAGTCCATCGGCGTGGTGCCGGCGTGGCTGGCCATGCCGAGCACCTCGCCCAGATAGCGCACGCTGCCGTTGATCGAGGTGACGACGCCGAGCGGCAGGTCGAGCGCGTTCAGCACCGGGCCCTGCTCGATGTGGACCTCGATGAAGCCCTGGTAGTCGGCCGGGTTGCGCTTCACGGCGCGGATCGCATCGAGCGTGGCGGGCAGGCCGGCGAGGCGCATCGCGTCGCGCATCGTGATGCCGTCGGCATCCGTCTGGTCGAGCCAGGCCGGATCGAAGTGGCCGGTGAGGGCGCCCGAGCCGAGGAAGGTCGCCTTGTAGCGCTGGCCTTCTTCCTCCGCGAAGCCGACGACCTCGAAGCCATACGGCAGGCGCTTGCCGGCCCGGTGCAGCTCGCGCACGCAGATCATCGGCACGAAGATGCCGAGGCGCCCGTCGTACTTGCCGCCGTTGCGCACGGTGTCGTAGTGGCTCCCGGTGAGCAGGCGCTTCTTCGAACGATCGCTGCCGTGATAGATGCCGACCACGTTGCCGACCGCGTCGATCTTCGCTTCATCGAAGCCGCACTCGAGCATCCACGACTTGATCTGCGCGGCGCAGGCGCGGTGCGCCTCGGTGAGGTAGGTGACGGTGAGCTCGTTGCGCTCGCCGTAACCGGGGTCGGTGTGGCGGCCAAGCAGCTCGGCGCAATCCCAGGCCTGGTTGCCCTGGATCGGTTCGACGCCGAACTTGTCGTTCAGGCGGATCTCGGCGATGCGGTGGATGTTGCGGATGCACTCGGCGAGCTCGAAGTCGGCGTGGTTGGCGAGGCGCCGCTCGAAGGTCGCGATGATCTGGTGGCGCGTGAGGCCCGTGCCGCGCGGCCCGCGCACCGCGACGGTGAACGGGAAGCCGAACTTCTTGTTGTAGGCCGCGTTCAGCCCCTGGATGTGCGCGAACTCGGCCGGCGTGCATTCGGTCAGCCCCGCGCGCCCTTGCTCGTGCGTCGACTCGGCCGTCAGGGTCTTGCTGACCATCGCCTTGCCTGCCAGCTCGGGGTGGGCGCGGATCAGCGCCACCTGCGCCTCCTTGCCCGCATCGCGCAGCACGGTCACGAGCGCGTGCTTGAGCTGTGCGAGGCTGGCGAACGGGCGCTTGGCCCAGGCCTGTTCGGCGATCCACGGTGAGTGCTCGTAGACGCCGTCGAGCGCGGCGGTGAAGTCGGCTTGCGAACTCGCGTTGAGCGCGGCCAGCGTGAGGGTGGCGGTCATGAATCTTGTCTCCGTAGGGGGGCGTTCAGGCGGCAGACGGATGGATCTTCGCCCAATGCCGCGCGATGTCGATGCGCCGGCAAATCCAGACGCGGTCATGCTGCTGGACGTGATCGAGGAAGCGCTGCAGCGCCTTGAAGCGCCCCGGCCGGCCGAGGATGCGGCAGTGCATGCCGATGCTCAGCATCTTCGGCGTCTCGTCGCCTTCTTCGTACAGCACGTCGAACGCATCGCGCAGGTAGTGGAAGAAGTGATCGCCGGTGTTGAAGCCTTGCATCGAGGCGAAGCGCATGTCGTTGGTGTCGAGCGTGTAGGGAACGATCAGCCGCTGGATCGTGCTGCCGTCGCTCTTCTCGACCGGCATCCAGAACGGCAGGTCGTCGCCATAGTAGTCGCTGTCGTATTCGTAGCCGCCGTGGTCGGCGACCAGCCGCTTGGTGTTGGGGCTGTCGCGCCCGGTGTACCAGCCGAGCGGCCACTGGCCCTTTGTGAGGTCCTTGATGATCTGCGTGCCGATCTCGATGTGGCGGCGTTCGCGCGTCTCGCTCATGTGCTGGTAGTGGATCCAACGCCAGCTGTGCGAGGCGATCTCGTCGTTGCGCTCCAGAAACGCTTGCGTCAGATCCGGGTTGCGGCTCAGCGCCATCGCGACGCCGAACACTGTGAGCGGCAGGCCGCGCTTCTCGAACTCCTTGAGGATGCGCCAGGCACCGACGCGCGAGCCGTACTCGTACATCGATTCCATCGACAGGTGCCGCGTCTCGAACGCCTGCGCGCCGATGATCTCGGAGAGGAAGGTCTCGGACGATGGGTCACCGTGCAGCACGCAGTTCTCGCCACCTTCCTCGTAGTTCAGCACGAACTGCACCGCGATCTTCGCATTGCCCGGCCAGTTCGCCTGCGGCACGTTGCGGCCGTAGCCGATCAGGTCGCGCGGATAGTCTTTGGTCATCATGATCTGGCTCTTTTCGGTCAACGAGGCAGCAGCACCGATTCGAGATCGGGCATGCGCGGATCGAGTTGCAGGTTGCGTTCCACGTTGTACAGGTGAGATTCCATCAGCTTCACGGCAGCACGCGCGTCGCGCGCCGCGAGCGCATCGACGATCGCGACGTGCTCGTCGAACGAGTGCGCCGCCGAATGCGCACTCTGGTACATCAGCGCGATCAGCGAGCAGCGCGAGACCAGGTCGCCGAGCATGTCGGCCAGCACATCGTTGCCGAGCATGCGCGCGATCACGACGTGGAAGTCGGCGAGCAGCCGGGTGCGGCCCGACACATCGGTGCGCTTCACGGCAAGGCTTTCAGCCTGCAGATGCGTGCGCAGCTCGCCGATCTGCGCCGGCGTGAGCTCGGTCGCGGCGCGCTTGATCATCGCGGCTTCGAGCATGTTGCGCGCCTCGAACACCTGGCGCGCTTCATCGACGCTCGGCTCGGCGACGCGCGCACCGCGTGCGGGCTCGAGCGTGATCAGCTTGTCGCGGCTGAGCTGCATCAGCGCCTGGCGCACCAGCGTGCGCGAGACCTTGAACACGTCGGCGATCTTCTGCTCCGCCAGCTTGGTGCCCGGCATCAGCCGCCGCTCGACGATCGCGGTCGTGATCGAATCGGCGATGCGCTGCGTCGCGTTGCTCGCACTCGGCTCTGCGGTGCGTGGCGAACGGATCACTTCAAGTTTCGGGGCGGGGCGGGGCATTGAAGAGCATGCTTGCTTTGTCATCCAAAGTGTATACACTTTTGTTCGCAGTTCAAACCCTTTTTTGGTCAACACCCAAGGACACCATGGGAAAGCTCACCACCCACGTGCTCGACACCGCCAACGGCTGCCCGGCCGCCGGCATGGCCGTCGCGCTGTACCGCCTCGACGGCGCCACGCCCACGCTGATCAAGCAGATCGCGCTGAACCACGACGGCCGCTCCGACGGCCCGTTGCTCGACGGTGCGAGCTTCGTGCCCGGGCGCTACCGGCTTGTGTTTGGCGTGGCGGCGTACTTCCGCGGCCTCGGCGCAGCGCTCAGCGATCCGCCGTTCCTCGACGAGGTGCCGCTCGATTTCGGCCTGGCCACCATCGGCCAGCACTACCACGTGCCGCTGCTGGCGAGCCCGTTCGCGTATTCGACCTACCGCGGAAGTTGAGCGGCATCAGGGTTAACTCGTATGCGATGACCGGTTGAAAGTGTATACACTTTGTTGGCGTCGCCGCGGAGCCCGGTCCATCGACCGGTCGTGACGTTCAATCCTCACAGAGCCCGCCGTGGTGAGGGAATGCACGGGCCTGCTTCTTGCGAGCCCGGCAGCCTTCTGGAGACTCACACCGCATGGAAGCGTATCTTCTCGACTGGGCGAACCTGCTGCTGCGCTGGGCCCACGTCATCACCGGCATCGCCTGGATCGGCGCGTCGTTCTACTTCGTCTCGCTCGACAACAGCCTGACGCCGCCCAAGGATCGGAAGGATGCCGACAAGGGCGTCGGCGGCGAACAGTGGGGCGTGCACGGCGGCGGCTTCTACCACCACCAGAAGTACCCGGTCTCGCCCGGCTACGTGCCCGAGCAGCTGCACTGGTCGATGTGGGAGAGCTACTCCACCTGGCTCACCGGGTTTGCGCTGTTCACGGTGCTGTACCTGTTCAACGCCAGCACCTTCCTGATCGACAAGAGCCTGTTCGACTGGACGCCGACCGCGGCGATCTGCACCGCGCTCGGCTTCTTCGTCGCGTTCTGGGTGCTCTACGACACGATCTGCCGCACGCTCGGCCGCGGCGAGCACGGTGACGAGATCGTCGGCGCCTGCGTGTTCGTTCTGATCGTGTTCGCGTCGTGGCTGTCGTGCCACCTGTTCGCCGGCCGCGCCGCGTTCCTGCTGGTCGGCGCGATGATCGCGACAACGATGAGCGGCAACGTGTTCTTCTGGATCATCCCCGGCCAGCGCACGGTCGTGGCCGCGATCAAGGCCGGGCAGCCGGTCGATCCGGTGCACGGCCAGCGCGGCAAGCAGCGCAGCGTGCACAACACCTTCTTCACGCTGCCGGTGTTGTTCGCGATGATGAGCAACCACTACGGCTTCACCTACGGCGCCAAGTACAACTGGGTGGTGCTGGTGGCGATCATGGTGGCGGGCGCGCTGATCCGCTTCTCGTTCGCGCTGCGTCACAAGGCGCTGGCCTTCGGCAAGCCAGTGCCGTGGCACTACGCCGTCATCGGCACGTTGCTGCTGATCGGCACGGTCTGGGCCGTCAAGCCCGATCCGCAGCCCGCGGTGGCCGCGGCCGCGCCGGCCACGTTCGCCGAGGTGCAGGGCATCGTCGCGCAGCGCTGCGTGATGTGCCACGGCCCGGCGATGCAGAGCAAGAACGTGCGCTTCGATTCGGCCGACGAGATCGCCAAGCATGCGCAGGCGATCTACCAGCAGGCGGTCGTGCTCAAGATCATGCCGATGAACAACGCGACCCAGATTACCGATGCCGAACGCGCGCTGATAGGCCGGTGGTACCAGGCCGGCGCACCCAAGTAATTTCCACAGGAGGGCCTTGACCATGACAACTGCCGTGCACCCCGTCGACGAGATACTTCCCGTTCCGCGCCTCGCGGCCCTCGGCCTGCAGCACGTGCTGGTGATGTACGCCGGCGCGGTCGCGGTGCCGCTGATCGTCGGCCGAGCCCTCAAGCTCAGCCCGGATCAGATCGTGCAACTGATCTCGGCCGACCTGTTCTGCTGCGGGCTGGTCACGCTGATCCAGTCGCTCGGCTTCACCAAGTGGTTCGGCGTCAGGCTGCCGGTGATGATGGGCGTGACCTTCGCCTCCGTCGGCCCGATGGTGGCGATGGCCAACGCCGTTCCCGGCCTCGACGGCGCGCGCGCGATCTTCGGCGCCATCATCGGCGCCGGCATCATCTCGATGATCATCGCGCCGCTGGTCAGCCGCATGCTGCGCTTCTTCCCGCCGGTCGTCACCGGCACGATCATCGCCGTCATCGGCATCAGCCTGATGCGCGTCGGCATCGGCTGGGCGATGGGCGGGCCGCCGAATCTGGCGCAGAGCGTGGACGTGCCCAAGCTCGTGAAGATGGTCGACGGCGTCAAGGCCACGGCAGCCGCCGCGGCGGCGTCGATGCCGGCAGCCACCGCGAGCGCGCCGGCGATGAAACTGCCCGGCCCGATTCCGATGCTCGACAACGCCAGTTACGGCGCGCTCGACAACCTGGCGATCGCGCTGTTCGTGCTCGTCGTGATCCTGCTGATCGCGCGCTTCTCGAAGGGCTTCCTCGGCAACGTCTCGGTGTTGATCGGCATCATCGCCGGCTGCGTCGTTGCGGTGGCGATGGGCAAGATGGGTTTCGAGAAGGTCGCGAAGGCGAACCTGTTCGACATCGTCACACCGTTCGTGTTCGGCATGCCCACTTTCGATCCGGTGATGGTGCTGACGATGACGCTGGTGATGATCGTCGTGATGATCGAGTCGACCGGCATGTTCCTGGCGCTCTCCGAGATCACCGACAAGCCGATCTCGCAGACCGAACTTGCCGCCGGCCTGCGTACCGACGGTCTGGGCACCTTGATTGGCGGCATCTTCAACACCTTCCCGTACACCAGCTTCTCGCAGAACGTCGGCCTCGTCGGCGTGACCGGCGTGCGCAGCCGCTTCGTCTGCGTCGCGGCCGGCATCATCATGATCGTGCTCGGTCTGCTGCCGAAGATGGGCGCGCTGGTCGAATCGGTGCCGCAGTTCGTGCTCGGCGGTGCGGGCCTGGTGATGTTCGGCATGGTCGCGGCCACCGGTATCCGCATCCTCGCGAACGTGAATTTCAAGACCAACCGCCACAACCTCTACATCGTCGCGATCGCGATCGGTGCCGGCATGATCCCGCTGGTCGCACCGCGCTGGAGCCAGCAGATGCCGCACGCGCTGCATCCCTTGCTCGAATCGGGGATTCTGTTGACGGCGATTGCTGCGGTGGCGTTGAACCTCTACTTCAATGGCAGCAAGGGCGGGGCGGAGGATGCGGTGGCGGCGGCGAAGATGGCCGAGGCGCACTGAGTTCTGCGTCTGAGCGTGCCGAGCCGGCAGTGGGAGGGCCGGCTCCGTTCAGGCAAATTTCTTATTCACTCCGCCGGCCCTCCCACCGCCGGCTCGGCCACCATCGCCGCGGCGTATCTCGACGGTAACCACGGGTCAGCGGGGCATGGGGCCGCCGCTGGAGTGAATAAGAAATTTGGCTGAACGGAAGCGGTGGCCCCATGCCCCGCTGCGGGCGCCACCGTTCGTGAAGATCGAAGGAAGTTGAATGCCCACCCTCCTGATCCGCAACGCCAGACTCCTCGTCACGATGGACGCCCAGCGCCGCGAGATCGCGGACGGGGCGGTGTTCGTGCGCGACGGCGTCGTCGAGGCCGTCGGCCCGACCGCCGAGCTGCCGACGACCGCCGATGAAGTGATCGACGCCCGCGACCAGATCGTCATCCCGGGCCTGGTCAACACGCATCACCATATGTACCAGACGCTGACCCGCGCCTGCGTGCAGGACAACGAACTGTTCGGCTGGCTGCGCGGGCTCTATCCGATCTGGGCGAACCTCACGCCCGAGATGGTGCGCGTGAGCACGCAGACGGCGATGGCCGAGTTGCTGCTGTCGGGCTGCACGACCAGCAGCGACCACCTCTACATCTACCCGAACGGCGTGCGCCTTGACGACAGCATCGAAGGCGCGGCGCAGATCGGCATGCGCTTTCATGCGGCGCGCGGCTCGATGAGCGTCGGCGAGTCGAAAGGCGGCCTGCCGCCGGACGCGATAGTCGAGGACGAAGCCGCAATCCTGAAGGAAGCGCAGCGCCTGATCGAGGCCTGGCACAACCCCGGGCGCTTCGCGATGCAGCGCATCGTCGTGGCACCTTGCTCGCCGTTCTCGGTGAGCCGCGAGCTGATGCGCGATTCGGCCGCGCTCGCGCGCACGCATGGCGTGTCGCTGCACACGCACCTGGCCGAGAATGACTTCGATGTCGCCTACACGCGCGAGAAGTTCGGCTGCACGCCGGCCGAATATGCCGAAGAGCTGTGCTGGGTCGGGCCGGATGTGTGGTGCGCGCACTGCGTCAAGCTCGACACGCACGGCGTCAACCTGTTCGCCCGCACCGGCACCGGCGTCGCGCATTGCCCGTGCTCGAACATGCGGCTGGCCTCGGGCATCGCGCCGATCCGGGCGATGCGCGATGCGGGGGTGAGTGTGGGCATCGGCGTCGACGGCGCGGCCTCGAACGATGCCGGCCACATGCTGGGTGAAGTGCGCATGGCGATGCTGCTCCAGCGCGTCGCCCACGGGCCGGTCAACGGCCCGTCGGCGATGAGCGCGCGCGAAGCGCTCGAGATCGCTACGCTCGGCGGCGCGAAGGTGCTGAACCGCGACGACATCGGCGCGCTCGCACCGGGTATGGCAGCCGACATCGTCACCGTGCCGCTGAACGAGATCGGCATGACCGGCGCGCAGCACGATCCGCTCGCCGCGCTGCTGTTCTGCCAGGTGCCACGCGTGCAGCACAGCATCGTCAACGGCCGCGTCGTCGTGCGCGACGGGCGGCTCACGACGCTGGAGTTGCCGGTGCTCGTCGAGCGGCACAATGCGCTCGCCGCGCAACTCGCGCACGCCGCTTTCTCCACGCACTGATGCTCATGGCCAGAACCGAACGCGAGGTTCGCACCGACCTCGCCGCCGCTTACCGCCTCGCCGCACAGCGCGGTTGGGACGACACCGTCTACACGCACATCTCGGCCTCGGTGCCGGGCGAGCCGGGCGCGTACCTGATCAACCCGTTCGGCGCGCGCTTCGACGAGATCAGCGCGTCGAGCCTGGTCAAGGTGAACACGCGCGGCGAAGTCGTCGATGGGTCGGCTGCTCGCGTCAACCCGAGCGGATTCGCGATCCACGGCTGCGTGCACGCGGCGCGGCCCGAGATCGAGTGCGTGATGCACCTTCACACGCAGGCTGGGGTCGCGCTCGCGATGTTGCCGGGTGGCTTGCAAGCCACCTCGCAGTGGGCGATGCGCCTGCATCGGCGGCTCGGTCGCCACGCCTATGAAGGCCTGGCGCTCGGCCTGGCAGAACAGGCCCGGCTGGTCGCGAACCTCGGCGCGCTCGATGGCGTGATCCTCGAGAACCACGGCCCGCTGATGGTCGGCCGCACGGTGGCCGAATGCTGGATGCTGATGTACCTGTTCGACCGCGCCGCACAGGCGCAACTCGCCGCGATGGCCGCGAGCGGCGGCCGCGTCAACGCCGTCAGCGACGAACTCGCGGCGCTCACCTATCGTCAGTGGGTCGGCGATGGCAGCGAACTCGATGGTGACATCGAATGGCCCGCCTTGCTGCGCGGCCTCGACCGCGCCGACCCTTCCTACCGCACTTGATTCTTCAGGAGACAACCCCCATGCCCACGATCCGCATCGACATGTTCGAAGGCCGCACGCCCGAACAGAAACGCGCGCTCGCCGCCGCGATCACCGAAGCCTGCGTGAAGACGATCGGCTCGTCGGCCGACAGCGTCGACATCCTGATGTTCGACATCGCGAAGCAGAATTGGGCCACCGGCGGCGTGCTGTGGAGCGACCAGGCCGCGGCGAAGCCCGGCACATCGACATCGTAGGACGACTGCCTTGCGCGGTGCCGGCGTTGGCTGACGCGCGGTGCACAGGTTCGTCCTACAGGCGGGGTCGCAGTGGCAGCGAATACTTCAGCGGCACATTCCAACAGGAGCTCCCATGAAGAAGCTGATTTCCGCACTCGCCTTGATACTCATTGCCGGCGTCGCTCACGCCCAGGCCACAACGGCCGTCAAGGAGGCCGGCAAGGCCACCGCCGAAACCGCCAAGCAGGCCACCGAGAACGTCAAGGGCGCCGCCTCGAGCGAACCGGAGAAGACCGTGCACAAGGTCAAGGCCAGGGTGCACAAGTCCAAGGCGAAAGCCCACGGCAACGCCGCCAAGGCGGCTGCCAAGGAAACCGTCAAGTAAGCGTCAGAAGGGCAGCAGCGACTGCAGCCCCGTGTCGGCGGCGATCTGCCGCAGATCGGCCAGGGTGTCGTCCGGCAACGTGATGCCTTGCGCACGGTGCTTGGCATCGTTGCACGCCTCGATCTCGCCGGGGTAGAAGACCTCGTCGAAGCCGGCCGCCACAGGCACCGCCTTGATCGCGGCGACGAGTTGCTCCATGCGCGCGTCGAATTCGGCCGGCGGCTGGAACGCGGCCACGTCCATCGCGATCATCAGGTGCCCGCACCGGCTCGGCTTCTCGACCTGATACGGGCCGTTCACCTGCGCGCCGAAGCCGCTGCCGGTGAGCACGCCGGCGAGCACGTCCATCATCATCGAGATCACGTAGCCCTTGTGCTGCGCCATCGGCAGGATGATGCCGTCGATCGCTGCCTGCGCATCGGTGGTCGGCGCGCCGGCGGCGTTGATCGCCCAGCCTTCGGGAATGGCTTCGCCGCGCTGCCGTGCGAGGTAGACCTTGCCGCGCGCGACGCCGGTGTTGGCGATGTCCATCACCATCGGCGCGTGCCGGCCGGCCGGCGCAGCGATCGACCACGGGTTGTTGCCGACCAGCTTCTCGCGCCCGCCCCACGGCGCCATCGCCGGGCTCGCGTTGGTGGTGAGCAGCGCCACGCAGCCTTCGCGCGGCGCCATCAGCGTGTAGTACATCGCCGTGCCGAAGTGGTTGGAGTTGCGCACGCCGATCGCGCCGATGCCGTGCTGCTTCGCGCGCCGGATCGCCTCGCGCGCGGCGAAGGCGGCGAGCACCTGGCCGATGCCATCGTGCCCGTCGATCACCGCGACCGTGCCGTTGTCCATCACGAACTCGGGCGCCGTCTTCGCGCACATCGCGCCGCTGCGCAGCCGCGCGAGGTACCAGCCCAGCCGCAGCACGCCGTGCGACTGGTGGCCCCACAGGTCGGCCTGCACGAGCGAGTCGGCCAGCAGCCGCGCGTCGCGCTCGGCCACGCCGACATCGGCGTAGACGGCGGTCGCGAAATCGATCAGCGCTTGGGCTTGCACGCTCACTGCGCATCTCCCACGAGAAAGTCGAAGTCGCAGCCCTGCGGCGCCTGCAGCACGCTGCGCCGGTAGAGCGCCGCGTAGCCGCGCGGCGGCTCGGGTAGCGCCACCCAGGCTTCGAGCCGGCGCGCGATCTCGGCCGGAGCCACGAGCAGGTCGATGCGCTTGTTCGCGACCGACAGCGCGATGCGGTCGCCGTTGCGAACCGCAGCGAGCGGCCCGCCGACTGCGGCCTCGGGCGACACATGCAGCACGATCGTGCCGTAGGCCGTGCCGCTCATGCGCGCGTCGGAGATGCGCAGCATGTCCTTCACGCCCGCACGCGCGAGCTTGGCCGGGATCGGCAGGTAGCCGGCCTCGGGCATCGCCGCGCCGACCGGGCCGGCGTTCTTCAGCACCAGGACGTCGTCCGCGTTCACGTCGAGCGCGGGGTCGTCGATGCGCGCAGCGAGGTCTTCGAGGTTTTCGAACACCACCGCGCGGCCTTCGTGCTCGAACAGCGCGGGCGTCGCTGCGGCGCGCTTCAAAATCGCGCCGTCGGGTGCGAGCGTGCCGCTCAGCGCGATCAGGCCACCGACGGGCGAGACCGGGTCGTCGAACGGCCGGATCACCTGGGCATCGACCCAGTCGCTGGGTTCGTCGAGCCGCTCGCGCAGCGTGCGGCCATCGACGGTCATCACGTCGAGGTGCAGCAGCGGCCGCAGTTCGCGCAGCACCGCGCCGACGCCGCCGGCGTTGTGGAAGTCCTCCATGTAGCCCTCACCCACAGGCTTCAGATCGACCAGTACCGGCGTCTCGTCGGAGATCTGGTTCAGCCGCTCCGGCGCGATGCGGATGCCCAGGCGCCCGGCTACCGCCGTCAGGTGCACGATCGCATTCGTCGAGCCGCCCAGCGTCATCAACATCCTAAAACCGTTCTCGACCGACTCGCGCGTGATGACCTGGCGCGGCGTGATCGGCTGGTGCGCGAGTCGCACGGCGGCTTTGCCCGATTCTTCGGCCGCAACCAGCCGCTGCGAATCGACCGCCGGAATCGCAGCGGTGCCCGGCAGCGACATGCCCATCGCCTCGGTGATGCACGCCATCGTGCTGGCGGTGCCCATCACCGCGCAGGTGCCGGCGGTCGTCGCCAGACGCCCCTCGACCTGCGCGATCTCGATCGCATCGACCTCGCCGGCGCGGAACTTTCCCCAGAAGCGCCGGCAGTCGGTGCAGGCGCCGAGACGCTCGCCCTTGTGGCGGCCGGTCATCATCGGGCCGGTGACGAGCTGGATGGCGGGCTTGTTCGCCGAGGCCGCGCCCATCAGCTGCGCCGGCACGGTCTTGTCGCAGCCGCCGATCAGCACCACCGCGTCCATCGGCTGGGCGCGGATCATTTCTTCCACATCCATCGCCATCAGGTTGCGGAACATCATGCTGGTCGGGTTCAGGAACACCTCGCCGAGCGACACGGTCGGGAACGCGCGTGGCAGCCCGCCGGCGGCGAGCACGCCGCGCTCGACCGCCTCCTGCAGCTCGGGCATGTACCGGTGGCAGTTGTTGAAGCCGCTCGGCGAGACCGCGATGCCGATAACCGGCTTGTTCAGCAGCTCGTTCGACAGGCCCATCGAGCGCGCCATCGAACGCCGCAGGTAGCGCGCGAAATCGCGGTCGCCGTAGTTCGTGAGGCCGCCGTCGAGGCCGAGAGGTTCAGTCATGGGGTCATTCCTGTCGGGCTGATGTGCTGCGAAGACGCGCCGGGGGACGCGGGGAATTGCCGTCTCAATCGGCCGCATCGATCCCTGCGGCGACGAAGCTCGCTCGTGCGCCCGGGCTGGCAAGGTGCTTCAACAGCGCTCGCGCCGCGTCGCGGTCGGTCGGCGCGGCTGCAGCGGCGGCGCGGTAGGCGGTGAAGTTCTGCAGCGCCGGAGGCAGCGGCCCGACGAACTGCAGCCCTTGGTCGTGCACCAGCAGAATCTCGGTGATCGCGCCGAGGCCGATCTCGCGGCCCTGGCCCTTCAGCACATGCGCCATCACCGAGGCGCCATCCGGATAGCGCGTGACGCGCGCGCCACCCTCGACGCCCAGGCGGCCCAGCAGCGTATCGATGTACAGCCCGGTCGAAGCGCGGTTGAACACCAGCGAGTCGGCCTCGACCATCGCGCGCTTGAAGGCCTCGGCGCTGCCGATGTCGGGCCGCGGTGCGCCTGCCCGCACCGCGACGCCGATGCCGACGCGGCCGATGTTTGCACGCGCCACCGGATCGGCATCGATCTTCTTCGCGACCTCCGCATCGGCGAGCACCGCGGGCGGCGCGATCACCACGTCGAATGCCGTGCCGGCGCTGACGCGCTCGCGAATCTGCGGCGCGGTTGCGAAGCTCAGCAACACGGTGTGGCCGCTGGCCTTCTCGAACGCCGCCAGCACCGGGCGCAGGCCGGGCTCGACGGCGCCGGCGCTCAGCACGCGCAGTTCGGCCGCCGCGGCTGCCGCCGGGCCGAGGCAGAGCAGGGCGGCCAGCACCGCGATCGTCGTCTTCAGGTTCATCGCCTCTCCGGCACGAAAACCCGCAGGGTAGGCGATCCCGCGCGCTGGCGCGGAACGTGCTCATCCATCACTCAGGGTAACCCCTTATCGTCGATCTCGTTCATTTGACTACATTGCTTGTATGCAAGCTTGTGATCTACAAGCCGGCGTGTTCAACCCGATGGAGAAACCCATGCCTCGTTTCCTTCGCTCGCTGTTCGGTCAGGTGGTGCTGGCCCTGGTGGTCGGTGTGTTGCTGGGGCTGCTCGCGCCCGAGTTCGCGACCAAGCTCAAGCCGCTCGGTGACGGCTTCATCAAGCTGATCAAAATGATCATCCCGGTGCTGGTGTTCTGCGTCGTGGTGCACGGCATCGCCGGCGCCGGCGACCTGAAGCGGGTCGGGCGTGTGGGCGTCAAGGCGCTGATCTACTTCGAGGTCGTGACCACGGTGGCGCTCGCACTCGGCCTGGTGCTCGCGTTCGCGTTCCAGCCCGGTGTCGGCATGAACGTCGATCCGAAGGCGCTCGACGCGAAGGCGATGAGCGCCTACGTCGACAACGCCTCCAAGCTCACCGGCGGCGGCACCGTCGAGTTCCTGATGAAGCTGATCCCGACGACGGTGGTTGATGCCTTCGCGAAGGGCGACGTGCTGCAGGTGCTGCTGTTCGCGATCCTGTTCGGCAGCGCGCTGGCGCTGATCGGCGAGCGCGGCAAGGCGGTAGCCGGCTTCGTCGACGACCTGTCGCATGTGATCTTCAAGATCATGGGCCTGCTGATCAAGCTCGCACCGCTCGGCGTGCTGGGCGCGATCGCGTTCACGGTCGGCAAGTACGGCCTCGGCTCGCTCAAGCAGCTCGGCATGCTGGTGGCGCTGTATTACGTCGCGGTCGCGATCTTCGTGTTCGTGATCCTCGGCGGCATCATGCGGTTCTGCGGCTTCTCGATCGTCAAGCTGCTGAAGTACCTGCGCGAAGAGCTCGCGATCGTGTTCGCGACGACTTCGAGCGACAGCGTGCTGCCGCAGATCATGGCCAAGCTGCGCCGCCTCGGCATCCGCGACTCGACCGTCGGCCTGGTGATCCCGACCGGCTACTCGTTCAACCTCGACGCGTTCTCGATCTACATCACGCTTGCTGCCGTGTTCATCGCGCAGGCCACGAACACGCCGATCTCGATGACCGATCTGCTGACGATCCTGGCGATCTCGCTCGTCACCTCCAAGGGCGCGCACGGCGTGCCGGGCTCGGCAATCGTGGTGCTGGCGGCGACCTTGCAGGCGATCCCCGCTATTCCCGCGATCGGGTTGGTGCTGGTGCTGTCGGTGGACTGGTTCATGGGCATTGCGCGCTCGCTCGGCAACCTGATCGGCAATTGCGTCGCGACGGTGGCGGTGGCGGCGTGGGAGGGCGACATCGACCGTGAGCGCGCGCATGCGGTGCTGAACGGCACGCTCGTCATTGCCGACGACGAGGCCGAGCCGATGGCCGTGCCTGTGGCGGCGCACTGAGTGCGCGTCGAGCGCTGTTAACCTCGCGCGCCATATGGCCACCCAGATCGAAATCGCGCAGCGCGTCGTCGAATCCATCCTCGCGCAAAAGCTCAAGCCTGGCGAGCGCCTCGGCGAGCAGGAGCTTGCGGACATGTTCGGCGTCAGCCGCACGCTGGTGCGCGAGGCGCTGATGCAGTTGCAGGCGCGCGGCTTCGTCGAGGTGCGTTCGCGCAAGGGCTGGTACGTGGTGGAGCCGTCGATCGAACAGGCGCGCGATGCGTTTGCGGCGCGCCGCGCGGTTGAGGGCGGCATGCTGCGCGAATCGGCGCTGCTGCGCGAGGCCGGCAAGCCGCTGCAGAGCGTGATCAAGCGGCTGCGCCAGCATGTGAAGGAAGAGCAGGCCGCCATCGACGGCGCCGACGCGGCGACGCGCACCTTCCTGTTGGCCGACTTCCACGTCTGCCTCGCCGAATGCCTGGGCCACCGCGTGCTGTGCGATCTGCTGCGCGACCTGACCGCGCGCACCACGCTGGTCGCCTCGCTCTACCAGAGCACGCACGATGCGCGCGAATCCTGTGCCGACCACGCCCGCATCGTCACCGCGCTCGCGGCCGGCGACCCGGAAGCCGCGGCGCAGCTGATGCTGGTGCACATCGGCGGCGTCGAGGACGGGCTGGGTCAGGCGGCGGCGGGGCGCGATCCGCTGGAGCGGTTACGGGCGTCTCTGGCGCCGCTGGCAGCTAGACCTTCCACCACTCTGCGGTGAATCGTTCTTGCAGGAACGAGATGAAGGTCGTCACCTTCGATGGCACCAGCTTGGGCGACGGGAACACCGCGTGCATCTCCTGCACCGGCAGCGCGAACTCGGTCAGCAGCGGCACGATGCGGCGGGCCTGAACCGCGTCGTGGGCAACGTACCAAGGCAGGATCGACAAACCCATGCCGTCCTGCGTGGCCTCAAGCACCACCGACAGGTTGTTCGTGCGCAGCGGGCCGTGCACGGGCACCGACTCCTCGCGCCCACCCTCTCTGGGTCCGATCCTTCCGGTGAACTGCCAGCGCTCGTCGCCCTGCACGCTGCTGTAGACCAGGCACGGGTGCTTGGCCACGTCCGCCGGAAGCTTAGGCGCGGCGTTCGCTTTCAGGTACGCGGGTGAGGCCACCAGCACCCACGGGTTGGTACCGAGGTAGCGCGCGCCGAGCGACGAATCGGCCAGGCGGCCCATGCGGATCGCGACATCGACGCCTTGCTCGACCAGGTTGACGTAGCGGTCGTCGAAGCTGAGGTCGATCGAGATGTCGGGGTGCTTGCGCATGAAGGCCAGCACCAGCGGCGTGAGCACGCGCCGGCCGAAGCTCACCGAGGTGCTGATGCGCAATTGCCCGCTGACCTTGGACTGCAGCAGCGAGGCGAGGTTGTCGGCCTCCTCGAGCTCGCGCTGGATCGCCTTGCACTTCTCGTAGTAGAGCGCGCCGATCTCGGTCGCGCTGACGCCGCGCGTGTTGCGGTTCAGCAGTCGTGCCCCGAGCCGCGCCTCGACCGCGGCGACGTGCTTCGTCGCGGTCGGCTGCGTCACACCCAGATCGACCGAGGCTTTCGAGAAGCTCCCGGTCTCGACGATGCGGATGAACAGCTGTACGCCGGTGATGCGATCCATGGGGGACGATGATGCCTTGTCCGGCCATGCATTCCGCCCCGGAATAGCACTTATCGGGCCTGCGGGTTGCCAGCGGGGCCGCTGCCGTCGATGATCCGCCTCAGTTCGAATAACCCGTAGAGGAGACTTTGCAATGGCACGCATGAAAGCAGTGATGGCCGCCGTTCTGGTGATGGAAAGGGAAGGCGTTTCGCAGGCCTTCGGCGTGCCCGGCGCCGCGATCAACCCGCTCTACTCGTGCCTGCGCGAGCGCGGCACGATCGCGCATGTGCTGGCGCGCCACGTCGAGGGCGCCTCGCACATGGCCGAGGGCTACACGCGGGCCAAGGCCGGCAACATCGGCGTGTGCATCGGCACCTCCGGCCCGGCCGGCACCGACATGATCACTGGCTTGTACTCGGCGATCGCCGACAGCATTCCGATCCTGTGCATCACCGGCCAGGCACCGCGCGCCCGCCTGTACAAGGAAGACTTTCAGGCGGTCGACATCGAATCCATCAGCAAGCCCGTCACCAAGTGGAGCGTGACGGTGCGCGAGCCGGCGCAGGTGCCGCGCGCGTTCCAGCAGGCCTTTCACCTGATGCGCTCGGGCCGGCCCGGCCCGGTGCTGATCGACCTGCCGTTCGACGTGCAGATGGCCGAGATCGAGTTCGACATCGACACCTACGAGCCCCTGCCGGTCTACAAGCCGCACGCCACGCGGGCGCAGATCGAGAAAGCGATTGCGATGATGCAGGCGGCCGAGCGGCCACTGATCGTTGCCGGCGGCGGCATCATCAACGCCGACGCCTCGGACCTGCTGCAGGAATTTGCCGAGATCACCAACACGCCGGTGATCCCGACGCTGATGGGCTGGGGCACGATTCCCGACGACCACCCGCTGATGGCCGGCATGTGCGGCTTGCAAACCTCGCACCGCTACGGCAACGCGACGATGCTTGCGAGCGATTTCGTCGTTGGCATCGGCAACCGCTGGGCGAACCGCCACACCGGCTCGCCGGAGGTCTATTGCAAGGGCCGCACCTTCGTCCACGTCGACATCGAGCCGACCCAGATCGGCCGCGTCTTCGCGCCCGACCTCGGCATCGTCTCCGACGCCAAGGCGGCGCTGGAGCTGTTCGTCGAGGTGGCGAAGGAGATGAAGGCCGCCGGCAAGCTGAAGGATCGCAGCGGCTGGGTCGGTGAGTGCCGCGAGCGCAAGCGCACGATGCTGCGCAAGACCAACATCGACACCGTGCCGATGAAGCCGCAGCGCGTCTACCAGTGCATGAACAACAACTTCGAACGTGGCACCACGTATGTCAGCACGATCGGTCTGAGCCAGATCGCCGGCGCGCAATTCCTGCACGTGTTCGGCCCGCGCCAGTGGATCAACTGCGGCCA
This sequence comes from uncultured Rhizobacter sp., assembly GCA_964247075.1. Taxonomy (GTDB): domain Bacteria; phylum Pseudomonadota; class Gammaproteobacteria; order Burkholderiales; family Burkholderiaceae_C; genus LMDS01. The sequence goes on along the minus strand of CAXTSS010000001.1, from coordinate 112,579 downwards.
GGCCGGGCCGCTGGGCTGGACGATCCCTGCCGCCCTGGGCGTGCGCGTGGCCGACCCGACGCGCAAGATCGTGGCGCTCTCGGGCGACTACGACTTCCAGTTCATGATCGAGGAGCTGGCGGTGGGTGCGCAGTTCAAGCTGCCCTACATCCACATGGTGGTGAACAACTCCTACCTCGGCCTGATCCGCCAGAGCCAGCGCGGCTTCAGCATGGATTACTGCGTGCAGCTCGGCTTCGACAACGTCAACGCGCCGCACATGGAAGGCTACGGCGTGGACCACGAGAAGGTCGTCACCGGCCTGGGCTGCAAGTTCGTGCGCGTCTACAAACAGGCCGAGATCGCCCCGGCGATCCAGCAGGCCGAGAAGTGGATGGTCGAGTTCAAGGTGCCGGTCGTGATCGAGGTGATGCTCGAGCGCGTCACCAACATCTCGATGGGCACCGAGATCGACGCGATCAACGAGTTCGAGGAGCTGGCCACCGGCCCGGCGGATGCGCCCACGGCCGTCGGCCTGCTGGATTAAATTCCGTCGATCACCGACGCAAAGGAATCGCGATGCCCCGTTTTGCCGCCAACCTCACGATGCTCTTCAACGAGGTGCCGTTTCTCGACCGCTTCGAGCGCGCCGCTCATGCCGGCTTCAAGGCGGTGGAGTTCCTGTTCCCGTATCCGTATTCGATCGCCGATCTGAAGGACCGCCTGAGCGCCAACGGCCTGACGCTGGTGCTGCACAACCTGCCCGCCGGCAACTGGGACGGTGGCGAACGCGGCATCGCCTGTCTGCCGGATCGCGTCGGCGAGTTTCGCGAAAGCGTGGCGCGGGCGATCGAGTACGGCACCGCGCTCGGCACGCCGCGCATCAACTGCCTGGCCGGCAAGAAGCCGCAGGGGTTCAGCGACGAGACGATCCGCGATACCTTCGTCGGCAACCTGCGCTTCGCTGCCGCCGAGTTGAAGAAGGTCGGCATCAAGCTCGTGATCGAGCCGATCAACACCTACGACATCCCGGGCTTCTACCTGAACACCACCGCGCAGGCGCTGGCGCTGATCGACGAGGTCGGCTCCGACAACCTCCTCGTGCAGTACGACATCTACCACGCGCAGCGCATGGAGGGCGAACTCGTCGCGACGATGACCAAGCACCTCGCTCGCATCGGGCACATCCAGCTCGCCGACAACCCGGGCCGCAACGAACCGGGCACCGGCGAGATCAACTACGACTTCGTCTTCAAGGCACTCGACCGCATCGGCTACACCGGCTGGATCGGCTGCGAGTACAAGCCTGCGACCACCACCGAAGCCGGCCTCGGCTGGCTCAAGAACGCATAAGGAAGCGACTCCATGACCACCTCATCACTCAAGCTCGGTTTCATCGGCCTGGGCATCATGGGCACGCCGATGGCGAGCCACCTGATCAAGGCCGGGCACCAGCTGTCCGTATTCACCGTTGGCAAGGTCGCGCCCGAGATCGCCGAGAGCAGCGCGACGATGTGCACCAATGCCAAGGGCGTGGCCGAGCGCGCCGACATCATCTTCATCATGGTGCCCGACACGCCGGACGTGGCCGCGGTGCTGTTCAACGACGGCGGCGTGGCCGCGGGTCTCAGCAAGGGCAAGACGGTCGTCGACATGAGCTCGATCTCGCCGATCGAGACGAAGGAATTCGCGAAGAAGATCAACGCCCTTGGTTGCGACTACCTCGACGCGCCGGTCTCGGGCGGCGAGGTCGGCGCCAAGGCGGCGTCGCTGACCATCATGGTCGGTGGGCCGGAGGCGGCATTCGCGCGGGTCTTGCCCCTGTTCGAGCTGATGGGCAAGAACATCACGCTGGTCGGCGGCAACGGCGACGGGCAGACCACGAAGGTGGCGAATCAGATCATCGTCGCGCTCAACATCGCTGCCGTCGGCGAGGCACTGCTGTTCGCGAGCAAGGCCGGCGCCGACCCGGCCAAGGTGCGCCAGGCGCTGATGGGCGGCTTCGCGGCATCGCGCATCCTCGAAGTGCACGGCGAGCGCATGGTCAAGCGCACCTTCGCGCCGGGCTTTCGCATCGGCCTGCACCAGAAGGATCTGAACCTCGCGCTGGCCGGCGCGCGCGCCCTGGGCGTCGCGCTGCCGCAGACGGCGGGTGCTGCACAATTGATGCAGGCCTGCGCTGCCAACGGCATGCAGGACCTGGATCACTCGGCACTGGTGCGGGCTCTCGAGTTGATGGCCAATCACACGGTGGCGCCCGATCCGAAGACCTGACCACGCCATCCCGAGGCCTCGCGCATGAGCATTCCTTCCCCCTACACCGACCCGCGCGGCTTTCTGCTCGCCTTGTTCAATGCCGCAGTGGCGCAGGCGGTGCCGGGGCCGGCAGCGGCCGCTTTCTTGCCGAAGCCGCCGAAGGGCCGCACGCTTGTGATCGGGGCCGGCAAGGCGGGGGGCTCGATGGCCGCAGCCGTCGATGCGCTGTGGCCGAAGGATGCGCCGATGACTGGCCTGGTCGTCACGCGCTACGACTACGTGCCGCCCGCTTACAAGGCCAGCCCGGGCCGCATCGAGGTCGTCGAAGCCGCGCACCCGGTGCCGGACGACGCCGGCCGCCGCGCCGCCAAGCGCATCGCCGAGCTGACGCAGGGTCTGACGAAAGACGACCTCGTGCTGTGCCTGATCTCGGGAGGTGCCTCGTCGCTGTTGGCGATGCCGGCCTCGGGGCTCACGCTGGAGCAGAAGCAGGCGATCAACAAGGCCTTGCTCAAGAGCGGCGCGGCGATCGACGAGATGAACTGCGTGCGCAAGCACCTCTCCGCGATCAAGGGCGGGCGTTTGGCCACGATGTGCGCGCCGGCGCAGGTCGTCACCTTGCTGATCAGCGACGTGCCGGGCGACGCCCCCGAGGTGATCGGCAGCGGCCCGACCGTGCCCGACAGCACCACCTGCGCCGACGCGCTGCGCATCCTCGCCCGTTACGACATCGAGGTGCCGCCGGCGGCGCGCGCCGGCCTGCAAAGCGGCGCGTTCGAAACGCCGAAGCCGGACGATGCGCGCTTCAAAGGCCACCAGGTCCACATGATCGCCACGCCGCAGCAGTCGCTCGCCGCCGCCGCCGCGCTCGCGCGCCAGAGCGGCATCGGCGTGCATGTGCTGAGCGACGAGATGGAAGGCGAATCGCGCGAGGTCGGCAAAGTGCATGCCGCGCTGGCGCGCTACATCGCTCGCCACGGCCAGCCGTTCGCCAAACCCTGCGTCGTGATCTCCGGCGGCGAGACGACCGTGACGGTCAAGAGCAAAGGCGGCCGCGGCGGCCGCGCCACCGAGTTCCTGCTCGGCTGCGCGATCGCGCTGCAGGGCGAGCCCGGCGTGCATGTGATGGCCGGCGACACCGACGGCATCGACGGCGTCGAGGACAACGCCGGTGCGATCGTCACGCCCAGCACGCTGGCGCGCGCGCTGGCCAGCGGCATGAAGGCGCAGGAGTTCCTCGACCGCAACGACGCCTACAACTTCTTCAAGCCGCTCGGCGACCTGGTCGTGCCCGGGCCGACGTTCACGAACGTGAACGACTTCCGGGCCGTGCTGGTGCTTTGAGAAACGGGTTCAGCAACGCGACGCCGAAGGGTTTGAAGTCGGCGGTGTTGCGGGTCACGACCGTGAGCTGATGCTGCTTCGCCGTGGCGGCGATCATCGCGTCCTCGTAGAGCGTGTCCGAGCGTCGGTGCATCAGTCTCGCCCACAGGCGAAACGTCTGCGCATCCATCGCCAGCACGTTGTACGACGCGGCCACTTGCTCGGCCCAGAATTCGATCTCGTCGGCCTTGGTGGCATCCTGTTCACGGGTCAGTTCGATGCCCGCCTGGATCTCGCCGAGGGTCACGGCCGAAAGGTGCAACTCCGCATCGGCCACCGATTCGAGCCATGCGACGACCGCGCCGTGCGGGCGTGGCCGGCGCAGCTCCGAGACAACGTTCGTGTCGAGCAGGTACATGCGGGCTACCGGATCGCCACCACCGGCCGCCGCCGCGCGGTGCCGCGTGCGGGAACGAGCGCCTCGGTGCGCGCCGTGCCGGCCAGCAGCAACTCCTTGAGGGACGGCTTGGCCGTCGCGCGCAAGCGATGCCATTGCGCGGCCGGCACCAGAACGGCGGCCTCCGCGCCGCGGCGCGTCACCAGTTGCGGGCCCTCCGCGAGGCAGGCGTCGAGGAACTCGCTGAAGCGGGCTTTCGCGTCTTGAACGGGCCATGCCTTCATCGTATTCTCCGGTCGACTGGTCAGATGACTAGTCTACCGCTTTCGGCGGGAAACCGTTCGCGTGCCGGTTCTGCAATGTCGTTCCGGCCGAAGTGAAACGCTGAAGCCCGGAGTCGGCGTGAATTTCGCCGCTTACTCTCCCGATGCGGCAGGCCCGGTTGGTGACATGCTCGCAGGCGATCCGTCTTGTTGATCGCCCACGGGAAGACCATGTCCGCTTTGACCGAAGACCAGGCGCGCGCCTACATGCACAAGCTGCTGGGCGCGATGAGTCGCGCCGGGGGTTCCGACCTCTTCATCGCCAGCGACTTTCCGCCCAGCATGAAGCTGCAAGGGAACATGCAAGCGCTGACCGAGCAGAAGCTGTCGGCCGATCTCACGAAGGTGCTCGCGCACTCGCTGATGAACGAGGCCCAGCGCGCCGAGTTCGCAAAAGAGATGGAGTGCAACTTCGCGATCTCGATCCCCGGGCTCTCGCGCTTTCGCGTCAACGTCTATGTGCAGCAGAAGTGCGTCGGCATGGTGATCCGCACGATCGCGGCCGAAATTCCGAACTTCGAGAAACTCAAGCTGCCCGAGGTGCTGAAGGATGTCGTGATGACCAAGCGCGGGCTCGTGCTGGTCGTCGGCGGCACCGGTTCGGGCAAGTCGACCTCGCTCGCGGCGATGATCGACCACCGCAACCGCACCTCGGCCGGGCACATCATCACGGTCGAGGATCCGGTGGAGTATGTTCACGCGTCGCGCAAGTCGCTGATCACGCACCGCGAGGTCGGCGTGGACACGCACTCGTGGCACCACGCACTGAAGAACACGCTGCGCCAGGCGCCCGACGTGATCCTGATCGGCGAGATCCGCGATGCGGAGACGATGGAGCACGCGATCGCTTTCGCCGAGACCGGCCACCTGTGCCTCGGCACCCTGCACGCGAACAGCGCGAGCCAGACGATCGAGCGCATCATCAACTTCTTCTCGGAGGAGCGCCGCCCGCAGCTGCTGATGGACCTGTCGGCGAACCTGCGCTCGATCGTTTCGCAGCGGCTGATCCAGCGCGAGGACGGCAAGGGCCGTGTCGCCGCGATCGAAATCCTGCTGAACACGCCGACGATTGCCGAGCGGATCATGCTGGGCGAGTTCCACGAGATCAAGGGCATCATGGGCAAGTCCCGCGAGCTCGGGATGCAGACCTTCGACTGGGCGTTGTTCGAGCTCTACAACGCCGGCGCGATCAGCTTCGACGATGCGATGCGCAATGCCGATTCGGCCAACGAACTGCGCCTGAACATCAAGCTCAAGAGCGCGCGCGGCGAACCGGCGCACTCCGACTTCATGTCGCTGACGATCGACGAGGGCCCGACGGCGCAGGAAGTCGAGGAGCAGAAGCACCAGGAGATGCAGGCCCAGCAGCAGGCTCGCCGCCGCCAGGAGGATGAGCAGATCCGCCAGATGCGCGAGCGCCGCCAGGCGGCCGGAGCGAAGGCGTAGCGGATCCGGATCGCCTTGGCTTTGCCCCGGGGGGCACCGTAAGGAACGCGCGTTCCCATCGACGTGGCAATATCGCCGAGTCGACACCATTTCCGGAGAGCCCCCGCATGTTCAGCCGAATCTTCCGCCGCCTCGCGGGCGCGGTGATCGCAACCGCGGCCCTGCTGGCGCTGGGTGCGTGCGGCACGCTGCCGGCGATCGATCGCGCGGCGATCAAGAGCGAAGCGATCCCGCTCAGCACCGCGACGACGCTGGGCCGCATCGCGCAAAGCTCGACGCCGACGCCGGAGGTGTCGGGCTTTCGCCTGATGCCGCTCGGCCTGTTCTCGCTCGACACGCGGGTGCAGCTGGCGCGCCGCGCGGAGGTCTCGCTCGACGTCCAGTACTACCACTTCGAGGACGACGAGACCGGCCGCTGGCTGCTGCGCGCGCTGCGCGACGCGGCCGAGCGCGGCGTGCGCGTGCGCCTGCTGCTCGACGACCTCTACACCGGCGGCAAGGATCCGCTCTGGCTCTCGTTCGCGGCGCACAAGAACGTGCAGGTGCGGCTGTTCAACCCCTTCGCGCGCGCCCGCGGCCAAGGGCAGGGCGGTCGCTTCGTTGCGTCGGCGAATGAGTGGTCGCGCGTCAACCACCGCATGCACAACAAGCTCTTCATCGCCGATGGCGCGATGGCGGTGATCGGCGGGCGCAACGTGGCCAACGAGTACTACCTGCGCAGCATGTCGGAGAACTTCGTCGATGTCGACGCCTTCACCGCCGGCTGGGTCATCGCGCCGTTGCAGAACCTGTTCGATCGCTACTGGAACAGCGATCCGGTCTACCCGCTCGAGTCGGTGGCCAAGACCGACAAGACACCCGAGCAACTGCGCGCGCTGTTCGAGGACTGGACCGGCCCGGTCAAGACGCCGCCGCCGGACGAACTGCCGCCCAACGACATCCTCGGCTACGGCCCGATTGCCGACGACCTCGACATCGGCCGCCTCGGCCTGATCTGGGGCGAGGCCTATGTGTTCGCCGATCACCCCGACAAGCCCTTCGATGGTGAAGTCGGCGGAGAGCTGCTCGAAACCAGCGTCACCTACAACGTATTCGAGGCGATCCGCAGCGCGAAGACGGAGGTGACGGCGTCGTCACCGTATTTCGTGCCCGGCCAGCTGAGCATGGAGATGTTTCGCGAGCTGCGCGGCCGCGGCGTGAAGGTCACCGTGATGACGAACTCGCTCGCCTCCACCGACGAGCCGATCGTGCACATCGGCTATGCCGCGCACCGCGAAGAGCTGCTGCGCATGGGCATCGAGCTGTACGAGCTGAGTTCGTCGCGGCTGAAGGACAACAAACGCCCGTTTCTGTTCGGCGCATCGCTCGGCCGGCTGCACGCCAAGCTGGTGGTGATCGACAAGAAGCGCCTGTTCATCGGCTCGATGAACCTCGACCCGCGCTCGGCCACGATCAACACCGAGCTCGGCGCGATGATCGACAGCCCGCAGTTGGCTGGCGAGCTGCTGCGGGTCATCGACATCGACCGCCTGCAAAGCGCCTACCGCGTGCGCCTGAATCCGAACGGCGCGGGGCTGCAATGGCTGAGCAGCGACGGTGAGAAGGAGATGATCCTGACCAAGGAGCCCGACTCGACGCCGTGGCTGCGCATCAAGTCTTGGCTGCTGTCGCCGTTCGTGCCGGTCGAGCAGTTGTAGGGCGGCGAAGGGCGCATGGACCGGGGCAATCCAATGACGACGCGCCGCCGCTTCGTCGCGCTGGTCGCCGGGCTGCTCGCCGCGCCAGGGTTCGCGGCCGCGCAGCCGTCGGCGAAGGTCTGGCGCGTCGGCCTGCTGACGCCCTATTCGCACCAGTCGCTGGTCGATGATGGTCGCTACGGCGCGCTGCTCGCCCGGTTGCGCGAACTCGGCTACGTCGAAGGCCGCAACCTCATCATCGAGGCTCGGTATTCCGACGGTCAATACGAGCGCCTGCCCGAATTCGCCGCGGAGCTGGTCCGGCTCAAGGTCGACGTCATCGTCGCGAGCCCGTCGCCGGCCATCCGCGCGGCGCAACGCGCGACCACGACGATCCCGATCATCTTTCCGAACACCGGCGATCCGGTGGGCAGCGGTTTCGTCGCGAGCCTGGCGCACCCGGGCGGCAACCTGACCGGTTTGTCCAACAGCAACCTCGACGTGACCGCCAAGACGCTCGAACTGCTGCGGGCGTGCCTGCCGAAGGTCTCGCGCATCGCGGTCCTGGCCAATCCGGGCAGCTCGACCGAGGCGGCGATGCTGAAGAACCTCGGCGACGCGGCGCGCAGCGTCGGCGTCGAGCTCTTCACGGTCGAGGCGCGCAGCCCGGAAGAGATCGAAGCGGCGTTCGTGGTGATGAAGCGCGAGCGCGCCGATGCGGTCGTGGTCGCGAGCGACGCGCTGTTCGGGATGCAGCGGCATCAGATCGCCGCGCTCGCACTGGAGCAGCGGCTGGCGTCGATCGCTCAGGGAGGCTATTACCCGAAGGGCGGCGGCCTGATGGGCTACGGCGTCAACGGCACCGACAACTACCGGCTGGCTGCTGGCTACGTCGACAAGATCTTCAAGGGTGCGAAGCCGGCGGACCTTCCGGTCGAGCAGCCTACCCGGCTGGAACTGGTGATCAACATGAAGACCGCGAAGGCGCTCGGGATCACGATGCCTCGGTCGTTGCTGATGCGCGCGGACGAAGTGATCGAGTAGGGCCGGCAGCGATCCGGCGCTGGTGACTCGAGGCTCAGAGGGCCTGCGTCGCCGTGCCGACGACCGCGTCGCAGTGCGGCCGTTTCGACACGCGCAGGCGCTGCGCGGCGACCGCCAGCGCGATCACTTCGGGTTCCTTGCCGTCAATACCGGGCGCGTCGATCGGGCAGGTCCTGCTCCGAACGGCTCAGGGTTGCAATGGCTGAGCAGCGACGGTTCTGCGCGACGCCGGGCCGCACCGACTCAGCTCGCCGGTTACGGTGCTTCATGGCCAGTGATGCCCATGTCGAGGCGCCAGTTGCGCTGTTGTTCTACTTGGGCGTCGGGGGCTTCATGCCCTCGCGGTCCATCATCAGCTGCATCATCATTTCCATCGTGTCCATGCGACGCTTCATCGTCCCCATGCCGTCCTGCATGGCCTTCATGTGTTCCTTCATCAGCGCGGCACGCTCCTCGGGTGTCGTGGCAGCAACCATCTTCTGATGCATCTCCCGCATCATCTTCATCTGCTGGTCGTCGCCGGAAGGTGCAGGCGAGGAAGCGGTAACTTCAGGGTGGTGTGCCGCGTGTACTTCGGCATCCTTGGACGCGTTGCCTGGCATCGACGAACACCCGGCCGACAAGACCACTGCTATTGCACTCAAACCGACGATGAGCTTCATGGTTTTCTCTCACATGTCTCGGACGCATCAACAGCGGCCACTTCGACAGATTGCCCCCCGAACAGAACCCAACGGTTGATGCAGGTCAAGCCAGGCCGCGCTCTCCCGGGGACGTTCTTGCTCGCGCCTGTTCAGCGGCAGCAGCACCCCTTGCGCGGCGCCTCGTTGACCGCTTGAACCGCAATGCCCTCGACGGCGACCGGGGTGAAGCCGGCCGTCTTGATTGCAGCGCCCAAGGCATCCGCCTTTAATGCGGTCGGCTCGATCTGCACGCGGTGTGACGCCAGGTCGATTTGCACCTTGGCGCCCGGATCCACGAGCGCCACCGCCTTGGTGATGGCGCTGACGCAGTGACCGCAGGTCATGTCGTTGACTTCGAAGGTGACCATCTCGCTCTCCAGTTGATTCCGATGCGGCAACTTTCGACCTTCCCATCATGGAAAGGTCAAGCGATTTCGGCGCAATCCACAAAGAAGCAAGGCTCCTCCTTGACCTTGCCACTGTGGGAAGGTCTAGACTGACCACACTGCGGCATCATTCGAGAAGAGTTTCATGATGAACATCGGCGAGGCGGCAGGTGCGTCCGGCGTGTCGGCCAAGATGATTCGGCATTACGAAGAGCTCGGCCTGCTGCCCGAAGCGCGGCGCACGGAATCCGGCTATCGCCAATACGAGCAACACGGTGTCCACACGCTGCGCTTCATCCGGCACGCGCGCGACCTGGGCTTTTCGCTCTCGGAGATTGCCGAGCTGCTGGGCCTGTGGCAAAACCGGCGGCGTTCGAGTCGCCAGGTCAAGGCCCTGGCCGATGCGCACATCAAGGAGCTCGAGCGGAAGGCGGCGGAGCTTCTCGCGATGAAATCGGCCCTCGAACACCTCGTTCGGTGCTGTCATGGTGACGACCGGCCGGAGTGCCCCATCCTCGACGGCTTGGCTGGAGATGCCGCGGTCTCGAACGCGCCAGCACCCAAGTGCGTCACGCCTCGCCGATAATCTCCCGAAGTGAAACATTTCCGCACCTTCATCCTGATCCTGATGGCTGTGCTGCTCCCTGTCAGGGGTGCGGTCGCGGCGACCATGCTGTGTCCGGAAGGTGAAACGACGAGTACTGTGGCGGTCGTCGCTGAGCACGGGCATCACGACATGCATGCAGACCCTGCGATGCATGCAGACCACTCGGCAGCGCACCATCACGCCATCGGCGATGCGCCCGGCGACGATTCGTCCTCGGGTGAGCACCCCACCACGTGTCACTTCTGCGCGAGCGGCTGCTGCATGGCGTCCATGGTCGGCGCGATCCCGTCCCTCGGGCAGCCCGGCCTGACGTCGCAGGTGACCTTCCCTGTGCTCACCGCGCCCATCCCGGCCTTCCAATCGGACGGCCAGGATCGTCCCCCACGAACCATCTGACCCAAGCGGGCCTCCGCCGAGGGGCCAAACAGCGCTCGTGCGTCCATCGCACGAGAAACCCGCCGTTGGCTCCGCCCACCGGCGCGTCGGATGAGTTCGAGTCATGCACAACATTCCACCCAGCAACACAGGGCAAGCCATGATCCGCCTGACTGCCACGGCGCTGGCCTCGCTCGCGCTTGCCGGCTGCGCATCCCTCTCCCAGGACGGCGGCTTCAACGCCGTCGAGCAGCTCACCAAAGAGCGTGTCGGGCAGACGCCGACCTACCAGCGCACCGGCGAGCAGGCAGACTCGGCCAAGGCACGCGTCACAGAGCTGCTGAAGCAAGCGCTGAACGCCGACAGCGTGGTCGAAGTCGCGCTCCTGAACAACCGAGACCTTCAGGCCGGCTACGCCGAGCTCGGCATCGCCGAGTCCGACCTGGTGCGAGCTGGCCGGCTCGCCAACCCCTCGTTCCGCTTCGGCCGCCTCAGTGGCGGCGGTGCGGTGGAAATCGACCGTGCCGTGCTGTTCGATGTGCTGGGCTTGCTCACGATGCCGATGGCCAAGCAGGCCGAGCAACGCCGCTTCGAGCAGGCGCAGCTCCAGGCGGCCTACGAGACCGTCGGCGTGGCCGGTGAGGCGCGTCAAGCGTTCTTCGAGGCGGTGACCGCGCAGCAGCTCGTTGGTTACTTCGGACAGGTCAAGGAGGCTGCGGATGCATCGAACGACCTGGCCAGGCGCATGACCGCGGCAGGTAACTTCAACAAGCTGTCCCAGATGCGCGAGCAGGCCTTCTACGCCGACGCGACAGCGCAACTCGCCAGGGCACAGCATCGGGCCGTCGCGGCGCGCGAGCGCCTGACGCGGATCCTGGCACTCAGCGGTGACCCGCTCGAGTTCACGCTGCCAGAACGGCTGCCGGACCTGCCGCCCGCGCCTGCCGCGCCCAAAGACGCCGAGCAGACCGCGATGGACAAGCGCCTCGACGTGCTGATGGCCAAGCATGCCACCGAGTCCGCAGCCAGGTCTCTTGGGCTGACAAGGGCCACCCGTTTCATCAACGTGCTGCACGCGGGGTACCAGAACCAGAGCCATACCGGTGAGAGCCGCAAGAACGGCTACGAGATTGAACTGGAGCTGCCGCTGTTCGACTTCGGTTCGGCTCGTGTCGCGCGGGCGGAAGCCACGTACGTGCAGTCGGTGAACCGCACGGAGCAGGTCGCCATCCATGCCCGCTCCGAGGTGCGCGAGGCCTACTCCGCATACAGGACCGCCTACGACCTGGCCCGGCACTACCGCGACGAGGTGGTGCCTCTGCGCAAGCGCATCTCGGAGGAGAACCTGCTTCGCTACAACGGGATGCTGGCCAGCGTCTTCGAACTCCTGGCGGACGCCAAGGACCAGATTTCCGGCGTCACCGGCGCCGTCGAGGCGCTGCGCGACTACTGGCTGGCCGAGACGAACCTGCAAGTCGCACTCACCGGCCGCTCGCCGGGCCCGGCGCCCGCCATGGGCCCGAGCACTGCCGCCGCTTCTGCGCGGCCTGCTCACTGACGGAGAAGAACCATGACCCATCGCAGAACATTCTTCAAAGCAGCGGGGGCGACGCTGCTCGGTGCCGCCGCCGTCAGCCGTGCCGGCGCAGCCTTGCTTCCCGAGGCGGTGACGCAGTCGTCTGCGGCCATGCAACTGCCGCCACTGCCGCCGAACGGCCGACCGTATCAACCCATCGTGACGCTCAACGGCTGGTCGCTGCCGTGGCGCATGAAGGACAACGTCAAGGAGTTTCACCTGGTGGCCGAGCCGGTGGTGCGCGAGATCGCGTCCGGCATGAAGGCCAACCTCTGGGGCTACAACGGCCAGAGCCCGGGCCCGACCATCGAAGCGGTCGAGGGCGACCGCATCCGCATCTTCGTCACGAACAAGTTGCCTGAGGTGACCAGCGTGCACTGGCACGGCGTCCTGCTGCCGTCGGGCATGGATGGCGTGACGGGCCTGACGCAGCCGCCGATCGCGGTCGGCAAGACCTTCATGTACGAGTTCGTGCTGCAGCGCTCCGGCACCTTCATGTACCACCCGCACGCCGACGAGATGACGCAGATGGCGATGGGGATGATGGGCCTGTTCATCGTGCACCCGAAGGACCCGAGGCAGTTCAAGGTCGACCGCGACTTCGGCTTCATCCTCAACGCCTACGACATCGAGCCCGGGAGCGCGACGCCGAAGGTGAACACGATGCTCGACTTCAACCTGTGGACCTGGAACAGCCGGGCCTTCCCCGGCATCGACCCGTTCGTCGCTCGCACCGGCGAGCGGGTTCGCATCCGCGTCGGCAACCTCACGATGACCAACCACCCCATCCACATGCACGGGCCTCATTTCGAGGTGACCGGCACGGACGGAGGCTGGGTGCCCAAGAGCGCCCGCTGGCCGGAGGTGACGACCGACGTCGCCGTCGGCCAGATGCGCGCCTTCGAGTTCGACGCGCTCGCCGGCGACTGGGCGATCCATTGCCACAAGTCGCACCACACGATGAACGCGATGGGGCACAACGTGCCGACCATGATTGGCGTGGACCACCGCGAGGTTGCGAAGAAGATCTCGAAGCTGCTGCCGGACTACATGGTCATGGGCGACAAGGGCATGCACGACATGGCCGAGATGGAGATGCCGTTGCCCGACAACACGCTGCCGATGATGACCGGCACCGGCCCTTTCGGGCCGGTCGGCATGGGCGGGATGTTCAGCGTCGTCAAGGTCCGCGACGACATCAGGCGCGGCGACTTCAAAGATCCCGGCCCGTACAAGCACCCCGCCGGCACGCTCGCCAGCGAGTACACGGCCGACATGCCTGAGACCGTCCGGGCTCTGGCGCCGAAAGCGGATTCCAAAACCCTGCAGGTTCGCAAACCCACCGGCCACGAAGGCCACTGAGGGAGATGTCCATGACGAAGTTGAATGCGCTGGCGAATGCACTGGGCCTTGCCGCTCTCACGCTGGGTATGAGCGCCGCATTGGCGCATGGCGATGAAGAACACGCCACTGCTCGCAAGTTCGACGCGAAGAAATTTGACGCAAGAAGGGTCGAAGCGACCGCCTTCGGGCAGGAGGGCAACCCGAAGAAGGTGGCGCGCGCCGTCAGGATCGACATGACGGACAACATGCGCTTCACGCCGGCCGAGGTCACGGTCAAGCGCGGCCAGACCGTGAAGTTCGTCGTGCACAACGGCGGCAAGGTCCTGCATGAGATGGTTCTGGGCACCACGCAGGCCCTCAAGGAACACGCCGAGCTGATGAAGAAGTTTCCCGAGATGGAGCATGCCGACGCCAACATGGCTCACGTGACGCCCGGCCAGGCCGGCGAAATCGTCTGGCAGTTCACCAAGGCGGGCGACTTCCAGTTTGCGTGCCTGCAGCCCGGTCACTACGAGGCCGGAATGGTCGGAAGGGTGGTGGTCAAATGAGCCAGGCATCCATCCACAGGCGGCTCACAGGTCTCATTGCATCCATCGCGATCACTTTCTCGGCTGCCGCGGGGGCCCAAGCCCCTGCCGCCGTGACCGCCAACGCCGTGACGGCCACGGCCGACGGGGAGGTCCGGAAAGTCGACCGGGAACAGTTGAAAGTGACTCTTCGCCACGGCCCGATCAGCAACCTTGACATGCCAGGAATGACGATGGTGTTCAAGGTCGCCGACGCGAAGATGCTCGACGCCCTCAAAGAGGGCGACAAGGTGAAGTTCGCTGCCGAAAGAGTCGGCGGTGCGATCACCATCACCTCGATCGAGGCTGCGAAGTAGCGTAGCCCGTTGCGGCTAACATCGGTTTCCTCGCCATGCGTCCCTCTCGTCTCCGCACCGCCTCGCAGCGCCACCTCGTGTGGCTGCTGTGGCTCATGCTGCTGCTTCCCGCCGCGCAGGTTGCCGCGTCATGGCACGCCGTGTCGCATTCGGGGATGAACGCGCTCAGCGACGCACCCGGTCCCCAGCATGCGCCGCACGTTGCGCATTGCGACCTGTGCCTGACGGGCGCGGCGATCGACAGCGGTGGTGCGCCGCACGCCGAGACGCTGTTGCCGGCACTCGCGGGTGTCCGCCACGAGTCGCCGCGAACGGCGCTCGTGACGGTTCGAGCGGCGTCTGCCGCGCACGCTTACCTCAGTCGCGCGCCGCCCATCGCTTCGAGCTGATCGTTGCCCGTCGCGCCCGGCCCATGCACTGGCCGCGCGCCATTCAACGCACTCGCCTGGAGCAATACCTCATGCGCAAGCTCTTGCCGGCGGGCCTCGTGCTCGCCCTGGCCACGCCGTTCGGCGCGATGGCCGATACCGCCGCAGACGTCACCCGACTTCGACAGGAAATCGAAGTCATGCGCACCGCCTATGAGGCGCGCCTACAAGCGCTGGAGCAGCGTTTGCAGAAGGCCGAAGCCGGCGCGCCAAACGCTTCCGCCGCCGTGGCCCCGATCGCCGCCATCGACGTGGCGCCTACCCCACCGGGCGCCGTCGCACCGCCCTCGACCACGGCCGCCGCCGCGGCGTCCGGCGGCGGCGCCAACGCCTTCAACCCGTCGATCTCGCTGATCCTGTCGGGCCTGTACGCGCGCACCTCGCGAGACCCCGCAAGCTACGCGATCACCGGCTTCCAGCTTCCCCCGGGCGCGGAGGTCGGCCCCGGGACGCGCGGCTTCAGCCTGACCGAGTCGGAACTCGGCCTCGCCGCCAGCATCGACCCCTGGCTGCGTGGTGCCGCCAACATCTCGCTGCACGCCGACAACACGGTGTCGGTCGAAGAGGCGTTCGTCCAGACGACCTCGCTCGGCAACGGCCTGTCGTTGAAGGCGGGCCGATTCTTGTCGAACGTCGGGTACCTCAACCCGCAGCATTCGCACACCTGGGATTTCGTCGACAACCCGCTCGCCTACCAGGCGCTGCTCGGCACGCAGTACGGCGACGACGGTGTGCAATTGACCTGGCTCGCGCCGCTCGACCAGTTCGTCGAACTCGGCGCCGAACTCGGCCGTGGCCGCAGCTACCCCGGCACCGACACCGGCCGCAACGGCGCCGGGATGACCGCGCTCTTTGCCCACACCGGCGGCGACGTCGGCACCAGCCACAGCTGGCGCGCCGGGGTGTCGCTGCTGAGCGCGAAGGCCACCGATCAAGAGCTGCTGGCGACCAACGCCGCGGGCGCAACGGTGACCGATGCGTTCAGCGGCAGCACACGCGTGTGGGTGGCCGACGCGATCTGGAAGTGGGCGCCCGACGGCAACGCCACGCGCACGAACGTCAAGCTGCAAGGCGAGTACCTGCGCAGCACGCGCAGCGGTGCCCTGACCTACGACGTGGCGAACGTCGGCAGCGCGGGCGCCTACCGGGCGGTGCAATCGGGCTGGTACGTGCAAGCGGTCTACCAGTTCATGCCGAGCTGGCGCGCCGGTCTGCGCACGGAGCGGCTGGACGCCGGCGCGCCCGACTACGGCCTGAATGCCGCCGCGTTCACGGCCAACGGCTACAAGCCCTCGAAGAACACGCTGATGATCGACTTCAACCCGAGCGAATTCTCGCGCGTGCGTCTGCAACTCGCGCGCGACCGCTCGCGCGAAGGCGTCACCGACAACCAGCTCTTGCTTCAGTACCAGATGAGCCTGGGTGCGCATGGCGCACACAGCTATTGACGCGTTGCGCCCAAGGAGCACTTCATGATGATGAATCGCAGATCACTGTTCGCACTGCTCGCGGCCGCGCTGACGCTGCCGACATTTGCCGCGCATGCCGCATTGCGTGTCTTCGCGTGCGAGCCCGAATGGGGCGCGCTCGCGCAAGAACTCGGTGGCAGCCTGGTCGACGTGTCGGTGGCGACGAGCGCGCTTCAGGACCCGCACCAGATCCAGGCCAAGCCGAGCCTGATCGCGCGTGCGCGCAATGCCGATCTGGTCGTGTGCACCGGCGCCGAACTCGAGATCGGCTGGCTGCCGGTGCTGCTGCAACAGTCGGGCAACGCGAAGGTGCAGGCCGGGCAGCCGGGCAACTTCGCCGCCGCCGATCAGGTGCGCAAGCTCGACGTGCCGACCCAGCTCGACCGCTCGCAAGGCGACGTGCATGCGGCCGGCAACCCGCACATCCAGACCGATCCGCGCAACATCGCCTCGGTGGCTGCCGCGCTCGGCGCCCGGCTGCAACAGATCGACCCGGCGCATGCGAGCGAGTACGCCAAGGCCCAGGCCGACTTTGCCCAGCGCTGGCAGCGGGCGATCGCGCGCTGGACCGCGCAGGCCGTGCCGCTGAAGGGCGTGCCGGTGGTCTCGCAGCACAAAGCCTTCGTCTACCTGTATGACTGGCTCGGCCTGAAAGAGGTCGCCGTGCTCGAGCCCAAGCCGGGTGTCGAGCCCACCGCGTCGCATTTGCAGCAGGTGCTGTCCGCCTTGAAGGGCACACCCGCGCGCATGGTGCTGTATTCGGCGTACCAGGACCCGCGGGCTTCCGAGTGGCTGGGCAAGAACGCCGGCATCGCGGTTGTGAAGATTCCGTTCACGGTCGGCGGCACGGAGGGCGCGAAGGACCTCTTCGGCCTGTTCGACGACACGCTGGCGCGCCTGCTCGCGGCCGGTTCGAGACCATGAACTGGAGCGCGCTTGATTGGGGCATCCTCGGGCCGGCGCTGATCGCCGGGCTGCTGGTGCTCGCGACGCATGTGCCGCTGGGCACGCAGGTGCTGGACCGCGGCATCGTCTTCATCGACCTCGCGATCGCGCAGATCGCCGGCCTGGGCGTGATCGGCGCCGATGCGCTGGGCCTGCCCGAAGGCGGCATCGCGGTGCAGTGCTCGGCGGTGTGCGCGGCCTTGCTCGGCGCGTGGCTTCTGACCTGGACCGAACGGCGCGCGCCGCAGCAGCAAGAGGCGTTGATCGGCGTGATGTTCATCCTCGCGGCCTGCGCCGGCATCCTGCTTCTCGCCGGCAACCCGCACGGCGGGGAGCACCTGAAAGACCTGCTGGTCGGGCAGATCCTCTGGGTCAACCTGACGCAGTTGCTGTGGCTGGCCGGGCTCTCGGCTGTTCTGCTGATCGCACTGTGGCTGGGCTGGGTGGAGCGCCTGGGCCGCTTCGGTTTCTACGCCGCGTTCGCGCTCGCGGTCACGGCGTCGGTGCAACTGGTGGGCGTGTACCTCGTGTTTTCGAGCCTGATCATCCCGGCACTCGCGACGCGCGCCCATCGCGGCGCGCGGCGTTACGGGATCGCGTATGTCATTGGCGCGCTCGGCTACGCGCTCGGGCTGGCGCTGTCGGCAGTGTTCGATCTTCCGTCCGGTGCCGTGATCGTCTGGACGCTGGCGGCGTGCGCGCTCGTGGGCGCGATGGGGATACGCGGGAGCGCCGTGCCACCCTGACGCGTCGCGCGTCTGCCGCCGTCGTGCTCGTGCGGAGCGCTCACCGCCATCAACAGTTGCGCCACCACTGCCGCCGCGATCACTTCGGGTTCCTTGCCACCGATCCCCGCCAAGCCGATCGGGCAGGTCATGCGCTCGATCGCGTCGCGGCTGATCCCGCGGGCTTCGAAGCGGTGCATGAAGCGCTCGCGCTTCGTCTTTGAGCCGATCAGCCCGAGGAAGGCGAAGTCACCCCGCTTCAGGATGGCCTCGGTGATGCGCAGGTCGAGGTCGTGGTTGTGTGTGAGGACAAGGTAGAACGCACCCGGCGGCGCGAGCCGCACCTCCGCCTCGACCGCATCCACGCAGACGCGGCGGATGCGCTCGGGCCACGCCGTGCCGAGGGTCGTGGTGGCGGGGAACTCCTCTTCGCGTTCGTCGATCCAGTCGACGCTCACGTCGAGCGTGGCCAGCAGCGTGGCAATCGCGCGGCCGACGTGGCCAGCGCCGTAGAGCTGCAGATGGAGCAGTGGCGCGGCCGCTGGCCAGCGCGCGAGTTGCGTGGCGTCGAGCGCGTGGTACGCGAGCGTGACGGCGCCGCCACAGCACTGGCCGAGCGCCGGGCCGAGCGGAAAGTGCTGGGTGTGCGACTCGCACTCGCGGGTGCGCAGCATCTCGCGCGCGCAGGCGATCGCCTTCAGCTCGAGGTGGCCGCCGCCGACCGTGCCCACGGTGTCGGTCGCCGACACGAGCATTCGCGTGCCGGCCTCGCGCGGGACCGAGCCGAGCGCTTGCGTGACTTCGACGACGACGGCGGCGCGACGCTCGTCCAGCCAGCGCGTGGCGGCGTCGCAAACGTCGCGATTCATCTCAGCCCGCCTGCACCGCAGTGATCGCGCGCAGGATCGATTCACTCGTCGCCGGTGCCGTCAGCGGCGGATCGATCCGGTGATCGGCGACCGCCGAGACGGCGTCGCGGATCGCGAAGAACACCGAGAACGGCAGCAGCAGCGGCGGCTCGCCGACGGCCTTGCTGCGGTGGATGCTGTCCTCGACGTTCTGGCCCTCGAACAGCTTGCAGTGAAACACCGGAGGGCAATCGTTCGCGGTCGGGATCTTGTAGGTGCTGGGCGCGTGCGTCGTCAGCTTGCCGCTGGTCGGATGCCACACCAACTCCTCCATCGTCAGCCAGCCCATGCCCTGGATGAACGCGCCCTCGATCTGACCGATGTCCACGGCCGGGTTCAGCGACTTGCCGGCGTCGTGCAGGATATCGGCGCGCAGCAGCTTCCACTCGCCGGTCAGCGTGTCCACCACGACCTCGCTCACGGCCGCGCCGTAGGCGTAGTAGAAGAACGGACGGCCCTGCATCGTGTCCTTGTTCCAGCTCAGGCCGGGCGTGGCGTAGAAGCCGTCGGACCAGAGCTGCACGCGATCCAGGTAAGCCTGCGCGACGAGCGCGGTGAAGGCCATCGTCCTGCCGTTCACGTGGACGGTGTCGTTCGCGAAGCGCACCGTGGCCGCGTCGCCGCCATGCAGGTTCGCCGCGCAGACCGCGAGCCGCTCGCGAATCTGGCGCGCCGCATCCTGCGCCGCCTTGCCGTTCAGGTCGGCGCCGGTCGAGGCGGCGGTAGCGGAGGTGTTGGCGACCTTCTGCGTGTCGGTGGCCGTGACCTTCACGCACTCGAAGCTCACGCCGAGTTCGTGCGCGACGACCTGCGCGACCTTGGTGTTGAGCCCCTGGCCCATCTCGGTGCCGCCGTGGTTCACCAGCATCGAGCCGTCGGTGTAGACATGCACCAGCGCGCCGGCCTGGTTGAAGTGCTTGACGTTGAACGAGATGCCGAACTTCAGCGGTGCCATCGCAAGGCCGCGCTTGAGCACCGGGCTGGTCGCGTTGAATGCGGCAATGGCTGCGCGCCGCGCGCGGTAGTCGCTGCTCGCCTCCAGCTCGGCGGTCAGCTCGTGGATGATGTTGTCGGTGACGACCTGGCCATACGGTGTGACGTTGCGCTCGGTCTTGCCGTAGAAGTTGCTGCGCCGCACGTCCATCGGGTCCTTGCCCAAAGTGCGCGCGATCGAGTCGAGGATGTTCTCGATCGCGATCGCGCCCTGCGGGCCCCCGAAGCCGCGGAACGCGGTGTTGCTCTGCGTGTTCGTCTTGCCCGAGTAGCCGTGCATCTCGACATCGGGCAGCCAGTAGGCGTTGTCGAAGTGGCACAGCGCGCGCGTCATCACCGGGCCCGACAGGTCGGCGGAGTGGCCGGCACGCGAGACCATGTCGATCTGCGCGCCCAGCAGCTTGCCGTCGTCGTCATAGCCCACCTCGTACTCGTACCAGAAGCAGTGGCGCCGACCGGTGACCATGAAGTCGTCGTCGCGATCCAGCCGCAGCTTGACGGGGCGCTTGAGCTTGGCGGCCGCAACGGACGCGACGCACGCGAAGATCGCTGACTGCGACTCCTTGCCGCCGAAGCCGCCGCCCATGCGCCGACACTCCACATGCACATCGTGCGCATGCAGCTTCAGCGCGTGCGCGACCAGGTGCTGCATCTCGCTCGGGTGCTGCGTCGAGCAGTGCACATGCATGCCGCCGCCTTCGGTCGGGATCGCGTAACTGATCTGGCCTTCGAGGTAGAACTGCTCCTGGCCACCGACCTCGAGCGTGCCCTTCAGGCGGTGCGGCGCGGTCGCGATCGCGGCCTTCGCGCCGCCGGCGTGGCTCTCGCGGATCAGGTGCATCGGCGGCAGCACGTACTGGCCCTTGGCGTGCGCCTGCTGCGGCGTGATCACCGGCGGCTCGGCCGCGATCGTCAGCACGTCTTTCGCCTTCGCCGCAGCGCGGCGGGCGATGTCGCGCGTTTCGGCGATCACCGCGAAGACGGGCTGGCCGAGATAACGGATCTCGCCGTCGGACAGGATCGGGTCGTCGTGGATGATCGAGCCGCAATCGTTCGGGCCGGGGATGTCGGCGGCCGAGATCACCGCCACCACGCCGGGCAGCGCGCGGATCGTGTCGAGCGCGCTCGCGGTCAGCCGCCCCTTGGCGACCGGCGACAGGCCGAGCGTGCAGTGCAGCGTGCCAGCGAGTTCCGGGATGTCGTCGATGTAGGTCGCTTCGCCGGCCACGTGCAGGTGCGCCGATTCGTGCGGCCGGCTGATGCCGACGCGCGCGCCGGCGCTCTCGGCGGCGTTCTCGCCGGGCTGGTCGATGCGGGTCGAGGCGTTTTTCAGGTAGTCGGCGAAGGAGCCGTCGGGTTGCAGGAGGAGGGCGGCGATAGGCTTGTTCATGTCATTGACTCCAACTATCTCTTGAACGACCGCCATACATGCCACGGTCTGAGCGGCAAAGGCGCGTCCGGGCAGGCTTACGCGCTTCGCTGGAGCGGCCTGCGCTTCGCTCCGGCTGCCCTGCGATGCTCGGTCTCGCGGCCACGTCGCTGAACTCCCTGCGTTCGCTGCGCTCTCTCCGGTCAAACAGACGCGACGAGTCAGAGGTGGATGCGCGCTGCGCGCGCGGCCACGAGCCCTGCGCTTCTCGGCGCTCCAGAGGCGCGCTCCAGCCTGCCCGAACGCGCCTTTGCTGAACCGATTTCTGTCTTCGTTGAAATGCTACGAGGTGTGCAGCGCGGCAGGCGGCGCCCGGTGGGGGCGATTTGCGTGGCGACGAGGACCGAGCACCGGAGTGGAGTCGGAGCGAAGCGCCGACCGCTACGCCATGAGCCCCCGCCGGGTGCCGCCTGCCGCGCCGCGCAGACCTGCCGACGCGGCGAACCTCCACGACGCACCGCATCGCGCCACCGCAAAAATCGGACAGGAAGCTCGACATTCTTCCTCTCCTCACGCCGCCGTGCCAGTCAGCACACTCGTGTCATGCGGCATCACGCTGAACACGCTGGTCGCGCTGCTGCTCAGCGGGTTCTCGGCGCGCGTCTCCAGCCAGAAGCGCTGCAACAGGTTCTGCGCGACCTGCAGGCGATACGCGGCGCTGGCGCGCATGTCGGAGAGCGGCTTGAAGTCCTCGGCGAGCGCCGCCTTTGCGGCGTTCACCGTGGCCTGCGTCCAGGGCTGGCCGACGAGCGCGGCCTCGGCCTTCGCGCCGCGTTTGACGATCGCGGCCATGCCGCCGTAGCTGAGGCGCACCGCTTTCACGGTGCCGCCGTCGAGCTCGATCGCGAGGCCGGCGCACAGCGCGGAGATGTCGCAGTCGAAGCGCTTGCTGATCTTGTAGGCGCGCACCTGGCGCTGCATCGCCGCGAGCGGCACCGCCAGCCT
The DNA here is from genome assembly GCA_964247075.1 of uncultured Rhizobacter sp. Taxonomy (GTDB): domain Bacteria; phylum Pseudomonadota; class Gammaproteobacteria; order Burkholderiales; family Burkholderiaceae_C; genus LMDS01. The sequence goes on along the minus strand of CAXTSS010000001.1, from coordinate 90,439 downwards.
CGTCACGAACTCGCCCGCCTCGAGCTGGTTCTTCATGTAGTCGGTGTAGAAGTCAGCCAGCAGCATGCGGCGCACGCGCGCACCCTTGCGCAGCTCGATCTGCGCGTCGAGCGCGATCAGCACCGGCGGCGAGTCGCCGATCGGCGAGCCGTTGGCAACGTTGCCGCCCATCGTGCCGGCGTTGCGGATCGGCGGCGAGGCGAAGCGCAGCCACACGTCCGTCAGCTCGGGCACGCGTTTGGCGAGCGCGGCCCACGCGGCTTCGAGCGAGGCACCGGCGCCGATGCAGAGCTCGCCGTCCTTCTCTACGACCGTCTTCATCTCGGCCACCTCGCCGACGAAGATGATGTCGCCGAGCGGGCGGAACAGCTTGTTGACCCACAGGCCGACGTCGGTCGAGCCGGCCAGCACCTGCGCGGTCGGGTTCGCCTCGCGCAGCACCGCGAGTTCGGCCAGCGTCGTCGGCGCGTGGAAGCGGTCGCCGCCGGTCGTGGCGGTGTAGCTGAACGCGGTCTCGCGCGTCATCGATTTCAGCGCGGCCAGCACCGGCTTGGTGTCGAGGGTGGTCGCGGGCAGGTCGAACATGCGCTGGCCGGCGTCGAGGATGGGCCGGTAGCCGGTGCAGCGGCACAGGTTGCCGGAGAGCTCGTCGGCGAGCTGCTGGCGCGTCGGCTGCGTGGCGCAGGCCTTGTGGTGTTCGTAGGATGACCACAGCGACATCACGAAGCCCGGCGTGCAGAAACCGCACTGCGAGCCGTGGCACTCGACCATCGCTTGTTGGACCGGGTGCAACTGGTCGGCGTTCATCGCCTTCAGGTCTTCGACCGTGAACAGCGCCTTGCGATCGAGCGTCGGCAGGAACTGGATGCACGCGTTGACGGTTTGCAGCGAGAGGCCGCGCACCGCGGATGGGTCGCCGGGCGCCGCGGCGGTGCCGATCACGACCGTGCAGGCGCCGCAATCGCCCTCGTTGCAGCCTTCCTTGGTGCCGGTGCAGCGCGCGTCTTCGCGCAGCCAGTCGAGCACGGTGCGGGTCGGTGCGGCGTCATCGATTTCGACAACGGCGCCGCGGTGGAAGAAGCGAATCGGTTGGCTGCGCATGGGCGATGGCGGTTGAGCGGGTGGTTCCCGAAAGTTAGTCGCTTCCGGCGCCAGAGGTATACAGTTTTAAGCATATTGCCTATCAGCGGAGGCTTATGACGGAACGCGCCGATTTCGACAAGATCGAGCTCTACCTCATCCGGGTGCTGAAGACCTTGATCACAGAACGCAGCGTATCCCGGGCCGCCATGCGATTGCAAAGCACGCAGCCCGCCGTGAGTGCCCAGCTGAAGAAGCTGCGCGCACTGACGGGCGACCCGTTGCTGGTGCGCGCTGGCAACAACATGGCGCTCACCGAGACGGCGCTGCGCCTGCTCGACCCTGCCACCCGCGTCTTGCAGGATGCGGATCGGCTCTTCAGCGCGCGGTCCCGCCAGCGCGGCTTCGACCCGCTGACCAGCACCGCCACCTTCCGCGTCGCGGCGAGCGATTACCTCGATCCGCTGTTCCTGCCCGAGGTCGTGGCGCAGGTCAAACGGCTGGCGCCGCAGGTGCGGCTCGAGATGCTGCCGCTGTCCAGCGAGTACGACTACCGGCGCAGCCTCGCGGCGGGCCAGGTCGATCTGGTGATCGGCAACTGGCTCAAGCCGCCTGAAGAGCTGCACCTGGGCCGCCTGATGTCGGACGAGATCGTCTGCTTGGTCGCCGAGGACCACCCGGTCGTCAGGTCGTCGGCCACGCGCGCGTGGACGGCCGAGCGCTACCTCGCCTGCGAGCACGTCGCGCCGATGCCGCTGCACACCGGCCTCGAGGGCGCGGCGCCCGGTGTGATCGACGAGCACCTGGCCTCGCTGCACCTGAAGCGCGAGGTGATGGTCAAGAGCGCGCACTTCAGCCTGATCCCGCTGATGGTGGCGCAGAGCCTGCTGGTGCTCACGACGGGGCGGCTGTTCTGCTCGCGCTATGTCGACAACCTGCCGGTGCGGATCGTGCGGTGCCCGGTGCCGTTCCCGGCGCTGACGTACTACCAGCTCTGGCACGACCTGACGCATGCGTCGGCCTCGGGCCGCTGGCTGCGCGAGCAAGTACGCGACGTGGCCGGCAAGCTGAGCAGCCACGGCATGCTGCACCGCACCCGGCCGGCGCGCGGTGGCGAACCCACTGCGCATTGACCGAGGATCGCATGAGCACGACTGCTGCAACCACCCGCATTGCCCTGCGCGGAGACCTGCTCGATTTCACCGACGAGCCGGGCTGGGGCGAGGTCGAAAGCGGTGCGGTGCGTTACCGGCCCGATCACTGGCTGCTGATCGAGAACGGCCGCATCAAGGGCGCGCAGGCGGCGGAACCGGCCGACGGCTGGGTGCGGCACGACCACCGCGGCCGCCTCGTGATGCCAGGCTTCATCGACACGCACGTGCACATGCCGCAGCTCGACATCATCGCGAGCTACGGCACGGCGCTGCTGGATTGGCTCAACACCTACACCTTCCCCGCCGAGATGCGCTATGCCGACCCGAAGCGCTCGGAGGCCGGCGCGGCGCTGTTTCTCGGCGCGCTGCTGGCGCACGGCACCACCTCCGCGGTCGTGTTCCCGACCGCGCACAAGGTCTCGGCGGATGCGCTCTTTGCCGGCGCACAGCAGCGCGGCATGCGCATCGTCACCGGCAAGGTGTTGCAAGATCGTCATTCGCCCGATGGCCTGCGCGACGACGTGGTGCAGGCCGAGAAGGACTGCATCGACCTGATCCAGCGCTGGCACGGTCGCGATCGCCTCGCGTATGCGGTGACGGTGCGCTTCGCGCCAACCAGCACGCCCGAGCAGCTCGCGATGGCCGGCGCGCTGTGCGCTGCCGACCCGACGCTGTACATGCAGACCCACGTGGCCGAGAACCGCGACGAAGTGGCCTGGGTGCGCGAGCTCTTCCCCGAGGCGCGCAGCTACCTCGATGTCTACGCCCGCGCCGGGCTGATGCACCGGCGCAGCGTGCTCGCGCACGGCGTCTGGCTCGACGACGACGACCGCGCTGCACTGCGCCGATCCGGCGCGCACATTGCGCACAGCCCGTCGAGCAACCTGTTCCTCGGCAGCGGCCTGTTCGACTGGCGCGCGATGGCGCAGGCCGGCGCTGCGGTGAGCCTGGCGAGCGATGTCGGCGGGGGCACCAGCCTGTCGATGATCCGCACGATGGCCGACGCCTACAAGGTGCAGGCGATGGCCGGCCAGCGCCTCACCGCGTGGAGGGCTCTGCACGCGGCCACGCTGGGCTCGGCGCAGGCGCTGCTGCTGGCCGACGAGATCGGCTCGCTGGAGCCCGGCCGCGTCGCCGACGTGTGCGTCTGGGACTGGGCCGTCGAGCCGGTCGGCCAGCGGCGCATGGAGGTCGCACGCAACCTGCACGAGAAGGCCTTCGCCTGGATGACGCTGGCCGACGACCGCCACCTCGTCGAGACCTGGGTCGCCGGCAACTTACGACACCGACGACCCGGCGGCTGAATCGGTTCGGGTCACACACAACAGGTCGACAACGACCACAGGAGACAACACCATGGAACTGCTCGAAAAGGTCTTCAAGCTCCAGGAGCACAAGACGACCGTGAAGACGGAGGTGGTCGCGGGGCTGACCACCTTCCTGACGATGGCCTACATCATCTTCGTCAACCCGGCAATCCTGGGCGACGCCGGCATGCCAAAGGAAGCGGTGTTCGTCGCGACTTGCCTGATCGCCGCTCTGGGCACCGGCATCATGGCCCTGTACGCCAACTACCCGATCGCGCTCGCGCCGGGCATGGGGCTGAACGCCTACTTCGCCTACGCCGTCGTGCTCGGCATGGGCTTCAAGTGGCAGGTGGCGCTCGGCGCGGTGTTCATCTCGGGCTGCCTGTTCCTCGCGATCACGATCTTCCGGCTGCGCGAGCTGATCGTGCGCGGCATCCCGAATTCGCTGCGCACCGCGATCGTCGTCGGCATCGGCATGTTCCTCGCGATCATCGCGCTGAAGAGCGCGGGCATCGTCGCGCCCTCGAAGGCGACCTACGTGACGCTCGGCGATCTGCACCAGGCGCCGGTGGTGCTGTTCTGCATCGGCTTCATCACGATCGTCGTGCTCGACAAGTTCAAGGTCACCGGCGCGATCCTGATCGGCATCGTGCTGGTGACGATCCTGTCGTTCTTCTTCGGCGGCAACAAGTTCGGCGGCGTGCTCGCGATGCCGCCGTCGATCGCGCCGACCTTTCTGCAGCTCGACATCAAGGGCGCACTCGCCGCCGGCATCCTGAACGTGGTGCTGGTGTTCTTCCTGGTCGAGCTGTTCGACGCGACCGGCACGCTGATGGGCGTGGCCAAGCGCGCCGGCCTGCTGACCGAAGGCAAGATGGATCGGTTGAACAAGGCGCTGCTCGCCGACAGCGCCGCGATCTTCGCCGGCTCGCTGCTCGGCACCTCCAGCACCACCGCCTATGCCGAAAGCGCCGCGGGCGTGCAGGCCGGCGGCCGCACCGGGCTGACGGCGTTCACGGTGGCCGTGCTGTTCCTCGCCTGCCTGTTCATCGCACCGCTCGCCGGCGTGGTGCCGGCGTACGCCACGGCACCGGCGCTGCTGTTCGTCGCCTGCCTGATGCTGCGCGAACTCACGGAGCTCGATTGGGACGACTCGACCGAGGTCGTGCCTGCGGCCGTCACCGCGCTGATGATGCCGTTCACCTACAACATCGCGAACGGCCTGGCCTTCGGCTTCATCACCTACGCGCTGCTGAAGCTGTTCACCGGTCAGGCGGCCAAGGTGCACTGGATGGTCTGGATCATCTCGGGCATCTTCCTGTTCAAGTTCATCTACCTCGGCGGCGGGTGACAGTGAGCGCTGCGCTGGCCCGCCGATTGCATGAGGCATCGGGGTAGTCAGCGTTCACCGCGCTGGCAATGTGCGTTAGTGTTCCTCGCTCCACCGGAGATCGGTTAATGCTTCGACTCGAACTCGTCAACATCAGCAAGCAGTACCCGGCCGTGAAGGCCAACGACTCGGTGAACCTGCAGGTCCAGCCCGGCGAGATCCATGCGGTGCTGGGCGAGAACGGCGCCGGCAAGTCGACGATGATGAAGATGATCTACGGCACCGTGCGGCCCGATGAAGGCGAGATTCGCTGGAACGGCCAGGCCGTCCACATCCGCAACCCGCAGGAGGCGCGCGCGCTGGGCATCAGCATGGTGTTCCAGCACTTCAGCCTGTTCGACACGCTGAACGCGGCCGAGAATGTCTGGCTCGGGCTCGACAAATCGCTCACGCTGGCCGAAGTGACGCAGCGCATGATGAAGGTCGAGAAGGAGTACGGCCTCGATGTCGAGCCGCTGCGCCCGGTGCACACGCTCTCGGTCGGCGAACGCCAGCGCGTCGAGATCGTGCGCGCGCTGATGACGAATCCGAAGTGCCTGATCCTCGACGAGCCGACATCCGTGCTCACGCCGCAGGCGGTCGACAAGCTGTTCGTGACGCTGCGCAAGCTCAGCGGCGAAGGCACGAGCATCCTCTACATCAGCCACAAGCTCGACGAGATCCGCGCGCTGTGCACGAACTGCACGGTGCTGCGCGGCGGCAAGGTCACGGGCATGGTCGATCCGCGCACCGAGACCAACGCCGGCCTGAGCCGCCTGATGATCGGTGCCGAGCCGCCGCAGCTGCAGCACAAGCAGGCGCACCTCGGCGACGTGGTGCTGTCGGTGAAGAACCTGGCCGTCCCCAAGGAGGATCCATTCGGCACCACGCTGGCCGACATTTCCTTCGAGGTGCGGGCCGGCGAGATCGTCGGCATCGCAGGCGTTTCGGGCAACGGCCAGCAGGAGCTGATGGCCGCGCTCTCGGGCGAGGACCAGCGCGCCGCGCCCGGCAGCATCACGCTGCTGGGCCGCGACATCGCACAAGCCGGCCCGCGCCCGCGCCGTGCGCTGGGCCTGCACTTCGTGCCCGAAGAACGCCTCGGCCGCGGCGCCGTTCCGTTGCTCTCGTTGGCCAGCAACACGCTGCTCACGCGCACCGAGGCCGTGTCGAGCTCGGGCTGGATCTCCAACGGCCGCGTGCAGCGCCTGGCCGAAGAGCTGATCGCCCGATTTAATGTGCGCGCCGGTGGTCCGGGTGCTGCGGCCAAGAGCCTGTCGGGCGGCAACCTGCAGAAGTTCATTGTCGGCCGCGAGATCGCGGCCGGACCGAAGCTGCTGATCGTCTCGCAGCCGACCTGGGGCGTGGACGTGGGCGCGGCGGCGCAGATCCGCGGCGAGTTGCTGAAGCTGCGCGACGAGGGCTGCGCACTGCTGGTCGTCAGCGAAGAACTGGACGAGCTGTTCGAGATCAGCGACCGGCTGCTCGTCATCGCGAAGGGGCGCGTCTCGCCCAGCGTGCCGGTGGCGCAAGCGACGATCGAGCAGATCGGCGAGTGGATGTCCGGCCTGTGGCAGGCGCCGAGTCAGGCGCCCCTCAACGCCGTGGAGGCCTGACCCATGTTCAAACTCGAAGCGCGTCCGCAACCGTCGAAGGTCATGTCGATGGCCTCGCCGGTGCTGGCGCTGGCGGTCACGGTGGTGATCGGCGTGGTGTTGTTCCTGTTGCTCGGCAAGGATCCGCTGCGTGGCCTGCAGGTCTTCTTCGTCGAGCCGCTGAAGAGCGGCTACGCACTCTCCGAACTCTCGGTGAAGGCGACGCCGCTGATCCTGATCGCGCTCGGCCTGGCGGTGTGCTTTCGCTCCAACGTGTTCAACATCGGCGCCGAGGGCCAGTTCATCATCGGCGCGCTCGCAGCGGGCTATGTCGCGATGCAGGCCGGCCCGGCCACGGCCTGGATGGGCAAGGCCATCGTCGTGCCGATCCTGCTCGCGGGCGTGGCGGGCGGCATGGTCTGGGCTGCCATCGTGGCGCTGCTGCGTGACCGCTGGAACGCCAACGAGATCCTGGTCAGCCTGATGCTCGTCTACGTTGCCGAGCAGGTGCTGGTCTATCTGGTCAACGGGCCGTGGATGGATCCCGATGGTCACAACTTCCCGCAGACCATCACCTTCCTGCCGGTCACGCGCATCCCGCGTCTGGTGACGGGGCTGCGCACCAACATCGGGGTCTTCATCGCGTTGATCGCGGTGGGCGTGCTGTGGGCCTTCATGTTCCGCACCTACCGTGGCTTCGCGTTGCAGGTCGGCGGCATGGCGCCGGCGGCGGCGCGCTACGCGGGCTTCTCGTCGCGCAGCGCGCTGTGGACGGCGCTGCTGCTCTCGGGCGGCATGGCCGGTCTGGCCGGTGGCCTGGAGGCCGCCGGGCCGCTGGGCCAGCTCACGCCGTATGTGCCGGCCGGCTACGGCTTCGCCGCCATCATCGTGGCCTACGTGGGGCGGCTGCATCCGGTGGGCATCATCTTCTCGGGGATCCTGATGAGCATGTTCTACATCGGCGGCGAGCTCGCGCAGTCGCGCCTCGGGCTGCCCAAGTCGCTGACTGGCGTGTTTCAGGGCATGCTGCTGTTCACGCTGCTGGCCTGCGACACGCTGATCGTCTACCGCATCCGCTGGCAACGCGCGCTGGCCGCAGTGGCCACCCCAGCGAGGGCCGCCTGATGGAAGGCTTGTCGCTCCTGCTCGCCGCCACGCTCAACGCCGGCACGGTGCTGGCCCTGGCCGGGCTGGGGCTGCTGATCAACGAGCGCGCCGGTGTCGTCAACCTTGGCGCCGAGGGCATGATGCTGATCGCCGCCATTGCCGGTTTCGCAACCGCGGTGCACACCGGCAGCGACACGCTGGCCTTCCTGGCCGGCATGCTGGCGGGTGGCGTGATGGCGGCGCTGTTCGGCTGGCTGGTGATCTGGCTGAACACCAACCAGGTTGCGACCGGGCTGGCACTGAGCCTGTTCGGCGGCGGCTTCTCGGCCTTCATCGGGCTGCGCTACGTGTCGGAGAAGCTGCCCGCGCGCATGCACTTCAACATCCCGGTGCTGGCCGATCTGCCTTTCGTCGGGCCGGCGTTCTTCCGTCAGCATCCGCTGGTGTACGTCGCCATCGCATTGACGTTCGGGCTGGGCTGGTTTCTGTACCGCTCGCGCGCCGGGCTGGTGCTGCGCTCGATCGGTGAATCGCCCGAATCGGCGCATGCGCTCGGCTACCCGGTGCGACGCATCCGCCTGATGGCGGTGGTCGTCGGCGGCGCGTTGTGCGGGCTGTCGGGCGCCTACATCTCGGTCATCTACACGCCGCTGTGGATCGAGGGCATGGTGGCCGGCAAAGGCTGGATCGCGCTCGCGCTCACCACCTTCGCCACCTGGCGGCCGGCGCGCGTGCTGCTCGGCGCGTACCTGTTCGGTGGCGTCACGATGCTGCAGTTCTACCTGCAAGGGCAGGGCGTGCATGTGCCGAGCCAGTTCCTGACCATGCTGCCCTATGTGGCTACCATCGTGGTGCTGGTGCTGATCTCGCGCAACGCCGGCTTCATCAAGATCAACATGCCGGCTTCGCTGGGCAAGCCGTTCTTCCCAGGGTCCTGAGGCGCCTGCCCTGCCTCGATACGTCGTTCCAATTCACCACAGGAGAGAGTTTTCATGACAGACACCCACAAGCGCTCGCTGCTCAAGCTGGCAAGCTGGTCCGGCCTGGCGGTTGTTGCCGCCCTCGCGGGCTGCGGCAAGAAGGAAGAAGCCCCGGCGACGACCGCCGCCGCTTCGGCCGCGCCGGCCGCCGCGTCGGCGCCCGCCAAGGCCGAGCCGCTGAAGATCGCGTTCGCCTACCTCGGCCCGGCCGGTGACCACGGCTGGACGTATGCGCACGATGGCGCGCGCAAGGCGATCGAGAAGGAGTTCGGTGACAAGATCGTCACCACCTTCGTCGAGAACGTGCCCGAATCGGCCGACGCCGAGCGCATCTTCCGCGACATGGCCAGCCAGGGCAACAAGCTGATCTTCGGCACCAGCTTCGGCTACATGGAGCCGATGCTGAAGGTGGCCGAGGAGTTCAAGGACGTGAAGTTCGAGCACGCCACCGGCTACAAGCAGACCGAGAACCTGCGCAGCTACGACAGCCGCAGCTACATGGGCGCCTACATGGCCGGCATCATCGCCGGCAAGATGACCAAGACCAACACGCTCGGCGTGGTCGGCTCCATCGCCGTGCCCGAGGTCATCCGCAACATCAACGCCTACACGCTCGGCGCGCAAAGCGTGAACCCCAAGATCAAGACCAAGGTGGTCTGGGTCGGCAGCTGGTTCGATCCCCCGAAGGAAACCGAAGCCGCGCAGTCGCTGATCAACGGCGGCGCCGACGTGCTGCTGCAGAACACCGACTCCACCGCGGTGCTGCAAACAGCCGAGAAGAACAAGAAGTACGCCTTCGGCTGGGACAGCGACATGTCCAAGTTCGCGCCCGAGGCGCACCTGGCGTCGGCGATCATCAACTGGACGCCGTACTACACCAAGGCCGTGAAGGACGCGCTGGAAGGCAAGTGGCAAGGCAAGACGGCCACCTGGTGGGGCGTGAAGGAAGGCGCCAACGACATCGTCGCGATCAACGACAAGGTGCCGGCCGACGTCAAGGAACTGATCACCAAGACCAAGGCGGGGCTGGCCGACGGCAGCATCGAGGTCTTCAAGGCTCCGGTGATCGGCCAGGACGGCAAGGAAGCGCTGGCCAAGGGCGCGACTGCCGACGACAAGTTCATGGGCGGCATGCTCTTCTACGTCAAGGGCGTCGAGGGCAAGGTGCCCAGCGGCAAGTAAGCCCGCGGGCTCGCGCCCGCCGACGCCCCTGCGGGCGTCGGCGGGCCGATCAGGCCTTCTTCGCCTTGCGTGCCTTGCGCGCCTTGGCAGTGCCGACGACTTCGAGCTTCGCGTCGATCACGCCCGAGCGCAGCATCCTGATCTTGCCGGCAGCGGCCTGCGAGAGGTCGCCGATGCGGTCGGCCGTGGTCGGGCCGCGGTCGTTCACGCGCACCACCACGCTCTTGTGGTTCTTCAGGTTGGTCACGCGCACCAGCGTGCCCAGCGGCAAGGTCTTGTGCGCCATCGTCAGCGCGTTCGGGTTGAAGCGCTCGCCGCTCGCCGTCTTCCGACCAGCGAACTTACGGCCGTAGTAGGCCAGCCTGCCTTCGGACGCATCGGAGGTCGCTGCGGGCTTTTCAGCGGCAGCGGGCGCTGACGCGGGCTGGGCGTTGGCGTTCAAGGCCAGGCTCAGCACGAGCGCCGCGCCGGCAGTGGCAAGAGAGCGAAGGGACATGGGGACTCCTCGGGTTGTGGTTTTCGGCGAACGCAAGCCGCTCGCCCGGCGCCGATTCTGGCCAGGCCCATCGCGGATGCACGGCCCTTCGCGCCCGAGCCGGCGGATGTTTGGCATGCCCGTTGCTCGCCCGCTGCCGGGGCGGTCGAAGTTGGCACAATCGTTGCGCCTCACCGAATGCCCCGGAGCCCGCACATGCCCAACGCCATCGACCGCATCCCCCGCGACCGCCTGCCCGCGCTGCTGCGCGCGATGCCCAAGGCTGAGCTGCACATGCACATCGAGGGCTCGCTCGAGCCCGAGCTAATCTTCGCGCTGGCGGCGCGCAACGGGGTGGCGCTGCCTTATCCAAACGTCGAAGCGCTGCGCGCCGCGTATGCCTTCACCGACCTGCAGAGCTTTCTCGACATCTATTACGCCGGCGCCAGCGTGCTGCTGACGGAAGAAGACTTCTTCGACTTGGGGCTGGCCTATCTGCGCCGCGCCGCGGCCGACAACGTCGTTCACGCCGAGCTGTTCTTCGACCCGCAGACCCACACCGAGCGCGGCGTGCCGATCGCGACTGTGATCAACGGCCTGACCCGCGCCTGCGAGACCGCGCGGCGCGAGCTCGGCGTCAGCGCGCTGCTGATCCTGTGCTTCCTGCGCCACCTCAGCGAAGAGGCCGCGTTCGCGACGCTCGACGAGGCGTTGCCGTACCGCGAGCACTTCATCGGCGTCGGGCTGGACAGCAGCGAGCGCGGGCATCCGCCCGAGAAGTTCGCGCGCGTGTTCGCGCGCTGCCGCGAGCTCGGCCTGCGCCTCGTCGCGCATGCCGGCGAAGAAGGGCCGCCGGCCTACATCTGGAGCGCGCTCGATGTGCTGCATGTCGAGCGCATCGACCACGGCGTGCGCTGTGTCGAAGACCCGGCGCTGGTCGCGCGCCTCGCGGCCGATCGCATGCCGCTCACCGTGTGCCCGCTGTCGAACGTGAAGCTGTGCGTCTACCCGACGATGGCGCAGCACCAGTTGCCCGCGCTGCTCGCGGCCGGCCTGTGCGCGACCATCAACTCCGACGACCCAGCCTACTTCGGCGGCTACGTGAACCAGAACTACCTCGCCACCTTCGAGGCCTTGCCGCAGTTGACGGCGCGGCATGCGCATCGGCTGGCGAGCAACAGCTTTGAGGCGAGTTTCGCGAGCGCTGCCGACAAGCAGCGCTGGGCTCGGATGCTCGATGAGGCGTTCGCCGCCGGCTGAGGTCGACGCGCCAGGGAGTCTGAGACAATCCGGATTGAACCGCCTGCGTGCCCCCGCAGGCGGTTTGCATTCCAACCGGGGCCATGTAGAGGAACACCATGTTCAAAAACCTCGCTCGCGCCAGCGTTGTCACGTTGGCGGCGATGCTCGCCCTTGCGGCACCCATTCGTTCCCGCGCGCAACCGGCGCCACCGCTGAAGGTCGCTTTCGTCTACGTCAGCCCGATCGGCACCGCCGGCTGGAGCTACCAGCACGAGCAGGGGCGGCTGGCGATGCAGAAGGCGCTCGGCGGCAGCGTCGTCAGCAGCGCGGTCGAATCGGTCGCCGAAGGGGCCGACTCGGAGCGCGTGATCCGCGACCTCGCGGCTCAGGGCAACCGCCTGATCTTCGCGACCAGCTTCGGCTACCTGGAACCGACCTTGCGCGTCGCCGCCGACTATCCCGACGTGAAGTTCGAGCACGCCGGCGGCTACAAGACTGCGGCCAACGTCAACACCTACAACGCGCGCTACTACGAGGCGCGCTACCTCGCCGGCCTGCTCGCGGGCAAGAGCAGCAAGAGCGGCGTTGCCGGCTACGTGGCGGGCTTCCCGGTGCCAGAGGTGATCCAGGGCATCAACGCGTTCACGCTCGGCATGCGCGAGGCGAATCCGAACGCGACCGTGAAAGTGCTGTGGCTCAACACCTGGTTCGACCCGGCCCGCGAACGCGAAGCGGCACAGTCGCTGATCGACCAGGGCGCCGACGTGCTGACCAACCACAGCGGCTCGCCGGCGGTGGCGCAGACTGCGCAGGCGAACTTCGCGGCCAAGGGCGTGCGTGTGATCGCCTACCAGAGCGACATGCGCGCTTTCGCGCCCGATGCGCAGCTGGCCGCCGTCACACACCACTGGGGCGGCTACTACACGCAGGTGGCGCGCGCGGTGATCGATGGCCGCTGGAAGCCGCAGCCCGTGTGGGGTGGCATGAAGGACGGCCTGGTGCAACTCAGCGCGATCCGCGCCGATGTGCCGGCGCCCGTTCAGGCGCTGATCGAGACACGTCGAAAGGCGATCGTCGAAGGGCAATTGAAGCCGTTTACCGCGCCGCTCGTGGACAACGAAGGCACGGTTCGCCTCGCCACCGGCGCACTCGACGACGCGACGATCTCGACGATGAACTGGTTCGTGCGCGGTGTGGCGGGCTCGGTGCCCAAACCCTGAGTCATTCGCCCGCTGCCGGCCAGGCGTCGGGCCGGATGAAGCCCTTGTTCAGCAGCGAGGCGATGCGGTGCACGCGCCACAGACCATCGATGAACAGGTAGTCGGGCGCGACGCCTTCGTCCTGGAAGCCCAGGCGCTTCAGCACCTCGGCGCTGCGCCAGTTCTCGGGCCGGAACGCGGCCTGGATGCGGTGCAGGTTGACGCGCTTCGAGAACATCTCGGCGATGGCGCAGCGCAGCCCTTCGGTCATCAACGCCTGACCTTCGACCGCCTGGTCGAGTGCGTAGCCGAGCGTGCAGCTCTGGAACGGGCCGCGCACGATGTTCGAGAAGTGGACGCTGCCGATCACGCGTGTGGTGTCGCCGATCGGTTGCAGCAGGTAGCGGTAGCCAGTGCCGGCCGCGAATGCCGCGGCGGCCACGCGCAGGCGCTGCGACTGGACTTCCTCGGTGAAGAAGTCATCGCGGGTCGGCGGCTCCCAGGGTGCGAGGTGCGCGCGGTTGCGCTCGTGGAAGGCCGCCAACGCCGCGCCGAGCTGTTCGTCGGCGGCGACCAGCCTGAGCCGCGCCGTGAGCAGCAGCGGGACGGCGATGGTGCCGGGGGCAACGTCCATGTGCCATTACAGCACCACGGCGGCGTGGGGTCTTTCAACCGAACCGTGCCAGTCGTGTAAGTTATCGCAATGAATGCGACACCGATCCCGCCCGTTTCATCCGCGCCTTCGCCGTGGCGCCTCGCCTGGCGCCAGCTGCTGCGCGACTTCCGCGCCGGCGAACTGCGCCTGTTGATCGTCGCCGTGATGCTCGCGGTGGCCGCGCTCAGCGCGGTCGGCTTCTTCGCCGATCGCATCGATGGGGGCCTCGCGCGCGATGCCCGTCAGTTGCTCGGGGGCGACGCCATCGTCTCGTCGGACCAGCCCGCGCCGCCCGCGTTCGCCGACAAGGCACGCGCGCTCGGCCTGAGCACCGCGACAACGGCTGCCTTTCCCAGCATGGGCCGCGCGCCGGACGACAAGGGCGGTGCCTCGCGCCTGGTCACCGTGAAGGCCGTGAGCGAGGCCTACCCGCTGCGCGGCAAGGTCACGCTCGCCGGGCCGCCCTCGGCGGGCGCGCCGGCGGCGGGCAGCGTGTGGGTCGATCCGGCGCTGCTCGACGCACTGGCGTTGAAGGTGGGCGACCCGCTGCTGCTCGGCGACGCAACGCTGCGGATTGCGAACACCATCGTCAACGAGCCCGATCGCGGTGCCGGTTTTGCGGCCTTCGCGCCGCGCGTGATCCTGAACCTGGCCGACTTGGCCGCCACCAACCTGGTGCAGCCGGCGAGCCGCGTGACGTACCGGCTCGCAGTCGCTGCGACGCGCGGTGGCGACGCGCCAGTGCAGCAGTTCGTCGATTGGGCCGAGGCGCAGATCAAGGCCCAGAGCCTGCGCGGTTTGCGCGTCGAATCGCTCGCCACCGGCCGGCCCGAAATGCGCCAGACGCTGGACCGCGCCTCCAAGTTCCTGAACCTCGTTGCGCTGCTCGCGGCGCTGCTGGCCGCGGTGGCCGTCGGCATCGCATCGCGCGAGTTCGCGAGCCGCCACCTCGACGACTGCGCGATGCTGCGCGTGCTCGGCCTGCCGCAGCGCACGATCGCGCTGCAGTACCTGATCGAGTTCGGCGCGGTCGGGCTGATCGCGAGTGCGGCCGGCGTGTTGCTCGGCTTCGCGGTTCACTATGTGTTCGTGCTGCTGCTCGCCGGGATCGTCGAGTCGGCGTTGCCGGCACCGAGCGGCTGGCCGGCGTTGTTCGGCATCGGCGTCGGTTTCACCTTGCTGATGGGCTTCGGCCTGCCGCCGGTGCTGCAACTGGCGCAGGTGCCGCCGCTGCGTGTGATCCGGCGCGATGTGGGCGCGCTGAAACCGGCTTCGATCGCGGTGCTCGCGGCCGGCGCGATCGGTTTCGCGGCGTTGCTGCTGGCGGTGGCGAGCGACGTGAAGATGGGCCTGATCGCGGTCGGCGGGTTTGCGGCGGCGATCGCGGTGTTCGCGCTGCTGTCGTGGCTTGCGGTGTTGCTGTTGCGGCGCGCGGTGCCCGAATTCGGCGCACCGCGCTGGCTGGTGTTGGCGACGCGCCAGATCGCGGCGCGACCGGCGTTCGCGGTGCTGCAGGTTTCGGCGCTCAGCGTCGGCCTGCTCGCGCTGGTGCTGCTGGTGTTGTTGCGTACCGACCTGATCGACAGCTGGCGCGCCGCCACACCCAAGGGCGCGCCGAACCGTTTCGTGATCAACGTGCAGCCGGATCAGGGCGACGCGTTCCGCCAGCGCCTCGACGCCTCCGGCATCAAGAACTACGACTGGTTCCCGATGATCCGCGGCCGGCTCGTCGCGATCAACGGCAAGCGGGTCTTGCTCGACGACTATGCCGAGGAGCGCGCCAAGCGTCTGCTGGACCGCGAGTTCAACCTCAGCCACAGCGCGGCGCTGCCGGCGCACAACCTCCTTGCCGGCGGGCGCTGGACGGCGGACGAGAAAGATGCGGTGAGCGTCGAGGAAGGCCTGGCGCAGACGCTCGGCCTGAAGCTCGGCGACACGTTGCAGTTCGACATCGGCGGCATCACGGCGAGCGGCCGCATCACCAGCCTGCGCAAGGTCGACTGGAGCTCGATGCGCGTCAACTTCTTCGTGCTGTTCCCGACCGCATCGATGGCCGACGTTCCGCTGAGCTACATCGCTGCCTACCGCGCGCCCGATGCCGGCGCGGCGGCGTTCGACAATGCGCTGTCGCGCGAGTTTCCGAACATCACCAACGTGGATGTCTCGGCCTCGATCGCGCAGATCCAGAAGGTCCTCGACCAGGTCGTGCGCGCGGTCGAGTTCCTGTTCGGCTTCACGCTCGCCGCCGGCCTGGTGGTGCTGTTCGCCGCGATCACCGCCACGCGCGAGGCGCGCTCGCGCGAGTTCGCGGTGATGCGGGCGCTCGGTGCGAGCGGCAAGCTGCTCGCGCAGGTGCAGCGTGCCGAGCTGCTCGGCGTCGGCGCGCTCGCCGGTGTGCTCGCCTCGCTGGCGGCGATCGCGGTCGGCTGGGCGTTGGCGCGCTATGTGTTCGAGTTCAGCTGGAACCCGTCGCCGTGGGTGCCGCTGGCGGGCGGCGCCGCGGGCGCCGTGCTTGCGCTGGCAGCCGGCTGGTGGGGTTTGCGCGAGGTGCTGCGGCGACCGGTGGTGCAGACGCTGCGCCAGGCCGCGGAGGGCTGAGCGCTTCGCGCCGCGCGTCATACTGCGCCCCATGCCGCCGCTGCCGCCGAACATAAAATCAGAACGCGCGCTGCGCGTTCTCCACCTCGAGGATTCGGAGCTCGATCATCAACTCACGCTGGCGCATCTGCAGCGCGGCGGCCTGAAGGTGTCGCTGCGCCGCATCGACTCCGAGGCCGAGTTCCTGGCCGCGCTCGATGACGACTGGGACGCGATCATTTCCGACTACAACCTGCCCGGTTTTTCGGGCCTGGTGGCGCTCGACCTGCTCAAGGCGCACGGTCTGGGCGTGCCCTTCATCCTGGTCTCGGGCGAGATCGGCGAGGACACCGCGGTCGAGGCGATGCGCAACGGCGCGAGCGACTACCTGCTGAAGAACAACCTCGCCCGGCTCGTGCCGGCACTGCTGCACGCGGTCGAGGCGACCGAGACGCGGCGCGCGCGCGTTCGCGCCGATCTCGAACTCGACGCCTCGCGGCAGCGCCTGCGCGAGCTCGCCCAGCACCTGCAAAGCAGCATCGAGCAGGAGCGCGCGGCGATCTCGCGCGAGATTCACGACGATGTCGGTGGGTCGCTCACCGCGCTCAAGTTCGACCTCGCATGGATCGCGCGGCACTCGGACTCCGAGGAGGTGCTGGAGCGCGTCACCTCGGCGCTCGAGACCGTCACGCTGGCGATTGAGTCCAGCAAGCGCATCATGCACAACCTGCGGCCGGCGATCCTCGAGCAGGGGCTGGTCGCGGCGCTGCACTGGCTCGCGGCGCGCTTCGAACGCCGCACCGGCATCGAGTGTGCGATCCGCCTGCCGGCGAACGCCCCCGAGTTGCCGGGCGGCGTCGCGCTCGTCGCCTACCGCACCGCGCAGGAGGCGCTGACCAACATCAGCAAGCATGCGCAGGCCAGCCGCGTGACGGTCGACCTGTCGCTCGCCGGCGGCGTGCTCTCGCTCGAAATCGCCGACAACGGTCGCGGCCTGGGCGCGGACGATCTGGCCAAGGCGCGCTCGTTCGGCATCCGCGGCCTGCACGAACGTGCGGGCACGGTGGGTGGTTGGGTCGAACTTGGCAGCGGCGTGGGCGGAACGACGATGATTCTGTCCGTCCCCTTGAACCCGGTCGGCATCGCTGATATACCCACACCGACTTCGTCGGAAGACGACCCGAGCAAGTGGGGCGAGCTGTGATGACACTTCAATGAGCCAGCCATGATCAAGGTCTTTCTCTGTGACGACCACGCGCTGATCCGGCGCGGTATCCGCGACACGCTCTCGGACGCGCCCGACATCGAAGTCATCGGCGAGGCCGGCGACTACGGCGAGTTGCGCACGCTGATGCGCGACAAGACCGCCGACGTGCTGGTGCTCGACATCAACCTGCCCGGCCGCAGCGGCCTGGACGTGCTGCATGTGCTGAAGGACGAGGCCACGTCGATGCGTGTGCTCGTGGTCTCGATGTACCCGGAGGACCAGTACGCGATCCGCGCGTTGCGTGCCGGCGCGTTCGGCTACGTCAACAAGGGGGGCGACCCGGCCCAGATCGTGAGTGCGGTACGCACCGTCGCGCAGGGTCGCAAGTATGTGACGCCCGAGATCGCGCAGATGCTGGTCGAGAGCCTGACCGCGCCGACGATCGCCAATGCCCATGAAAAACTCTCCGACCGCGAGCTGCAGACGCTGGTGATGATCGCGTCGGGCAAGCGCCTGTCGGACATCGCCGAGGAGCTGATGCTGAGCCCCAAGACGGTGAGCGTGTACCGCGCCCGCGTGCTCGAAAAGCTCGCCCTCACGAACAACTCCGAGATGACGGTCTACGCCATCCGCAACGGCCTGGTCGGCGCCGAGTAACGACACCTCACGGCCTCTCAGGCCATGGCGGTGCGGCATGCGTCACGCTCGATGCGGTTGCCGCGCCCTCGGAGGCGTGCACGCGCGCCGAAAGCGTTCAAGATGCGCAGCGGTTGCCCCGCCTGTTCGGCGTGGGCCGTGTGTTGCTTCTGGAGTCGGATTGGATCAAGCGCTCGTCCTCGTCGTGGTGGCCTGCTTCCTGGTGAGCACCGCGTTGCTGTGGCTGGCCGCGGAAACCGCCGTGGCGTCCGTCGGGCGGCCGGCGGCGCTGCTGCGCGCGCTCGTCTCCGGCAGCGTGGTGCTGTCCGCTTGTGGCCTGTGGTGGCCCGCCCACGCGCTGCGTGTGCATGAGGTGGTCACTTTCGAAGGGGTGGCGAGCCTTGGCTTTGCCTGGTTGCCGGCCGTGGCGATGGCGCTGCTCGCGGGCGCCGCCGGCATCCACGGTCGCCACCGTGCGTGGCCCTGGGCCGCGTTGTTCGCCGTGATCTTGCCGGCCGCCGCCTATGTCCACGCGATGTTCAGCGCACCGGGCGTGTTTCGCCTGTCGCCCGCCTGGCTGGGGTCCGGCACGTTGACCCTGGGTCTTTCGGCCACGCTCGTTCTGGCACAGCTGAGCACCGGCTCGGGGCGTCACGCCGTCTGGGTTCGGGGCGGCGCGTCGGCCATCGCGGCCGCGTTGGCCTGCGTCGGCGCAGCGGCTTCGGTGCCAGCCACCGGCCTGGGCCAGATCGGCGACTTCGCCGCGACCGACTGGCCGGTGATGCTGGCCTTCGTCGGCCTGAGCCTGCTGCTGCCGATCGTGCTGAGCCAGGCCGGCAACGCCGCGCCACCGGTGCGAGCGCAAACCGCGCGGATCGGCTCGCTCGATCACCTGACTAGCCTGCCGACCCGGCTGCACCTCGAAAGCCGGCTGCATGCCGCGGCCAAGAAGTGCGACGCGAGCAGCGGCCGGCTGGCCGTGATGTTCATCGACCTCGACGGCTTCAAGCCCGTCAACGACAGCTTTGGCCACAGCAGCGGCGACCGCGTGCTGGAGCAAGTGGGTCAGCGTCTGCAGGGCTTCGCACGCAACGGCGATGTGGCGGCGCGCGTCGGCGGCGACGAGTTCCTGCTGCTGGCCACCCACGCTGGCGCGCGCGAGGCTGCGGCGCAGCTCGCCAGCCGCGTGATCGAGGCCTTGAGCCGGCCTTACAAGGTTGGTGATCGCGAGGTCAGCATCTCGTGCTCGGTGGGCATCGCGCTGTATCCCGACAAGTGCCCGGAAAACAAGCTGATCGCGCGCGCCGATGCGGCGATGTATTCGGCCAAGAAGGCGGGTGGCGCGCGCTCGTGCTTCTACTCGCCTGAAATGGACACCGACGCGCAGCAAAACTTCGACATGCTGAGCGAACTGCGCCATGCCCTGACGAACGACGAGCTGGAGCTGTACTTCCAGCCCAAGATCGACGTGCGCAGCGGCAAGGTCACCGCGGCCGAGGCCTTGCTGCGCTGGCAGCACCCGACCCGTGGCCTGGTGATGCCGAACTCGTTCCTGCCGCTGGCCGAGCGCTCGGGGCTGATCGGGCCGCTCGGCGACTGGGTCATCGAGGCCGCCTGCAAGCAGGCGCGCGCCTGGCGCGACAAGGGCCTGCGCATGCGCGTCGCGATCAACCTCTCGGCGCACCAGATGCGCCAGGACGACATCGTCGATCGGATCGCGATGGCGCTCGAGCGCTACCGTATCCACCCCTCGCTGCTGACCTGCGAGATCACCGAGAGCGCGGCGATGGAAGATACCCACGCCACGCAGGAGACCTTTCGCCGCCTCGGCGAGCTCGGCACGCACCTGTCGATCGACGACTTCGGCACCGGCTACTCGAGCCTGAGCTACCTGCGCCAGCTGCCGGCCGAAGAGCTGAAGATCGACGCCAGCTTCGTCAAGGACGTGGACACCAGCGCCGATGCGCGCGCGATCGTCGATGCGGTCGTGAAACTCGCGCACGCGCTCGGGCTGAAGGTGGTTGCCGAAGGCGTCGAGACGCTGCGCCAGCAAAAGGCGCTGGTGGACATGGGCTGCGACGAACTGCAGGGCTTTCTGTTCGCCAAGCCGATGACGGCGCGCGCGCTGCTGATGTGGGCGATGGACGATCGTGCGGTGTCGGCGGTGTTCCGCCCCTCGCTGTTCGGCGAGACGCGGCAAGCGTCGCGCGAGCAGTCGAGGCAAGCCTCCGTCGTCAGGCCGGCTTAGTCTGACCTCGCGTCGCGCGCTGGCGCACGCACTCCAGGTAGCGTTCGCCATCCGGCGGCAAGCCGCTGCGCTGCGAAGCCCAGATCATCTGGCCCAGGCACTCCATCACCTGATGCTGCGCTTCGTGCGCCGAGCCGAGGCGGCGCGTCAGCAGCGCATGCGCCTGCTTGATGCCGCTGGGCTGGTCGATGGCGAGCTGCTCGGTGATCGACAGGTGCATCGAGAGGTGCAGGAACGGGTTCGTGCGGCCGGCCTCGACGTCGTAGACCGCCGCCAGCGCCGCCACCGGATCGGCGAGCGCGTCGTGGTATTCGGGGTGCTGCGTGATCCAGTCGGCAGCGGTGGCCTCCATCGGCGAGAGCGGCAGCTGCTGCCGCTGCTTGCGCCAGGTGTCGCAGAAGAAGCTGCGAACGTCGTGCTGGGAGGGCTGAAACATCGCCGCGATTTTTGCACCCTTCAAGCGCGGCGAATGGTCTCGACGAATAATCCGGGGCCGGTGGCGGGCCATGCGCAGAAGAATGGCCGCTCAGCAACCCACGCCTTTTCGGCACACGCAGGACCTCCATGAACGTCACGACCGAACAGCTCTTCGACCACGCCCGCACCCACAACGTCTTTGCCGCCGAACCCATTCCCGCGGCCACCCTGCACCGGCTCTACGAGCTGGTGAAGTGGGGCCCGACCTCGGCCAATTGCAGCCCGGCCCGCTTCATCTTCGTGACCTCGCCGGAAGCCAAGGCCAAGCTCGTCGCCGGCATGGCGCCGGCGAATGCGGAGAAGACGGCACAGGCGCCGGTGTCGGTCGTCATCGGCATGGACATGGCGTTCTACGAGAAGCTGCCGCAGCTGTTCCCGCACGCCGATGCGAAGTCGTGGTTCGTCGGTAATCAGCCGATGATCGACTCGACCGCGCTGCGCAACTCCAGCCTCCAGGGCGGCTACTTCATCCTTGCCGCGCGCGCGCTCGGTCTCGATTGCGGCCCGATGAGCGGCTTCGATCCGGCCAAGGTCGATGCGGCGTTCTGGGCCGGCACGACGGTCAAGACCAACTTCGTCGTCAACCTCGGCCATGGCGACGCGAGCAAGTTGTTCCCGCGCAGCCCGCGACTCACCTTCGAAGAAGCATGCCAAGTGCTGTGACCGGTTGATCACCGATCCCTGGTTCTACGCCGTCGCCATTCCGGCGGTGCTGCTCATGGGCTTGTCCAAGAGCGGCTTCGGCGCGGGCTTCGGATCCTTGGCGACGCCGCTGCTGGCGCTGGCCGTGCCGGTGCCGCAGGCGGCGGCGATCATGCTGCCGCTGCTGCTGGTGATGGACGCGGTGGGTGTGAAGGCGCTCTTCATGCAGCGCGACCGCGCGCTGATCCGGCTGCTGTTGCCGGCCGGGCTGCTCGGCACGGTGCTGGGCACGCTGTCGTTCGGCGTGCTGTCGGCGAAAGCGGTGGCTGGCATCGTCGGCGCCCTGACGCTGATGTTCCTCGCGCAGCGCCTGCTGTTCCCGCCGCGCGCCGATTCGAAGCCGCCGCCGCGCTGGCTCGGCTTCGGCCTCGGCATCGCGTCGGGCTTCACGAGTTTCGTCGCGCATGCCGGCTCGCCGCCGGTGAGCGCCTATGTGCTGCCGCTGCGGCTGGCGCCGATCACCTTCACCGCGACGATGGCGACCTTCTTCGCCGCGATCAACCTCTCGAAGTGGATCCCCTACGCGTGGCTGGGCCTGATCGACGGCCGCAACCTGCTGACCTCGCTGGTGCTGGTGCCGCTCGCGCCGATCGGTGTGTGGCTCGGCATCCGGATGGTCAAGCACATCCCGCAACTGCTGTTCTACCGCCTCGTCTACGCCGGGATGGCGCTCACGGGGGTGAAGCTGCTGTGGGACGGGCTGCGCTGAACAGGCCCTAGGGCGCGAGCTTGTTGGCGACGGCGTGCAGCACGACCGCGAACGACAGGATGACGACGAACCAGCCGATGCCGCGCCGGAACCGTGCGGTGGTTTCGTCGCTGCGGGCGCTGCCGATCAGGCGGCACAGCAGCTGCGAACTGGCGGTGCTCGCGAGCAGCATGCCGCCCGAGAACAGCAGGCCTGCGAAGAGCCCGGCCGTCCAGCCGCCGCGGTTCGTGGCGAACACGCTCCAGGCCGAGACATGCGCGAGCGTGTCGATCACGAGTGCGAACAGCAGTCCGATCGCGACCGTGGACCACACGTCGGTGCGTCGGCGCAGCGCGGCCGGAATCAGCCGCATGCGCACCGACGCCGGTCGGTAGGTGCCGGGCGCGAGCAACGCGCGCAGGTTCCAGGCGCCGAGCATCGCGAGCAGTGCGATCGGCAACCAGTCGGTGATCGCGACCAGCAGCGGCGGCATCGCAAAGGTGGCGGCGAGCAGGCTGACGGCGAGCGCCAGCAGCGCGATCGCGGCACCGTGGCCGAGGGCGAACAGGCTGCCCGTCCAAGGTGCGTGCGGTTCGTGGTGATCGAGCGCGCGCAAGGTCATGCCGTCGATCGCCGCGATGTGGTCGGGCTCGACACCGTGGCGCAGGCCGAGCACGAAGAACAGCGCCAGACCGCTGGCGGGCACAGCTTCGATCGGATTCATCGCGCGCAACCCGCGCACAACCCGCGCAGCGTGATCTCGTGCGCCTGCACGACGAAGCCCTGGGGCGCCATCTCCTGCATCGGGCCGGGGCAACCGTGCAGCGCGTAGACGCGGTCGCAACCGCTGCAATGGAAGTGATGGTGGTGATGCGGCTCTTCAGCGTGCTCGCCCACGCACGCCGCCTCGAAGCGCGCGGCCTGGCCCGGCAGCATCACCTTGACGATGCGCGCGTCGCCTTGCAGCGCGCTGAGATGGCGGTAGATCGTCGACAGGTTCAGGCTGGCGACCGAGGTCTGCGCCAGCGCGAGGATCTCGTTCGGCGTCAGCGCCCGGCCGGCATGATCGATCGCGTCGAGCACGGCCTGCCGCTGGCGGGTGTTTCGTTCCATCTGCGCATGTTAATGCAAATGGATTGGCAATAACAGCAGGCAGGCTATTCGGTCGGCGCGAAGGGCTGCTCGATCAGCGCGATCCAGTCCGAGTTGGACAGTTGGAGCTCGACCACCTCGGGTTGGCGCGATTCCAGGCCGCGGCGCCGCTCGTGCTTGCCCGGTGGTTTGCCATCGACAAGCCGACGATCGACGCCCGAACGACGCTCCACGGTTTTCGAACTCTTGGTCTTTCCCGGCTTGCTCATGACCTGCCGATTCTATTCAGGCGATGGCCGGTCCGTTTGTCTGGTTCGCTACAGCGTCTTGAGAAATTCGAGCAACGCTTCCTTGTCGTCGTCGCCGAGGCTCGTGCCGTAGCGATGACCGAGGTTGCCGTTGCCCGGTACCGAGGTGTCGTAGAGGAAGAACTTGCCGCAAGCTGCGGCACCTTGACCCGCCTGCGGCGTCGAGACGAATCCGAGGTTCTTCCAGTCATACAGATCGTCGCCCCGGCAGAACGTCCTCGGCCGGTTCTCGGGCGCGTTCAGCAGATCGCGCAAGGTCGGCACCGAGCCGTTGTGCAAGTACGGCGAGCGCAGCCAGATGCCGTCGAGCAGGTTGTTGACGTAGCCGCTCTGCGGTTTGAAGTTGCGCAGCTTCCAGACCTCGGTGCCCAGCTCGTTCAGCGCGCTGGCCAGCTCGGGCGTAAAGTCCTTGATGCGGTGGCCGTCGGTGGCCAGGTCGTCGTTCGGCTCGACGCGGCCGACCCGGATGCCGTCGGCCGCATGGCAGTTGGCGCAGTGGCTGCGGAAGAGCGTCTCGCCGCGCGCGGCCAGGTCCGAACGGATGGCCTGCTTGCCATCGGGCAGAAACTGATCCGGGATGCGGTCCTGGTAGCGCGGCGGCAGCAGCCCGACGCTCCAGTCAGAGACGCGCGTCAGGCGCGGGTAGTCGAGGTAGTCGAGCCGCGAGCCGATCAGGGCCAGCGCCGAGACGATGTTGCGCTCCTCCAGCACATCGGTGTTGCCGTCCCAGTGCATGCGCATGCCGACGCGCGCTTTCTGGTTCCAGATCGCCGGGAAGTCGACGATGCCGGGGATCGGATCGCGCTGCGGCGGATCGACGAACTGCCGTTTGTAGAGCGACCAGGTATCGACGCGCCCCGGCCCGAAGTTCGGCAGGCGCGTCGGGCTGTGCAGCGCGA
This sequence comes from uncultured Rhizobacter sp., assembly GCA_964247075.1. Taxonomy (GTDB): domain Bacteria; phylum Pseudomonadota; class Gammaproteobacteria; order Burkholderiales; family Burkholderiaceae_C; genus LMDS01. The sequence continues at coordinate 66,260 of CAXTSS010000001.1, read as the reverse complement.
TGAAATCGAAGTCCTCGACCTTCAGCTTGGCGAGCACCTTGGGAATCGCCGGGATGAAGACGTAGCGGTACAGCAGCTGCTCCGCGAGGTTCAGATCCTGCTTCTGGTGGTGGGCTTCCTTCAGCACCGCGTCCATCACCACGTCGCCGTTGAAGCGCGGGTTCTCGAACGCCGCGAACATGAACAGGAAGTAGCGTTCGATGTCGACGCTGTTGCCGGTGCCGCCCAGGATGATGTCGGGCTTCTGGTCCGGCGCCTTGCGCAGCGTCGTGGTGTGGCAGAACGCGCAGTTCATGCCGACGAACTCCAGCCCGAAGACGTTGCGCGTCGAGAAACCGATCGGCCGCTCCAGGGCGACTTGGCCTTCGGGCATGCCCACGGGTCGATCCATCGCCGTTTCGGTCACGAGGCCGAAAGCCGCGAAGCTCTTCAGCGTGTTCCTCGGCGCCAGCGCCTTGGGCATGACCTCCGAGGGCGGAAAGACTTCGGGCAGCACCTTCCAGATCCAGTAGGGCAGCGGCGCACGCGCCATCGGGTGGTCGGCGCCGATCGAGCCGTATTTGAAGTGCGCGCCGGCGTCGGCAAAGTCCTCCGGCACACCGAAGCGGTGGCTCCACAACTGGTAGCCGACGACCACGAGCAGCACGGCCCAGATGAGCCAGCGCGCGCGCTTGCGCAAGGGGCGGGCGGGTGTTCGACGCGGTGACGTGTCAGGCATTGATGTTCACCTTGAGTGCATCCGGGTAGAGCTTCCACACCGCCCAGGGCTCCTTGTCCATCTCGGACTGGAGGGCAGTGAGGTCGCGGTTGAACTTGGCCAGGGCGGCCTTGGCCGGCGTCTCCGGCTCGAGGTACGAGAAGTCGTGGATCAGCGCGCGCCGGGTCACGTTCAGGTTGTAGTTGGCGTTGACCAGGCGCTGGTACACGTCGAGTGGCTCGCGCTCACCGCTCTTGTAAATGCGCACCGGCTGCCGGTGCGTCCACAGCTGGTAGTTCCAGACGAAGCTGCCGAGCAGCTCGTGCTGCACGCTGACCATGTAGATGAAGCGCGCGACCAGCCGCGCCAGGTTGTCGAAGACCACGTTGTCGCGCGTCACCCCGACGCCGTTCGGGATCAGCGCGTTCAGCTCGTCGAGCCAGGCCATGGCCGCTGCATCGTTGCGGATCAGCGCGCTGCCCGAGCCCGGAGGCGTGTCGGGGTAGCACTGCTGCAGGCTCGTCCGGGCGTGCGCGTGCATCACGTCGAACAGCGCGGCGAGGTTGTCCTGCGTCGGGGTGTCGAAGCCGGCACCGTTCACGCCGCGGGCCTTGGCGTCCTCTTCGGGGTCGTTGAAGACGATCGGGAAGGCCGCGTAACTGTCGTCGAACAAGCGGCACATGCCCTCGAAGCTGAGGCTGAAGATGGTCTCGAACTCGCCACCGCGAACCATCTGCCCGCGCGTCACGATGTCGTTGCTCTGCTGCGTGCCGTAGAGGTAGGGCCAGAGCAGGCGGCACAGCGGGTGCTGTGCCGGCAACCGGTTGCGTGTGGCGATCGCCAGGTGCGCGCCGCCGGCGAGATGCACCCAGTTGAAGTGACGCACCAGCGACAGGTGCGTGGTCGCACTGCACAGCGCGATCCTCTTCGACAGCTCCCACGTCGCATCGTTCGGGCCGGCGATGCCGACCGTGGTCTCGATCTCGAACGCCTGCAGCGCACGCTGCGTGGCATCGACCTTGAACCGCACCTTCGCGCCCAGCGTGTGCAAGCCCTCGTGGTGTTCGTAGCGACCGAGCATCGAGAGATTCCACTGGTAGATGCCGTCGCTTTCGCGCTCGGTGTAGCAGGCATACGGGCCGCGCACCGCGAGCGATCCGAGGTCGGGGCTGCCGAGGTATTCAGCCGGCAGCACCGGCGGGTTGTACAGGCTCCGGTGCAGCCGCGTGAACGCCCGCTTCAAGGTCAGATCGGGGTCGGCGTCGATCGCGGGCAGGCCGGCCTGCATCGGCGAGAACGCCGAATACAGCCAGACCTGCAACTGGTAGACGAGCCGCTTGGACGCCGACCGCTCATCCGCCGGAATCGCATCCGGCGGGCAGACCAGCACCGCCTTGATCGGCAGCGAAGGCACCGCCTCGCACAGCGGGATCGGCCGGATGATCTCGCGCGTGGCCGACGGCTGCGGGATGTCGAGCGGCTTGTTGAGCCGCATCTTGATCCACCCGAGCCGGTTCCAGAATCTGCGCCGGAAGAACCAGACGATGCCGCCGATCGCGCCCATCACTGCGGCCCCGCCGGGACCGGCGGGTTCGCGTCGCCGCGCCACGGGTCGGCCGAGAGCTCGGGGTCGAACGCACGCAGCGGATGCCGCTCGGGCTTTAGCGTCTTGTCGGTGTCCCACGGCTCGAACGCGTTGCGGATGTTCGCCAGGCCGGTGGCCGCCAGCTCCGGGTGGTGGCGCAGCAGCACGGTCTTGAAGTCGCTCGCGTCGATCCAGCGCAGGCCCTCGGGCATGTAGACCTCGTCGTTGAACGCATCGGTGTAGAAGCGATCGGCCTGCAGCCGGCGCGTCGCGTTGAGGATGAAGATCTGGAACATCGTCTCGCCGAAACCGAAGCCGGTCGGCCGGTGCCCTTCGGCCAAGGTGCCGATCATCAGGTCGAGCTTCTCGACATCGGCCGGGTCGTTGCCGTAAACGGCTTTGAGCCTGGCCACGTCCTCGGCCGAATCGGTGAGGTCTTCGAAGATGCGAATCGGGTTCAGGCCGAGCTGGCGGCGGAACTCGTTATAGCGCGGCACACCGCGCTCGCGCGCACGCACGATGTCCACCGTGCCCATGTCGAAGAACGGGTTGCCTGGGATGCTCAGCTCCTGCATGAAGCGCGGGTAGTTGTTCAGCACCAGCGCGCCGGGGTGCTGCGTGCCGAACGAGAAGAGCAGGTCGGCCATCGCATGGCGTCGCGTGATCTTCGCGGAGCCGGATTGGCGCGTCGCGTGGAACGGCACGTGCTCGAGCACGCCATCGCTTGTGAAGCGCCGCAAGGTCAGCGTTTCGGGCAGCAGCGAGTGCAGTCGGTAGACCTCGACGAACTCCTCGGTGAGCCCGAACTCGCGGCCGTGCTTGTCGATCGGGTTGCCGACCACGCCGCCCATCTCCGGGTTGCGGATCTTGACCTCGGTCACGGTCTTGCGCGCCTTGCCTTTGCTCAGCAGGTTGGTGATGGCGCCGTACCAGTTCATGTTGATGCCGGCATCGAGCGCGGGGTTCGGCAGGATCGCCGGCGTCCATTCGACGGTGTGGATCTTGGCCATCACCGCCGCCGTGATCAGCCGCGCGACGTTGAACAGCCGGTTGTCGTCCCATTCGGGGTACGCGTCCTTCAGGTGGTCGCAGACCGCGTTGTGCTCGCGCACGAACAGCGTGTGCAGCATCGCCAGACCGACCCACCAGTTGCGCGTGAAGCCGGTCTCCTCGATACCCTTGCGATCGAGCGGCAGCGTGCCGTCGTCGTTCAGGCGCAGCTTGCCGCCCACGCCGCTGCGCAGGCGGTCTTGCGTGGCCTGATCGCTGCCGTAGATTTGCGAACCGTCCCACCAATGCGTGACCTCGTTGATCGCGCTCGCCGCGGCCTCCTCGCGGCCGCTCATGCGGGTCGGGTCGGCCTGCGTGCGGCCGACGAAGATCTTGGTCTGCCAGTAGCGGCCGCGCGCCGGGTCGTCGTCGGGCAGCGGCACCTCGATCACGTCGTTGAAGTGGATCTCGCCGTGGTTGATCCAGTCGCCGTTCATGAACTGGATCCACGCGGCCGAGAGCAGGTTCAGGAACGGCACTTCCTTCATCACCGGCTCGCCGCTCGCGCCGATCGGCCGGGCCAGCAGCGTGCGGCTGATCTCGCGCGGGTTCGGCGACAGCAGCTGCGCGCCGATCTCGGGCCGGATCGCCGCCATCTCGACGTTGCGCAGAAAGCGCGTGCCCGCCGCGCCTTCCTTCGGGTCGGCGAGGTTGTTCCAACTGCCGTCGGCGGTGCGGAAGTGCGTCGCGCCCGGCGGTGGCGTCTGGCCTTCGGGCTGAAAGCCGGTCAGCGTGCCGTGCGGGTAGCTGGTGCCGAGGCTGTGTTCGTTGAGATGCTCGCGCATCGTCGCCAGCGTCAGCACCGCCAGTGTCAGCGGGCGGTGGTACCAGTTGGTCCAGACCGCGTCGCGATACCCGACGAAGCGGCCCCACAGCTGCATCAGGACGTGCAGCAGGGCCGTCAGCACCTCGCCGAGCGCGTTGCCGATGATGATGTGCAGCCGCTTGATGAAGTGCGGCACGGGTTGCGGCGGTGGTGGCGCGGGCAGGGTGTTGTTGCCAGTGGTGGGCGGAGCCAGCAACGCATCCCGATCGAAGTAGCGGAGATCCGGCACATGCACGTCCACCCCGGCCGTCGCGTTCGCCTGTGCCAGTGCCAGCATGTCGCGCCAATCGGCGTGCTGCGGCTCGATCTGCAAGGCCGCAGCGTAGTGTCGCGCGGCCTGCGCGTATTGCTCGGTCTGGAAGTGCGCCAGCGCCAGCAGCGCGTGAACCTGGCTGCCGGGTCGCGTCGCCAGCTCGGCTTCGAGCGCGCTGATCGCCTGCGGAAAGTCGCGACGTTCGATCGCCAGCAGCGCGTCGGCGGACGCCATCGACCGGTCGTCAGCGTTCACGCGGCCTCCTCGTTGCGCTCCGGCGGCCGCTGCAAGTGCACCTGTTCGTTGCGCGCGGTCGGGGGCGCGCCGTGCACCTGCACGTGCTCCAGCGCCTTCAGCGCCAAGGCCAGGTAGGTCCTCGCGCCGGTTCGCCGGAACACCTCGGCCGCCTGCGCGATCTGAGCGGCGTCGCCGGCGCGCTGCCCCATCTCCATCAGGGTCTGGGCGCGCTCGATCGGAAAGGCGAACCGCTCCGCCAGCGCAAGGCTTTCGGCCCAGCAGCGCTGTGCCGCGGCCGGGCGCTCGCAGAGCCAGTCCAAGGTGCCGTGCAGCCGCAGCGCCTGCGTCAGCCAGCCGGGTTGGGTGCGCGCGCTGCGCAGGGCCCGTCGGCAATCCTGCTGCGCGGCTCGCAGAGCCTGATGGCGCGCCGCGCCGTCCAGCCGCTCGGCCAGGGCCAGGCTGCACGTCGCCACGGCTGTCAGCAATTCGACTTGATCAAACGGCCTGCTCAGCTTCTCGACCGCCATGACGTGCTGGGCTTCGTGCAGCGCGGTCTCGGCATCGTCGAGTCGGCCTTGCAGCAACAGGCACTTCGCGAGCAAGGACTTCTGATACAGGAAGTTGTCCCATGCGGGGATCCTGGCGGCCAGCGCGGCGCCTTCGCGCAGTTTGGCCACGGCGTCGTCGAGCGGGCCGACCGCCATATCGACGTAGCCTCGCACCTGGAAGCCCCAGCTCGTGAGCTGCGGATCGGCCGCGTCCTGCCCCGCGCGCACCAGGTCGGCGCCCATCGCGGCCATCTGCTTGAGGTCGCCGCGCAGGTGCACGACGAAGGAGCGCATCAGCATCGCGCCGCCCCAGCGGTGCAGGTCGCCCGCCTCGAGGTAGATGGCGGCTCCTTTGCCGAGGTGGGTCTCGCTGGCATCCCACGCGCCGTCGTAGAAGTCCAGGAAGCCCATTGAGAACCAGGCAAAGGCGATGGCGGATGGGTTGTTGGTCTGTTGAGCCACGACGGCAGCGCTGACGTGATAGCGGCGCGAGAGCCGGCGCACGTCGAAGGTCATGAAGCCGAACCCCAGGCTGCTCAATCCGCGCGCCTCGGCCACCGCGTAGGCGCTGTGTTCGCCGGCATGCAACTCGAGCAGGCAGTCGAGCAGCATGCGCTCCTTGTCGAGGAAGTAATCCATCCACGACATCGAGTGGCAGATGGTGGAGATCTCCTGCGCCGTGGCCAAGTCCATGCGCCGTGCTGCCGGCAGGCCCACGCGAGCGCGCAGCCGCCGCAGCAGGTGCGACGCCAGCTGCACCAGCACCGCGCGGCGAATGCCCCAGCGCGAGGCGGGGTAGTGCAGACCCAGCTGCGACAGCGCGCGCCTGAATTGCTCCAGCGCCTTCTCGTAGTGCCCGGTGCCATACAGCGCCGAGCCGACCTTGCGCGCCAGCGCCGCGCGCTGCGGCGGGTCGAGCCGGTCGCCGAAGGCTTTCAGGTAGGCCGCCTCGGCCTGCCGGAAGTGCTCCAGCGCCTCGGTGTCGGCGGCCATGCGCCCGGCCAGGTCGCCGGCCTTGAACAGGTACTCCTGCGCCTTGTCCCAATCCTCGGCGCGCGTGTAGTGGTGCGCGAGCAGGCTTGCGAATTCGTCGAGGCGCCCCTCGAACAGCATCTCGATCGCCTGCGCCACGCGGCGGTGAATCGCGCGCCGGTTCTCGACCAGAATGCTGCCGTAAGCCGCGTCGTGCACGAGTGCGTGCTTGAAGATGTATTCGATCTCCGGCAGGCGCTGGCGTTCGCGGATCAGTTCCGCGTGCTCGAGCTCGGCGACGCTGGCTTCGAGGGTGAGTCGCGTCGTGCTGATGACCTCGAGCACCCGGTTGAAGAAACTGCGTCCGATCACCGAGGCGAGTTTCAGCGCCTGCTTCACGTCCTCGTCGAGTCGATCGATGCGCGCCAGGATCAGGCCCTGCACCGTGTCGGGCAGGTTCACTTGATCGACCTGCTTGACGACCTGCCATGACTCGTCGCGCGCGCTGCGCACCAGCACGCCGTCGGTCACCAGTGAGCGGATCACCTCCTCGATGAACAACGGGTTGCCCTCGGTCTTGCGCAGGATCTGCTCGCGCAAGCCTGGCGGCAGATCGGCGGCGCCGACGAGGTTCGCCACGAGCGTCGCACTCTGCTGCTCGGACAAGGGCAGCAGCACGATCTCGCGCAGCTGCCGGCCCGTCTGCTCGGCCGCGAACTGCCGAATGCGCGCCGCCGGGCCGACCGGGTCCGGCCGGGTCGCGAAGAAAGCCAGCAACGGCGTCGTGTCGGTGAGCGGCAGCAGGTGCTCGGCGAGCTCGATCGAGGATTGGTCGGCCCAGTGCCAGTCTTCCAGCAGCAGCACCACCGGCTGGCGCAGCGCGAGCTGCTCGAACAGCTGCCGCATGCACAGAAAGACCTGCCGGCGCAGCGCCTGGCCGTCGAGGTACTTCACGCGCTCCTCCTGCTCGGGCGAGAGGCGCAGCGCGAGCACGGTCGCCAGGTAGGGCAGCATCTCGGGCGTGCGTTCCGCGAACAGGGTCGTCAGGCCCGAGTTCAGCTTGCGCCAGGTCTCGTCCTCCGCATCGTCCTCGCCGATGTCGAAGCAGGCTCGAAGGATCTCGATGAACGGCCAGTAGCTCAGGCTGCGCCCGAACGACACCGCGCGCCCTTCGAGCCACAGCATCGGGCCGGTCGGCCGGCGCCGCCGGATCTCGGTGACCAGGCGCGACTTGCCGGCGCCCGGCTCGCCGGTCAGGATCAGCGTGCCGCCCTGGCCACGGTCGAGCCGGTCGAGTGCATCCTGCACGATCGAGAGTTCCCGATCCCGGCCGACCAGCGCCGAGCCGATGCCGAGTCGTTTCGCACGCGACTCCGTGCCTTCGCGGTGCGCGCGCATCAGCTCGAAAACCGCCACCGGTTCCTTGATGCCCTTGAGCGCCTGTTTGCCAAGGGGCGCAAATTCGAAGAACGGGCGCCCGGCCGCATGCACCGCCGCGCTGGTGTGGATCTGGCCGGGCTGCGCCAGCTGCTGCAAGCGGGCCGCGATGTTCGTGGTGTCGCCGACGGCGGTGTAATCCATGCGCAGGTTGTCGCCGATCTTGCCGACCACCACCATGCCGGTGTGCGCGCCCATGCGCACGCGCACGCTGCTCAAGGAGCGCAAGGCGTCGTTCCCGCCCGCCGCGGCCTCTTTCAGCTTGTCGCGGATGCCGAGCGACGCGAGCAGCGCCCGCCGCACGTGATCCTCGTGGGCCACCGGCGCGCCGAACAGCGCCATGAAGCCATCGCCGAGGAACTGGTTGATGGTGCCCTCCAGCCGATGGACTTCGCCCAGCGCGAGTTCGAAGAACTGGTTCAGCAGCGCATGCATCGCGTCCGCGCCCAGACGCTGCGCCAGCTCGGTCGAGTTCGCGATGTCGCAGAACAGCACCGTCACCTGCTTGCGTTCGCCTTCGAGAGCGGCGTGCGAGGTCAGGATCTTCAGCGCCAGGTGCGGCGGGGTGTAGACGCGCGGTTCCGGGTGCGCGGCAGCGGGCGGGCTGCGCGCCGACAAGCCCCCTCCGCAGCCATCGCAGAACCGGTTGTCGGGGGCGTTGTCGTTGCCGCAGGCCGGGCACTTGAGCAACAGGAACTGCCCGCAGCCGCCACAGTAGCGGGCATCGGCGCGATTGTCATGCTGGCACCAACGGCAGTGCATCGAGCGCTCCCTGTCGCGTCGCGACCATCACAACCAACCGGTTCGACCGGCGCTGTTCGGTGGGCGCTTCCGGGTTGCGCGGCTCTGGTCAAGCCGCCACCTCGAAGCACCTCGCCGAACCGATCGCGATACTACGCTTTGCGGGCCCGCCGTGCGCTTCGGGCCGTGCCGCAAATCAACCGATCAGCGCACCACGACCACCGACGCGGCAGCGACGGCTTGCACCGGCGCCATCGCCTGCGCCGTCGCCGGCTCAGGTGCATACGTGTCGACCTCGAGGCTCAGCATCGCGCTGCCGATCGAGAGGACAATCGCGACGACGACAGCAAACGCCGCGCCGTTGAACCGGTCGTCGAGGCGGGTCTTGTTCATGTTCATGGCGTGCTCCTGCGGGGTTGAGTGGTTCGTCGATGCCGCGCATCAACGTGAATCCAATGTAGATTTCAGCGACCTTGTGCGCAGCGGCGTTGTTCACATCGTCGGTGTGACTTATTCACCATCGGGGAGGCGGCGGAAGCGATGGCACTTTCGGAACTGGCTGCGCAAGCGGGCGCCAGCGTGGCCGCCTACCTTGCCGGCGTGTTGAGCTCGCCGACGCAGATCGTGGCAACGCTGGCTGGGGCGCTCGGCATCACGCTGGTGGTCTCGGGCGCGCTCACGCGCACGATGCTGCCACTGCGCTGGCTGGTCGTGGGCAGCGACAGCGCACTGCTCGTGTTCGGCGCGCTGCACCCCTCGGTGATCACGATGGTCGTCGCGGCCTGCCTGCTGCCCATCAACCTGTTCCGCGCGATCGAGGTGACGCGGCTGACGCGCCGCGTCGCGCGTGCGCAGGCCGATTCCGACCTGGCCGGGCTCTGGCTCAAGCCCTACATGAAGTCGCGGCGCCTGAAAGCCGGGCACGTCCTGTTCAACCTGGGCGACGAGGCCGATCGGCTGTATCTGCTCGTCGACGGTGACCTGGAGCTGGTCGATCTCGGCAAGGCGCTCGAGCCGGGGCGCATCTTCGGTGAGATCGCGCTGTTCTCACCGAGCCGGCGCCGCACGCACACGGCGCGCTGCGTGTCGGCCTGCACCGTGCTCGAGATCCACGAGAGCACGGTCAAGCAGCTCTTCTACCAAAACCCGGCCTTCGGGTTCCACCTGATCGAGTTGCTGGCCGGCCGGCTCAGCGCCGACATCGAGCGCGGCCGCGCCGCACGCTGACGGGAGCACTGAATGCGGTCGGCTCGGCCAGCGCCGGGCCGCCCCAAGCGGCCGAGCACCCGCTCGGCGGGTGGTGGCGGTACTCCGCCACCGGGTGCCCCATCAGCGCGGCGCGAGCGCCGAGCGCAAGGCCTCGATGGCCTCGCCCAGCTTCGCCTTGGCCAGCCCCTGACACTGTGCCTCGGTGGCGCCGGCCTGGCTGCCGAACGCGGTCGCCGTCTTGGCGGGTTGGAACACGAGTGCTTTGCCACTGCGCGGCAGCATCATCGCGCGGGCCGTGACGACGCACACCTTGGCGTCGTCGAAGCCGCCCTCGACCTCGCTGACGAAGCCCCACTTGGCCGCAGGGTAGAGCTTGAACATCTTGGCGGGCACGCCCGCCTTCCACAGCGCCAGGGCCGCGGGCTTGTCGATCAGCGCGGCGCTGGAGTGGTCGAGCGCGAGGTAGACCGGCGGCGCGGCGAAGGCGATCGACGCGCTCGCCGTCAGCAGGAGCGCAGTGAGCAGGCGGGCAGTGGACATGGTGCTCCTTCGTGGGGTCGGTTCACAAAAATGCAGGCCGCGCTCACCAGGCCGCGGGCGGGGTCTTGAGGATGACGATGCGGCCGGCCGTCACGCTCAGGTAGCCGCCGATCGTCAGTTCCTTGAAGATGCGGCTCACCATCTCGCGCGAGGCGCCGACCCGGTCGGCGATCTCCTGCTGCGTCAGGCGCTGCGGCACGGCGCGGTGTGCGCCTTCGGCGACTGCGAGTTTCTGCAGCAGGCCGACGACGCGGCCGTAGACGTCGTCGAGCGCCAGGCTCTTCACGCTGTCGGTGAGCGTGCGCAGGCGCAGGATCAGGTTGCGGATCAGGTGCAGCGCGAAATCCGGGTGCTTCGCGATGAACTCGCGCAGGTTCGCGCCGGTCACGAGCGCGCAGGTGGTCGGCTCCAGCGTCATCACCGAGGCGCTGCGCACGCCGCCATCGAGCGGCACCTCGCCGACGTAGTCGCCGGGGCCGAGCTCGTTCAGGATCACTTCCTTGCCGGCCGCATTGCCGGCATAGACCTTGACCCGCCCGGAGAGAATGATGAACAGCGTGTCGGCCGCATCGCCTTCGTTGATCAGCACCGCGTTGGCCGGGTAGCGCTTGACGCCGCCGGTCGCTGCGATCTCGCGCAGCAGGCTGTCGTTCAGAACCTTGGCGTCGGTGGCGGGCAGTGTCACGCCGAGATTCTGACGCAAGTCATGGCGCGGTCATCCATCGGTGCGTCGCCGCTTCAGCAGCAGCCAGGCCGCCGGTACGACCAGCATCGAGAGCAGCGGCGCCGTCACCATGCCGCCGACCATTGGCGCCGCGATGCGGGTCATCACCTCCGAACCGGTGCCGGTGCCCCACAGGATCGGGAGCAGGCCCGCCATCACGACGGCGACGGTCATCGCCTTGGGCCGCACCCGCAGCACCGCGCCCTCGCGAATCGCGACCAGCAGCGTCGCGTCGTTCAGCGGTTCGCCCGCGGCCAGGTGGCGCGCGAGCGCGTTCTTCAGGTAGACCAGCATCACCACGCCGAACTCGGCGGCGACACCCGCCAACGCGATGAAGCCGACCGCGGTGGCGACCGAGACCGAATGCCCCAGCGCCCACACCAGCCAGAAACCGCCGACGAGCGAGAACGGCACGGCGGCCATCACCAGCGCCGCATCGATGGCCGACTTGAACAGCAGGTACAGCAGCACGAAGATGACCAGCAACGTGACCGGCACGACGAGCTTCAGGCGTTCGGTCGCGCGCTCCAGGTACTCGAACTGACCCGACCACGACAGCGCGTAGCCCGGCGGCATCGCGACCGATTTCGCGACCGCGGCCTGCATGTCGTTCACGACCGATCGCAGGTCGCGGCCGCGCACATCGACATAGACCCAGCCCGACAGGCGCGCGTTCTCGCTGCGCAGCATCGGCGGGCCCTCGTCGATCCTGAGAGTCGCCACATCGCGCAGCAGCAAATGCGCACCTTTCTCGGTCACGAACGGCAGGTCGCGCAGCCGTTGCAGCGAGTCGCGCAGCTCGCGCGGGTAGCGAACGTTGATCGGATAGCGTTCGCGCCCCTGCACGACCTCGCCGACGTTGTCGCCGCCGATCGCCGTCGCGACGACCGCCTGCACGTCGGCCACTGACAGCCCGTATCGACCAGCGGCCAAACGGTTCACCTCGACATCGATATAGCGCCCGCCCGTCAGCCGCTCGGCCAGCGCCGAGGTCACGCCCGGCACAGTCTTCACGGTTGTCTCGATCTGCGTCGTGAGCCGGTCGATCGTGGCCAGGTCCGCGCCGCCGACCTTGATCCCGACGGGGCTCTTGATGCCGGTCGCGAGCATGTCGATGCGGTTGCGGATCGGCGGCACCCAGACGTTCGTCAGGCCCGGCACCTGCACGATCCGATCGAACTCCTCGACGAGCCTGTCCGGCGTCATGCCGGCGCGCCACTGGTCGCGCGGCTTGAACTGGATCGTGGTCTCGAACATCTCCAGCGGCGCCGGATCGGTGGCCGTGTCGGCGCGGCCGGCCTTGCCGAACACGCGTGCCACTTCGGGGACGGTCTTGATGAGCCGATCCGTCTGCTGCAGCAGCTCCGAGGCCTTGGCGATCGACAGGCCCGGCAGCGCCGACGGCATGTAGAGCAGGTCGCCTTCGTCGAGCGGCGGCATGAACTCGCCGCCGAGTTGCAGCGCCGGGACGATCGTCAACGCCAGCACCATCGCCGCAGCCGCCAGCGTGGCCTTCGGGAAGCGCAGCACGGCTTCGAGCGCCGGCCGGTACGCGGCCATCAGGAAGCGATTTACCGGGTTCGACGACTCATGAGGGATGCGGCCGCGAACCAGGGTGCCCATCAGCACTGGCACCAGCGTCACCGAGATCGCGGCCGCCGCCGCCATGGCATAGGTCTTCGTGAAGGCCAGTGGCGCGAACAGCCGTCCCTCCTGCGCTTCGAGCGAGAACACCGGCACGAACGACAGCGTGATCACGAGCAGCGAGAAGAACAGCGCCGGGCCGACCTCGACGGACGCCGCACCGACGAGCTCCCAGCGCTCGGCGTTCGTCGGCCGCCGGCCGTGCTCGGCCTCGAAGGTTTCGAGGTGCTTGTGCGCGTTCTCGACCATCACGATGGCCGCGTCGACCATCGCACCGACCGCGATCGCGATCCCGCCGAGCGACATGATGTTCGCGTTGACGCCTTGCCAGCGCATCACGATGAATGCGACCAGCACGCCAACTGGCAGCGCGATCACCGCGACCAGCGCCGAGCGCAGATGAAAGAGGAAGACGGCGCAGACGAGTGCGACCACGATGAACTCCTCGATGAGCTTCGTGCGCAGGTTCTCGACCGCGCGGTCGATCAGCAGCGAGCGGTCGTACGTGGTCACGACCTCGACACCGGCGGGCAGGCTGGTCCTCAGCGATGCGAGCCGGGCCTTCACGGCCTCGATGGTGGTGCGCGCGTTCTTGCCCGAGCGCATCACGACCACACCGCCGGCGACTTCGCCCTCGCCATCGAGTTCGGCGATGCCGCGGCGCATCTCGGGGCCGACCTGCACGGTCGCGACATCGCGCAGCAGCACCGGCGTCGCCGCCGCGACCGACAACGGCACGCTGCGGAAGTCGTCCAGCGATTGGAGGTAGCCGCGCGAGCGCACCACATACTCGGCTTCGGCGAGCTCGACGACTGACCCGCCCGCCGCCTGGTTGGCCTGGCGCAGCGCCTCGACGACCTGCGCCTGCGTGACGCCGAGCGCCTGCATCCGGTCTGGATCGAGCACGACCTGGTACTGCCGCACCATGCCGCCGATGCTCGCGACTTCGGCCACGTCGGGCACGGTCTTCAACTCGAACTTCAGGAACCAGTCGTTCAGCGCGCGCAGCTGCCCGAGATCGCGCTGGGCGCTGCGATCGACGAGCGCGTACTCGTAGACCCAGCCCACGCCGGTTGCGTCCGGTCCGAGCGAGGCGGTCGCGCCGGCCGGCAGCTTGCTCTGCACCTGGTTCAGGTACTCGACGACGCGCGAGCGCGCCCAGTAGGGATCGGTCTTGTCGTCGAACAGCACGTAGACGAACGAGTCGCCGAAGAACGAGTAGCCGCGCACCGTCTTCGCGCCGGGCACGCTGAGCATCGTCGTGGTCAGCGGGTAGGTGACGAGGTCTTCGACGAGCTGCGGCGCCTTGCCGGGGAACGGCGTGCGGATGATGACCTGCGTGTCCGACAGATCGGGCAGGGCATCGAGCGGCGTGTGCATCAGCGACCAGGCGCCCGCAGCGACCGCGAACGCGGTGGCGACGAGCACCAGGAACCGGTTGCCGATCGACCAGCGGATCAGCGCGGCGATCATTTCGTTGCCGCCGGCGTGATGCTGCCGGGCACGGATCGCAGACTGGCCTCGGAGTCGATCAGGAACTGGCCGCTGGCGATCACCTGCTCGCCTTCGACCAGACCTCGAACAATCTCGATGTCGTCGCCGAGATCGGCGCCCAGCGTCACGTCGCGCCGCTCGAAGGCACTGTCGGCCTTGCGCACGATGACGAGCGCGCGCTGGCCGGTGCGGATCACCGCCTCGGAGGCCACGACCAGCCGCGTGGTGCTCGGCCCTTTCACTCGAATGCGCAGCAGCATGCCGGGCGTGAGCGTGCCGCCCCGGTTGTCGAGCTCGACCCTGGCCTTCAGCGTGCGCGTGCTCGCGCTGACTTCGGGCAGGATCTCGGTGACCGTGCCGCTGAAGCTTCGCGAGGTGTCCGCCTCAAGCACCCCCTTGACCGCTTGGCCGCGTCTCAGATGCACCGCCCGCGCTTCGGGAACCTCGGCCACGGCCCAGACCTTGTCGAGCCCGGCGATGCGGAACAGCGTCATGCCGGGAGCGACGGCCACGCCTTCGCGCACACCGAGTTCCGCGACGACACCGTCGACCGGCGCGCGGAGGGTGAAGCGCGCCTGCGCCGTGCCGCTGTCTTCGCTCTGCCGGATCAGTTCGACGGGAATCGACATCGCTTTCATCCGGTCCCTCGCCGCGGCGACGATGTCGGGCGCGACGCCTGCACGCTTCAGCGCCAGCCACTCGTTCTGCGGGCCGAGCCACTCCGGCGCGAACAGCGTGGCCAGCGCCTGGCCCTTGCGAACGCGCTCCATCTGCGCGCGAACCGCGAGCTTCTCGACATAGCCGGCGACGCGGGTCTGCACCGCGACGCCGAGCCGCTCGTCGAACTGCACCGTGCCGACGGCGTCGAACGACGATGCGACCTCGGCACGGCGGACCGCGGCGAATCGAATCCCGAGGTTCTGTTGCACCGTCGGGCTGATCTTCACGCTGCCCGCGTCCGACGCGCTGTCGGCATACACCGGCACGAGCTGCATGTCCATGAACGGTGACTTGCCGGGCTTGTCGAAGCGCTGCTCGGGGACCATCGGGTCGTGCCAGTACAGCACCGTGCGGCCCTGGGCTGCAGAGGCGCTGCCCGCGACAGGCATCGTCGCCGCGCGGGTCGGCAGCGTGTGCCGGCCAACGTAGAAGCTGCCTGTGGCGATCGCCGTACCCGCCGTCAGCAGCCATCCGGCCCGGTGAGCGGCCCTCATCGTGCGCCTCCATCGGCGAGCGGTCTGAAGGCGAGCTGTGCATGCGTTCGGGCGAGCTCGCGTTGCAAGGTCAACAGCTTGCGCTGGGCCTCGACTTCGGCGTGTCGGGCTTCGAACAAGGTTGTCAACGTCGCCTGGTTCGATCGATAGACGGCCAGTGCTACCGCGCTGCGCTGGCCGGCGGGCGCGATGACGCCGGAGCGATAGCGATCGATGCGTTCCCGCAGGCGTTCGGCGTCACCGGCGAGCGCCCGGTACTCGGCCGTGGCCGCACGGCTCGTCTCGGCCAAGTCCGCCTCGGCTTTGTTCGCGAGCGCAAGTTTCGCAGCCGTCTCGCGGTCCTGGCGGTCGGCAGGCGCCACTTGCAGCGGGACGCTCACGCCGATCGACACCATGTCCGCGTAGCCGGTGCGCTGGCCGTAGGCGATCTCCCAGGTCCAGTTGGCCTGGCGCTCCGAGGACGCGACCGCGGCCGCTTGCCTTGCGACCTCGATATCGACTCTCGCCCGCGCGACCGTGGGGTGATTCGCTACATAGACGGCCTCGGACGGAACCGGCATCGGCGTCGGGGCATCGAGCGCGTCGGCGTCGATGCCGACCCAGCGATGGAGTGCGGTCCTGAACGCGACCAACTGCTGCATCGAATCGGCGGACTCGTCCTCGGCGACGCCGCGTGCGCTGGTGAGCGACAGCAACTCGGCGCCGCTGCCGCTCGCCGATGCGAGCCGGGCGCGTGCGGCCTGCTGCTCTTCGCTCGTGTGGTGCAGCGTGATGCTCGCCAGCTTCTGCGCCTCGCCGGCATAGAAGGCATCGAGGTAGGCGAGCGCCGCCTGCAGGCGCGTCTCCGCGACCACCGCCAGCGCCTGCACGGATTCACGGCTCAGCGCCGCGACCGCCGCCGCCTGGCGCGTGGCACGCTTGTCGGGCGAGAGCCATTCCTGGCTCAGGCCGACGCGCTTCATCGTCATCGATTCGCGGGTGGTGTGGAGCCGGTCGGGCCCGGTCACGGGCAGGTTGTCGATCCCTGCACGCAACAGGGGGTCGGGCAGTTGACCCGCGGATCGAGACATCTCCCGGGCGCTGGCGACACCCGCCCGCGCTGCGCGCGCGGCATCTGAGCGTTGCACGGCAAGGTCGAGCGCGGCGTCGAGCGACAGCGGGGCGGCTGCGGCCAGCAAGGGCAGCGAAGCGGCGGCCAATGCGGCTGCGCGCAAGAGTGAGGTTTGCATGGAGGCTCCGAAGACGAACGAGGCGTTTGCCGGCGAGCGGACGAGCCGCGCCAGCGCCGATCGATCGACGGAGAAGTCAGACCCGGAGTCTGAGTGTGGCGAGAAAGACCGGGTCCGGCGGCGGCCGCACCGGCACGCTCGCAGCGACAGTCAACGCAGTCGCGTCAGCGCGGTCGAGCACGAGCGGAACGACGAGCATCTGAACAAGGGCGGGGAGCCACGGTGATGCCGCCTTGACCACCTCGAAGGCTGGCGACACGACCGCGCCTTGCGAGTGGCACGGCGCGGGTTGTGCCGTATCCATGCCGTCGCACGGTTCGCCCGAGGCCATCCTCTGCGCCATCGCCGCCTGATCGCCCGCGAAGGGGCAGACGCAGGTCGCCTGCACTAACTGCGAGAACAGCAGCGACACGATCATCAACAACGTGGTCGCGCAGCGGGGCAGGAGGTGGCGCCGAAACATGATGAAGAAGTTTAACCGTGCCTCATGCCGGTGGCGAGCCGCGCGTCTCGTCATCGCTGCTCCACCCACCCCGCACCTGACGCTTCGCCGCCTGCTCGCGCTCCAGCGCGAACTGCTCCTCGAGTTGCGCGCGGCCTTGCTTGGCGGCGGCCAGCAACTTGGCCGCATCCTTGCGGTGCGGTGCCATCTTCAGCAGCTGCTCGATGTTGTGGCGCCGAAAGCGCAGCGCCAGCGTGCGCGCCTGATGCCGCTCCCACCCGAGCTGTTCGAGCACGCTGCGCGCGCTCATCAATGCCGAATCGAGCGTCTCGCGCTCGATCAGCGTGACGCCCAGCTCGAGCAGCTCGAAATAGTGCTGCACATTGCGCGCGCGCGCCACGATGACGAGGTCGGGGAAGTTCTCCCGCACCATCTTCGCGACCTCCACGCTTTGCTCCACGTCGTCGATCGCGAGCACGAGCACCTTCGCGGTCGCGGCGCCGGCGGTGCGCATCAGGTCAAGCCGCGTCGCGTCGCCGTAGAACACGCGCCAGTCGAAGCGGCGCATCGTTTCGATCTGGTCGGCGTCGGTGTCGAGCACCGTCGGGTGGATGCCGTTGGCGTACAGCAGGCGGCCGACGACCTGGCCGTAGCGGCCGAAGCCGGCAATGATCACCGACTCGTTTTGCGGCTCGGCGATTTCGGGCAGGTTCTTGCGTGCTTCCCCGGCGAGCAGCGGGATCAGCCACTTGTCCGCCGCCACCAGCAGCAGCGGCGTGACCAGCATCGAGATCGCGACCGCGGCGACCAGAAACGACGAGGCGGTCGCGTCGATCACGCCGGCCTGCGCCGCGGTCTGGAACACGACGAAGCCGAACTCGCCCCCCTGCGCCAGCAGGATGATGAAGACCGGCCGCTCCGGTCGGGGCACCGGCATCAGCCGGCCCATGCCCCACAGCACGAACGCCTTCAGCAGCAGGAAGCCGAGCACCACGCCGGCGATCAGCAGCGGCTGCGCGATCACGACCGCGAAGTCGATGCTCATGCCGACGGCGATGAAGAAGAGCCCGAGCAAGAGGCCCTTGAACGGCTCGATGTCGGTCTCGAGCTCGCGCCGGTATTCGCTCTCGGCCAGCAGCACGCCGGCGAGGAAGGCGCCGAGCGCCATCGACAGGCCGACGACCTGCATCAGCGCGGCGGTCGCGACCACCAGCAACAGTGACGCGGCGGTGAAGATCTCCGGCGTGTTGCTGTTCGCGATCCAGCGCAGCGCGGGGCGGATCAGCAGCCGGCCGCCGAGCACGATCGTTGCGATCACCGCCAGCGCCTTGGCGGCTGCGATCCAGCCGCCGCCAGCGGCGTGCGCCTGCGCCGTGGCCAGCAGCGGCAGCAGCGCGAGGATCGGGATCGCGGCCACATCCTGCAGCAGCGCGACGCTGAGCACGCTCTGGCCCGAGCTGGTCTGCATCAGGCTGCGTTCGTTCAGCACGCCGAGGCCGATCGCGGTGGACGACATCGCCAGGCCGAGCGAGGCGACCAGCGCGATGCGCCAGTCGAGCCCGGCGAGCACCGCCACGGCCGCCATCAGCGCGGCCGAGCCGAACAGCTGCACGCTGCCCCAGCCGAAGATGGGCTTGCGCAGCGACCAGAGCCGGCGCGGCTCCAGCTCGAGGCCGACGAGGAACAGCATCAGCACCACGCCGAACTCGGAGAAGTGCAGCATGTCCTGCGGGTTGGTGACGAACTTCAGCCCCCACGGCCCGATCAGGATGCCGGCAGCGAGGTAGCCGATGATCGAGCCGAGGCCGAGGAATTTTGCGAGCGGTACGGCGAGCACGGCGGCGGCGAGATAGACCAACGTGCCCGTCAACCACGAGGTGTGCTCCATCACGCCGCCTCCTGCGCTTCATCGTCTTCGGGCCGTGCATCTTCGGGCACGGCGTCCGGCAGCTTGTAGAGCAGCTCGTCGAGCTCGGGCCAGTGTGGGTAGTGCGCCAGGCGGTCGGCATAGACCTCGAGGTGCGCGATGACTTCTTCTTCCTCGGCCTTGTGCGCGCCGTGCAGCAGCAGCGGCGGGAGGAAGCGCATGCCGCACAAGGTGGCGGTCTGCTCGTAGGGCGGCAGGAAGGCGTCGAAGAAGTAGCGGTTGTAGCTGTCGGGGTGATACGACTCCTGCGGGCCGCCGGTGGTCGCGACCAGCCACAGGTCCTTGCCGCGCAGCGCGGTGCCGCCCGGGCCGTAGGCCCAGCCGAAGGCGAGCACCTCGTCCACCCACAGCTTCATCAGCGGCGGCATGCTGTACCACTGGATCGGGTGCTGCCAGACGATCAGCGTCGCCTGGCTCAGCAGCGCCTGCTCGGCCGGCACGTCGATCAGGTAGTCGGGGTAGAGCGAGTACAGGTCGCGCACCAGCACCTTGGGCGAATTTTCGGTCGGCAACTTGCGTGCGGTGCGCATCAGCCGGCGGTTGATACGCGATTGCTCCATCTGCGGGTGGGCAGTGATTACCAGAACGTCATGCGTGGTTTGGAGCGTAGGCATGCGGCTAAGATAACCGCAAAGCGCAACACAACCCGCGCGGAGGACTGCATGCCGGTGATCGTGGTGGCCAATCCGAAGGGCGGCGTGGGCAAGACCACGCTGTCGACCAACGTCGCCGGCTACTTCGCGTCGTGCGGCCATGCGGTGATGCTGGGTGATGCCGATCGCCAGCAATCGACCCGCACCTGGCTCTCGCTGCGCCCGGCCGGCCTCGCGCCGATCAGCGCCTGGGAGGTCGCACACGACGCCGTGGTGCGCCCGCCCAAGGGCACGACGCACGTGGTGCTCGACACTCCCGCCGGCCTGCACGGCAAGCGCCTCGATGAAGTGATGAAGCTGGCGGACAAGGTGCTGATTCCGCTGCAGCCCAGCATCTTCGACATCCACGCCACCCACGCGTTCGTGCGCGAACTGCTCGCGCACAAGCGCAGCGAGCGGGTGCGGATCGCGATCGTCGGCATGCGCACGCGCGAGGGCACGATCGCCACCGACCAGCTGCGCGGCTTCCTCGACAAGCTGAAGGTGCCGCTGCTCGGCTTCGTGCGCGACACGCAAAACTACGTGCACCTCGCGGCCCACGGCCTGACCCTGTGGGACGTGAGCTCGAACCGCTTCGAGCGCGACATCGAGCAGTGGCGGCCGATCACCACCTGGCTCGACGCCTGACCCTTCGACCTCCGGGAAACACCCATGCGAAGCTTCGAGAACATCACCGACCTGCAAGCGCTCATCGGGCAAACGGTGGGGGTGAGCGACTGGATCACGGTGACGCAGCAACGCATCAACCTGTTTGCCGACGCCACCGGCGACCACCAGTGGATCCACCTCGACGCCGAGCGCGCCGCGAAAGGCCCGTTCGGCACGACCATCGCCCACGGCTTCCTGACGCTGTCGTTGCTGCCCGAGATGAGCGCCTCGGCGTTCGAGGTGCGCAACACGCGCATGGGTGTGAACTACGGCCTGGGCAAGGTGCGCTTTCCGGCGCCGGTGCCGTCGGGTAGCCGGCTGCGCGGCCATTTCACGTTGACGAAGTACGAGCCGCTTGAAGGCGGCGCGCAGATCACGTGCGAAGTCACGATGGAACGCGAGGGCTCCGACAAACCGGTTTGCGTCGCTGAATCGATCGCTCGTCGCTATGCCTGACTGATTGCGGAGGCCGGCCATGAAAGTCCTGCTGATCGATGACCACCCGCTGATCCTGCAAGCGCTGCAAAGCGTGATCCAGAGTCTGGGCAACGACACGACCGTCGTCGGGGCCGGCAGTGCGCACGCCGCACGCGAGATCCTGAAGGCCGATGCCGATTTCGACCTCGTGCTGCTCGACCTGCACCTGGGGGATGCTGATGGCTTCGAGGTGCTGGTCGAGTTCCGCCGCACCTACCCGGCGGTGCCGGTGGTGGTGGTCTCGGCCTCGGATCGGCACGCCGACGTCATCAAGGCGATCGACCTCGGCGCGATGGGCTTCGTGCCCAAGCGCGCCAACAACGACGCGCTGTTCGAGGCGCTGAACATGGTGATGTCGGGCGGCATCTACATCCCGCCGATGACGCTCGGCGCCGACCCGCCGATAAAGCCTGAAGGCGACACCGTGCCGAGCGTGCTGCGCGTGCTGCGCGAGCACGCGGACGACGCCGGCCACCCGCCCGCCGCGTCGCCGCTGGCGGCGGCCGGCCTGACGCCGCGCCAGACCGATGTGCTCGGGCTGCTGCTCAAGGGCCTGCCGAACAAGCTGATCGCACGCGAACTGAACCTCTCGGTCGAGACCGTGAAGGATCACGTCGCCGCGGTGCTGCGCGCGCTCAACGTCAGCTCGCGCACCCAGGCGGTGCTCGCGGTGAGCCAGATGTCGTTGCAGGGCGGGCTGAACGCGTGGCGCAACCCGCCGCGCTGAGCGCTGCCGCCCCGGCCGGGCCGCTCGTGCACGACGCGGCGAGCGCGCGGCTCGCCGAGACGGTGCGCTTCACCTACGGCTACATGCCGGCCGCGCTGGCCGGCTACATGGCCGGCGTCGGCGTCGTCGCGATGCTGTTCTGGGGCCTCGCACCGATGCCGCTGCTGCTGCCGTGGATGGCGGCGTTCACGGTGATGTGCGCGGTGCGGATCGTGATGGTGCAAGCCTTCCGGCGCGCGGAGGCGCGCCAGTCGGCCGACTGGCAACTGGCCGACTGGCGGCGCTGGATCTGGCGCGCGAATGTCGGCGCCATCATCGCGGCCACGGGGTGGGGCCTGGCCGGCTGGATGTTCTACGACCAGGGCACGGCGATGGAGCAGACCGGCCTGATCGTGATCGTGTACACCTTCTGCGCCGTCGGCATTCCGGTGTTGTCGATCCAGCGTCGCCTCTACCTCGTGTTCGCCGGCCTGGTCTTCCTGCCGCTGCTGGCGCGCATCGTGCTGGTCGGCGACCGCTTCCACTACCTGCTCGCCGGCGAGCTGGTGCTGATCATCGGCTTCACCTTCGTGCTCGCCAACAGCTACCGCCAGGCGCTGCAGCGCGCGATCGACCTGAAGGTGCAAGCCGACGAACTGGCGGTGCGGCTGCGCGTCGAGACGCTCGCTGCCGACGCAGCGCGGCGCGAGGCCGAGATCGCAAACCGCGCGAAGACGCAGTTCTTCACCGCCGCCAGCCACGACCTGCGCCAGCCGCTGCACGCGATGGGGCTGTTCGCCGAGGCGTTGCGCCAGCGTGTTCACGACCCCGAGGTGGCGCAACTCGTCAACAGCATCAACGAATCGGTCGACGCACTCGAAGGCTTGTTCTCCGAGCTGCTCGACATCACCCGCATCGACAGCGGCGGCATCGACGTGCACGACCAGCACTTCGAGGTCGGCGACATCTTGCGCAAGCTGCGCCTGAATTTCGAGCCGGCCGCGTTCGAGAAGGGCCTGGCGTTGCGGCTGCGCGGCGGCCACCGAGTGGTGTTCGGCGACCCGCTGCTGGTCGAGCGCATCCTGCGCAACCTGGTCTCGAACGCGATCCGCTACACCGACGATGGCTCGGTGCTGGTGAGCTGCCGGCAGCGTGGCAACCGCGTGCTCTTGCAGGTGTGGGACAGCGGCCCCGGCATCCGCGAGGCCGAGCAGCAGAAGATCTTCGACGAGTTCTACCAGGTGCCGCACACCGCCGCCGTGACCCCGGAGCAGCGCAAGGGCCTGGGGCTGGGGCTGGCGATCGTGAAGCGCCTCGCCGCGTTGATGAACGCGCCGCTGGCGATGCGCTCCGAGGTCGGCAAGGGAACGGTCTTCACGCTCGAGCTGCCGGTCGGCAAGGCGCCGCGCGCGTCGGCACAGGTGCTGCCCGGCAAGGGGCCGGTGGGCATCACGCTGGCGGGGCGGCTGATCGTCGTCGTCGAGGACGAGCCGGCCGTGCGTGCCGGGCTGGAGGTGCTGCTCAGGGGTTGGGGTGCCGAGATCGCGTCGTTCGAGAACGTCGCCGACAGTGCGCGTTGGGCGCAGGCGAGCGACCCGGGCCTCGTCAAGCCCGACCTGCTGATCGTCGATTACCGTCTCGAGGAGGGCCGCACCGGTGTCGATGCGATCCACACGCTGCGCGAGCGCTTCGGCGCGCACGTGCCGGCGATCCTGATCACCGGCAGCACGATGACCGGTCACGACAAGGAAGCCCAGGCGCACGACTTCCACCTGTTGATCAAGCCGGTGGTGCCGAACCGGCTGCGCGCGATGATCGCGTTCAAGCTGGGTGTGAAGGCGCTGGGCCAGGCTGCGGGTTGAGAGATGGAGTTCATCTTCGAGCTGCTGTTCGAGATCTTCGGCGAGCTGATCCTTCAAGTGGTGCTGGAGCTGCTGTTCGAGTTCGGTCTGCGCAGCCTGAAACAGCCGTTCGAGAAGACGCCGAACCCGCTGCTGGCGGGCGTCGGCTACGCGCTGTTCGGTGCGATGGCCGGTGCCTTGAGCCTCTGGTGGTTCCCGAAGCTGTTCATCGTTTCGCACGTGGGCCGCATCGCGAACGTGATCGTCACGCCGATCCTGTCGGGTGCGGCGATGGCGGCGCTCGGCGCGTGGCGGCGTCGGCGCGACCAGCCGACGATCCTGCTCGACCGCTTCGCCTACGCGTTCATCTTCGCGATGGCGATGGCGCTGGTGCGGCTGCGGTTCGGCGGAGTTTGAGGTCGAAGCGCTGCGACGGCAGGGCCCATGCTGCCCTTGCGAGTCCTCAAGTGCGGCTGCGAGATGTCGATATCCCGCGGATAACACCCATCCTCGCCGACATGAACACGAGCACTTCAGCACATTCACGCCTTGGTTCAGTTCAGACCTGGATCCATGCGACCGTCCGCGAGATTCGGACGAGCAACGCGCTGGCGCGAGCCTCGTCGGCAGGCTTGTTCGCGGTCTTGATTGGCGTCAGCGCCTTTGCCATGTGGTCTGCGGTCTCGACGCGACAGTCGGCTGAACGCGCGATCGCATCGAACACGCTGTCGGATCACTACGCGGCAGCGGCGACCGCCGTTGCGGCAGAGGAGTCGCTGGAGCGCAAATACCGGCTGGAGCCTGGCCCCGAAGTGCGACGACGCTTCGACAAGGCCACCGGTGACTTGCAGGCAGCGATGGAACTCGTGCGCCGCGACGGCACGGCGCAGGATCATGTCATTGCAGACCAGGTCGCCTCGGCGTATGGCCCTTACCGGCAGGCCATCGACCGAATGTTTGCCGCCGCCGATCGCGGCGACGCGGCACTGGTCTTGCAGATCGACAACGGCGAAGTCGACCCGCGCTTTGAAACCATCGAAGGGCTCGTCAACAAGGCGGCCGACAGCCACCACGGCGCCGCGCTCGCCGATCTGGCCGAACTGAAGCGGCGCGAATCCTTCAACGCCCAGGCCACGCCCGCGGTGTTTCTGCTCGGTTTCGTTCTCGTGGTTCTCTTTTCCGGCGTCCTGCGCCACACCAGAGCGCAACTCGACCAGCAGCGCACAAAGGCCGTGCACGACGCGCTGCATGACGCCCTGACGGGTCTGCCCAATCGCACGCTGCTGGCGGATCGATTCGAGCAAGCGCTTCGTGCCGGCCATCGCAGCGCCTCGACCACGGCGCTGCTGCTGATCGACCTGGATCGCTTCAAGGAGGTGAACGACACCCTGGGACACCATGTCGGTGACCAACTCCTGGCGCAGATCGGGCCGAGGCTGGCCGGCGCGCTGCGTGCCGCTGATACCGTTGCTCGCCTGGGCGGCGATGAATTTGCCGTCTTGCTGCCGGCGGTCGATGGCTTGGCCGGTGCGCTGGATGTGGCGTCGAGATTGCGCAAGGCACTGGCCGAAGCCTTCAGGGTCGAGGACGTGGAACTGGACGTCGACGCCAGCATCGGCGTCGTCATTTCCGGTGCTCACGGTGATGATGCACAAACCCTCCTGCAGCGTGCCGACATCGCGATGTATGTCGCGAAGCAGCAGAAGCGGGGGGTGGTCGTCTACGACCCTGAAAACGATGACCACTCACCGGAGCGTCTTTCCTTGCTGGGGCAATTGCGTCGTGGCATCGAACGTGGGGAGTTGTTCCTGCACTACCAGCCCAAGATCGATCTCAAGACAAGAGAACTCGTCGGTGTCGAGGCGCTGGTTCGCTGGCAGCATCCCGACCGCGGCATGGTTCCCCCCGGTTGATTTCATCCCGCTGGCCGAGCACACCGGCCTGATCGGGCCGTTGACGATGTCCGTCTTGAACATGGCGTTGGCGCAGGCGAAGGTGTGGGCAGATGGCGGTCATCACATTCCCGTTGCCGTGAATATCTCGGCGCGCAACCTCTCCGACGACGATTTCGCGAACAAGGTGAAACGCCTGCTCGACCAGCACGCCGTCGCTTCAGGTTTGCTGGAAGTCGAGGTGACGGAGTCGGCCGTGATGCTCGAACCCGAGAAGGCGGCTCACATCCTCAACCAGCTTCACGCCATCGGTGTTCGAATCGCGATCGACGATTTCGGAGCCGGCTACACCAGCCTGGCGCAGCTGAAGAACCTGCCCATCAGCGAGCTGAAGATCGACAAGTCATTCATCCTGGCGATGCACAGCAACTCCGACGACGCCATGATCGTCAGGAGCATGGTCGATCTGGGGCACAGCCTGAACATGAAGGTCGTGGCCGAAGGCATCGAAACGGCACAGTCGATGAACACATTGACCGAACTCCGGTGCGATATCGGGCAGGGCTATCACCTGTGTCGCCCGGCGCTGGCCGAGGTATTGATGCATTGGTACAGCCAGCAACCTGTTCGTCCACGTCTGCCAAACAACCTGTCGACAAACAGGAACGTTCAACCACCTGGCTTCGCCGCGTTGAAAGCCACTTGAAGCGGCCCGGCTTATCGCCGGCCCTTGACACGACGGCGTCCGGAAGACGACGACGCCCAAGGGCTGGCATGGGCCGGGAGCAAGATGCCGACTTCAGGCCGTTGCGAACTGTTCGCCGATCAACGCTTCGAGCTGCGCCTTCGTCACCGCGCCGACCTTGGTCTTGGTCAGCGCGCCGTCCTTGAACAGCATGAGCGTCGGCACGCCCCGCACGCCAAGCTTTGCGGGGATGACGCGGTTCTCGTCCACGTTGATCTTGACGATCTTCAGCCGCCCTTCGTAAGCCCGGGCCACGTCTTCGAGCAGAGGTGCGATGGCCTTGCACGGCCCGCACCAGGTCGCCCAGCAGTCGACGAGCACAGGCTGCGTGGACTTCAGGACATCGGTCTCGAACGTCGCGTCAGTCGTGTCGTGAATAAGCGATTGCGTCATCGAATGGATTCCTTTGCAGTTGGCGAAGCGGGACTCAGGGCGCCACGCGACTCTTGATGTAGGCGGCCAGATTCAGGTTGTCCGTCGCAGAGAGGGATGTCTTGAACTGGCTCATCGAGCCCACCTTCGAGTACGCCGAAGTCAGCGCCGCCACCGTGACGCCGCGCTGGACGTTCATGGAGCCGCCCGCAGGATCGGACCCGTGGCAGGACGAACAGTTTCTGTAGACCACGGCTCCCAGAGCCACGTCGCCCACTGGCGGCGGCGGAGGCGGCGGCGGCGGAGGCGGAGGCGGAGGCGGAGGCGGCGGAGGCGGCGGAGGCGGCGGCGGCGGAGGCGGCGGCGGAGGCGGCGGCGGAGGCGGAGGCGGCGGGGGAGCAGGCGGCGGGGGAGCAGGCGGCGGGGGCGGCGGCGGCGGCGGGGGAGCAGGCGGCGGGGGCGGCGGAGGCGGCGGAGGCGGAGGCGCGCTCGTCGTTGTCGTCGCAGTCCACGAGCCTGTGTCGTTGCTCGAGGGGCCGGTGAAGGTGCCGCTGATGCCGCCGTCGGCAGCGGTCAGACCGACGGCCCGGATGACCGTGTTCTTGCCGTAACGAATGGCCAGCGTCATCGTGCCGTCGGTCGCGACGGTGCCACTGACCTCGTACCCGCGCGCAGCATTGTCATCGTCGCCGCGCGAGCCGGTGTCAGCCGGTGTCACGCCCAGTGCAGCGAGCCGGTTGCGGATGTCCAGCGTCACCGCGGCCACGTCGTCCTGGTAGCGCGTGGTGCGGGCAGCGAACGCGCTCTTGAAGGCCAGCGTCGCTTCCTGCTGGGCGGCGGTGAGCTTCTTGCTGCCGTCGGTCGCCTTGCCAGCGTCCATGGCCGCACGCAGCGTCTTCAGCAGCAACTCGACATCCGCCCGGTAAGCCGTGCGCAGATCGGCCAGTTTCGTCTTGAGCTCGTCGCGCAGCGCGGTGACCTGCGCATCGACGGCGCCTGCCGGGCTCGACGCCGCGGACGGTGCCGGCGCAGCGCTCGTGGTCGGAATCAGCCGACCTTCCACCTGGGTGGCACCGTCTTCCTGATCGGTCTTGAGCATCAGCGTACCGCTGATCTTCTTGCCGGCATCCGGGCCGGCGGTCACGTTGGCGGAGAAGGTGTATTGCATCTGCGCCAGCACGGTCGATGCCGCGCTGCTGTCGGAGCCGCTCGAGACGCTGACACGCAGCGCGCTCGCGGTGTCGCTCACCGACACCGTCGATGTGCCTTGACTCGTCTCGGCGACGCCTGAGCTACCGTCCCCGCCCCCGCAGCCGAACAGCGCTGCCGTGGCCAGACTGATGACGGTCAACCTCAACGAATTCATGGTTCTTGCCTTCATTGCTTGCACCCTTCGCGTGAATGGAAATACCCGGCCTTGATGCCGGACGCAGCGAACCATAAACCAGTTATGGGACATTTTCCCATATGTATCCGCCACACTTACGTCGGTAACGTCTGGGTGTCGAAGAGGCACGTCGGCTTACGAATCGATCGAAACGGGCTGCGTGATCCGACGAATCGCGGCAGATCGGCTCCGGCGGCGACGCCGAACTCGCGGCTCAGGCCGGCGCGTACGCCAGCCGCACGTAGATTGGCGCGAAGGCCTCGGCCTGGGTGACTTCGAGCAGGTGCTCGCGCGCGAGTTCGAGCATCGCGATGAAGGTCACGACCAGCACCTGTGCGCCGCGGCTCACATCGAACAGGTCTTCGAACAGCGCGAACCGGCGGCCCTGCAAGGTTCGCAGGATGATGCTCATGTGCTCGCGCACGCTGAGCTGCTCGCGCGTGATGTGGTGGTGCTGGTTGAGCTTGGCGCGCTTCAGGATGTCGGCCCAGGCGGCGCGCAGTTCGTCGGCATCGACGTCGGGGAAGCGTGGCGCCAGCGATTGCTCGATCACCACTTGAGCGCGCAGGAAATCGCGTCCGATCAGCGGCAACTGGTCGATGCGCGCGGCGGCGAGCTTCATCTGCTCGTATTCGATCAGCCGGCGCACGAGCTCGGCGCGCGGGTCTTCGGGCTCCTCGCCCTCGGCCGTCTTCTTCGGCGGCAGCAGCATGCGCGACTTGATCTCGATCAGCATCGCCGCCATCAGCAGGTATTCGCTGGCGAGTTCGAGATTCGTCTTGCGGATCTGCTCGACGTAGGTCAGGTACTGCCGCGTCACGCTCGCCATCGGGATGTCGAGGATGTTGAAGTTCTGGCGCCGGATCAGGTAGAGCAGCAGGTCGAGCGGGCCCTCGAAGGCTTCGAGGAAGACCTCCAGCGCATCCGGCGGGATGTACAGGTCGGTCGGCATCGCGAACAGCGGCTCGCCGTACAGGCGCGCCACCGCGACGTTGTCCACCACGTCGGGGCCGGCCTCGGCCGGCAGCGTCATCTCGAGCACCTCGGGTGCCGCCACGTCATCGCTCACGATCGGTCGCGCGTTGTGTCGCTGCTCAGTGGTCGGTCTGGTAGACGTAGGGTTGCTGGGGCACGCGAGCGTCGCTGTAATTGGCTTGGGCGTCGCGGTCGATGCGCTTGTCCCACAGCAGCGCGCGGCCCTGGCGCTGTTCGGCCTCCAGCGTCGGCTTGCCGGCTTTGAGTTCCTCGATGAACGAGGTGACGTCGGATTTGTAGGCTTTCCAGAACAATGGCATGACGGGTTGGTGCGCACGCTACACGGCGCGCGCTAGAGTCGGATCCTTCATTTTAGCGGGGAGACAGGGCATGGCTTTTCAACACCTTCCGAATCTGCGCAAGCGCGGCTGGATCGCCGCCTTCGCGATCGCTGCCGCGGCACTGGTCGGCTGCGACGTGCAGAAGATCGCCGAACTCGAAGTCGGCGTCACCACCGAGGCCGATGTGCGCGCCAAGTGGGGCGAGCCGGCGGCGGTTTACGCCGAGCCCGACGGCAGCAAGACGCTCGAGTACCCGCGCCAGCCGGCCGGCCAGGTCAACTACATGCTCGCGATCGGCGCCGACGGCAAACTGGTCGCGATGCGCCAGGTGCTCAAGACCGCGAACTTCTCGAAGATCGAGCCGGGCTGGGACAAGGCCCAGGTGCGGCGCCTGCTCGGCCTGCCGGCCAAGACGATGCGCTACGCGCTGAAGAACGAAGAGATCTGGGACTGGCGCTTCGCCGAAACCTCCGAAAGCAAGCTGTTCTCGGTGACCTTCGACGCCGACGGCCGCGTCAAGTCGAGCGCGATCACGGTGGACGAACCGCACGCCGGCGGGAAGTGACCCGTCGCCGCAGCAGCAGCGCGTTGCTGACGACGCTGACGCTGCTGAACGCCATCGCCGCGCCCGCGATCACCGGGCTTAGCAGACCGAAGGCCGCGAGCGGCACGCCGACGAGGTTGTAGACGAACGCCCAGAACAGGCCCTGGCGGATCTTCGCGACAGTGCGCCGCGAGATGTCGATGGCCTCGGCCACCAGCGCCGGCCGGCCGCGCATCAGCGTGATGCCGGCGGCCTGCATCGCGACATCGGTGCCGGTGGCCATCGCGATGCCGACATCGGCGGCGGCAAGCGCCGGCGCGTCGTTGATGCCGTCGCCGACCATCGCCACCACCGCGCCATCGCGTTTCAGTTGAGCAATGAATGCCGCCTTGTCCTGCGGCAGCACCTCGGCCTCGACCCGCTGGATGCCGGCCGCGTGCGCCATCGCCTCGGCGCTGCCACGGTTGTCGCCGCTGACGAGCACGGTGGTGATGCCGAGCGCATGCAGCGCGGCGACGGCCTCGCGCGCATCGGGCTTGAGCGTGTCGCCGAACGCCAGCAGGCCCAGCAGCGTCGGTTGATCGGTGACATCGGCCAGCCACGAGACGCTGTGGCCGGCGGCCTCGTGCTCGCGCGCCTGTGCGGCCCATGCCGCGCCATCGACGCCGAGTTCGCGCATATAGCGGCTGCTGCCGAGGCGCAGCTCACGGCCATTCACGCTGGCGGCCACGCCCCGGCCGGGGACCGCGCGCAGCGCTTGCGCCGCAGGCACCGCCAGGCCTTCGGCCGCGGCGGCCTGCAGCACCGCGCGCGCCAGCGGGTGCTCGCTGCCGGCCTGCACCGCCGCGCTCGCCGCGAGCAGTGCGCTGCGTTCGCCGGTGGCGGCGATCGCGGCGACCAGCGTCGGCCGGCCTTCGGTGAGCGTGCCGGTCTTGTCGAACGCGACCACGCCGATGCCGTGCGCGAGCTCCAGCGCCTGCGCATCCTTGATCAGGATGCCACGGCGCGCGGCCACGCCGGTGCCGACCATGATGGCCGTCGGCGTGGCCAGGCCGAGTGCGCACGGGCAGGCGATCACCAGCACCGCGACGGCGTTGAGCAGGCCCTGCTGCCATTGCCCCGCGGCGAGGCCCCAGGCGAGCCAGGTGATGAGCGCGATCCCGACCACGACCGGCACGAACACCGCACTGACCCGGTCCACCAGGCGCTGGATCGGCGCCTTCTCGGCCTGCGCCGATTCGACCATGGCGACGATGCGCGCGAGCATCGAATCCGCGCCGACAGCGGTCGTCGTGACCGCCAGCAGGCCTTCGCCGTTGATCGAGCCGCCGGTGACGCGCTCGCCGGGCGAGCGCGCGACCGGCAGGCTCTCGCCGGTGATCAGCGATTCATCGACGTGGCTCGCGCCTTCGAGCACCCGGCCGTCCACCGGCAGGCGCTCGCCCGGCCGCACGATCACGACATCGCCGCTACGGACTTCGGCGATCGGCACTGTCAACTCCGCGGCGCCGCGTCGCACGCACGCGGTCTGCGGCTGCAGCGCGCTCAGCGCGCGCAAGGCGTCGGTGGTCTGGCGCTTCGCGCGCGCTTCCAGCCACTTGCCGAGCAGCACCAGCGTGATGACAACGGCCGAGGCCTCGAAGTACAGATGCGGCATGCGGTCGCCGCGCTGGTGCAGCCACTCGAACAAGCTCAGGCCGTAAGCCGCCGAGGTGCCGAGCGCGACCAGCAGATCCATGTTGCCGGCGCCGGCCCTGAGCGCCTTCCGGGCTGCGGTGTAGAAGCGCGCACCGAGCACGAACTGCACCGGCGTGGCGAGCGCGAACTGCAACGCGGCCGGCAGCATCCAGTGCTGGCCGAACGGCGCCGCGAGCATCGGCAGCACCAGCGGAGCCGAGAGCAGCGCCGCAGCGATCAGCGGCCACGACGACGCGAACGGCCGCTCCGCGGCCGGCCCGTTGGCCACCGGCACGCGCGCCGTGTAGCCCGCCTTCGCGACGGCCGCCAGCAGCGCCTCGGTGGCCGCGCCGCCGCCGGCGACTCGGATGCTCGCCGTCTCGGTGGCGAGGTTGACTTGGGCCGAGACCACGCCGTCGACCTTGGCGAGCGCCTTCTCGACCCGTCCGACGCAGGCCGCGCAGGTCATGCCGTCGATCAGCAACGACAGCGGCGCCACCGGCGCGCGCGTGGCCGGGTCAGGCAAGGTCGTGGAAAGGGTCATGGAGTGGGTCGCGCCGCTGTGGCAAGCTGTGCCCCAGTGTAGGGACGATAGCGACAAACTACTTTGCGAAAGGACAATCCGTGCTCGAACTCACCATCAACGCGATGAGCTGCGGCCACTGCGTCAGCGCCGTCACGCAGGCGATCCAGCAGGTCGATCCGGCCGCGCGCGTCGTGATCGATCTGCCGACGCACCACGTCGAGGTCGAATCCGCAGCCAGCCGCGAGCGCATCGTCGCATCGCTGGCCGAGGCGGGCTACGCGCCGGACTGAGTTCTGCCAGCTCAGGCTTCGACGCGGCGCAACCCCTGGCCGCCGGTCAGGAAGCCATTCGGCTCGCCCATGATCCAGCGCGCGAGTTCGTCCATGCGCGCGGTGCCGACCTCGAACGCGGGGAACTCGACCGTCACGGTCTCGAAACCGTCGAGGTTGACGAGCTCGAAGCGAAGCCGCGCGCCGTCGTGGTCGGGCGTGATGTTGACCGCGGCCTCGAAGTCGGCGACCAGGTCGTAGCGCATCTCCTGCAGCTTGTTGGTCTCCGGGTTGCGCACGGTCTCGGCGTGGAACTGCGCGCCGCTGCGCCGCAGTCGCGACTCGATCTGCTCGATGTCGGGCAGAAAGTTCTTCACCAGCGACAGCCGCGTGTCGCTCTTCAGGCGCCAGCGCAGCGCGACGTGGTCGAACACATCGGCCCCGCGCAGCTTCTTGCGCCGCGCGTCGGCGCGGAACTCGCACAGCGGCAGTGCCGCGAAGGTGTTGCGCCTGTCGAGGCGGTACGTCACCTTCGAGCGCGGCTGCAGCACATTGAGCTGCTGCACCAGCGTGCTGAAGTAGCTCGAGGCGGTCTTGCAGGCCACGTCGGCCAGCATCGCGTTGCGGTCGAGCTGGCCGGTGTCGGTGTTGAGGCGGGCCTTGGCGTCATCGGCCTGGCGCTTGAGGTCGTCGAGAAATCCCATGGCGCGCGAGCTTAGCGCAGCTCGCGGCCGAGGAGCCGCTCCAAGATCCCGCGGGGTGAGGATTCCGGCCGCTGCTGGTGCGCCACGTCGAGGTAGAAGGTCTGTTCCATCATGTGTTGGCCACCCATCGCGGCATGCGGCACCTGATCGCTGAACACGACCCAGGTCGTGCCGGGCGCGAAATCGACGCGCACCTGCGGGCTGGTCTTCTGAAACGCGGCGTCGGCCTTGGCGCGGTCGTGCAGTTGCAGCATCAGGTGGTCGTACTCGGTGCGGCGGCGCTTCGTGATGCCGGTTTTCTCGAGCAGCCAGGCCGAGCCGGCGAGTGGTCGCTTGATCGTTGGCAGGTAGCGGCTCGCATGCGCCTCGAACGGCTCGCCCACGCGCCACTCGCGCGGCCGGCCCTCCGGGTTGACGTTGCAGAACACGCGCAGCAGCCGTGTGCCGTGCATCGGGTTGGACGGGAAGGCATCGACGTGCAGTCGCGTGTCGTCCTTGCGCCAGCTGGTCTGGCGGCCGGCCACATCGACCGGGCGGAACGAGGTGTTGCCGCGCTTGAGCTGGCCGCGGTAGTGCGGGAACAGGCGCAGCGCGAAGGCCTCGCTCTGGTCGGCGTAGCGGGTGATCATCGCCTTCAGCGCGGCGCGCTCGACTGGGTTGCCGACCGCGCCGCGCATCTCGCCGCGCTCTGTCCCGTCGCCCCATCGCAGCGAGATGTTCTTCGCCTTGCCGTCGGCCCAGCGCGGGTCACGAAACCGCAGCTCGGTCTCGAGCAGCGCGAACGGCAGGTACGGGAAGCGCAGCACCTCGCCAGCCTCGACGAGCGCCTCGACGCCGCGCGTCGGGCCGTCGTCGGCCCAGCTGCGGTCGGGGAAGTCGCGGACCTCGGTGATGCTGCCCATCAGCGAACCCGCATGCCTGCGGTCGCGCCCGGCCAGGGTTCGAGGATGTAGAGGCCCGGATCCCCCTTCTCGTCGGCATCTGACGCGGCGAGCACCATGCCTTCGCTGATGCCGAACTTCATCTTGCGCGGTGCGAGGTTGGCGACCATCACGGTGAACTTGCCGACGAGCTGCTCGGGCTGGTATGCCGACTGGATACCGCTGAACACGTTGCGGCTCTTGCCTTCGCCGACATCGAGCGTGAGCCGCAGCAATTTGGTCGAGCCCTCGACGCGCGCGCATTCGAGGATCTTCGCGATGCGCAGGTCGATCTTCGCGAAGTCATCGACCTTGATCTCGGGTGCGATGGCCTCGCCGCCGGGCGGCGGCAGTTCGATCACGGGCGGGGAAAGCAGCGCGTCGAGCTGCGTCGCATCGACGCGCTGCATCAGGTGCTTGTACTCGCCGATGGTGTGCGCGCCGAGCGCGGTCACCGCATCCGCGAAGTTCAGCGGGCCGATCTTCAGGAACGCCTCGACCTGCGCCGCCAGCACTGGAAGCACCGGCTTCAAGTAGATCGTCAGCAGGCGGAAGGCTTCGATGCAGGTCGTACACACGTCATGCAGGCGCGCGTCGGCACCGGCCTGCTTCGCGAGCTCCCAGGGCTTGTTCGCATCGACGTACTCGTTGACCCGGTCGGCCAGCGCCATCACTTCGCGCAGCGCCTTGCCGTAGTCGCGGGCTTCGTAGAGTTCAGCGATATTGTCGGCGCCCAGTCGCAGCAACGTGAGTAAACCGACGCCGTCGGCCGACACCGCGCCGAGCTGCCCTCCGAAGCGCTTCGCGATGAAGCCCGCCGCGCGGCTCGCGATGTTGATGTACTTGCCGACCAGGTCGCTGTTCACCCGCGCGATGAAATCGTCCGGGTTGAAGTCGATGTCCTCGACATGACCGTTCAGCTTCGCCGCGATGTAGTAGCGCATCCACTCGGCGTTCATGCCGAGTTCGAGGTACTTCAGCGGCGAGATGCCGGTGCCGCGGCTCTTGCTCATCTTCTCGCCGCTGACCTGCAGGAAGCCGTGCACGAAGATGTGGTTCGGTACCTTGCGGCCGCTGAAATGCAGCATCGCCGGCCAGAACAGCGTGTGGAAGGTGACGATGTCCTTGCCGATGAAGTGAATCTGCTCCACCGCCGGGTCGGCCATGAATTTGTCGAAGTCGATGCCGACCTTGCCGAAGTGATTCTTCAGCGACGCGAGGTAGCCGACCGGTGCGTCCAGCCACACATAGAAATACTTGCCCGGCGCATCCGGGATCTCGATGCCGAAGTAGGGCGCGTCGCGGCTGATGTCCCAGTCGTTCAGACCGACATGACCTTGTTCGTCGGTGGCGAACCACTCCTTGATCTTGTTCAGCACTTCCGGTTGCAGGCGGCCCGGCGCGGTCGTCCATTCGGTCAGGAAGTCGATGCAGCGCTGTGACGAGAGCTGGAAGAAATAGTGGTCGCTGCTCTTGAGCACCGGCGTCGCGCCGCTCAGCGTCGAGTAGGGGTTCTTCAGGTCGGTCGGTGCGTAGACGGCACCGCAGTTCTCGCAGTTGTCGCCGTACTGATCCTTGGTGCCGCACTTCGGGCACTCGCCCTTGATGTAGCGATCCGGCAGGAACATGCCCTTCACCGGGTCGTAGAACTGCTCGATCGTGCGTTCGGCGATCAGGCCTTGCTTGCGCAGCGCGCGGTAGATGTCCTGCGCGAGCTCGTGGTTCTCGGGGCCGTCGGTCGAGTGCCAGTTGTCGAAGCCGATATGGAAGCCGTCGAGGTACTGTTTGCGGCCCGCGGCGATCTCGGCGATGAAGGCCTGCGGCGTCTTCCCGGCCTTCTCGGCCGCGATCATGATCGGCGCGCCGTGCGCGTCGTCGGCGCAGACGAAGTGCACCTCGTTGCCCAGCATGCGCTGGAACCTGACCCAGATGTCGGCCTGGATGTACTCCATCATGTGCCCGACGTGGAACGGCGCGTTGGCGTAGGGCAGGGCGGTGGTGACGAACAGCTTGCGGGTCATTGGCGGAGGGAGCAGCGGGGCTGGCAAAACGGTGATTCTAGGGCGCGCATCACGCGCGGTGCGCCCCTGCGCTAGACTCGCCGCCGCCCCTCGTTGCCCTACGCGCCTGCGCCCATGCCCCTAGACGAATCCACCTTGCTCGCCGCGCTGAAGACCGCGATCGACCCGAACACGGGCACCGATTTCGTCTCGACCCGGCAGCTGAAAAACCTGCGCATCAGCGGCGCCGATGTGGCTTTCGACGTCGAACTCGGCTACCCCGCGAAGAGCCAGATCGACGCGCTGCGCAGCGCGTTGATCGCTGCGGCGCGCACGGTGCCCGGCGTCGAGAACGTCAGCGCGAACCTGACGACGAAGGTCGCCGCGCACGCGGTGCAGCGCGGCGTGCAGCTGCTGCCGAAGGTGAAGAACATCGTCGCGATCGCTTCGGGCAAGGGTGGCGTCGGCAAGAGCACGACGGCGGTGAACCTCGCGCTCGCGCTCGCATCGGAGGGTGCGAGCGTGGGCATTCTCGATGCCGACATCTACGGCCCGAGCCAGCCCATGATGATGGGCATCAGCGGCAAGCCGGAGAGCGCCGACGGCAAGACGATGGAGCCGATGTTCAACCACGGCGTGCACGTGATGTCGATCGGCTTCATGGTGGACGCCGACAACCCGATGATCTGGCGCGGCCCGATGGCCACCCAGGCGCTCGAACAGCTGCTGCGCCAGACCAACTGGCCCGAGCTCGACTACCTGATCGTGGACATGCCACCCGGCACCGGCGACATCCAGCTCACGCTGAGCCAGCGCGTGCCGCTGACCGGCGCGGTGATCGTGACGACGCCGCAGGACATCGCGCTGCTCGATGCGAAACGCGGCACGAAGATGTTCGAGAAGGTCGGCGTGCCGATTCTCGGCCTGGTCGAGAACATGTCGGTGCACGTGTGCGAGCAATGCGGCCACGTCGAGCATGTGTTCGGCGAGGACGGCGGCAAGCGCATGGCGGCCGAATACAACATCGACTTCCTCGGCGCGCTGCCGCTGAACCTGTCGATCCGGGTGCAGGCCGACAGCGGCCGGCCGAGCGTGGTGAGCGACCCGGATGGCGAGATCGCCGCGCTCTACAAGAGCGTGGCGCGTCGGATCGCGGTGAAGATCGCGCAGCGCGCCAAGGACTTCTCGTCGAAGTTCCCGAGCATCTCGATCTCGAAAGACACCTGACCTGCTACAACGGCGGGCGGGCGAGCGCAATCCCCAGTAGACGCTGGCACGTTCGCTGGCCATAGTCCCGCCGGAACGTCGTACCGACAAGAACAGGAGATATGAATGTCCACCGTCATGAACGACCCGCGCGGCGCGGCGCCGGAAGCACCCGGATTCCTCTCGAAGGAGCGCACGATCGCCGGGCCCGGCTTCAGCCGCTGGCTCGTGCCGCCGGCGGCGCTGGCGATCCACCTTTGCATCGGCATGGCCTATGGCTTCTCGGTGTTCTGGCTGCCGCTGTCGAAAGCGCTGGGCCTGAAGGAGGCGATCAAGTGCGGCCCCGATGTCGGCTTCTTCCAGGAGCTCTTCATCACCACCTGCGACTGGAAGATCGCGACGCTGGGATGGATGTACACGTTGTTCTTCGTGTTCCTCGGCCTCTCGGCGGCGCTGTGGGGCGGCTGGTTGGAGCGCGCCGGCCCGCGCAAGGCCGGGTTGGTGTCGGCGGTGTGCTGGTGCGGTGGCATGGTGTTCTCGGCGCTGGGCATCTACCTGCACCAGTTCTGGATGATGATCCTCGGCTCCGGCGTGATCGGCGGCATCGGCCTGGGCCTGGGCTACATCAGCCCGGTGAGCACGCTGATCAAGTGGTTCCCCGATCGCCGCGGCATGGCCACCGGCATGGCGATCATGGGCTTCGGCGGCGGCGCGATGATCGGCTCGCCGCTGGCGGCCGAGCTGATGAAAAAGTTCGCCACGCCGACCGATGTCGGCGTGATGCAGACCTTCCTCGTGATGGCCGCGGTCTACTTCGTCTTCATGGTCTGTGGCGCCCTCGGCTACCGCGTGCCGCCCTCGGGCTGGAAGCCGACCGGCTGGACGCCGCCGGCCGCGCAGAACGCCAACACGATGATCACGCAGCGCCACGTGCACGTGAAGAAGGTCTGGGGCATTCCGCAGTTCTGGCTCGTCTGGATGGTGCTGTGCATGAACGTCTCCGCCGGCATCGGCGTGATCGGCATGGCCAGCCCGATGCTGCAGGAAGTGTTCGGCGGCAACCTCATCGGCGTCGCCAAGAAATTCGGCGAGCTCGACAAGTCGCAACTCGCGGGCATCGCCGGCGTGGCCGCGGGCTTCGCGGCACTGCTCAGCTTGTTCAACATCGGTGGCCGCTTCTTCTGGGCCAGCCTGTCGGACAAGCTCGGCCGCAAACTCACGTACACGATCTTCTTCGTGCTCGGCGCGGCCATGTACGCGAGCATTCCGGGCAGCGCGATGGCCGGCTCCAAGCTGCTGTTCGTGGCCGCGGCCTGCATCATCCTGAGCATGTACGGTGGTGGTTTCGCAACCGTCCCGGCGTATCTGGGCGACCTGTTCGGCACGCAGATGGTCGGCGCGATCCATGGCCGGCTGCTCACCGCCTGGGCCACCGCCGGCATCCTCGGGCCGGTCGTCGTGAACTACATGCGCGAGTACCAACTGGGTCTCGGCATCCCGCGCGAGCAGGTCTACAACCAGACCATGTACATCCTCGTCGGCATGCTGGTGATCGGCCTGATCTGCAACCTGATGATCCGCCCGGTGGCCGACAAGTGGTTCATGACCGATGCCGAACTCGCCGAGGAGAAGCGCCTCGCGCACGACCGCGCGGTGGCGGCCGAAGTCGGCAGCGGCCCGGGCACCGGCGGCACCACCTCGCCGGCGATGGTCGGGCTGGCGTGGGCGGCGGTCGGCATCCCGCTCGCGTGGGGCGTCTACAAGACGCTGATCAGCGCGGGGCGGTTCTTCAACTGATCCTCCGGAGCGGCAGCCTGATCCGCAGGCGCTGCGTGCCATGAACCTGCTCGACGCGATGCGTTACCTCGTCGCGCTGGAGCAGCATCGGCACTTCGGTCGCGCCGCGAGCGCTTGCCACATCACGCAACCCGCGCTGTCGAACGCGCTGCGCGCGCTCGAGGCCGAGCTCGATGTCGCGATCGTGCGCCGCGGCCGCAGCTACGAGGGCCTCACACCCGAAGGTGAGCGCGTGCTGGCGAGTGCGAACCGCCTGCTGCGCGAGCAGGAGCTGCTGCGCCAGGATCTGCACAGCAGCGTCGGCGCGCCGCGCGGCGCGCTGACGA
This sequence comes from uncultured Rhizobacter sp., assembly GCA_964247075.1. Classification (GTDB taxonomy): domain Bacteria; phylum Pseudomonadota; class Gammaproteobacteria; order Burkholderiales; family Burkholderiaceae_C; genus LMDS01. Next base: position 27,485 of record CAXTSS010000001.1, on the reverse strand, counting down.
TCGGCGCGGTGCCGACGGCCATTCCCGTCGCGGCGCGTTTCGCGTCGCAACTGCAAGCGCGCTACGGCGGCGTGAAGCCGGTGGTGCGTTCGCTCAGTTCGCACGAGATCGAGACCGGCCTCGAAAGCCTCTCGCTCGACATCGGCCTGGGCTACACCGAACGTGGCAGCAAGTTCACGGCCGTTCCGCAGTACGAGGAGCAGTACTTTTTGCTGCGACGCGCGGCGGTGGGTGCCGGCGCACCGCTGCGGCTCGGCGCGCTACTGAGCTGGCGCGAGGCGGCGGCCATGCCGTTGTGCCTGCTGACACCCGAGATGCACAACCGCAGCATCGTCGATGCGGCCTTCCAGCAAGCAGGCGTCGAGGTGAAGCCGGCGATCGAGACCAACTCCATCGTCACCGTGGTGCTCAGCGTGCTTGACGGCGAGGTGTGCGCGGTGCTGCCGGGCGCGCTGATGTCGCTGGTGCGTGGCCGCACCGGGCTCGAAGCGCTGCCGCTGCGCGAGCCCGAAGTGCGCACGCCGATCGGCTTCATGGTTGCGGCCAGCACGCGGCCTTCGCGGGCGCTGGAGGCGGCGCTCACGCTGGCGCAGGATGGCGCCTGGCTGCGTCATGCGGCGTTGCAGGGTGGGCTGATGACGGCCTGAGGGCCGAGCGCCGGGCCGCCTCAAACCGGCCCGCATCCCCTTGGGGGATCGGCGGACGTACCCGTTCGCCGAGGGGCACCATTCACTCAAGGGTTTGCCCGGCCTCTCATTCGCTTGGCGAATCGTTTCGTTTCCTGATTCAATTGGACGCGGCGGTGCGTGCCGTTTCATCATCCGGGCCATGACACAACAAACCTCTTCGTCGGCCGCCGCGCCGGTGGTGGCTTCGTTCAGCACCGATGACATGCGCCAGCGCATCAAGCGCAAGAGCCGCCTCAAGGGCCGGCAGGTCGACGACGCCTCGGTGAAGGAGGTGCGCGCACTCCTCGGCGACAAACCCGCCGCTGGCTGGGCGCGCGACCGCCTGATCGAGCACCTGCACCTGATCAACGACCGCTACCTCGGCCTGCACGAGCGCCACCTCGTCGCGCTGGCGCGCGAGACGAACGTGTCGATGGCCGAGGTCTTCGAGGTTGCGACCTTCTATCACCACTTCGAGGTCTTGCGCGAAGGCGAAGAGGCCTCGGCATTGACGGTGCGCGTGTGCGACGGCCTCAGCTGCGAGATGGCGGGCGCGCAAGACCTGCTGAAGCGGCTGCCCGCGATGCTGGGCAAGGACGTGAACGTGATCGCTGCGCCCTGCGTCGGCCGCTGCGAACAGGCACCGGTGGCGGTCGTGCACCAGTGCCCGGTGCCGCGTGCCGATGCGGCGGCGGTGGTGGCTGCGGTTCAGGGCAAGCAGACAAGCCATCCCGTTGCAAAAGGTGGCTCGACGTTCACGCCCGCGGCCCTCGCCGAGCGTGGCGTCAGCGAACGCGAGGCCGACGCGACGCCGGCCTGTGTCGACTACGCGAGCTACTGCGCGGCCGGCGGCTACACGCTCGCCGCCGACGTCATCAACGGCAAGCGGCAAGGCGACGACCTGATCAAGGCGCTCGAAGACTCCGGCCTGCGCGGCCTCGGCGGTGCGGGCTTCCCGGCCGGCCGCAAGTGGCGCATCGTGCGCGACCAGCCCGCGCCGCGCCTGATGGCCGTCAACATCGACGAGGGCGAGCCCGGTACGTTCAAGGACCGCACCTACCTCGAGCGCGACCCGCACCGCTTTCTCGAAGGGCTGCTGATTGCGGCGGCGGTCGTCGGCATCGACGCCGTCTACGTGTACCTGCGCGACGAGTACCACGGCTGCCGTGAGCTGCTGACCACCGAGCTCGCGAAGCTGCAACGCAGCGCCAAGTTCAAGCTGCCGCACATCGAGCTGCGCCGCGGCGCCGGCGCTTACATCTGCGGCGAAGAGTCGGCGATGATCCAGAGCATCGAAGGCCAGCGCGGCGAGCCGCGGCTGCGGCCTCCGTACATCGCACAGGTCGGGCTGTTCGGCCGGCCCACGCTGGAGCACAACTTCGAGACGCTTTACTGGGTGCGCGACATCGCCCTGCGCGGCGCGTCGTGGTTCGCTGGCTTCGGCCGCCACGATCGCAAGGGCCTGCGCAGCTTCAGCGTCAGCGGCCGCGTCAAGCGGCCCGGGGTCAAGCTCGCACCGGCCGGCATCACGCTGCGCGAGCTGGTCGATGAATACTGCGGCGGCATGGCCGACGGACAATCGCTCTACGCCTACCTGCCGGGCGGTGCGTCGGGCGGCATCCTGCCGGCCAGCATGGCCGACATCCCACTCGACTTCGACACGCTGCAACCGCACGGCTGCTTCATCGGCTCGGCCGCGGTGATCGTGCTCAGCGACCGCGATCGCGCGCGCGATGCGGCGCTGAACATGATGAAGTTCTTCGCGCACGAGAGCTGCGGCCAGTGCACGCCGTGCCGTGTCGGCACCGACAAGGCCGCGCGCCTGATGCAAGCGCAGCAGTGGGACCAGACCACGCTCGAGGACTTGAACCAGGTGATGATCGACGCGTCGATCTGCGGGCTCGGTCAGGCCGCGCCGAATCCGATCCGAAGCGTCGTCAAGCATTTCGCCCACGAGATCGGAGCACGCGCATGAACGCCCCCGTTGCATTGGCCCAGTTGCAGGCTGCACGCGTCGAGTTCACGCTCGACGGCAAGCAAGTCAGCGCCTTCGACGGCGAGACCATCCTGAGCGTCGCGCGGCGCGAGGGCATCGAGATTCCAACGCTCTGCTTCAAGGACGGCTACCGCCCCGACGGCAACTGCCGCGCCTGCGTGGTCGAGGTCGCCGGCGAACGCACGCTCGCGCCGAGCTGCTGCCGCAACGTGCAACCCAAGATGGACGTGAAGACCGGCAGCGAGCGCGCCAAGAAGAGCCAGCACATGGTGCTGGAGATGCTGCTCGCCGACATGCCGGATCAGGGCCACAAGTGGGCCGATGCCGAAGGCGCGCTGCCGCACGGCGAACTCAGCGAGTGGGCCGCGCGCGAAGGCGTGACGGTGCGCCCCGAGCTGCGCGCGCTGCGCCGCGAGCAGCCGGCAGCCGACATGTCGCACCCTGCCATGGCCGTCAACCTCGACGCCTGCATCCAGTGCAACCGCTGCGTGCGCGCCTGCCGCGAAGAGCAGGTCAATGACGTGATCGGCATGGCAATGCGCGGCTCGCACGCGCAGATCGTGTTCGATCTGGCCGACCCGATGGGCGAGAGCACCTGCGTGGCCTGCGGCGAATGCGTGCAGGCCTGCCCGACCGGCGCGCTGATGCCCAAGACTTCCGTCGGCACGCAGGTGGTGGACAAGAAGGTCGATTCGGTCTGCCCGTTCTGCGGCGTCGGCTGCCTGCTGACCTACAACGTGCGCGACAACCAGATCATCAGCGTCGATGGCCGGGATGGACCCGCCAATCACGACCGCCTGTGCGTGAAAGGCCGCTTCGGTTTCGACTACGCGAGCCACCCGCAGCGCCTGACCAAGCCGCTGATCCGCAAGGCCGGCGTGCCGAAGAACGAGCATGTCGAACCGAACCCGGCCGACTGGTCCGAGGTGTTTCGCGAGGCGACGTGGGAAGAGGCGCTGGCGTTCTCCGGCGGCACGCTGAGCCGCCTGCGCGACACGCATGGTGCGAAGTCGCTCGCCGGCTTCGGCTCGGCCAAGGGCAGCAACGAAGAGGCCTACCTGTTCCAGAAGCTGGTGCGCGTCGGCTTCGGCAGCAACAACGTCGATCACTGCACGCGGCTGTGCCATGCATCGAGCGTGGCGGCGCTGCTCGAAGGCGTGGGCTCGGGCGCGGTGAGCAACCAGGTCAACGACGTGGAGCATGCCGAACTGATCCTGGTGATCGGCTCCAACCCGACCGCGAATCACCCCGTAGCGGCGACCTGGATGAAGAACGCGGCCCAGCGCGGCACGAAGATCGTGCTCGCCGACCCGCGCCGTACCGAGCTCTCGCGCCAGGCCTGGCGCACGCTGCAGTTCAACGCCGACACCGACGTGGCGATGCTCAACGCGCTGATCCACACCGTGATCGAGGAAGGCCTGGTGGACGAAGCCTTCGTGCGCGACCGCGTCGCCAACTTCGAGGCCTTGAAGGAGAACGTGCGCGGCTACAGCCCCGAGGCCATGGCGCCGATCTGCGGCATCCCGGCCGAGACGCTGCGCGAGGTCGCGCGTGCGTTCGCCACCGCGAAGAGCGCGATGATCCTGTGGGGCATGGGCATCAGCCAGCACGTGCACGGCACCGACAACGCACGCTGCCTGATCGCGCTCGTCTCGGTCACCGGCCAGATCGGCAAGCCGGGCTCCGGCCTGCACCCGCTGCGCGGCCAGAACAACGTGCAAGGCGCGAGCGACGCGGGGCTGATCCCGATGATGTTCCCGAACTACCAGCGCGTCGACAACGCCAAGGTGCATGCGTGGTTCGAGGATTTCTGGAAGACCAAGCTCGACGCCAAGCCTGGCTACACCGTCGTCGAGATCATGCACAAGGCGCTCGCGCCCGACACCGATCCGCACAAGGTGCGCGGCATGTACATCATGGGCGAGAACCCGGCGATGAGCGACCCCGACCTGAACCACGCACGCCACGCGCTGGCAACGCTCGAGCACCTGGTCGTGCAGGACATCTTCATGACCGAGACCGCCTGGCTCGCCGACGTGGTGCTGCCCGCCAGCGCCTGGCCCGAGAAGGGCGGCACGGTCAGCAACACCGACCGCATGGTGCAGCTCGGCAAGCGCGCGCTCGACCTGCCGGGTGACGCGCGGCAGGACCTGTGGATCATCCAGCAGCTCGCACAACGCCTGGGCCTCGACTGGCACTACGAAGGCGAAGACTCCGGCGCCGCGGCGGTCTACGAGGAGATGCGCCAGGCGATGCACGGCGCGATCGCCGGCATCACCTGGGAGCGCCTGCAGCGCGAAGGCAGCGTGACCTACCCGTGCCTGAGCGCCGAAGACCCGGGCCGGCCGATCGTGTTCGACGATCACTTCGACACCGCCGACGGCCGCGTCAAGCTCGTGCCGGCCGACATCATCCCGGCCAACGAGCGGCCCGATGCCGCCTACCCGTTCGTGCTGATCACCGGCCGCCAGCTCGAGCACTGGCACACCGGCAGCATGACGCGCCGCGCCAGCGTGCTCGACGCGCTGGAGCCGATGGCCACCGCGTCGATCAACGGCCTCGACATCGACGAGATGGGCCTGCAGCCCGGCGACGTCGTCACGTTGCGATCGCGCCGCGGCGAGGTCGCGCTGCACGTGCGGCGCGACGACGGCACGCCGCGCGGTGCGGTGTTCGTGCCGTTCGCTTACTACGAGGCGGCCGCGAACATGATGACCAACGCCGCGCTCGACCCGTTCGGCAAGATCCCGGAGTTCAAGTACTGCGCGATCCAGGTGCTGGCCGGCGGTGTGCCGCGCGCGGCGGCTGGGTATGGCACGGGCGCATCCTGAGTTGACGCCGTTCGCACCGTTGCCGCGCCTGACGAGCGCGGCAGCGCCGCTCACGCACGAGGTCGAGGTGCTCGACGAGTTCGGCGCGATGCGCCGCATCGCCGTGCCGGCTGAGCGCGCGCTCACCGTCTTCGTCGACAAGCGCGAGCTCGTCACGCTGATGACCCTGGGCGCCGCGCCCGAGCTGCTGGTGCTCGGCTACCTGCGCAACCAGAGGCTGGTCGATTCGGTGCACGACATCGCCTCGATCACCGTCGATTGGGATGTGAACGCCGCCGCGGTGCAGACGCGCGCCGGCATCGAGCGCTTCGACGAGAAGACCGCGAGGCGCGTCGTCACCACCGGCTGCGGCCAGGGCACGGTGTTCGGCGACCTGATGAGCGAGGTCGATTCGCTGCAGCTGCCGGCGGTGACCGAGCCGTCGGCGCGCATCAGCCAGAGCGCGCTCTACGGCTTGCTGAACGCGATGCGCGTGCAAGAGAGCACCTACAAATCTGCCGGCTCGGTGCACGGTTGCGCGCTGTTCAGGCAGGACGAGCTGCTGATGTTCGTCGAGGACGTGGGCCGCCACAACGCGATCGACACCATCGCCGGCTGGATGTGGCTCAACGATGTGAGCGGTGCCGACAAGATCTTCTACACGACCGGACGGCTGACGAGCGAGATGGTGATCAAGTCGGCGCAGATGGGCGTGCCCATCGTCGTCTCGCGCAGCGGCATCACGCAGATGGGCCACCAGCTCGGCGTGCAACTCGGCCTCGCGCTGTTCGGCCGCGCGATGAACAAGCACTTCATCTGCTACAGCGGGTTCGAAAGGTTCGATTCGCAGCCGGAGCCGGCGCGGGCGGGGTGAAGCGGCTGTGCTGTGAATCGAGGGCGTCCGGTAGCCAGCGACCGATCGCCTCGGTCCGCACCAGAGCGCCTACCTTTACAGCGCGCCCCAGTGCAGTCCAAGTTCTTTGACGGCTCGCACTACGGTCGGGCCGGGCGTTTGCGCGCGGTGGTTGGCGGCCTGGCGCCGGGTTTGTCGCTTCCGCGCTGCTGGCTGCGCAGCTTGTGCAGGCACGCCTCGAGCGATTTCGCTTCGCGAACCAACGAGCGGTGGTGTGTGGTGACAGCCTCGCGCGCGATGTCGTTCATGGTCTCGGCATCGAGGGCCACGTCATTGTTGCCACCCGCCGCAGCGCGCTGCTGCGCAACCCCAATCGCGGTTCCGAGCAGAAGTTCATGGGGGATCGCTGCATGCGCGCCTTCGGGGCCGTCGTGCGGCACAAGCGCGGCAAATGGAAGCTGCATCAGGTCATCGTAAGTGCCGGCGCCGAGCGCGCGGCCCATGAGGCTCGCCGCTGATGCGCCGAGCGCATGCGCCGGCGCCCCCGTGATCTCTCGCAGGAAAGGGTGGCGAGCCGTCCAATCGATCGCCGCGAACAAGAGCTTGTTTCGGGCCGCCCATGGTGAGAGCCACAACGCGACGTTCTTGAAGTATTCGCCCAGGCGCCTCAATACCTTGCCGGCGGAGCCGTCCGGATTCCGAAACCCCACGAGGTTGACGTTGACGCAGTGATGCCAGGTCGAATGCGCAACGATTCGTCCCACGCCGACGTAGTCACCATCGTATGCGGCCACGGAGCCGACCTCACGCCACAGATTGAAGTCGGTCTTGGCGACACTCCGCCTAAACGAACCCCAACGCAGCGGCGCCTTGTTGGTCCCCCAGGCGACGATCTGCGGTCCGGGTCGGTAGCTCCCGTGCGCAGGCCACAGTGCAGGGTCGAGCGTCCGCGGTATCGCGACCGCACCTTCGTGGACGTGGTCCGGGAGAATGTCGATGGTGCTGCTCGGGTAGTCGGCGTTCGGCGTGGTTCGAAACAACGGGTGATCGTCGAAGAAGACCCAACCGACAGGGCCGAACACCCCGGTGGTTCCCATGTGCACGAAGCGAACCACCTGTTCGATGCGGATCGTTTGCGGAGTCGCGTCTTCTTGTTTGGGCATCATGGCCATGTTGGGGTCGGCGGCGGTGTCGACGTAGTAGCCCGGCGCACTCGAGTCGGGCGCACCGACCCATACGCGCATCAACCCGGCTCGCGGCACGCGCCAGCCGAGAGCTCGCCCAAGGTTCAACGTCTGACTCTTCAACGCCGGATTGACGAGGAACTGGTCGTTCGCCGTCACGTCATTCGAGTGATCGCCGCTCATGAATACCCCGCCACCTGCATCCATCCAGGTGCGCAGCGCCGCGACCTCCGGATCCGTCAGCTCGCTCTCGGGGCCTCCGTAGACTTCGTTCCATCGCGAGTAGTTGGCGTAGTGCTGTCCGAAGAACCACACCTGGTCGTACTTCTTCAGCAGCGCCGCAGTGAGCTTGTTCGCGCCCGGCACGGCAGGCTCGCGAACGAAACCGTCCGGTCCGTATTGATAGTTGCGGTTGACCACATCGACTCGCAGCCGCACGAGAAATGTGCTCTGCGATTCGAGCAGGTCTTTCAGGATGCGAAGGCCGAACTCGGTGGGATTGCCCCGCAACTGGTTGCCAGGTCCGGGCTGCGGCACGACGGCAGTGTTGGTGGAGAGATCGTCGCAATAGAAGAGTATTCGGATCGTGACGCCGATCGTGAGGACGTCGATGAGTTTTGGGGGCATGGCGCGCTCCAGGGGTTGTCGTCGGCAACGCCTTCACGGGGCGCTCGATCAGTCGCGTTTTGACCGGCTGTTTGTAGCGCGAGTCATGCGCTGCGTCCATGAGAAACGAGCGAGATGAGCGCTTCCTTGCCCTTCACATTAGGGGGCCGGAGCGCCAACAATCGACACCTTGTTGAAGTCGTGAGGTCACATGCGCTACGCCATCGTCATTGAAACGGCCGAAGGCAATGGAACGCGTCGAGTTTGCCGCACAGGGGTCAGCGTGAGACACGCTGAATTGGATCCGCCATGACGCACGCCGAGTTGCCCTTCAGCGCAGCCGCGCAGCGGAACGCGCCACCCATCTTCGACGTCCTGTGCGAGGTCTTGCCGGACAGCGCGAAGGTGCTCGAGATCGCGTCGGGCACCGGGCAACACGCCGTTCACTTTGCGGCGGCTCGGCGCGGTTGGGATTGGCAGCCCACGGACGCCGAGGAGGCGGCGCTGCCTGGTATTGCAAAACGGTGCGAGAGCCTGACCAGTGTGCGGCCCCCGCTGCGGCTCGACGTCGTCGAGCCCTGGCCGGCGTCGCTGGGGCGCTTCGATGCCGTGTACTGCGCGAACATGCTGCACATCTCGCCGTGGGCGACCTGCGGGGCGCTGATGCGCGGTGCGGCGGCTCACCTGGTCGACCACGGACACCTCTTGATCTACGGCCCGTTCCTCGTCGATGGCGAGCCCACCGCGCCGAGCAACCTGGCCTTCGATGCGGATTTGCGTGCACGCCATGCCGAATGGGGCATTCGTCGGCTGGCCGAGGTCGTGGATGAAGCCCGGTCCGCCGGAATGACCTTCAAGCGGCGCGTCGAGATGCCTGCCAACAACCTGCTGCTGATCCTGCGACGCGAGAGTTGATTCGAATTGGCGCAGCGGCAACCGTCCCAGTGCCGTCTACTTGGCAGGCTTCCATTGATTGACCGGGGTCATCGTGCCTTCAGGCGTCTTCACTTCAGATCCCGTCCACGTCATGACGTCACCGTTGAACGAAACCTTCTGCGTGCGAACGCCGCCATTGAAAAGGGGCGAAGATGCGTGGTCGACTTTCCATGTGAGCACCATTTCGGCTTCGTTGACCGCGTACGTTCCATAGTAGGCGACGAACGGTCCGACCGGAGTGCGAACGCTCGGGCTGGTATTGGGCTGGTCGCGCCCGACCAGGAACAACGACGCATGACCGGTTGAGTCGATGATCAGGTTTCCGGTCGCCCAGGGCATGTTCCGCTTTCCGTCCGTGTAGTTCTCGGAGCCGGATTCGAGTGTCCAGGTCCCGACGATCTTTTGTTGGAGGCTCTGCGCGGTCGCAGGGATGGAAAAACCAAGGCACAAGAATGCAAGCGCCGTGGTCGCAGCCGCGCTACGCGGATTCACACGGTAGCGGTTCACGCCGTTTCGATTCATCGCATTGCTCCCTTCAGGTTGCTGGTCCAGGTGCCTACTTGGCAACGGGCGAGGCGTGATGGTAGACCATGGCCGACGTGGTCGTGTCGCTGATTTCAACTTTGCCGGGGGTGACCTTGAGTTCTGGGAGCGCCTCTGTGGTTGGCCCAACGCCATTGCGAGTACAGGCATTTCAATCGCGCGAGCCTGATACGTCGTCGCGCTTCTCTCAGTGAGGAGCGATTGACTCCGCGCTCGTGTCTGTGACTGTCGGATCAGTGCGCCAGCGGTACCAACCTCTCGACAGCGGCAACGACTTCGCGCGGGTGAGGCATCTTGGCAAAGTCGGTACGAACCCGCTTGGCAGCGGCGCGGGCTGCGACGTCGGCGAGCAGGCGTTCAACCGCCGCGCCGATCGCTTCGGCGTTGCGGTCATGTGCCTCGAGGGTCAGGCCCGCGCCGGTGGCAGCCAGCAGATCGGCGTTCTCCCACTGGTCGGCGTTGAGTGGGAGATTGAGCTGGACGCGGCCCGCCGCAGCTGCCCCGATCAGCGTCCCGGCACCTGCGTGCGAGACGATAGCGGTGGCTCGGTCGAGGAGGAAGCGCTGAGGCACGAACTGCGCGACCCGCACGTTGGAAGGGAGCGGCCCCAGATCAGCAGGGTCGAGTCCTCTTCCGACGGTTGCGACCACGTCGACCTGGAGATCAGCCATCGCCATGAAAATCGCGGCCCACGGTGCGGTTCGCGCCATCTCCGTCCCGAACGTCACGTAGATTCCGGGTCGGTCGGCACCGAACCATTCGACCCAGTCGGGCGGGGAATCGGACATCGCGCCGCCGAAGGGCAGCGGTCCGATCGGAAGCGAAGGACCGTCTGCACGCGGCGCGTCCATCGACGTGGGAAACGGATGGAGCAACAGGTCACCGTTGAAGCCGCGGGGTGTCTGCCGCACATTCTCAAGAGCCCACAACGGAGCGACCGAATCCAGAACAAGCGACGCGAGTTCGTCGGACAGTGCGCCGCTCAATCCGACCGTGACGTGCGGGATGCCTCGCGCAATGGCCATCGGAGCAGCGGCCAACTCCGCGAGTTCGTGCACGACGAGTTGCGGACGCACGTCGTCGAACACCGCCCGCAGTTCATCGCGCATCGTCGGTGCTGCGATCTCGCCGAACATCAGAGGGAGAGCAATCGTTCGCCGCCGACGCAGGGGCATCTCACCAATGCGCGGTGCTCGCACCGCGAACATCCCCTTGCGAACATCTCCAGCGAGTCCAGCCGGCATCGAACGAAATCCAAAACCGTCGATCGTCGAACATGACTCCCTGGCCGTCGCCCAGACCACCTGGTGTCCGGCCGCCCGGAGCTCTGTCGCAAGTGGAAGCATCGGGTGGATGTGGCCGATTCCCGAAGTCGAGGTCACGAGGATGCGCATGATTCATCGTAGCCGACAGAGGCGTTGCTCGCGGCTCAAGGGTGATCGCCCAACGGCTGAATTCAAAGGCAGGGAACTGGAACTGCCGACGCCGTTGGCCTCGACCGGTTCAGAAGAACCGGTCGAAGTGAATGTGCTGGTAGGGAACGAGGTGCGTGCCCATCAGGAGTTCCTGGATGGCCTGCGTCATGGGGGGCGGCCCGGCGAAATAGAACTCGTGTCGCACCAGGCTGTCGCCGAGCAGGCGGGGCAAGGCCTCGTGCACGAAACCCCGACCGCCCGACCAGCCCGCCGCATCGGCGCTGGCCGCATCGGACACCACGGGATGAAACAGCAGCGTCGAACCGAAGCCCTGCAGATCCCGCAGAAAGGTCTCGCCGCAGACGTCACGCGGCGTGCGGGCACCATAGAAGAAGTGCAACCGCTGCGTGTCCAGCATGCCGGCCGCCGCCGCCCCGCGTGCAATGGAGATCATCGGGGCGAGCCCCGAACCGCCCGCAACACAGACGATGTCGCGCGGGCTGTCTTCGCGCAGGCCCGCCAGGCCGTAGGGCCCGTCGAGTTCGACCACATCACCGACGGCGAGCGTGTCGAACAGAACGGCAGTGGCGTGTCCGCCAGGTACGCGCCGAATCTGGAAGTCCCACTGCCCGTGCGCGTTGGGCAGGTTGGACATGGAATAACCCCGTGGTGCATCGACACCGCCTAAGACCAGGCTGGCGTACTGCCCCGGCGTGAAGTCGGCCGGCGAGTCGGTCGCGAAACGAAACTCGCGGATGTCGTGCGTGATGTCGTCGCGGCCGATCAACCGCGCACGTCGCTGCCGCGGCGCGATACGCGGTGCATATTCATGGCTGGGGCGCACCCGGATCGTCAGTTCACCTGCCGCCCTGCACTGACATGCCAACTGGCGGCCCTTGCGGCGATCGCGCTCGGTCAGCCCTGGCGCATCGACCCAGAGAACGTCCACGCCACCCGAAACGACGTCGAACCTGCAAGTGCCGCAACCGCCTGAATTGCATTCGTACGGGAAGCCGATGCCGGCCCGCAACGCGGCGCGCAGCACGGTGTCGGCCGCGTCCTGCTCGAAGCTGAGCGGACTGCCGTCGATGTGGATCCGATGGCCCAAAGGCATCGACCGCCGCCTGCGGGGTCGGTCTACAGGCCGAGCGAACTGCGGAACGTGCGCGTTGCCGCCTTGGCTTCGGCGGCGGCGTTCGGCACGTCGGGCAGCGACGCGCAATAGCTGTCGATGGCCGCGTCCGCCAGCGGCTCCCACTTGGCGATCCAGCCTTTGATGACCTTGTCGTTGGCGCCCTCGCCCTGCGCCATCTTCACCAGCGCGGCGGCCCAGCGGCGGTGCCGTTCGGCGTCCAGCAGTTGTGCATCGGTCAGCATGCCCAGCAGCGTGTCGTTGTTGTGTCGAGCGGCCTGGCCGAGCGCGCGCAAGACCGCCTCCTCGACCGCGGGGCGCACGACCAGGTTCATCGCCACGAAAGCCTCGGCCCAGTCCCAGGCGACGAGCGCCTGCTCGACGAGCTTGCGCCAGCCCTGCCACGCCGGGTGCTCTTCCCACAGGCTGCGTTCGTTGACGCCGAAGCCGAGGTCGGCGAACGTCAGCGACAGCTCCTTCGTCCGGTAGGCGGTATGCGTCAGCCAGCGCAGCGAGTCGCCGGTCTGGTACGCAGCGCAGTTGGAGATCGTGGAGGCCGGCGCCATCTGGGTCAGGTAGGCCGAACCCATCTGCAACGTGTGGAACAGGTAGCGCGCCGGGCTGTACAGGCGCGCCAGCGTGGCGGCCCAGGGCCGCTCCAGCATGCTGTCGTGACCACGCTCGGAGAACTGGCTCAGCAGGCCGAAGACGTAGGTCTCCTGTCCGTCCTGCAGCATGTTGTAGGTGCGGTAGACGATCTCGTCCGGGTCACGAAACGCGTTCCAGTCCGGGTGCGCCATGGGCGATGCATTGCGATGCTCCTTGTACCAGCGCGCCATCGGGAAGTTGGGGTCGAGCTCGAACGGCGCATCGGGGTTGTCGGTGCTGAAGTGCAGATTGGTCGAGACGATTTCGTACTCGCTCGGCTTGCGGCGCCGCCCGGCCAGGTGGCTCCAGGTCTTCAGTGGCTTGAGGACATCGGCTTGCGTCATGCTTGTCTCCAGTCAGAGCGTCAGTTCGTAGTAGAAGCGGACGTAGTCCTCGGTGGTCTCGATGCGGCCGGCGAACGAGCCCAGGTTGACCTCGAGCTCGGACATCTTGAACGGCCGTCCCAGCGTCTCTTCCAGCGTCTTGCGCCGCAGGATCAGTTCGCCGTCGGTGTCGATGCGCACGTAGGCCAGCTTGTCGTCGACGCGAATCTCCTTGCCCGGGTTGTCCTCCTGCGCCGCTTCGATGACTCCGGCCGTGATGGCGCTGGCGCGCAGCACGGGGCCGACGCGGTTGTTGCGATAGGCCTCTGCGGTCCTGTCGTTGCTCATGGTGTGTTCCTTGCGATGTCAGGTGGAGGCGAACAGGGGCTTGATGCCTTCGACGGCGACGAGGATGTCGTCCCCATCCACCTTGACGGGGTATTCGGCGAGCCGGCAGTTGCCCGGGTTGATTCCTGCGCCGCTTCGGGCGTCGAAGGTCCATTGATGCGCGCGGCACATCAGCACCTTGCCGTCGAACTTTCCTTCGGCGAGCGGAATGTCCTGGTGCGGGCACATGCCCTGGAAGGCCTTCAGTTCGCCGCCCTCAGGCCAGATCAACACGACCACGTGGTCGCCGATCTCGACTTCGGTCATCTCGCCCTCCCAAAGGTCTTCGGTGGAGGCGACCTTCTGAAACGTCATCGTGGCCTCAGTCATCGCAGAAGATGAACTCGAGGGCCTCCATCGGTTTGATGTCGGTTTCACCCAGCTTGGCCTCGCGAGGGTAGAACGAATCGCCTCCCTGGCGACGCACGCGGACCACCTTGCCGGGTTGGGGCGCGACGCGTCTGCCGACCGAGTGATGCGCAGCGGCCGCAGCCACCTCGTCCATCGAGTTGTCGGTGTCGACCGCGACGAGTTGCAACACGAAGTCGTACTGGAAATTGGAAATCACGGGGAACAGTGCCATGTCGTTTGCCTCTGGGTTGGCGGATCAGGCGGCGCGCTTCGCTTGCCGCAGATTGCGATAGACCTCGACCCAGGAATAGTTGTGCGCGTCGTCGCCGATTTCTCCCGGCGCGAGGCCCATGTACTTCAGCGCCCCCATCAGGTTGGGCGGTTGAATGTGGCCGGCAAGGAAGCGGTCGACCAGGGTCAGGTGGTCGCGGTAGCGCGCCGGATCCTGCTGAAAGACCCAGCGGTCGATCTCGGAATTGAAGTGGTAGGTGCGGCCCTTGAAGTCGAGCGGATAGTCCTTGACGTTCCAGCCCTTGCCGGGTATCGCGCAGATCGGAATCTGGCTCATGTTGCAGACGATCGGCAGTGTCTCGGGCACAGTCAGTTCCGGCCGGCCAGCCACCAGGTTGTCGATGATGACGTCCCAGCATTGGCCGAAGGTGTCGTTCCAGCCAGGGTACTTTTCCTCCAGCCAGTCGCGGCAGTCCGGCGTCACGCCGGCGGCGGGGTTCCACCACAGCGTCGGCCGCCAGAACCAGATGCCCAACTGGTAGGCGTGGTGCTGGTAGTCGAACTCATTGACCATCTGGTCCCAGTACCACGGCAGGTCGAGGCCGAGGTCGAGCAGCGAACGCTCGAACTGCCCGACGATCCACTCGCGCATGAACTCCTTGAACGACTGCTTGCGGTGCTGCAGCGGCGTCGCATAGTCCATTGCCGTTCCCGTGAGCAGGCTGAACAAGCGCCAGGCACGAGCGATGGCGACGTCGACCAGCTTCTGGGCCTGTTCCTTGCGCCCGTTCGCGATCAGGATCTGCAATGCCGGCCCGCCGATTTGGGCGTGGCGGGATTCATCGGTCTGGATGCTGGAGATCAGGCTCGAGAAGGTGAAGTCACCGGCCTCGGCGGCATCGGCCGCCAGGCCGAGAAACTGCATGTTGGTGAAGCCGGTCTCGAAGGCGAAGGTCAGCATGACCGCGATCTCGACCGCGCTGCGGCCGAGGAACAGGTCGTCGAAGGCATGACGCGCAGCGATCGCGCCCCACTCGTTCGTGTGATACGCCTTGTGCGCCCAGTCGAACTGCCGGTCCTTGGGGCAGTAGTCGTGCGGGAAGTACAACTGCAGCTGGGCGTGCCGGTTCTCGTCGAGCATGCCGAAGGTGGACATGTTGCGCATGCCCGGCGCGCGACCGAATCGGGTCATTCGCGCCTCGGCGCTCATCGCCGCGTACTCGCCGAGCGCGATGGCGCCGTAGTGCGACTTCAGGATCGAGAGCCATCCCGGGTCGGCCTCCTCGAACATGCGGCTGCGCTCGAGAGCGGCCTTGACCGAATAGGCGCCGGCGTCCTTCTCGCGCTGGAGACGGACGTACTCGGAGTAGGACGTCTTGTAGGGTTCGTCGTAGCCCTCCCAGCTGGCCATGGGCACGCCCATCGCCCCGGTCATGACGTCGGGAAAGAGCTCGGACTCGGCCACGTAGGTCGGTGTCCAGTTGGTGGCACGGGCAAGGTCGTACCAATCCGCGCGTTCGAGTAACGCCATGCTGATGTCTCCTGGTGTTCTTCGGCCCGAGCCCGTGGGGCCGGGCTGGCAGGGACGAAGGATAGGAAGGCAGTCAGGGCCACGCCATTGCACCTAGTCCGGTGCGCCATTGAACTTTGGTTTAGATCGACACGTCCCGGTGCGACTCACGCGCGCCTGCCGCCACTTTCCGACAGTTGCAGCCGATCGACCATGCCGGTCAGGCCCGGCAGCGAGCGCGCGCCCATCTTTTCCATGATGTTGTGTCGATGAACCTTGACGGTGACCTCGGTGATGCCGAGCTCGGCGGCCGTCTGCTTGTTGCGCATGCCGCGCACGACGAGGGCGATGACCTCGCGCTCGCGCGACGTCAAGGTGTCGTAGCGGGCCTGTATCTCGGCCAGCTCGGCACGCTGCTGCCGCGCTGCACCGTCGCGCTCGAGCGAGTGCGCAATCGCGTCGAGCAGGTCCTGCTCGCGAAACGGCTTGGAGAGGAAGTCCACGGCACCGGCCTTCATGGCCCGCACCGTCATCGGAATGTCGCCGTGCCCGGTGATGAAGATGATGGGCAACGGCCGATCCCCGAGAGAGAGTTCGCGCTGCAACTCCAGACCGTTCAGCCCCGGCATGCGCACGTCGAGCACGAGGCAGGCCGTGGCAAGGGGGCGCTCGAAGGCCAGGAACTCCTGCGCCGAGGCGAAGGTCAACACGCGCAGCCCGACCGAGCGGATCAAGCTGCTCAGCGCCTCTCGCACCGAGAGGTCGTCGTCGACGACGAAGACGATCGGGTTCATGTGTGCGCCGTGGGCAGTGTGAAATGGAAGGTCACACCGCAGTCCACGTTGGATGTGACCCAGAGGCGCCCACCGTGAGCGTCGATGATCGAGCGGCTGATGGCCAGACCCATTCCCATCCCTTCGGGCTTGGTCGTGTGGAAGGCGTCGAAGATGTGTTCGCGGTCCTTCGGGTCGATGCCCACGCCGGTATCGCGCACGTCGACTTGCACGGCGCCGTTCGTCGCCTGCCGGCACGCGCTGACGTACAGCATCCGTGGCGCATCCTGCGCAGGGGCCATCGCCTCCAGAGCGTTCACTACCAGATTGAGAATGACCTGCTGCAGTTGCACGCGGTCGACCCGCACCGCCGGCAGGCCACGGACCGGCGTGTGCCGAATCGACACGCTCTGCGCACGCGCGTCGGCCTGGACCAACCCGATCACCTCGTCGATGATTTCCTCGACATCGACCGGCGTCGGCACCAGTTCACCGCGTCGAAAGAAGCCCCGAATTCGCGCGATCACATCGCTCGCCCGGTTGGCGTCGCGGACGATGCGCTGCACGGCCGCCTCGGCCTCGTCCGCATCGGGCGGCTGCGCGTCCAGCCAGCGCAGGCAGGCGTTGGCGTTGGTGACAACGGCTGCCAGCGGTTGATTCACCTCGTGGGCGATCGATGCCGCGAGTTCGCCCAGGGTCGACACACGCGCGACGCGCGCAAGCTCGTTCTGGGCTTTCGCCAGTGCTTCGGCTGCCCGTTTTCCGTCGGTGATGTCCTCGGCGACGACCACGAGCATGCGGGGTGTGCTCTGCGTTGCAGGGATGACAGAGACGCTGGTATTGGCCCACACGACGCGCCCGTCCTTTCGTTGATAGCGCCGCTGCAGGTGGTATTCCTGGACCTCGCCCGCGACGAGCCGGGCGATCCTCGCCTGCATGGTGGCCTGGTCCTCTTCCGGCGTGATCTTCAACAACGAGCAGTTGCGTATCTCCTCGCGCGAATAGCCCAGCATGTTCTGAAACGCCGGATTCGTCGCGCGGATCTGCCCACTGGCGTCCACCAACCCGATGCCCACCGGCGAGTGTTCGAACAGCGCTCGCCATCGTTGCTCCGACTCCAGCAGCGCCTCCATGCTGCGCTGCAGGGCCCGCTGATTGGCGATGAGGTCGCGCGTCAGTTCCGACAAGTCCTCGCTCTTGCTGGCCAGCTCACGCTGAAGCGCATCGCGCGCACGCTTCATGGTGACGAGGTTGTGTGCCCGCGCGCGCAGTTCATGGGCGGAGAAGGGCTTGGTGACGTAGTCCTGGACCGACTCGGCGAGCAGCCGCGCGCGCAGTGCCTCGTCGCCCTTCGCGGACAGGACCAGCACGGGCACGGCCATCAGATGGGGCACGGACCGCATCTCGGCGACCAATTGGTCGCCGCCGAGCTTGGGCAACATCAGGTCGGTGATGACGAGGTCGGGCGGATCCGCCAGGGCGCGGGCGAGCGCCTGCGCACCGTCCGCGGCGCCGACGACGTTGTAGTCGGCGGCGAGCACGTCCGTGATGAAGCGCCGCATGTCGGTGTTGTCCTCCACGACGAGAACGCTGGGTCGGTCGTCTCGGGCGACGGCTTCGCCCGTGTCCGTTTCGCTCGCTGGAAGGCCGACCACGGCGTCCATCCACGGCGTTGGCTGTGGGTCGGGCAAGGCGAGCGCCTCCACGTCACGCACGTAGGCCCCGCTCGGGGCGCGCAGGGGCATCTCGACCTGGAACAGCGCACCGCCGCCCGGCACGTCCGACACGACGATGGTTCCCAGGTGCAAGTCGACGAACTCCTTGGCGATCGCCAAGCCGAGCCCCGTCCCGCCGACGTCCCGCCGCGTGCCCCCGGCGGCCTGGCGGAAGCGCTCGAAGACCGCACGGCGCATTTCGGGAGGCACCCCCGGGCCGCTGTCCTGCACGCTGAGCACGAACGAATCGTGCGCGCCGGCTTCGAGGGCACAGCGGATGCGCCCGCCGGCCGGCGTGAACTTGAAAGCGTTGGACAGCAGGTTCAACAGCACACGTTCGACCTTGCCCAGATCGACCTCCGCTTCCAGTCGTTCGGGCATCGCGATCACATAAAGCACTTGTCGCTGCGGCGCCAGCGCGTGGAACTGCTCGGCGACGCGCCGCAGGGAGTTCGCCAGGTCGATGTGGGCGTAGCTCGCCACCATCTTTCCGGCATCGACCTTGGCGAGATCGAGCAGGTCGTTGACGTGGCCCAGAAGCGTCGCCGCATTGCGATGGATGACGTTCAGATCGCGCCGTTGCAGCTCGGTGAGGTTGTCGGCGCCAGAGAGCATGACTTCGGCCGGGCCGAGAATGAGCGCCAGTGGTGTGCGCAGCTCGTGGCTGATGTTGGCAAAGAGGTCGCTCTTGAGCTGGTCTGCCTGTCTCAACTTGTCGAGCAGGTTCTGCAACTCTTCGTTCTTGCGCGCGATCTCAGCCTCGGCGCGCTTCTTCTCGGTGATGTTTCGGCCTTCGGCCAGCAGGAACACGATACGGCCGTCCTGGTCCTTGACGGGCAGCACCGAGAAGTCGATGACGATCGTCTCCTCGCCGGCGGCCTTGCCAAACACTTCGACATCGCAACGTACGAACTCGCCGCGTCCCGCGCGCTGGACGAGTTCGCGTGTCGAATCGACCGTCTCCTTCGACACCGCCCACCAGCGCGCTTCCCAGAAGGGCTTGCCGCGCACATCGTCCAGCCGGAGCGCCGCGCCCTCCAGCGCGGCACGATTGATTTCGAGCGTCAAGCCGTCCGCATCGAGCAGCCCGACGAACTGGTACATCTCGTCCAGCACGATGCGAGCGAGTTTGTCTCGATGGGTTTGCACATCGTCGGCGCTGGAGAGCACGACGTCGCGCAAGCGGCGAGAAGCGGCGCGCGAGAACAACTGGCGGTTGATTGTCGACACGGCCGACCTCTGATGGTGACTGGGCGCTTCGGCGAACGATCGAAGGATAGCGTGGCGACACCCTGACACATGCGCACCGATCGAGGTGCCACAAAGAAGTCATCGACCGCGGACTGCTCCTGACGGCGAACGGCCCTCGGCGGCGCGCGTCACGATGCCGCGCTGGTACTCGGTCGGGTCGGGCTGCTTGCGGATGCCATCGAGGCTCTGGACACGCAGCAGGGGCAGCGGTCGGCCGGGTCTCATCACGATGCGCCAGAACACCACATCGCCGAGCTCGGCCATGATCTGCTTGGTGCGGCCGGCTTCGCCGACGTTGACGCCGCCGGAGGTGATGCGTTGGCGGGCTGGATCGAACCTCTTGCGACCGCCGTCAACTGAATCGGTGCTGGTAGTGGCACACGACCTTGTCGATGATGAGCGAGCTGTTGCTCGTGACCTCGATCTGCACCCGGTTCAAGTCGGGCGGACCGTCGCGCAGCAGATCGGGATCGAAGTCGAAGGTCAGCGTATCGGGTGTCGGAAAGTTGGCGTGCTGAGACCATTCGCGGATGCCATACGACAGGTCTGCGATCTTGGTACCGTTGAGCGAGACGCTGCCGGTCAGGTTGTTGGCCGGGTACGCCGATGCCGAAATCACGATGATGCCGCGCACCGCGTTGAAGATGTTGGACATGTGCTGCATGACGATGAAGTCGCCGACATACTGCTGCCCATTCCACGCGACCCCGGAGATGTCGATGACTTCGTAGTCGGCAAAGCTGTAGAGAGACATCAGCGCTGCTCCTTCGATTGTTGAGATGCGACCTGCGTCGCAATGCGAGCCAGGTGCTGCCCGCGTCGCTCTTGCCGCGCACCACTCTCCTGAATCAGATCGTTCAGGCTTCGCTTGAGGTCGAATGCCTGGTGAATGTCGATCCCAAGCAACGTCGCCAGCGCCGCCGTCAACAGCCCGACGTGGTTCTGGGGCAGCAACTTGGTCTTGGCTCGCCAGTCGATGCCGACGTGCTCAGCGCGCTTGGCCAGTTCGTCGGCACGTTGTGCAAGGGTCGAGATCATGCCGAGCCTCCCAAGTGATGTGAAGGCAAATTGTCGGCGCGCTCGAGCGAGGGCACATCATCAACTTGTGTGAAGCGCGCATCCCCGGATCGTGGCCCACGACAGGTCATCGCGCTTGCGATCTTGCTGCTCGGTCGGCGTCCCTCAGATCAACGCATCGAACGGCACCACATCCACCCGCTCGCCCGCCGCCACATTCCCCTGCGCGTGGTGCAGCACCACCAGCCCGTTCGCCTCGCTCATGCTGCGCAGAATGCCCGAGCCCTGCGAACCGGTGATGCGCACCTGCCATTCGCCGCCCTCGGCCGCGCGCGTGACGATGCCGCGCTGGTACTCGGTGCGGCCGGGCTTCTTGCGGATGCCCTCGATGCTCTCGGCGCGCAACAGCGGCATCGGTTGTGCCTGCGCACCGCTCATCGCGAGCAGCGCGTCGCGCACCAGCGCGTAGAAGGTGACCATCACCGCGACCGGGTTGCCGGGCAGGCCGAACAGGATGGCGCTGTGGCCTGCGGTCGCGATGCGCCCGATCGCCATCGGCCGGCCGGGGCGCATCGCGATGCGCCAGAAGAGAACGTCGCCGAGCTCGGCCATGATCTGCTTGGTGTGGTCGGCCTCGCCGACGCTGACGCCGCCCGAGGTGATCACCGCATCGGCATCGAGCGCGGCGCTGGTGAACGCGGCGCGCAGTGCGTCGGGCTCGTCCTTCACCACGCCCATGTCGATCAGCTCGACCACACCGAGGCGCTGCAGCATCGCCCACAGCGTGTAGCGGTTGCTGTCGTAGACGCAGCCGGCGTCGAGCGGCTCGCCGATCGAGCGCAGCTCGTCGCCGGTCGAGAAGAAGGCGACGCGCAGCCGCCGCCGCACCAGCACCTCGGCCTGGCCGAGCGAGGCGAGCATGCCGATGTCGGCCGGGCGCAGCACGCGGCCCGCCGTCAACGCGATCTCGCCGCGGGCGAGGTCTTCGCCAGCGAGGCGGCGGTTGTCGCCGGTGCGCACCACGCCGGCGGGGATGTGGACGTGGTCGCTGCCCTTGTCGCTGACCAGCTTCACGAACTCCTGCGGGATCACGGTGTCGAGCCCGGCCGGCATCACCGCGCCGGTCATGATGCGCACGCACTCGCCGGCGCGCGCGCTGGCGATGTCGGTCTGCCCGGCGAAGCCGGTGCCGGCGACGCGCAGCACGGTGGGCGCATCGGCCGCGAGCTCGGCACCGCGAAGCGCGTAGCCGTCCATCGCCGAGTTGTCCTGTGCCGGCACATCGATGGTGGAGATGACGTGGTGCGCGAGCACGCGGCCGAGCGCGCTGCGCAGCGCGAGCTTCTCGACCGCCTGCACCTTGGGCACGAGGCGCGCGATGAACTCTGCAGCTTGCGCCACCGGCAGCGCGTTCGGGTCGTAGCCGCTGACGCGGGAGGCGATCTCCTGCAGCGACTGGGGCAGCGGTGTAGTCATGGTGTTTGCAGCTGTCGCAGTTCGTCCGGCGTGTTCGCGTTCGTGAACGCCTGCGCGTCGTCGAACGTCAGCTCGACGCAGCGGTGCTGCGCCGTCCACTTGTCGATCTTGCGCTGGCCGCTCTGCGTGAAGCGGATCAGGCTCTCGCGCAGCTCGGTCTTGAGCAGGCAGAACACCGGCTGCACTTGCAGCGCGCCGTCTTCGCGCGTGGCGGCCATCGCGATCTCGGCGTCGTGTTCGACGAGCGCGGCGGCGAGGCGCTGCACCAGGTCGAGCGGGAACAGCGGCGAGTCGCAGGGCACGGTGACGAGGTAGGGCGTCTCGCAGTGCGTCAGGCCGGCGAGGAAGCCGGAGAGCGGCCCCGAGTAATCGCTGTCGGCATCGGGCCAGACCGGCGCGCCGAAGGCTGCATAGGCCTCGAGGTTGCGGTTGGCGTTGATCATCGTCATGCCGACCTGGGCTTGAAGCCGCGTCAGCGCGTGCAGCGCCATCGGCGTGCCGGCATGCAGCTGCAAGCCCTTGTCGACGCCACCCATGCGGCTGCCGCGGCCGCCGGCGAGGACGAGCCCGGTGATGTGCTCGCGGTCGATCATGTCCTGCTCAGCGGTCCGCGTTCGGGAAGAACAGCTGTTTGCCGCCGATCTTGTAATCGGCGATCACGGCCTGGCCGTCGGCCGAGACGACCCAATCGGAGAACGCCTGCGCCAGCGCGGTCTTGGTGTGCGGGTGCTTGGCCGGGTTCACGACGATCACGCCGTACTGGTTGAACAGCCGCGCGTCGCCTTCGACCAGGATCGCGAGTGCACCGGGGTTCTTGAACGCGAGCCAAGTGCCGCGGTCGGCGAGCACGTAGGCATCGCTGCTGGCCGCGATGTTCAGCGCCGGGCCCATGCCGCAACCGCAGGCGCGGTAGTCGAACGCTCGCGTGGGCGACTTCAACGAGGGGTCGTCCATGCCGGCGCTCTTCCAATAGCGCAGCTCGGCGGCGTGCGTGCCGCTCTTGTCGCCGCGCGAGACGAACGCAGCCCGCGACGCGGCGAGCTTGCCGAGCGCGGCGACCACGTCCTTGCCCTTCACGCCGGCCGGGTCGGCGGCCGGGCCGATCAGCACGAAATCGTTGTACATCACTGGGCGGCGCAGCAGGCCGAAGCCTTCGGCGACGAACTTCTCCTCGGCCGGCTGGTCGTGCACGAAGAGCACGTCAGCGTCGCCGCGCCGGCCCATGTCAAGCGCCTGGCCGGTGCCTTGCGCGACCACGCGCACGTCGATGCTGGTCGCCTTCCTGAACGCCGGCAGCAGGTGCGCGAACAGGCCCGACTGCTCGGTGCTGGTGGTCGAGGCCATCACGATGCTGCGCTCCTGCGCGACCGCGAGGGCGGTCATCCACATCAGTGCCACGAACAGCGCGGTCTTGGTCATGCGTCCCACTTCAGGTCTCCTTTGAGGAACAGTTCGGCGCGCTCGTCGAGGTGCTCATGGAAGAAGCGCGCGGTCGGCAGATCGGCCTTGATCATGCCTTGGTCGAGATAGACCACGCGTGTGGCGAGGCGTTTGGCCTGACCGAGATTGTGCGTGCTCATCACCAGTGTCATGCCCTCGTGCGCGAACGCGGCGAGCATGGCCTCGATCTCCTTCTTCGCCGATGGGTCGAGGTTGGCGGTGGGCTCGTCGAGAAACAGCACATCGGGCCGCACGGCCCAGGCGCGCGCCAGGGCGAGGCGCTGCTGCTGGCCGCCGGACAAGGCGCGCGCGGGCCGGTCGCGCAGCGCGGTGAGGCCGGCGCGCTGCAGGGCCTGCGTGGCGCGCTCGTGGCGTTCGGCCGCAGGCACGCGCGCCAGCCACAGCGCGAGCCGCAGGTTGTTCCAGACCGACAGCCGCAGCACGAACGGGCGCTGGAACACCATCACCTGGCGTGCGCCACGGTCGGCCACGCGGCGCGTGCCGGTGTGCGGCGCGAGACCATGCAGCGCCTGCAGCAGCGTCGTCTTGCCCGAGCCGTTGGCGCCGATCAGCGCGATGAAGTCGCCGCGATGCACCTGCAGCGCCACGTCGCGCAGCGCGGTGACCGTGCCGAAGCGCACGGCTACATCGTTGAGCGCGAGGATGGGCATCAGCGCGCTCCCGCCAGCGTGCTGCCTTGCGCACGCTGCGCGAGGCCGATCAGCGCATTGATCGTGCCGACGATCGCGAGCAGCACCAGGCCGAGCCCGAGCGCGAGCGGCAAGTCGCCCTTGCTGGTTTCGAGCGCGATCGTGGTCGTGATCACGCGCGTGAGGCCGTCGATGTTGCCGCCGACGATCATCACCGCGCCGACCTCGGAGATCGCGCGGCCGAACGCGGTCAACAGGATGGTCGCGACGGCCCAGCGCTCGTGCAACAGCATCAGCAATGCGGCGGTGAACGGCCGCGCGCCCATCGAGCGCAACTGGTCGCCGCCGTCACGCAGGCTGTCGGCGACGAGCTGGCGCGACAGCGCGGCGATCACCGGCAGCACCAGCACGGTCTGCGCGATCACCATCGCACCCGGCGTGAACAGGATGCCCCATGCACCGAGCGGCCCGCTGCGCGACAGCAGCAGGTACACGAGCAGGCCGACGACGACCGAGGGCAGCGCGAGCAGCGTGTTCAGCGCCGCGATCAGCACGCGCCGGCCGGGGAACGCGATGACCGCGAGCCACGCGCCGGCCGCGAGGCCGAGGCCGGCGGCGATCGCACAGGCACTCGCGCTGACCGCGAGCGAGAGCGCCACCGTGCGCCGCAGCACCGGGTCAGCCTGGAGCACGAGCGCGATGGCGGTCTGGAAGCTCTCGGAAAATGCGCTCACGCGGGCTCGGGTGTGGAAGTCAGGGGCGGTGCCATTATCGGAGCCGCGCCTACACTCGGTCATGAACGTCATCGGATTTCGCGGCTACTCCGGCTCGGGCAAGACCACCCTGGTCGAGCAGCTCGTCGCCCGCCTCAAGCTCGCCGGCCAGCGCGTCTCGGTCGTGAAGCACGCGCACCATGCGTTCGACATCGATCAGCAGGGCAAGGACTCGTGGCGGCACCGCCAGGCGGGCGCGTTCGAGGTCGTGATCGCCTCGAACCGGCGGCTCGCGAAGATCCGCGAGTTCGAGCGCGAGGCCGATCCGACCGTGCACGACCTGATCGCCGAGCTGAGCCCCTGCGACTGGGTGCTGGTCGAGGGCTTCAAGCGCGCGACGCTGCCCAAGATCGAAGTCTGGCGCGCATCCACCGGCCACGCGGTGCAGTATCCAATCGACCCGCAGGTCGTCGCGATCTGCACCGACAGCGTCACGCTGCTGCCCGAGCCGACCGCGCTGCCGCTGCTCGATCTCAACGACGCGCAGGCAGTCGTCGACTTCTTGCTCGCCAGCGGCGAGCGCTTCGCCTATTCGCGGAAATAAACGATCTGGTGCGTGCTGGCCAGCAGTTGCCCCGCATCGCTCCAGACCTCGGCGGTCTGGTCGAAGTAGCCGTTGCGGAAGTTGAGCGCGCGCGCCGTGCCGAGCACATGGCGATCGCTCTGCGCGGCAAGCATCGCGGCGTCGGCATGGAAGTAGGTCGTGAGCGACACCGTGCCGATCGGCACCCGCTTGCGGCGGCGGATGAAGATGCGCGGGAAGAACGTGTCGCAGAGCGCGGCGAGCGAGGCGAAGTCGAGCGGCCGCGGCGGCTCGTCGCGAACCCACACGGCGCTCTTCGAATCCGACTGTTCCTCGCCGTCGAACCGATCCGGCATGTCGCCGGCCGCGAAGCGCATGTCGTAGCGGTTCACCCAGGCCAGCGGCGCGATGCGGCCGGCCTGCGCCAGCGCGTCTGCCGACGGCACGTCGGGTGGTGCGATGGCCTCTGGCGCAGACCAGGTGTCACGGCGCACGGCGAACACGGCGGTCGCGGTGGCCGCGATCTCGCCGGCCTGGGTGAGCTGGAGGAGCCAGTGCTGCGTCGAGCGATTGGTGCGAATCGCCCGCGCCTCGATCTCGAACTCGCCGTCGGCGACGGCGCTCGCGAAGTTGACGGTCAGCGCCACCGGGTCGCCGAGCCGCGCCGGGTGCAGCAGCGCTGCGTTCAGCAGCACGGCGCCGGTCGTGCCGCCGAACGGCCCGACCATATTCGCGTAGGCGGGGGTCGTGGCGCCGCGGAAGCCGTTCTCGCGCGTCGGCGTCAGCGCGACGGCGGCGTCGAAGGGGTGCACGGGTGGAGCAGCGGCGCTCAGGCGATGCGCGCCAGATCGCGCAGGGTCGTCGGGCCGGCGCGACGCTCGATCTCGGCCAGCAACGGCTTGTTCCAGCCCAGCATGAACAGCGCCTCGGCGGCGATGAACATCGGGCCGATCAGCAGGCTGACGAGGTCGTCGGCGAAGGCAGGCCGGCGGCCTTCGTACCAGTGGCCGGCGAGCTGGATCGCCCAGCCGAGCACGAACAGGCTCACGCCCCAGCCCAGCCACGCCGCCACGCTGCTGTAGGCGAGCTGCTGCGCGATCAGCAGCAACGCGGCGGTGCCGGCGGTGACGGTGGCGCCGAGCACGAGGCTGCCACGGGTGAGGTACCAACCGGCGCAGAGCGCGAAGACGATCCAGGCCGGGCTGAGCGCCAGATGGGCCAGTGCGAATGCGGGCCGTGCGAACAGCACGCCGAGCGCAAACACGATCATCGGCACGCCGACGACGTGGCTCGCGATGTTGCGCTGGTCCCGGTGGTACTCGGCATACCGGCTCAGCAGGTCGGTGGCAGCGCGCATGGTCGGTCTCCGATGGAGTAGTGGCCGATGATGCTCAATGTTAGCGATTCCGCAGGTGCGCTGCCAGCCGAGAGCAAGGGGTGGGGTCATCGCGCTCCCGCCAAGCGTGCATCTTCCGCAAAGGCCGCGGGCGGGGACGCTAGACTGCCGCAACGCCGCCCCCATCCCCCATGCAAAACACCCCCCTCATCCATTGGCATTCGATGTTCATGGGCGTGGCGCTGCTCGCCGCGGCACGCTCCAAGGATGCCCGCAAGCGCAACGGCGCCTGCATCGCGAGCGCGGACAACAAGATCCTCGGCGTGGGCTACAACGGGCTGCCGCGGGGCTGCGACGACGAAGACCCTTCCTACTGGGCCGACATCGACAGCGATCCGCTGCAGTCGCGCCACAGCTACATCGTGCATGCCGAGGTGAACGCGATCCTCAACTGTGTCGTGCTGCCGCTGACGGGGAGCACGATCTACGCAACGCAGTTCCCTTGCCCGCGCTGCGTGCAGTCGATCATCCAGGTCGGCATCGCGCGCGTCGTCTTCCTCGAGAAGAAGTCGCACCAGGTGGCGTTGAACGGCGCAGCGGACAAGATGCTCGCCGATGCCGGCATTGCGGTGCTCTCGCTGGACGAACTCGAGCGCGCGTCGGCGCAATGGTGCGACAAGCTCGACGATTTCATCCGCGAGACCGGGCCGGAGGTGCACCGGGCGCCCGGTACGGGTTGAGTCCACGCAGTTCGGGTCGATCGGATCTGAGCGGCAAAGGCGCGTCCGGGCAGGCTTCCGCGCTTCGCTGGGGCGGTCTGCGCTGCGCTCCGACTGCCCTGCGATGCTCGGGCTCATGGCCACGTTGCTGAACTCGCGGCGTCCGCTGCGCTCTCTCTGCTCAAACAGACGCGACGAGTCAGAAGTGGATGCGCGCTG